>JAVQZY010000028.1:0-44867 GCA_033582675.1 Burkholderiales bacterium | reverse complement strand
CCTCGGCGGCGAGTTTCGCCTCGTCGATGTCGCAGGCGACGATGTTGCGGATGCCGCGCGCGCGCAGCACCGAGATGCACACCATGCCGAGGCCGCCGCAGCCGATCACCGCCACCCAGTCGCGCCGGCCGAGCGCGGGAAGCTTCGCCGTCGCGCTGTAGGTGGTGAGCCCGCAGCAGGCGAGCGTCGCGGCGAACGCCTCGTCGACGCCCTTCGCGTCCACCAGGTACTTCGGGTGCGGCACGATGACGTGGCTCGCGTAGGCGCCCGGGCGCATCGCGCCGAGGAAGCGCGGACCGGCGACGCAATAGTGGTCTTCGCCCGCGCGGCACACCGGGCACTTTCCGCAGCCGATCCAGGGGATAGACGATCCGGCGCTCGCCCACTTTCACGCCGCGCGCGCGCGGCCCGAGCGCCTCCACCACGCCGAACGGCTCGTGCCCGAGCGTGAACGGCGGCACGCAGCCGCGTTCCTTCACGTAAAACCGCTTGCCGCCGCCCCAGTCGAAAAAGCCTTCCCAGATGTGCAGGTCCGAGTGGCACACGCCGGAGCGCAGGACGCGCACGAGCACTTCGGTGCCCTGGGGCTTCGGCGTCTCCCTTACCACCCGCTGCAGGGGCTTGCCGTGCTCGATGATGTCCCAGCTGAACATCGCCTTTCCCCCTCTAAGCGCGCGCGCTCGCCGCAAGCGCCTGGTCGACGTCCCAGAGGATGTCTTCCAGCGTCTCGAGACCGACCGACAGCCGGATCATGTCGGGGGTGACGCCCGCCTTGCGCTGCTCTTCCTCGCTCATCTGACGGTGCGTGGTCGAGGCCGGATGAATGACGAGCGTCTTCGCGTCGCCGATGTTGGCGAGATGGCTCATCATCTGCGCCGCCTCGATGAACCGCTCGCCCGCGCGCGCGCCGCCTCGGATGCCGAAGTTGACGAGCCCCGAGGCGCCTCGCGGGAGGTACTTGCGCGCAAGCCGATGGTAGCGATCGCCTTCGAGGCCCGGATAGTTCACCCACGCGACGCGCGGGTGATCGGCGAGGAACTTCGCCACCGCGAGCGCGTTCGCGCAATGCCGCTCCATGCGCACGGGAAGCGTCTCGACCCCCTGCAGAATCAGCCACGCGGCGATCGGCGAGAGCGCCGGGCCGAAGGTGCGCATCACCTCCATGCGCGCCTTCATCGTGAAGCCGAAGTCGCCGAAGGTCTCGTGAAAGATCACCCCGTGGTAGCCCGGCGAGGGCGAAGTGAATTCGGGAAACTTGCCGTTGCCCCAGTCGAACCGGCCGGATTCCACGATCACGCCGCCCATCGTCGTGCCGTGGCCGCCGAGGTACTTGGTCGCCGAATGCACGACGATGTCGGCGCCCCATTCGATCGGCCGGCACAGGTACGGCGAGGCCACGGTGTTGTCGACGACGAGCGGCACGCCCGCCTCGTGGGCGATCTGCGCGACCGCCTCGAGATCGACGACGTTGAGCAGCGGGTTGCCGAGAGTCTCGCAGTAAAGGAGCTTCGTGTTCGGCCGCAGCGCGCGGCGGAAATTTTCCGGGTCGTCGGGGTGCACGAACGTCGTCTCGATGCCGAGCTTCGCGAGGTTCACCGCGAGCAGCGTGTGCGTGCCGCCGTAAAGCGTCGAGGCCGAGACGATGTGATCGCCCTCGTGCGCGAGCGTGAGGATCGCGGTCGCCTCGGCCGCCTGGCCGCTCGCGCAGGCGAGCGCCGCGCGGCCGCCTTCGAGCGCGGCGATGCGTTCTTCGAGCACCGCGACCGTCGGGTTCGAGATGCGCGAATAGACGTTGCCGAAGGTCTGCAGATTGAACAGGCTCGCGGCGTGGTCGGCCGAGTCGAAGACGAACGAGGTCGTCTGGTAGATGGGCGCCGCGCGCGCGCCGGTCACCGCATCGGGGATCTGCCCGGCGTGCAGCGCGAGCGTCTCGAAGCCGAATTTGCGGTCCGCCATCGCGCGATCGCCGCCGGGCCGTCTAGTCGCGGCGCTTGCCGAGATCGACGAAGACGAGGCGCTTGCGGACTTCGAGGAGCTTTGCGCGCCCGAAGCGGCCGTCGCAGACACGGATCGCGAGGCTCATCGGCGCAAGGATAGCCGGCGCGCCGCCGCGGTCAAGCCGTCAGTACGGCAGCCAGCGCGGCCGTTTCGCGGAGATGACGCGCGTGTTGACGCCGACCCAGTTCAATCCGCCGAACAGCCGCCCGTGCTCGATCTTCACGCAGCGGTCCATGATCGCCTCGAGCCCGTGTGCGCGCGCGTACTGCGCCGCCGCTTCGTTCCTCACCCCGAGCTGCTGCCAGAACACTTTTGCGCCGATCGCGACCGCGTCCTCGGCGATCGGCATCACGTCCTCGGTCCGGCGGAACACGTCGACGAGGTCCACCTTCTCCGGCACCTCGCGAAGCGAAGCGTAGCAGCGCTCGCCGAGGATCTGGCCGCCGCAATAGCGCGGATTGACCGGGATCACGCGGTAGCCGTGCTCCTGCATGTACTTCGCCGCGAAATAGCTCGGCCGGTGCCAGTCGGCCGACAGACCGACCACCGCGAGCACGCGCGACTCGGCGAGGATGCGGCGCAGCGTCTGGATGTCGTCCTGCACGCCGCTACTATAATCGAACGCATCCGACGGGCGAGAGCGCGACCGACGGTGGCGAAGCGGAAATCGACGCGTGCAAGCGCGCGGATCGAGGCGCGATGACGCCGCTCGATCCGCAGGCGGCGGCGCTGCTTGAGCGCGCGGCGCGCTCGCCGCTTCCCGCCTACAGCGAGGTGCCGCCGCGGGTCGCGCGGCGACTCTACCGCGACACGCGCGCGCTGCTTTCCCCCGATCCGCCGCCGGTCGCGTCGGTGCGCCTCCGTGCTCGCCGACGGACCCGGCGGACCGATTCCGGTGCGCGCCTACCGGCCGCAGGGCGCAGACGACGGAGCGCGCCTTCCGGCGCTCGTTTACTTCCACGGCGGCGGCTGGGTGATCGGGGATCTCGACACTCACGACGTCGTCTGCCGCACGCTCGCGAACGGCGCGCGCTGCGCGGTGTTCTCGGTCGAGTACCGCAAAGCGCCGGAAGCGCCGTTTCCGGCGGCGGTCGAGGACGCGATCGCGGCGACCGCCTGGGTCGCCGCGAACGCCGCGGCGCTCGGAGCGGACGCGGCGCGGCTTGCGGTGGGCGGCGACAGCGCCGGCGGCAACCTCGCCGCGGTGACGGCGCTCGCCGCGCGCGATGCGGGCGCACCGAACCTCGTCCTTCAGCTCCTCATCTACCCCGCGACCGACCAGCGCATGGGCCACGCCTCGATCGAGCGAAACGGCGAGGGCTATCTGCTCACGAAGGCGGCGATGCGCTACTTCCGCGGGCACTATCTTCCGCGCGAGTCCGACTGGCTCGACTGGCGCGCCTCGCCGCTTCTTGCGCCGCGGCTCGCCGGTGTTGCGCCCGCGTTCGTGCTCACCGCCGGCTACGACCCGCTGCTCGACGAAGGCCGGGCGTACGCCGAGCGCCTTCGCGGCGAGGGCGTCGCGGTCGAATACCGCTGCTACGAGGGTATGGTGCACGGCTTCATCACGATGGGGCGGGTGCTCGAGGCCGCGCACGCAGCGCTCGCCGACTGCGCGGCGGCGCTTGCGCGCGCGTTCGCGTCGGACGCATGACGACTGGGCTTTGCGCGCGCCACGGCGGGCGCATCCTCGCCGACCAGCTCGTCGCCCAGGGCGTGCGCCGCGTCTTCGGCGTGCCGGGCGAAAGTTTCCTTCCGGTGCTCGACGGCCTCTACGACGTGCGCGAGCGCATCCAGTTCGTCGTCTGCCGCCACGAAGGCGGTGCGGCCTACATGGCCGAGGCGCACGCGAAATTGACGGGCGAACCCGGCGTCGTCTTCGTCACGCGCGGGCCGGGGGCGACCAACGCCGCGGTCGGCGTGCACACCGCGCACCAGGATTCGACGCCGCTCGTCGTCTTCGTCGGACAGGTGGGCGGCGACGTCGCCGAGCGCGAGGCGTTTCAGGAGATCGACTGCCGGCGCATGTTTGGCCCGCTCGTCAAGTGGGTCGCGCAGATCGACCGCGCGGAACGCATCCCCGAATTCGTCAGCCGCGCGTTTCACACCGCCACCGCCGGGCGCCCGGGGCCGGTCGTGCTCGCGCTGCCGGAGGACATGCTGTATGCCGAGGCCGCCGTCGCCGACGCGCCGGCGCGCCGCACGCCGGCGCCTGCGCCGGCGCCCGAGGACATGGCGCGGCTTGCGCGGCTTCTTGCCGAGGCCGAGCGGCCGCTCGTCATCCTCGGCGGCGGCGGCTGGACCGCCGAGGCGCTCGAGCGGCTGAGGCGCTGGGCCGAGCGGGCCGCGCTTCCGGTCGCCTGTGCCTTCCGCTGCCAGGATTACTTCGACAATCGCAGCCCGTGCTACGTCGGTGACGTCGGCATCGGCGTCAACCCCCAACTTGCCGCGCGCGTGAAGGAGGCCGATCTGCTCCTCGTCGTCGGCGCGCGGCTCGGCGAGATGACGACGAGCGGCTATTCGCTGCTCGACGTTCCCGTGCCGCGGCAGACGCTCGTTCATGTGCACGCCGGCGCCGAGGAACTGGGCCGGGTCTACCTGGTCGGCGCTGCCGATCAACGCGGCGTACCCGCGCTTTGCCGAGGCGCTTGCGGCGATCGAACTCGACGGCGCGCGATGGCGCGCGCGCACGCAGGCGGCGCGCGAAGAGTACGAGCGGTGGTCGGCGCCGGTCGCGATGCCCGGGGCCGTTCAGCTCGGCGAGATCGTGCGCTGGCTCTCGGAGCGGCTTCCCGAGGACGCGGTGCTCGCGAACGGCGCCGGCAACTTCGCCGCCTGGGTGCACCGGCACTTCCGTTACAAGCGCTACCGTACGCAGCTTGCGCCGACCAGCGGCTCGATGGGCTATGGGGTGCCGGCGGCGGTGGCGGCGAAACTCGCCGCGCCCGAGCGCACGGTGCTCGCCGTCTCGGGCGACGGCGACTTTCTCATGAACGGGCAGGAGTTCGCGACCGCGGTGCAGTACGGCGCGCCGATCGTCGCCCTCGTGGTGAACAACGGCATGTACGGCACGATCCGCATGCACCAGGAGCGCGAATTCCCCGGGCGCGTCTGCGGCACCGACCTCAGGAACCCGGATTTCGCCGCTTTTGCGCGCGCCTTCGGCGGCTACGGCGAGGTGGTCGCGCGCACCGAGGATTTCGCGCCGGCGTTCGAGCGCGCGTGCGCGAGCGGCAAACCCGCGATCCTAGAGCTGCGCATCGACCCGGAGGCGATCAGCCCGTCGGCGACACTCTCGGGCCTGCGCGCGGCGGCGCTTGCGCGCGCTGGTCGCTAGCCGGTGGTCGCGACCCAGGCCGGATCGTCCTGGTGTCTGCGCTCGAAGCGCAGGAACTGGTAGTAACCGCAGGTGCTGCCGTAGGGATAGCTGCGACAGGCGTGCGGGCGCGCCTCGTACACCGTGCAGCGGCGCGTCTTCGGATCGAGCAGCCGGCAGACGCTGCCGAAGTGCTCGTCCTTGCGGTGGCGCAGCACGCGGACTTTCTCGCCCGGGTCGAACTTGGTGTAGCGCGCCTCGGCGCTCGCGTAGTCGAGTCCGAGGCGGCGCGCAAGGCGTTCGATGTCGGCGCGCGAGACTTCGATCAGGGTGTAGCTGCAGCAGTACGCCGGGCATTTGCTGCAGTCGTACGTGCGTCTGCTCATGCGCGATGCGGCTCTTGCGATCGTGCCGCATTCTAATCGAGGGCTTCGCGCGGCGCGGGCGCTGTTTCGGCGTACGCGCCGCACGACGGCGGAACGCCGCGGCGCCGCTTCCCTTGCCGCGCTAGGGTTTTTCGCCGACGGCGTACAGGAACACCGCCGAGGAGTCGAGCTTTGCGCAGCTTGCGCGGCGCGCGGCGAGGAACTGTGCGTGCACGAGCGAGGCGATCGGCGCCGGTCGCTCGAGCTCTTCGGCGAGCGCGAGGGAAATAGCGCAGGTCCTTTTCCATCAGCTCGAGCTGGAACTGCGGCGCAAAATCGCGCTCGAGGATCTTCGGCAGCTTCGCCTTCATGAGACGCGAGCCGGCGGCGCCCTCGTTCAAGATCTCCAGCGCCGCGGCACGGTCGAGCGCCGCCGCCTCGATCGCCTGCGCCGCCTCGGCGATCGCGGCGGTGAGCGTCGCCGAGATCATGTTGTTGATGAGCTTGAGCGTCGCGCCGGCCCCGCTCGGACCGATCCGGCGCGCAAGGCGCCCCATCGCGGCCATGACGGGCTCGGCGCGCGCAAACGCCGCCTGCTCGCCGCCGACCATGAAGACGAGTTCGCGGTTCTGCGCCTGCGCGAGCGAACCGGAGACCGGCGCATCGAGGTAGGCGACGCCGCGCGCGGCGAAGGCCATCGCCGCCTCGCGCGCCATCGCCGGCGTGTTGGTGCTCGAATCGACGATGACGGTGCCCGGCGCCGCCGCGGCGATCGCGCCCTCGGGCGCGAGCATCACCGCGCGCGTCGCGCGATCGTCGGCGACGATCGAGACGACGAACTCGGCGCCCTGCACCGCCTCGGCCGGCGAGGCGCAGCACGACCGCGCCCCTTCTCGCCGAAAGGCGCCGCCTTCGGTCCGGTCCCGGTTCCAGACGCGCAGGCGGTGCCCGGCCGCGAGCAGGTTTGTCGCCATGCGCGAGCCCATCGCGCCCAGTCCGAGGAAGGCGATCGTGCTCATGACATCCCCCGTTTTTCGACACGCCGGCGCGCATGATAACGTCGCGCCCCGTGCCGGATCCGATCGCGGTCACCGACGCACTGCGCCGCGAACTCGCCCCGACGGGACGGCTGACGCGCCGGGATCAACCTCGCCAACTTCCTGCTCGTCACCGGTCGCACGCCCGCGGGCGAGCCCGACGGTGTCGCGCCCGACCTCGCGCGCGAGATCGGGCGCCGGCTCGGCGTTCCGGTGACGCTCCTCGCCTACGCGAACCCGGGCGACCTGGTCGCGGCGGTCGCCGATTGGGACATCGGGCTCGTCGGCGCCGATCCGCTGCGCGCCGGCGAGATCGCGTTCACCGCCGCCTATGCGGAAATCGAGGCGACGTATCTCGTTCCGCCCGGCTCGCCGATCGGCGCGATCGAGGAAGTGGACCGCCCGGGGGTGCGGATCGCGGTGTCGGAAAAGAGCGCCTACGACATGTATCTGCGCCGCACGCTTCGCGCGGCGACGCTCGTTCACGCGCCCGGAATCGAGGCGTCGTTTCAGCGGTTCGTCGCCGAGCGGCTCGATGCGCTCGCGGGGCTCAGGCCGAGGCTCGTTGCCGACCCTGCGCGAGGCTGCCCGGCTCGCGGGTGCTGCCCGGGCGCTCCACCACGATCCAGCAGGCGATCGGCACACCGATCTCGCGCCGTGCGGCTGCGGCCTGGCTGCGTGAGTTCGTCGAGGAGGCCAAACGCGGGCTCGTACGCGCGCGGCTGATCGAGAAACACCGGGTGCAGGGACTCTCGGTCGCCGCGCCCGCCGATTTCGGGTAAGCGGAGCGCGCCGGCCTGCGGCTCGAAGTGCTGGAACACCGTGCCGACGCGCGCCTGCCAGGGCGGCTCGGCTGCCTTCTTGAGCGATAATGCCGGCCCCGTTCCCCCAGAACCCGCCGTGCAGCGCATCGCGACCTCCGGCCGGCAGGCCGCCTTCCGCATCGCCCGAGATCGCGGCGTCGCGCCGGCCTTGCGCCGTCGCGCCGGCGCCCGAGGGCGCGCCTAGCGCCATGGAACCCCTCTGGCGCCCGTCGGCCGGAGGCGATCGAGCGCGCGCAGATCGCGCAGTTCGCGCGCCAGGCCGCGCGCCGGCACGGGCGCGAGTTCCCCGACTACGAGGCGCTTTTCCGCTGGTCGGTCGAGCAGCCCGAGGCGTTCTGGAGCGAGGTCTGGGACTTCTGCGGCGTGATCGCGGCGAAGAAGGGCCAGACCGTGCTCGCCGACGGCGACCGGATGCCCGGGGCGAAGTGGTTTCCGGAGGCGCGGCTCAATTTCGCCGAGAACCTCCTCCGGCGCGGCGACCGGGGCGATGCGTTCGTCTTCTGGGACGAGCGCGGCTTTCAGCGCCGCGTGAGCTACGCCGGACCTTGCGAGCGAGGTCGCGCGCGCCGCCCAGGCGCTCGGCCAGCTCGGCCTTCGGCCCGGGCGATCGCGCCTGCGCCTACATGCCGAACATCCCCGAGACCGGGGTGCTCGCGCTTGCCGCCCTCTCGCAGGGGCTCGTGTGGTCCTCCTGCTCGCCCGACTTCGGCGCGGCGGGCGTGCTCGAGCGCTTCGGGCAGATCGAGCCGAAGGTGCTCTTCGCCGCCGACGGCTACCGCTGGGCGGGGCGCGAGTACGACGTGCGCGATCGCATCGCCGAGATCGCGCGGGCGCTTCCCGGGCTGCGCCGCGTCGTCGTCGTGCCGCACCTGCGCCCGAAGCCGGACATCGCGCGACATCCCGAAGGCGGTGCTGCTCGAGGAGTGGCTGAAGCGCCACGCGCCGGGCGAGGTGCGCTTCGTTCAGCTTCCGTTCGATCACCCGGTGTTCATCCTTTTCACCTCCGGCACCACCGGCGCGCCGAAATGCATCGTGCACGGCGCCGGAGGCTCGCTCCTTCAGCTTCTCAAGATGTACAAGCTGCACTTCGACGTGCGGCCGGGCGACCGGTTCTTCTTCTACTCGAGCACCAACTGGGTGGTCTGGAACCTGCTCCTTGCGGCGCTCGCGGCCGAGGCCGCGGCGATGCTCTACGACGGCTCGCCCTTCGAGCGCGCGGGGAACATCCTTTTCGATTACGCGCAGGCCGAGCGCTTCACCCACTTCGGCTGCTCGGCGAAATACCTCGACGCGATCGAAAAGCGCGGCCTTGCGCCCGCCGAGACGCACGATCTTTCGGCGCTGCGCATGATCCTTTCCACCGGCTCGCCGCTCGTTCCCGAGAGCTACGACTTCGTCTACGAGAAGGTGAAGCGCGACGTGTGCTTGTCGTCGATCTCCGGCGGCACCGACATCATGGGCGCCTTCGCCGACGCCAATCCGACGCTGCCGGTGTGGCGCGGCGAGCTGCAGTGCCGCTCGCTCGGCATGGCGGTCGAGGTCTACGACGAGGAGGGCCGGCCGGTCGTCGGCAAGAAGGGCGAGCTCGTCTGCACGAAACCCTTTCCCTCGATGCCGCTCGGCTTCTGGGGCGAGCGGGGCGAGGAGCGCTACCGCGCCGCCTACTTCGAGCGCTTCCCGGGCATCTGGACGCACGGCGACTGGTGCGAACTCACCGAGCGCGGGACGATGATCATCTACGGGCGCTCGGACGCCACCCTCAATCCGGGCGGCGTCCGCATCGGCACCGCCGAGATCTACCGGCAGGTGGAGAAGATCCACGAGGTGGAGGAGTCCGTCGCGGTCGGCCAGCTCTGGCCGCCGGATCGCCCGTCCGATACGCGGATCGTCCTTTTCGTTCGCCTGCGGCCCGGCTACCGGCTCGATGCGGCGCTCGAAGAAAAGATCCGCCGCCGCTTGCGCGAGAACGCGTCACCCCGGCACGTGCCGGCGAGGATCGTGCAGGTCGCCGACATCCCGAGGACGAAGAACGGCAAGGTGGTGGAGCTCGCCGTGCGCGCGGTCGTGAACGGCATGCCCGTCGCGAACACCGACGCGCTCGCCAACCCCGAGGCGCTGGAACTGTTCCGCGACCTGCCGGAGCTGATGACCTAGACCGCGCGCGGGCTATCCTCGCACTCATGAGCCGCGTCTTTCACCGCGATCCCCGCGAGCGCTACCCGCTCGCGGTGCGCGGCGAAGGCGTCTGGCTCTACGACCGCGAGGGCCGCCGCTATCTGGATGCGTCCGGCGGCGCCGCGGTCTCCTCGCTCGGCCACTCCGATCCCGAGGTGATCGCGGCGATAAAGAGCCAGCTCGACCGGCTCGCTTTCGCGCACACCGCGTTCTTCACCAACGAGCCGATGGAGGCGCTCGCCGAAGCCCTCGTTTCGCGGGCGCCCGCGCCGCTCGAGCGCGTCTATTTCGTCTCCGGCGGATCGGAGGCGATCGAGGCGGCGCTGAAACTCGCGCGCCAGTATTTCGTCGAGATCGGCGAGCCGCAGCGCCGCTGGGTGATCGGCCGAAGGCAGAGCTATCACGGCAACACGCTCGGGGCGCTCGCGGTCGGCGGAAACCGCTCGCGGCGCCGGCAGTTCGAGCCTCTTCTCATTCCGACCGCGCACGTTTCGCCCTGCTATCCGTACCGGGAAAAGCGCTCCGGCGAATCGGACGCCGACTACGGCGCGCGGCTTGCGGCGGAACTCGAAGCCGAAATCCTGCGGCTCGGCGAGCGCGAGGTGATCGCGTTCGTCGCGGAAACGGTGGCGGGCGCAACGCTCGGCGCGGTGCCGCCGGTCGAGGGCTACCTGCGGCCGCGTGCGCGAGGTCTGCGACCGCTACGGGGTGCTCCTCATCCTCGACGAGGTGATGTGCGGCATGGGCCGCTGCGGTACGCTCTTCGCCTTCGAGCGCGAAGGCATCGTCGCCCGACATCGTGACGGTCGCGAAGGGGCTCGGCGGCGGCTACCAGCCGATCGGCGCGGTGATCGTCGCGCGGCGCATCTACGATGCGATCGTCTCGGGGAGCGGGTTCTTTCAGCACGGGCACACCTACATCGGCCATGCCGCCGCCTGCGCCGCCGCGCTTGCCGTGCAGCGAAGGCTCCACGAGGGCGGCGTCCTCGCACGCGTCGCGCCCCTCGGGGCGGCGTTCGAAGCGCGCCTGCGCGCCGCCTTCGGCGACCATGCCCACGTCGGGGACATCCGCGGGACGGGGGCTTTTCTGGGGGTTGGAGCTCGTCGCCGACCGCGGCCTCGCGCGAGCCGTTCGACCCCGCCTTGCGGCTCCACGCCCGGGTGAAACGGGCGGCCATGGCCGAGGGGCTGATCTGCTATCCGATGGGCGGGACGGTGGACGGCGCGCGAGGGGACCACATCCTCCTCGCGCCGCCGTTTATCATCGAGGCATCGCAGCTCGACGAGATCGTGGACCGGCTCGGCCGGGCGCTCGCGACGGCCCTCGACGGCGTTTCGCGGCGCGCGCCCGCGATCGCTCGGGGCTCGTGAACAACCACCAGCGAAAGGAGGCTCTATGAAGGCGTTCACGTTCGGCGCCGCCGCTTTCGCGGCGGCGGCGGTCCTCGGCGCTTCGCCCGCCGCCGAGGCGCAGCAGCGCTTCATCACGATCGGCACCGGCGGCGTCACCGGTGTGTATTACCCCGCAGGCGGCGCGATCTGCCGGCTCGTCAACAAGGACCGCGCAAAGCACGGCATCCGCTGCTCGGTCGAATCGACCGGCGGCTCGGTGTTCAACATCAACACCATCCGCGCCGGCGAACTCGACCTCGGCGTGGCGCAGTCGGACGTGCACTTCAACGCGGTGCGGGGGCTTGCGCAGTTCGCAAAGGAGGGCCCGTTCGCCGAGCTGCGCTCGGTGTTCGCGCTTCATCCGGAGCCGGTCACCGTGATGGCGCGAAAGGAATTGAACATCCGCAGCTTCGCCGACTTCAAGGGCAAGAAGTTCAACGTCGGGAATCCGGGTTCCGGCACGCGCGCCTCCCTCGAAGAGCTGCTCGCCGCGATGGGATGGAAGCTCTCTGACTTCGCGCTCGCCTCGGAGCTTCGCGCCGACGAGCACGGGCCGGCGCTCTGCGACGGAAAGATCGACGGGTTCTTTTTCCTCGTCGGCCATCCGTCGGCGAACATCCAGGACCCGGCGACCGTGTGCGGGGCGAAGCTCGTTCCGGTGACCGGCCCGGCGGTGGACAAGCTCGTCAAGGAAAAGCCCTACTACGCGAAGGCGACGATCCCCGGCGGGCTTTACCCGAACAATCCGCAGCCGACGGAGACCTACGGCGTCGTGGCGACGCTCGTCACCTCGACGCGGGTGCCGGCCGACACGATCTACCAGGTCGTGAAAGCGGTGTTCGACAACTTCGACGAATTCAAGAAGCTGCACCCGGCGCTCGCCGTCCTCGAACCGCAGAACATGGTGAAGGACGGGCTGACCGCCCCGCTTCACGAAGGCGCGCTCAGGTTCTATCGCGAAAAGGGCTGGGTGAAGTAGCGCGGGCCCGCGGGCGCGGCGCATCGGCCGCGCCCGCGGCAACCCCGGGGAGGAGGGTTTGGGCCGGACGGCGCCGACGCCGGACCTGAAGGACCTGGTCGCCGAAACCGACACCGGCGCGCGAACGCTCGGCGGCGCCGCAGGGCGGCTCGTCTTCGCGGTCGCACTCGGCTGGTCGCTCTTTCAGCTCTGGTACGCCTCGCCGCTTCCGTTCGCGCTCGGCTGGGGGGTGCTGAACGACACCGAGGCGCGGTCGCTGCATCTCGCGATCGCGCTTTTTCTCGCCTACCTCTGCTACCCGGCGCGCCGCGCATCGCCCCGCGACCGGGCGCCGTGGCACGAGTGGCTGCTTGCGGCCGCTGCCTGTTTTGCCGGCGCCTATTTCCTTCTCTTCTACGCGGAGCTTGCGACCCGGCCGGGGAAACCGATCGCCGCCGACATCGCGACCGCCTCGGTGGGGCTCGTGCTCCTGCTCGAGGCGACGCGAAGGACGGTGGGGGCGCCGATGGCGGTGCTCGCGCTCGTCTTTCTCGCCTACATCATGTTCGGGCGCTATCTGCCCGATGTGCTCGCGCACAAGGGCGCCTCCTGGGAGCGGATGCTCTCGCACCAGTGGCTCACCACCGAAGGCGTCTTCGGCGTCGCGCTCGGGGTCTCGACGACCTACATCTTCATCTACGTGCTCTTCGGGGCGCTCCTTGACCGCGGCGGGGCGGGCAACTACATGATGCAGGTGTCGTTCGCGCTCCTCGGGCACCTGCGCGGCGGGCCGGCGAAGGTGGCGGTCGTCTCCTCCGCGCTGAACGGGCTGATTTCCGGCTCGTCGGTCTCGAACGTCGTCTCGGGCGGCATCTTCACGATCCCGCTCATGAAGCGCGCGGGCTACGGCGGCGTGAAGGCGGGCGCGATCGAGACGGCTTCGTCCGTCAACGGCCAGATCATGCCGCCGGTCATGGGGGCCGCCGGCCTTCCTCATGGTGGAGTACGTCGGCATCCCCTATTCGGACGTGATCAAGCACGCGTTCCTGCCGGCGCTCATCTCCTACATCGCGCTCTTCTACATCGTGCACCTGGAGGCGCTCAAGCTCGGCCTTGCGCCGATGGTCGCCGCACGCGTGCGGCCGCTGCGCGAAAAGCTCCTCGGCTGGGCCTTCGGCGTCTCGGGCACGCTCGCGGTCTGCGGCGGGGTCTATTTCGTCGCGCAAGCGGCGAAGGCGGCGCTCGGCGCCGCCGCGCCGTGGGTGCTCGCGTTCCTCCTTGCCGCCCTCTATGTGTTCACCGTGAGGGTCGCGGCGCGCTCGCCGGACCTCCCCGCCGACATCGACGTCGAGCGCCCGATGCTTCCCGAGACCTGGCCGACGGTGAAGGCGGGCCTTCACTTCCTCATCCCGATCGGCGTGCTCGTCTGGTGCCTGATGATCGAGGAGATGTCGCCTGCGCTCTCTGCGTTCTGGGCGGTCGCGGCGATGATCGGGTTGATGCTCACCCAGCGGCCGCTTGTCGCGTTCTTCCGCGGAAGCGGAAGCTACGCCGCCGCGGCGCGCGAAGGCGCGCGCGAGGTGCTCGAGGGGCTCGTCGCCGGCGCGCGCAACATGATCGGCATCGCGATCGCGACCGGCACCGCCGGCATCATCGTCGGCGCGATCACGCTCACCGGGCTCGGCTTTCGCATGACCGACTTCGTCGAGTTCGTCTCGCAAGGCAACGTCGTCGCGATGCTTCTCTTCACCGCGCTCGTGTGCCTGGTGCTCGGGCTGGGCGTGCCCACCGACCGCGAACTACATCCTCGTCGCGACGCTGATGGCGCCGGTGATCGTCGAGCTTGCCGCGCAGTCGGGGCTCGTCGTGCCGCTGATTGCGGTGCACCTCTTCGTCTTCTACTACGGCATCATGGGCGACATCACGCCGCCGGTGGGCCTTGCGACCTTCGCCGCGGCCGCGATCTCGGGCGAGGACGCGATCAAGACCGGGCTGCAAGGGGCGGTGTACGCGCTTCGCACCGTCATCCTGCCGTTCGTCTTCGTGTTCAATCCGGCGCTCCTTCTCATTGACGTCGAAAGCGTCTGGGAGCTGCTCCTCGTCGCTGCCTCGGCCACCGCCGCTTCGCTCGCTTTTGCGGCGGCGACGATCGGCTGGTTTCGCGACCGCTGCCGCGCCTGGGAGATCGCGCTATTGCTTTTCGCTGCGTTTGCCCTCTTTCGCCCCGATTTCTTCATGGACCGGCTCTATCCGAAGTACGTCGAGCTTCCGGCGCGCGAGCTCGCGCGCATCGCCGCGGACCTTCCCGAAGGCGGGCGGCTCGTGCTCGTGATCGAAGGCACGAACGTCGAGGGCGAGGACGTGCGAAAGACGGTCGCCGTCGCGCTCGGAAAACCGGGCGAGGCGCGCGCGCGCCTTGCGGAAGCCGGCATCACGGTCGCCGCGCTCGGCGACGAAGTGCGCATCGCCGCGGTGCGCTTCGGCAGCCGCGCGAAGAAGGCGGGGTTCGAGCAGGGCTGGCGCATCGCCGCGGTCAAGGTGCCGACCGACCGGCCTTCGGAGCACTGGGTGTACCTGCCGGCGGCGGCGCTCCTTGCGCTCCTGTGGTTTGCGCAAGGGGCGCGGATGCGGCGCGCTACGCGGGCAGCGTGAAGTAGAAGGTCGCGCCCCGGTCGGGCGCCGCCTCGCACCAGATGCGCCCGCCGTGGCGCTCGACGATGCGCGCGGCGTGCGCAAGCCCGATACCGGTGCCCTCGAACTCGCGCTCGCCGTGCAGGCGCTCGAACACGCCGAAGAGCTTGCGCGCGTACTGCATGTCGAAGCCGACGCCGTTGTCGCGCACGTGGATCACCCAGTAGCCGTTCTCGCGGCGCGCGCCGACCTCGATGCGCGCTTCCTCGCGCGGGCGGGTGTACTTGAGCGCGTTGTCGAGCAGGTTCTGCAGGAGCAGGCGCAACAGCGCCGCGTCGCCCTGCACCACCGGCAGCGCGCCGATGTCCCAGACGATGCGGCGCCCGGCCGAGCGTTGCGCGAGATCGTCGGCGAGGCGGCGCACCTCGCGCTCGAGGGCGACCTCTGCGCGTTGCAGCGGCTTGCGCCCGAGGCGCGTGTATTCGAGCAGCGCGTCGACCATCCGGCCGAGACGCTCGCCCGCCGCGCCGATACGCCGGGCGTGGTCGCTCGCCTGGGCATCGGCGTGCACCGACGCACGCTCGAGCAGAAGCCCCGAAAGCCCCGCAAGGTGCCGAAGCGGCGCGCGCAGGTCGTGCGAGACGGTGTAGGAGAACGCCTCGACCTCGGCGAGCGCCTTCTGCAGTTGCGCGGTGCGTTCGCGCACCTCGCTTTCCAGCCCTTCGCTCAGGCGCCGGATTTCCTCGTGCGCGCGCCGCAGCTCGGTGACGTCGACCGAAATGCCGATGAACGCCCGCTCGCCCTGCCAGACGATCGGCTCGGCCGAGTAGAGCAGCTCGACGACGCGTCCGTCCTTGCAGCGCAGCGTGCGCGGCCAGCCTCGCACGCGCTCGCCTGCGGCGAGCCTCCCGAGCAGCGCCTCGCGCTCGGCCGGATCCGGCCACAGGCCGAGCTCGGCCGACACGCGCCCGATCGCTTCCTCGCGCGCATAGCCGGTAAGCGCGCACCAGGCGTCGTTCACGAGGAGCAGTCGGCCCTCGGGCAGCTTGGAGATGATGATCGGCACCGGGCTGAGTTCCACGAGCATGGCGAAGCGCTCGCTTTCCTCGCGCGCCGCCCGGCGCGCTTCGGCGAGCGGGGTGACGTCCTGGACGATCGAGACGAGGCACGGCTCGCCGTCGAACTCGATCGGTGTGGTCGCCATCAGCAGATCGAGGGCGCGCCCGCGCCGCGTGACGACGTGGCGCTCGACCTGCAGCGGCTCGCCGCGCTCGAGAACCGGCGCGAGCGCCTCGCGACGCTCGCGCGCGCCCGGCCAGAAGCCGATGTCCGCGGCGGTCAAGCCGGCCACCTCCTCGGCGGTGTACCCGAACAGCCGCGTCCACGCCGGGTTGACGAAGCGAAAGCGCCCGTCCTCCCAGGTCGTGATCGCGACCGCGACCGGCGCGTACGCGAGGATCGCTTCGAGCCTCGCATGCTCGGCGCGCGCCTCGGCGCGCGCGCGTTCCAGCTCGTCCACGTCGTGCACCGCGACGATGCGGCAGGGCTCGCCCTCCCAGTCGATGAGCGTCATCGAGACGAGCACGTGCCGGATCGCGCCGTCCTTGCGCCGCCAGAGTGCCATGCGATCGCGCACCTCGCCGCGCGCGCGCAGCTCGGCGATCATCGCCGCGCGCGCCCCCGGTTCGAGCCAGAGCGGCGCGCGCGCGGCGACCTCGCCGACCACCTCTTCGCGCGCGTAGCCGGTGAATTCGATCCACGCCGAATTCACGAGGAGGCGCACGTCGTCGCGCATGCGAACGACGGTGAGCGGCCAGGGCGCGATCTCGAACAGCCGCGCGAAGCGCTCGCCGGTCTCCTGCGCCTCGCGGCGCGCCGCTTCCGCCTCGGTGAGTTCCTGCACCGCGACGATGAGCGCTTCCTCGCCCGCCCAGCGGATGCGGTCGGCCGAGAGCAGGCATTCGGCGATCCTTCCGCCCGCGAGGCGAAAGCGGGCGCGCACCCGTTGCACGCCGCGCGCGGCGCGCGAGACGACGACGAGTTTGGCGCGTTCGGCCGGATCGGCCCAGAGTCCGAGCTCGACCGTCGTTCGGCCGATCACGCGTTCGCGCGCAAGGCGGTGCAGGCGCAGCCAGGCGTCGTTCGCCGCGAGACACCGCCCCTCGGCGAGGGTGGTGATCGCCATCGGCAACGGCGAGATGCGGAACGCGGCCTCGAAAAGCTGGGCGACGCCCTCCGCGCCCGCGTGCGGCGGCGCCGGGGCGCGGTGCGGCGGGGCGTCTTCGCTCACGTCGGCGCGCTAATGCAGCGTCGCGCGGCGCGCTTCGTAGATGCCTTGCAGCAGCCGCAGCGACCCGCGGCAGATCGCCTCGTGGGTGAGGGCGTGTCCCAGGTCTTCGATGATGTCGAGCGTCACCGGCACGTTCAGGCCGGCGAGCACGCGCGCGGCGCGCTCGGCGTGAACGCGCGAGACGACCGAGTCGCACCCGCCGTGCACGAGGTGAATGCGCGAGCCGATGCGCGTACCGGGGCGCGGCAGGCGCGCAAAGCGCGCCGAGTAGGCGACCACCGCGCCCACCAGGTCCGGGTACGCGGCCGCAGTCTCGAGCGCCACCGTGCCGCCCTGCGCGTAGCCGATCAGCACCGTGCGCTCGCGCGGCACGCCGGTGTTGGTCTGCTCGCGGCGAACGAGCGCCTCGATCCGCGGCAGGATCGCCGCGACGCGCGCCATGCGGTTGTCGTCGTTGAGGTTACGGGTCGAGAACCACTGCGCGGCCGGCGCCGCGTCGCCCGCGCCGTAGAGCGAGAACCCGCTCGGCACGACGAGCGCGGCGCTCGGAAATCGCGCCTGGAACTTGAACGCCGCGGGGATCATCGAGCGGGCGTCGGCGCCGCTTGCGTGCAGGAACACGAACAGATGGTTCGTGCGGCGCTCCGGCGTCGGGCCGAAGCGGTAGACCTGCTGGTGCATGCGGCGATTCTCGCGCGGGCTGCGCCGGTCTGTAAACTGCCCGGCCGGCGCGATGCGCCGCCGCGGGGGATAATGCGATGCAAAAGAACCGTTTTTTCCGGACGCTCTGGGCGCTCACGCGGGCCTACTGGGTATCGCGCGGCAACGGCCGAGGGCTCGTGCTTCTCGCCACCGTGGTGGGCCTTTCGCTCACGCTGGTGTGGCTCGAGGTGCAGTTCAACACCTGGAACCGCGACTTCTACAACACGTTCGAGACGCGCGACCAGGCGGAGTTCTTTCGCCAGCTGGGGCTCTTCACGCTTCTTGCCGTGCTCTACATCGTCTCGGGCGTCTACCGCCAGTACTTCCAGCAGATGCTGATCATCGAATGGCGCGGCTGGCTCACCGAGCGGCTGCTCGCCGACTGGACGCGCGACCGCGCCTATTACCGCCTGCAGCTTCTCGACCGCGGCACCGACAACCCGGACCAGCGGATCGCCGAGGATCTTAACCTCTTCGTGGACCTGACGCTTTCGCTCGCGCTGGGGCTGCTCTCGGCGGTGGTGACGCTCGTCACCTTCGTCGGCATCCTCTGGACGATCTCCGGGCCGCTCGTGGTGGCCGGCGTCGAGATTCCCGGCTACATGGTGTGGGTCGCGCTCGCCTACGCGATCGCGGGCACCTGGCTCACGCACGCGATCGGAAAACCGCTCATCCGGCTCTCGTTCGATCTGCAGCGCACCGAAGCCGATTTCCGCTTCGCGCTCGTGCGGCTGCGCGAGAACGCCGAAGGCGTCGCGCTCTACCGCGGCGAAGCCGACGAGATGCAGAACTTCCGCGCGCGCTTCGCGAACCTGGTCGCCGTCTGGTGGGCGAAGATGAAAAAGCAGAAGCAACTGGGCTGGTTCACCTCGTTCTATTCGCAGGTCGCGATCATCTTTCCGTTCCTCGTCGCCTCGCCCCGGTTCTTCTCCGGGCAGATGCCGCTCGGCGGGATCTTCCAGATCGCCTCCGCCTTCGGCCAGGTGCAAGGGGCGCTTTCCTGGTTCATCGGCGCCTACACCGCGTTCGCCAACTGGAAGGCGACGGTCGATCGCCTCACCGGCTTCGTCGAAGCGCTCGAGCGCGTGCGCGCGGAGGCCGAGCGCCTCGGGGGCGAGCGGCGCGAGGGCGAGGCGTTCGAAGTCGAGGCACTCGAACTCGCGCTGCCCGAAGGCCGCCGGCTTCTTTCGCCGAGCACGATCCGCTTCCGGCCGGGCGAGTCGGTGCTCGTCACCGGACCGTCGGGCGCGGGAAAGTCGACGCTCTTTCGCTCGCTCGCAGGCATCTGGCCGTACTGGAAAGGCCGGATCACGGTGCCGCGCGGTGCGCGCGTGCTGTTTCTGCCGCAGAAGCCGTACCTGCCGATCGGGAGCCTGAAAAACGCCGCCTGTTATCCGGCGGAGGCCGCGCGCGTCGCCGACGAGGCCGTGCGCGAGGCGCTCGCTGCGGTGGGGCTTGCGCACCTTGCGGGCGACCTCGCGCGCGAAGAGAACTGGGCGCAGGTGCTCTCGGGCGGCGAGCAGCAGCGCCTTGCGTTCGCGCGCGCGCTCCTCAACCGCCCCGACTGGCTTTTTCTCGACGAGGCGACCTCGGCGCTTCCGGACGAGGCGGGCGAAGCGCTCTACCGCCTGCTTCGCGAGCGCCTGCCGCAGACGACGATCGTCTCGATCGGCCATCGCGCAAGCCTCGCCGCCCTGCACGATCGCGTGCTCGCCTGGCGCGAGGCGACGCAGGGGCCGGTGCTCGCTGCGGCGTGAGCGGAGAGCACGCCGGAGCGCTTTCTACACACTGCCCGTACACTCGCCGCAGACTCCCGCGGTGCCGGCAGCCGGCCGCAGCCGGTGATCCACTGGCGCAATCCGCCCGGCGCTCGGCGAGAGGATCGGGGGATCGTTTACCATCGTCCGGCAAGGTACTGTCGAAGGGGGATGTGCCTTCATGCTGCTTGCGCGTGCCGATCTTGCGAGGTATCGCATCGCGAAGCGCGGCCTGGCGGGCTATCCGCGGCGAGCCTGCGCCCTGTTGAGGACGTTAACGTACTGCGCCGCGACTCGCTTCGAGTGGCAAGGCCCAAACACGGCGCGCCGAACGCTCCTCGAGCGGTGCCGAGAACGATCGCGGCCCTGCGCGGCGACCGGCAAGCGTCCGCAACGGCATGGCGCGCCGCATCACGGATGAAAGAGACAGTTTCTCCCCGACCCGGCCAGGTGCTCGCCGGCCCGCTTTTCAGCGAGCCGATGCGCGTCGAAACCGTTCAGGCGAACGGCACAGCGAGCTGGATCGTCGGCCTGGTCGGCGTGCACTCCGAGCGCTTTCGAAAGGTCACGCTGACCGCCGCCGATCTTTCGCGGCTCAGTGTGCTGCGCACCGAGCGCTCCTTCGAGGGCGACGGCCGGCTGCTGCGGCTCGGACTTCAGGCCTATTCGCTCGGCATCGCGTACGAATTCGATCCGTACTTCGGGCTCTCGATCTCGCGCGTGGATCCGCTCCGCCGCACCAGCTCGAAGCGGTGTACGACCACCTGCTGAAACTTCCGCGCGTGCGCTTTCTGCTCGCCGACGACGCAGGCGCGGGAAAGACCGTCATGGCGGGACTCCTGATCCGCGAGCTGGAGCTTCGCGGCCTTGCCGAGCGCATCCTCGTCGTCTGCCCGGCCAACCTCGCTTTCCAGTGGCAGCGGGAACTGAAGGAGAAATTCGACGCCAAGTTCGTGGTGCTGAAGGGCCAGGACATCCGCGAGCAGTTCGGCGTCAATCAGTGGCTGGAGCGCGACCGCATCATCACCTCGCTCGATCTGGCCAAGCGCGCCGATGTGCTGCCCGGACTGCGGCAGGTGCGCTGGGACCTCGTGATCGTGGACGAGGCGCACCGGATGTCCGCGACGGACGAGTCGCACAAAAGCCTTGCGCTACAAGCTTGGCGAGCTGCTGCGCGACACCACCGATCATCTGCTGCTGCTGACCGCCACCCCGCACAAGGGCGATCCGGAGAACTTCAGTCTTTTTCTGCAGCTCCTCGACGCCGACGTGTACGCGGACGTGAAATCCATCCGCGAAGCGATGGACCGGCGCCGCGCGCCGTTCTACCTGCGGCGCACCAAGGAGGCGATGATCTACTTTCCCGAGCGGCAGGCCGACGGCTCGTGGGCCGCGCGGCCAATCTTCACCAAGCGCATTCCGCACACGGTCGCCGTTCCAGCTGGACGGCGCCGAGTTCGAGCTCTATCGCGAGGTGACGCGCTTCGTGAAGGCGCGAGAGCGCGCGCGCCGCAGACGCGGACGAGGACCCGCGCGCCCGCGCGATCGGCTTCTTGATGGCGCTGTATCAGCGCCGCCTCGCATCCAGCACCTTGGCGCTGCGGCGCTCGCTCGAGAACCGCGCGCGGCGGCTCGAAGAGGGGTTGAGACGCGCGCAGGCACTCGCTCGCATCGCGCCTTCGGACCTTCCGGATGCGGAAGACGTGGAGGAGATGGAAGAGGGCGAGCGCGAGCGGCTCGAGGAATTGCTGGAAGCGGTAACGCTCGCAGGGCAGCGCCGAGGAGGTGCAGCGCGAAGTCGAGGAGCTGCGGCGGCTTGCCGGCGAGGCGCAGGCGGTGGAAGCCTCGGGTGCAGAGGCGAAGCTTGCCCGGCTGCAAGGCGCTCCTCGAGAACGAAGGCTTTTTCGACCGCCCCGAGCAGCGACTGCTGATTTTCACGGAGTTCAAGGACACGCTCGATTACCTCGTCGAGCGACTGAGGCAGTGGGGTTTCCGCGTCGGCTTCATCCACGGCGGCATGAAACCCGGCTCGCGCGACGAGCCCGGAACGCGGCTTCATGCCGAGCAGCAGTTTCGCGAAGGCGCGATCCAGGTGCTCGTTGCGACCGAGGCCGCAGGCGAAGGCATCAACCTCCAGGTCTGCAACATCCTCTTCAACTACGACATCCCGTGGAACCCGAACCGGCTCGAGCAGCGCATGGGCCGCATCCACCGCTACGGCCAGCGCAAGGACTGCCTGATCTTCAACTTT
This sequence comes from Burkholderiales bacterium, assembly GCA_033582675.1. Lineage (GTDB taxonomy): Bacteria > Pseudomonadota > Gammaproteobacteria > Burkholderiales > SG8-39 > RBG-16-66-20. Next base: position 23,171 of record JAVQZY010000028.1, on the reverse strand, counting down.
GTCGCCACGAACACGATCGAGGGCCGGGTGCTCAAGCGCCTGCTCGAGAAGCTCCAGGAGATCCGCGATTCGCTCGACGACGACGCGGTCTTCAACGTCGTCGGCGAGGTGCTTCCCGCAGCGCACGTCGAGCGCGTACTGCGCGATTACTACGCGGGCCGGCTGGGCGATGCCGACCTCGAAGATCGGTTGCTGCGCGACGTGGACGAACGGCACTTCCGCGCGATCTGCCAGAACGCGCTGGAGGGTCTCGCGAGCCGACGGCTAAACCTCGAGATGCTGATCGAGCGGCGCGCCCGCGCGCGCGAGCGGCGCCTGGTTCCGGAGACGATCGCCCGGTTCCTGCGCGAGGCGGCCGAGTTCGTGCCCTGGACCCTGAAGCCGGTGCCGCACCTTCCCCATACCTTCGAGCCGGCGCGAACGCCTGCGGCGCTGCGCGAGGTCGAGCGCGAGGCCGACTGGAAGCTCCCCGCGCTCGCCGAGCGCTACCCCCGCTGCTCGACCGATCGCGACACCGCCGAGACGGAAAAGCTCGAATGGGTGACGCCCGGACACCCGCTGTTCGAGTCGGTGCGCCGGCACACGCTCGCCCGCGCGCGCGCCGAGTTTGCCGCCGGCGCCACCTTCCATTCGCTGCAGCACGACGCGCCGGCGCGCATCGATTTTTACCGCGCGCGCGTCGTGGACGGCCTCGGGCACGTGGTGCACGAGCGCCTCTTCGCCGTAGAGACCCGCGAGAACGGCGGCCCGCAGCTCGTGGAACTGGGCGTGCTCGGTAACTTCGTGCCCGCCGCTCCGCCCGCGCCGCTTCCGCAGGTCGCCGACGCCCCCGAGCCGACCGCGTGGCTCTACGAGCATGCGCTCGCGCCGTTTCTGGAGGAAGTGCGCACCGAGAGGCTTGCCGAGATCGAGCGGATCGCCGCGCACGTCGAGCTGTCGCTCACCGAGCTCCTGCAGCGCGCGGACGACGAGATCGGCAAGGCCGCGGCCGAGGTGGAGCAGAAGCTGCCCGGCGCCGAGGGTCGGCTCGCGCAGGCCGAGGCGCGGCACGCGGAGCTGCTCGCGCGCCGCGAGCGACGGCGCGCCGATCTGGAGCGCCAGCGGGCGCTGACGCTTCAGGCGGTCGAGCGCCTCGCAGCCGTACTCGTTCTCCCGCATCCCGAGCGCGAATCGCCCGAAGTGCGGCGCCTGCGGCCAGATTTCGAGACCGAGGCCGTCGCGATGCGGACGGTGATGGAATTCGAGCGCGCGCAGGGGCGGCATCCGCAAGACGTGTCCGACAAGAACCTCGGCTACGACGTGACGAGCCTCGATCCCGCCTCGGGCGAGCTGCGGCTGATCGAGGTAAAGGGCCTGGGCGGGGCGGCGGGCACGGTGCTCCTTACGCCGAACGAGCGCCGGGTGGCGGAAGACCGGCGCGACTGTTACTGGCTCTACGTCGTCACGAACTGCGACACGAGCCCCGCGCTTCAGGAACCGATCAAGGACCCCGCGCGCCTGCCGTGGAACGAAGTGACGAAGGTCGCGCACTACTATCTTTCGGTGGACGCGATGACGAAGCCGATGCGGGTGCGCGAGGAAAGCCCGGGTTATGGAGGAGAGCGATGACATCGAAGGCCGATCCGCTCCTTGGCGCGGGCCAACATCGATCTCCCCGAGCGGAGCCCGCTTCTACAGGTGCGCGCTTCAGGTAAATCCGCACCACTACGCAACGACCTTCCGTGGCCAACCTGCCCACGGAAATGCCGAAGCCCATGCCCGTCAGCTCGTGGACAAGGCCGCGGCATTGGGCATCTCCGCGCGCCGGCCGTCACGGACCACAACCACGTGGGCGGCATTGCGCCTATCCGGGAGGCAGCCGGGAATCGCAACATCCACGTACTTCCGGGCTTCGAGCTCGCGAGCAGTGAAGGCGTTCATGTGCTGTGCATCTATCCCCCGGACACCGACGAGGATCGCCTTGGGCGCTACTTGGGGGAGTTCGGCATTCGGGATACGGACGTGTCGTCGCAGCTCTCGAACAAGTTCCTTCTCGGAAATCCTGCGCTGCGTCCGCGAGCAAGGTGGAGTGACCATCGCGGCTCACGTAACGAACGTCGGCGGTCTGTTCAAGGTCCTGAGTGGACAGGCGAGAATCCGGGCCTGGAAGGACGACAATCTGCTCGCCTGTTCAGATCCCGGGGCGCGTAGAAGACCTGCCCCAGGACATCCGATCCATCGTCGAGAACAAAAACCCCGAATACCGTCGCCCTCGCGTCTCGGGCAACGGGCTCGCCCTCGCGGTGATAAACGCCCGCGATGTCGGCGTCACCCGACGACCTGGAAGAGCCCTCGGCTACCTGCTGGATCAAGATGTCCGCAGTGGGTGTGGAGGGGCTGCGACAGGCTTTTCTCGATCCGGGGTCGCGGATTCGTTTGAACAGCGACCCTGTTCCGGAAGACCACGCCGAGTTTGTCGCCATCGCCTGGGAGGGCGGGTTCCTCGATGGCGCTTCAATCCACTTCAACGAAAATCTCAACGTGCTCGTCGGAGGGCGCGGGACCGGCAAGTCCACGGTCATCGAAAGCCTGCGGTACGTCCGTGGGCTGGAACCGCTCGGCGAAGATGCCCGGAAGGCACATGAGGGCATCGTGCGGAACGTCCTCAGGAACGGCACCAAGATCTCTCTGCTCGTCCGTTCTCACCGGCCCAACAGGGGAGGAACATCCGCATCGAGCGGACCATTCCCAATCCGCCGGTGATCCGAGTCCAGAATGGCGAGATTCTGAATCTGACGCCCTCGGCCATCGTGCCCCAGGTCGAAGTGTTCGGACAGCACGAGATATCCGAGCTGGCGAAGAGTGCGGGAAGCGGACCCGCCTGCTCGAACGTTTCGTGGAGCGCGATACGGCGCTGGTCCAGCGCAAGGCCGACACCAAAAGACAGCTCGAGCAGTCTCGCGCGAAGATCCTCGACGCGGACAAGGAACTGAAACAAGTCGAAGAGCGCCTTGCTGCGCTCCCGGCTCTCGAAGAAACCCTGAGGCGATTCCAGGAGGCGGGCCTGGAAGAACGACTCAAGGAACAGAGCCTCTTCGTGCGAGAGGAGCAGGTCTTCAAGACGGCTGACGGTCGCCTTGCGCCGTACCGGCAGGTGCTCGAGGACCTGCGAGGCGCGTTGCCGATTGACCGAGCCTTTGTATCGCAAAAGGCCCTCGAGGTTCTGCCCGGCGGAAAGATTCTCGCGCAGATCGAGACCGTGCTCTCCTCGCTCGACCGCGAACTCGACTCGCTGGCCAAGAAAATGCAGGAGGCCCTCGAGGTTGCTGACCGCGGACTGGCCTCGGTGAAGGCGACGTGGGAGGTGCGCAAAAAGGAGGTTCAAGCGGCATACGAAGAGATCCTCCGTGAGCTGCAGAGATCGAAGGTCGACGGAGAGCAGTTCATTCGTCTGCGGCGTCAGATCGAGGAGCTCCGGCCGCTTCGGGAGCGGCAGACCATCCTCCAGCGGGCCAGGAAGGAACATGAGGACCGTCGCAGGCGCCTGCTCGCAGAATGGGAAGACGTGAAGGCCGAGGAGTTCCGGCAGCTCGAGCGCGCCGCCAAGAAGGTCAACAAGCAACTCGCCGAACGCGTGCGCGTTCAGGTGACCTTCGCCGGCGATCGGGAGCCCCTCTTAGAGCTCATTAGGAATCGAATCGGCGGTCGTCTCTCCGAGACGCTCGAGGTCTTCCGTCGGGCGGAGAACCTCTCCCTCAAGGAACTCGCCGACACTTGGCGAGCAGGTAAGGATGCTTTGGTTCAGAAGTACAAGTTGCCACCGGGACAGGCGGATCGGCTGGCCCAAGCTTCCGCAGAAGTGGTGATGGTAGCTCGAGGAGCTCTGACCTGCCCCACACAACCCAGATCGAGTTGAACGTCGCCGCCGAGGGTCAGCCGACTCAGTGGCAGCGGCTCGAGGATTTGTCCACAGGTCAAAAGGCGACTGCGATTCTGCTGCTGCTCCTTGAGTCCAATGCTCCCCTCGTCGTGGACCAGCCGGAGGACGACCTGGACAACAGGTTCATCACGGAGGGCGTGGTGCCCAAGATACGCGAGGCGAAGCGGCGCAGGCAATTCGTCTTTGCGACGCACAACGCGCAACATCCCCGTGCTCGGAGACGCGGAGCTCATCGTCGGATTGACCGCCTCCGGTGAGGCCGGACAGGAAGGCCGGGCCAGGATGCCGAAGGAGCACATGGGGGCCCATCGACGCCTCGCTCGGTCAGAGAGCTCGTCGAGGAGGTTTTGGAAGGTGGACGGGAAGCCTTCGAGATGCGACGGCTGAAGTACGGGTTCTAGGAAGGGACACGATGACAAAGACCGAACTTCTGGAACTTCTGAAAAACGGCGAGAACTCGGGCGTCGAGTTCAAGCGGGACGACGTGGAGAACCACGAGCTCGCCAAGGAACTCGTGGCCTTCCTGAATCTGGAGGGCGGCGTCGTCCTCCTCGGTATCGAGGACGACGGGACCGTATCGGGGACATCCAGACCCAACCTCGAGGAGTGGGTCGCGGAGCTTTGCCGAACGAAGATCGAGCCGCCGATCGTGCCGCACCTCTCGTGGGTGCGTGAAGTCGAGCCAGGAAAGGACGTGCTCATCGTTCGCGTCTCCCAAGGTCCGGACAAACCCTACGGACGGATTCACAACAACCGCCGCACGTATTTCATCCGCGTGGGGAGTACAAGCCGCGAGGCCAGCCGCGAAGAGCTGGAGCGCACGTTTCAGGCGTCCGGGCGAGTCCAGTACGGCTCTGAAGCCCGTGCCGGGAGCACGTTCGACGCCTTCGATCTGCGCCGCCTGCGCGATTATTTCACTCGCGTCCTGAAGGTGCCGACTCCCAAAGATGATGACCTTCTGGCCTGGGAGAGGCTCCTCGAACACCGTCGACCTCATGGTCGCGTCCGCTGGCCAGCGCGTGGCAACCGTCGACGGCATGCTCCTGTTCGGAAACGCGCCGGCCAGGTTTCTCCCTCAATCGGGGATTCGGGCGGTCTGCTATCCTGGCACCGCCCCGGACTATGGAATTCGCGCTGACGAGGCGTTGCGCCGGTCCCATGGTTCCCCTGGGGGCAGCGCGCCGGAAAATCGCTGAACCAGGCCTGGTTGAGCGCGCCTGGGACTTTGTGCGTCGCAACACGACGCCTACGGCGACACTTAAGGGCGGCCGGCGAATTCAGCATTGGGATTACCCGGAGAGCGAGTCCGCGAGGCGCTGGTCAACGCCCTCGTCCACCGCGACTACAGCATTGCCGGAACTGATATCCTCCTGGCCATCTATTCGGATCGGCTCGAGATCGATGTCCCGGGAGGCTGCCCAACACGGTCACCCTGGAAGGGATGAAGGCGGGCATGCGCTACGCGCGGAACCAGACGCTCGTCAACGTGATGCGCGACTACGGATACGTCGAGGCGCTCGGCATGGGGGTCCGCAACAAGATCATCCCCGGGATGCTCGCCCACAACGGAACCGAGCCGGAATTCATCGTCGAGGAGAGCCGTCTCACCGTGCGCCTTTGGAAGGAGCCTCGCGCGTCTGTGATTCCGAAGGAGTGCAAGCGGCTCGCGGAGGTGGACTTTCCGATCGCCGGAGGCGCAGCCGCCACGCGGCGCGGGAGAAGTCCATCCGCGCACGGGCATCCCTCGACGCTTCACCTGTGGTGGGCGAGGCGGCCGCTCGCTTCGTGCCGCGCGGTGCTTGCTGGCGCTGCTCTGGCCCGATCCCGTGCGACCCGCATTGTCCGTCGCGGCGTTCAAGGCGGAGGCGCGAAAGCTGTCTGCCCGCCGTGCCGCACTGCAGCGCCCGGACCGACCGACGAGGAGCTGCGCCAGGCCCTCCTGCGCTTCATCGCCGACTTCGCCAACTGGGACCTTGCGGCGCAGCCGAACGTATCTGGAGGTGGCGCGCGCGCTGGTGCGCGCCGCCTACGCGCCCGAGGACGGCAGCCCCTACGAGCCGCCGCTCGTGGTGGATCCTTTCGCCGGCGGCGGCTCGATTCCGCTCGAGGCGCTGCGCGTCGGCTGCGACGCCTTCGCCAGCGACCTCAATCCCGGTCGCCTGCCTGATCCTCAAGGTGATGCTCGAGGACATCCCGCGCCATGGGCCGAGCTTGGCCTCCGAGCTGCGCCGCGTCGGCGCGGAGATCAAGCGGCAGGCGGAGAAAGAACTCGCCGACCTGTACCCGAAAGACCCGGACGGCGCCACACCGATCGCCTACCTGTGGGCGCGCACGGTGCGCTGCGAGGCGCCGAACTGCGGCGCGGAAATCCCGCTCGTGCGCTCGTTCTGGCTGTGCAAGAAGGCAAACCGCCGGCGGGCGCTGCAGGTGGCGCGTCGAGCGGCAGGAAGGGCGAACCGCCGCGGATCGAGTTCGAAATCTTCGAGCCGGAGGCGGAGCGCGACGTACCGCCGGGGACCGTCGCGCGCGCAAAGGCCGCCTGTCTTGCCTGCGGGGCGGTGCTCGCCGCCGGAGCGGGTGCGCGCGCAACTTGCCGCCCAGCGCGGCGGGGCGGACGCGGTGTTCGACGCGAAAGGGCGGCGCATCGGGCGGCGCGCGGCTGCTGGCGGTGGTGACGCTCAAGCCCGGCGAGACCGGGCGGCACTACCGGCTGCCGACCGCGCGCGACTACGAAGCGGTGCGGAAGGCCCAGCAGCGGCTGGCGAAGCTGCTTTCCGACTGGGAGCGCGGCGGCAGGAAGGGGCTTTGCCCGGTGCCGGATGAGCCAGCCGCCAACTGGGGGAGGCTCCGGCGCTGGTCGCGCGTTCAGCGTGCAGCGCTACGGCATGCTGCAGTGGGGAGACCTGTTCACGGCGCGGCAGAAGGTCGCGCTTGGTGTCGCTTGCGGGAATCGCGCACGTAAGGCAGTGCGATCTGGACACGACCGATTGCGCTCTCGCGTATCGGCAAGGCTCGCTGACCTCGCGAACAGCCGTGTGCCAGCTGGGAGCCCATTGCAGTCAGTGTCCACGAATACGTGCTGTCCAACGGCACGCATTGATGCCGGTCGTCTGGGACTTCGCTGAGAGAGTAATAGCCCAGACGCTGAACAGGCGGAGTTCGCTACCTGCGTGGAAGACACTCGCCAGCGGTGTGCAGCTCGGTAAGGGGTCGTCCAGTGCGGCATGCGCACCCCGAGGTCGCCGCGGACGCCACGACATCACCGCTTGCCAAGCGACGCTGCCCCGGCGTGGTTCACCGATCCGCCGTACTACGACGCCGTACCCTACGCCGACCTCTCCGACTTCTTCTTCGTCTGGCTCAAGCGGACTCTGCCGGGTCATCCGCTGCTGCGCGGATCCGTTTCGATCCGACGAACCCGCTGACGCCCAAGACGCGCGAGGCGGTGCAGGACGAGACCAAGTGCGACGATGGCACGGCCCAAGGACCGACGCTTCGTTCGAGGAAACGATGGCCACGGCCTTCGCCGAGGGCCGGCGAGTCGCTGCGCGAGGACGGTGTCGGCTCCGGTCGTCTTCGCCCACAAGACCACCGAAGGCTGGGAGGCGCTGCTGTCCGGCATGATCACGCGGTGGTTGGACGATCACCGGCTCCTGGCCGATGGCCACGGAGCGAGGCACACCGCCTGCGCGCCCGCGACTCCGCCGCCCTCGCCACCAGCGTCCACCTCATCTGCCGCCCGCGGCCCGAGGATGCCGGCGTCGGCGACTGGGCCGCAGGTGCTGCGCGAGCTGCCTAGGCGCGTCGCGCGACTGGATGGAGCGGCTGCAGCGCGAGGGCGTGCGCGGCGCGGACCTCGTCTTCGCCTGCATCGGGCCGGCGCTCGAGATCTTCAGCCGCTACAGCGCGGGTCGAGACCGCGGACGGGCGCGAGGTGACGCTTGCCGAGTATCTGGAAAAGGTCTGGGAGGTGGTCGGCCGCGCCGCGCTCGAACAGGTGCTCGGCACCGCCGAGGCGCGGGCGCGAAACGGCGCAGCCGGCGCGCTCGAGGAAGACGCGCGGCTGACGGCGCTCTTTCTCTGGACGCTGCAAGCGACGGACGGCGCGCAACCGGAAGCGAGCCGCGCTGCCGAAGAGGATGACGACGAAGCGAGCGACGAGGACGAGGACGATGCGGAAAGCCCCCGCCGCGCGCCGAAGGGCTACACGCTGGTCTTCGATGTCGTTCGCCGCTTCGCGCAGCCGCTCGGAATCAGCTTGCCGCGGTGGGAGGGCCGGGTGATCGAGACGAAGAAGGGGGTCGTTCGGCTGCTCCCGGTCGCCGAGCGCGCAAAGCAGCTCTTCGGCGAGGCGGGCGCGCAGGCCGTCGCCGCGCGGATCGAGCAGGACGCAAAGCTTGGCCTCGACCCGCAGCTTGCGCTCTTTGCCGACGAGGCGGCCGGCGCGCCGGCGGTTCGCGGCCGCGCCGCGCGCGGGCGTCGCGCGCGCGAAGGCGGCGATACCGGCGAAGGCCGATTCGCCACCGCGCGCGAGGCGACGACGCTCGATCGCGTGCACGCGGCGATGCTGCTTCAGGCGGGCGGCCAGACGCACGCCTTGCGCGCGCTCCTCGAGGGCTGAGCAGGAGCGCGGTCCCGGATTTCCTGCGGCTTGCCAACGCGCTTTCCGCGCTCTACCCGCAGGGAAGCGAAGAGAAGCGGCTGCTCGATGCGATGCTCCTTGCGGCACCGAGGTGACGCGATGCTCTACTTCGCCTACGGATCGAACATGGACTGTGCGCAGATGCGGGGACGCTGTCCTTCGGCATCTTTCGTCGCCGTGGCCGAACTGCGCGATTACAAGCTCGCATTCACAAGAGAGTCAAAGCACCGCCGCTGCGGAGTAGCCGATGCGGTGCCGGATGGACGGCCGCAGCGTCTGGGGGGTTGTTTACCAGGTGTCGGAGCTCGACCTCGAAGCACTCGACGAGGCGGAAGGCTTCCGTCCGGGGCGTGCCAGCAATTCGTACTGGCGGCGCGAGTGCGTGGTGTATCTCGGCGGCGATGAAGGTCGGCCGCTGACAGTTCAGACCTACTTTGCCGAACGCGAGCCGAACCCGCCGCTGCCGAGCCAAGCATACAAAGCGCTGATCCTCCGCGGCGCGCGCTTCTGGCGGCTGCCCGACGCGTACATCAGGGAGCTAGAAGCCATCCCGGTGGGCCAGATGAGAACGCCCGCGATCTGGCTATCTCCGCAAGGCACACCGTCCCGTTCGTATGCAGACGTGTTGAGCACGAGTTCGAGAGCGCGGCCCTCGGAGCCAACCCGCCACGCTGCGCGCGTGTGTGGAACGAGGAAGTTTGGCAAGTCGCCGAGCGAAGACGAGATGATCGCGCACTTCGTCATGCCGCTGCTACGCGCGCTCGGCTGGCCGCCCGAGCGCATCCCGGTGAAATGGCGACACGTGGATGTCGCTGTCTTCAGCGCGCTTACCGCGCACATCCCAAAGCTGCCGGTTCGTGATCGAGGCGAAGCGTTTCGGCGCGGGCGTGAAAGGCGGGTTGGAACAGGCAAGGGGCTACGTGACAGCGCTCCGTGCTAAGTGCGACGCGGGCGCTACCGACGGCATCCGCTATCGGTGGTACGACGGTGCCCGTGGGTTCGCGGCCGCTTGCCTATGCGAATCTCGCAAATTTGAAACGACCCGCAGGCCGAGCTGTTCGGCCGCCTGCAGAAGGTCCTAGGAGATGACGATGGAGCCCTGGTATAAGGTCTGCCACGCCGCGCAGGGAGGTGCGCGAAGGGCGATCTTTCAATCCCTGACGAGTTCGCGATTGCGCTCGAGCAGGTGGTCGCGGGCACCGCGCCCGAGGACTACCGCAACCCGGTGCAGTTCATCGCCCGCACCTGTTTTACGCGCGCGCTCACCGAGCACGCCGCCATGGTGCTGCGGCGCCTTGCCGGCCGCACCGACAACACCGCGCCGGTGCTCACGCTGATCACCCAGTTCGGCGGCGGCAAGACGCACACGCTCACCGCTCTCTATCACCTGACGAAGAACGCCGGAGCCCCTGAGCGCGACGAACGAGGTCGACCGGGCTGCTGCGCGCGGCGGGCCTTCCGACCCTGCCGCGCGCGAAAGTCGCCGTCTTCGTCGGCAACGCCTGGGACCCGCAGGAGGGGCGCGAGACGCCGTGGATAGACCTTGCGCGCCAGCTCGCGGGCGAGGCGGGCGTTGCCGCGCTCGGCCCGGCGGCGAAGACCACCGCGCCCGGCACGGAAGCGATCGCGCGCGTGTTCGCCGCGGCCGGCGCGCCGGTGCTTCTCCTCTTCGACGAGGTGCTGAACTACCTCAACCGGCACCGGGGCGCGGCGGAGGCGTTTCACGCGTTCATCCAGAATCTCACGGTGGCCGCGACCGGCACCACGCACGGCGCCTGCGTGATTTCGCTTCCGCGCAGCCAGGTCGAGATGACCGACTGGGACCAGCAGTGGCAGGACAGGATCGCCAAGGTGGTGCGGCGCGTGGCGAAGGACTTGATCGTCAACGACGAGGCCGAAATCGGCGAAGTCGTGCGCCGTCGGCTCTTCGAGGACCTGGGCAGCGAGCGCATCCGCAGGAACGTCGCGCGCAGCTTCGCCGACTGGTGCTTCGAGCGCCGCGCGCAGCTCCCGCCCGAGTGGACGGCGGTGGATTCGGCCGCCACCGAGGCGAAGGCGCGCGAATTCCTGCAACGGCGCTTCGAAGCCTGTTATCCGTTTCATCCGGCGACGCTTTCGGTCTTTCAGCGCAAATGGCAGTCGCTGCCGCAGTACCAGCAGACGCGGGGCACGCTCGCGATGCTCGCGCAATGGATCGCGCTCGCCGCGCAGGAAGCCTTCCGCAAGGCGCGGAACGAACCGCTGATCACGCTCGGCTCGGCACCGCTCGCGGAGCCGGGATTCCGCAGCGTGGTGCTCGGGCAACTGGGCGAGTCGCGGCTGGTGGCGGCGATCGATACCGACATCGCGGGCGAGCACGCCCACGCGCGCGCGCTCGACGCGGACACCAAGGGGCCGCTGCGCGACATTCACCGGCGTGTCGGCGCCGCGATCCTCTTCGAATCTTCCGGCGGTCAGTCGGAAAAGGTCGCGCACCTGCCGGAGCTGCGCTTTGCGCTCGGCGAGCCGGGGCTCGATACGACATCCGTGGATAACGCCGCGATGGCGCTCGAGGACCGTGCCTACTACGTGCGCCGGGTCGGCGCCGACGGCTTTCGCATCGGCTATCAGCCGACCTTGAAGAAGGTGGTGAGCGACCGGCGCGCCTCGCTCGACGAGGAGACGGAGGTGAAACCGGCGCAGCGCAAGCTCGTCGAGGAGGAATTCCGCCGCGGGGCGAGCGTACCGGTGTTCGTTTCTCCGGAGGAGAGCGCCGACATTCCGGACACGCCGCGCCTTGCGCTCGTCGTCGCCGATCCCGAGTCCGAATGGTCGGGCGACGGTGCGCTGCGCGCGCAGATCGCCGACTGGACGAAGAACCGCGGCAAATCGCCGCGTCTGTACCCGGGCGCCCTCGTCTGGTGCGTGAAGAAGCCCGGGCGCGAGTTGCGCGAGAAGGTGGCGCTGATGCTCGCCTGGCAACGAGTCGCGCGCGAAGTGGCCGAGGGCACGCTCGGGGGCGAGTTCGACAGGAACGACCGCGCCGAGCTTCAGGCAAAAGTGCGCGAGGCCGAACAGGCCGCAAGGGAGGAGGTCTGGGCGGCGTTTCGTTTCGCTGTCATCGCCGACGCGCAAGCAGCCCGACGGATTGCGGGTCATTGATCTCGGTGCCGGGCACGCCTCCAGCAAAGCGACGCTCGCCGGAGCGCGTGCTCTACGGAGCTGCAATCTGCGGCGCTCCTCGGCGAATCGGTCGGTGCGGGCTACCTCGAGCGCAACTGGCCGCCGGCGCTCAAGGCCTCGGGCGCCTGGCCGCTCGCGAGCCTGCGCCAGAGCTTTCTCAACGGCTCCCTGACGCGGCTCGTGGATCCCGACGCGGCGCTGAAGGCAGAAAATCGTCGAGTTCGTCGCGCGGGGCGACTTCGGGCTCGCCTCCGGCGCCAAACCGGACGGCACCTTCGAGCGCCTGTGGTTCGGAGAGCCGGTCGGCGCAGACGAGGTCGAGTTCGGATCGCGATGTGTACCTTCTTCGCAAGGCGACCGCCGAGGCGCTGAGAGGCGGCGCTCGCGAGACACCGGCGCCGGTTCCGGGCCCTGTTCCTCCGGCCGAGCCTCCACCCGCGCCTGGCGAGGGGGCCGGCGGCGAGCCTGGCGGCTGCTGCGAGCACGCGCACCCTTCGCGTCTGCGGAAGCGTGCCGCCCGAGACCTGGAACCGGCTCGGGACGAAAATTCTGCCGAAGCTGCGCACCGGGGCAGACCTCCGCGTCGGCGTGGAGTTTTCGGTCACGCTGCCCTCGGATCACGCCGCCGCGATCGCGAGCGAACTGAAGCAGATTCTTCGGGAGCTGGGGCTGGAGCAGGCGCTCCGAATCGAATAGGGAAAAGCGGCGCTGCGCCCGCGGCCGAAAATCGCCGCCGCGCGGGAGGGCGCCGATCGCGCCGCTCAGGCGCTGACGCGCTTGCGTACGTGGTGTTTCGGTTCGCCCTCGAGCACGCGACGCAGGTACCGTCCGGTGTGGCTCTGCGCGCAGCGCGCGAGCTCTTCGGGCGTGCCTTCGGCGACGATGCGGCCGCCTTCGTCGCCGCCTTCGGGACCGAGATCGACGATCCAGTCCGCGGTTTTCACGACCTCCAGGTTGTGCTCGATCACGAGCACGGTGTTTCCGGCGTCGCGCAGGCGTGCGAGCACGCCAAGAAGCAGCTTCACGTCGTGAAAGTGAAGCCCGGTGGTGGGTTCGTCCAGGATGTAGAGCGTGCGTCCGGTGTCGCGCCGCGACAGTTCCTCGGCGAGTTTGACGCGCTGCGCTTCGCCCCCTGAGAGCGTGGTCGCCGGCTGCCCGAGCGGGAGGTAACCGAGCCCCACCTCGGCGAGCAGATCGAGCTTTCGGCGGATCGGGGGCACCGCGGCGAAGAACGCGGCGGCCTCGGCCACCGTCATCTGCAGCACGTCGTGGATGCTGCGGCCCTTGTAGCGGACTTCGAGCGTCTCGCGGTTGTAGCGCCGGCCGTGGCAGACGTCGCAGGTGACGTAGAGGTCGGGCAGAAAGTGCATCTCGACGCGCGTGACGCCGTCGCCCTGACAGGCTTCGCACCGGCCGCCCTTCACGTTGAAGGAAAAGCGTCCGGCACCGTAGCCGCGCGCGCGCGCCTCCTCGGTCGCGGCAAAGAGCTCGCGGATCGGCGCGAAGACGCCGGTGTAGGTGGCGGCGTTCGAGCGCGGCGTGCGCCCGATCGGGCTCTGATCGACGCACACCACCTTGTCGATGTGCTCCAGTCCCTCGAGCGCGTCGTAAGGCGCGGGCTGCGTCGCTGCGCCGTGCAGCTCGCGCGCTAGCGCCGCATGGAGCGTGTCGTTGACGAGCGTCGATTTGCCCGAGCCCGAGACGCCGGTGACGCAGACGAGGAGCCCGAGCGGAACGCGCAGCGTCACGTTCTTCAGGTTGTTGCCGCGCGCGCCGCGCAGCACGAGCGCGCGCGCCCCGGGCGCGCGCCGGCGCGCGGGCACTTCGATCCGCAAGCGGCCGGAAAGGTACGCGCCGGTGAGCGACTGCTCGCAGGCGAGGATCGCCGCCGGTGGGCCGGCGGCGACTACCTGACCGCCCGCCGGCCCGGCGCCGGGGCCCATGTCCACCACGTAGTCGGCGGCGCGGATCGTCTCTTCGTCGTGCTCGACGACGATCACGCTGTTGCCCAGATCGCGCAGCCGCCTGAGCGTCTCGACGAGGCGCGCGTTGTCGCGCGGATGCAGCCCGATCGTCGGCTCGTCGAGCACGTACATGACGCCGGTGAGCCCGGAGCCGATCTGCGAGGCGAGACGAATGCGTTGCGCCTCGCCGCCGGAAAGCGACGCCGCCGGGCGCTCGAGCGTGAGGTAGCCGAGGCCGACGTCGACCAGGAACTCGAGCCGCGCGGCGATCTCGCGCACGATGCGGCCGGCGATCTGCGCGCGCGCCCCCTCGAGCGCGAGCGTGCGGAAGAACGCGAGCGCCTCGGCGAGCGGAAGGCGCGAGACCTCGTAGATCGCGCGTCCGGCAAGGCGCACGTGGCGCGCTTCGCGCCGCAGGCGCGCGCCGTCGCACTCCGGGCAGGTGCGCACGCTCCGGTAGCGCGCCAGTTCCTCGCGCACCGCGACCGAGTCGGTCTCGCGCCAGCGCCGCTCGAGGTTCGGGATCACGCCCTCGAACGGGTGACGGCGCAGCTCGGTCCTGCCGCGCGCGGCCGGGTAGCGGAACGCGATCGGCTCGCCGCCGGACCCATAGAGCACGGCGTCGCGCGCGCGCGCAGGCAGCGTCTGCCACGGCGCCTCCGGATCGAAGCGGTAGTGCGCGGCGAGCGCTTCGAGCATCGAATAGTAGAAATGGTTGCGCCGGTCCCAGCCGCGGATCGCGCCCGCGGCGAGCGAAAGCTCCGGGTGCGCGACGACGCGCGCCGGGTCGAAGAACTCGATCGCGCCGAGCCCCTCGCAGCGCGGGCAGGCCCCGAGCGGGTTGTTGAACGAGAACAGCCGCGGCTCGAGCTCGGCGAGCGCGTAATCGCACACCGGACAGGCGAAGCGCGCCGAAAAGAGGTGCTCGCGCCCGGAATCGACCTCGACCGCGAGCGCGCGGCCGTCGGCGTGCCGGAGCGCCGTCTCGAGCGAGTCGGCAAGTCGCTGGCGCGCCTCGGGCCGCACCCGCAGCCGGTCCACGACGACCTCGACGGTGTGGGCGCGCCGCCGCGCAAGCGCGGGCAGCGCGTCCAGATCGTGCACCGCGCCGTCCACGCGCACGCGCGTAAAGCCCTGCGCGCGCAGCTCCTCGAAGAGCGCCGCGTGCTCGCCCTTGCGGCCGGCGAGCACCGGCGCGAGCACCATCAGGCGCGTCTCGGGCGCGAGCGCCATCAGATGGTCGACCATCTGCGCGACCGTCTGCGCATCGAGCGCGAGCGCGTGTTCCGGGCAGAACGGGGTGCCCGCGCGCGCATAGAGCAGCCGCAGATAGTCGTGGATCTCGGTCACCGTCCCGACCGTCGAACGGGGGTTGTGGCCGGCGCTGCGCTGCTCGATCGCGAGCGCCGGCGCAAGGCCCTCGATCAGATCGACGTCGGGCCGCTGCATCAGCTCGAGGAACTGTCGCGCATAGGACGACAGCGACTCGACGTAGCGGCGCTGGCCTTCGGCGTAGAGCGTGTCGAACGCGAGCGAGGACTTGCCCGAGCCCGACGGGCCGGTCACGACGACGAGCGCGCCGCGCGGCAGGTCGAGGCTGAGGTTTTTGAGGTTGTGCGTGCGTGCGCCGCGGATGCGGATCGCGGAAGACGGCTCCACGTCTTTAGCGGCGAAGGTCAAACTTGCTACTATATTCGTTCTCGTCGCGCTGCTGCCAGCGCTTTCTGCGGCGCGGTCGGGGGCGGTGCGCGCGCCGGATGCGCCCTTCTGGCGCCGTCAACCGCGGGGACCGTCCGGGCGTTGCACGGCCATGAACGCGCGGCGATGGACTCGTTCGCGACAGGGGTGCGCATATGGCTTCGGTCAACAAGGTGATCCTCATCGGCAACCTCGGCGCCGATCCCGAGACGCGTTATCTGCCGAGCGGCGAGGCGGTGACCAACATCCGCGTCGCGACCACCGATCGGTGGAAGGACCGGCAGACCGGCGAGATGAAAGAGGCGACCGAGTGGCACCGCATCGCCTTCTTCGGGCGTCTGGCCGAGATCGCGGGCGAGTACCTGAGAAAGGGCTCGCAGGTCTACGTCGAGGGCAGCCTGCGCACCCGCAAGTGGCAGGACAAGGACGGCCAGGAGCGCTACACCACGGAGATCCGCGGCGAGGTGATGCAGATGCTCGGGCCGCGTCCGGGCGGCGGCGCGCCCGAGACGCGCGCGGCCGAGCGCGCGCCGAAGGACGCCGAGCCGAAGGCGGCGGCGAAGAAGCCCTTCGACGATCTGGAAGACGACATTCCGTTCTGAGCGCTGGGGCCGATGCCCTATAATGGCGCCCCGGAAAAAAACGAGCGCGATGCCG
The DNA here is from genome assembly GCA_033582675.1 of Burkholderiales bacterium. Lineage (GTDB taxonomy): Bacteria > Pseudomonadota > Gammaproteobacteria > Burkholderiales > SG8-39 > RBG-16-66-20. The sequence goes on along the minus strand of JAVQZY010000028.1, from coordinate 7,129 downwards.
ATCTACGAATATCGTTGCGACGACTGCGGGCACCAGCAGGAGTTCATGCAGAAGGTGACCGAACCTCCGGTGGCCGTATGCCCGGCGTGCGGGCGCGCGAACTTCCGGAAGCTCCTCAGCGCGGCCGGGTTTCAGCTGAAAGGCACCGGCTGGTACGTCACCGACTTCCGCGGCGGCGGCAAGCCCTCGGAGAAATCCGGCGCGAAGGACGAGGGCGAGACGAAGTCCGAGTCGAAATCCGACAGCGCGGCTGAGGCCAAGCCGGCGGCGTCCACCGCGAATTGATCGCCCGCGCCGGCGGGCGCGGAAGGCGGCGCAGGCGCCGGCGGCGCGCTGCGGGCGGGCGGCGCCAATCCTTTCCGACGAATGAAGAAGTACCTGATCACCGGACTGCTCGTCTGGATCCCTCTCGTCATCACGATCTGGGTGCTCAAGCTGTTCGTCGACGCCGCCGACGGCGTGCTGCTGCTCCTGCCGCAGGCGCTGCGCACCGAGAACTGGCTCGGCTACTACGTGCCCGGCATGGGCCTGGTGATGACGCTCGCGATCGTGTTCCTCACCGGGGTGTTCGCGACCAACTTCCTCGGTGCGCGGCTGGTGCACCTGTGGCACGCGGCGCTGCACCGCATCCCGGTCGTGAGCTCCATCTACTCCAGCGTCAAGCAGATCTCGGACACGCTTTTCTCGCCGCGCGGCCAGGCGTTCCGCAAGGCGCTGCTCGTGCAGTGGCCGCGCGAGGGCATGTGGACGATCGCGTTTCTCACCGGCGCCCCCGGCGGCGACGTGGCGAACCACGTGCCCGCCGACGCGCTCACGGTGTACGTGCCGACGACGCCGAACCCCACGAGCGGCTACCTCATGGTGGTCGCGCGCAAGGACGTCGTCGAGCTGGACATGACCGTGGACGAGGCGCTGAAGTACATCATCTCGATGGGCGTGGTGCCGCCGGCGCCGCGTCCGGCGGCGCGGCACGCCGCGGCCGGGCGCTAGCGCGATGCGCTCTCACACGACGGGGCAGCTTTCGCCGGTGCTCGCCGGCGCGACCGTGACGCTTGCCGGCTGGGCGCACCGCCGACGCGACCACGGCGGCATCATCTTCATCGACCTGCGCGACCACGAGGGACTCGCGCAAATCGTCTGCGACCCGGACCATCCGGGCGCATTCGCCCCGGCCGAGCGCGTGCGCAGCGAATACGTGCTGCGCGTGACCGGCACCGTGCGCCTGCGCCCGCCGGGCACCGCCAATCCGGCGCTGCGCTCCGGCGAGGTCGAGGTGCTCGCGCGCGAGGTCGAAATCCTCAATCCGTCCGCGCCGCCGCCGTTTTCGCTCGACGACGAGAACGTCTCGGAGACCGTGCGGCTCGAACACCGCGTGCTCGACCTGCGGCGCGAGCCGATGCAGCGCAACCTGCGCCTTCGCCATCGCGTGGTGCGCGCCGCGCGCCAGTATCTCGACGCGCACGGGTTCGTCGAGATCGAGACGCCGATCCTGTACCGCTCGACGCCCGAGGGCGCGCGCGAGTTCCTGGTGCCCTCGCGGCTGCACGCGGGGCATTTCTACGCCCTGCCGCAGAGCCCGCAGCTGTTCAAGCAGATGCTGATGGTCGGCGGCTTCGACCGCTACTACCAGATCGCGAAGTGCTTCCGCGACGAGGACCTGCGCGCCGACCGCCAGCCCGAATTCACGCAGATCGACGTCGAGACCGCGTTCCTCGACGAGGCGCAGATCCGCGCGCTGATGGAAGGGCTGCTGCGCCACATGTTCCGCGAGGCGCTGGGCGTCGCGCTGCCCGAGCCGTTTCCGGTGCTCCGCTACGACGAGGCGATGCGCGACTACGGCACCGACAAGCCGGACCTGCGCGTGCCGCTCAGGCTCGCCGAGATCACTGACGCGGTGCGCGACGTCGCCTTCCAGGTGTTCGCCGGGCCGGCGAACGCGCCGGGCGGCCGGGTCGCGGCGCTCGCGGTGCCGGGCGGCGGCGCGATGACGCGCAGCGAACTCGACGGGCTGGTCGAGGAGGCGCGCGCGCTCGGCGCAAAGGGTCTCGCCTGGATCCGGGTGAACGAGCGCGCGCGCGGCGCCGACGGCCTGCAGTCGCCGATCGTGAAGAACCTGCACGCACGCGCGCTCGCCGCGATCCTCGAACGCACCGGGGCCGCCGACGGCGACGTCATCCTGTTCGGCGCCGGGCCGGCGGAGACGGTGAACGCGGTGCTCGGCGCGTTGCGCGAGCGCATCGGCCACGCGCGGGGACTCGCCGAACCCGGGTGGCGGCCGCTCTGGGTGGTCGATTTTCCGATGTTCGAATACGACGCCGAAACGAGGCAGTGGCGCGCGCGCCACCATCCGTTCACCAGTCCGAAGGACGGCCACGAAGCGTTTCTCGAGACCGCGCCCGAGCGCGCCTACGCCAAGGCCTACGATCTGGTACTGAACGGCTGGGAGATCGGCGGCGGCTCGGTGCGCATTCACCGCGAGGAGGTGCAGCAGCGCGTGTTTCGCGCGCTGCGCATTTCGCCCGAAGAGCAGCAGGCGAAGTTCGGCTTCCTGCTGCGCGCGCTGCGCTACGGCGCGCCGCCCCACGGCGGCATCGCCTTCGGCCTGGACCGGCTGGTCGCGCTGATGGCCGGCGTCGATGCGATCCGCGACGTGATCGCGTTTCCGAAGACGCAGCGCGGCCAGGATCTGGTCACCGGCGCACCCTCGCCGGTCGGCGAAGCGCAGCTGCGCGAGTTGCACATCCGGCTGCGCGACGCCCCGCGCGCATGAGGGCGCTCGCCGCGCTCGCGGCGGCGCTTGTCGTCGCCGCCGCGGCGCTCGCGCGACCCGGGCTCGGCGAGGTGCGCCTCGCCGAGCTGCCGCCCGAGGCGCGCGACACCGTCGCGCTCATCCGCCAAGGAGGGCCGTTCCCCTACGCGAAGGACGGCACGGTGTTCGGCAATCGCGAGGGGTTGCTGCCGGCGCGCCCGCGCGGCTACTACCGGGAATACACGGTCAAGACGCCGGGCGCGCGCGACCGCGGCGCGCGCCGCATCGTCGCCGGCGCGGGCGGCGAGCTCTACTACACTGACGACCATTACCGGACGTTTCGCCGCATCCTCGAATGACCGGCAAGCTGCTCGCGCGCCTGCTCGATCCGGCAAGATCCGGCGTCTACCGCGTCGCCGCGCCCGAGCCGCTGCTCGAGGCCGCGCGCGACCCGCGGCTGCGGCTTGCGCGCATCGCGCTCTCGCCCGGCGCGGGCAAGGCCGAGATGCTCGCGGCGATCGCGCGCGCGCTCGATTTTCCCGACTGGTTCGGGGCGAACTGGGACGCGCTCGAGGACTGCCTCACCGACCTCGCCTGGTCGCCGGCCGAGGCGCACGTGCTCCTCGTCGAGGGGGCGGGCGAAGCGCGCGCCGACGACCTGCGGACGCTGGAAGACATCCTCGCGGCGGCGGCGGCGTTCTGGGCCGCGCGCGGGCGCGCGTTCTTCGCCGTGTTCGTCGACGGCCCGCCGCACCTTGCGGCGCTTTATCGCGAACGCCGGTGAGCGCGAAGCTTCCGGTGTCGGTGCTCGTGGTGATCCACACCGCGGCGCTCGAGGTGCTGCTCCTTGAGCGCGCCGCGCGCCCCGGGTTCTGGCAGTCGGTGACCGGTTCGCTCGCGCGGCCCGACGAGCCGCTCGCCGCGGCCGCCGCGCGCGAGGTGCGCGAGGAAACGGGCTTCGAGCCGGCGGCCGAGCGCCTCGAGCGCTGGCCGCTCGCCTACACCTTCGAGATCTATCCGGAGTGGCGCGCGCGCTTCGTGCCGGGGACGGTGTACAACACCGAGCACGTCTTCAGCCTCGAGGTGCCCGCACCCTGGGCGCCGGTGCTCGCTCCCGACGAGCACCGCGCCTGGCGCTGGCTCGACTGGCGCGAGGCGGCGCAATGCTGCTTCTCGTGGTCGAACCGCGACGCGATCAGGCTGCTCGGGGCGCGCGCGAACGCGAGACGATGACCCCTCGCGCCGCGATCGTCGCCTGCGCCGCGGTGCTTGCCGCGTGCGCCGCGCCCGAGCCGCCTGCGCAGCCCGATCCGGCGGCTGCGCCGGCGCAAAGCTGCGTCGAATGGTTCGCCGCGCTCGATGCGGCGATCGATGAGGCGGGCGTGCGCGATGCCGAGGCGGCGCGCATCGCCGGCTATCCGTATCTGCGCGTGAACCGGCTGCTTGCCGCGCTCGCGCCGCGCGCGGCGCGCGAGCCGGCGGCGCTCGCGGCGCTCGTCGAGCGCATGGCGGCGCTCGATGCGGCGGCGCGCGAGCACGAGCTCGCCAACCTGCCGCCGGCGGCGCTCGCCGCGCTGCCCGACCTCGCGACCGGCACGCGCGCCGAGGCGCGCGCGCGCACGCGCGAGTGCGCGCGGCTGCTGCGCGAGCGCGACGCGGCGGCACCCGGCGGGTTCACCGCGCTCCCTGCGCGGGCGCGGGTGCCCGACGCCTACTCGAGCGGCCTGCGCGCGCTCGGCCTCTATCCGCTCACGCGCCACCTGGTCGCCGCCGGCGTGCGCGCCTGGGAGCGCGAGACGCGCGCGGCGTTCGCCGGCGGCGGACGGGTCGGTGCGCCGCCTGCGGCCGGCGCGGCGCTCGTTCGCCTTGCGCCGCCCGCGGCGCCGCGCCTGTCGTACGAGGAGGCGGCGCGCATTCTCGCCGACGCGGCGCGCAACCCGCTCGGCATCCCCGAGCCGGGCGAGGCGGAGGCGAAACGGCTGCTCGCCGCGCACGCGCCGAGCTTCGAGATCGAGGTGGCCGGCGACGCCGACCGCTTCGGGCGGCTCTACTGGAAGTCCGGCCAGCAGGCGCCGGCAGTCGATCCGGTCGCCCCGGTCGTCTACACGCGCCTTGCGCATACGCTCGTCGGCGACCGGGTACTGCTGCAACTCGTCTACACGGTCTGGTTTGCCGAGCGGCCGGCGCGCGCGCCGGGCGACATCTACGCGGGCGCGCTCGACGGGCTCGTCTGGCGCGTGACCCTCGCCCCCGACGGCGAGCCGCTCGTCTACGACAGCATCCACCCCTGCGGCTGCTACCACCTTTTCTTTCCGACGCCGCGCGCGCGAGCCCGCCCCGCGCCCGATCCCCTCGAAGAATGGGCGTTCGTGCCCCAGACGCTCGCGCGCCCGCGCGCCGGCGAGCGCGCGCTTCTGCGCGTGGCGAGCGGCACGCATTACCTCGAAGGGGTCGCGTTCGTCTCCGGGCTCGACAGCCTCGCGCGCTACGAGTTCGTCGAAGAGGAGGCGCTGCGCTCGCTGCGCGCGCCCGGCGGCGGCCGACGCAGCCTCTACGGCCCCGACGGCCTCGTGCCGGGCACCGCGCGCCGCGAGCGCCTGCTCCTCTGGCCGATGGGGATCTGCTCGGCCGGCGCGATGCGCCAGTGGGGGCGGCACGCCACCGCCTTCGTCGGCCGGCGCCACTTCGACGACGCGGACCTGATCGAGCGGCGCTTCGCGCTCGAGCTGCCGTGATCGCGCGTCTGCGGGTCGTCACGCTCAACATCCACAAGGGGCTGTCGCAGTTCAATCGGCGCGTCGTGATCCACGACCTGCGCGAGGGACTGCGCGCGCTCGACCCCGATCTGGTGTTCCTGCAGGAGGTGCAGGGACTGAACGATCGGCACGCGCTGCGTTTTGCGAGCTGGCCGGGCGAGCCGCAGCACGAGTTTCTCGCCGGCGCGCGTTGGCAGAGCGCGTACGGGCGCAATCGGGTCTACGAGCACGGCCACCACGGCAACGCACTCCTGTCGCGCTTTCCGATCGTCGCGGTGGAAAACCAGGACGTGTCGGCGCACCGGTTCGAGCGCCGCGGGCTGTTGCACGCGGTGGTGAGGGTGCCCGGCGCGCGGCGAGCCGCTGCACTGCGTGTGCGTGCACCTGTCGCTGCACGAGCGCGGCCGCCGGCGGCAGCTGGAGGCGATCGCCGAGCGGCTCGCCTCGGCCGCGCGCGCCGGCGCGCCGATCATCGTCGCCGGCGATTTCAACGACTGGCGCCAGCGCGCGACGCGCGTGCTCGAGTCCCGGCGCTCGGCCTGACCGAGGTGTCGTTCGCCGCGCGCGGGCGCCACGCGCGCACGTTCCCGAGCCTGCTGCCGCTCCTGCGGCTCGACCGCATCTACGTGCGCGGCTTCGACGTGCTCGGCTCGCGCGTGCTGCGCGGTGCGCCCTGGTCGCTGCTTTCGGACCATCTCGCGGTGAGCGCCGAGCTGCGGCTCGCGCCGGGGGCGCGCGGTGCCTGAGTACGTCGACGGCAACCGCCTGACGCTGCTGCGAAGCGGCGAGCAGTATTTTCCCGCGCTCGTCGCCGCGATCGACGCGGCGGCGACCGAAGTCTTCCTCGAGACCTATCTTTTCGCCGACGACGAGACCGGGAGCCTGATCGCCGACGCCCTTGCGCGCGCGGCGGCCCGCGGCGCGGCGGTGCATCTGCTCCTCGACGGCTACGGCGCGCGCGATTTTCCGCCGCGCTTTCGCCGCATGCTGCGCGAGGCCGGGGCGCACGTGCTCTTTTTCCGCCCCGACATCCGGCCCTGGCCGGTCGGCCGTCGGCCGGTGCGTCTGCGGCGCATGCACCGCAAGCTCGCCTGTATCGACGGTCGGGTCGCGTTCGTCGGCGGCATCAACGTGATCGACGACTACGACACGCCCGGCCACACGCCGCCGCGCTACGACTACGCGGTCCGCATCGAGGGCCCGCTCGTCGCCCGGGTGCGCGCCGAGGCGGCGCGGCTCTGGACGCTCGTGTCCTGGGCGACGCTCGGCCGGCGCTGGCCCGGCTGGCGGCTGCTCGAGCCGCACGGGCGCGACGCCGATCCGGCGCCGCGGGCGCCGCAGCCGACGCCCGAAGGGCAGTGCGCGGCGCTCGTCGTGCGCGACAACCTGCGCCACCGCCACGACATCGAGCTCGCTGATCTCGAGGCGATCGCGGCCGCGCGCCGCGACATCCTGATCGCCTGCGCGTACTTCTTTCCCGGCCGGCGCTTTCGCCAGGCGCTCGCCGCGGCCGCCGCGCGCGGGGTGCGCGTGACGCTCCTGTTGCAGGGGCGCGTCGAGTACGCGCTGCTGCACTACGCCTCGCGCGCGCTCTACGGCCGGCTGCTCGCCGACGGCATCCGCA
>JAVQZY010000027.1:0-195909 GCA_033582675.1 Burkholderiales bacterium | reverse complement strand
GGGATCGCCTGCTCGAGCGCCGCCTTCACTTCTTCGGGCGTCTTGCCCTGGCGGCGCGCGTTGAATTCGGTGTTCTGCCTCAGGCGGTCGGTCCAGAAGCGGCCGGGAAGGAGGTTGTTGATCGTGACGTTGTAGTGCGCGACCTGGCGCGCAAGGCCCGCCACGAAGCCGGTGAGCCCCGAGCGCGCGCCGTTCGAGAGCCCGAGTTCGGCGATCGGCATCTTCACCGCGCCGGAGGTGATGTTGACGATGCGCCCGAAGCGGCGCCGGATAATGTCATCCAGCGTCGCGCGGATCATCTCGATCGGCGCGAGCATGTTGGCGTCCAGGGCCTTCAGCCAGTCCTCGCGCGTCCAGTCGCGAAAATCGCCCGGCGGCGGACCGCCGGCGTTGTTCACGAGGATGTCCGGCTCAGGGCAGGCTGCGAGCGCCGCCGCGCGGCCCTCCGGGGTGGCGATGTCGCCCGCGACCGCGGTCACCGAGACGCCGGTCGCGCGGCGGATTTCGTCGGCGGTCGCCTCGAGCGCCTCGCGCCCGCGCGCGGTGATGACGAGATTCGCGCCCTCGCGCGCGAGCGCCATCGCGCAGCCCTTGCCGAGGCCCTTCGAGGCCGCGCAGACGAGCGCGGTCTTTCCGCGGATTCCCAGGTCCATCGCGATTTCCCCTAGCGCCGCTTGCCGAGGATCGAGCCGAGCACGCCGCGCAGCACCTGCCGTCCGATCTCCGAGCCGATCTGGCGCGCGGCGCTGTGCGCGACCGACTCGAGGATTCCCCTCGACTGGCGGCCGCCGCGCGGGCCGGTGCGGCCGAAGAGCAGGTCGCGAACCGCGCCGAGCGCCGAGGGCCCCTGCGCGTCGGCGGCGCGCCCTTTCAACTTCTCGTAGGCCGACTCGCGGTCGACCGGCTGATCGTATTTGCCCGCAAGCGGCGAGGACGCAAGGAGCGCGCGGCGCTCGGCCTCGGAGATCGGGCCGAGGTGGCTTGCGCGGCGGCACGACGAGCGCGCGCTCGACCACGTTCGGCCTGCCCTTTTCGTCGAGGAAGGACACCGAGCGCCTCGCCGACCGCCCAGTTCGGCGATCGCGCTGCTCGGCGTCGAACTTCGGGTTCGCGCGCAGGGTGCTTGCGGCCGCTTTTACCGCCTTCTGGTCGCGAGGGGTGAAGGCGCGCAACGCGTGCTGCACGCGGTTGCCCAGTTGCCCGAGCACCGACTCCGGGATGTCGAGCGGGTTCTGGGTGACGAAATAGCACGCCGACGCCCTTCGAGCGGATGAGCCGCACCACCTGCTCGATCTTCTCGAGCAGCGCCTTCGGCGCCTCGTCGAACAGAAGGTGCGCCTCGTCGAAGAAGAAGACGAGCTTCGGCTTTTCCGGGTCACCCACTTCCGGCAGGTTCTCGAAGAGCTCCGCGAGCAGCCACAGCAGGAAGGTGCTGTAGAGCTTCGGTGAATTCATCAGCCGGTCGGCGGCGAGGATGTTGACCGTGCCGCGGCCGCCCACGGTGCGCATGAGGTCCGCGATCTCCAGCATCGGTTCGCCGAAGAAGCGCTCTGCCCCCTGGTTTTCGAGCGCAAGAAGCGCCCTCTGGATCGCGCCGATCGACGCCGCGGAGATGTTGCCGTACTGCGTCGTGAACTGCGCGGCGTTCTCGCCGACGTGCTGCAGCATCGCGCGCAGGTCCTTGAGGTCAAGCAGCAGCAGCCCCGAGTCGTCCGCGATCCGGAACACGAGGTTGAGGACGCCCTCCTGCACTTCGTTGAGGCCGAGCATCCGCGCAAGAAGGAGCGGCCCCATGTCGGACACGGTCGCGCGCACCGGGTGCCCCTGCTCGCCGAAGACGTCCCAGAAGACGACCGGACACGCCTCCCAGCGCGGCTCGATCTGCAGCGCCTTGAAGCGCTCGACGACCTTCGGGTTCGCGCCCCCTGCTTTGGCAAGACCCGAGAGGTCGCCCTTGATGTCGGCCATGAACACCGGCACGCCGATCGCCGAGAACGCGTGCGCCATCGTCTGCAGCGTCACCGTCTTTCCGGTGCCGGTCGCGCCGGCGACCAGGCCGTGGCGGTTGGCGAGCGCCGGAAGCAGACAAAGCGCGGTCTTGCCCGCCTTGGCGATGAGAAGCGGCTCGGCCATGGGCATTAAAATTATGGCATGGCGGGTCACAGCAAGTGGGCGAACATCAAGTACCGCAAGGCCGCGGCCGACGCGAAAAAGGGCCGGATCTTTACGCGGCTCATCCGCGAGATCACGGTGGCGGCGCGGCTCGGCGGCGGCGACCCGGGCGCGAACCCGCGCCTTCGGCTCGCGCTCGAGAAGGCGCGCGACGCGAACCTTTCGAAGGACAGCATCCAGCGCGCGATCCAGCGCGGCACCGGAGAACTCGAAGGCGCGGCCTACGAGGAGGTGCGCTACGAAGGCTACGGGCCGGCGGGCGCGGCGGTGATGGTGGATTGCCTGACCGACAACCGCACGCGCACGGTCGCCGAGGTGCGCCATGCGTTCACGAAGAACGGCGGCAACCTCGGCGCCGACGGCTCGGTCGCGTACCTTTTCCGGCACTGCGGCCAGTTCGTCTTCGCGCCCGGAACGCCGGAAGACAAGGTGATGGAGGCGGCGATCGAGGCCGGCGCCGACGACGTCGTCACGAACGACGACGGCTCGATCGAGGTGGTGTGCGCGCCGGCCGACTTCGAGAAGGTGAAAGCGGCGCTGGAGAGCGCGGGGCTGAGGCCGGAACTCGCCGAGATCACGATGAAGCCGCAGAGCGAGGTGACGCTCGCGGGCGAGGAGGCGGCGCGCATGCGGCGGCTGCTCGAGGCGCTCGAGGCGCTCGACGACGTGCAGAACGTCTACACCACCGCCGCGCTCGAGGCGGCGTGAGAGTCCTCGGGATCGACCCGGGGTTGCGCACGACCGGTTTCGGCGTCATCGAACGCGCGGGCGGGCGGCTGCGCTACCTTTCGAGCGGCACGGTGCGCTCGGGGGGGGGCGACCTCGCCGCGCGGCTGAAGGTCCTCCTTGAGGAACTCGGCGAGGTCATCCGGCGCGCCAATCCGACCGAGGTCGCGATCGAGAAAGTGTTCGTCAACGCGAACGCGCAGTCGACGCTCGCGCTCGGTCAGGCGCGCGGCACCGCGATCTGCGCCGCGGTGCTCGCCGGGCTGCCGGTCGCCGAATACACCGCGCTCCAGGTCAAGCAGGCGGTAGTCGGAAACGGCCACGCGACCAAGGCGCAGGTGCAGCACATGGTGAAGCGGCTGCTCGCGCTGCCGGGCGATCCGAGCCCGGACGCGGCGGATGCGCTCGCCTGCGCGATCTGCCACGCGCACGGCGCAGGGCGCGGCCGCTTTACGCTGCGCGGACGCAGGCTGCGCCGCGGCCGGCTGCTGTGAGCGGCGCGCGCTGCGCAAAACGCCGGTGAGAAACCGCACGCCGCAGCAGGCGCCCGGCTCGCTCGGCGCAGGGAAGGGGCGCCGTCGGTGATCGGACGGCTGAGCGGCAGGCTCGCCGCGAAACACCCGCCGCAGGTGCTGGTCGAGGTGGGCGGCGTCGCCTACGAGGTGGACGTGCCGATGAGCACGTTCTACGCCCTTCCGGCGACGGGCGAGCCGGTGACGCTCCATACGCATCTCGTCGTGCGCGAGGACGCGCACCAGCTCTACGGTTTCGCAACGCTGGAAGAGCGCGCCGCGTTCCGCGAACTCATCCGCATCTCGGGGGTCGGCGCGCGCACGGCCCTTGCGGTGCTCTCGGGGCTGTCGGTCGCCGAGCTCGCGCAGGCGGTGGCGCTCCAGGAGCCGGCGCGGCTCACGAGAATCCCCGGGATCGGCAAGAAGACCGCCGAGCGGCTGCTTCTCGAGCTGAAAGGACGGCTCGCGGAGGCGCTGCCCGCGCCGGCCGACGCTGCCGCCGAGGGCGCGGGCGACATCCTCAACGCGCTCGTCGCGCTCGGCTACAGCGAAAAGGAGGCGCGCGCGGCGATGAAAGCGCTGCCCGAGGGCATCGGCGTCGCCGAAGGCATCCGCCAGGCTTTGAAAGCGCTCGCGCGCGGCTGAAACCGCCGTGCGCGTTTGACCCCCCCGCGGCCGGGCCCTAGAATCGTCTGGCCAACTTCCTGACCAGGGCGGTGGCCGACATCTCCAACGTTCACGAGGCGAAGACGCACCTTTCCGAGCTGCTCGAGCACGCCCGGGCCGGCGAGGAAATCGTGATCGCAAAGGCGAGCCGCCCGGTCGCGAAACTCGTGCCCTTCGCGCCCCGGCCGAGAGCGCGCGTTGCGGGGCTGGGCGCAGGGGCGATCGCGTATAGCGCCGAGGACTCCGACGCAGCGCTCGCGGCCGAATTCCGGGACGGGCGGCCGGACGATCCCCTCGACGTCTCGATCCGGGAGCAGGCGCGGCGGCACAAGGGCGCGGGAAGGCGACGCACGACGGCAGGGCGGGCGCCGCGGCGCGCCGCGCGCCGGTAGCCGCGTGCGCGTGCTGCTCGTCAGGCGCGCGTTCCTCCGGTGGGACCACGCGCCGGCGCGTCTGTCGGCGCGGGCGCGCGCCGCGATCCGCGCGATTCGCAACGAGGTGTTCGCGAGCGTCGCCAGTCTGCGGGAGCTGCAGATCACGCGCGCGCGCGGCAAGCTGCATCCGGAGCGGCCGCTCGCGCAGAGGCTGCGCATCCACGAGGCGCGCGTTGCGTTCCGGCTGCTCAGCGTCGTTCAGGCGCATCGGCGGGCTCTGGAGACCCTGAAGGCCCGGCGTCGAGATCCGCTCGATCTCGTGCTGCTTGCGCAGACGGCCGAGCGTCTCGCCTCGGTGAGCCGCGAGGCGGCGCTGCGCGGCCCCGGCGTCGAGATCGTCTGGTGATCGAGACCGACCGTCTGGTTTCTGCCGGGCCGCTTGCGGGCGAAGAGGAGCGGATCGAGCGCACGCTTCGGCCCGCGACGCTCGCCGAGTACGTCGGCCAGGACAAGATCCGCGGCCAGCTCGAGATCTTCATCCGCGCGGCGCGCGAGCGGCGCGAGGCGCTCGATCACGTGCTCCTTTTCGGTCCCCCGGGTCTCGGCAAGACGACGCTCGCGCACATCATCGCGCGCGAGCTGGGCGTCAACCTGCGCCAGACCTCGGGGCCCGTTCTCGAGCGCGCGGGCGACCTTGCGGCGATGCTCACCAACCTCGAGCCGCGCGACGTGCTCTTCATCGACGAGATCCACCGCCTGTCGCCGGTCGTCGAAGAGATCCTCTATCCGGCGCTCGAAGACTACAAGCTCGACATCGTGATCGGCGAGGGACCGGCGGCGCGTTCGATCAAGCTGGATCTGCCGCCCTTCACGCTGGTCGGCGCGACCACGCGCGCCGGCATGCTGACCAATCCGCTTCGCGACCGCTTCGGCATCGTCGCGCGTCTGGAGTTCTACGACGAGACGGCGCTCGCCGCGATCGTGCGCCGCTCGGCCGGACTGCTCGCGGTGCCGATCGAGGAGGCGGGCGCCGCCGAGATCGCGCGCCGCGCGCGCGGCACGCCGCGCATCGCGAACCGGCTCCTGCGCCGCGTGCGCGACTATGCGCAGGTGAAGGCCGAGGGGCGGGTGACGAAGGCGGTGGCCGAGGCCGCGCTCGCGATGCTCGAGGTCGACCCGATGGGGCTCGATGTCATGGACCGCAAGCTCCTCCTTGCGGTAATCGAGAAGTTCTCGGGCGGCCCGGTGGGGCTGGACAACCTCGCGCACGCGATCGGCGAGGAGGCCGACACGATCGAGGACGTGATCGAGCCCTACCTCATCCAGTCCGGCTACCTGCAACGCACGCCGCGCGGGCGCGTCGCGACCGTGTCCGCCTACCGCCACTTCGGCTTGGCGGCGCCTGCGCGCCAGCGCGACCTGCTTGCCGAGGGCGACGCCGCCTGAGCCGCAGGCTGCGGCGCGGCGCGTGGGCTACAATCGGCCGGTGCGGCAGGCGCCCGGGGCGCAGACCGAATTCGCCTGGCAGGTGCGGGTCTATTACGAGGACACCGACCGCGGCGGCGTCGTCTATTACGCGAATTACCTGCGGTTCTTCGAGCGCGCGCGCACCGAGTGGCTGCGCGCGCTCGGCATCGAGCACGAGCGCTTGGCGAGCGCCGAAGGCCGCGGCTTCGTCGTCGCGCGCGCCGAGATCGATTTCCGGGTCGGCGCGCGCCTGGACGATCTGCTCACCGTGACGGTGCGCCCGCTCGAAGTGCAGCGCGCTTCGCTCTGGCTCGGGCAGCAGGCGCGGCGCGCCGACGGTCGCGTGTGTGCCGAGGCGCGCATCCGCGTCGCGTGCGTGCGCCTGCGCGACATGCGGCCGCAGCCGCTGCCGGCGACGCTGCGCGCGGAGCTCGGGGCATGACGGTCGCGCAAGAGTACGAGCTCTGGTCGCTCGTCGTCGGCGCGTCGCCGGTGGTGAAGGGCGTGATGCTGCTCCTCGTCGCGGTGTCGTTCATGTCCTGGATGTTCATCTTCCGCAAGTGGTTCGCGATCCGGCGCGCGCGCGAGCAGACCGACCGGTTCGAGCGCGAGTTCTGGAGCGGCAACGACCTCGCCGCGCTCTACCAGGGCGCGGTGAACGCGCGCCACACGATCGGCAGCCTCGAGCGCATTTTCGAGGCGGGCTACCGCGAATTCGCCAAGCTGCGCGGCCAGCGCGGCGCCGACGCCGCGATGCTCGTCGACGGCGCGCGCCGCGCGATGCGCGCGACCTTCCAGCGCGAGATGGACTATCTCGAACGCCACCTCGCGTTTCTCGCCTCGACCGGCTCGGTGAGCCCCTACGTCGGCCTGTTCGGCACGGTCTGGGGGATCATGCACGCGTTCCGCAGCCTCGCGAGCGTACAGCAGGCGACGCTCGCGCAGGTCGCCCCGGGCATCGCCGAGGCGCTGATCGCCACGGCGATCGGGCTCTTTGCCGCGATTCCGGCGGTGGTCGCCTACAACCGCTTCTCGCACGACATCGACCGCCTCGCGATCCGCTTCGAGAGCTTCATGGAGGAGTTCTCGAACGTGCTGCAGCGCCAGGCGGCGCTGCGCTAGGGCGAATGGCGCGGCTTCACTCGCGTCGCGCGCCGATGCACGAGATCAACGTCGTGCCGTATGTCGACGTGATGCTCGTGCTGCTCGTCATCTTCATGGTCACCGCGCCGCTCGCGGTGCCGGGCGTGATCGAGCTGCCCTCGGTCGAGCGGGCGCCGACGGCGAAGCCTGCGCCGATCGAGATCCTGATCGCCGAGGGCGGCGCGCTCGCGCTGCGCGAGCGCGACGCCGCCGGGCGCGTCCTCGCCGAGCGGCCGATCGCGCGCGAGGACATCCCGCGCCTCGTCAAGGACCCGAAGACGCCGGTGCTTGTCGCCGGCGACCGCAACGTGAAGTACGAGGCGGTGATCGGGTTGCTCGACGAGCTGCGCGCGCACGGCGTCGAGCGCGTGGGGCTGCAGGTGAAGCCGCGGCGATGAGCGCGGCGGCGCTCGAGGCGCGCGAGGAGCCCGGTGCGCTCGCTTCGGCGCTGCTCGCCGCGCTCGTGCATGTCGCGCTGTTCGCGATGCTCGTCTTCGGCGTGCGTTGGCAAAACCCCCCGCCCGAGCCGGTGCTCGTCGAGCTCTGGGCGCCCACGCCGGAGCCGGCGCCGGTGCCGAGGGCCGAGCCGCCGCCCGCGCCGAGCGCGGAACCGGCGCCGACCGCGGCGCCGCGCATCGAACGACCCGACATCGAATTGAAGGCGCCGCCGCAGAAACCGAAGCCCGAGCCGTCGAAGCCGCCCGCCGCGCCGCAGGCGCAGAAATCGCCGCCGAAGGCCGACGCCCCGAAGACGCCGTCGCCCGGCGACGACGCGCGCCGGCGGCTGCAGGAAGAACTTCTGCGCGAGCAGCAGGCGCTCGCGCTCGAGCGCGAGCGGGCGGCGCTGCGCGAGAACCTCGCGCACGAGGCGGCTGCGGCGAACGCGCGCGCGCTCGCCGCTCTGGATCGAGCGTATCCGCGCCAGATCCGCGGCAACATCCTGCTGCCGCCGGACCTGAAGGGCAATCCCGAGGCGATCTTCGACGTCGTGCAGCTGCCGACCGGCGAAGTGCTGTCGGTGAGGCTGCGCAAGTCGAGCGGGCACGCGGGTTACGACCAGGCGGTCGAGCGCGCGATCCTGAAATCGTCGCCGTTGCCGAGGCCCGATCGTCCGGAACTTTTCCAGCGGGAACTCGAGCTGCGCTTCCGTCCGCTCGAGCGCTGAGGCGATGCGCTTTGCCCCTATAATTCGGCGCGCATGCGCAGGCTCGCCGCCGCCTTGGCTTTCGCGGTCGCTCCGTTCGTCGCCAGCGCGCAGCTCGCGATCGAGATCACCGGTGCCGGCGCGCAGCGCATTCCGATCGCGGTGCCGGCCCCGTTCGCCGGCGAGGCGGCGCTCGGTGTAAGCGTGAGCGCGATCGTGCGCGCGGACCTCGAGCGCAGCGGCCTGCTTCGCGTGCTGCAGCTTCCGCCGCTTGCGGCCGTGCCGAGCGAGGCGAGCCCGGTGAACTACGCCGAGTGGCGCTCGCGGCTCGCCGATGCGCTCGTGGTCGGCTCTGCGGCGCTGCGCGCCGACGGCCGCTACGAGGTGCGTTTCAAGCTGCACGACGTGGTCAAAGGCGCCGATCTGTCGGGCGTCGCCTATACGCTTGCGCGCGAACAGGTGCGCGCGACCGCGCACCGCATCGCCGACTACGTCTACGAAAAGCTCACCGGCACGCGCGGCGTCTTCTCCACCCGCATCGCGTACGTCGTCAAGCGCGGCGAGCGCTACGAGCTGCGCATCGCGGACGCCGACGGCGCGGGCGAAGAGACGGCGCTCGCCTCGCTCGAGCCGATCATCTCGCCCGCGTGGTCGCCCGACGGGCGACGGCTCGCGTACGTCTCGTTCGAGAACAAAAAGCCGGTGATCTACGTGCACTCGCTCGCCGATGGCCGGCGCCAGGTGGCAGCCAATTTCCGCGGCTCCAACTCCGCGCCCGCCTGGTCGCCGGACGGCACGCGGCTTGCGGTGGCGCTTTCGCGCGACGGCGGCACGCAGCTCTACCTCATCAACCCCGACGGCAGCGGCCTGCGGCGGCTGACGCACTCGAACGCCGTCGACACGGAACCGGCGTTCGCCCCCGACGGTCAGATGATCTACTTCACCTCCGACCGCGGCGGCAGCCCGCAGATCTACCGCATGCCGGTCGCGGGCGGCGAGGCGCAGCGGGTGACCTTCGAAGGCGCGTACAACGTGTCGCCGCGCGTGAGCCCGGACGGCCGGCAGCTCGCGTTCGTCACGCGCACGAACGGGCGCTTCCAGCTCGCGGTGATGGACCTCGCGACCCGCCAGACGCAGGTGCTCACCGACAGCGAGCGGGACGAGTCGCCGAGCTTCGCGCCGAACGGCCGCATGATCCTGTTCGCGACCGTGATCGGCGGGCGCGGGGTGCTCGCGGCGGTGTCGGCCGACGGACGCGTCAGGCAGCGGCTTTCGGTCGCCGCGGGCGACGTGCGCGAGCCGGCGTGGGGGCCGTTTACGAACTGAACGCAAGGGAGCGAACGCCATGAGAGTCTTCGTCCTCGCCGCCGCAGCGCTCGCGGCCGCGCTCGCCGGCTGCCGCAGCACGCCGGAGGAACAGTCGCCCGCGGCGGTCGAGGAGCGCCAGCCCGCGGCGGTCGCCGCCCCGACGCCGGCGCCCGCGGCAAAGCCGCAGCCGGTGAAGCCGGGCGAGATCGCGCGCGTGGACCTCACCGCCGGGAAACCCGCCGCGGCGCCGAGCCCGCTCAAGGACCCGGCGAACATCCTTTCGCGTCGCTCGATCTACTTCGACTACGACCGCTACGAGGTGAAGGAGGAGTACCGCCCGATCGTCGAGGCGCACGCGAAGTACCTGCGCGAAAACCCGGAGGCGAAGGTGCTCATCCAGGGCAACGCCGACGAGCGCGGCAGCCGGGAGTACAACATCGGTCTCGGCCAGCGCCGCTCGGACGCGGTCAAACGCATGCTGATCCTCCTGGGTGCGAGGGAATCGCAGATCGAAGCGGTGAGCCTCGGCGAGGAAAAGCCGGTGTGCACCGAATCGAACGAGGCGTGCTGGGCGAAAAACCGGCGCGGCGACATCCTGTATCAGGGCGAGTACTGAGGTGCGCGCACGATCCTGCGTCGCCGCCGCGATCGCCTGCGCCGCGCTCGCCGGCCCGGCCGCGGCGCAAGGACTGTTCGACGACAACGTCGCGCGCCAGCGCATCGCCGAGCTGCGCAAGCAGGTCGAGGCGGCGCACAAGGCGTTCGAGGAGCGCTTCGCGAGGATCGAGGAGCGCGTCGGCCGGGCCGAGGACCGGTCGGTGCTCGTCGACCTCGCCGCGCAGATCGAGGCGCTGCGCGGCGAGATCGCGCGGCTGCGCGGGCAGCTCGAGGTGGTGCAGTACCAGATCGAGACCGCGGACAAGCGCGGAAAAGACCTGTACCTCGACATCGACACGCGCCTGAGAAAGCTCGAACAGGCGCGCGAGCAGGCCGCCGCGCAGGCGGAAAGCCGCCGGCGGAGGCCGGCCCGACGGCCGCCGAAACGAGGGTCTACGAGGCGGCGCTCAACCAGTTCAAGCTCGGCAACTACGCGCTCGCGATTTCTGCCTTCCAGGGCTTCCTCGTTGCGTACCCGAACTCGAAGCTCGCCCCCTCCGCGCAGTACTGGATCGGCAACGCCTACGCGGCGCAGAACGATCACAAGCAGGCGATCGCAGCGCACCAGAAGGTGCTGTCGGCTTGGCCGAACGACGCGCGCGCCGCCGATGCGATGCTGAACATCGCCACCGCGCAGGAGGCGCTCGGCGACCGGCGCGCGGCGCAGAAGACGCTGCAGGAGCTCCTTGCGCGCTACCCCGAGAGCGCGGCCGCCGCGAGCGCGCGCCAGCGCCTGCAGGCGCTCGCCAAACTGCCCCCGGCGAAACGATGAAGCGCGCGATCGTCCTGCTCTCCGGCGGCCTCGATTCCGCGACCACGCTCGCGTGGGCGCGGCGCGAGGGCTACGCGTGCTGGTGTCTGTCGGTCGACTACGGGCAGCGGCACCGCGCGGAACTGGCGGCGGCGGCGCGCATCGCGGCGCGGCTCGGGGCGCGCGAGCACCGCATCGTGCGGCTCGATCTCGCGCAGTTCGGCGGCTCGGCGCTCACCGACCGCACGATCCCGGTGCCGGTCGCGGGCCCCTAGGACGGCATTCCGGCGACCTACGTGCCGGCGCGAAATACGGTGCTGCTTTCGCTCGCGCTCGCCTGGGCCGAGGTGCTCGGCGCGCGGCATCTCTTCATCGGCGCGAACGCGGTCGACTACTCCGGCTACCCGGATTGCCGGCCCGAATACCTGCGCGCGTTCGAAGCGATGGCGAACCTCGCCACCAAGGCGGCGGCCGAAGGAACCCGCATCGAGGTGCGCGCGCCGCTGGTCGATCTGCCGAAGGCCGAGATCGTGCGGCTCGCGGTCGCGCTCGGCGTCGATCCGGCCGAGACCGTGAGCTGCTATGAGGCCGACGCCGATGGCCGCGCCTGCGGGCGCTGCGATGCCTGCCGCATCCGCAGGAAGGGCTTCGCCGACGCAGGGCTCGCGGAGCCGACGCGCTACGCGCACGCGAGCGCTGGCGAATGAACGGTGGCGGCTGGTAGAATTCGCGCCTTCGCGCAAGCGTGCGGTCGGGTCGTTAGCTCAGCTGGTAGAGCAGCGGACTTTTAATCCGTTGGTCGGCGGTTCGAATCCGCCACGACCTACCAACAACCGGACCCGGGCGATTCCATTTTCAGCGGAGTCGAGGACTTTGCCGCTACGCTGCCAGGCGGCCCGGTTCACTGCGATGCAGGATTGACGTCCCGAGCGCGGCGCCGCTAGCATCGTCAAGATCGGTTTCCGTTCCGGAGGTTGCGCGATGCGTGATGTCCGTTCCGATTCGGCCTATCTCGGAAGCCCGGGTCGTCGCCGGCTGCTGCGCGCCGGGCTCGGCTCGCTCGGTGCGCTCGCCGCAGGCGGACTCTTCGGGGCGCGAGTCGCCATCGCGCGCGCGATTGATTCGCCCGCGGTTGTGCCGGTCGTGGACCAGCTCGCGGTGCGCGTGGTCACCGATTCGTACCACCACGCCTTCGAGCCAAGTCGCACGATCGGTTCGCTCACCGTGCAGCGGCTCGGTTTTGCGGTGGCGCCGCGCACTCCGCCGCGCTATACGCTTCAGAACGAATGGGGACCTGTCGCTGCACGTGGAGTCGCGGCGCGCCGAAGAGATGCGCCAGGCGCTCATCGACTTCGGCTACACCCCCGAGACGCTGCTCAACAACCTGCGCCTGATGGGGGTGGACGCGTCCCGGCTCGACGCACTCGCGCTCTCGCACGGCCACTACGACCATTTCGGCGGGCTGGTCGGATTCCTGCAGGCGAACAAGGGGCGGCTTAAGCCGGGGCTGCCGTTCTACCTCGGTGGCGAGGAGTGCTTCTGCACGCGCGAGCTCAACGTGCCGGGAGAGGCCGGCAGCTTCGGTGCGCTCGACCGCCAGGCGCTGCGCGAAGCAGGGCTGACGGTCACCTTCGCCGAGCGTCCCTCGGTCTTCGCTGACCACGGTTTCGTCACCGGTACGATTCCGGCCGAGAGCTTCGAACGGGTGCTGTCGCCGACGCGCATGAGCGTCGGAATTCAGGGCGGGTTCGGCTGCGCGCCGGAGGGGCTGCCTGAGGCCAAACGCGGCGCAACGCTCGTGCCCGACGATTTCGAGCACGAGCGCGCTTTTGCCTACCATGTGCGCGGCAAGGGGCTCGTTGTGCTCACGTCCTGCGGGCACCGCGGCATCGTCAATTCGGTGCGTGCGGCGCAGCGCATCGCAGGCACCGACCGGGTACTCGCGGTCATCGGCGGATTCCATCTCGCGCCGCATCCGCTCGACTACCAGCGCCGTACGCTGGAGGAACTGCTCAAGCTGGCCCCCGAGTTCATCATCCCGCTGCATTGCTCGGGAGAGGCTTTCATCGGTCTGGTGCAGGCGGCCCTCGGCGAGCGCTTCGTGCGCCCCTCGACCGGCGCCCGGTTCGTGTTCACGGCGTAGGCAGAGGGCGGCCCGCGCTCGGGTCGGACCCCGGGACGGGACGCCGCCGGCGGGCGGCTACTCGCGCAGCCGCTGGATCTTCTCGACTTCCGGAATGCGGCGCAGCGCGCGCAGCACGCGCGCGAGATGCCGCCGGTTGGCGACCTCCAGCACGAACAGCATCGTGGTGTAGACGGCGCGGTCCTCGTCGGTGCTGATCGAATCGATATTCGAGCCCGCCTCGGCGATCGCCGAGGCGACCTTGGCGAGCACGCCGCGCTGGTTGGCCACCGTCACCCGGATCGCGCTCTGGAACATGCGCGTCGTTTCCGGATCCCATTCGACGTCGATCCACAGCTCGGGCTCGGCGCGGCGCGAGCGCGCGATGCCGCGGCAGTCGGCCGCGTGCACGACCAGCCCCTGCCCCTTCTTCATCGAGCCGACGATCGCATCGCCCGGGATCGGGCGGCAGCAGCTCGCGAGCTGAACGGCCATGCCCTCGGTGCCGCGGATCATGATCTGTGCCGCGCGCCCGAGCGGTTTCGGCTCGGCGTCCGCGCGCATCACCAGCCGGCGCGCGACCACCGCCGCGAGCTGCTTGCCGAGCCCGATGTCGGCGAGCAGCTCGCGCCGGCTGCGTCCGACGGTCTCGCGCACCACGCGCTCCCAACGCGCCTCGTCGATGTCGGCGAGCGCGACGCCGTAGCCGCGCAGCGCCTGCTCGAGCAGCCGCTCGCCGAGCGCGGCCGACTCCTCGTACTGCATCGTCTTCAGGAAATGGCGGATGTTGGAGCGGGCCTTCGCGGTGCGCACGTACTGGAGCCAGGCCGGATTGGGCTTCGCGTAGCCGGTGGTGATGATCTCAACCCGGTCGCCGCTGCGCAGCTCGGTCCGCAGCGGCACGAGCTCGCCGTTCACCTTCGCCGCCACGCAGCGGTTGCCGATGTCGGTGTGCACCGCGTAGGCGAAATCGACCGCGGTCGCGCCGCGCGGCAGCGAAAGGATGCGGCCCTTGGGCGTGAACACGTACACCTCGTCGGGGAACAGGTCGAACTTGACGTGCTCGAGGAACTCGTGCGAGTCGCCCGAGCGGCTCTGGATCTCGAGCAGCGACTCTGCAGCCACTGGTGGGTCTTCTTCTGCAGCTCCGAGAGCGAGGCGTCGTCCTCCTTGTACATCCAGTGCGACGCGACGCCGGACTCGGCGATGCGGTGCATCTGCTCGGTGCGGATCTGCACCTCGATCGCGACGCCGTAGGGGCCGACGAGCGTCGTGTGGATCGACTGGTAGCCGTTCGCCTTCGGGATCGCGATGTAGTCCTTGAACTTGCCGGGCACCGGCTTGTAGAGCGCGTGCAGCGCCCCGAGCGCGAGATAGCAGCTCGGCACTGTCCTGCACGACCACGCGCAGGCCGTAGATGTCGTGCACTTCGGAAAACGACAAGCGCTTCTCGACGCATCTTGCGGTAGATCGAGTACAGGTGCTTTTCGCGGCTGGTCACCGTCGCCGCAAGCCCCGCTTCGGCGAGACGCGCGCTTCACCGCCGACTCGATGCGCGCGACCAGTTCGCTGGCGGTTGCCGCGCGCCGCGCGCATCGCCTTGGCGAGCACGCTGATAGCGCAGGGGATAGAGGTGCGCGAACGCGAGTTCCTGCAGCTCGTGGTAAAGGGCGTTCAGGCCGAGGCGGTTGGCGATCGGCGCATAGATCTCGAGCGTCTCGCGCGCGACGCGACGGCGCTTGGCGGGCGGCACCGCGTCGAGCGTGCGCATGTTGTGCAGCCGGTCGGCGAGCTTGATGAGGATGACGCGCACGTCGCGCGCCATCGCAAGGAGCATCTTGCGGAAGTTCTCCGCCTGTGCGTCCTCGGCCGACTGGAATTCGATCTTGTCGAGCTTGGACAGGCCGTCGACCAGCTCGGCCACCGGGCGGCCGAAGGCGTCGGCGATCTCGTCCTTGGTGACCGAGGTGTCTTCCATCACGTCGTGCAGGAGGGCCGCCTGCAACGCCTGGGCGTCGAGCCGCCACTGGGCGAGGATTTCGGCGACCGCCAGCGGGTGCGAGATGTACGGTTCGCCCGACTGGCGGGTCTGCCCGGCGTGCGCGGCCTCGGAGAAGCGGTACGCCTGCTCGAGGCGCGCGACGTCCGCCGGCTTCAGATAGCCGAACCGGGAAACGTCGAGGAGGGCGGCCTCAGCCATAGGGGGAGTTTAGTCCGGCGCCCCCTGCGCCGGGCAACGCGTCAGGCGGGCGGCGGCGTCGCCGAGCCGGGGTTGCGCTTGAGCACCTCCAGACCTACCTTGCCGGCGGCGATCTCGCGCAGCGCGATCACGGTGGGCTTGTCCTTGTTCGGCTCGACGAGCGGCGTTGCGCCGGCGCTCAGCTGCCGCGCACGGTAGGTCGCCGCGAGCGTCAGCTGGAAGCGGTTCGGGATGTGCTTCAGGCAGTCGTCGACGGTGATCCGGGCCATGCGTCTTGCGTTTCCGGGGATCGGACGGCCTGCCTCAGACGCTCTGCGCGAATGATCGCCTTGAGGTCCTGCAGGGCCGTTTCGAAATCGGCGTTGATAATAGCATAGTCGAACTCGCCGGCGTGCGCGATCTCCTCGCGCGCGTTGGCGAGCCGCCGCCGGATCACGTCCTCCGCATCCAGCCCGCGCGCGCGCATGCGGCGCTCCAGTTCCTCGAGCGATGGCGGCAGGATGAAGATGCCGACCGCGTGCGGAAAGAGCCGCCGCACCTGGCGCGCGCCCTGCCAGTCGATTTCGAGCAACAGGTCGGCGCCGCGCGCGAGCGCCTCGTGCACCACCGATCGCGCGGTGCCGTAGCGGTAGCCGTGCACCTCGGCCGACTCGAGGAACTCGCCGCGCGCCTGCATCGCCGCGAAGGTGTCCTCGTCGACGAAATGGTATTCGCGGCCGTTTTGCTCGCCCGCGCGCGGCGGGCGCGTGGTGTAGGAGACCGACAGCGCGAGCGTCGGGTCCTGCCGCAGCAGCGCGTCGATCAGCGTGCTCTTGCCGGCGCCCGAGGGCGCGGCGACGATGAACAGCCGCCCGCTCATTCGATGTTCTGCACTTGCTCGCGCACCTGCTCGACGAGCAGACGAAGCTCGAGCGCGGACTGCGCGAGCGCAAGTCCCGCGGCTTTCGCTGCGAGCGTGTTCGCCTCGCGGTTCATCTCCTGGGCGAGGAAATCGAGCCGCTTGCCGACCGCACCGCCCTCGGCGAGCGCCTGCTCGATCTCGTCGAGGTGCGCGCGAAGGCGCGTGAGCTCCTCGTCGACGTCGCTGCGGGCGGCGAGCAGCGCGAGTTCGGCCTGCAGGCGCGCCTCGTCGGTCGATGCCGCGGCCTCGCGCAGACGCTCGGCAAGGCGAGCGCGCAGCGCCGCGCGCGCTTCCGGCACGAGCGGCGCGGCGCGCGCGAGCACCGCGCGCATCGCGGCGAGTCGCTCGCGCAGGCTCGCCGCGAGGCGGGCGCCTTCGCGCGCGCGCGCGGCGCAGAGGTCGTCGAGTACGCGCGCGGCGAGCGCCTGCACCGCCTCGCGCACGGCAGCTTCGTCGAGGGGCGCCTCGGCGAGCACCCCCGGCCAGCGCAGCACGTCGGCGAGCGCGAGCGGCGCCGCCTCGGGGAACGCGCGCCGCGCCTCGTCGACGAGCCGGCGCAGCTGCGCGAGCGCGGCGGCGTTCAGCGTTCTCGCCGGCGCGCCGGCCGCGGGCGCCCCGAGCGCGAGGCGGCAGTCGACCTTGCCGCGCGCAAGGCGCGCGACGAGCATGTCGCGCAGCATCGGCTCGAGCGCGCGCAGCTCGTCGGCGACGCGCAGCTGCAGGTCGAGGAAGCGGCCGTTCACGGTGCGGATCTCGAGCGCGAGCGCGCCGCGCGGCGTGTCGGCGGCGCCGGCGGCATAGCCGGTCATGCTGCGGATCATCGTCGTCAGTCGGCGAGCGGAGGCCGCGCGGGCGCGACGCAAGCGCGCGGCCGCCGGTCGGGGGCGGCTATCATAGGCCAAGAATGTCGTCGCAGGCGAACCGCCCGCTGCCCGAGAGGTTTGAGCTGGAAAATTACCGGATCCTGCGGGTGCTCGCCTCGGGCGGATTCTCGTTCGTGTACCTCGCGCACGACGAGCGCGAGGCGTCGGTCGCCCTCAAGGATACCTACCGGCGGCGCTCGCGCCGGTGCACACGCCCGGCTTCGCGTCTCCGGAACACCAGGCGGCGGGCGCGGACTGCGGACCGTCGAGCGACATCTACTCGGTCGGCGCGACGCTGTACGCGTGTCTCGCTGGCGCGCCGCCGTTGGCGGCGGCCGAGCGGGCCGTCGGCGACCGGCTCGTGCCGGCGCGTCGCGCGTGGTCCGGACGGTATTCGGCCGAGCTGCTCGACGCCGTGGACTGGTGTCTGCGGCTCGATCCCCGCGAGCGGCCGCAGCGCGTGCTCGAGCGGCAGAAGGCGCTCGAGCGCGCGCCGGCGCACCGCGGCTCCGCGCCCGCGCTCGAGCGGCCGCGCGACGCTATAGTGCGGTTCGCGAAGCGATGAGCTACGAACTGTTCCAGGCGAGCCGCATCGGCGCGCGGCGCGAGCAGCAGGACCGCCTCGAACACTGGTCGAGCAAAGACGCGCTGCTCCTTGCGCTCGCCGACGGCATGGGCGGGCATGCGCGCGGCGAGCTCGCGGCGACGGTCGCGGTCGAGACGCTCGGCGCGGCGTTTCGCGCCGAGGCGCGCCCGCACCTCGCCGACCCGGCGGCTTTTCTCGCGCGGGCGGTGGCGCGCGCGCACGCGGCGATCGCGCAGCGAAGCCGCGAGCTCCGGCTCGGCGATTCGCCGCGCACGACGCTCGTCGCCTGCGTCGTGCAGGAGGGTCGGGCGTGGTGGACGCACGTCGGCGACTCGCGCCTGTACCTCATTCGCGACGGGCGCGTCGCCGCACGCACGCGCGACCACAGCGTGGTGCAGCGGCTCATCGACTCGGGCCGCATCCGCGAGGAGGCGATCACCGCAGATCCGGATCGCCACAAGCTCCTCGTCTGCCTCGGCGGGCCGATCGCGCCGCGCGTCGAGCCGCCGGCGAGCGCGGGGCTCGTCGCGGGCGACCTCCTGCTGCTCTGCTCCGACGGGTTTTGGGCGCCGCTCAGCGAACGGCAGCTGCTCACCGGCCTGATCGGCCGGCGCGCGCAGGAGGCGCTTGCAGCGCTCGTGCGGCTCGCCGAGATGCGCGCCGGCCGCGACGCAGACAACCTGTCGGTGCTCGCGCTGCATTGGCGCGGACCGGGCGGCGCCGGTGCGACGTGCGCCGCGGCGGGGGCCGAGGCGCTCGAGGCGGCGCGCGAATGAGGGCGAACGGGCGACGCGCCGACGAGCTGCGGCCGACGCGCTTCGTGCGCGGTTACACGCGCCATGCCGAGGGCTCGGTGCTCGTCGAATTCGGCGACACGCGGGTGCTCTGCACCGCGAGCGTCGAGGAGGCGGTGCCGGCGTTTTTGCGCGGCAGCGGCCGCGGCTGGGTCACCGCGGAGTACGGGATGCTGCCGCGCGCGACGCACACGCGTAGCGAGCGCGAGGCGGCGCGCGGCGCGCAGTCCGGCCGCACCCAGGAGATCCAGCGCCTCATCGGGCGGGCGCTGCGCGCGGCGACCGATCTCGCGCAACTGGGCGAGCGCACCGTGCGGCTCGACTGCGACGTGCTGCAGGCCGACGGCGGCACGCGCACCGCGGCGATCACCGGCGCCTTCGTCGCGCTCTACGACGCGCTTTGCTGGATGCGCGAGCGCGGCATGGTCGCGACGCTTCCGGTGAAGGACTTCGTCGCTGCCGTCTCGGTCGGCCTGCGCGCGGGCGAAGCGCTCCTTGACCTCGACTACGCCGAAGACGCCGCCTGCGACACCGACATGAACGTGGTCATGACCGGCGCCGGCCGCATCGTCGAGGTGCAGGGCACCGCCGAAGGCGAGCCGTTCGATCGCGAGGCACTCGACCGCATGCTCGCGCTCGCGGCCCGCGGCGTCGCCGAACTCGTCGCGCGCCAGCGGCGCGCGCTCGGCCTCTGATCGCTCAGGTCTTCGGCGGCACGTAGCCGGCGGCGCGGTCAGCGCCCTCGCCGAAGAAGTGCCGTTCGGTCTGCTCGGCGAGATACTTGCGCGCGCGCGGATCGGCGAGGTTCAGGCGGTTTTCGTTGACGAGCATCGTCTGCAGGCGCAGCCACTCCTGCCACGCCTGCTTCGAGACGTTCTCGAAGATGCGTTTGCCGAGTTCGCCGGGAAACGGCGGCGCGTCGAGCCCCTCGGCCTCGCGGCCGAGCTTGACGCATTTCACCATTCTCGCCATGGGGACTAGAGGCGCTTGACGAAGATCTTGGAACCGCGCTTCCAATTGTACAGCGCCTTGCGCGCCTCGGGCAGTGCCTCGAGCCCCGCTTCGCGGAAACCCTGCGCGAGGAACCAGTGCTGCGCGCGCGTGGTGAGGGCGAAGAGCCGACGCAGCTTCATCTGCCGCGCGCGCGCCTCGGCCGCGCGCAGCAGCCGCTCGCCGTAGCCCGCGTCGCGGTATTCGGGCGAGACCGCGAGGCAGGCGAGTTCGGCGCTCCTTTCCTCGGCGAACGGATAGAGCGCGACGCAGCCGACGATCACGCCGTCGTGCTCGATCACTTGGAAGTCGCCGATTTCGCGCTCGAGGCGCTCGCGCCGGCGCTTGACGAGCGTGCCGTCGGCTTCCAGAGGCTCGATGAGGGCGAGGATGCCGCCGACGTCCTCGATGCGCGCGGCGCGCAGGTGCTCGAGCGGGTCGGCGGTGATCAGGGTGCCGACGCCCGAATGCGTGAACAACTCAAGCAGCGTCGCGCCGTCGGTCCGGCGCGACACGCAGATGGGCGCGCGCGACGCCGCCGGCGAGCGCGCGCAGCGCGCATTCGAGCGCGCGCGCGAGGTCCTTGTGCGCGCGGTCGGTGCGCTTGCGCAGCGCCTCGGCCTCGCGCGCGGTGAGCTCGTGCAGCGGCTCGCCCCGTCTGTCCTCCGGCAGGCGCTCGCAGAGCACGAGCAGCTTGTCGGCGCGCAGCGCGACGGCGACGCTCGCCGCGACGTCCTCCCAGGCGAGATTGAACACCTCGCCGGTGGGCGAATAGCCGGAGGTTCGCGACGAGGACGATCTCGCCGTCCTCCAGCCGGCGCGCGATCGCCGCGCCGTCCACCTTGCGCACCGCGCCCGTGTACTGGTAATCGACGCCGTCCACGATCCCGATCGGGCGCGCGGTGATGTAGTTGCCCGAGCCGACGCGAATGGCAGCGCCCGCCATCGGCGAATTGGGCAGCCCTTGCGAGAGCAGCGCCTCGATCTCGACGCGCAGGACGCCCGCGGCGTGCTTGACCGCCGTGAGCGAGGCGGCGTCGGTGATGCGAAGGCCCTTCGGCGTAGCGCGAGCGCAGACCCTTCGCCTTGAGTTCGGCCTCGATCTGCGCCCGCGCCCCGTGCACGAGAACGAGCCGTATGCCGAGCGCGGCAAGGAGGTTCACGTCGTGCACGAAGCGCGCGAAACGCGCGCGCTCCTGCACCATCTCGCCCGGAAAGCCGATGACGAACGTCCGGCCGCGGAACGCGTGCACGTAAGGCGCCGCCTCGCGGAACCAGCGCACGAAGAGTTCGGGGTTCGAAAGCGTGCCCATGCGGCGCGGTTTCTGCGGACGATTCTACGGGAGCGACCTGGGCGGTCAACCGCGCGCGGCGCCCGCGCAGAGCGCCTTCGAGAAACCGAGGATCGCCGTGCGCCGTCGCCTTGCTGTCTCGCTCGCCGTCGCCGCGCTTGAGCCGAGGCGGCGCGCCGGCACGTGGACGAGATCTTCGCCGGCCGGGACAGCGAGGCGAACCGGGCCGCAGGCAAGCTTTTCTCGGAACTCGCGAAGGAGGTGCAACCCGAGCATCGCGCGACGCTCGCTGCGATCGCGAGGGACCTTCTTGCTGATCGCGCGGCGCGAGCAGGCGCGCGCGCCGGCCGAGAGCGCGCGCGAGCGCGCGATCGCATCGCCGCCGAGCTTTTCGAAGCGGCCGGCGCAGTGAGCTCCGGGGGGCGTTGAGGCGGCGGCAGGCGACGTCTGGCGGTCGGCGTCTAGAAATCCCCCGCGAGCGCATTGAGTGCGGCAAGCGCCGCAGGCGCCGCGGTCTCGGTGCGAAGCACGCGCGGCCCGAGCCGCACCGCGACGAACCCGGCGCTTCGAAGAAGCGCCTCTTCCGCTTCGTCGAACCCGCCCTCCGGACCGCAGGCGAGCACGATCTCGCACGCGCCGGGAACGAGCGCGTCGCGCAGCCGCCGCTCGCCTCTCGGGCTGAGCAAAAGCTTCAGCGACCGCTCGGGCAGCCGCAAAAGGCTCTCGGCGAGGGAGGAGGGCGGCTCGATCGGCGGCAGGCGGTTTCTTCCGCACTGCTCGCAGGCGGCGATCGCGATGCGGCGCCAGTGCGCGAGTTTCACCTGCGCGCGCGCGGGATCGAGCCGCCCTTGCGTTCGCGCGGAGACGACCGGCCGGATCGCGGCGACACCGAGTTCGACCGCCTTCTCGATCGTTGCGTCCATGCGCTCGCCCGTGGAGATCGCCTGAACGAGCGTCACCGCGAGCGGCGATTCGCGCTCGACATGCAGTCGCTCGCCGAAGCTCGACCGCCACGCCACGACGCTCGAGCGCGACGATGCGAGCCGGCACCTCGCCGCCCGCGCCGTCGAAGAGCACGATCGAATCGCCCGGTCGGAGCCTCAGCGCGCGCACGTGGCGCACCACATCGGCCGGCAGATCGAGCCTGGCCCCGGGGGCGAGCTCGCCGGCAAAATAAAAGCGCGGCACCGGCTGCGTCTCGGAACGCGCGCGAGGATCGCGGCCCGCGCGGCTAGAGCGTCGCGCCGACCACCCAGGGCGCGAACTCGTCCTCGCCGAAACCGAGAAGCTCGGACTTCGTGCGCTTTCCGGAGGCGGTCCGAGAACGAGCCGGAAGATCCGTTCGCCCGCCTGCGCGACCGTCTCCTCGCCGTCCACGATCGTGCCGCAGTTGACGTCCGTGTCCTCTTCCATGTGGCGGAAGAGCGTGGTGTTGGTCGCGAGCTTGAGCGAGGGCACGGGCTTGCAGCCGAACACCGAGCCGCGGCCGGTGGTGAAACAGACGATGTTCGCGCCGCCCGCGACATGCCCGGTCACTGAGACCGGGTCGTAGCCGGGGGTGTCCATGAAAACGAGTCCCTTGGCGGTCACCGGCTCGGCGTATTCGTACACCGCGACGAGGTTGGTGGTGCCGCCTTTTGCCGCCGCGCCGAGCGATTTTTCGAGGATCGTAGCGAGCCCTCCGGCCTTGTTGCCCGGCGACGGGTTGTTGTTCATCTCGGCGCCGTTTCGTCGCGTGTAGTCCTCCCACCAGCGGATCCGGGCGAGGAGCTTTTCGGCGACTTCGCGCGACACCGCCCGGCGCGTGAGCAGATGCTCGGCGCCGTAGATTTCCGGGGTCTCGGAAAGGATCGCGGTGCCCCCGTGGCGAACGAGCAGGTCGACGGCCGCCCCGAGCGCGGGGTTCGCGCTCACGCCCGAATAGCCGTCCGAGCCGCCGCATTCGAGCCCGAGGACGAGGTGGCTCGCCGGCACCGGCCGCCGCTCGATGCGGTTCGCATCCGGGAGCAGCTCTTTTACGCGGGCGATGCCCTCGCGCACCGCCTTCGTCGTTCCGCCCTTTTCCTGGATGGTGAACGCGTGAAGCGCATCGCCTGCGCGCAGGTTCGAGCGCTCGAGCCAGATCCGCACCTGGTTCGCCTCGCAGCCGAGCCCGACCGCGAGCACCGCGTAGAAATTCGGGTGGCGCGCGTAGCCCGCAAGCGTGCGCCGCAGGATCTCCATACCTTCGCTTTCGGCGGCCATGCCGCAGCCGGTCTTGTGCGCGAGGGCGACCACGCCGTCCACGTTCGGGAAATCGCCGACCTTGTCGCGGAAATGGTCGGCGATCATGCGTGCGACCGTCGCCGAGCAGTTGACGCTCGTGAGGATGCCGATGTAGTTGCGCGTCGCGACGCGACCATCCGCGCGCACGATGCCCTGGAAGGTCGCGGGCGGCGCTACGTAATCGGTCGGGCGGACATCGGCGCAGAAGGCGTAGTCTCGCTCGAATTCACCCATTCCGAGGTTGTGTACGTGGACGTGTTCGCCGGCCCGGATGTCGCGCGTCGCAAAGCCGATGATCTGGCTGTAGCGCCGTACCGGAGAGCCGGCGCGCATGTCGCGGACCGCGACCTTGTGGCCGGCGGGAATGGGCTCGAGGACGCGTACGCCCCCTTCGGCGGCGAGGAGCGTTCCCTCGGGCAGTTCCACGCGGGCGACCACCACGTCGTCGGCGGGGTCGAGGCGGATGGCGAGATCTGCGCTCTTCAGCATGGCGTCCTCCGGGGTGGGTGGATGTTTAGCGCGCAGAGGCGAGGAGCGCCGCGACGCGCAGCGCCTCAAGGAGACTCCCCTCATCGGCGCGTCCGGTGCCGGCGATGTCGAACGCGGTGCCGTGATCGGGCGAAGTGCGGGGAATCGGCAGCCCTGCGGTGACGTTGACGCCCGATTCCATGCCGAGCGCCTTCACCGGCCCGTGCCCCTGGTCGTGGTACATCGCGACCACGAGGTCGTAGTCGCCGCGCGCGGCGAGATAGAACAGGCTGTCGGCCGGAAGCGGCCCCTCGACCTGCCAGCCGCGCGCGCGTGCGGCGGCGACCGCCGGCACGACCTTCGCTTCCTCCTCGCCGCGGCCGAAGAGGCCGCCCTCGCCCGCGTGCGGGTTGATGCCGCAGACGCCGATCCGCGGCTCGCGGCCAAGGAGCCGCAGCGCGAGGTCGCGCCCGCGGACAATCGTGCGCTCGACGAGCGGCGCGTCGATGCGCACGATCGCGTCGAGCAGCCCCATGTGCGCGGTGACGTGGACGACGCGCAGCTTCGGCGAGACGAGCGCAAGCGACACCTCCGGCGTTCCGGTGAGCTCGGCGAGCAGCTCGGTATGGCCGGGGTAGCGGTGGCCGGCTGCGTTCAGCGCTTCCTTGCTGATCGGCGCGGTGCACACGGCATCGAGCGCGCCCTCGCGCGCAAGCCGCACCGCGCGCTCGATGAAGCGGTACGCCGCCTCGCCCGCCGCCGCCGACACCTTGCCGCGCGCGAGATCGGCGGGAACGAGCGCGAGGTCCACGACGTCCACCGCGCCGCGCGCGAAAACGGCTTCGCGCGGGTGCGCGATCGGGCGCACCGCGAGCGGGGAGCCGAGGAGCGCGCCGGTCGCCTCGAGCCAGCGCGCATCGCCCACGACGAGCGGCCGGCAGAAGCCGTGTACGTCGGGGTGCGCGAGCGCCTTCAATATCACCTCCGGCCCGATGCCAGCCGGATCGCCCATCGTGACGCCGACGACGGCTCGCGTCTCGCTCAATGCGACTCCGCCCGTGTTTCAGTGATTGTCTCGGGGCACGAACGCCCCGGATTTTCCGACGAGGAAGTCGAAGTCGGCCCCCTCGTCGGCCTGAAGCACGTGATCGTAATAGAGCTTCCAGTAGCCGCGCTCGAGCGGCGGCGCAGGCGGCTGCCAATCCTTGCGGCGCCGCTCGAGTTCCTCGGCGGGCACGAGCAGCTCCAGCCGGCGCGCTTCGACGTCCAGCTCGATCAGGTCGCCGTCGCGCACGAGCGCGAGCGGCCCGCCGACGGCGGCTTCCGGCGCGACATGCAGGATCACCGTACCGTAGGCGGTGCCGCTCATGCGCGCATCCGAGATGCGCACCATGTCGGTGACGCCTTTCTTCAGAAGCTTGCGCGGAAGCGGCATGTTGCCGACCTCGGCCATGCCGGGTAGCCCTTCGGCCCGCAGTTCTTGAGCACCATCACCGAACGCTCGTCCACTGCGAGCCGCGGATCGTCGATGCGCCGGTGCAGGTCCTCGATGTTCTCGAACACCACTGCCTGGCCGCGATGCTTCATGAGCTGCGGGCTCGCGGCCGACGGCTTGATGATCGCGCCGCGCGGGCAGAGGTTTCCGCGCAGCACCGCGATCCCGGCGTTCTTCTTGAACGGTTTCGACCAGGGGTGGATCACGTCCCGGTTCCAGCAGGGCGCGTCCTTCACGTTTTCCCAGATCGTCCTGCCGTTCACCGTGAGCGCGTCGCGGTGCAGTTTCCCCGCCTCGCCCAGTTCGCGCAGCACCGCGGGCAAACCGCCCGCGTAGCAGAAGTCCTCCATCAGGTATCTGCCCGAGGGCATGAGGTTGACGAGGGTATGGACGCCCCGGCCCAGGCGGTCCCAGTCCTCGAGCGAGAGCGCGACGCCGACGCGGCGCGCGATCGCGATCAGGTGGATCACCGCGTTCGTCGAGCCGCCGATCGCGGCGCAGGCGCGGATCGCGTTCTCGAACGCCCGCCGCGTGAGGATCTTCGACATCGTCGTGCCTTCGCGCACGAGCTCGACGATGCGGCGGCCGGCGGCGCGCGCAAGGAGGTTGCGCCGCGCGTCCGCCGCCGGATAGGCGGCGTTGCCGGGCAAGCCGATACCGAGCGCTTCGACCATCGAGGCCATGGTGGAGGCCGTGCCCATCGTCATGCAGTGCCCGTGCGAGCGGTGCATGCACGATTCCGCCTCGTGGAACTCGGCGAGCGTGATTTTGCCTGCGCGCAGGTCCTCGGACATCGACCAGACGTTCGTGCCCGAGCCGATGTCCGCGCCGCGGTACTTGCCCGAGAGCATCGGGCCGCCCGAGACCGCGATCGCGGGAAGGTCGACCGACGCCGCGCCCATGAGAAGCGCCGGCGTCGTCTTGTCGCAGCCGACGAGCAGCACGACGCCGTCCAGGGGATTCGCGCGAATGGACTCCTCCACGTCCATCGAGGCCAGGTTGCGATAGAGCATCGCGGTGGGGCGAAGGAGCGTCTCGCCGAGCGACATCACCGGGAATTCGAGGGGGAAGCCGCCCGCCTCGAGCACGCCGGCCTTCACCTGCTCGGCGAGCGTGCGAAAGTGCGAATTGCACGGCACCAGTTCCGAGTAGGTGTTGCAGATGCCGATCACCGGCCGGCCGTCGAACTGGTCGTGCGGCACGCCGCGGTTCTTCACCCAGCTGCGGTAGAGGAAGCCGTAGAGGTCCTCGCGCCCGAACCAGTGCGCCGAGCGCCGTCCGATCTTTTCCTTCTTCTTCGCCATCGCTAGTAGGTCGCGCGGCCGCCGGAGATGTCGAACACCGCCCCGGTGGAAAAGGAGCATTCTTCCGAGGCGAGCCAGCAGGCGAGCGCGGCGATCTCCTCGACCGTCACGAACCGCCCCATCGGAATTCTGGCGAGCATGTAGTCGATGTGCTCGGGCGACATCTGCTCGAAGATCGCGGTCCGCGCCGCCGCCGGCGTTACGCAGTTGACGAGCACGCCGGTCTTCGCCAGCTCTTTTCCGAGCGACTTCGTGAGCGCGATGAGGCCCGCTTTCGCCGCGCTGTAGGCGCAGGCGTTCGGGTTTCCTTCCTTTCCGGCGATCGAGGCGATGTTGACGATGCGCCCGTAGCCCGCGCGCACCATGTGCGGCACGACCGCGCGGCAGCAGAGAAACGGCCCGGTGAGGTCCACTTCCAGCACGCGGCGCCAATCCTCGATCGGATAGTCGACGAGCGGGCGGGTAGGCCCGGCGATGCCGGCATTGTTGACGAGCACGTCGATGCGGCCGAGCTCGGCGATCGCGCGCGCGGTCGCTCGCTCGACCGCGGCAGCGTCCGCGACATCCACCGGATCGTCGCGCGCGGCGATGTCCCAGATGCGCACCTCGGCGCCCGAATCGCGCAGCCGCTGCACGATCGCGGCGCCGATGCCGGCCGCGCCGCCGGTGACGATCGCGGTGCGTCCCCTGAAATCGAGCGCGTGCAAGGCTCCTCCGTCTGGGCGCGCGTCTCCATTGTAGCCGCTATAATCGGCCGTCTTTTCGCGGAAGAGGACGCGTGGCGGGCAGACTCGCTGGCAAGGTCGCGTTCATCACCGCGGCCGGACAGGGCATCGGCCGCGGTGCCGCGCTCGCGTTCGCGCGCGAGGGCGCGCTCGTCTGGGCGACCGACATCAACGCGAAGACGGTCGCCGAACTGGAAGGCCGGGACGGCATTCGCACGCGGGTGCTCGACGCGACCGATGCGCAGGCGATCGCGCGCGTCGCGGCCGAGGTCGGCGCGGTGGACGTGCTCTTCAACTGCGCCGGGTTCGTGCACCACGGCACGATTCTCGACTGCTCGCCCGAGGACTGGGACTTCAGCTTCAACGTGAACGTGAAGTCGATGTACCTCGTCACGCGCGCGTTTCTGCCCGGGATGCTCGCGAAGGGCGGCGGCTCGATCATCAACATGTCCTCGGTCGCCTCGAGCATCCGCGGCCTTCCGAACCGGTTCGTCTACGGGGCGACCAAGGCGGCGGTGATCGGCCTCACGAAGGCGATCGCCGCCGACTACGTCCGCCAGGGCATCCGCTGCAACGCGGTCGCGCCGGGCACCGTGGACACCCCGTCGCTCGCCGAACGGATCGCGCGCTTTCCCGACCCGGCGAAGGCGCGCGCCGATTTCGTCGCGCGTCAGCCGATGGGACGGCTCGGGACCGTCGAGGACATCACCGGGATCCTCGTGTTTCTCGCGTCTGACGAGTCGCGCTTCGCGACCGGATGCGTGTTTTCGATCGACGGAGGAATGACGATATGAAGCTGTGCCGCTACGGCAGGAACGGCTATGAGAAGCCGGGCATGATCGACGCCGAGGGGCGGCTGCGCGACCTGTCGAAGGTCGTGGACAACATCGGGCCGAACGAGATTTCGCCGCGCGGGCTGAAGATGCTCGCGAAGGTGAAGCCCGAGTCGCTGCCGGTGGTGACGAACAACCCGCGCCTCGGGGTGCCCTACGTCGGCATCGGCAAGTTCGTCGCGATCGGCCTCAACTATTCCGACCACGCCAAAGAGGCCGGCCTGCCGATCCCGAGCGAGCCGATCGTGTTCCTCAAGGCGACCACCTGCATCAGCGGCCCGTACGACGACATCGTGCAGCCGAAGGGCTCGACCAAGCTCGACTGGGAAGTCGAACTCGGCGTCGTCATCGGCACCAAGGCGCAGTACGTGAGCGAGGCGGAAGCCCTTTCGTACGTCGCCGGCTACTGCGTGGTGAACGACGTCTCCGAGCGGGCGTTTCAGCTCGCCACCAGCCAGTGGGACAAGGGCAAGGGCTTCGACACCGCCGGCCCGATCGGTCCGTGGCTCGTGACGCCGGACGAGGTCGGCGACCCCCAGAACCTCGACATGTGGCTGGACGTGAACGGCCGACGCATGCAGACCGGCAACACGCGCACGATGATCTTCTCGGTCGCGAAGCTCATCTCGCACGTGAGCCACTACATGACGCTCATGCCCGGCGACATCATCACCACCGGCACGCCGCCCGGCGTCGGCATGGGTATGAAGCCCGAACCGGTGTTCCTGAAGCCCGGGGACGTCGTGACCCTCGGCATCCAGGGCCTCGGCGAGCAGCGCACCCGCGTCGTCGCCTGGAAGGGCTGAGGCCCGCGCCCGCCGGCGACGCCGCGCGCCGCGGGCGGCTCAGGCGAGCTGCGCGGTCACCGCGGCAAGCCGCGCGGCCATCGCGCGCAGCAGCGCTCGGCCGAACGACGGGCTGGTTCGCACGAGCGCGAGGAAATCGTTGCGGTTGAGCGCCATCAGCTCGCAATCGGTCTCGGCCTGTGCGGCGGCGCTCCTCGGCGACTGATCGACGATCGCCATCTCGCCGAACAAGCCGCCCGGGCCGACGCGTTCGATCGGATGGCCGTCGGCGAGGATCGCGACCGTGCCCGCCGAGACGACGTACATGAACGCGGCCGACTCCCCCTGCCGGAAGATCGTCTGTCCGGCCGCGTAGCGCGCTGGCGTACGCTCGCGCAGCAGGTTCCTCAATCCGGTCATCATCGTGCGGTCGAGGGCGGGCGCAGGTTTCTGCGCGCGCTGCGCGCCCGCGACGCCGGCGCGCGCGGCGAGCACGGCGGCGGTCTGCCGGATGCGGTGACTGAAGACGCCCATCAGCATCAGCGCGAATTCCGGATTCTGCGCGAGACCCTGCTCGAACTGCCGACCGTCGAGCGCGATCAGCCGGCAGCGGGTTCTCGCGATCGCCGAGGCGGTGCGCGGCTCGTGCGTGATCGCTGCCATCTCGCCGAAAAGCTCGCCCGCCTTGACCGTGGCGAGCGGATAATCGCCCGCCTGCAGCACGACCTCGCCTTCCAGCACGAGGTACATCCGGTCGTCGCGCGAGAAAAGCCCCGCGGTCTTTTCGCCGGCGGAAAACAGCACCGTCCCCGGCGCTGCGTCCTGCGGTTTTCCCGCGCCGCGGAAGAACGCCATCGCGACCGCCGCGTTGTAGGCCGGGCTCGAGGCGGCGCGCACAGCCTCGCTCGCGCGCGCCTCGCGGCCCGTCACGGTCTCGCCCGACTCGCTCACGCCGAAGTACGCCGCCTCAGCGCGCCGCCTGTCCGCGGAACGCCCAGCGGGTGAAGCGCGCCTCGATCCCGGCGGTGACGGCATAGAGCGCGATACCGAGCACCGCGAGCACGAGCAGCCCCGCGAACACGATCGGCACCTGGAACGCCGCCTGCGCATCGAGCATCAGCTTGCCGATGCCGCGATTCGCGCCCACGGTCTCGGAGACGACCGCGCCGACGAACGCGAGCGTGATCGCGACCTTGAGCGAGCCGAAGAAATAGGGAAGAGAGCGCGGGATGCCCACCTTGCGCATGACGTCGAGCTTCGAGGCCCCGAGCGCGCGCAGCACATCCTCGAGCTCCGGCTCGGTGGTGGCAAGGCCCGTGGCCACATTCACCACGATCGGAAAGAACGAAATGAGAAAGGCGGTGAGCACCGCCGGCACCTCGCCGATGCCGAACCAGAGGATGAGCACCGGTACCACCGCCACCTTGGGGATCGAGTTGAAGCCGACGAGCACCGGATAGACGCCGGCGTAGAGCGCGCGGTGCCAGCCCACCGCGATCCCGAGCGCAAGGCCGAAGACGGTGGCGATCAGGAACCCCGCGAGCGTCGTCCACAGGGTGACGACCGCATTGGCCGCGATCGGCGCGCGATACTGCCACAGCGCCGCGAACACGTCCGACGGGGCGGGCAGCACCGTGATCGGCACCGCGAGCGCGCGGCACACGAGCTCCCAGAGCGCGAACATCGCCACGACGAACGCGGCCGGCGAGCCGACCTTGATCGCGAATTCGCGCCGGTCCATCGCGCTCAGTGCTGGCGCACGCCGATGCGGCGGCGAAGCTCGTGCACGATCTCCTGGAACTGCGGCGTGTAGGTCACTTCCAGGTCCCGGGGGCGGGGGATTCCCACCTCGCAGCGCATCACGATCCGGCCCGGGCGGCTCGACATCACGTAGACGGTGTCGGCGAGGAACACCGCCTCGCGCAGGTCGTGGGTGACGAGCATCACCGTCACCCCGCGCTCGGCCTGAAGGTCGCGCAACGCGCACCACAGCTCTTCGCGCGTGAACGCATCGAGCGCACCGAAGGGCTCGTCGAGCATCAGGATCTCCGGTTCGTGCACGAGCGCCCGGCAGATCGAGGTGCGTTGCTGCATGCCGCCGGAAAGCTCCCAGGGATACTTGTCGGTGAAGCCGGCGAGCCCCACGGATTCGAGCAGCCGCTGCGCCCGTTCGCGGTAGCGCGCGCGCTCGCGGCGCATACGGCTGCGGTGCGGCTCGACGATCTCGAGCGGCAAAAGCACGTTCTCGAGCGCCGTGCGCCACGGAAGCAGGTTCGAGTTCTGAAACGCCATCCCGACCGACTTGATCGGCCCGCGCACCGGTTCGCCCTCGACTTCCAGCCGCCCGGCGGCGGGCGGATGAAGCCCCGAGATCAGCTTCATGAGCGAGGATTTGCCGCAGCCGGAGGGCCCAACGACCGCGATGAATTCGCCGCGCGCGATCGTGAGGCTCACGTCCTCGATCGCGCGCACCGCACCGGCGCCGCGGCCATAGACCATCGAGACGCCCTCCAGGCGCACGAGCGCCGGAGAGGCGGAGGAGGCGTTCGCAGCCATGCGCTCGGTCGAAATCGGCTCCTTTTCGCCCGGCGCGAAGGCGCGCCGGGGGGCTACTTCACGAGCCGCTGCTCGCGCGGCGGCAGGTACTGGGCGGTGAAGACGTCGGCCGCGCTCGGGCGGTTCGTGAACTGGAACGTGAGGCCGATCTGGTCAATCGCGCGCTCGAGCCGCTTCATGTCCACCGCGCCGAGCCCGTTCTTCAGCACATCCGGGGTGACGAAGTTCTTCTCCAGCGCGAGCTTCAGGCGCTCCAGTTCCACGTCGCGCTTGGCGATCGGATTGCGCTTCATCACCGAGTCGATCGCCGCCTCCGGGTTGCGGATCGTGTCCTGGATGCCGCGGATCGTGGCGCGC
The DNA here is from genome assembly GCA_033582675.1 of Burkholderiales bacterium. Taxonomy (GTDB): domain Bacteria; phylum Pseudomonadota; class Gammaproteobacteria; order Burkholderiales; family SG8-39; genus RBG-16-66-20. The sequence goes on along the minus strand of JAVQZY010000027.1, from coordinate 164,453 downwards.
AGGAACCCGGCGATCTGCTTGCCGTTGAAGCGCATGAAATCGGGGTTCGCGATGATCGCGTTGCCGTAGAGGTCCACGCCCCAGTCGCGCATGTGCAGCACCACGATCTCGGAGGCGGGCACGCCCTGCGCGCGCAGGTTCATGAACGAGGAGAACCAGAACCCGGTGACCGCATCGACCTTGCCCTGCACGAGCATCGGCTCGCGCACCGGAAAGCCGACGTTCTCGATTTTCACCTTCGCAGCGTCGATGTTGTTCGCCTTGACGAAGATCGGCCACTGCGCGTAGGCGCCGTCGGCGGCCGGCGCGCCGAGCACCTTGCCTTCCAGGTCCTTCGGTTTGGCGATGCCGTTCTTCTTCAGCGTCACGATCGCGAAGGCCGGCGTGTCGTAGACCATCATCACCGCCTTCACGGCGAGGTTCCTCGGGTTGTCGCGGTACTTGACGAGCGAATTGATGTCGGCGAAGCCCATGTCGTAGGCGCCGGAGGCCACCCGGTTGATGCCCTCGACCGAGCCGGAACCGGGGTCGATCGTCACCTCCAGCCCCTCGGCCTTGTAGTAGCCCTTGTCGATCGCGACGAAGTACGGGGCGGAGGGGCCTTCGAAGCGCCAGTCGAGCGCAAAGCGAACGGGGGTGAGCTTCTGGGCGGCGGCCGGGGCGGCGACGAGCGCCGCGATGAGCGTCGCCGCGAGCGTTTGGGCAAGGCGTACGGAGGGCATCGAAATCGCTCCAGCGTTGGGGTGCGCCGAGTGTAATTTGGAGTAAGCTTCGCCGACAAGCCCCGCAGGGAGAGCCGTCGTCATGAACGAAAGAGCCCGTCCGGAAGCCGTCGCGACCCGGTCGCTCGAGCAAAGCGCATGGTTGATGCCGTTCACCATGAACCGGCAGTTCAAGAAGCACCCGCGGCTGGTCGCGCGCGCAGAAGGCATCTGGTACTACACGCCCGAGGGTCGCAAGGTGCTCGACGGCACCTCCGGCCTGTGGTGCGTGAACGCCGGTCACTGCCGCACGCGCATCGTCGAGGCGGTGCAGCGGCAGGTCGCGACCCTGGAATTCGCGCCGCCCTTCCAGCTCGGGCACCCGCTCGCCTTCGAATTCGCCGACCGGGTGGTGAAACTCGCTCCGGAAGGGCTCACCCGGGTCTTCTTTACCAACTCGGGCTCCGAATCGGTCGATACCGCGCTCAAGCTCGCGCTCGCGTATCATCGGCTGCGCGGCGAGGGCCAGCGCACGCGGCTGATCGGGCGCGAACGCGGCTACCACGGCGTCAACTTCGGCGGCACCGCGGTGGGCGGCATCGTCGCCAATCGCAAGATCTTCGGCGCGCTGGTGGCCGGCGTGGACCATCTGCGCCACACGCACGACCCGGAGCGCAACGCCTTCTCGCGCGGTCAGCCGAAGCACGGCGCGGAGTTCGCCGACGACCTCGAGCGGCTGTGCGCGCTGCACGATCCGTCGACGATTGCCGCGGTGATCGTCGAGCCGGTCGCCTGCTCGGCGGGCGTGTTCGTTCCGCCGGTCGGCTACCTCGAGCGGCTGCGCGAGATCTGCACGAAGCACGGGATCCTTCTCATCTTCGACGAGGTGATCACCGCCTGGGGACGGCTCGGCCGGCCGTTCGCGGCGCAGCGCTTCGGGGTGACGCCCGATCTCATCACCACCGCGAAAGGCATCACGAACGCGACCGTGCCGATGGGCGCGGTCTTCATGAAGGAGGAGATCTTCCAGACCTTCATGCAGGGCCCGGAGGACGCGATCGAGCTGCCGCACGGCTACACGTACTCGGCGCATCCGCTCGCCTGCGCCGCGGGCCTTGCGACGCTCGACGTCTACGAGGAAGAGGGCCTGCTCACGCGCGCCGAGGAGTTGGAACCCTATTGGCAGGAGCAGGCGCACGCGCTGCGCGACCTGCCGAACGTGGTGGACATCCGCAACATCGGCTTGATCGCGGCGTTCGAGCTCGCGCCGCGGCCCGGCGCGCCCGGCGCGCGCGGGCTGGAAGCGCACATCCGCGCCTTCGAGAAAGGCGCCTACATCCGGGTCACCGGCGACACCCTCGCCCTTGCGCCGCCGCTCATCATCCAGAAGCCGGAGATCGACCAGCTTTTTGCGACGGTGCGGGAGGTGTTGAAGTCGCTGCCGTAGCGGCTTGCGGCGGGCGATCGAGTTCACGCTGAACGGCGAGCGGGTGTCGCTCGCCGAGGAAGACCCGGCGCGCCCGCTCCTTTCGTGGCTGCGCGAGACGCGCGGCCTCACCGGCGCAAAGGAAGGCTGCGCCGAGGGCGACTGCGGCGCCTGCACGGTGGCGCTCGTCGAGCCGGAGGCCGTGCGCCCGATCGCGAGCTGCATCGCGCTGCTCGGTGCGATGGACGGGCGCACGATCGTCACCGTCGAGCATCTCGCCGCGCACGGCCGGCGGCATCCGGCGCAGGAGGCGCTCCTTGACTGCCACGGCTCGCAGTGTGGCTTCTGCACCCCCGGGGTCGTCATGGCGCTCTATGCGCACTACGAATCGGGCGGCGCCGCCGAGCGCGCCGCCCTTTGCGATGCGCTCGCCGGAAACCTCTGTCGCTGCACCGGGTACGCCCCGATCCTCGCCGCGGGCCTTGCGATGGGGACAAAGCCCGCGCCCGCGCGCACGCCGTCCCGTTCGCAGAGCACGCTCTCGATCGAGCGCGGCGGGCGAAGGTTTTTCGCGCCGACGACGCTCGCGGAGCTTTCGCGCTGGCTGCTCGCGCACCCGCAGGCGCGGCTGCTTGCCGGCGGCACCGACCTCGCGCTCGAAGTGACGAAGGAGCTTCGCGACCTCGAGTGCATCGCCTACCTCGGCAAGGTCGGCGAGCTGAAGGAAATCCGCGAGACCGACGAAGCGCTGGAACTCGGCGCTGCGGTCACCTACGCGGAAGCGTTCGAAGCGCTCGCGCGCCTGCATCCGGACGTGCGGGAGCTCGTTCGACGACTGGGCGGGGCTCAGGTGCGCGCGATGGGAACGATCGCGGGCAACATCGCGAACGCCTCGCCGATCGGCGACACGATGCCGATGCTTCTTGCCCTCGGCTGCACGCTCGTCCTGCGGCGAGGCGAGTCGGAACGGCGCGTCCCGCTCGAAGACTTTTACACCGGCTACCGCAAGACGGTGCTCGCTCCGGGCGAATTCATCCGCAGCGTCCGGATCGAAAAACCGCGGCCCGGCGCGCGCTTTGCCGCCTACAAGCTCTCGAAACGGTTCGATCAGGACATCTCCACCGTCTGCGCCGCGTTTCATGTGACGGCCGAGGGCCGCGCGCGCTTCGGCTTCGGCGGCATGGCGGCGACGCCCGCGCGCGCCGCGCGCGCGGAAGCCGCCTGGCCGCGCGGCGTGGAGCCCGCCTGCGCGGCGCTCGCCGAGGATTTCGCGCCGATTTCGGATCACCGCGGCTCGGCGAGCTATCGGCTCGCGGCGGCGCAGGCGCTGCTTCGCAAGTTCGCCGGCGGCATCGGCCCGCGCGCGCTCCTCGAACTTGGCCCCGTCGCATGAAGGCCGAACGACCTGCGCTCGGTGCACTCGGCGAACCGCTTGCGCACGACAGCGCCGAGCTCCATGTCGCAGGCAGCGCGCGCTACGTGGACGACCTTCCCGAGCCCGCCGGCATGCTCTACGGCGCGCTCGGGCTCGCCCAGGCGACGCACGCGCGCATCCTCGAGCTCGACTTGGAGCCCGTGCGCTGCGCACCGGGGGTGCGGGCGGTGGTGGCTGCCGCGGACATCCCCGGCGCGAACAACATCGGCCCGGTCGTCGCCGACGAGCCGGTGTTCGCCGCAGAGCGCGTGCTCTACCACGGCCAGCCGCTTTTCGCGGTCGCCGCAGACAGCGTGCGCGAGGCGCGGCGCGCGGCACGCCTTGCGCGCGTGCGCTACGAGCCGCTTCGCCCGGTCCTCACGGTAGACGAGGCGCTCGCGCGCGGCGATTTCGTGCTGCCGACGCTGCGCGTCTCCCGCGGCGATGCGCGCGCGGCGCTGCTGCGCGCGCCGCAGCGCCTTGCCGGGCGGCTGCGCTGCGGCGGGCAGGAGCACTTCTACCTCGAAGGCCAGATCGCTGTGGCGATTCCGGGCGAACGCGGCGAGATGCTCGTCTGGTCCTCGACCCAGCACCCGAGCGAGGTACAGCACCTCGTCGCTGCGGCGCTCGCGCTGCCGGATGCGGCGGTGACGGTCGAAGTGCGCCGCATCGGTGGCGGCTTCGGCGGAAAAGAAACGCAGGCGGCGATCTTCGCGGTGGCGGCGGCGCTCCTTGCGCGCGCGACCGGCCGCCCGGTGAAACTGCGCGCCGACCGCGACGACGACGTGCGGATCACCGGCAAGCGCCACGACTTCCGCTTCGACTACGAGGTCGGCTTCGACGGCGAAGGCCGGATCGAGGCGCTCGTGCTCGACATGGCCTCGCGCTGCGGGATCTCGGCCGACCTCTCGGGCGCGGTGAACGACCGCGCGGTCTTTCACGTCGACAACGCCTACTTTCTGCCCGCGGTCGAGATCCGCTCGCACCGCTGCCGCACGAACACGGTATCCAACACCGCGTTTCGCGGCTTCGGCGGGCCGCAGGGCATGTTCGCGATCGAGGGCGTGATCGCCGCGATCGCCAGACGGCTCGGGCTCGATTCGCTCGACGTGCGAAAGCGAAACCTCTACGGCAAGACCGAGCGCAACGTCACCCACTACGGCATGACGGTGCGCGACAACGTGCTGCCGGAGCTCGTCGAGGAGCTGGAGCGGACCTCCGACTACCGCGCGCGGCGCGAGGCGATCCGCCGCTGGAACGCTGCGAATGCGGTCTTCAAGCGGGGGCTTGCGCTCACACCGGTCAAGTTCGGCATCGCCTTCACCGCCACGCCGATGAACCAGGCAGGCGCGCTCGTTCACATCTATCCGGACGGCTCGGTGCTCCTCAATCACGGCGGCGTCGAGATGGGCCAGGGGCTGCTCGTCAAGGTCCAGGCGATCGTCGCCGCCGAGTTCGGTCTAGCGCGCGAGCGCGTGAAAATCACGGCGACCTCGACCGCGCGGGTGCCGAACACCTCGCCCACCGCCGCCTCGAGCGGCACCGACCTGAACGGAGAGGCCGCGCGCGCTGCGTGCCGAACGCTCAAGGCGCGGCTTGCCGAGTACTGCGCCGCCGCCTACGGCGTGCGGCCGGAGGAGGTGGTCTTCGGCGACGGGCGCGTGCACATCGGCAAGGCGAAGACGCTCTCTTTCGCCGCGCTCGCAAAAGAGGCGTACCTCGCGCGCGTATCGCTTTCGGCGACGGGGTTTTTCCGCACGCCCGAGATCCACTTCGACCGGGAGCGCTTTTCGGGCGAGCCGTTCTTCTATTTCGCCTACGGCGCGGCGGTCGCCGAGGTCGTCGTGGACACGCTCACTGGAGAATCGCGGCTCGTTCGCGTTGACATCCTGCACGACTGCGGCCGCTCGCTCAACCCGGCGGTGGACCGCGGCCAGATCGAGGGCGGTTTCATCCAGGGCGTGGGCTGGCTCACCTGCGAGGAACTAGTCTGGGACGCCGAGGGACGGCTCGCCACCCACGCGCCCTCGACCTACAAGATCCCGACCGCGAGCGACTGCCCGCCGGCGTTCAATGTGCGCATCTGGGAGCGGGGCGAGAACCTGCGCGACATCGTGCACCGCTCGAAGGCGGTCGGCGAGCCGCCGCTCATGCTCGCGCTATCCGTCTTTCACGCGATCGCGGACGCGATCGGCGCAACGAGCGACACGCGCGAGCCGGTGCCGCTCGATGCGCCGGCCACTCCTGAAAACGTGCTGCGCGCGATCCATGCCCTGCGTCGTTGAGATCGAAGTGCTCGAGACGCGCGGCTCGACGCCGTGCGCGGCAGGCGCGCGCATGTGGGTGAGCGAGACCGAGACGCGCGGCACGATCGGCGGCGGGCGGCTCGAATACCGCGCGATCGAACGCGCGCGCGCGATGCTCGCTGCGGGGAAAGCGCGCGACGAAGGCACCGTGGAACTGGGCGAGCGCTTCGGCCAGAGCTGCGGCGGCGCGGTGCGGCTGCGGTTCTCGCTGCGCGAGGATTTCCCTCAATCGCAGGCGCCCGCGTACGACGTCGTGCTCTACGGCGCAGGCCATGTCGGAAAAGAGGTGGCGCGTATCTGCGAGCGGCTGCCCTGTCGGCTGCTGTGGGTGGACCCGCGGGCGGAGATGTTCCCTTCCGAGGTTGCGCCGAACGTGCGGGTGCGGATCGCGCCGGAGCCGGACGCCACCGTCGCCGAAGCGCCCGCCGGCGCCTACGTCCTCGTCATGACGCACAGCCACGCGCTCGATCTCGCGATCGTCGAGCGCTGGCTTCGGCGCGGCGATTTTGCGTTCCTCGGTCTGATCGGCTCGCAGACCAAGGCGGCGAAATTCCAGGCGGCGCTCGCCCGCAAGGGCCTCGCGCCGGAGGCGATCGCGCGGCTCGTCTGTCCGGTCGGCCTCTTCAAGGCGGGCAAACACCCGGCCGAGGTGGCGGTGTCGGCGCTCGCACAGGTCCTCGAGCGCGTGCACCGCGCGGTCGGCCGCCCCCTTGAATCGACGGTCACTCTGCCCCATTAAAGGGTCGCCGTGGGGGATTCCGCGGCGGCGCGCACGGCACGAGGGCGCGCCCGATTTCACGGATCGGCGAAAGGTTTTTCGCGCCCGCACGGGCGCCTTGCAACGGAGGAGAGGTCATGCGTGCAGCGATCGCTGTTGCGCTCGCGTTCGCGCTTTCCGCAGGCGCGGCGGCGCAGGCACAGAAGGAGTCCGCGCCCGCCTACCGCGGCCTTTGGGTCGCGACGCCGTTCCCGTCTTTCGATGCGCCCGCCGGCGAGGTGGTGACGCTCGAGCTTTCGGTGCACAACGCAGGACTTGCGCCGCAGCCGGTGCAGCTGCAGCTGGAGGGCGTGCCCGAGGGCTGGTCGGCGAGCTTCGTCGGCGAGGGCAAGCGCGTGCGCTCGGTGTTCGTCGCCCCGAACGACAAGGCGACGGTGCGCCTGCGGCTCGAGCCCTCGCCCAAGGCGACGCGCGGCAGCTACCGGTTCGCCGTCGTCGCGGTCGGCGCGGAGTCGCGCTTTCGGTTGCCGCTCGAGCTGCACGTCGGGCGAACGCTGCCGCCGCGGCTCGCGTTGCGCGTGGACCTACCGGAGCTGCGCGGCTCGCCGGGCACCGAGTTCGATTTCAAGGCGGCGGTGCGCAACGAGGGCGGCGACGACGCGGTGGTCCGCGTCGATGCGGCGGTGCCCCAAGGGTTCCGCGTGCGCGTGACCGAACAGTGGGGTCAGCAGGAGCTGCCGAGCTTCACGCTCAAGGCGGGCGAAGAAAAGACCGTGAGCGTCAAGATCCAGCCGCCGTTCGGCGCGAAAGAGGGGCGCTATCCGGTGCTGCTCGCCGCAACCAGCGGCAAGGCCGAGGCGCAGCGCGAGATCGCGCTCGAAGTCGCCGGCGAGCCGCGGCTCGAGCTCGCCGGCCGCGACGAGCGGCTGAGCGCCGCGGCCGAAGCCGGCCGCGAGACGGCGATCGAGATCGTCGTCGCGAACACCGGCAGCGCGACCGCGCGCGACGTGAAGCTCGATGCGAGCACGCCCTCCGGCTGGAAGGTGACGTTCCAGCCCGAGCGGATCGAGGCGATCGAGCCGAACGCGCGCCAGACGGTGAAGGCGCTCGTCGTGCCCGCGGCGAAGGCGATCGCCGGCGATTACATGATGACGGTGCGGGCGTCGGCCGGCGGTGCGAACCGTTCGGCGGATTTCCGCGTGACCGTGCGCACCTCGACCCTGTGGGGCGTGGTCGGGATCCTGGTGATCGCCGCGGCGCTGGTGGTGCTCGTCGCGGCGATGCTCCGGTTCGGGCGGCGATGAGCGAACCCGCGATCGAGACGCGCGCGCTCACCAAGCGCTACGGCAGGACGCTCGCGGTCGAGCGGCTCGACCTGCGCATCGCCCCGGGCGAGGTCTTCGGGCTGCTCGGCCCGAACGGCTCGGGCAAGACCACCACGATCCTGATGCTGCTCGGGCTCACGGAAGTCACGTCCGGCAGCGCCCGCGTCTTCGGACTGGACCCTGCGCGCCAGCCGCTCGCGGTGAAGCGCATCGTCGGGTACCTGCCCGACTCGGTCGGCTTCTACGACGACATGACGGCGCGGGAAAACCTGCGCTATTCGGGCAAGCTTGCCGGGCTCGCGGGCGAGGCGCTGGAAGCACGCGTCGCGGAGGTGCTCGAGCGGGTGCGCCTTTCCGACCGCGCCGATAGCGCGGTGCGGACCTTCTCGCGCGGCATGCGGCAGCGTCTGGGGCTTGCCGAGGTGCTGCTCAAGTCGCCGCGCGTCGCGATCCTCGATGAGCCGACGAGCGGCCTCGATCCCCAGTCCACGCACGATTTTCTCGACATGATCCGCGGGCTGAAGGCCGACGGGATCACGGTGCTCCTTTCCTCGCATCTGCTCGGGCAGGTGCAGGCGGTGTGCGACCGGGTCGGGCTCTTTTACCGCGGGCGCATGGTGCTCGAGGGGACGGTGGAGGCGCTCGCCGAGCGCGTGCTCGGCGGCGGCTGGCGCATCGAGGTCGAAGCCGAGGCGGGCGACGGTTTTGCCGAGGCGCTCGCGCGCATCGCGGGCGTGCAGCGCATCGAGCGGCGCGGTGCGGCCGGCTTCGCGGTGAGCGCCGCGCGCGACGTGCGCGCCGAAATCGCGGCCGAGGCGGCGGCCTGCGGCGCGAAGCTTCTCGGGCTCGCGATGCAGCGGCCGAGCCTCGACGAGGTCTATACCGCGTACTTCCGGGAGATGGCGCATGCGGCGTGAGGGGTCGCTCTGGACCGGAGTCGGAACCGTGTTCGCGAAGGAGACGGCCGACCACCTGGGCAGCGTGCGCCTGTGGTTCCTCGAGGGCTTGATCCTCCTTGCGGCGGGCGGCGCCGTGTACGCCGCGATCTCGCGCATCCGCGAGTCGGTCGGCCAGGACCCGTTCCTGTTCCTGAGCCTGTTTACGCTCGCGCGCGAGCCGCTGCCGTCGTTCGTCGTCTTCCTCGGGTTTCTCGTGCCGCTGGTGGCGATCGCACTCGGCTTCGACGCGGTAAACGGCGAGCATGCGCGGCGCACGCTCTCGCGTGTGCTCGCGCAGCCGATCTACCGCGACGCGCTGCTGATCGGCAAGTTCCTCGCCGGGCTCGCCACGCTCGCGATCGCGTTCGTCACGCTCTGGTTGCTCGTCATCGGACTGGGGATCCTGATGACCGGGCTCGCACCCTCGGGCGAGGAGGTGGTGCGCGGCTTCGCGTTTCTCCTCGTCACCGTCGCCTACGGCGGGGTGTGGCTTGCGGTGGCGATGCTCTTTTCGGTGCTGTTTCGCCAGCAGGCGACCTCGGCGCTCGCGGCGCTCTCGGTCTGGCTGCTGCTTTCGGTGTTCTGGGCGATGATCGCGCCGCTTGCGGCCGAGGCGCTCGCGCCGGCGGCAGCGGGGCCGTTCGCGGAGCTCGAGCGCGCGCGGCTGCAACTGGCGATCGCGCGCGTTTCCCCCAACGTGCTTTTCGGCGAGGCGACGCTCGCGATCCTCAACCCGGCGACGCGGGCGCTCGGACCGGTGTTCTTCGCGCAGCTCGAAGGCGCGGTGCTGGGAGCGCCGCTGCCGGTCGCCGAAAGCCTGCTTCTCGTCTGGCCGCAGGCGACCGGGCTCGTCGCCGCGGTGATCGTCGCGTTCACCGTCGCCTACGTGCTCTTCCAGCGCCAGGAAATCCGCGCCTGAACGCCCGCGCTACGGCGTTCGCGCGCCTGCGCGATACCAGCGATCGAGCAGGAGGCGCTCTTCGTCGCTCATCGCGCTGACGTTGCCGGGCGGCATCGCCCGCGCGAGCACCGTCTGCTGGTGGATCGCGCTCGCGTGCTGGCGGATCCGCTCGGGCGTATCGAGAAGGACTCCCTTCGGCGCTTCGGCGAGACCCGGAAACGCGGGTCTTGCGGCGTGGCAGGACGCGCACCGGGCGGCGATCACGCGCTCGACCTCGGCGAACGCGACCGGCGGCCCTGCGGGCGCGGATTCCCTCGGCGCGAGCAGCCAGAGGAGCGCGGCGAATATCGCGGCGGCGGCGGCAAGCGGCCAGGCGGGCGGGCGGCCCTTGTGACGCATCACGAACCAGACGCGCACGAGCGCCCCGGCGACCGTGAGCGCAACGAGCACCAGCCAGTTCCAGCGGCTCGCGAACGCGGTCGCGTAATGGCTGGAGATCATGGTGAACAGGACCGGGAGCGTGAGGTACGTGTTGTGCACGCTTCGCTGCTTGGCGGCGATCGCGTACTTCGGATCGGGCGCGCGGCCTTCGCGCATCGCGCGCACCAGTTCCCGCTGCCCGGGGATGATGACGTGCCCGACGTTCGCCGCCATGATGGTTCCGATCACCGCCCCGTAGTGGAGGAAGGCGCCACGGCCGCCGAAAACCTGGGTGAGCGCCCAGGCGAGCGCCGCGAGAAAGACGAGAAGCGCCGCCGCGAGCGCCGCATCGTTTCGGCCGAGCGGCGAGCGGCATAGCCCCTCGTACACCGCGACGCCGAGAACGAGGCTTGCGAGCCCGAGGCCGATCGCCTGGCTTTTCGCGAGCGGCATCACCTGCGGATCGATCAGGTACGTCTCGGCGTTCGCGTAGTAAAGGAGCACGAGGAGCGCAAAGCCGGTGAGCCAGGTCCAGTACGCCTCCCACTTGAACCAGTGGAGCCGCTCGGGCAGCTCGGGCGGCGCAAGCGCGTACTTCTCCGCGCGGTAGAAGCCGCCGCCGTGCACCGCCCAGAGTTCGCCCGCCACGCCGCGCGCGCGGTCCTCCGCTCGCTTCGGGGTCTCGAGCGAATCGTCGAGCCAGATGAAGTAGAACGAAGCGCCGATCCAGGCGATGCCGGCCACCAGATGCGCCCACCTGAGAACGAGCGATGCCCAGTCGAGGAGGTAGGCGTCCATCTAGCTGCCGCGGTAGGTCGAATAGCTCCACGGCGAGCAAAGGAGCGGCACGTGATAGTGCGCCGCAGGATCGGCGATGCCGAAGCGTATCGGCACCCGGTCGAAAAACGGCGGCTCGGGGAGCGCCACACCCTGCGCGCGAAAGTAGCCGGCGACGTCGAAGACGAGCCGGTACTGCCCGGCGACGAGCGCCGAGCCCTCGGCGAGCGGCCGGTCGGTGCGTCCATCGGCGTTCGTGGTGGCGGTTGCAAGGAGCCGCCAGCGGCCTTCTTCGAGGATCGAAAGCGCGATCCGCATGCCGGCGGCCGGGCGACCGTATGCGGTATCGAGCACATGGGTGGTCAGCCTGCCCATTCAAGCCTCCGTGACGAGCTTTTCCAGCCTTGCCGCCGCGATATGGCCGATCTGCTCGATCGCAGCGGACAACTCCGCCTCGGTCGCGTTGCCGATGCGGCGCTCCATTTCGGCGAGCACCGTCTCGCGCGCGGCGTGGCGCGCGAGCGCGACGATGCACGGAAAGCCGTGCCGCTCGCGGTAGCGGCGGTTAAGCTCCGCAAGCCGCTCGGCCTCCGCGGGCGAGAGCGCCGCCAAGCCAAGCCGCGCCTGCTCGGTCGCGGAGCTTTCGGTGAGCGCACCCGCCTCGGACGCGCGCACGCCGAGTTCCGGGTGCGCGCGAACGAGCGCAAGCTGCGCCTCACGGCCGGCGGCTTGCACTTCCGCCTGCATAGCCTGCGCGAGCGCACTGCGGCTTGAGAACGGGCGGCGCGCATAGGCGCGCTCGGCGACCCAAGGCGAGTGTTCGTAGACCCCGCCGAGCACCGCGACGAACGCGTCGCGGTCCATGCGATTGAGCGCCTCGAGCGTCGGCATCGGCGGCCTCAGTATACTGGCGGCCGTGAGCGGCCCCGACTATCCGCGCGACCTCGTCGGCTACGGCGCGAACCCGCCGAAGGCGAAGTGGCCAGGCGGCGCGCGCATCGCGCTGCAATTCGTCCTCAACTACGAAGAGGGCGCCGAGAACTCGATCTTGCACGGCGATGCGGCGAGCGAATCGTTCCTCTCGGAGATCGTCGCTGCGCAGCCGATTCCGGGCATGCGGCACATCTCGATGGAATCGCTCTACGAATACGGTTCGCGCGTCGGCGTCTGGCGGCTGCTTCGCCTCTTCGCGAAATACGACGTGCCGCTTACGGTCTTCGGGGTGGCGATGGCGATGGAGCGCAACCCGGCGGCGGTCGAGGCGTTTCTTCGCGCCGGGCACGAGATCGCGAGCCACGGCTGGCGCTGGATCGACTACCAGCACGTGCCGCTCGAGATCGAGCGCGAGCACATGCAGCGCGCGATCGAGGTCCACCGGCGCCTCACCGGCGAGCGGCCGCTCGGCTGGTACACCGGGCGAACGAGCCCCAACACACGCAGGCTCGTCGTCGAGGACGGCGGCTTCGTCTACGACGCCGACGACTACTCCGACGACCTGCCGTTCTACGACGATCGCTACGGCCGCCCGCAGCTCGTCGTGCCCTACACGCTCGATGCGAACGACATGCGCTTTGCGACCCCGCAGGGATTCAACTCGGGCGAGCAGTTCTACGCGTATCTCAAGGACGCGTTCGACGTGCTCTACGAGGAAGGGCGCACCGCGCCCAAGATGATGTCGGTGGGACTCCACTGCCGGCTCGTCGGCCGACCGGGGCGGCTCGCGGCGCTCGAGCGGTTCCTGAAATACGTCACCGCCAAGCCGAAGGTCTGGTTTGCGCGCCGCATCGAGATCGCGCGGCACTGGCTGGAGCAGCACCCCTACCGGACGCGCCAGGCCGAGGTCGCCGCCTGCACTGCCGCGCCGCGCTCGAGGCGGTAGCCCTCGCGCGCGAGCACCTTCTCGAGCGCCGCGAGCGTTCGAGTGATCGCGGCAAGGCGCGCGTTCGCGCCCATCGCGCCGATGCGCCAGATTTTGCCGTGCAACGCGCCGAACGAGGTGCCGATCTCGATCCCGTGCTCTGCGAGCATCGCGCGGCGCACGCGCTCGCCGTCCACCCCCGCCGGGATGACGACACCGGTGATGTTCGGCATCTTATGGCGGGGGTCGCCGTAGAGCTCGAGCCCCATCGCCTTGAGCCCTGCCACCATCGCGCGCGAGGCGCGCGCATGGCGCGCGAACGCCGCCCGCAGCCCTTCCTTCACGAGCCGCCGTGCGCACTCGCGCGCGGCATAGAGCATCGACGTCGCCTCGGTGTGGTGGTTGAGCGCCTTCTCCGACCAGTAGTCCATGATCATCGCGAGGTCGAAGTAGTTCGACGCGATGCGCCGTCCGGGGCCGGGACGGTAGCCGGGCGGCTGCAAGCCCTGCTCGACGTGCCGGCGCCGGTAGATGAGCTGCGCGGCGCGCTCGGAGATGGTGATCGGCGCCGAGCCCGAGGGCCCGCCGAGGCACTTTTGGAGCCCCGCGCTCACCACATCGAGCTGCCAGCGGTCGACCGGCAGGTCCATGCCACCGAGCGTCGCGGTGGCGTCCACATAGGTGAGCGCCCCGTGCCGGGCGCAGAGCGGGCCGACTTCGGCGAGCGGCTGCGCCATCGTGGTCGAGGTGTCGCCTTGGCAAATCGCGACGAGCTTCGGGCGGTGCTTTCGCAGCGCGCGCTCGATGTCCTCCGGCTCGAACACGCGGCCCCAGGGGACTTCGATCGTGTGCACCTGCGCGCCGCAGCGCCGTCCGATCTCGGCGAGCAGGTGTCCGAAGCGGCCGAAGATCGGCACGAGCAACCGGTCGCCGGGCTCAAGGAGCGACACGAGCGCCGCTTCGATCCCGGCGCGCGCGGTGCCGTCGACGAGCAGCGTCCAGCGGTTGCGCGTCTGGAATACGCGCCGGTAGAGCGCCGAGGTTTCTGCCATGTACGCGCGAAACTGCGGGTCGAACTGCCCGAGCAAGGGTTTCGCCATCGCCCGCAGCACCTGGGGATAGGCGTTGATCGGTCCCGGGCCCATCAGAAGGCGGCGGGGCGGATCAAGCGGGGCGAGCGGGTTCAGGCGGGGCACGAAACGCAGGGGCGCCTCGCGGCGCCCCTGCCCGTAGGAAGCGTTCGACCGCGCTCGCCTACTTGCCGGCGGCGCGCACGACGCCGAGGCGCCGGCCGCGCACCGGCTGCTTCAGGCGCGGCGGGGTCACGAGGTCGCGGATGAAGTTCGGCAGCGCGAACACCCCTTCGTGCGTCTCGCCGTTGTAGAAGCGCAGGTCCTGGAGCTTGCGCGCCTCGATCCGGCGATCGATCTCGTCGGCGGTGAACGCCTTGGGATCGAGCTTGTCCGAGCAGACCGCCATCGCCCACTGCGCGCCGTAGAGCGGGATGTACATCGTGTAGGGCCGAACGATCCGAAACACGCTGTTCAGCCGCTGCGCGAGGTCGGCGACGCGATCGGGGCGCGCGACCGGCGCGCCGATGTGCAGCACGAGCGCGCCGCCCGGCGCGAGCGCGTGGCGGCAGCGCTGGAAGAACTCGGTCGAGTAAAGCGCCTCGGCCGGACCCATCGGGTCGTTCAGATCGAGCGCGATCAGGTCGAAGCGCTCCTGCGTTTCGCGCACGAACTTCATCCCGTCGCCGATGACGAGCCGCAGCCGGGGGTTGTCGAACACGCCCCGGTGCACCGCGAAGAAGTGCTCTTTTGCCACCCGGATCACGTCCTCGTCGATCTCGCACATCACGACCTGCTCGACCGACGGATGCTTGAGCGCCTCCTCGGCCGAGCCGCCGTCGCCGCCGCCGATGACGAGCACCCGCTTCGGCGCGGCGTGCGCCGTGAGCGCCGGGTGGATGAGGTTCTCGTGGTAGACGAACTCCTCGCGCTCGGAGGTCATGTTGTAGCCGTCGAGGCGGAAGATTCGGCCGTAGTAGGGCGTGTCGTAGATCTCCATTCTCTGGAACTTCGTCTGCCACTCGCCGAGCTTGCGGCTCGCCTTGATGTAGAAGCCGGTCGAGTCGTTGAGCGGCTCCATGATCAGGTGCTCGCCGCGCTCGATCTCGTGCCGCGCGACCTCGCCGGGCTGGAAATGCGCGACGATCGCGTCGAACAGCGCGCGCGCCTTGGCCGAGTTGTCGGCGCTGTAGTTGCAGACGTAGACGTCGAGCGTGAGTCCCGCGCGCTCCGGCCAGGTGTGGATCGCGAGGTGCGACTCGGCGAGCACGACGGTGCCGGTGTAGCCCGAGCCCTCGAACTGGTGAAAGCTCGCCGACATCGGGGTGAGGCCGGCCGCGCGCACGAACTCCAGGCACTTCGCCTCGAAGCCCTTGCCGTCGGTGAGCAGCCGCGGATCGCAGCGGCAGCCGGTGAGGTCGCCGATCAGGTGCAGTCCGTTCATCTTCTACTCCCCGAAAAAACGAGAAGGCGCAGCCCTGCACGTTTTCTTCCAGGCTGCGCCCCCGAGTCACCGCCTCGCGGCGAAAAACCGAGCTCTTCGACTTCGCTCAACTCGTTCAAAGCCCCCGTTTCGGACGAGCGACCGCGCTCACGCTTCGCGCGCTCCCGTCGGGCGGCCGGCCGCGGCGCGCATCTCGCCGACCACGTGATCGATCAGCCGGCGGGCGATCGAGATTCTGCTCGGAAGTTTCGGCAATTGCAATACATCGAACCAGGCGGCGGCCTCGATCTCCCCGGCCTGAGGACGGATGTCGCCTGCGGCCCACTCGCAGACGAACGCGATCATCAGCGAGTGCGGGAACGGCCAGGGCTGGCTGGCGAAGTAGCGGATGCGCGACACCCGCACGCCGACCTCCTCGGCGACCTCGCGGGCGACGCAGCTCTCGAGCGACTCGCCTGGTTCGACGAAGCCGGCGAGCGCGCTGTACATGCCGGACGGGAAATGCGGGCTGCGGGCGAGGAGCAGCTCGCGCTCGCGGCGCACGAGCGCCATCACCGCCGGGGCGATGCGCGGATACGCCGCGAGCCCGCAGGCGGGGCAGACGCGCGCCCGCTCGCCGCGCTTCGGTTCGGTGAGCGCGCCGCAGCGCCCGCAGTGCCGGTGGTTGCGGTCCCAGTCGAGGAGCTGCAGAGCCCGGCCGGCGAGCGAGAAGCTCGCGTCGTCGAGCACCGAAAAAAGCGCGCGCAGCCCCTCGAACGCGAGACCTGCGGGCGGCACGGCCTCCGCCGGCACCTCGGCCGCCCAGCAACCGGCGCCCGCAAGCTCCCCTAGATATAGGGTTCTGAGAGGCTCGCACCACAATTGGTCGTTGCTCCTTCGCAACACGTCGGCATCCGGCAAGCGCGCCCAGCTCGCGCGCGCGGGCACGCGCGGATCGTCCGACGACCGCGGGCTGGGCGGCCCGAGCTCGACGAGCAGCCGATCGCCGCGGAACACGAACCAGCGCGCGCCGGGCTGCGGCGCGGGCGGTGCGAGACCTTCGACGAAATCGAGCGGGCGATCGAACGGCATCGCGATCATGCGCCGATTATAGGAAGGGGCGTTCGCTATAATCGGCGGCGCGTTCCCCCTTTCGCGATTTCCCCGCGCCTCGCGTGACGACGGCCCCTGCTTCGCCCAGCGACCTCGCGAATGCGTTGCGGGTGTTGGCGATGGATGCGGTGGAGGCGGCCGGTTCTGGGCATCCGGGCATGCCGATGGGCATGGCCGAGGCGGCGCTTGCGCTCTGGGGCGGGCATCTGAAGCACAATCCGGCCAATCCGGCCTGGCCCGACCGTGATCGGTTCGTGCTGTCGAACGGTCACGGCTCGATGCTGCTTTATGCGCTTTTGCATCTGACGGGCTATGACCTGCCGATGGAGGAGCTGCGCCGCTTTCGGCAGCTGGGTTCGAAGACCCCGGGCCATCCGGAGTACGGGGTGACGCCGGGGGTTGAGACCACCACCGGGCCGCTCGGGCAGGGGCTGGCCAATGCGGTGGGCATGGCGCTTGCCGAGCGGCTGCTTGCGGCCGAGTTCAACCGCCCGGGGCTCGAGATTGTCGATCACCGGACCTATGCGTTTGCGGGCGATGGCTGCCTGATGGAGGGGGTGTCGCACGAGGCCTGCGCGCTTGCCGGGGTGCTTGGGCTTGGCAAGCTGATCGTCGTCTACGACGACAACGGCATCTCGATAGATTCCGAGAAGGGCTCGATCAGCCAGTGGTACGCCGAGGACGTGCGCCGGCGGTTTCTTGCCTACGGCTGGCAGGTGCTCGGGCCGATCGACGGGCACGATCTGCAGGCGCTTGATCGGGCGCTCAGGCAGGCAAAGCGCGAGCGGTCAAAGCCGAGCCTTGTCATCGCAAAGACGGTGATCGCCAAGGGCGCGCCCACCAAGGCGGGCACCGGGGCGGCGCACGGGGCGCCGCTCGGAAAAGAGGAGGTGGCCGCTGCGCGCAAGGCCTTGGGCTGGCCGTATCCGCCGTTTGAGATCCCGGAGCCGGTCTACCGCGGCTGGGACGCACGAGCAAAGGGGGCGCAGGCCGAAGGGCGCTGGCGGCGGCGGCTTGCGCGCTACGAAAAATCACACCCTGAGCTTGCGGCCGAGTTCCGGCGCCGCCTTGCTGGGGAGCTACCGAAGGACTTCGGCCAGAAGGTGCAGGCGCTCGTTGCGCAGGCGGCGGCCGACAAGGCGAGCGTTGCGACGCGCAAGGCGTCGCAGAACGCGCTGGAGGTGCTCGTTGCGGCGCTGCCGGAGCTGATCGGCGGCTCGGCCGATCTGTCGGGCTCGAACCTGACGCTGGTGAAGGCCTCGCGCCCGGTGGGCCGCACAGGCGGCGGCAACTACGTCTTCTACGGCGTTCGCGAATTCGGCATGGCCGCGGTGATGAACGGGCTTTCGCTGCACGGCGGCTTCATCCCTTACGGCGGGACGTTCCTTGTCTTTTCCGACTACGCGCGGCCTGCGATTCGCCTTGCGGCGATGATGCGCCGGCGCGTGGTCTATGTGCTTACCCACGATTCGATCGGCCTTGGCGAAGACGGTCCGACGCACCAGCCGGTCGAGCAGGCGGCGAGCCTGCGGCTCATTCCCAACCTCGACGTGTGGCGCCCGGCCGATGCGGTCGAGACCGCGGTCGCTTGGGCGCAGGCGCTTGAGCGGCGCGACGGGCCGACGGCGCTTTTGCTCTCGCGCCAGGCGCTGCCTGCGCTCGAGCAGCCGCGCCCTGAGGCGATCGCGCGCGGCGGCTACGTGATCTCCGACGCCCCCTTTGCCCGCGCGGTGCTGATCGCCAGCGGCTCGGAGCTGCACCTTGCCCTTGCGGCGCAACGGCTGCTCGACATTCCGGTGCGCGTCGTCTCCATGCCCTCGACCACGGTCTTCGACCGCCAGGACCGCAGCTGGCGCGAGGCGGTGCTGCCGCCCGCGCTGCCGCGCATCGCCATCGAGGCCGCCGCAAGCGACTTCTGGCGCAAGTACGTCGGCCCAGAGGGCACCGTCGTCGGCCTCGATCGCTTCGGCGAGTCCGCACCCGCCACCCGACTCTTCGAACACTTCGGCTTTACGCCGGAGCGCATCGCAACCGTCGTAAGGAGCGTGATCCGATGACCATCAAGATCGCCATCAACGGGTTCGGCCGCATCGGCCGCAACATTCTTCGGGCGTTCTACGAAAGCGGAAAGAAGCACGACCTCGCGATCGTCGCAGTGAACGACCTCGGCGACGCGAAGACGAACGCGCACCTGCTGAAGTACGACACCGTGCACGGGCGATTCCGCGGCACCGTCGCGGTCGAAGGCGAGGCGCTGGTGGTGAACGGCGATCGCATCCGCGTGTTCGCCGAGCGCGATCCGGCGAAGCTGCCGTGGCAGGCGCTCGGCGTGGACGTCGTGCACGAGTGCACCGGGCTGTTCACCAGCAAGGAAAAGGCCGGCGCGCACCTTGCCGCCGGCGCGCGCAAGGTGATCATCTCGGCCCCGGGCGGCAAGGACGTCGACCGCACCGTGGTTTACGGCGTGAACCACGGAACGCTGCGGGCGACCGACACCGTGATCTCGAACGCCTCGTGCACCACCAACTGCCTTGCGCCGCTCGTGAAGGCGCTCGACGACCGCATCGGCGTGGTCTGCGGGCTGATGGTGACCGTGCATGCGTTCACCAACGACCAGGTGCTCACCGACGTCTACCACTCGGACCTGCGGCGCGCGCGCTCGGCGAGCGCCAACATGATCCCGACCAAGACCGGCGCGGCGGCGCGCCGTCGGCCTCGTGCTCCCGCATCTTGCGGGCAAGCTCGACGGCTACGCGATCCGCGTGCCGACGATCAACGTCTCGATCGTCGACCTCACCTTCGTCGCGAAGAAGCCGACCACGGTCGAGGAGGTGAACGCCGCGGTGCGCGAGGCCGCCGAGACCGACCTCAAGGGGATCCTCGAGTACAGCAGCGAGCCGCTGGTGTCGTCCGACTTCAACCACAACCCCGCCAGTTCCATTTTCGATGCGACGCTCACGAAGGTCTCGGGCGGCACGCTCGTCAAGGTCTCCAGCTGGTACGACAACGAGTGGGGCTTTTCCAACCGGATGCTCGACGTGACGGTGGCGCTGATGGGGGCGACATAGGCCATGCGGTTCAAGCGCCTTTCGGAGCTGGAGGTGCGCGCAAAGCGCGTCTTCATCCGCGCAGATCTCAATGTGCCGCAAGACGAGTCCGGGCGCATCACCGACGACACCCGCATCCGCGCTTCGGTTCCCTGCATCCGCATGGCGCTGGAGAAGGGCGCGGCGGTGATGGTCACCTCCCACCTCGGCCGCCCGAAGGAGGGCGCGTTCGACCCGAAGGCGTCGCTTGCGCCGGTCGCCGAGCGGCTCGCCGAACTGCTCGGGCGGCCGGTGCCGCTCGTGCGCGACTGGGTGGACGGCGTCGTCGTCGCCCCGGGCGAGGTGGTGATGCTCGAGAACTGCCGCTTCAACGCCGGCGAAAAATCCGACGACGAGACGCTCGCGAAAAAAATCGCCGCGCTCTGCGACGTGTACGTGAACGACGCGTTCGCGACCGCGCACCGGGCGGAAGCGACGACGCACGGCGCGGCGCGATTTGCGCCGATCGCCTGCGCCGGGCCGCTGATGGCCGCGGAGCTCGATGCGCTCGCGCGCGCGCTCGCCGATCCGGCGCGGCCGCTCGTTGCGATCGTCGGCGGCGCGAAGGTCTCGACCAAGCTCACGATCCTCGAGGCGCTGTCGCGCAAGGTGGACCGGCTGATCGTCGGCGGCGGCATCCTGAACACGTTCCTGCTCGCGCGCGGCTATGCGGTCGGCAAGTCGCTCGTCGAGCCGGCGCTCGCCGATGCCGCAAAGAAGGTGATGGCGGCGACGGAGGTGCCGCTTCCCGAGGACGTCGTCGTCGCCCCGGAGCCCTCGGCGCAGGCGCCGGCGCGCACGATCGGGGCGCGCGAGGTGGGCGCAGCCGACATGATCCTCGACATCGGGCCGAGGACGGCGGCGAGCCTCGCGGCGCTTCTTGCCGAGGCCGGCACCGTCGTCTGGAACGGCCCGGTCGGCGTCTTCGAGATCGCGCAGTTTGCGCGCGGCACCGAAACGATCGCGCGCGCGATCGCGACGTCCAGGGCATTTTCGATCGCCGGCGGCGGCGACACGATCGCCGCGATCCACAAGTTCGGGGTGGCCGACCGGATCGGTTACATTTCGACCGCCGGCGGCGCGTTCCTCGAGTTCCTCGAGGGCAAGACGCTGCCCGCGGTCGCGGCGCTCGAAGCGCGCGCCGACGCCTGAGCGCGCCGCGCTAGCGGCGCTCGCGCAGCGCCGCGGGCAGCGCGGCGATTTCCGGCGGCACCGCCACCGGCGCCGGCGCGCCGCGCGCGAGCGCCTCGAGCGTGCGCGCGACCACGCCTTCCTGCGGCATTGTGACCCCGAAGAACACCGGCGCGCCGCCGCGGAACACCGCGAGCGTCGGGAAGTTCTCGATCTCGACGTCGCCGAGCAGCTCCGCGTCGTCCTCGACGTCGAGCCAGACGAACCGCGCGCCGGCGTTCGCTTTCTCGAGGCGCGCGAACGTGTCGCGGAACTCGCCGCAGGTGCGGCACCACGCCGCGCACAGACAGGCGACCAGCAGGTCCTCGGTGCTCGAGGGTTCGCTCATACGCCGATGATACACTTCGCCGGATGCTCCGCAGCACGAAGATCGTCGCGACGCTCGGGCCCGCCTCGTCCGACGCCGCGGTGCTCGAGCGGATGGTGCGCGCCGGCGTCGACGTCGTGCGGCTCAATTTTTCGCACGGCACGGCCGAAGAGCACCTTGCGCGCGCCGAGCTGGTGAAGGAGATCTCGCGCAGGGTCGGCCGCGCGGTCGCGATCATGTGCGACCTCCAGGGGCCGAAGATCCGCATCGGCCGGTTCCGCGACGGCAGCGTCGCGTTGGAGAAAGGGCAGCGGTTCGTTCTCGATGCCGGCTGCGAACTCGGCGATGCGACCCGCGTCGGGCTCGACTACAAGGATCTCCCGCGCGACGTCGAGCCGGGGGCGGTGCTGCTCCTTGACGACGGTCGCATCGTGCTCGACGTGGTCGCGGTCCGCGGCCGCGAAATCCACACGACCGTGCGCCACGGGGGCGTGCTCTCGGACCACAAGGGCATCAACCGGCAGGGCGGCGGACTGTCGGCGGCGGCGCTTACCCCCAAGGACATCGAGGATATCCGCGTCGCGGTCGCGATGCAGGCCGACTACCTCGCGGTGTCGTTCCCGAAATCCGGCGCCGACATGTACATGGCGCGCGAGCTGATGCGCGCCTCGGGCGGAAAAGCCTTCCTCATCGCCAAGATCGAGCGCGCCGAGGCGGTGAAGGAGGAGGCGCTGCGCGACATCATGCACGAGTGCGAGGGCATCATGGTCGCGCGCGGCGATCTCGCGGTGGAAGTGGGCGACGCGTCGGTGCCGGCGCTGCAGAAAAAGATGATCCGCATGGCGCGCGAGGCGAACAAGATCACGATCACCGCCACGCAGATGATGGAGTCGATGGTGTCGAGCCCGGTGCCGACGCGCGCCGAGGTCTCCGACGTCGCGAACGCGGTGCTGGACGGCACCGACGCGGTGATGCTGTCGGCCGAGACCGCGAGCGGCAAGTATCCGGTCGAAGTGATCGAGGCGATGGACCGCATCTGCATCGAGGCCGAGCAGACGGTGCCCGTGAACCTCGACCAGGACTTCCTCAACCGCGTGTTCACGCGCGTCGATCAGGCGATCGCGATGGCGGCGCTCTTCACCGCCTACCACATGAAGGCACGCGCGATCGCGACGCTCACCGAGTCGGGGGCGACCGCGCTCTGGATGAGCCGGCTGAACTGCGGCGTGCCGATCTACGCGCTCACCTCGCAGACAGCGACGCGCTACCGTTGCGCGCTGTTTCGCGACGTCTATCCGCTGATGGTGAAATACGTCGGTCACGACCGCGACGAGCTGCTCGCGGAAGCGGAAAAGGTGCTGGTCGAAAACGGGGTGGTGAAGGACGGCGACCTGATCGTGCTCACGATCGGCGAGCCGATCGGAAAAAGCCGGAGGAACGAACACCATGAAGATCGTGCGGGTGGGGGAGCACCGCAGGCCATGAGCGCGACGACACCGGGGGTGCCTGAGCACGCGAACCTTCCGCCGCTTGCCTCGCGCTTCGTCGAAGTCGCGAAACTCGCCTGGCAGCCGACGCGCTTTCCCGGCGTGGAGGCGAAGATCCTCCTGCTTGACCGCGACACCGGGCTCCTTACCGCGCTCCTTCGCATGGCGCCCGGGGCGAAGCTGCCCGACCACGAGCACGTCAAGATCGAACAGACCTACGTGCTCGAGGGCAGCCTCGTCTGCGCCGAGGGCGAATGCCGCGCGGGCGACTTCGTCTGGCGACCGGCCGGCAGCCGCCACGAGGCCTGGGGCGGGCCCGCCGGCGGCACGATGCTCGCGATCTTCCAGATCCCGAACCGCTTCTTCGAGCCCGACGGCCGCGAGACCGACATGCTGGGCGCCGACTGGAACGAGACCTGGGGCGGCGCGCTTTTTCGCTAGCGGCAGGCGCAGCGCTTCGCGGTGCAGACCGCACGGGAACGGCGAAGCGGAATGCGCATCGCCCTGTGCAACGAGGTGATCGCACCGATGCCGTTTCCGCGGCAATGCGAGTACGCCGCGAGCCTCGGCTACGACGGGCTGGAGATCGCCCCCTATACGTTTCGGAGGAGCCGCACCGCATGGGCGCGGCGCAGATCGCGGCGGCGCGCGCCGCGGCGGCCGATGCCGGGATCGCGATCACCGGGCTTCACTGGCTGCTCGTCAAGCCCCGGGGCTTTCGATCTCGACGCGCGACGAGGCGGTGCGGAGGAAGACCCTCGACGTCATGTACGCGCTCGTCGATCAATGCGCGGCGCTCGGCGGCCGTTATCTCGTGCACGGCTCGCCGCAGCAGCGGCGAATCGACCCGGGCGACACGCGCGAGGCGGCGCTCGCGCGCGCGACCGAGTGCTTCGCGCGCGTCGCCGAGCGCGCCGAGCGCGCGGGCGTCCTCTACTGCGTCGAGCCGCTCGCCGCCGATCAGACCCCGCTCATCAACACGCTCGCGGAGGCGGCCGCGGTGGTCGAGGCGGTCGGAAGCCCAGCGCTGCGCACGATGCTCGACACGAGCGCCGCGTCGCGCACCGAGGCCGAGCCCCTTGCGGCGCTGGTGGACAGGTGGCTGCCGCGCGGCATGATCGCGCACGTGCAGGTGAACGACCGCAACCGACGCGGCCCCGGGCAGGGCGAGCTTCGCTTCGCGCCGCTCCTTGCCGCCCTCGTGCGTCACGGCTATGCCGGCAGACATCGCCGTCGAGGACCAGGTTCGAACTACGTGCCGGACGGCCCCGGCGCGGCGGCGCGCGCGATCGGCTGCTCGCGCGGAATTCTCGAGGCGCTTCAAGCGTGAGCCGCAACCCCGCGCCCCGCTGCGCGCTGCGCGCCCTCGACCTGCTTCGAGCGCGACGTGCGCCTGCGGCTGCCGTTTCGCTTCGGCGCGGCGACGCTCACCGAGGCGCCGCAGGCGTTCGTGCGCGCGCGCATCCGGCTTGCCGACGGCCGTGAGCCCGGAGGCGCGGCGGCCGAGCTGATGGCCGCCGAAATGGTTTCGACGAGGACCCGGCGCTCACGAACGAGCAGAACTTCGAGCAGTTGCGGGAATCGGTTCGCCTGGCGCGCGAGGCGTACCTCGCCGCGGGCGCAGACACCTGCTGGGGACATTTCCTCGCGCTCCAACGAGACGGGCTCGTCGCCGGGTTCGGGCCGGCGCTCGTCGAGCGCGCGGCGCTCGATGCGCTCTGCCGTGCGCTCGGCGTCTCGTTCTACGAGGCAGTGCGGCGCAACCTGATCGGTGCGGAAACCTTCGAGGGTTTGGACCTGCCCGCTTTCCTTGCGCGGCTTGCGCCTGCGCCGGCGATCAGCCGCGCGGCACGCCGTGGGGCTCGCCGACCCGATCACGGCCGATGACGTCGTCGATCGCGTCGCGCTGACGGGCTGCCGGAGACGCTGGAAGAGGTGATCGCGCGCTACGGCAACCGGTACTTCAAGCTGAAGGTGGCGGGCGACCCGGCAGCGGACGTCGCGCGCCTTGCGCGCATCGCCGCGGTGCTCGACCGCCTCCCGGAGCCCTACTTCGTCACGCTCGACGGCAACGAGCAGTATGCGGACGCGGCCGGGATCGAGGAACTGTGGCGGCGTATCGAGTCGGAGCCCCGGCTTGCCCGGCTTGCGGCCGCCGTGCTTTTCGTCGAGCAGCCGATCGCGCGGGCGCGGGCGCTGGAAGAGCACGTGGGCGGCATCCCGCGGCCGGTGATCATCGACGAGTCGGACGACTCGCTCGGGGCGTTTCCGCAGGCGCGCGCGCTCGGCTACCGCGGCGTGTCGTCGAAGACCTCGAAGGGGATCTATAGGTCGCTCGTCAACGCCGCGCGCTGCGCGGCGTGGAACGCCGAGGCGGGCGCGGGCACCTACTTCCTGTCCGCCGAAGACCTGACGATCCAGCCGGGGCTCGCGCTTCAGCAGGACCTCGCGCTCGTTTCGCTGCTCGGCATTACGCACGTCGAGCGAAACGGCCGTCATTACGTGAACGGCATGGCGGGGGCGCCGCGCACCGAGCAGCAGGCATTTCTCGCCGCGCACCCGGACCTGTACGAGGAAAGCCACGGCGCGGTGCGTGTCAGAATCGAAGGCGGCATGCTCGCGATCGGCTCGCTCGAGGCCCCCGGCTACGCGAGCCGCGCCATGCCCGACTGGAACTCGATGAGGAGGATGTCATGAAGCTGATCGCTGCGCTTTTCGCGCTGTTTGTCGCGACGCCGGCCGCCTTCGCGCAAGGCTTTCCGTCGCGGCCGGTGACCCTGATCGTCACCTTCCCGGCGGGCGGGCCGACCGACGTCGCCGGCCGCGCGCTCGCCGAGGCGACGTCCAAATACCTCGGCCAGCCGATCGTGGTGGAAAACCGGCCCGGGGCGGCGGGAACGCTCGGGGCCGCGGCGCTCGTGAACGCCCGGCCCGACGGCTACACGCTCAGCATGATCCCGGTCACCGTGCTGCGGCTGCCGCACATGGAAAACGTCGCCTTCGATCCGTTGAAGGACATCCGCTACGTGATCGGCGTCTCCGGTTACGTGTTCGCGGTGGTGGTGCGCGCGGACGCCCCCTGGAAGACGATGGGCGAGCTCGTCGCGCACGCCAAAGCCAATCCCGATCGCGTCACCTTCGGCTCGCACGGCATCGGCAGCACCGTGCATCTGGCGATGGAGGAACTGGCGGCGGCGCAGGGGCTGAAGCTCGTACACGTGCCCTACAAGGGAAGCGCCGACATGATGACGGCGCTCCTCGGCGGCCACATCCAGGTGGCGGTGGAGCTCGACCGGGGCCGTTCCGCACGTCTCGGCCGGAAAAGCGCGGGTGCTCGCGGTGTTCACCGAAAAGCGGGTGCCGATCTGGCCCGACGTGCCGACGCTCGCCGAGCTCGGCTACGGCATCGTCTCGACGAGCCCCTACGGGATCGGCGCACCGGCCGGGACGCCGCCCGAGATCGTGAAAATCCTTCACGACGCGTTCAGGAAGGGGCTCGAAGACCCGATCCACCTCAAGGCGCTCGAAAAGTTCAACCAGCCGCTCTGGTACAAGTCGAGCGAGGAATACGCGCAGTGGGCGCGCGAGCAGTTCGAACGCGAGCGGCGGCTGATCGAGCGCCTCGACTCGCGAAGAAGAAGTGAACGCGCGATGAGCGAAAAGCGCATCGGCATCGTCATGCACGGGGTGACCGGCCGCATGGGCACGAACCAGCATCTCGTGCGCTCGATCCTCGCGATCCGCGCGCAAGGCGGCGTCGCGCTCGCCGACGGCACGCGGCTCGTGCCCGACCCGCTCCTCGTCGGCCGCGACGCGGGAAAGCTCCAGGCGCTTGCGCGCGAGCACGGTATCGAGCGCTGGACTACCGACCTCGACCGCGCGCTCGAATCGAGGGACGACGCGGTGTTCTTCGACGCGGCCTCCACGCAGCTTCGACCGAAGGTGCTCGCGCGCGCGATCGCGGCGCGAAAGCACGTCTACTGCGAAAAGCCGGTGGCGACGACGCTCGCCGATGCGCTCGCACTCGTTCGCGCGGCGCGAAAGGCGCGCACCAAGCACGGCGTGGTGCAGGACAAGCTGTGGCTCCCCGGACTCGTCAAGCTCGCGAAGCTGCGCGCCGAGGGCTTTTTCGGCCGCATCCTTTCGGTGCGCGGCGAGTTCGGCTACTGGGTGTTCGAGGGCGATAGCGCGCGCGGCCAGCCGTCGGCGCAGCGTCCTGGAACTGCCGCAAGGAGGAGGGCGGTGGCATCATCCTCGACATGTTCTGCCACTGGCGCTACGTCCTCGACAACCTGTTCGGGGAAGTGAAGGCGGTGTCCTGCCTCGGTGCGACGCACATCCCCTGGCGCTGGGACGAAAAGGGAAAGAAATACCGCGCGACCGCCGACGACGCCGCTTACGCCACGTTCGAGCTCGCTGGCGGCGTGATCGCGCAGTTCAACTCCTCCTGGTGCGTGCGCGTGCGCCGCGACGACCTCCTGACGCTGCAGGTGGACGGCACCGACGGAAGCGCGGTCGCCGGGCTGCGCGGACTGTCGCGTACAGTCCTACGCCGACACGCCCCGGCCGGTGTGGAACCCGGATGTGCCGCAGCCGATCGACTTCTACGCCGGCTGGCGCGAGGTGCCGGGCGAGGGCTACGACAACGCGTTCAAGGTGCAGTGGGAGCTGTTCCTGCGCCATGTCGCGGGCGAGGCGCCTTTCAAGTGGAATCTGCTCGAAGGCGCAAAAGGCGTGCAGCTCGCGGAGCTGGCGCTCAAAAGCTGGAAGCTGCGCAAGTGGCTTCCGGTGCCGAGGCTCAAGGCATGAAGCGCGATCCGATCCTCACGATCCGGCTGCCGGCGGCAGACGGCACGATCGCCGAATTCGCGGTGCACGAGCCGCGCCGCTTCGAGCGGCCAGGCGCGGCCCTTCACGCGCATCGCTTACGCCGCCGCGCACGTGGTCGCCGACCCGCTTTCGACGAAGGAACCGTGGCTCGAGCCGGCGATCGACTGGGAGGCGACGCTCGCCTTCCGGCGGCACCTGTGGTCGTGGGGCCTTGCGGTCGCCGAGGCGATGGACACCGCGCAGCGCGGCATGGGCCTCGACTGGCCGAACGCGCTCGAGCTCATCCGCCGTTCGGTCGCCGAGGCGAAAGGAATCGCCGGCGCGCGCATCGCCTGCGGCGCAGGCACCGATCAGCTCGCGCCCGGCCCGCATCCGCTCGAGCGCATCGTCGCCGCCTACGAAGAGCAGTGCGAGGCGATCGAGCGCGCAGGCGGCCGCGTGATCCTGATGGCGAGCCGGGGCGCTCGCCGCAAGCGCCCGCTCGCCAGAGGACTACGCGCGCGTCTACGGCCGCATCCTCGGGCAACTTGCGGAGCCGGCGATCATCCATTGGCTGGGCGAAATGTTCGACCCGGCGCTCGAAGGCTACTGGGGCGCACGGGACCGCGGCGCGGCGATGGAGGTCTGCCTCGAAATCCTGCGGGCGAACGCCGCGAAGGTGGACGGCATCAAGATCTCGCTTCTCGACAAGGAAAAAGAGATCGCGATGCGCCGGCGGCTTCCGCCGGGCGTTCGCATGTACACCGGCGACGACTTCCACTTCGCCGAGCTGATCGAGGGCGACGCCGAGGGGTATTCGGACGCGCTCCTTGGCATCTTCGACGCGATCGCGCCGGCGGCCTCGGCCGCGCTTTCCGCGCTCGCCGCGGGCGAGCGGGCGCGCTACCACGAGATCCTTGCGCCGACCGTGCCGCTTTCGCGCCACATCTTTCGTGCCCCGACGCGGTTCTACAAGACCGGGGTCGTGTTCCTCGCCTGGCTGAACGGACACCAGTCGCACTTCACGATGCTCGGCGGCCAGCAAAGCGCGCGGCACATCCTCCACCTTGCCGAACTCTTCCGGCTCGCCGACGCCGCAGGCCTGCTCGCCGAACCGGAACTCGCCTGCACGAGGATGCGCGCGCTCCTTGCGGTGCATGGGCTCGCCTGACCTGGCGAAGCTTGCGCTCAACATCGCGACCGTCAAGGCGCAGTGGACGCTCGCGCAGGCGATCGAGGGCTGCGCGCGCCACGGCATCGCCGGCATCGCCCCCTGGCGCGACAAGCTCGCCGAAATGGGCCTGAAGGCCGCCCGGCGCGCGATCCGCGCGCACGGCCTTGCGGTGAGCGGCCTTTGCCGCGGGGGCTTTTTCACCGCGCCCGACTGGCTCTCGGACAACCGCCGCGCGATTGAGGAGGCGCACGAGCTGGGTGCCCGCTGCCTCGTGATGGTGGTGGGCGGTCTGCCCGAGGGCTCGAAGGACCTCGTGCGCGCGCGAGAACGGGTGCGAGAGTGCCTCGCGCTCCTCGCACCCGAGGCGCGCGCGGCGGGGGTGGCGCTCGCGATCGAGCCGCTTCATCCGATGCAGGCGCCGGATCGCGCGTGCGTCAACACCCTCGAGCAGGCGCTCGATCTGTGCGAGGCCCTCGGCGAGGGCGTCGGCGTCGCGGTGGACGTCTATCACGTCTGGTGGGACCCGAAGCTCGCCGAGCAGATCGCGCGTGCAGGCCGCAGGCGGCTCCTCGCCTTTCATCTGTGCGACTGGCGGGTGCCGACGCGCGATACGCTCAATGACCGCGCGATGATGGGCGACGGCGTAATAGACCTTCCCCGCATCCGCGGCTGGATGGAAGCGGCCGGCTACGCGGGCTTTCACGAGGTGGAGATCTTCTCCGAGCGCGACTGGTGGCAGCGCGATCCGGACGAGGTGCTCGCGGTGATGAAGGACCGGTATCTGCGGTTCTGCTAGCGCGTACGCAGGCGGGCGACGATCGTCCCGCCCGGCGGACGAAAGGAGGAGCGATGCGAGGCGCGGTGTTTCTCGGCAATCGGCGAATCGAGGTGCGGGAGTTTCCCGACCCGGTTCCCGGGCCGGGCGAGGTGGTGATCCGGATGAAGGCCTCGGGCCTCTGTGGTTCGGACCTCAAGTTCTACCGTTCGCCGCCCGGCGAGGCGCAGCGCGCGCTCGGCCTTCCCGGCGATGCCGAGCCCTTCATCGCCGGGCACGAGCCCTGCGGCGTGGTGGAGGCGCGCGGGCCGGGCGTCGCCGAGCGCGAGGCGCCGCTCGGTGCGCGCGTGATGAACCACCATTACGCCGGCTGCGGCGTCTGCGGCCACTGCCGCACCGGCTGGTCGCAACTGTGCCGCGCCGGCATCGCCGTCTACGGCGTCACCGCGCACGGCGGCCACGCCGAGTACCTCAAGGTGCCGGCGCGGACGCTCGTTCCGCTGCCCGACGAGCTGACGTTCTCCGAGGGCGCGGCGATCTCCTGCGGCACCGGCACCGCGTACGCGGCGCTGAGGCGCATGCAGCTTGCGGGCGGGCAGACGCTCGCGGTCTTCGGCCAGGGGCCGGTCGGGCTATCTGCGACGCTCATCGGCGCTGCGATGGGCGCGCGCGTGATCGCGGTCGAGACGAACGCGGCGCGGCTTGCGCTTGCGCGCGAGTTCGGCGCCGACGCGCTCATCGATGCGTCGAAAAACGAACCGGTCGCGGCGCTCAAGGAGCTCACCGGCGGCGAGGGCGTCGATCTCGCGCTCGACTGCTCCGGCGTCGCGGAGGCGCGCCTTGCCGCGGTGCGCGCGGCGAAGACCTGGGGCCTCGTCTGTTTCGTCGGCGAAGGGGGCGAGCTGACGCTCGACGTCTCGGCGCGATCTACTGCGAAAGCAGCTCACGATCGTCGGCTCCTGGACGTTCAGCGCGACCGGGCAGGCCGAGTGCGCGCGCTTCGTCGCCGCAAAGCGCCTGCGGCTCGACCGCCTTTTCACGCACCGCTGGCGGCTCGAAGAGGTCGAGGAAGCCTACCGCGTCTTCGACACGCAGGCGACCGGCAAGGCGGTGATCGAATTTCCGTGACCGCGAAGCTCACCGGGCGCGAAGCGTTCGTGCGCATCCTCGCCGACGAGGGGGTGACGCACCTCTTCGGCAACCCGGGCACGACCGAGCTCGCGATCATGCAGGCGCTCGGCGCGCATCCGGAGATCCGCTTCGTCCTCGGGCTCCAGGAGTCGGCGGTGCTCGCGATGGCCGACGGCTACGCGCGCGCGAGCGGGCGGCTCGCGGCGGCGAACGTGCATGTGGCCCCGGGCCTCGGCAACGCGATGGGTGCGCTCTATAACGCCCGCTTTTCCGGCTCGCCGCTCATCCTCACCGCGGGGCAGCAGGAGCAGGGCCACGGCCTGCGCGAGCCGCTCCTCTACGCGCCGCTCGTCGAGGTCGCGCGGCCGTTCGTCAAGTGGGCGGTCGAGGTGACGCGCGCGCAAGACCTCCCGCTCGTCCTCCGCCGCGCGGCAAAAGTGGCGACGACCCCGCCCACCGGGCCGGTGTTCGTATCGCTGCCCGGCGACGTTCTGGACGACACGGTCGAGACCGACCTCGGCCGGCCGACGCGGGTGGATGCGCGCGCGCGGCCTTCGAACGACGCGATCGAGCGGCTCGCCGCGCGGCTCCTTTCCGCGCGCGCGCCGGCGATCCTCGCGGGGCGCGAGCTCGCCGAGCGCGACGCATGGGCCGAGGCGGCGGAGCTTGCCGAACTCGCCGGCGCCGCCGTCTTCGGCGAGACGGTGCCGTACTGCGCGCCTTTTCCGAGCGAGCATCCCGCGTACATAGGCATGCTGCCGCGCAGCCAGCCGGCGGTGCGCGAGGCGCTCGCGCCCTTCGACCTGCTGGTTTGCCTGGGAGCGGATCTGCTTCGGATGTCGGTGCACAGCCCGGTGGATCCGCTCCCCGAAGGATTGGCCGTCGTACACGTGAGCGAGCGCGACTGGGAGATCGGCAAGAACCATCCGGCGGAGATCGCGCTCCGGGCGGACGTGAGGGAGACGCTCGCTGCGCTGTTACCGCACCTTCGCGAGCGCGCAGACCGCGCTGGCGCCGCAGCGCGCCTTGCGGCGCTCGCGCCGCGCAACTGGACGGCGAAGCGCGAGGTCGCGCGGCTTGCCGCGCTCGAGGCGGCGGAGGAAAAACCGCTCGATCCGCGCTACCTGGTGCTGCGCTTCGTCGAGGCGCTGCCCGAGGACGCGGTGGTGCTCGACGAAGGGCTGACCTCGTCGGCGACGTTGCCTGCGCTTTTGCCTGCGCGCGCGCCGCTGCGGTTCTTCGGGCTCGCGAGCGGCGGGCTCGGCTTTGCGCTGCCGGGGGCGGTGGGCGCAAGCCTCGCGCAGCCCGGCCGGCCGGTCGCGGCGCTCGTCGGCGACGGCGCCGCGATGTACGGCATCCAGGCGCTTTGGACCGCAGCGCATCTTGCGCTACCGATCACCTACGTCGTCGCAAACAACCGCGGCTACCGTATCCTCAAGGAACGCCTCGTCGCGATGCGCGGCACCGACCGCTTCCTCGGCATGGACCTGCGCGAGCCCGAGATCGACTTCGTCGAGCTCGCGCACGCGATGGGCGTCCCCGCGCAGCGCGTGAGCGAGCCCGAGGCGCTCGCGCCGGCGCTGCGCGAGGCGTTCGCCTCGGGCGCACCGCGCCTTCTCGACGTGCGCGTCTCAGACGGCTTCGGCGGCTAGCGTGCGCTACTCCTCCGCCTGCGCCGCGGGCTTGTAGGCGGCGGCGAGTTTCTGCTGCAGCGCGGGCGGCGCCACTTCGTAGTGGCTGAACTCGAGCGTGTAGGAGCCGTGCCCGGCGGTGAGCGACTTCAGGCGCGCAGGGAACTGCTCGAGTTCCGAAAGCGGCGCCTGGGCGCTGATCTGCACGGTGCCGGGCCGCGGCGAATCGGTGCCCTTCACGTGCCCGCGGTGGCCCGAAATCTCGCCCACGATGTCGCCCATCGCCGATTCCGGCGCGACGATCTCGATGTTGACGATCGGCTCGAGCACGATCGGTCGGGCCTTCGCGAGCGCGTCGAGAAACGCCTTTCGCCCGGCGAGCATGAAGGCGATGTCCTTCGAATCGACCGGATGGCTCTTGCCGTCGTAGACGATCACGCGGATGTCCTGCATCGGAAAGCCGGCGACGTAGCCGGATTCGAGCACCGAGCGAACCCCTTTTTCCACCGACGGGATGAACTGGCCGGGGATCGCGCCGCCCTTCACCTGGTCGACGAACTCGAAGCCGGCGCCGCGCGGCAGCGGCTCGACCCGCAGGAACACCTCGCCGAACTGGCCCGCGCCGCCGGTCTGCTTCTTGTGCCGGTTGTGCCCCTCCGCGCGCTGCGCGATCGTCTCGCGGTACGGGATCGAGGGCGGGCGGGTCTCGAGTTCGAGCTTGTACTGCGAGGACATCTTCTCGAGCATCACCTTGAGGTGCATCTCGCCCAGGCCCCGCATCACGGTCTCGTTCGCCTGCGCGTTGTGCTCGAGCCGGAAGCACGGGTCCTCGGCGGCGAGCTTGTGAAGGACGTCGGAGACTTTCTGCTCGTCGCCGCGCTTTTTCGGCCGCACCGCCAGCCCGAAGACCGAGGTGGGCAGCTCGAGCGGCCGCGCGTGCAGGTGCGCGTCCTCGGCCGAATCGTGCAGGATGTGGTCGAACGAGATCTCGTCCACCTTCGCGATCGCGGCGATGTCGCCGGGCAGCGCTTCGTGCACCGCCGTCTGCTGTTTTCCGCGCAGCATATAGAGGTGCCCCGGCTTGATCGGCTTGCGGTTTTCGCCGATGTAGAGCTGCGTGCCGGCGGTGATGCGGCCCTGGTGCACGCGAAAGACCGCGAGCCGCCCGATGTAGGGATCGATCTCGATCTTGAAGACGTGCGCGAGCGCATGGCGCGCCGGATCGGGCACCGGCTGGAACTCGACCGGCGCGCCGCCGCCGGCGGGCACCGAGACGTACTTCGGCGGATTGCCTTCGGTCGGATCGGGCAGGAGCTTGACGATCACGTCGAGAAGCTCTTTCACGCCCGCGCCGGTCTTCGCCGAGGTGAACACCACCGGAACGAGATGCCCCTCGCGCAGCGCGCGCTCGAGCGGCTCGTGCAGCGCCTCGGGGGCCACTTCGCCTTTCTCGAGGTAGAGCTCGGTGAGCTTTTCGTCCACCTCGACCACCTGCTCGACGAGGCGCTTGTGCGCCTCCTCGACCGAGGAGAAGTCCGCCTCTCCCGAGGGCGCAAAGAAGCAGTCGGAGACGCGCGTGCGGTTGCCCGCGGGAAGGTTGAGCGGCAGGCACTCCTTGCCGAACGCCGCCTGGATCTCGGCGAGCAGCGCGGCGAGGTCCACGTTGTCCGCGTCGATCTTGTTGACGACGATCAGGCGATCGAGGCCGCGCCTTGCCGCCCACTGCATGAAGCGCGTCGTCATCATCTCGATGCCGTTCTGCGCGTTGACGACGACCGCCGCGGTCTCGACCGCGGCGAGCGCCGGCAGCGCGTGGCCGACGAAGTCCGGATAGCCGGGGGTGTCGAGCAGGTGCACCCGCGTGCCGTTCGCCTGGAACGTCGCCACCGCGAGCTTGAGCGAATGCTGCAGTTGCTTCTCGAGCGGCGTGTAGTCGCAGACGGTGGTGCCGCGCTCGACGCTGCCCGCGGCGGGGATCGCGCCGGCTTTCGCGAGCAGCGCCTCGGCGAGCGTGGTCTTTCCGGCGCCCGCCTGGCCGACGAGCGCGATCGTGCGGATGTTCTTGAGGGAATTCTGAGCCACCGGGCCTCCTCTCCGGGCGGGAAGCCCGATTTATAACAGCACCCGGCGCGGCAGGAAAGCCGGACCGCGGCGCCCGGGCCGGCGGCCTATTTCTTCTCGTCCTGCTTCTGCAGCAGCTCGGCGCGCTTCTTCAGCGTGTCCTCGAGCCGCGATTTCGGCACGAGCAGCACGTACTGCGCGAGCTGCTTTTCGCGCGCAAGGCGCTCTTCCAGTTTCTTCAGCCGCTCGGCGTGCTCCTTGTCGCGGCGCTCGCGCTCCTCCGGCTTTTCGTCTTTCTCCGGCGTGCGCTCGCGAATCGGCGCGCCCGAGACCGTGAACGCGACGTAGTGGTTTTCGCCCTCGAGCCGGCCGACGCGGATCGCGTAGGCGAGCCCGTCGAAGGTCGCCGCATCGACGAGGATCGGGCGCTCGAAGGCGTTCGCCGCCGCGTCCTTCGCCGCGACGTCGGCCAGATCGAGCAGGCTGAGCGAGTACGAGGCGGAGTTCGCGCGCGTCGGTTCGAGCTTTTCGCCCGGCTTGAGCGGCGAAAGCTTCCATTCGGCGTTCTCGGAGGACCGCTCGATCCGCCAGCTGTCGCCCTCCGGATGGCGCACTTCGAGCGTCTTCACTTTTTCGACCTGGAACGAGCGGCGGTCGATCCACTCGGCGGTCTTCGACGTCGCCTGCGAGAGCGGGTCGGACACGAGATACACGGTCTTCGGATCCTCCGGACGCAGCACGAAGCGGCCGTCGGCGGCCGCTTTCTCCGGGTCGTCGGGCTCCTTTTTGAAGTGCTTCTTGCCGACGAGGAGCGCGGCGAGCGGCTTTCCGTCGGCGCCGCGGAACTCGACGCGCGTGCCCTTGTCGTCCAGCCCGAGGCGCGCGCGATCGGCCTCGCCGAGCGGCTCGACCTGCCCGACCTTCAGCCCGATCGCCTTCACCACGAACTCGCGCACCTTCTCGATATCCGCGGGGAAGCCGGCGCGCTCGGCGATCGTCCAGGCGTCCTCGCGGCGCTCGAGCGTGACCGTGCCGGCGGCGTCGCGGATGACGACCGCGGCGACCTCGGCCGCTTTCAACTCCTTCAGCAGCGGCTGACCGAGCACGGCCGCCGCCCCCGGGCGCTCGGCGGCCTCGCGCTGCAGCACGAGCAGCGCGCCGCCGCCCAGAACGACGAGCAGCACGACGAGCGCGGCGGCGACGCGTGCGTTCATGCGGCAGCGGCCGGCGCGAGCGGCTTCGGCGCGCGGCGCGCGCGGCGCACGATCGCGATCACGATGCCGGCGAGGGTGACGAGCACCGGCATCAGCGCGATGTTCGCCACCTTGGTCCAGAAGACGAGCGCCTCGGCGTCGCGGCGCAGGTTCTTGCGCAGCTCCTTCAGTTCGAGCTGGGTCTGCGCCGCCTTCTTGCGCAGGTTCTCCAGTTCCGCCTGCTGCTCGGGCGAAAGGATCTGCGCGCTTTTCGCCGCCGCGCCGCGCGCCTTCTGCAGCTCGTTCAGGCGCTCGACCGTCTTCTGGCGCTCGTCCTCGAGCGCTTTCAGCCGCCCGAAGTACTGCTTCTGCGCCTCGGCCTCCATCTGCCGTACGACGGTGAGCGGCCGAAACGCCGCCGCGCGGCTCTGCAGCGACACGAGCGCATCGCCCGCAGAAGCCTGCTCGACCAGCGCGAGCGCGAACGCGAGGTTGCCGTTCGAGGGCACGATGATCCTGCGGCCGAACACCTCCTGGATGTCGACCGCGGCGCCGTCGTGCAGCATATCGACGTCGCCGACGACGACGACCGTGTTCTCGGCCGCCGCTTGCGCAAGATGCGCCGGCGCGGCCGCTGGCTTCTTTTCGTCCTTCGCCGGCTCGGACTTCGGGCGGCCTTCGGGGAACGCGGTCTTGAACCGGCCGGTGAGCCGCAGCGCGAGCAGTCGCTCGCGGTTTTCGGGCACGAAGCCCTTCATCGCCGCCTCCCCGGACACGGTCGCGACCACGGTGTCGACGAGCATCGAGTTGGGCGAGCTTTTCACGAGCTCGATCGCCTTCAGCCCCTCGGCGGGCTTTGCGTCGAACGCGCCGCCGAAGGCGTAGAGCAGCGTTTCGATCTGGCTGGTGGCGATGTCGTCGCGGTTGAACGCGGTGCGGTTGAGCGTGAGCACCGTCGGCGTATAGCGCGCGCCCTGCCCGGAGCCGTACACGACATCCGAGATCACCTTGTTCGCGGCCATCTCGAGGCCCCAGGCCTTGAAGAGCCGCGGCAGGGTCGAGCTCGTTGCGCCGGCGCTCACGCCGGGCATCGGGCTCGGCAGCTGGTCGAAGTACGCGTACGGGTCGACGAACGCGATCAGCTTGCCGCCGCGCAGCACGAACTGGTCGAGCGCGTATTCGACCGACTCGGGCAGGTCGCGCGGATGGATGAGAAGGAGCACGCTCACGTCCGCATCGATCGATTCGGCCGACAGCGGGATCTGCTTCACGTTGTAGTCGCGCTTCAGCTCGTTCGCGAGCACCCAGGGATCGGACCCCTGCCGGGTGAACGGATTGAAGCGCTCGCCGAACACCGGCAGCCCGGCCATCACGCCGATCGTCGGCCGCTCGGCCGCGGCGACCCGCGCGATCGCCTTGGCGAGGTCGTATTCGAGCAGCCGCTCGCGCTGGGGCGAAAGCGCCGGGATCGCCTGCTTGCGGTCGAGCCGCGTCACCGCGAGCCCGAGGTAGAACTGCTCGCCCGAAAGGAGCTGCTGCGCCTCGATGCCGTCCAGTTGCGCGGCGTCCTCCTCCTCGCTGTCGGGCCGCGGGTTGTACCGCTCAATCACGAGGTTCGCGCCCGCGACCGACTTGAACTCGCGCACCATGTCCTCGACGCGCTGCGCGTAGGCGCGAAGCGCGACCGGCACGTGCTCGCCCTGCGAGAAATAGAGCTTCACCTTCACGGGCGCATCGAGCCCGCGCAGGATTCTCTTCGTGCCTTCCGAGAGCGTATAGAGCCGGCCCTCGGTAAGGTCGAGCCTGAGGGGCGCCTGCGCGAGCAGGAAATTGGCCGCGACCAGCACGAAAAAGAGCGCCGCGAGCCCGACCGCGGAATAAAGGAGCGATTCGTACTTTTTCATCGCGCGCCTCTCAGCCCGCCCGGTGGCCGCGGATGATGACGCCGGTCGCGAACAGCGCAAACCCGATCACCGACACGAAGAACGCGAGATCGCGGCTGTCGATCACGCCCTTCTGGAAACCGTCGAAATGCG
Organism: Burkholderiales bacterium; assembly: GCA_033582675.1. Classification (GTDB taxonomy): domain Bacteria; phylum Pseudomonadota; class Gammaproteobacteria; order Burkholderiales; family SG8-39; genus RBG-16-66-20. Next base: position 127,182 of record JAVQZY010000027.1, on the reverse strand, counting down.
TGATCACGGAAAACGAGGCCACCGCATCGACGAACGACGGGCTCGCCCAGCGCGCAAGGAGGTCGGTCACCGGCGAAAAACCGGCGAGGATCAGGAAGAGGCAGAGCACCACCGCCAGGATGAAGGCGACCACCTGGCTGCGGGTCATCGCCGAGGTCATGCACGTGATCGCGAGGTAGGCGCCGGCAAGGAGCAGGCTGCCGATGTAGCCGGCGGCGATCGCGCCGTTGTCCGGATCGCCGAGGACGTTGACCGTCACCACCACCGGGAAGGTGAGCGCGAGCGCAAGCGCAAGAAAGAGCCAGGAGGCGACGAACTTGCCGAAGATCGCCTGCGCGGTGGTGACCGGCAGCGTGAGCAGCAGTTCGAGCGTGCCGGCGCGCCGCTCTTCCGACCACAGGCGCATGCCGACCGCGGGAACGAGCACGAGGTAGAGCCACGGGTGCCAGGCGAAGAACGCCGCGAGGCTCGCCTCGCCGCGCTCGAAGAACGCGCCGGCGGTGAAGGTGAAGAACCCGGAAAGAAGCAGGAAGATGACGAGGAACACGTACGCGAGCGGCGAGGTGAAGTAGCTCGCGAGTTCCCGACGCGCGATCGTCCAGACGGTCTTCATTTGCTCGCCGTGTCAGGCAACGTGATGCGGCGGAAAACTTCGTCGAGCTGGCCTTCCTCGACCCGCAGGCTTTCGACCTTCCAGCCCTCGCGCGCGGCGAGCTCCAGGATCGCGCGCGTCAATTCCGCGCTCGCCGTCTTGTCGGCCGGGTAGACGCGCAGCGCGCCGTCCACGCGCTCGACGCGCCCGAGCGCGGCGAGCTTCTCCTCGCTCGCCCCTTCCGCCCGAAGCGTCACCGCGCCGGCGACCGTCGACATCGCGCGCAGCTCCGCCGGCGTGCCGTTTGCGACGATGCGACCGCGGTCGATGATGATCGCCCGCGTGCAGGCGGCGTCCACCTCCTCGAGGATGTGCGTGGAGAACACGACCGCCTTCGTCTTGCCGAGCTCGCGGATGAGGTTGCGCGCCTCGTGCTTCTGGTTGGGGTCCAGTCCGTCGGTCGGCTCGTCGAGAACGAGCACCTCCGGATCGTGGATCAACGCCTGCGCGAGGCAGGTGCGGTGCCGGTAGCCCTTGGACAACGTGTCGATCGACTGCCCGAGCACCGGTTCGAGAAAGCAGCGCTCGACGACGCGCGCGACCGCCTTCTTTCGCGCCTCACCTTCGAGGCCGCGCATCGCCGCCATCCAGTCGAGAAATCCGCGCACGGTCATGTCCGGATACGAAGGCGCGTTCTCCGGCAGGTACCCGATCAGGCGCTTTGCGGCGAGCGGCGCCTCGACGATGTCGTAGCCGCCGACGGTGATGCGACCCGAGGTCGGCGGATAGAACCCGGTGATCATGCGCATCGTGGTCGACTTGCCGGCCCCGTTCGGGCCGAGAAAACCGAGCACCTCGCCGCGTTCCACGGTGAACGAGATGCCGTCCACCGCGCGCTTGGCGCCGAAGGTCTTTACCAGGTTCTCGATTCTTATCATGGGACGGAGCGCGCGTCCGCGGCGCCGACGTAGGGGCGGGGCGGCGCAAAATCAAGGGGGGCGCATTATCCCCGAAAACGCCGCAGCGCCTACAATGACGCATCGCCACAGGGGGAGAAAGGCCATGAGATCCGTCGTCGCATTGCTCGCGATGTCTCTTCGCGTCGGCCGCCGCGGCGCAGCCGGCGCTCAAGATGATGATCCCCGCGAACCCCGGCGGCGGCTGGGATCAGACCGGGCGCAGCCTCGCCGCCGCGATGCAGAGCGCAAAGCTCGTCTCGGGCGTCACGTTCGAAAACAAGGGCGGCGCCGCGGGCACGATCGGCCTTGCCCAGTTCGTCAATCAGGCGAAGGGCGATCCCCATGCGGTGATGATCGGCGGCATGGTGATGGTGGGCGGGATCATCCTCAACAAGTCGCCGGTCAACCTATCCATGGTGACGCCGATCGCCCGGTTGACGAGCGAGTGGGAGGTGGTGGCGGTCCCGGCCGCCTCGCCGATCAAGACGATGGCCGACCTCGTGAAGGCGCTGAAGGAAAACCCGGGCAAGGTCTCCTGGGGCGGGGGCTCGGCTGGCGGTACCGACCACATCCTTGCCGGCATGATCGCGCGCGCGGTGGGTGTGGAGCCCGCGAAAGTGAACTACGTCGCCTTCAAGGGCGGCGGCGAAGCGGTGGCCGCGATCCTCGGCGGGCACGTCACCGTCGGCGTTTCCGGCATCGGCGAATTCGCCGAGCACATCAAGGCAGGCAAGATGCGCGCGCTCGCGCAGTCGGCGCCCGAGCGCGTGGACGGCATTCCGTCGCTTCGCGAGCAGGGGATCGACGTCGTGCTCGGCAACTGGCGCGGCATCTTCGGCGCCCCCGGCATCACGCCGGCGCAGCGCGATGCGCTCGTGAAACTGGTGCGCGAGGCGACCGAGACGAGCGCCTGGAAGCAGACGCTGGAAAAGTTCGGCTGGGCGCCGTTCTTTCTCGCCGGCGACGAGTTCGCACGCTTCATCGACGAGGAGAACCGCCGCATCGCCGGCATCCTCGACTCGCTCGGCCTGAAGAAGTAGACGGCCGCGCGGCATGCGGCGCTCGGCCGCCGAGATCGCGCTCTCGCTCGGCGTCGTCGCGCTCGGGGCGGGCGCCGCGGCCGTCAGCGCGACGCTGCCCGCCGAAGGCGGCTACGCCGGCATCGGCCCGAACGCCGTGCCGGCGCTCGTTTCCGCCGCGCTCATCCTGCTCGGCGGCTGGCTCGCGTGGGAGGCGTTCTCGGGCGGCTGGCGGAACGCGCCGCCGGACGATCCCGCCGCGCGCGGCGAGCACCCGTTCGATCCGCGCGCCTTCGGCTGGGTGACGGCGGGTCTCGTCATCCACATGGCGGCGGTCGGCGCTGCCGGATTCGTTCTCGCGGGCGCGGCGCTCTTTGCGTGCGTCGCCCGCGGCTTCGGCAGCCGCCGCCCGGCGCGCGACGCGGCGCTCGGGGTGGTGCTCTGCGTCGCGCTCTACCTCTTTTTCGTGCGGCTACTGAACGTCGGCCTGCCGGCGGGCTGGCTTGCGCCGCTGCCCGGCGTCGCGGGAACCTGATGGAGGCGTTCGCCGCGCTCGCCTCGGGCTTCGCCGTGGCGCTCAAGCCGGCGAACCTCTTCTGGGGCTTCGTCGGCGTAACGCTCGGCACGCTCGTCGGCGTGCTGCCGGGGGTGGGGCCCGCGCTCACCGTCGCGATGCTGCTGCCGCTCACGGCGAAGCTCGATCCGACCGGCGCGCTCATCATGTTCGCCGGCATCTACTACGGTGCGATGTTCGGCGGCTCGACCAGCACGATCCTGCTGAACACCCCGGGCGAATCGGCCTCGATCGCGACCGCACTCGAGGGTAACCGCATGGCAAAAGCGGGCCGCGCCGGGCCGGCGCTCGCGACCGCCGCGATCGGCTCGTTCGTCGCCGGAACGCTCGCGACGGTGGCGCTCACGCTCCTTGCGCCGCTCGTCGTCGAACTCGCGCTCAAGTTCGGGCCGGCGGAGTATTTCGCGCTGATGGTGTTCGCCTTCGTCACCGTCTCGGCGGTGCTCGGCCGCTCGACGGTGCGGGGACTTGCGAGCCTCTTCGTCGGCCTGCTGCTCGGTCTGGTCGGCATCGACAGCCAGACGGGACAGGCGCGCTTTGCGTTCGGCGTGCCGGAGCTCCTCGACGGCGTGGATGTAGTGGTGCTCGCCGTCGGCCTGTTCGCGGTCGGCGAAGCGCTCTACGTCGCGGCCTACCAGAGCCGCCTGCCCGCCTCGCTCGAGCGGCTGCGCGGCCGCGTCATGATGACGCGCGAAGACTGGCGCCGGTCCTGGCCCGCGTGGCTGCGCGCGACCGCGATCGGCTTCCCGTTCGGCACGATTCCGGCGGGCGGCGCCGAAATCCCGACCTTTCTTTCCTACACGGTGGAAAAGCGGCTCGCGAAGCGGCCCGAGGAGTTCGGCCGCGGGGCGATCGAGGGCGTTGCCGGCCCCGAGGCGGCGAACAACGCCGCGGCGACCGGGGTGCTCGTGCCGCTCCTTACGCTCGGGATTCCCACCTCGGCCACCGCCGCGGTGCTGCTCGGCGCGTTCCAGAACTACGGACTGCAGCCGGGGCCGATGCTTTTCCAGTCGCAGGCCGAGCTCGTCTGGGGCGTGATCGCGAGCCTGTATGTCGGCAACGCGATCCTGCTCGTTCTGAACCTTCCGCTCGTCGGCCTGTGGGTGCGGGTGCTCGCCATCCCGCGGCCGCAGCTCTACGCCGCGATCCTCGTGTTCGCGACGCTCGGCGCCTACAGCCTGCACCAGTCGTGGGTGGACCTCGCGATGCTCTACGTCTTCGGCTTGCTCGGCTTCGCCATGCGCCGCTGGGACATCCCGGTCGGGCCGGCGGTGATCGGGCTCATCCTCGGCCCGCTCGCCGAGACGCAGTTCCGGCGGGCGCTTGCGATCAGCCAGGGCGACCCGACCGTGTTTCTCACGCAGCCGATTTCGGCGGCGCTACTCGCGCTCACGGCGCTCGCCGTCCTCGGGCCGTGGGCGGTGCGGCGGCTGCGGCGGCGTTAGGCGCGCGGCGACGAACAGCGTGAGCGGCCCGGCGCTCGGCGAGCGGCCACCGCGCGCGCAGCTTGCGCTTTCAGCTCCGCGACCGGTGCCGCCGCGCGCACTCCGGCGCGCAGCGTGCATCGGCGATCCGAAGGCCGCGAGCGTCGATCTTGATCCGCGGTGGTCGGGCTGCGAGAATGCGCCTCGCGCCGCAGGCCGGCGGCGCGACGCACGCCGGGAGGTTCGTATGGACACGCAGCTGCTTTCGAAGACCGCGGCCGCGATGGTCGCGAAAGGCAAGGGCATTCTGGCTGCCGACGAATCGAGCGGGACCTGCGAGTCGCGCTTTCGGGCGGTGGGCGTGCCGTGCACCGAGGAAAACCGTCGGGCCTACCGCGGGCTGCTTTTCACGACGCCGGGCATCGAGCGGTTCATCTCCGGTGTGATCCTGTACGACGAGACGATCCACCAGAAGACCGACGACGGCGTGCCGTTCGCCGAGTATCTGGCGGGCAAGGGCATCGTGCCCGGCATCAAGGTGGACAAGGGCGCAAAGCCGCTCGCGCTCTGCCCGGGCGAAAAAGTCACCGAAGGGCTGGACGGCTTGCGCGAGCGGCTCGCCGAGTACTTCAAGCTCGGGGCGCGCTTCGCGAAGTGGCGCGCGGTGATCGCGATCGGCGACGGGCTGCCGACGCACGCGTGCCTCTACGCGAACGCGCACGCGCTCGCGCGCTATGCGGCGCTCTGCCAGGAGGCTTCGATCGTACCGATCATCGAGCCGGAGGTGCTGCTCGACGGCGCGCATTCGATCGAGCGCTGCGAGGAAGTGACCGAGGCGACGCTGCGCGCGACCTACGCGGCCCTTGCCGCCTACAATGTCGCGGTCGAACACGTGATCCTCAAGGCGAGCATGGTCGTCTCGGGTAAGGATCATCCGCGCCAGGCGGGCGTCGAGGAAGTCGCCGAGCGTACCGTGCGCGTGCTCAAGCGCACCGTGCCGGCGGCGCAGCCGGGGATCGTCTTCCTCTCGGGCGGACAGTCGGACGTCGCCGCCACCGCGCACCTGAACGCGATGGCGGCGATGAAGGGGCTGCCCTGGCCGCTCACGTTCTCCTACTCGCGCGCGCTGCAGAACGCGGCGCTCCAGACCTGGCGCGGAGAGGCGGCGAACGTCGCCGCGGCGCAAAAGGCGTTCTATCACCGTGCGCACATGAACGCGCTCGCCGCGCAGGGCAAGTGGAAGCCCGAGCTCGAGAAGCAGGCGGCGTAGCCGGCACGCTGTACGAGTCGCACCTCGCGAGCCTGCCGCTCATCGGCCGCGGCAAGGTCCGCGACCTCTATGCGGTGGGGGCCGATCGCCTGCTCATCGTCGCGAGCGACCGCCTGTCGGCCTTCGACGTGGTGCTCGCCGATCCGATCCCGGACAAGGGCCGCGTGCTCACCGCGATCTCGAACTTCTGGTTCGCGCGGCTCGCGCACATCGTGCCGAACCACCTCACCGGCGAAGACCCCGAGCGCGTCGTCGAGGGCGAGGCCGACCGCGCGCAGGTTCGCGGCCGCGCGGTGGTCGCACGGCGCCTTGCGCCGCTTCCGATCGAGGCGGTGGTGCGCGGCTACCTCGCGGGTTCCGGCTGGAAGGACTACCGGGCAAGCGGCGCCGTCTGCGGCATCCGGCTGCCGGCCGGGCTGCGGCAGGCGGAGAAGCTTCCCGAGCCGATCTTCACGCCGGCCACCAAGGCGAAGGAGGGCCACGACGAGAACATCTCGTTCGAGCGCGCTGCGGGGCTCGTCGGCCGCGAGACCGCCGAGCGCGTGCGCGAGGCGAGCCTGCGCCTTTACCGCGAGGCGTCCGAATACGCCGCGACGCGCGGCATCCTCATCGCCGACACCAAGTTCGAGTTCGCGACCGACGCCGACGGCTCGCTCGTGCTGATCGACGAGGCGCTCACGCCCGACTCCTCGCGCTTCTGGCCGGCCGATCGCTGGCGCATCGGCGAGTCGCCGCCCTCGTTCGACAAGCAGTACGTGCGCGACTGGCTGGAGTCGGTCGGCTGGGACAAGCGTCCGCCCGCGCCGCGGCTTCCGGCCGAGGTGATCGCCGGTACCGCCGCGCGCTACCGCGAGGCGTACGAGCGGCTCACCGGAAGGACGCTCGCATGAGACGACGCGCAACCCGCGCCGGCGCGCGACCACTGGTCGGCGTCGTGATGGGATCGAAAAGCGACTGGCCGGTGATGCGCGAGGCCTGCGCGATGCTCGAGGCCCTCGGCGTTCCCTACGAGGCGAAAGTGGTGTCTGCGCACCGCACGCCGGATACGATGTTCGAGTACGCCGCGAGTGCCCGCGCACGGGGCCTGCGCGCGATCATCGCGGGGGCGGGCGGCGCCGCCCACCTTCCCGGCATGATCGCGGCGAAGACGACGCTTCCCGTGCTCGGCGTTCCGGTGCCGAGCCGGCACCTCGCTGGGCAGGACTCGCTGCTTTCGATCGTGCAGATGCCGAAAGGGGTGCCGGTCGCGACCTTCGCGATCGGGGAAGGTGGCGCCGCGAACGCGGGGCTTTTCGCTGCGGCGCTCCTTGCCACGACGGACGCCGCGCTCGCCGCGCGCCTCGAGCGCTACCGGGCGGGGCTCCGGCGCGCAGTCGCGAGGATGCGGCTCCCGAAGGGGCGATGACGGCGCCGATCCTGCCGCCCGCCTGGCTCGGCGTGCTGGGCGGCGGACAGCTCGGGCGGTTCTTTGCGCTCGCTGCGCGCGAAGCGGGCTACCGGGTCGCGGTGCTCGATCCGGACCCCGCAAGCCCCGCCGGGGCGGTCGCCGACCGGCACCTTGTCGCCGTCTACGACGACGAAGGGGCCCTCGAGGAGCTTGCGCGCACCTGCGCGGCGGTCACCGTCGAATTCGAGAACGTTCCGGCGGCGAGCCTTGCGCGGCTCGCCGGGCGAACGCGCGTCGCGCCCCCGCCCGAGTGCATCGCGATCGCGCAAGACCGTATCCGGGAAAAGGCGGCGTTTCGCGCGCACGGCCTTGCCGTCGGACCGTACGCGCCGGTCGAGCGCGAAGAAGACCTCGCGCGGCCCGAGCTCTATCCGGCGGTCCTCAAGACCGCGCGCTTCGGCTACGACGGCAAGGGCCAGGCGCGGGTGGAATCGCCCGCGGAGGCGATCGCCGCCTGGCACGGATTCGGCCGCGTGCCCTGCGTGCTCGAGCGGCGGCTTGCGCTCGACGCGGAAGTGTCGGCGATCGTCGCGCGCGGCGCGGACGGCGAGACGCGCGCGTTCGCGGTCGCGGAAAACCGCCACCGCAACGGCATCCTCGACGTCTCGATCGCGCCGGCGCAGGTGGCGCCGGCGCTCGCCGAGCGCGCGCAGGCGCTCGCGGCGGAGCTCGCCGCCGGCCTCGGCTACGTCGGCGTGCTCGCGGTCGAATACTTCGTCGTGAGCGGAGCGCTGCTCGCGAACGAAATCGCGCCGCGGCCGCACAACAGCGGCCACTATACGCTCGATGCCTGCGCGAGCAGCCAGTTCGAGCAGCAGCTGCGGGCGCTCTGCGGGCTGCCGCTCGGCGAGCCGAGGCTGTTGAGCGCCGCGGCGATGGTGAACGTACTCGGCGACGCCTGGCGCGCGGGCGAGCCGCGCTGGGAGGCGGTGCTTCAGGACCCGGCGGCAAAACTGCACCTCTACGGAAAGCGCGAGCCGCGGCCCGGGCGCAAGATGGGTCACTTCACGGTGCTCGCGCCGAGCGTCGAGCAGGCGCGCGATCGCGCGATCGCGCTGCGGCGCGCGCTCCTCGGCGAATGACGCCGCAGGCCGAGATCGAACGCGCAGCGCGCATCCTGCGCGCAGGCGGCCTCGTCGCCTTTCCGACCGAGACGGTCTACGGCCTCGGGGCCGATGCCGCAAACCCGCAGGCGGTCGCGCGGCTCTACGCCGTGAAGCGCCGGCCGGCGGATCATCCGGCGATCGTGCACTTCGCGGATGCGGCGCTCGCTTTTTCCTGGGCGCGCGAGGTGCCCGAGAGCGCGCGGCGGCTCGCCGCGCGCTTCTGGCCGGGACCGCTCACGCTCGTTCTCAAGCGCTCGGCGCTCGCCGGCGACTTCGTCACCGGAGGCCAGGACACGGTCGCACTGCGCGTGCCCGCGCATCCGGTCGCGCAGGCGCTGCTTTGCGCGTTCGCGGGAAAGCAAGGCGGCCGCGCGTTCAGCGGCGTCGCGGCGCCCTCGGCGAACCGCTTCGGCGCGGTGAGCCCGACCACGGCGGCGCACGTGCGCGCCGATCTCGGCGACGAGGTCGATTGCGTTCTCGACGGCGGACCGAGCGAAGTCGGCATCGAGTCGACGATCGTCGACCTCTCGGGTGCGGCGCCGGTGTTGCTGCGTCCCGGACGGATCGGGGCGGCGGAGATCGAGGCGGCGATCGGCGCGCGCGTGAACCCGAAAGCGGCCGATGCGCCGCGCCACCCCGGGGGGCTTGAGCGCCACTACGCGCCGCGCACGCCGGCGGCGCTCGTTCCGGCGTGGCGGCTCGATGCCGAGATCGCGAAGCGGGGCGCGAAGGTCGCGGTGCTCGCGTTTTCGCGCCCGGACGAGCGCGTGGACTGTTGGCTTCGCATGCCGCGCGATCCGCACGCGTACGCGCGCCGGCTCTATGCGGCGCTGCGCGAACTCGACGAGGCCGGCTGCGAGCGCATCCTGATCGAGGCCCCGCCCGAGGATCCGGCCTGGGAAGCCGTGCGCGACCGGCTCGTGCGCGCGACCGCTTAGAATCGCGGCATGGCGCGCGCGCTCGCGATCGCGGTCCTTGCGCTCCTTGCCGGCTGCGCGCACACGCAGGCGCAGGTGACGGTCGGCGCGGCGCCGCCGGCCGCCGGCGGGTTCACGGGTGCGGTCCGGGTGCAGGCCGGCTCGGGCGCCGCAGCGCTCGCCGCGCTCGGCCTTCTCGCCGGCGCAGCATGGTTCGATTCTTCGCCGGCCGGCGTGCGCTACCGCGCGAATCCCTTCCTCGCGATCGAGCCCGACGCGCCGCGGCGCGCGCCGCCGATAGACGACGCAAGGCGCGTGAACGCCCAGGACTGCACCCGACCGATCGAGGACGCGGCGGCGAACCTGCGCTGCCGTTAGCCGAGACGGCGCGCGCCCGGCGTTCCGTCGGTGACCGAAAAGCTCGCGAGCGTGAAGCAGGCGGCGTCGGGGCGCGCGACCGTCTCGACCGCGCGCAAGTCGGCGCGCGCCTCCTCGGGCGAGACCTCGACGCGCAGATACCCGCGGTAGCGGCTGTCGGCGAAGCGGATGTGGGGGTTGTCGGCAAGCAGCGGCGCGAGCCGCTCCTGCGGCCAGCCCTGCGAGGTGATCGAGGTGCAGACGAACTCGCTCGCGACGACCGGGGACGCCGGATCGTCGAAGTCGCGCTTGAGATCGCTCGCTTGGAACGCGTGCACGTCGCCGCCGAGCACCACCGGGTTGGCGACGCGGTGCGCAAGGAGCGCCTCGAAGAGCCGCGCGCGCGCCGCCGGATACCCGTCCCAGCCGTCGGTCCAGGCGCGCCGGCCCTCGCCCGGCAGCTGGTCGAACTGCGCCATCGGCGTCTGCTGCACGATCACGTTCCAGCGCGCCGCGCGTTCGCGCGCGAACGCGCCCGGCGAGCCAGCGCTCCTGCCCGCGCCCGAGCATCGTTCGCCGGGGGTCGAAAAGTTCTGCGCATTCGGCGACGTTCACCGTGTTCGAGCCGCCGCTTCGTCCCGGCCGCGGGCAGGCCTGCGGCGAGCGGTACTGGCGGTCATCGAGCACGTACAAGCGCGCGAGCCGCCCCCAGTCGAGATGCGTGTAGATGCGCATGTCGGGCCCTTGCGGGCGCATCTTCGACGGAAGCGGCATGTGCTCGTAGTAGGCGCGATAGGCGGCCGCGCGACGCGCAAGGAACGCCTCGCGCGGCATGCCGTCCTCCGGACGGTCGCCGGCGTAGTCGTTGTCCACCTCGTGATCGTCCCAGGTGACGATCCAGGGGCAGGCGGCGTGCGCGGCCTGCAGGTCCGGGTCGGACTTGTAGAGCGCGTAGCGGGCGCGGTATTCGGCGAGCGTGTACGGCTCGCCCGCATCGTGCTTTCGCACGTGGTCGCGCCCCCAGGACGACTCGTAGATGTAGTCGCCGACGAAAGCGACGAGATCCGGCGCGTCGGCGACCACGTGCCGCCAGGCGGCGTAGAAGCCCTGCTCGTACTGCTGGCAGGAGGCGAGCGCAAGCCGCAGACGCGGTGTCGGGATCGTCTGCTGCCGGCGCCGTGCGCGTGCGTCCGACCGGGCTCTGCGCATCGCCCGCGAGGAACCGGTACCAGTACCACCGGCCGGGGGCGAGCCCTTGCACTTCGACGTGCACCGAATGCGCCCAGTCGGGCAAAGCGTACGCGAGCCCGGCGGCGACCGGCGTTCGCAGCGAGTCGTCGGCGAAGACTTCCCAGCGAACGGGAACCGGCACCGCGTCGAGGTCGCCGACGAGACGCGTCCAGAGCACGAACCCGTGCGGCTGCGGGTAGCCCGAGGCGACGCCGAGGCGAAACGGATCGTCCGAAAGGCGCAGCGCGCGCGCAAGCGGGGCGGCCGCGAGCCCGCATAGCGAACCGAGGAACCGGCGGCGGCTCGTCATCCGCCTAGAATAACGCCCCACTGTTGCGGAGCGTTGAATGATCCATTTCGTCGTGCACGAGGAAGGCGACGGCGTCGGTGTCGTCGTCGTCGAGGGCGTGAAAGCCGGCCAGGAGCTGACCGGCTGGATCATGCAGGAGGACAAGGAAATCCGGGTGACGGCGCTGGAGGACATCCCGATCGGCCACAAAATCGCGCTGCGCGACTACCAGCCGGGCGACACCGTGATCAAGTACGGCGCGGACATCGGCAGGGTGGTGGCGCCGATCGCGCGCGGCGCGCACCTGCACGTGCACAACGTGAAGACCAAGCGCTGGTAAAGGACGAAACGATGGCGATCGACCTTTCGCGGGCGACCTTCTGGGGCTACCGGCGCGAAAACGGCCGGGTCGGCGTGCGCAACCACGTGATCATCCTGCCGGTGGACGATCTGTCGAACGCCGCCTGTCAGGCGGTCGAGAACAACATCAAGGGCACGATGGCGCTGCCGCACCCCTACGGCAGGCTTCAGTTCGGCGCCGACCTCGAGCTGCACTTTCGCACGCTGATCGGCACCGGGGCGAACCCGAACGTCGCGGCGGTGGTGGTGATCGGGATCGAAGAGGGCTGGACGAAGCGGGTGGTGGACGGCATCGCGGCGACCGGAAAGCCGGTCACCGGCTTCGGCATCGAGGGCTACGGCGACCTGGAGACCATTCGCCGCGCGTCCAAGGCCGCAAAAGAGTACGTGCAGTGGGCGTCGGAACTGAGGCGCGAGGAGCGGCCGCTGCGCGACCTGTGGGTGTCGACCAAGTGCGGCGAGTCCGACACCACCTCCGGCATCGGCGCGAACCCGGCGGTCGGCAACGCCTTCGACAAGCTCTACGAGCACGGCGTGACGCTCCTCTTCGGCGAGACGACCGAACTTACCGGCGGCGAGCACCTGGTGGCTGCGCGTTGCCGCACCGAGGAAGTGCGCGGAAATTCCAGTTCATGTTCGACCGCTACCAGGACGTGATCGCGCGCGCACAAGACGAACGACCTCTCCGAGTCGCAGCCCACCAAGGGCAACATCGCGGGCGGCCTGACGACGATCGAGGAAAAGGCGCTCGGCAACATCCAGAAGATCGGAAAGCGCTGCCTGGTGGACGGCGTGCTCGACAAGGCGGAAACGCCCACCGGACCCGGGTCTGTGGTTCATGGACTCGTCCTCGGCCGCGGCCGAGATGGTGACGCTTTGCGCCGCCGCCGGCTTCACGGTGCACTTCTTTCCGACCGGCCAGGGCAACGTGATCGGCAACCCGATCCTGCCGGTCATCAAGATCTGCCGCGAATCCGAGGACGATGCGCACGATGGCCGAGCACATCGACGTCGACGTCACCGGCATCACGCGCCGCGAGCTGACGCTCGACCAGGCGGGCGATCGCGTGCTCGAGTGCATGTTCCGCACCGCAAACGGCCGCCTCACCGCCGCCGAGGCGCTCGGGCACCGCGAGTTCGTCCTGACGCGGCTCTACGAAAGCGCCTGACGGGGGCGCGCTTGCCGGCGACGCTGCGGGTGAGCGTGTGGCGCGGCGGCGCCGACGGCGCGTTTCGCGACTACGAGGTGCCGCGCTATGCCAGCCAGACGGTGCTCGACGTCGTCACCTGGATCCAGCGCGAGCGCGATCCCACGCTCGCGTACCGCTTCGCCTGCCGCGTCGGCATGTGCGGCTCCTGCGCGATGACGGTGAACGGCGCGCCGCGCTGGACCTGCCGCACGCACGTGGACAAGGTCGCGCCCGACGGCCGGCTGCGCATCGCGCCGCTCGCCAACCTTCCGGTGATCCGCGATCTGGTCACCGACATGCGGCCGTTCTTCGACAAGTGGGCGCGCGCGCGCGGCCGCTTCGAGGGGCGCGCGACGCGCGCGGACGATTTTGCGCGCGTGCCGCCCGATTCGGAGAAGCGGCGCGCGGTCGAGGCCGGCATCGAGTGCATCGGCTGCGCGGTGTGCTATGCCGCCTGCGACGTGGTTGCGCGGCTGCCCGAATACCTCGGGCCGGCGGCGCTCAACCGCGCCTGGACCTTGGTGAACGACGTACGCGATTCGGCCGGCCTCGAGCGGCTGCGCGCGGTGGCGGGGGCCGCCGGCTGCCACGCGTGCCACACGCACATGAGCTGCACCGAGCGCTGCCCGAAGCGCTTGGCCCCGACCGCGGCGATCGCGGGCCTGAAGCGCGCGGTCGCCGCCGCGGCGCTGCGCGGGGAACTCTGACGTGAGCGAAGCGCGCCGCGAAGCGCTGCTCTGGGTCGCGCAGCGCGCAAGCGCCGCGGTGCTCGCCGTATGCGTCGCGGTGCACCTCGCGACGATGATCTACGCGGTGCAGGGGGGTTTGAGCGCCGCCGAGATCCTCGGCCGCACGCGGGGAAACATCGGCTGGCTCGCGTTCTACGCGCTGTTCGTCGTCGCGGCGGCGGTGCATGCGCCGCTCGGGCTGCGCGCCGTGCTCGCCGAGTGGTTCGGCTGGCGCGGTCGGGCGTGCGACGCGGCGCTTGCGGCGTTCGCGGCGGTCGTCGCCGCGGCCGGCATGCGCGCGGTGGTGGCCGTGTTCGTATGAGCGGTCGGCACTACGCGCTCGCGCAGCGCATTTCCGGCGTAGCGCTCGCGGTCTTTCTGCCGCTACACTTCTGGGCGCTCGGGCGCGCGCTCGAGGGCGAGGCGGCGCTGCAATCGTTTCTGCGCTGGACCGAGCAGCCGCTCGTCAAGGCGAGCGAATGGGCGATCGTGCTCGCGCTCGCGGTTCACTTCTTCGGAGGCGTGAGGATCCTTATGATCGAGTTCCTTCCTTGGCGCGGCTGGCTGAAGAACCTCGGGGCGGTTTCGGTCGGCGCAGCGCTCGCCGTCGGCCTGCTCTTTGCGCTCGCCTCGGGCGGCGCGCACGCGCAGGCCTGGCCGCAAAAGCCGGTGAAATTCATCGTGCCGTTCCCGCCGGGCGGGGCGACCGACGTCTCGGCGCGGCTGCTCGCGCAGCGGCTGCAGGAGATCTGGGGGCAGACGATCGTGGTCGAGAACCGCAGCGGCGCCGCGGGCGGCGTGGGCGCCGCGGAGGCCGCCCGCGCCGCGCCCGACGGCTACACGCTCTTTTTCCCCTCCGGCTCGGTGATGACCGCGAACCAGCACATCTACCCGAAGCTCAACTACGACCCGGAAAAGGACTTCGTGCCGGTCACCAAGGTAGTGATGGGACCGCCGAGCTGCTGGTCGTCCCGGCCAACTCTCCCTCCCGCACGGTGAAAGAGCTGATCGACGCGGCGAAGGCGCAACCGGGCAAGTTCACCTTCGGCCACGCCGGCGTCGGCTCTCGGGCTCTTGGCGGCCGAGGCGTCCGCGCCGCCGGCATCGATGCGGTGCGAGTGCCCTGTGGCGAAGCGCCGGCGCTCACGGGGCTGGTCGCCGGCGAGACGACCTTCATGCTCGCGAACATCTGCGCGGCCGCGGTGAGGGCCGCGCTGCGACGCCGGGCGGCTGCGCGCGCTCGGGGTGACGAGCAGGAACGAGTTCGAGCATGCCGGTGCGCCGATGGCGAAACTGCTGCCCGGATTCGAGACGTCGTCGCGCATCGTCACGCCCGCGGGCACGCCGCGCGAGATCGTGCAGAAGGTCTCCAGGACACGAAGAAGGCGCTCGACGACCGACTCAAGGCGCGCTTCTACGTGCAGGGGCTGGTGCCAGTCGGAAACAGCCCGAGGAGATGGCGCGCGAGATGCGCGAGGAATCGCGCCTGTGGGCGCGCGTCGTGCGCGAGCGCAGGATCGAGGTGAAGTGAAGGTCGATCTCGCAGACGTCGAGGAAGTCGCAAAAGAGCTCTACATCCGGGCGCTCGACCCTGGCCGCGTCGAGCGCGGGATCGAGGACGCTCGCCGCCGCCGGAGACCCATCCGGGGCCGGGCCGGCGTGTGCTCGCGACGCTCGTCGAGAACATCCGCGTCGCGCAGGCGACCGACAACCTCCTTTGCCAGGACACCGGGATCCCGATCTACCGCGTGCGCATCGGCCGGCGCGTCGAGGTGGACGGGCCGGGCCTTGCCGCCGGCGATCCGGCGCGGCTGCGCGCGCTCGACGCGCGAGTACGCGTTCCGCTCCTCGATCTCGTGCACCCGATCACGCGCGCGAACGGAGCAGACCTCCTGCGGTCCGCGGGTGCCGGTGATCGAGCTCGAGTTCATCGAGCGCGAGGGAGGGCTCGAGGTCGAGATGATCCCGAAGGGCTCGGGCTCGGAAAACAACTCGTGGCTGAAGATGGCGCTGCCGGCCGACGGCGTCGAGGCGATCAAGACCTTCGTCGTCGACTGCGTGCTCGAGGCGGGCGCAAAGACCTGTCCGCCGACGATCGTCGGCGTCGGCGTCGGCGGCACCGCGGACCTTTGCGTGCATCTGGCGAAGGTCGCGGCCACCCGCGCGCTCGGCACGCGCTGCGACGATCCCGAAGGCGCGCGGCTCGAGGCAGAACTCACGCGCGCGGTGAACCGCCTCGGCATCGGCCCGCAGGGGCTCGGGGGCGATGCGACGGCGTTCGCGGTGCACGTGGAACTCGCCGCGACGCACATCACGATGAACCCGGTCGCGGTCAACATGCAATGCCACTCGGCGCGGCGCGCGCGCGCGGTGCTCCATCCGGGCGGCGTCGAGTACGGGTTCTGATGGCGCAGCACGTTCTCGCGCCCCCGGTCGGCGACGCGCAGGTGCGCGCGCTGCGCGTCGGCGACACGGTGACGCTCGAGGGCACGCTCTACGGCATCCGCGATGCGACGCTCATCCACCTGTTCGACCGCGGGCGCGCGACGCGCTTCGACCTCGCCGGCCACGCGGTGCTCCATACCGCGCCGAACGTGCGCCGGGTCGAAAAATCGGCCGCGCATCCGGCGGGCTACGTCCCCGTCTGCATCGGGACGACCACCAGCGACCGCATGGAGCGCTTCACGCGCCCGCTGATGACGCGCTACGGAGTGCGGCTGATCGTCGGCAAGGGCGGACTGCGCGAAGGCTCGGCGGCGGCGTTCCGGGAGCTCGGCGGCGCCTACCTCGCGGTGGTCGGCGGCGCCGCCGCCCTCGAAACCACTTGGATCGAGGCGATCGAGGACGTGGACATGGACGACCTGCACCCGGAGTCGCTCTGGAAATTCCGCGTGCGGGGGTTCGGCCCGCTGCTCGTCGCGATGGACAGCCACGGCGCGAGCCTCTACGCTGAGGTGAAGGCGGCCGCGGCGGCGCGTCGCGCCGAGGCGCTCGCCGCGCTCGGCATCCGGGCGAAGTAAAATGGGACTTCTTTCGGACAAGGAGGGGCGATGAAGCGGGTTGCGCGAGGGTTCGCGGCGGCGCTGCTTGCGGCGGGCGCAGTGGCCGCGCAGGCGCAGGACAAGGTCAACCTTTCGATCGCGACCGGCCCGACCGGCGGCGTCTACTACCCGCTCGGCGGCGGTATCGCGGCGATCCTATCGAAATACGTACCGGGCTACGCGGCGAACGCGGAGGCGACCGCCGGGTCGGTCGCGAACCTGCAGCTGATGATGCAGAAGAAGTCCGACCTCGCGTTCACGATGGCCGACGCCGCATGGGACGGTTTCAAGGGGCAGGGCAAGTTCGCCGGCTCGGCGGTGCCGCTTCGCACGCTCATGGTCGCCTACCCGAACCGGATGCACATCGTCACGGTCGAAGGCCGCGGCATCGCGACGCTCGCCGACCTGAAGGGAAAGCGGGTCTCGACCGGCGCACCGAACAGCGCGACCGAACTGATGGCGGCGCGCGTCTGCGAGGCCGTCGGCATCGATCCGGAGAAGGACTTCCGGCGCGAGCGGCTCACGCCCGAGAAGTCGGCCGACGCGATCAAGGACAACAAGCTCGACGCGTTCTTCTGGGTCGGGGGGTTGCCGACCGCCGCGGTGACCGACCTCGCGGCCACCCCGGGCGTGAAAATTCGCCTGATCGATCACGCCGAGGTGGTCGAGCGCATGAATCAGAAGTACGGGCAGCTCTACGTGCGCGACACAATCCCGGCGAAGACCTACCCCGGTCAGGAGACGCCGAGCCAGATCGCCACCGTGTGGAACCTGATCGTCGCGCGCGCCGACATGCCCGATCAGATCGCCTATAACGTCGTCAAGACGATCTTCGAGCGGCGCGAGGAGCTGATCAAGGTGCACGGCGAGGCGCGCAACTTCGACCTCAAGTACCAGTCGAACGCCGCCACCCCGGTGCCGTACCACCCGGGCGCGGTGAAGTACTTCGCGGAAAAGGGCGTCAAGCTGAACTCAGGCCGCGCCGCGGGCAGCGCGCATGGCCGCGGCGCAGGCGCAGAGCGACGCGCTCCGCAGGGTCGAGCGATACCTCGAGCAGGAAGAGGGCGTCCAGCACCGGTTCACCGGCTGGTGGGGGACGCTGCTCTTCGCCGCGGCGGTGGCGATGTCGCTGTTTCACCTGTACGCGGCCTACGGCATCGTCACGACGACGACGCTGCGCTACGCGCACGTCGCGTTCGTCCTCGCGTTCTCGTTCCTGCTCTTTCCCCGCGGTGCGCGCCTGGCGCGACCGCTTCTCCTGGATCGACGCCGCCTGCGCCGCGCTCGGCGTCGCCGCCCTGGTCTACGCGATCGTCGGCGGCGACGCGTTCCTCGACCGCTCGACCGCGCCGAACGCGATCGACACCGCGTTCGGCGTCGCGCTGGTCGCGCTCGTGCTGGAGGCGGCGCGGCGCACGACCGGCTGGATCATGCCGGCGGTGGTGCTCGCATTCCTCGCCTACGCGATGGCGGGACCGTGGCTGCCGGCGCCCTGGACGCACCGGGGCTACGACCTCGGGCGGCTGGTCGGCACGATGTACATGACGCTCGAGGGCATCTTCGGCACCGCGGTCGACGTGTCTTCGACGCTCATCATCCTGTTCACCATCTACGGCGCGTTCCTGCAGCACTCCGGCGCGGGCAAGTTCTTTCTCGACTTCTCGTTCGCGGCGCTCGGCGGAAAGCCGACCGGCGCGGGCCGCACCGTGGTGCTGTCGTCGTTTTTGCTCGGCGGGCCGTCGGGTTCCGGGGTGGCGACCACGGTGACGCTCGGCAGCGTCGCCTATCCGTTGCTCGCGAAGGCGGGCTACGAGCGCAACGCCGCCGGGGGGCTGCTTGCCGCCGGCGGGCTCGGCGCGATCCTCTCGCCCCCGGTGCTCGGCGCCGCGGCGTTCCTCATCGCCGAGTTCCTGAAAATCAGCTACTTGGACGTCATCCGGATGGCGGTGCTGCCGACCTGCCTTTATTACTTCTCGCTCTTTCCGATGGTCGAGATCGACGCGCGCAAGTACGGCATGCGGCTGGTCGACGTCGGCCGCGGGCCCTCGGCCTGGGCGCTTGTGCGCCGCCAGGGCTTTCACTTCGTCTCGCTCGTCGCGATCGTCGTCTTCATGCTGATGGGCTTTTCGCCGATCGGCGCGGTGTTCTGGGCGGCGATGGTCGCGGTGGCGACGAGCTTTCTCGATCGCGACTGCGCGCTCGTCGACCTGCGACTGCTGCGCGATCGGCCGCGCGGCTGGCTGCGGGCGCTTGTCGCCGAATCGCGGCTCGTCAAGGCGCTTGCCGCCGGCTCGCTCGGCATGATCAACGTCGGCGCGACCTGCGCCGCCGCCGGCCTGATCGTCGGCGTGGTGACGCTCACGGGCCTCGGGCTGAAGCTCTCCTCGATCGTCATCGCCTACGCCGGCGGCAGCCTGCTGCTCACCGCGATCTACACCGCGCTCATCGTCTGGGTCGTCGGGCTCGCGGTGCCGGTGACCGCGAGCTATATCATCTGCGCGGTGATCGCCGCGCCGGCGCTCGTCACGCTCGGCGTGCCGGATTTTGCCGCGCACATGTTCATCTTCTACTACGCGGTGCTCTCGGAGGTCTCCCCGCCGACGGCGCTTTCGCCCTTCGCCGCCGCCGCGATCACCGGCGGCGATCCGTACCGCACGACGCTGCAGTCGTGGAAGTACACGCTGCCGGCGTTCGTCGTGCCGTTCATGTTCGTGCTCGACCCGATCGGCGTCGGGCTGCTCCTTGCGTTGCCGAAAGGCGGCGGCTGGCTCGACGTCGCGCGCATCGCGTTCCTCGCGCTCGTCGTGCTGGTCGCGTTCGCCGGCGCCGCCGAGGGCTGGCTGCTGCGGCGAACGAGCGTTGCCGAGCGGCTGCTCCTCGTCGGCGCGGGCGCGCTCGTGCTTTTCGCGCACGCCGTGCGCGAGCGCTTCTTCGCCGATACCGCCGTCGGCGAGGGGCATCTGGAACTCGCCGGCATCGCGCTCCTTGCGATCGCCCTCGCGAGCCAGCTCGCGCGCGCGCGGCGCGCCGCCTAGCGTGCGGGAACGGGCGACCGACATCCTGATCCTCGGCGCCGGCGGCGCGGGGCTCTTCGCCGCGCTGCACGCGCACCGCGCGGATCCGTCGCTCGCGATCGCGGTGGCGGTGAAGGGCCTGCTCGGCAAATGCGGCTGCACGCGCATGGTGCAGGGCGGCTACAACGTCGCGCTCGACCCGCGCGACTCGGTCGAACGGCACTTCATGGACACGATCGAGGGCGGCAAGTGGCTGCCGGACCAGGAGCTCGCCTGGACGCTCGTGACGCTCGCGGTCGAGCGCGTGCGCGAGCTGGAAAACGAGCTCGGCTGCTTCTTCGACCGCAACCCCGACGGCACGATCCACCAGAAAGCGTTCGCCGGCGCAGACGTTCGACCGCACGGTGCACAAGGGCGACCTCACCGGCATCGAGATCATGAACCGCCTCGCCGAGCAGGTGTGGGCGCGCCCGATCGCTCGGCTGGAGGAGCACCGCGCGGTCGCGCTGGTGAAGTCGCGCGACGGCGCCGCGATCGCCGGTGCGCTGCTCATCGACATGCGCTCGGGCGAGTACGTGTTCGTGCGCGCGAAAGCGGTGCTCCTTGCGACCGGCGGCGGGCCGACGATGTACCGCTACCACACGCCCTCGGGCGACAAGAGCTGCGACGGCCTCGCGATGGCGCTGCGCGCGGGGCTCGCGCTGCGCGACATGGAGATGGTGCAGTTCCCATCCGACCGGGCCTGCTCGCCGGGCCGCACACGCGCATGACCGGCACGGTGCTGGAAGAAGGTCTGCGCGGCGCCGGCGGCCATCTGCTCGACGGCGCCGGCGAGCGCTTCATGCCGCGCTACGATCCGGCGGCCGAGCGCGCGACGCGCGACATCGTCTCGCGCGCGATATTTCGCGAAATCCGCGCCGGCCGCTGCGGACCGAACGGCGGCGTGTACCTTTCGATGGCGCACCTCGGGCCCGAGCGCGTGCGGCGCGAATTCAAGGGCATGGTCGAGCGCTGCGCCGACTGCGGTTTCGACCTCGCCGCCGGGCGCGTCGAGGTGGTGCCGACCGCGCACTACCTGATGGGCGGCGTCGAGTTCCGTCCCGACTGCAGCACCCGAGCTCGCCGGCCTGCTTCGTCGCCGGCGAAGACTCCGGCGGCGTGCACGGCGCAAACCGCCTCGGCGGAAACGGCGTCGCCAACTCGACCGTCTTCGGCGGCGTCGCGGGCGAGGCGATGGCCGCCTGGGTGCGGCGCGAGGGCGTCCTGCTCGAGCCCGATCGCGACGCGATCGCCGCGGCGATCGCACATTGCGAGCCGCGCCCGGGCGGCCACGCGGGCGAGCTCGCCGCGCTGCGCGACCGGCTGCAGACGCTGATGTGGGAGCGCGTCGGCATCGTGCGCGAGCGCGCAAGGGCTCGAGGCGGCGCTCGCGGAACTGGCGGCGCTCGAAGCGCAGCTCGCAACCACGGGCATCGGGGCGGGGAGCCGCGCGTTCAACGTCACCTGGCACGACTGGCTCAACCTGAAGAGCCTCGTCGAGGTGAGCAAGGCGATCGCGCAGGCGGCGCTCGCGCGGCGCGAATCGCGCGGCGCGCACTTCCGCGAGGACTTTCCGCACACCGGACCGCTCGAGGCGTCGGCCTACAGCAGCGTGCGCCTCGCCGAGGGTCGGCTCTCGGTGACGATGAAGCCGGTCGCGTTCACGCGCGTGCGGCCCGGCGAGAGCCTACTTGCGCGCACCTAGCCGTGCGCGCGCAGCTAGCCGAGGTGCGTGCGGAAGAACTGCAGCGTGCGCTCGCGCGCGAGCGCGGCCGACGGCGCGTGAAACGACGCGCGCTGGTCGCAGTTGAAGCCGTGGCCGGCGCCGGCGTAGAAGTACGCGGTGATTTCCGGATGCGCCGCCGCGATCGCGCGCGCCTGCTCGGGCGTCGGCGACTGGTCGAGCTCGCCGAAATGGCACATCACCGGGCAGCGCGGTTTTTCGCCGATGAAGCCCGGCATGCCGCCGCCGTAATACGGAACGGCGCACGCAAGGCCGGAAAGGCGCGCCGCGGCGACCCAGGCGACCGTGCCGCCGAAACAATATCCGACGATACCGACCTTGCCGGCTTTGGCCGCCTCGGCGACCGCCGCGCGCACGTCGAGCATCGTCTTTTCCCAGTCGAGCTTCTGCATGAGCTCGATCCCGGCCTGAATCTCCGGCTGCGAGTAGCCGGCCTCGTAGCCGCGGCGCACGCGGTCAAAGAGCGCCGGCGCGACGACGCGGTATCCGTCGGCGGCAAAGCCGTCGGCGACCGCGCGGATGTGGCGGTTGACGCCGAAGATCTCCTGGATCACCACGACGCCGCCGCGCGGCGCGCCGGCCGGTTCGGCGAGATAGGCGGCGAGCGTGTGCCCGTCGTCCGCGTTCAGTTCGATCGTCCTGCCCATCGCACCCCTTTCCCGAGAAAGACGGCACGATTGTATAGAATCGCCCGCGTGAGGATGAGCGCGGATTCGCTGCGCGCGCTCGCGTCACGGGCGCTCGAGCGCGCGGGCGCGCGCCGCGCGATGGCCGAGGCCGCGGCACGGCACCTGGTACGCGCCGAGGCGCAGGGACTCGCGAGCCACGGCGTCTCGCGCGTGCCGTTCTACTGCGCGTTCCTGCGCAACGGCCGCGCCGACGGCGCGGCGCGGCCGCGCATGCTCGCCGAGCGCGCTGCCGTCTGCCTGATCGACAACGCCGATGCGCTGCCCTACGAGGCGGCCGAATGGGCGATCGCCGAGGCGATCCAGCGCGCGCGCAGAAACGGCGTCGGTTTCGCCGCGATCGCAAACAGCGGCCACGTCGGCGTGCTCGGCATTCACCTGCTGCCGGTCGCAGACGCCGGTCTGGTCGGCGTCGGTTTCACGAACTCGCCGGCGGCGATCCCCGCCTGGGGCGGCAGGCGGGCGCTGTTCGGCACCAACCCGATGGCGTTCGTATTTCCGCGCGCCGGCGCCGATCCGCTCGTCGTCGATCTCGCGCTCAGCACCGTGGTGCGCGGCCGCATCATGCTCGCGATGCAGAAGGGCGAGCCGATTCCGGAGGGCTGGGCGCTCGATCGAGAGGGCCGCCCGACCACCGATCCGAAGGAAGCGATCGAGCGCGGAAGTCTTTACCCGATCGGCGGCGCGAAAGGCGCGATGCTCGCGCTCGCGGTGGAGCTGCTCTGCGCCGCGCTCACCGGCGCGGCCATCGGCCCGGAGGCCGATTCGTTTTTCTCCGAGGAGGGCAACCGGCCGCGCATCGGCCAGGCGTTTCTCGCGATCGATCCGGCGGCGCTCGCCGGCCGCGAGCGCTATGTCGAGCGGGTCGAGACGCTCGTTCGGGCGATGCTCGCCGACGGCGGCGTGCGGCTGCCCGGCGCGCGGCGCTTTGCCGCCGAACGGCGCGCGGCGAGCGAAGGCATCGAGGTGCCGACAGAGCTCCTTGCGCGCATCGAGGCGCTCGCTCGCGCATGAGCGGGGACCGCGCGACGGAGCCCGACCGCGCGCTGCTCGACCGGTTCTGCGACGCGCTCTGGCTGGAGGACGGTCTCGCGCAGGCGACGCTTGCGGCCTACCGCGCCGACCTCGAGGCGCTCGCGGCGCACCTTGACGGCAAGGGCCTTGCTCGGGCGAGCGAAGCGGACCTTTCGGCCTTTCTCGCCGCGCGCGGCGGCCGCGCCTCGAGCGCTGCGCGCCGGCTCGCGAGCCTGCGCCGGTTCTACCGCTGGTGCGTGCGCGAGCGCATCCTCGCCGCGGATCCGACGCTCGCGCTCGAGGCGCCGAAGCGAGCGCCGCGCTTTCCGAGGACGCTGTCGGAAGCCGACGTCGAGGCGCTCCTTGCGGCGCCGGACACCGGCACCGCGCTCGGCCTGCGCGACCGCGCGATGCTCGAGGTGCTCTACGCCTGCGGTCTGCGGGTCTCGGAACTCGTGCATCTGCGCACCTTCGAGGTCGACCTGGAGGCGGGCGTGCTGCGCGTGCTCGGCAAGGGGGGGCGGGAGCGGCTGGTGCCGCTCGGCGAGGAGGCGGTCGAGTGGACGCGCCGCTACCTCGTCGAGGCGCGGCCGCGGCTGCTCGCGCGCAAGGTGTCGGAGGCGCTGTTCGTCACCGCGCGCGGCGCGCCGATGACGCGCCAGGCGTTCTGGCGGAATCTGCGGCGCTACGGCGCGCGCGCGATTCCGGGCAAACGCCTCTCGCCGCACGTGCTGCGACACGCCTTCGCGACGCACCTGCTCAATCACGGTGCCGACCTGCGCGCGGTGCAGATGCTGCTCGGACACGCCGACATCTCGACCACGCAGATCTACACGCATGTCGCGCGCGAGCGGCTGAAGGCGCTGCACGAAAAGCACCACCCCCGCGGCTAGGCGCGCCGGCGCTCGATCGAGACGCCGACCAGCCGCGCATTCGCGAGGATGCCGACCTTCGCGGCGCTCCACGCGCACCCACGGGGCGCGGAATTCGTCGAGGATAGCCGCGCGATACGCTCGGCGAAGGTTTCGACGGCCGGAATCGGCCAGCTCGCCGCGAGCTCGCGGATGCGCGCGGCGACTTTCTCGTAGTCGATCGTGTCGGCGACGCGGTCGCTCGCGAACACCGCCTCGCCCGGCAGGCCGATGTCCAGATCGAGCGACACCGTCTGCGGCGCATAGCGCTCCCGCCGGTGGATGCCGATCAGCGCCTCGACGCGCAGATCGCGAAGCAGGATCGCGTCCATGCGCGCCGATTATAGAATCGCGCCCGATGCGCCCGGAGCTGGAAGCCGCCGCGATCGCGCTCGCCGCCTACGGGCTCGGCTCGGTTTCGTTCGCGATCGTCGCAAGCCGGCTGCTCGGGCTGCCGGACCCGCGCAGCTACGGCTCGCGCAACCCGGGCGCGACCAACGTGCTGCGCTCGGGGAACCGGCTCGCGGCCGCGCTCACCCTCGCGGGCGATGCGCTGAAGGGCGCGGTCCGCGGTGTCGGCTCGCGGCGCTCTGGAGCGGCGCGCCGGCGAGTCGCCGGCTACATCGCGCCGCTCGCCGGCGCCGCCGCCTTCCTCGGCCACGCTCTATCCGCTCTGGCACGGGTTTCGCGGCGGCAAGGGCGTCGCCACCGCCGCCGGCGTGCTGCTCGCGCTCGATCCGTGGCTTGCGCTCGGCGCGCTCGCCGCCTTCGCGATCGTGCTCGCGTTTGCTTCCGCATGGTGTCGGCCGCCTGCGATCGTCGCGGCGCTGTTCGCGCCGGCGTCGGCGTTCTGGCTGTTCAGGGGTGCGCCCCCGCTCGTGCCGACGGTCGCCGCGATGGCGCTCGTTCTCGTCTGGCGCCACCGCGAAAACATCGGCCGCATCCTGCGCGGCGAGGAAAGCCGCCTCGGCCGCGAAAGCTCCTGAGCGCCGCGGCCGGCCGCGGTCAGCCGGCGCGCTCGAGCGCCCAGCGCGGATAGACCGAAAAAGCGCGCGGCGCGCCGCGGCGCGGTGCCCTCGCGCGCAAGCCGCAGCGCGGCGGCGAAGGCGATCATCGCGCCGTTGTCGGTGCAGAGCGCAGGCTCCGGATAGAACACGTCGAAGCCGCGCTGCGCCGCGCAGCGCTCGAGCGCCTCGCGCAGCTGGCGGTTCGCGCCGACGCCGCCGGCGACCACCAGTCGCGCGAGGCCGGTGCGCTCGAGCGCCGCGACGCACTTGGCGACCAGCACGTCGACCACGGCGTCGACGAACGCGCGCGCGACGTCGGCGCGAAACTGCGGCCCGTCGCCGCCTGCGCGCAGGAGCTGCAGCACCGCGGTCTTCAGGCCCGAGAAGCTGAAATCGAGTTCGTCGCTTGCGATCATCGGCCGCGGCAGGCGGTAGCGCCCCGGCGTTCCGCTTTCGGCAAGGCGCGACAGCGCCGGCCCGCCCGGATAGCCGAGCCCGAGCAGCTGTGCGGTCTTGTCGAACGCTTCGCCCGCCGCGTCGTCGAGCGTCTCGCCGAGCAGCTCGTACTCGCCCGGCGCTGCGACGCGAACGAGCTGCGTATGCCCGCCGGAGACGAGCAGCGCGACGAACGGAAACTCGGGCGCGCGCGCGGCGAGCAGCGGCGAGAGCAAGTGCCCCTCCATGTGGTGCACGCCGATCGCCGGGACGCCGAGCCCGAACGCGAGCCCGTGCGCGAACGCCGCGCCGGCGAGCAAGGCGCCGACGAGTCCCGGACCCTGCGTGTAGGCGACCGCGTCCAGTTCCGCCAGATCGCGCCCTGCGCTCGCGAGCACGCGGCGCGCAAGCGGCACGAGCCGGCGCAGGTGCTCGCGCGAGGCGAGCTCGGGCACGACGCCCCCATAGGCCTCGTGCAGCGCGGCTTGCGAATGCACCGCGTGCGCGAGCAGTCGGCCGGGGCGCCCCGGTCTGCCGCCCTCGTAGAGCGCGAGGCCGGTTTCGTCGCAGGAGGTTTCGACGCCGAGGATCAGCACGGAGCCGATGGTAGCCGCTGGCGAGGCGAAGCGGATATAATTGCTTTTCATCGCAGAGCTAGGGGCACGGACACCAGAGGATGCCGACCGTACGCGTCAAGGAGAACGAACCGTTCGAAGTCGCGATGCGCCGCTTCAAGCGCACCGTCGAAAAATCGGGCGTGCTTACCGAGCTGCGCTCGCGCGAGTACTACGAAAAACCGACCGCGGAGCGCAAGCGCAAGCTCGCTGCGGCGATCAAGCGTCACCACAAGCGGCTGCGCAGCCAGATGCTGCCGCCGAAGCTCTACTGAGCGGCTCGCGCCGCTTTCCCCGCGGCCGCGGGTCGAGGCCGGTTCCGCGGGCCGCGCGAACGGTGGCCGGCATCCGGTGTCGCTTACAGACCGCATCCAGGAGGACGTCAAGGCGGCGATGCGCGCGCGCGATGCCCGCCGCGTCGGCGCGCTGCGACTTCTTGCGGCTGCGCTCAAGCAGAAGGAAGTGGACGAGCGCACGGCGCTCGACGACGCGGCGGTGCTCGCAGTGATCGAGAAAATGATCCGTCAGCGGCGCGAGTCGGTGGCGCAGTTCGAAAAGGGCGGCCGCCCCGACCTCGCCGCACAGGAAAAGTTCGAGATCGAGGTACTTTCGGCCTACCTGCCACAGCCGCTCTCGGACGCGGAGCTGGAGGCGGCGGTCTCGGCCGCGATCGCCGAGACCGGGGCGGCCTCGGTGCGCGACATGGGCAAGGTGATGGGGCTTCTCAAGACGCGGCTCGCCGGCCGGGCCGACATGGCGCGAGTGTCGGCGCTCGTGCGCGCAAGGCTCGGGAGCTAGAGGCGACGCGTCGTCGCATACCGCGCCGGCCGAATTCGCGGGACAATGCGCCCGCCGTCCGGATCCTGCGCCGGTGATACCCGAGAGCTTCAAGCAGGAACTGCTCGACCGCGTCGACATCGTGGCGCTGGTATCGCGTTACGTGAAGCTGCGCAGGTCGGGGGCGAACTACGTCGGCCTGTGTCCGTTCCACGCGGAGAAGACGCCGTCGTTCACGGTGAGCCCGGGCAAGCAGTTCTACCATTGCTTCGGCTGCGGCGCGCACGGCAACGCGATCGGGTTCCTGATGGCGTACTCGGGCCTCGGCTATGTCGAAGCGGTCAAGGCGCTCGCCGAATCCGCCGGCCTGAGGATGCCCGAGCGCGCCGCTTCGCCGCAGGCGGTCGCGCGCAGGCGGCGTGAAATCGAGCTCCTTGCGCTGCTCGAACGGGCGCTCGCGTTTTACCGCTCGGCGCTCAAGGATTCGCCGCGCGCGATCGGCTACCTCAAGGCGCGCGGCGTCTCGGGCGAGACCGCGGCGCGCTATCGCCTCGGCTACGCGCCGGCGCAGTGGCAGGCGCTGCGCGACGCGTTCGCCGACTACGACGCGCCGGCGCTCGTCGCGGCGGGCCTCGTGATCGAGGCCGAGGGCCGGCGTTACGACCGGTTCCGCGACCGCATCGTGTTTCCGATCTACGATGCGCGCGGCGCGGTGGTCGGCTTCGGCGGCCGGGTGATCGGCGAGGGCGAGCCGAAATACCTCAACTCGCCCGAGACCGCGGTCTTCGAGAAAGGGCGCGAACTTTACGGCCTGCTGCAGGCGCGCGAGGCGATCCGCGCGGCCGGGCGGGCGGTCGTCGTCGAGGGCTACATGGACGTGCTCGCGCTCGCGCAGCACGACGTCGGCTGCGCGGTCGCGACCCTCGGTACCGCGACCACCCCGGCGCACGTCTCGCGGTTGTTGCAGCTCGCCGACGAGGTGGTCTTCTGCTTCGACGGCGACGCCGCTGGCCGCAAGGCGGCCTGGCGCGCGCTCGAGGTGAGCCTGCCGCTTGCGGCCGACGGCAAGACGATCCGGTTCCTTTTTCTCCCCGAGGGCGAGGATCCGGACAGTTTCGTGCGTGCGCGCGGCAAGGAGGCGTTCGAGCGCATGGTCGGCGCGGCGCAGCCGCTGTCGGCGTATCTGCTCGCCGAACTCCAGGCGGGTCTCGAACTCTCGAGCGCCGAGGGCCGCTCGCGCCTCGTCGCGCGCGCAGCGCCGTTGCTGCAGAGAATCGCCGGCCCGGTGCTTCGGCTCCAGATCGGGCGCGAGGTCGCGCGTCTGGCAGGGCTCGCGCCGGGCGAAGTCGAACGGCTCGTCGCGGCGCCGGGCGCCGCCGCGCGCGTCGCCGCGGCGGCGCCCGGCGCGCCGGCGCTCGCGGTGAGCCAGGAGCGGAACCTGCTGCGTTGCGTGCTGTCCAATCCGGCCCTTCTCGAGCGCGTCGACCCGGAGCTGCTCGACCCCGCGTTGCCCGAGAGCGCGGTGTTGCGCGCGCTGCGCGAGGAGCCGGTCGCCGGCGCCCGTGCGGCGGTGCTCGTCGAGCGGTTCCGCGGCAGCGCCTTCGAGGCGGTGGTCGCCGACGCGATGGCCGCGGCGATCGACGCCGGACTCGACGAGAGCGCGGTCGAGGAGGAGTTCGCGCAGATCGTGCTCGCGCTTCGCATCCGGCGAAAGCACGAGGAAGTGCGCGCGCTCACCGAGCGGGTGAAGGTCGAGCCGGCGCTTGCCGCCGAGCTGAACCGGCGCGTGCGCGAGCTGCACGAACTCAAGGCGCAGCGTGCTTGAAAAGCGAGTTCGCAGGTAAAATTTGAGGTTTTGGTTCGCAACGGTCGGGGGATCGTCGAGGGCGAGGATGGCCAAGGCAAAGCAAAGGGCAAAGGCGAAGGCGGCCGCGAAGACCGCCAAAAAGTCGCGTTCGGTCAAGGCGTTGAAGGGCGCGCGGGCGAAGCCCGCAGCGCGGCCGTCGGCGCCCAAGGCCGCAAGCCGCAAGAAGCCGCCGGTAAAGCCCGCGAGCGCGCGCGAAGCCGCCGCAGCTGCCCGCAGCCGGCCGGTTGCGCCGCGCGCCGACGCGGACGGCAAAAAGGCGAAGCCGCAGAGCGCCCCGAGCGCGAAGCAGGCGCTCGAGCTCCTCGAGGCGAAGGTCGCCGCGGTCAAGGCGAAGGCGCGCCCGAGCCGCAAGGGCCGGCGCGGCGAGACGCTGATCGCCGAACCCCAGGTGCCGAAGGAGGACGCCGAGGCCCGCCGCACGCGCCTCAAGAACCTGATCAAGCTCGGAAAGGAGCGGGGCTTTCTCACCTACGCCGAAATCAACGACCACCTGCCGGACGACCTGGTCGATGCCGAGCAGATCGAGGCGATCATCTCGACCTTCGGCGACATGGGCATCCAGGTCTACGACCAGGCGCCCGACCAGGAACAGCTGCTGATCACCGCCGAGGCGCCCGCGGTCGCGGCCGCCGACGAAGACGTCGAGGAGCAGGCGGAGGCCGCGCTCTCGACGGTCGATTCGGAGTTCGGGCGCACGACCGACCCGGTGCGCATGTACATGCGCGAAATGGGCTCGGTCGAGCTGCTCACCCGCGAGGGCGAAATCGAGATCGCGAAGCGCATCGAGGAAGGGCTGCGGCACATGATCCAGGCGATCAGCGCCTGCCCGACCACGGTGCGCGAGATCCTCGAGCTCGCCGAGAAGGTCGAAAAGGACGAGCTGCGCATCGACGAGGTGGTCGACGGCCTGGTCGATCCGAACGCAAAGGACGACTTCGACCCGAAGAAGGCCGAGGCCGCCGAATCGGGCGCCGAGGACGACGAGGCGATCGAGGAGGAGATCGAAAGCGAGGAGGAAGCGGCGGCCGCCCAGTCGGCGAGCCTGATGAAGCTGCGCGCAGACGCGCTCGAAAAGTTCGCGCGTATCCGGCGCCTCTACGAGAAGATGAAGCGCGTACTGGAGAGCAAGGGCTCGCGCGACCGCGAGTACCTGCGCGTGCGCGACCGAGATCAGCGCCGAGCTGATGACGATCCGCTTCACCGCGCGCACCGTCGAGCGACTGTGCGACAGCGTGCGCGCGCTGGTCGACGAGATCCGCAACCACGAGCGCGCGATCCGCGACCTGTGCGTCGAGAAGGCGCAGATGCCGCAGGCGCATTTCATCAAGGTATTCGCCGGCTCCGAGGGCTCGCGCCGCTGGCTCGCGGCCGAGATCGACGCCGGGCATCCCTGGAGCGAGGCGCTCGCGCGCCTCGAGCCCTCGATCCTCGAGCACCTGTCGAAGATCCAGGCGGTGCAGGAGCGGATCGGCATCCCGATCCGGGACCTCAAGGAAATCAACAAGCAGATGTCGACCGGCGAGGCGAAGGCCCGGCGCGCAAAGCGCGAGATGACCGAGGCGAACCTGCGCCTCGTGATCTCGATCGCGAAGAAGTACACCAACCGCGGGCTTCAGTTCCTCGACCTCATCCAGGAGGGCAACATCGGCCTGATGAAGGCGGTGGACAAGTTCGAATACCGGCGCGGCTACAAGTTCTCGACCTACGCCACCTGGTGGATCCGGCAGGCGATCACGCGCTCGATCGCCGATCAGGCGCGCACCATCCGCATCCCGGTGCACATGATCGAGACGATCAACAAGATGAACCGCATCTCGCGCCAGATCCTGCAGGAGACCGGGCAGGAGCCCGACCCCGCGACGCTCGCGCAGCGCATGGAGATGCCCGAGGAGAAGATCCGCAAGATCCTCAAGATCTCGAAGGAGCCGATCTCGATGGAGACGCCGATCGGCGACGACGACGACTCGCACCTCGGCGATTTCATCGAGGACACCTCGACCGTCGCGCCGATCGACGCGGCGACGTACGCGATCGCTGCGCGAGGTCACCAAGGAGGTGCTCGACACGCTCACGCCGCGCGAAGCGAAGGTGCTGCGCATGCGCTTCGGCATCGAGATGAGCACCGACCACACGCTGGAAGAGGTCGGCAAGCAGTTCGATGTGACGCGCGAGCGGATCCGCCAGATCGAGGCGAAAGCGCTGAGAAAGCTTCGCCATCCGTCGCGCTCGGAACGCCTGAAGAGTTTTCTCGACTAGGAAGCCGAGCGCGCCGCGCTCGGCCCGCCGCGGGCGCGGTGCCGACTGCTCGCCCGCGGCGCCAGCCCCGGTCGACGACCGGCGGTAGACTTCGCGCGGGGCCGGTAGCTCAGACGGTCAGAGCAGGGGACTCATAATCCCTTGGTCGTTGGTTCGAATCCAACCCGGCCCACGGCGGACGCGCGCCGCGCAAAGCGCGCCTGAGCCGCGGATCAGGGGGCGCGCCGGCGGCCTGCGCCATGCGGTCGAGCAGGCGCGCGAAATCGCCGGGCGACAAGCAGAGGTGCGCCTAGCCCGGATATTTCATGAGCTGAGGTCGGCGGATTCCGGATTTGTGCGTTGAGTCAGTTGGTTAATGCTGATTTCAACGTGGAGTCCGCCGATGCCAGATTGTACGGCGAAGCGAATCGCGTTTGAGCGCCTTGCTCGTCGCCGTGTCGAGGTAGATTTCGACGGCGGCGATGTCTCCAGCGACGGTGGCTTGCTGCTGCTGCGCAGGCTCGAGCATCGCCTGGGGCTGCTCGATGCGGTGGCGGGAGTGCTTGCCGATGCGCGCGACCCGCAACGGATCGAGCACACGCTCAAGGACATGCTGCGCCAGCGCGTCTTTGGGCTGGTTCAGGGCTACGAGGACCTGAACGATCACGCAAGGCTCAGGAACGACGTGCTGATGCAGACCGCGTGCGAGCGCGATAGGCCCTTGGCATCGGCTCCGACGCTATGTCGCCTTGAGAACCGCGCCAGCCGTGCGGCGGCCTGGGCGATTCACGAGGTGATCATCGAGAAGTTCATCGCCAGCTTCAAGACACCGCCCCGGGAGCTGGTGCTGGACTTCGATGCGACCGACGATCCCCTGTACGGCCGGCAGGAGGGCGCGGTTCTTTCACGGCTACTACGACCGCTACTGTTACCTGCCGCTCTAT
The DNA here is from genome assembly GCA_033582675.1 of Burkholderiales bacterium. GTDB lineage: Bacteria > Pseudomonadota > Gammaproteobacteria > Burkholderiales > SG8-39 > RBG-16-66-20. The sequence continues at coordinate 95,392 of JAVQZY010000027.1, read as the reverse complement.
GTCTTCTGTGGCGAGCGGCTGCTGGTGGCTTATCTTCGGCCCTCCAACATTGATGAGTCGCGCCATGCCGGGGCGGTGTTGAAGCTGCTGGTTGCGCGGCTGCGCCAGGCCTGGCCCGAGGTGAGAATCCTCCTTCGGGCCGATTCGGGCTTTTGCCGCCGCCGGATCCTTGCCTGGTGCGAGCGAAACGGTGTCGGCTACCTCGTCGGACTGGCGAAGAACAGGCGCCTGAACCGAATGACCGAGGTGCAGCGCGAGCGCCTGGCGCGTCAGTTCGCACAGAGCCAGGCGAAGCAACGCGAATTCGCCGAGCTGCGCTACGCGGCCCGCACCTGGAAGACCGAGCGGCGGGTCATCGCGCGCCTTGAGCACATGGACAAGGGCGACAACCCCCGCTACCTCGTCACCAATCTCCAAGGGGATGCGAGATCGGTGTACGAGGACCTTTACTGCGCCCGGGGCGAGATGGAAAACCGCATCAAGGAGGCGCAGCTTGGGCTCTTTGCCGATCGCACCAGCTGCCAGCGGCTCTTGGCCAACCAGTTCCGGCTGCTGCTCTCGGCCCTTGCCTACATCCTCACCGAGCGGCTGCGCGCGCTTGCGCTTGCCGGCACCGAGTTCGCGCGGCTTCAGGCGAGCACCTTACGCGCTAAGCTCCTGAAGATCGGTGCCGTGATCCTGCGCAATACCCGTCGCGTGCGGGTCATGCTCAGCTCCGCCTTCCCCTATCAGGCCGTCTATCTCGCCGCCGCCCGAGCGCTCGACTCCTCCTGATCCCGCCCCGAGTGCTGTCCCCGGCACGCTGACAAACAACGGGGGTAAGGGGGAGCTTTGCCCGAAAAACCGCAAAACACCCCTCGCAACCACGCGCCTTGCCAGCACACTCCCAAAAACCGCCCGCCCGATCCCGATCGAACCAAAATCAGGCTACTCGTGAAATATCCGGGCTAGATGCGCGAGGTTCTTCCGCTGGCTCGCGTTCAGGTGCTCTATCCTCGGCTCGGCGACGCGGTGCATGCCGGCGAACTGCGCCGCGCCCTTGGCATTGAACTTCGCCTTCTCGACGGAGGGCTCGAGCAGCGCGTAGTCGGCGAGGATCGCGCACATCTCTCGGGTGCGCTCGAGGTCCACCTCGCACTCGGTCAGCACGCGTTCGATGTCGCGCCGCTTCGGCGGGCGAAGCGCCCGCTTCGCCGAATATCGGCTCGCCGGCGGTGTCCTCCGCGTGCGCCTTCTCGATACGGACGAAGCGGTTCTGTTCGAGGTCGCCGACGCGCGCTTTCGCCGCGCAGAGCGGAAAGCGGCGCACGTAGGCCCGGCACGTACACGCCGCTCGCCCAACGCGAGCCGTCGAGGGAGAGGTTTTCGCCTCCGGCGAGCTCCGATATCGCGACCGGCGCAAAGCTCTTGCCACCGTCGCCGCAGGTGAGGGCGATCGGGTAGTCGTGCGCCGCTCGGGCGGATTCGCTGTAGCTCGCCGGGCACGGCGTTCAGCGAGCGCGCGAACTCGGGCACTTCCCCCGGGCCGAGAAGCCGCACTCTCTGCGTGCGGCTCATCGCGACGACCTCCTTGTAGCCGAACGGGGGCGCGATCTGCACCGCGTCTCCTACGCGCCGCGGCCGGTCGCCCCGCCGCGCGGTCTCCCGGCCGCGGCGAATGTCCGGTAGAATCTTGCGTCTCCCGTGGGGTGGTAGCTCAGCTGGGAGAGCGCGGCGTTCGCAATGCCGAGGTCGAGGGTTCGATCCCCTTCCACTCCACCACAGACGCCTCCCGCTTCTTCTCACGAGAGATCCAGCGCGTAGCGCTTGAGGTCGGCGAGCGAGACGATCGCGAGCGTCTCCTCGTGCGTGGCGGCGAGTACGACCGGCGGCGCCACCCCGGCATCGAGCGCCTCCTTCCAGCGGCCGGCGCACACGCACCACTGGTCGCCGGGCTTCAGGCCCGGAAACCCGTATTGCGGCGCCGGGGGTGACGAGGTCGTTGCCGCGCGATTTGGAAAATTCGAGAAACTCCTTCGTCATGCGCGCGCACACGGTGTGGATGCCGACGTCGTCGTACCCGGTGTTGCAGCAGCCGTCGCGGTAAAACCCGGTGAGCGGGCGCATGCTGCAGGGCGCGAGCGGCTCGCCGAGCACGTTGAGCGCGCGCCGCGGGGCCCGGGGCGCGCTCACGGCGCGAGCCTCCTTTGTAGCCGTTTCGCGAACACCGCCATTTCCTTTTCCGCCTGCCGGTCGCCGCGGGCGCGCGCCGCCTCGATGCCGCGGTCCCACGCCTCGAGCGCCTCGCGTTCGCGCCCGGCCTGCTCGAGCGCTCGCCCAAGAAGCTTCCACGCGGCCGAATAGCCGGGATCGCGCGCGACCGCTTCCTGCAGTTCGCGCACCGCCGCCTCGACCTCGCCCGCCTTCAGATACTCGGCGCCGAGCGAGTAGCGCAACAGCGCGCCGTCGCGCGCCGTGCCGCGCAGCTTCTCGAGATTCGCGATCGCGCCGGAAACCATTTCGGCTAAGATTCTAGGCCGATGAAGACTGCGGTGCACACGACGCAGGCGCCGGCGGCGATCGGCCCTTATTCGCAGGCGGTGCGTGCCGGCGACACCGTGTACCTGTCGGGCCAGATCGGGCTCGATCCGGCGACGATGCAGCTCGCCGAGGGGATCGAAGCGCAGACCCACCAGGTCTTCCGCAACCTCGCGGCGGTCGCGCGCGCGGCGGGGCTCGGCCTCGAGCACGCGGTGCGAATGACCGTGTACCTCACCGATCTTTCGCACTTTGCGCGCGTGAACGAAATCATGGCCGAGTACTGCCGCGAGCCGTATCCGGCGCGCGCGGCCGTCGGCGTCGCGAGCCTTCCGCGCGGCGCGCTGGTCGAGATCGACTGCATCCTTTACGGCAAGTGAAGGCGCGGCCGGGCGACGCGCCGGCAGCAAACGAACGGCGCGGCCTTGCGGCGAAACTGGCGCGGCTCGGCATCCGCGCGCCGGCCGATCTCGCGTTTCACCTGCCGCTACGCTACGAGGACGAAACCGCGCTCACCGCGCCCGAGCGCGCGCCGCCGGGAACGCCGGTCCTCGTACAGGCCCGCGTGCGGCGCGCCGAAGTGGCGCTTCGCCCGCGGCGCCAGCTCGTGGTGCACGCCGAGGGGCTGGTGCTGCGGTTTCTCAACTTCTACCCCGGACAGCTGCGCGCCTTCCAGCGCGCGGCCGACGAAGGGTTGCTCGTTCGCGCCTACGGCGAGGTGCGCGGCGGGTTCTTCGGCGCCGAGATGGTGCATCCGCGCTGGCGGCTGGTGCGCGAGGACGAACCGCTCGCGGCGACGCTGACGCCGGTGCATCCGACCACGGCGGGCCTTGCGCAAGGCGTACTACGAAAGCTGGTCGCGCAGGCGCTCGCCGAGGCAGCGCCCGAAGAGCCACTGCCCGAGCCGCTGCGACAGCGTTACCGGCTCTGGGGCATCGGCGAGGCGCTGCGCCTGCTGCACCAGCCGCCCCCGGAGGTCGACCGCGCGGCGCTCGCCGCGCGCACGCACCCGGCCTGGCGGCGGGTGAAGTTCGACGAGCTGCTCGCGCACCAGCTCTCGATGCGCATCGCCTACCGCGCGCGCCGCGCGCGCCGCGCGCCCGCGCTCGGCGGCGACGGGCCGCTCCTTCGGCGCTTTCTCGCGACGCTGCCGTTTCGCCTGACGCGCGCGCAGCAGCGCGCGATCGCCGAGATCCTCGCCGACCTCGCGCAGCCGCACCCGATGCAGCGGCTGCTGCAGGGCGACGTCGGCAGCGGCAAGACGATCGTCGCCGCGATCGCCTGCCTCGCGGCGGTCGACGCCGGCTGGCAGGCGGCGGTGATGGCGCCGACCGAGATCCTCGCCGAGCAGCACCAGCGAAAGTTCGTCGAATGGCTCGCGCCGCTCGGCGTGCGCATCGCCGCGCTGCACGCCGAGCAGAGCGCGGCCGAGCGGCGCGCGGCGCTCGCGGCGCTCGAAACCGGCGAGGCCGCGATCGCGATCGGCACGCACGCGCTCATCGAGGCGCGGGCGCGCTTTGCGCGCCTTGCGCTCGCGGTGGTGGACGAGCAGCACCGATTCGGCGTGCGTCAGCGCCTCGCGCTGCGGCGCAAGGGCGAGCGCGCGAACGAGGCGCTCCTGCCGCACCAGCTCATGATGAGCGCGACGCCGATCCCGCGCACGCTCGCGATGACCTATTACGCCGACGTCGACGTCTCGGTGATCGACGAGCTGCCGCCCGGTCGCCGCCCGGTCGCGACGCGGCTCGTCGCCGCCTCGCGCCGCGACGAGGTGCTCGCGCGAATCCGCGCCGCGTGCGCCGCGGGCGAGCAGGCCTACTGGGTCTGCCCGGTGATCGAGCACTCGCGCGAGGGCGACCTGCAGACCGCGCTCGAGACGCATGCGCGGCTCGCTGCCGAGCTGAAGGAGCTGCGCGTCGCGCTGGTGCACGGTCGGATGCCGGCGGCGGAAAAGCAGGCGGTGATGGCTGCGTTCGCCGCCGGCCGCATCCAGCTGCTCGTCGCGACGACGGTGATCGAGGTGGGCGTGGACGTGCCCGCGGCGACCCTGATGGTGATCGAGCACGCGGAGCGCTTCGGCCTTGCGCAGCTGCACCAGCTGCGCGGGCGCATCGGCCGCGGCGGGCGCGACGGCGTCTGCATCCTGCTCTACGCCGGGCCGCTGTCGGCCGCGGCGCGCGAGCGGCTGCGGATCGTCTACGAATCGCACGACGGCTTCGACATCGCCCAGCGCGATCTCGCGCTGCGCTGCAGGTCCCGGCGAATACCTCGGCGAGCGCCAAAGCGGCCTGCCGCTACTGCGCTTTGCCGATCTGGTGGCCGACGAGCCGCTCGCGCGCGCCGCGCGCGAGGCGGCCGAGGCGCTGCTCGACGCCGACCCCGCAGCGGCGGCGCGGCACGTCGCGCGCTGGCTCGGCACGCGCGGCGAGCTCGCCCGCGCCTGAGTTCGGACGGCCTGCTATCCTCGGCACCGTGGACGCGGCGTTCCTCCTGCGTCGCCTCGACGCGTACGAGCGGCTGGTCCGGCTCGACAAGCCGATCGGAGCGCTCCTGCTTCTTTGGCCGACGCTTTGGGCGGTGTGGCTCGCGGCCGACGGGCGGCCGCCCGCCGACATCGTGATCATCTTCGTCGTCGGCACCGTGCTCATGCGCTCGGCCGGCTGCGCGATGAACGACTGGGCCGACCGCCGCTTCGATCCGCACGTCGCGCGAACGCGCACCCGGCCACTCGCTGCGGGTGAGATCCGGCCGGCCGAGGCGCTCGGCGGTCGCGGCGGCGCTCGCCGCGGCCGCGTTCGGCTTGGTGCTCTTCCTCAACCGGTTTGCGATCGCGCTCTCGTTCGTCGCCTTGGCGATCGCCGCTTTCTATCCGTTCACCAAGCGCTTCTTTGCGCTGCCGCAGCTCGTGCTCGGCGTCGCCTTCGGGTTCGGCATCCCGATGGCGTATGCAGCGCTGCAAGAGGCGCTGCCGTGGGATTGCTGGGCGCTCCTTGCGGCCAACATCTGCTACGCGTTCGCCTACGACACCGAGTACGCGATGGTCGACCGCGACGACGACGCGAAAATCGGCATCCGCACTTCGGCGCTCACGCTCGGGCGCTACGACGTCGCCGGCGTGATGTTCGCCTACGCCGGAATGCTCGCGATCCTCACCGCGCTCGGCACCGCGCTGCGGCTTGGCTGGCCCTATTTTGCGGGACTGGCCGCCGCGGGCGCGATGGCGCTCTACCACTGGCGCCTGATCCGCGACCGCTCGCGCGAGGGATGTTTTCGCGCCTTTCGCCACAACAACTGGGTCGGCGCGGCGATCTTCGCGGGTCTTGCGCTTTCCTACCGCGTGTAGGCGCGGGCGAGCCGATGCGCTACACCGACCTGCGCGATTTTCTCGACCGGCTCGAGCGGCTGGGCGAGCTTCGGCGCGTGCGCGCCGAAGTGTCGCCGCGGCTCGAGATGACCGAGGTCTGCGACCGCGTGCTGCGCGCAGGCGGCCCGGCGCTCCTTTTCGAGCGTCCGGCCGGACACGCGATCCCCGTCCTCGGCAACCTCTTTGGCACGGTGCGGCGCGTCGCGCTCGCGATGGGCGCCGAGGACACCGCGGCGCTGCGCGAAATCGGCAAGCTCCTTGCGTACCTGCGCGAACCCGAGCCGCCGCGCGGCCTGCGCGACGCCTGGGAGAAGCTTCCGCTCGTGAAGAAGCTCGTCGCGATGCAGCCGAAGAAGGTGCGCGCCGCCCCCTGTCAGGAAGTGGTCTGGGAAGGCAAGGACGTGGATCTCTCGCGGCTTCCGGTGCAGACCTGCTGGCCGGGGGATGCCGGGCCGCTCATCACCTGGGGGCTCACGATCACGCGCGGACCGTTCAAGCGGCGGCAGAACCTCGGCATTTACCGTCAGCAGGTGATCGCGCCGAACCGCGTCATCATGCGCTGGCTCGCGCACCGCGGCGGCGCGCTCGACTTTCGCGACCACTGCATCGCGCACCCTGGGACGCCGTTTCCGGTGGCGGTCGCGATCGGCGCCGATCCGGCGACGATCCTCGCCGCAGTCACCCCGGTGCCGGATGCGCTCGGCGAATACCAGTTCGCGGGGCTCCTGCGCGATGCGCGCACGGAGGTGGCGAAATGCCTCGGCAGCGACCTCGAGGTGCCGGCCCGCGCGGAGATCGTGCTGGAGGGCGAGATCCTGCCGGAGGACACCGCGCTCGAGGGACCGCACGGCGACCACACCGGCTACTACAACGAGGCGGAGCGCTTTCCGGTGCTCACCGTGCGGCGCATCACGATGCGGCGCGATCCGATCTACCACTCGACCTACACCGGAAAACCGCCCGATGAGCCGGCGGTACTCGGCATGGCGCTCAACGAAGTGTTCGTGCCGCTGATCGCGCGCCAGTTCCCCGAGATCGTGGACTTCTACCTTCCGCCCGAGGGCTGCTCCTACCGCATGGCGGTCGTCAGCATCCGCAAGCAGTACCCCGGCCACGCGAAGCGCGTCCTGTTCGGCGTCTGGAGCTATCTGCGCCAATTCATGTACACGAAGTTCATCGTCGTGGTGGACGACGATGTCGACGCGCGCGACTGGAAGGAGGTGGTGTGGGCGATCGCCACGCGCGTGGATCCGGCGCGCGACACGCTGATCGTCGAAAACACGCCGATCGATTATCTCGACTTCGCGAGCCCCGTCGCCGGCCTCGGCTCGAAGATGGGGATCGACGCAACGAACAAATGGCCGGGCGAGACCGCGCGCCGCTGGGGCCGTCCGATCGCGCGCGACCCGGAGGTGACGCGGCGCGTGGATGCTCTGTGGAAGGACCTCGGGCTCTGAACGGCGCGGCGCGCCTGCACGCACGCGATCTGCGCGCTTCGCGCGCGGTCGCTGCTCGCCGGGCTGGCGACGCCGGCGTTCGTGGCGAGCACGTTTCTCCTCGGCTGGCCGTTGCTCGTCGCGGTGGTCCTCAACTATCTCAAGCGCGCCGAGACGGCGGGCACGCCGCTCGAATCGCACTTTCGCTGGCCGCTGCGCACGTTCTGGTTCGCGCTGCCGTGGGCACTCGCGGGCGTTGCGCTCTGGGCGACGCTCGTGCTGATCCCGCTCGCGTTCGCCGTCTGGGCGGGGACCGGACTGTGGGTCGCGTACCGCGTCGCGCGCGGCTGGCTCGCGCTCGCGCGCGGCCGCCCGATGCCGATGTCGCGCGCGCTCAGTCGCCGCGCTCGTAGACCCAGCGCAGCAGCTCGTCCATCGCGGCTTGCGTCTGCGCCGCGTTCGCGTGGTTGACGATCATCACCACGACCATGCGCCGGCCGGCGCGGTCGAGGAGGTACCCCGCGATCGCGCGCACGTCGGCGAGCAGTCCCGTCTTGATGTGCGCCTGGCCGGCGATCGGCTCGCCGGCGAGACGCCTCCGCATGGTGCCGTCGACGGCCACGATCGGCAGCGAGGCGACGAATTCGGGCATCACGCTCGAGCGCCAGGCGGCCTGAAGCAGCGCGGCGAGGGTCGCTGCGCTCAGCCGCTCGATGCGCGAAAGCCCCGAACCGTTCTCGAGCGCGAGCTCGGGCGCCGCGATGCCCTTTCGCGCGAGCCAGTTGCGCACCGCGGCCGCCGCCTTGTCCGGATCGCCGGGCGGTCCGGCCGCGTGCGCGCCGAGCGTGAGAAACAGGTGGCGCGCCATGACGTTGTTCGAGAGCTTGTTCACGTCGCGAACGACGAGGCCGAGCGGCGGCGACTCGTGTACGTAGAACGGTGCGGCGTTCGCCGGCGCCGGGCCTTCGCGCACCGCGCCGCTCCAGGCGCCGCCCGCCTCGCGCCAGAGCTGGCGCATCAGGCCGCCGACATGGTCGTTCGGGGCGAGTAACGCGACGTTCAGTTCGCGCTCGCCGCAGCTTGCCGGGTAGCGCCCGGCGAAGATCGCGCGCGGGCGGGACGGCTCGAAGGTGGGCGCGAGCATTTCGCGAAACGCGCGGCCCTCGACGCATGGGCCGCTCGCGAGCCGCAGGTTGTTGATCACCTCGAGCGTCGGCGGATGCGGCTCGACGGCGATGCGCACCGGGCGCGGGTCGCCCTCGCGGCCCGGCAGAAAAAGGAACCGCAGCGCGTTGTAGTTGACGAGCAGCGCATCGGGCGCGACGTTGTAGGGCCGGTACGGCTCGCCGTCGAAAGCGCCGGATCCGCCGTTCGCGCGCGCGAAATAGCTGCGGTCGAGCACGAGGTCGCCGCGGATCTCGCGCAGCCCCCGCGCGCGCAGCGCCCGCAGCAGCATCCAGAACGATTCGAGGTCGAGGCGCGGATCGCCGCCGCCGCGAAGCACGAGGTTTCCTGCGAGCACCCCCTCACGCAGCGCGCCGTCGACGTACGCCTCCGTCCTCCAGCGAAACGCGGGCCCGAGCAGTTCGAGCGCCGCGAACGTGGTAAGCAGCTTCATGGTGGAGGCGGGGTTCATCGGCGCGGCGTCGTTCGCTCGCAGCACCGGCCGCCCGCCGTTCGCCTCGAAGACGGCGATCGCGGCGGCCGACGGAGGTACCCGGGCGCCGGCGAGCGCCTGAGCGACCGCCGCAGGCGGCTGATCGGCCGCGAGGGCGGCGAACGCAAGCCCGAAGAGGCCGGTCGCCGAGATCGTTCGGAACACGCTCACCCGGGGATTCTTGAACCCTTGAAATCGGAGGCACCGGTCACTATCATTAGCACTCGCTCAAGGGGAGTGCTAACAAGCCGTCGATTCGGCCATAGGCGCTACCCAACCTGTTGATTCAACAAGGTTTTTATGGGGGACCTGAATGAAAATTCGTCCGTTGCATGATCGCGTGATCGTCAAGCGCATCGAAGAGGAGCGCAAGTCCGCTGGCGGGATCGTGATCCCAGACACTGCCGCGGAGAAGCCCGACCAGGGCGAGGTTCTCGCCGTCGGCAAGGGCAAGAAGACCGAGGACGGCAAGATCATCCCGCTCGACGTGAAGGTCGGCGACCGGGTGCTCTTCGGCAAGTACTCCGGTCAGACCGTCAAAGTGAAGGGCGAAGAGCTGCTCGTGATGCGCGAGGAAGACATCATGGGCGTCATCGAGTCCTGATGTCGGTCGCACCGTACCGCACCCAATCCGTTTCGCATCGAGGAGAGTAGCAAATGGCTGCGAAGGAAGTACGTTTCCACGAGAGCGCGCGCGCGCGGATGGTCCACGGCCTGAACATCCTCGCCGACGCGGTGAAAGTGACGCTCGGCCCGAAGGGCCGCAACGTCGTGCTCGAGCGCTCCTTCGGTTCGCCGACCGTCACCAAGGACGGCGTGTCGGTCGCCAAGGAAATCGAGCTGAAGGACAAGTTCGAGAACATGGGCGCGCAGATGGCGAAAGAGGTCGCCTCCAAGACCTCGGATGTCGCCGGCGACGGCACCACCACCGCCACCGTGCTCGCCCAGGCGATCGTGCGCGAGGGGATGAAGTACGTCGCCTCGGGCATGAACCCGATGGATCTCAAGCGCGGCATCGACAAGGCGGTCGATGCGGTGGTCGAGGAGCTGAAGAAGCTGTCCAAGCCCTGCACCACCTCCAAGGAGATCGCGCAGGTGGGCGCCATCTCCGCCAACGCCGACCACGACATCGGCAAGATCATCGCCGATGCGATGGACAAGGTGGGCAAGGAGGGCGTGATCACGGTCGAGGACGGCAAGAGCTTGAAGAACGAGCTCGAGGTCGTCGAGGGCATGCAGTTCGACCGCGGCTACCTCTCGCCCTACTTCATCAACAACCCCGAGAAGCAGATCTGCGTGCTCGAGGACCCGTACATCCTCCTGCACGACAAGAAGATCTCGTCGATCCGCGAGCTGCTCCCGATCCTCGAGCAGGTGGCGAAGGCCGGTAAGCCGCTTCTCGTCATCGCCGAGGAAGTCGAGGGCGAGGCGCTCGCGACGCTGGTGGTCAACAACATCCGCGGCATCCTCAAGGCCTGCGCCGTCAAGGCCCCGGGCTTCGGCGATCGCAGGAAGGCGATGCTCGAGGACATGGCGATCCTCACCGGCGGCACCGTGATCAGCGAGGAGCTCGGCCTCAAGCTCGAGAACGCCTCGCTCAAGGACCTCGGTCGCTGCAAGAAGGTCGAGGTCGCCAAGGAGGAGACCACCCTCATCGACGGCGCCGGCGACAAGAAGCAGATCGAGGGCCGGGTCAAGCAGATCCGCGTGCAGATCGAGGAAGCGACCAGCGACTACGACAAGGAGAAGCTCCAGGAGCGGGTCGCGAAGCTCGCCGGCGGCGTGGCGGTGATCAAGGTCGGTGCCGCCACCGAAGTCGAGATGAAGGAGAAGAAGGCCCGCGTCGAGGACGCGCTGCATGCGACGCGCGCCGCGGTCGAGGAGGGCATCGTCCCGGGCGGCGGCGTGGCGTACCTGCGCGCGCGTCAGGCGCTGGAGGGCAAGCTCAAGGGCGAGAACCACGACCAGGACGCCGGCATCAAGATCGTGATGCGCGCGCTCGAGGAGCCGCTGCGTCAGATCGTCGCGAACGCGGGTGCCGAGCCCTCGGTGGTGCTCAACAAGGTGCTCGAGGGCAAGGGCAACTTCGGCTTCAACGCCCAGACCGAGGAGTACGGCGACATGATGCAGATGGGCGTGATCGACCCGACCAAGGTGGTGCGCTTTGCGCTGCAGAACGCCGCCTCGGTCGCCGGTCTCATGCTCACCACCGACGCGATGGTCGCGGAACTCGTCGAGGAGAAGAAGCAGTCCGGCCACGGTCACGGCGGCATGGGCGGCATGGGCGACATGGACATGTAAGCCCGGCCGCAAGAGCGCACGGCACGGAAGGGGCGCGCGAGCGCCCCTTTTCTTTTGTACACTCGCCGCACGGAGGGAAGGGTTGCGCATCCTGATCGCAGAAGACGACGCGACCCTTGCGGGCGCGGTCTCGTGCAGCCTGCGCCGGCACGGCTACGCGGTCGACTGGGTGCAGAGCGGCGAGGAGGCGGACGCGGCGCTCGAGGGCGACGAGTTCGATCTGCTCATCCTCGACATCGGTCTGCCGCGCAAATCCGGTCTCGAAGTGCTGCGGCGGTTGCGCGCGCGTCAGTCGCGCCTGCCGGTGCTGCTGCTCACCGGCTACGACAGCGTCGACGACCGCGTGCGCGGGCTCGACGCCGGCGCGGACGACTACCTCGCCAAGCCGTTCGAGCTGGCGGAGCTCGAGGCGCGCGTGCGCGCGCTCGCGCGCCGCGCGCTCGCGGGCGGTCAGACGCTGATCGTGCACGGGCCGCTCGTCTACGACCAGGTCGGGCGCGTCGCGCGACTGAACGGCGAGGCGGTCGAGCTCTCGGCGCGCGAACTCAGTCTGCTCGAGATTTTCCTTCAGCGCGCCGGGCGCCTGGTGTCGAAGGACCAGCTCGTGAGCCATCTGTGCGCGTGGGGCGAAGAGGTCTCGCCCAACGCGATCGAGGTGTACGTGCACCGCCTGCGGCGCAAGCTCGAGCCGGGCGGGGTGCGCATCGTCACCGTGCGCGGCATCGGCTACTGCCTGGAGAAACCGGAGGCAGGGCACGCCTGAGGCCGCTGATATAATCGCCGCCGTTCGAAGCGCGCCGCGGCGGCGGCGCGCCGCTGCCGCGGGCCAAGTAGCTCAGTTGGTAGAGCAGAGGACTGAAAATCCTTGTGTCGGCGGTTCGATTCCGTCCTTGGCCACCACCCTTCAACGCCCAACCGCTATCGGTTGGGCGTTTTGCTTTGGGCGTTGCGCGAAGCCACGCGGGGTACGGCGCCGATCTGCGTGTGCCATGCAGCGGTGCCATGAGGCAATGAAGTCGCCCGGTTCGACTCTCTTTCGCTCTCAGTTCTCTCAAAACCGGCGCCAACTTCTTCGATGGAGCACACGCAGGCGGCCTTTTCCGTCAACGGCTTGTACGTGCGTCATGGCTAGCGGTTATCCGGTGGATCTGGAACAGCACTGAATAGACGGGAACGGCCCCAGAGCCCCCGGACTCGAAAATGAACGTTTTGGTTGCGGTCTGGGCGTGCATCCGCGGTGGCCAGGTGGCGCAACGCCGCGCGCCCGTCGTGCCTTTGGCTGCTTTGCGCCCATGGGGAAGGTAGGGCGGACGCAGTCACGATGGAGTGGGCTGGCCAAACGCTTAGGGGCATAATTCGGCGTCTTTGCCAGTCGGCGCAGGGCTATGCCGCCTTACGGCCGTGCGAATGTGATGCGCACGTCACCTGGGCCGAGCGCTTGGGCCAGCCCGTGCGGCTGCTCGATGCGCCCGATGCGGGTGTAGCGGTAGGGCGACTGGAAGGTCTCGTAGAACACCACCAAGGTGTCCTCGCCCCACAGCATCACGTCGCCGGCGTGGATGGTGCCCGGCTGCACGATGGTGGTGGGCAAGGGCCGAGGCAGCCTCACCTTCTTTTCGTTGCGGTTGAGATCGCTCATCTCGAAGCTGGCCGGCAGCATGTGGGCAAAGGCCCTGGCTGCTTCCGTGTCGGCCAGGACGACCACGAATGCGTGCGGGCCGACGGTCATCACGATGCGCTTGTCGGTGCTGGCAGGGGGGCTTTGTAGCTGCGCCATCGAGACAACCGGCTTCAGACATGCCAACGCAGCCCCTGCCATGGCTTGCATCAGCGCGCGCCGGCTGGGGTTCATGCGCCCTCCGCCAGGTGTTGTCTGAAGAAGTCCGCCATGGCGTCGAAGGGAATTTTGTCCATGCTGTCGTACAGGTCGACGTGGTTGGCGCCCGGGATGATCATCAGCTGCTTGGGCTGCGCTGCCGCGGCATAGGCGGTCTCGCTGAAGTAGCGCGAGTGGGCGCGTTCGCCGTGGATGAGCAGGATGGGTCGCGGCGCGATCTCCTGGATGTAGGTCAGGATGGGGAGGTTCATGAACGGCAGGGCCGTGGTGAGGGTCCACGCATTGCCTGAGTTGACCGAGCGCGGATGGAAGCCGCGCGGTGTCATGTAGTAGTTGGCGTAATCGACCAGGAACTGCGCCTCGCCACCTTTGAGGACGTTGTACGGCGGCTGGTACGTGGGGCTGCCCTTTTCGGCGTCGGCCCAGCGTTGCAGGCTGAGCTGCTCCAGCATTTGCGCCCGCTCTTGCGGAGTCATACGATCGTTGTAGCCGCGGGACATGACCCGCGTCATGTCATACATGGTCGACGCCACGACCGCCCGGATGCGCTTGTCCACGGCCGCGGCGCTCAGGGCAAAGCCGCCGAAGCCGCAGATGCCGATGACGCCGATGCGGCGGCGCTCGACGTTGGGCTGCAGCCCCAGGCAGTCCACTGCCGCGCTGATGTCTTCGACGTTGATGTCCGGCGAGGCGACGTTGCGCGGCTCGCCGCCGCTTTCGCCGGTGAACGACGGGTCAAACGCCAGGGTGACGAAGCCCCGTTCGGCCATGGTTTGCGCGTACAAGCCCGAAGCCTGTTCTTTGACGGCGCCGAAGGGGCCGCACACCGCCAGCGCGCTGAGCTTGCCCGTTGCGCTCTTGGGTTGATACAGGTCGCCTACCAAGGTGATTCCGTAACGGTTTTTGAATCGCAGCTTGCGGTGGTGGACCTTGTCGCTCTTGGCAAAAGTCTTGTCCCATGCTTCGGTGAGCGATGGGGCATCGGCGGGCGCTTGCGTGTTGGCTGCGGCGTTGAGGGGCGCGGCCCATGTGGCAGCGGCCGCCACCAGCACGCTGCCTTGCACGAAGCCTCTGCGAGACAACGAGACATCGTCTGCGGGTGTCGAAAAGGTTTTGGTCAAGTCGTTCATGGTGGATCTCCGGTTGCGATGGGCCACACTCAGGCTGCGGCCAGGTCGATGACGAAGCGGTACTTCACCTCCCCTCGCAGCACGCGCTCATAGGCGTTGTTGATCTGCTCGGGGCGGATGAGCTCGATGTCGGCGGTGATGCCGTGCGCGGCGCAGAAATCCAGCATCTCTTGGGTTTCGGGGAGGTCAAGTCCCATTCTCGCTGGAAATTCGCGAGCGGGATGGGTTCAGGTTTGCCGGCGCGGTACGCTCGGCGGAGCGCCGATCGAGCTGCTCGCGCAGACTCTCGAGCTGCTTGAGCTCAAAGGGTGTGATCACGATCCGGCGCCAGGTGGCGCTTGCGCGAATGAGCGCGGCGTACATGAGTTTCAACACCGGCCGCTCGCCAAAGGCGTGCGGAATGACCTTGGTTCGCCGACGCTCTTCGCCAAAGAGCCGCTCAAGGAGGTTCGTCGTGCGCGCGGCGCGCCGGTGCGCGATCGGCAGCTCAAGATAGGCGACGCAGGCATCGAACTCCTCGAGGAAACAGGCGGTTGCGCTGGGATACTCGCGCTCGTACCTGGCAACGAAATCGTCTCTGGCCATCTGCGCGAGTTTCGGACTGCCCGCCTGGTAGGTCGGCAAGGGCTGCCCCTTTGACCTCCCGACCAAGGCCTCCTCGGGCACCTTGCTCTGCAGGTTACGCATCTTGTGGGCAAGGCAGCGCTGGCGCAGGCTTCGCGGGAACACCTCCTCGAAGGCCTGAATCAGCCCCGGGGCGCCGTCGGTTACGCCAAGCACCGGGTCCCCGAGCCCGCGGCTCTTGAGGTCTCTCAGGAAGTCCCGGCAGCTTGCCGTGTCCTCTTTGGACCCCGGAGAAAGCCCCAGCAGCAGCTTCTCGCCGGTCTCGGTGATGCCCCAGGCCGCAGCAGCGATTGTGCGAGCTGGCGATCAGATGCAGCCGGCCTGGCAGTGCCAGGTGCAAAGAGGTAGAGCACCTTGAACTCCGAGAGATCTTGCCAGGCGCGGGCCTGATAATCGGTCTACTGCGGCTCGGTGAGTGCCGAGGCTGCTGTGCGGCTGCAGCCATGACCGTGCAGACTCACCGGTAAACGCGGCTGAAGTCGCGCATCGGAGGCAAAAGTGGCGCAGGAGCGCGGCGGGTAGCTGCACCGAGGCTCCACGGTGGCGGCTCTGGATGAAGGCCCGAAGGCGCGAGCAAAGATGGCTCACGGGGAGTTCGAGTCCTGCAGTGCCCGGGGAACTGCGGAGCGCAGGACACCTTCTACGTCGGAACGCTCAAGGGCGTGGGGCGGATCTATCAGCAGACGTTCGTCGACACCTACGCGAAGCTTGCCTTTGCCAAGCTCTATGACCGCAAGAGCCCGATTGCCGCGGCCGATCTCCTGAACGACCGGGTGCTCCCCTTCTACGAGGAGCAGGAGGTGCCCCTGGTTCGCATTCTCACCGACCGGGGCACCGAGTACTGCGGCAACGCCCGAGCGGCAGCCAGTACGAGCTGTACCTCGCCATCGAGAACATCGATCACAGCCGCACCAAGACGAAGAGCCCGCAAACGAACGGCATCGTCGAGCGGCTGCACCGCACGATGCTCGATGAGTTCTACCGCGTCGCCTTCCGAAAGAAGATCTACCGCTCGATCGAGGAGCTTCAGGCCGATCTGGACGCCTGGCTCGAGGACTACAATGTGCATCGCCCGCATCAGGGACGCTACTGTTTCGGCAAAACCCCGATGCAGACGTTCCTGGATGCGCGCTCCCTTGCAAAGGAGAAACTCATGCCCGCCTGACAGCTACGATCTCGTCCAACATGGGGACACTGACTGTCAGACTCGGGTGCTGGAGCTCGTAGCGGGCAACGAAGTCGTCCTCTGGCCATCTGCGCGAGCTTCGGACTGCCCGCCTGGTAGGCGGCAAGGGCCGCCCCTTTGACCTCCCGCCAGAGCCTCCTCGGGCACCTTGCTCTGCAGGTTACGCATCTTGTGGGCAAGGCAGCGCTGGCGCAGGCTTCGCGGAAACACCTCCTCGAAGGCCCGAAATCAGCCCCGGGGCGCCGTCGGTGGTGCGCCAAGCACCGGGTCCACCAGCCCCCGAGCTCTGCGATCCCTCAGGAAGTCCCGGCAGCTCGCCGTGTCCTCCTTGGACCCAGGCGACAGCCCCAGCAGCACCTTCTCGCCCGGTCTCGGTGATCCCCCAGGCCGCGAGCACCGCTTCGCGCGGCTGGCCCAGATGCAGCCGCTCGGCAATGCCATCCACAAAGAGGTAGAGCACCTTGAACTCCGAGAGATCTCGACAGGCAAAGGCCTGATAATCGGCCCACAGCCGCTCGGTGAGCGCCGAGGCCGCTGTGCGGCTCAGCAAACACCGTCCTGCCTCATCGGTGAACGCCCGCTCGATGTCGCGCACCGAAAGCCCCCGGGCGTACATCTCAACGGCCAGCCGCTCCAGCTCCTCGGTGCGGCCGCGGATGACCTCCCGAATCCGCGAGCGAAATGGCTCTGCCGTGTCCGAGACCTGCGGTACCGCGAACTCGATCTCGCCTTCGGCCGACTTCACTCTGCCCAGCCGATAGCCGTTGCGGTAGCCGCGCCGCTCCACTCCACGCTCGTAGTAGCCCCGCCCGAGCGCCTCGGCCGCCTCGGCCTCCAGCGCCTCCTCCACAATCAGCCGCGCCGCCTGGCGCACCAGCCGGCTGCGCTCAGCCGGTGCCCTTACCTTCAAACATTGCCTTCGACTCAGGGTTGCGTGTCCTCTCGGACGCAGGTACTCTCGCCATCGGGATGCTCCTTTCCGGTTGATCGATCCGAACGCCGCTCAGACGTTCAGACCGCAAGAGATTGCATCCCGCCCCAGGAGAATTTCCAGCAAATTTGCGGACATCACCCCGAGGATCGCCGCAGCGTGCCGAAAAGTGACTTCGCTGAGCGCGCAGTCAAAGACGAAAAACCTCGGGCTGCCGGTTGACGCAAAGCGTGTTCTGAAGCAGTGGCTTGCCGCGCGATACGGCCGACCGGCCTTCCCCAGTTGCTCTCCAGGCGCGGCTGCGCAAACGCTCTGGCAAGCGCACCGTCGAGCAGCAGATCGCCAAGATTCTCGGAGCCCGACGCGAAGTATCTCGTCGGATTGTTCTTTGACCTTGGTGAGCAACGAGGCGCGGAAGCGAACGAGGGCGAGCCCTACGCGCTGTCGGTTTCTGTTGTCTACGACGCTAACGAAGGGGGCGCCGACGCAAGGAAGGCGGCTGAGCGTGTCGCCAGGCGACTACGGGATCTGTTTGAGAACACGTACGGCAAGCCCGACGTTGCCACGGAGATTGCGCTCGACGCGTGCGAGGCAGTGGCCGACACACAAATTACGCTCGCTGATCTGCGCCGCGTGGATCAATGGCGCTTGGAATACATTAGCCTGCGAGACGACGATCAAGGAAACTTTCTGCCTGTCGGCGAAATGCCGGCGTAGTGAGCCGGGATTGCCGCACCAGCGCAATGTATTGCGCCCAAACCCGCACTGGTTGTAGATGCCGGTTTTCTTTTTGGTTAGACTCCACCACCAAGAACCCGGCGGGCTCGCCTCCCGGCTGCACTTGGCTGACACCGAGCCCGTCGCCATCCTCGGCCGCCGCAGGGTGAGCCGGTCAGGTGCCCGGGCGCACGCCGGCCGCAGTTAAAATCGCCGCTGATTCCGCAGCCGCCTCGGCGCCGCATGTCGCTCCTCGCCCTCGGGCTCAACCACCTCACCGCGCCGCTCGATGTTCGCGAGCGGGTGGTGTTTCACGTCGAGCGGCTCGCCGAGGCGCTCGCCGAGGCGAGCCGGCGGCTGCGCGGCGAGACGGCGATCCTTTCGACCTGCAACCGCACCGAGCTTTACCTTTCGGGGGAGGCGGCCGCCGCGCCGGCGGCGGCGACGCGTTGGCTCGCCGACTGGCACCGGATCGATCCGCACGAACTCGAGCGCTACCTCTACCTTCTTCCGCGCGAGCAGGCGGTGCGCCATGCGTTCCGAGTCGCCTCCGGGCTCGACTCGATGGTGCTCGGCGAGCCGCAGATCCTCGGGCAGATGAAGGAGGCGGCGCGCACGGCCGAAGCGGCCGGCACGCTCGGCACCGTGCTCGGCCGGCTCTTTCAGCGCTCGTTCGCGGTGGCAAAAGAGGTGCGCTCGACCACCCAGATCGGCGCGGCGAGCGTGTCGATGGCGGCGGCGGCGGTCAAGCTCGCCGCGCAGATCTTTCCGACGCTCGCCGACCGCAGCGTGCTTTTCATCGGCGCGGGCGAGATGATCGAGCTGTGCGCGACGCATTTCGCCGCGCAGTCGCCGGCGCGCCTGACGGTCGCGAACCGCACGCTCGAGCGCGGCCAGGCGCTCGCGCGCCGGTTCAACGCGCGCGCGATCGAGCTGCGCGCGCTCGCCGCGAGCCTGCACGAGCACGACATCGTGGTCTCGTGCACCGCGAGTTCGCTGCCCATCCTCGGCAAGGGCATGGTCGAGCGGGCGCTGCGCGCGCGCCGGCGCGCGCCGATGTTCATGGTCGATCTCGCGCTGCCGCGCGACATCGAGCCGGAGGTGGGCGAGCTCGAGGACGTGTTCCTCTATACGCTCGACGACCTGCGCGGCATCG
This sequence comes from Burkholderiales bacterium, assembly GCA_033582675.1. Classification (GTDB taxonomy): domain Bacteria; phylum Pseudomonadota; class Gammaproteobacteria; order Burkholderiales; family SG8-39; genus RBG-16-66-20. The sequence continues at coordinate 76,536 of JAVQZY010000027.1, read as the reverse complement.
TCGAGGCGAACCTCGATGCGCGCCGCGCGGCGGTGGTGCAGGCCGAGGCGATCATCGAGACGCAGGTCGGCCAGTTCATGCACTGGATGCAGGCGCGCGAGGCGGTGCCGCTCATCCGGCGGCTGCGCGAACAGGCCGAGCGGGCGCGCCGGCAGGAGGTCGAACGGGCGCTGCGCATGATCGCGCGCGGCGACGATCCGCGCGCGGTGCTCGAGGCGCTCTCGCACGGCCTCACCAACAAGCTGATGCACGCGCCGACGCAGGCCCTGCACGACGCGACGGAGGAGGAGCGGCGCACGCTCGCCGGGACGCTGGCGCGGCTGTTCCGCCTTCAGCCTTGAAGGCGACGCTGCGCGCCCGGCTCGAGTCGCTCGGCGAGCGCCTGCAGCAGGTGAGCGCGCGCCTTGCGGCCGAGGACGCGACGCGCGACATGGAGGCCTACCGGCGCCTTGCGCGCGAGCACGCGGAGCTCTCCCACCTCGCCGAGCTCTGGGCGCGCTACCGGCAGGCCGAGCGCGACGCGACGGCCGCGCGCGAAATGGCGGCCGACCCCGCGATGAAGGCGTTCGCCGAGGAAGAGCTGAAGGCGGCCGAGGACGCGATGCGTCGGCTGGAAGGCGAGCTGCGCGCGGCGCTCCTGCCGCGCGACCCGAACGACGAGCGCAACGTCTTTCTCGAGATCCGCGCGGGCACCGGCGGCGAGGAGTCGGCGCTCTTTGCCGCCGATCTGTTTCGCATGTACACGCGCTACGCCGAACGGCGCGGCTGGCAGGTGGAGCTGGTCTCCGAAAGCCCGTCGGACCTCGGCGGCTACAAGGAGGTGATCGCGCGCATCGTCGGGCCGGGCGCGTACGCGCGCCTCAAGTTCGAGTCCGGCGGCCACCGCGTACAGCGCGTGCCGGCGACCGAGGCGCAGGGGCGCATCCACACCTCGGCGTGCACGGTGGCGGTGCTGCCCGAGGCCGAGCGCGGTCGAAGAGGTCGCCCTGAACCCGGCCGAGCTGCGCATCGACACGTTCCGCGCCTCCGGCGCGGGCGGCCAGCACGTCAACAAGACCGAATCGGCGATCCGCGTCACGCACCTTCCGACCGGCATCGTCGTCGAGTGCCAGGACTCGCGTTCGCAGCACAAGAACCGCGAGCGGGCGCTCGCGGTGCTCGCCGCGCGCCTGAAGGCGATGCGCGAGCGCGAGCAGCAGGCGAAGACGGCGTCCACCCGCCGCAGCCTGATCGGCTCGGGCGACCGCTCCGAGCGCATCCGCACCTACAACTTCCCGCAGGGGCGCGTCACCGACCACCGCATCGGCCTGACGCTCTACAAGATCGACCGCATCATGGACGGCGAACTGGACGAGATCGTCGACGCGCTCGCCGCCGAGCACCAGGCCGAGCAGCTCGCGCAGCTTTCCGCGGAAGCCGCGGCATGACGGTGGCCGAGGCACTGCGCCGCTCGGGCCTTGCGCCGCGCGAGGCGCGGCTGCTGCTCGCCGCGGCCGCAGGGCTCGCCCCGGCGAGCCTCGTCGCCCGGCCCGAGCGCGAGCTCGCGCCGGCGGCGCTCCGCCGGTTCCTCGCGTGGTCGGCGCGCCGCGCGCAGGGCGAGCCGGTCGCCTACCTCCTCGGCCGCAAGGCGTTCTACGACTTGGAGCTCGAAGTCGATCCGGCGGTGCTCGTGCCGCGGCCCGAAACCGAGCTGCTCGTCGAGCTCGCGCTGGAGCGCCTTGCGCCCGACTCGCCCTCCGCCGTCCTCGATCTCGGCACCGGCTCGGGCGCGGTCGCGCTCGCGGTGAAACGGCATCGCCCGCGCGCGCGCGTGGTGGCGGTCGACGCGAGCGAGCGAGCGCTCGCGGTCGCGCGCCGCAACGCCGCGCGCCTCGGGCTCACGGTCGATTTCCGCCGCGGGTCGTGGTTCGAGCCGGTCGCCGGCGAGCGCTTCGACCTCGTGCTCGCGAATCCCCCGTACGTGGCCGAAGGCGACCCGCACCTCGTCGAGCTGCGCTACGAGCCGCGCGAGGCGCTGGTTGCGGGCGCCGACGGGCTCGAGGCGATCCGCAAAATCGCGGGCGCCGTGGGGGCATTCCTCGTCCCGGGCGGGTGGTGTCTGCTCGAGCACGGCGCGGGGCAGGCGGCCGAGGTGCGCGAGCTGCTCGCGCGCGCGGGGCTGCGCCGGATCGCGACCTGGCCGGATCTCGCCGGCATCGGCCGGGTGAGCGGCGGAACGCGCTAGAATCCGTGCGCATGGACATCCAGGACAAAATCCGCGAGCAGGTCACCTCGAACCGCATCGTGCTCTACATGAAGGGCACGCCGCAGTTTCCGCAGTGCGGGTTTTCGGCGATCGCGGTGCAGGCGCTCCATGCCTGCGGCGTGCGCGACTTCGTCGCCGTGAACGTGCTCGAGGACCCGGAAATCCGCGAGGGCGTCAAGCGCTACGCCAACTGGCCGACGATTCCGCAGCTCTACGTGAACGGCGAATTCATCGGCGGCGCCGACATCATGCGCGAGATGTTCCAGACGGGCGAGCTGCAGAAGCTGCTCGAAGGCGCGCGCGCGGGCACGCCCTGACGCGCGCGCGGCGGGCCGCGGCTTGCGCCGGCTCAGACGCCCGAGAGCCGCAGGTTCGCCATCGCGAGCCGCTCGACGAGCATCGCCATGAACGCGCGGTCGAACTTGTGGCGGCAGCCTTCGGAGGCGGCCTCGAGCCGCGCGGTCGGCACGGTGATCACCTTCGCGTCGGCGAGCACGGTGACATCGGCGACGCGCCGTCGCTCGCCGCCCTTTTGCAGGTAGGCCATCTCGCCGAAGCATTCGCCGCGGTCGAGCACGTTGAGGAGCTTTCCGCGCTTGGTGACCTTCACCTGTCCCTCGGCGAGGATGCAGAAGTGGTCGCCCGGTTCGCCTTCGCGCATCAGCGTTTCGCCCGCGCGCGCGACGCGCCAGGTCGAGATGCGCGCCACCTCCCACAGCTCCGGGTCGGTGAAGTGCTCGAAGAACGCGAGCGCGCGCAGCGTCTCGAATTTCTCCGAATCCGGAATCGCCGCCGGCGGCTCGCCCGGCACGCCGCCGCGCACCACCTCGGCCAGATCGAGCGAGAACTCCTCCCAGGTCGCGTAGCGCGCCTCCAGCTCCTTCGCCATCGCGCGGCGCACGATCTCGTCCACTGCCGGCGGGATGCCGGGGCGGAACGCCGAGGGCGGCGGCGGCTCGACGTTCGCGATCTGGTAGATCAGGCTGAAGTTGTTCGTCGCCTGGAACGGCAGCCGCCCGGCGAGCAGGTGGTACATCACCACGCCGAGCGAGTAAATGTCGGTGCGGTGATCGAGCGTTTGCTCCTTCACCTGCTGCGGCGACATGTACGCGGGCGAGCCGATCGCCGACACCTGGGTGGTCTCGCCGCTCGCGATCAGCGCGGCCCCGAAGTCGGTGACCTTCACGTCGCTGTCGCCGGCGTGCAGGATGTTGGCCGGCTTGATGTCGCGGTGGATGATGCCCATCTTGTGCGCGTAATCGAGGGCGCGCGTGCACTTGAAGATCATCTCGACGACGCGCCCGATCGGCAGCAGCGCCTGCGGCTTGCAGAAGCGCTCGAGCGTTCCCCCGTCCACGTACTCCATCACGATGTAGTGCAGGTCGGGCTCGGCGACCGCGTCGTAGATCTGGCAAATGTGCGGGTGCGCGAGCTTGCCGGCGAGCGACGCCTCGGTGACGAAGAGCTTGCGCAGGAGCCTGCCCCGCTCGGGGTCGCGGAACGCCTCGGTGAACACCACCTTGACCGCGACTTCGCGTCCGGCGAAGGGGTCCTGGCACAGGTACACCTCGGAAGTCGCGCCTTCGCCGAGCTTGCGCAGGACCGGGTACTTCCCGATCCGGTCGAACTTGGGCGCGTCGCTCATCGGGCGCGGGCGGCGAGCGCGCGGCGCGCGCGCGCGACCGCGCGGCGCACCTGCGCGGGGGCGGTGCCGCCTTCGTGGTCGCGCGCCGCGACCGAGCCCTCGGGCGTGAGCACGCGCGCGACGTCGGCGTCGATCGCGCGGTGGAAGCGCCGCAGCACCGACGAGCGGCAGCGCCGCGAGGGCGCAGCCGCGGCGTTCCGCCTCGCGCACCGCGCGCGCGACCGCTTCGTGCGCGTCGCGGAAGGCGACGCCCTTTCGCACGAGATAGTCGGCCAGATCGGTCGCGGTGGCGTGGCCCTCGAGCGCCGCGGCGCGCATCGCCTCGGGCACCGGCGCCATCCCCTCGACGATGCCCGCCATCGCCTCGAGGCAGTCCTTGAGGGTATCGACGGTGTCGAACACCGGCTCCTTGTCCTCCTGATTGTCCTTGTTGTAGGCGAGCGGCTGCGCCTTCATGAGGGCGAGGAGCGCGACGACGTGCCCGAAGACGCGCGCGCTCTTGCCGCGCACCAGTTCCGGCACGTCCGGGTTCTTCTTCTGCGGCATGATCGAGCTGCCGGTGCAGAAGCGGTCGGGCAGGCGCACGAAACCGAAGCGGGGATTCATCCACAGGACGAGCTCCTCGGCGATGCGCGACAGATGCATCATCGCGATCGCGGCGCAGGCGGCGAACTCGATCGCGAAATCGCGGTCGGAGACCGCGTCGAGCGAATTGGCCGCCACCGCCTCGAAGCCGAGCGCGCGCGCGACGCGGCGCCGGTCGATCGGAAACGACGTGCCGGCGAGCGCCGCCGCCCCGAGCGGCAGCACGTTCACGCGCCGGCGGCAGTCGGCGAGCCGCGCGCGGTCGCGCGCGAGCATTTCGAACCAGGCGAGCAGGTGATGGCCGAAGGTCACCGGTTGCGCGACCTGCAGGTGCGTGAAGCCGGGCATGACGAGCGCGGCGTGGCGCTCGGCCTGATCGAGGAGCGCCCGCTGCAGCCGCACGAGCCGCCGGTCGATCTCGTCGATCTCGCCGCGCAGCCACAGGCGCAGGTCGGTGGCGACCTGATCGTTGCGCGAGCGCGCGGTGTGCAGCCGCTTGCCGGCCTCGCCGACGAGCGCGATCAGCCGCCGCTCGATATTCGAATGCACGTCCTCGAGCGCGCGCGACCAGCGAAAGCGCCCGGCGGCGATTTCGGCGCGGATGCGCGCAAGGCCCCGCACGATCGCGCCGGCGTCGCGCCGCGCGAGGATGCCGCAGGCGGCGAGCATGCGCGCGTGCGCGATCGAGGCGGCGATGTCCTCGCGCGCGAGCCGCCGGTCGAAACCGACCGAGGCGGTGAAGCGTTCGACGAACGCGTCGACCGGTTCGCTGAAACGGCCCGACCAGCGCCGCGCGCGCGGCGTACGCATCCGGCGCGCCGGGCGCCGGCTGGATTTCGGGAGGCCATGAAGTAGATGCAGGCGCAGGGAGCCGCACGCACTCGATGGCCAGTATAAGCCAAAACCCGCGCGCGGACGGTCTGCCCGATTTCCGCAACCTCGGTGTGATCGCGCGCATCCTCGTCGCCGTCAACGTGCTCGCTCTTGCCGCCGCGCTCGCCGCGCATGCCGAGCTCGCCGCCGCCGCCGGGGCGTTCGTGCGCTGGGCGGCGCTCGTCGAGCCGGCGCTGCTCGCGAGCCTGCTCGCGCTGTGGATCGCCGCGCCGCGGCTGCAGCGGCTGCCGTACCCGGCGGCGTCGGCGGCGGCGCTCGCGCTCGTCGCGCTCGCGGTCACGCTCGCGCATGCGGCGCTCGGCGCGGTCGCCGAAACCGAGCTTGCGCGCGCCCTCGCGTTCGCGCTCGGCGCGGGCGCGCTGCTTCTTGCGTGGCTGCGGCTGCGCGAGCGCGCGTTCTCGCCCGCGCTCGCCGAGGCGCGGCTCGCGGCGCTGCAGGCGAGGATCCGCCCGCACTTTCTGTTCAACAGCCTGAACGCGGCGCTCGGACTGCTGCGGCGCGACCCGCGCCGCGCCGAGCAGGTGATCGAGGATCTGGCCGAGCTCTTTCGCGCGCTGCTCTCCGACGCGCGCGCGTTCGTGCGCCTTGCCGACGAGATCGCGCTCGCCGAGCGCTACGCCGCGATCGAGCAGCTGAGGCTGGGCGAGCGGCTGCGGCTCGTCTGGGAGCTCGACGCCGCGCCGGTCGACGCGCTCGTGCCGCCGCTCGTGCTGCAGCCGCTGCGTCGAGAACGCGGTCTACCATGGGGTCGAGCCCGCCGCGGGCACGGGCGAGGTGCTGGTGCGCATCGAGCGGCGCGGCGACCGCGTGCACGTGCTCGTCGAAAACACGCTCGGTCCGGCGCCGGCCGGGGGCGACGGCGCCGCCGCGCCACGGCAGCCGCATGGCGCTCGACAACATCCGCGAGCGGCTCGCGCTCTTCTACGACGCCGAGGCGCAGCCTCGCGACCGCGGCCGCGAACGGACGCTACCGCGTCGAGATCGACCTTCCCTACCGCGTCGAGGCGTCGTGAACGGGCCGCTGCGGGTCTTCATCGCCGACGACGAGCAGCCGGCGCGCGAGCGGCTGAAGGCGCTGCTCGAGGACATCGCGGCCGAGGTGCCGACCGCGATCGCCGGCGAGGCGGCCGACGGCCTGCAGACGCTCGAGCGGCTGCCGGCGGCGCGCGCCGACGTGCTGCTGCTCGACATCCAGATGCCGGGGATGAGCGGGCTGGAGGTCGCGCGCCACGCGGCGCGCCTTGCGCCCGCGCCGGCGGTGATCTTCGTCACCGCCCACGACCGGCACGCGATCGAGGCGTTCGAAGTGGCGGCGCTCGACTACCTGCTGAAGCCGGTGCGCGCGCCGCGCCTTGCGGCCGCGCTCAGGAAGGCGGCCGCCGCCGGCCCGATCGCGGCGCAGCGGCTCGCGCGCGCGGGCGGAACGCGCCGAGTACTTCTCGGTCGCCGCGCGCCAGCGCATCGTCCTCGTGCCGGTGCGCGAGGTGATCTACCTCAAGGCCGAGCACAAGTACGTGACGCTGCGCACGCGCGCGGGCGAGCACCTGATCGAGGAGTCGCTCGTTCAGCTCGAACGCGAGTTCGCCGACCGGTTCGTGCGCATCCACCGCAATTGCCTGGTCGCGCGCGCCGCGATCCGCGGTTTCGAGCGCGCGGGCGGCGAGCAAAGCGGCGAAGCGCACTGGGAGGTGCTGCTGGAGGGCGTGCCCGAGCGGCTGCCGGTCAGCCGGCGCCAGTGGGCCGCGGTGCGCGAGGCGCTCGGCGAGGCGCGCCGTGGCTGAGGGCGCACGCCGCCTCATCGTCGCGACGCGGCGGAGCCCGCTCGCGCTCTGGCAAGCCGAGCGCGTGCGCGCGCGGCTCGAGGCCGCGCACCCGGGGCTCGCGGTGACGCTGCTGTCGCTCTCCACCCGCGGCGACGAGCTGCTCGCCGCCTCGCTCGCCGGCGCGGGCGGCAAGGGGCTGTTCGTAAAGGAGCTCGAGGCCGCGCTCGCCGACGGACGCGCCGATCTCGCGGTGCACTCGATGAAGGACGTGCCGGCCGAGCTGCCCGAGGGCTTCGTGCTTGCGGCGATCGTCGAGCGCGACGATCCGCGCGATGCGTTCTGTTCGGCGCGCTACCGCGCGCTCGCCGAGATGCCGCCGGGGGCGCGCGTCGGGACCTCGAGCCTTCGGCGCGCGGCGCAGATCCGCGCGGCGCACCCGCGGCTCGCGATCGTGCCGCTGCGCGGCAACGTCGAGACGCGCCTCGCGAAACTGGAGCGCGGCGAGTGCGACGCGGCGGTGCTCGCCGCCGCAGGCCTGAAGCGCCTGGGCCTTGCCGATCGCATCCGAAGCTATCTCTCGCCGCAGGAGAGCCTGCCCGCGCCCGGGCAGGCGGCGCTCGGCATCGAATGTCTCGCCGCGCGCGAGGATGTGCGGCGCCTCGCCGCCGCGATCGAGGATCCGCTCGCGGCGGCTTGCGTGCGCGCCGAGCGCGCGGTGAGCCGCGCGCTCGGCGGAAACTGCGCGCTGCCGCTTGCGGCCTGGGCCGAGGCGCAGGGCAGGCGGGTCGCGCTCCGGGCGCTCGTCGCCTCGCCCGACGGCGCGCGCATCGTCCGCGCCGAGTGCGAGGGGGCGGCGGCCGAGCCGGAAGCGCTCGGGACCGAGGTCGGCGCGTCTGCTTCGTCGGCGCGGTGCAGATGCCATCCTCGCGATGCTTCGCCGATGAGCGGGCCGCTCGCTGGGCGGCGCATCCTCGTCACGCGGCCGGCCGCCCAGGCCGAAGGGCTCGCGCGGCGCATCCGCGCGGCGGGCGGCGAAGCGATCGTCTTTCCGACGATCGAGATCCTTCCGCCTTCGGATCCGGCGGCGCTGCACACGGTGCTTTCGCGCCTCGAGCGTTTCGACCTCGCGATCTTCGTCAGCCGCAACGCGGTCGAGCGGGGGCTCGAGGCGCTCGCACGTCCCTGGCCCGCGCGGCTGCGCGTCGCCGCCGTGGGCGCGGGCACCGCGCGCGCGCTCGCCGAGCGGGGGATCGGCGGCGCGATCGTCCCGGCGCCCGGGCTCGCCGACAGCGAAGCGCTGCTTGCGCGGCCCGAACTCGCCGACGTGCGCGGCGCGCGCATCGTCGTCTTTCGCGGCGAGGGCGGCCGGGAGACGCTGCGCGAGCAGCTCGAAGCGCGCGGCGCGCAGGTCGAATACGCCGAGTGCTACCGCCGCGCGCGGCCGCAGCTCGACGCCGCGCCGCTCCTCGCCGCCTTCGAGCGCAACGAGGTGGATGCAGTGACGGCGAATTCCGCCGAGGCGCTGGAAAACCTCTGCGCGCTGCTCGGCGCAGCCGGCCTGCGCGCTGCGCGCGCAGCGCCCCTTTTCGTGCCGCATCCCCGCGTCGCGCGCGCGGCGGCGGCGCGCGGCTTCGCGCGGCCGATCGTCGCGGGCCCCGGCGACGAGGAGGTGTGCGCCGCGCTGATGGCATACTTCGCGCAACGACCGCCCGAAGCGCGATCAGCGACACGTCCCCGGACCCCGAGCGCGGTGCACTCGGCGCCGCGCGTCGGCGCTGGCTCGCCGCGGCGGCGCTCGCGGCGTTCGCCGCGCTCGCGGCGGCGCTCTGGCTCGACACCCGCGGGCGCGGCTGCACTCGATGCAGGAGGAGACCGCGCGGCGGCTGCGCGAGCTGGAGACCGAGGCGCGCGAGGCGCGGGCGCAGGCGCGGCGCGGCGAGGACGCGATCCGCGCGCTTCAGGCGCAGCTCGGCGCGCTCGAAGCGCGCCTCGCCGATTCGCAGAGCCAGCAGGCGGCGCTCGAAGCGCTCTATCAGGAGCTCGCGCGCAACCGCGACGAGTGGCAGCTCGCCGAGATCGAACAGGTGCTCGCGATCGCGCAGCAGCAGCTCCAGCTCGCGGGCAACGTGCGCGCGGCGCTCCTTGCGTTGCAGCTTGCCGAGGCGCGCCTTGCGCGCGCCGACCGACCGCAGTTCCTCGCGCTGCGCCGGGCGCTCGCGCGCGACATCGAACGGCTGCGCGCGCTGCCCGCGCTCGACGTCGCGGGCCTCAGCCTCCGTCTGGACAACCTCGTCGCGGCGGTCGACGGCCTGCCCCTTGCGTACGAGGAGCGCGCCGCGCGCGAGCCGCGCGGCGCCGAGCCGCCCGCCGGCGAGGGGGCGCTCGCGCGCTTCGGTGCCGAGGTCTGGCGCGAGCTGAAGAGCCTGGTGGTGGTGCGGCGCATCGAGGGCGAGGAGCCTCCGCTCGTGCCGCCGCGCGAGGCGTACTTCCTGCGCGAGAACCTGAAACTGCGGCTGCTCAGCGCGCGCGTCGCACTGCTTTCCCGCAACGAGGCCGGTTACCGCGAGGACCTGCGCGCGGCGCAGACCTGGATCGAACGCTATTTCGACGTGCGCGCGAAATCCGCGCAGGCGGCGCTCGCGCAGCTGAAGTCGCTCGCCGCGGCGAGCATCGCGTTCGAGCCGCCCTCGCTCGGCGAGAGTCTCGATGCGCTGCGCGGCCTCAAGACGCGGCGCGAGCGCGGTTGACGGCGCGCGATGCGCGGACTGCTGTGGCTGATCGCGGCGTTCGCGGCGGCGGTGGCGCTCGCGATATACGGCCGCGCGCGCGACGCGGTGGTCGTGCTGGTGCTGCCGCCCTGCGCGCGTCGAGGCGTCGCTCGCGCTCGTCGCGGTGGCGCTCGTCTGCGCGTTCGCGCTCTTTACGCCGCGGTGCGCCTCGTGCGGCACATGCTCGCGCTGCCGGTCGAGGTGCGCGCCTGGCGCGCAACGGCGCCGGCAAGCGCGCGCGCAGCAGGCGCTCGCGGCGGCGCTCCAGGCCTACTTCGAGGGCCGCTATGCGCGCGCCGAGCGCGAGGCGGCGGCCGCGTGGGAGGCGGGCGTTGCCCCGGGCGTCGCGGCGCTCGTCGCCGCCCGCGCGGCGCACCAGCTGCGCGACCGCGCGCGCCGCGAGGCGTGGCTTGCGCGCGCCGCCGCAGCCGGCCAGACGCTCGCCGCCGCGACGCTGCTCTCGCGGGCGGAGTTCGCGCTCGAGGAGCGCGATTTCGCCGCCGCGCGCGACGCGCTGAAAAGCCTCACCGGCGCGGGGCCGCGCTCGATCGCGGCGGCGCGGATGCTGCTGCGCGCCGAGCGGGGGTTGCAGAACTGGAGGAAGTGCTGCGGCTTGCGCGGCGCTGCTCGGAAAGCGCGCCGCGATCGCGCCGGCGATCGCCGAGGAGCACCGCGTGCAGGCGCACATCGCGCTCCTTGAACGCGCAGGCGGCGATCGCGCGGCGCTCGCCGCGCGCTGGAAGCGGATTCCGGCCGAGGAACGCGTCCATCCGCGGCTCGCCGCCGCCGTCGCGCGGCTCGCGACCGCGGCGGGCGATGCGGCGCTCGCGCGCGACGCGATCGAAGCGAGCCTTGCGGCCGACGTGGAGCGAGGCGCTCATCGAGCAGTACGCGGAGCTGCCGGCGGGGAGGGGCGAAGAACTGGAGCGCGAGGCGCGCCTGCGGATCGAACGCGCCGAACGCTGGCTCGCGGCGCGGCCGCGCGAGCCGAAGCTTCTTCTTGCGCTCGGGCGGCTGTGCCAGCAGGCGGGCCTCTGGGGCAAGGCGCGCGACTACCTCGAGGCGAGCCTCGCGTTCGAAAGCTCGCGCGCGGCGCACTTGGCGCTTGCGCGCCTCGCCGATCGCGAAGGGCGCACCGAGGAGGCCGAGCGGCACCATCGGCTGGGCGCCGAGCTGCCCTGAAGGCCGGGCGCTACAGCCAGTCGCGCGGGCGCAGAAACTCTTTTGCGGAGCCGGTCCTCGGGCGAGCCGGGCTCGGGCGTCCAGTCGTAGCGCCAGGCGGCGACAGGCGGCATCGACATGAGGATCGACTCGGTGCGCCCGCCCGATTGCAGGCCGAAGAGGGTGCCGCGGTCCTGCACCAGGTTGAACTCGACGTAGCGGCCGCGGCGAAGGAGCTGGAACGCGCGCTCGCGCTCGCCGAAGGGCATTCCGCGCCGGCGCTCGACGATCGGGGCGTAGGCGGCGAGGAAATGGTCGGCGACCGAGCGAACGAGCGCGAACGCCGTCGCAAAATCCGGCTCGGCGAGGTCGTCGAAGAAGATGCCGCCCACGCCGCGCGCCTCTTGCCGGTGCTTGAGGAAAAAATATTCGTCGCACCAGCGCTTGAAGCGGGGATAGAGGTCCGCGCCGAACGGTTCGAGCGCGCGCCGGCAGGTCGCGTGAAAGTGCCGCGCGTCCTCCTCGAATCCGTAGTACGGCGTGAGGTCCATGCCGCCGCCGAACCACCAGACCGGCGGCTCGTCGGACCTCGTGGCGACGAAAAGCCGCACGTTCATGTGCGCGGTCGGGCAGTACGGGTTGCGCGGATGCAGCACCGCCGAGACGCCGGCCGCCTCGAACGCGCGGCCGGCGAGCTGCGGGCGCGCGGCGCTCGCCGAGGGCGGCAGCGACGCGCCGAAGACGTGCGAGAACGCGACCCCGGCGCGCTCGAAAAGCGTCCCGCCTTCCAGCACGCGCGTCAGCCCGCCGCCGCCTTCGGCGCGCTGCCATGCGTCGGCGCGAAAGCGAGCGCCGTCGAGCGCCTCGAGCGCGCGCGCAAGGCGTTCGGCGAACGCGGCGAAGTGCTCGCGGACCGCGGCGAAATCGGGTGCCGTCGTCACTGCGCTGCAGGCGGCTCGCGCAGCGCCCGCTCGCCGATGTCGCGCCGGTACTGCATGCCGGCGAAGCGGATGCGCTCGACCGCCTCGTAGGCGCGCGCGCGCGCGATGCGCAGCGAATCGCCGAGCGCGGTGACGCACAGTACCCGCCCGCCGGCGGTGAGGAGCCGCCCGTCGACGAGCGCGGTGCCGGCGTGAAAGACGCGGCAATCCTCCGCCTGCGGCGGCAGCCCCTCGATCGCATCGCCCTTGCGCGGCGCGCCCGGGTAGCCGGCGGCGGCGAGCACCACGCCGAGCGCGGCGCGCCGGTCCCACTCGAGCTGCGCCGCCTCCAGCCTGCCCTCGAGCGCGCGCTCGATCAGCTCGAGCAGGTCCGAACGCAGCCGCATCAGTATCGGCTGCGCCTCCGGATCCCCCAGCCGGCAATTGAACTCGAGCGTCTTCGGATTGCCGGCGCGGTCGATCATCAGCCCGGCATAGAGAAAGCCGACGTAAGGGGTGCCTTCGGCCGCCATGCCGGCGATCGTCGGCGCGACGATCTCGCGCATCACGCGCGCATGCAGCTGCGGCGTCACCACCGGTGCAGGCGAATAGGCGCCCATGCCGCCGGTGTTCGGACCGGTATCGCCGTCTCCGAGCCGCTTGTGGTCCTGGCTCGTCGCGAGCGGCAGCGCGACCGCACCGTCGGTGACGACGATGAAGCTCGCCTCCTCCCCCTCGAGATACTCTTCGAGCACGACGCGACGACCGGCCTCCCCCAGCGCGGCGCGCTCCATCATCGCCTCGATCGCCGCGTGCGCCTGCGCCGCGGTCTGCGCCACCACGACGCCCTTGCCGGCGGCCAGGCCGTCGGCCTTGACGACGATCGGAGCGCCGTGACGCTCGATGTAGGCGTGCGCCGCGCGCGGCTCGTCGAACGCGGCGTAGCGCGCGGTCGGAATGCCGTGACGCGCCATGAAGCGCTTGGCGAATTCCTTCGAGGCCTCGAGCTGCGCCGCCGCGCGCCGCGGGCCGAAGATCCGCAGGCCCGCGGCCTGGAACGCGTCCGAGACGCCGGCAGCGAGCGGCGCTTCCGGCCCGACCACGGTGAGCGCGACGCGCTCGCGGCGCGCGAACGCGACGAGGTCGGCGACGTCCTCGAGCGCGACGTTCTCGAGCCCCGGTTCGCGCGCGGTGCCGCCGTTGCCCGGCGCGACGAACACTTTCTGAACGCGCGGACTCTGCGCGAGCTTCCAGGCGAGCGCGTGCTCGCGCCCGCCCGAGCCGATGACGAGCAGCTTCATGCCGTCAGTGCCGGAAGTGGCGCACGCCGGTGAACACCATCGCCAGACCGCGTTCGTCGGCCGCGGCGATCACCTCGGCGTCGCGCACGCTGCCGCCCGGCTGGATGACCGCCGCGGCGCCCGCGTCGGCGACCGCATCGAGCCCGTCGCGGAAGGGAAAGAAGGCGTCGGAGGCGACGACCGCTCCGGCGAGCGCGAGCTTCGCGCCGGCGGCCTTGAGCGCCGCGATGCGCACGCTGTCGACACGGCTCATCTGCCCCGCGCCGATGCCGAGCGTCGCGCCGTCGCGGCAGAAGACGATCGCGTTCGACTTGACGAACTTCGCCACGGTCCATGCGAAAAGCAGATCGTCCCACTGCGCTTCGGTCGGCGCGCGCCTGGTCACGACCTTCATCTCGGCGCGCGCGGCGGTTCGCGCATCGGTCGTCTGCACGAGCAGACCGCCGCCGATGCGCTTGTAGTCGTGCGCCTGCGCCTCGTGCGCGAGCGGCACCTCGAGCACGCGCACGTTCTGACGCGCGGCGAGCGCCTCGCGCGCCGCCGGCTCGACGCGCGGCGCGACGATCACCTCGGCGAACTGCCGCGCGACCTCCTCGGCGGTCGCGCGGTCGAGCGCGCGGTTGAAGGCGAGGATGCCGCCGAAGGCCGACACCGGATCGGTCGCGAACGCCTTGCGGTAGGCGGCCGCGAGCGACTCTCCGGTCGCCGCGCCGCAGGGGTTCGCGTGCTTGACGATCACGCACGCCGGCGCAGCGAAGCTCTTTGCGCATTCCCACGCGGCGTCGGCGTCGGCGAGGTTGTTGTAGGAGAGCGCCTTGCCCTGAAGGAGCGTAAAGCCGGCGATCGCGCCGGCGACCGGGCGCGCGTCGCGGTAGAGCGCCGCCGCCTGATGGGGGTTCTCGCCGTAGCGCAGCTCCTGGCGCTTGAAGAACTGCAGCGTCAGCACGTCGGGAAACGCGCGGCGCCGGCCTTCCTCGTCGAGCGAGGAAAGGAAGTTGGCGATCGCGCCGTCGTAGGCGGCGGTGTGCGCGAACGCCTTCGTCGCGAGCGCGCGGCGCGTTTTTTCCGACACGCCGCCGGTCGCGCGGATCTCGGCGAGCACCGCGTCGTAGTCGGCCGGGTCGGTCACGACCGCCACCCCGGCGTGGTTCTTCGCCGCCGCGCGCAGCATGGCTGGGCCGCCGACGTCGATGTTCTCGATCGCCTGCGCGAGGCTGCAGTCGGGGTCGGCGACGGTCGCTTCGAACGGATAGAGGTTCACCACGAGGAGGTCGATCGGCGCGATGCCGGCGCGCGCGAGTTCCGCCATGTGCTCGCGCGAATCGCGCCGCGCAAGGAGCCCCGCGTGGATCTTCGGGTGCAGCGTCTTCACCCGCCCGTCGAGCATTTCCGGAAAACCGGTCCAGGCCGACACCTCGGTGACCGGCACGCCCTCCTTTTCGAGCAGCCGCGCGGTGCCGCCGGTCGAAAGGATCTGGATGCCGAGCGCCGCGAGCGCACGCGCGAACGAGGCGATGCCCGCCTTGTCCGAGACGCTGACGAGCGCGCGCGCGATCCTCACGTCTTGATCCGCAGCCGCTGGATCTTCTTGCGCAGCGTGTTGCGGTCGATGCCGAGCATCGCCGCCGCCTGCGAGCGATTGCCCGCGGCCTTGAGCAGCACGGTCTCGATGAGCGGTTTCTCGACGTTGCGCAGCACCATGTCGTAGATCGCGGTCGGCTTCTCGCCGTCCATGTCCTTGAAATAGCGCTCGACCGAGCGGCGCACCGCCTCGGCCAGTTCGGTGCTGCGGTTCATGCGGCCTGCCTCCATGCCCGATCCTCCCCTTGTTCCAGCGCGTCGAAATAGCGCTGCACCGCGGCAAGCTGCGCGCGCGCCGACTCGCTCGCGCAGGCGAGGCGCCGCAGCGCCTCGCCCCCCGGCAGCTCGCGCACGTACCACCCGATGTGCTTGCGCGCGATGCGCACGCCGGCCTCCTCGCCGTAGAGCGCGTAAAGCCCTTCGAGATGCTCGCACACGACCGCGCGCATCTCCGCGGGGGTCGGCGGCGCCGGCGCCTCGCCGGCGTCGAGCGCCTGCGCGATCTCGCGAAAGATCCACGGCCGGCCGCAGGCGGCGCGGCCGATCATCAAGCCGTCGGCGCCGGTGTGCGCGAGCACCGCGCGCGCTTTAGCCGCACTGTCGATGTCGCCGTTCGCGATCACCGGGATGCGCACCGCGCGCTTCACCGCCGCGATCGTGTCGTATTCGGCGGCGCCGCGAAAGCCGCAGGCGCGGGTGCGGCCGTGCACGACGAGCATCCGCACCCCGGCCTCCTCGGCGATGCGCGCGATGCGCACCGCGTTGCGCCGCTCGGGCGAGGGGCCGGTCCGGATTTTGAGCGTCACCGGCACCGCGACCGCGGCGACCACCGCGGCGAGAATGCGGGCGACGAGCGGCTCGTCGGCGAGCAGCGCCGAGCCGGCGGCGACATTGCAGACTCTTCTTCGCCGGACAGCCCATGTTGATGTCGATGAGGTCGGCGCCTTCGTCGACGTTCATGCGCGCGGCGTCGGCCATCGTCGCCGGATCGGCGCCCACGATCTGCACCGAGACCGGGCGCGGCTCGCCTTCGTGCGCGCGGCGCAGGCGCGACTTGCGCGTCGCGCGCAGCTCGGGCCGCGCAGACACCATTTCGGTGGTGGCGAGCGCCGCGCCGTAGCGGCGCACGATCCGCCGGAACGGCAGATCGGACACGCCGGCCATCGGCGCGGCGAAGAGACGGCCCGCGAGAGCGTGATCGCCGAGCGTCATCGACCCTGGGTGCGCGGAAAGATCGCGTGCGGAAAGACAGCCCATTCTATGCTTTTTTCGCGCGCGAGGGCATCGCCGCGCGCGCGTCAGGGCAAGGCGTAGGCGCCGAAGATCATGCGGCGCGCAAAGAGTCCCCGCGCCGGCGCGCACGCATCCAGCGCGACGAGTGCCGCGCCGCGCGCGGCGCGGCTCGCCGCATCGGCGGCGAGAAACGCGCCGGCGAGAAAATCGGTCGCGCCGATCGCCGCGCGCGCATCGCACGCGCGCGCGGCAGCAAAGCGCGCAAGGAGCCGCGCCTCGCCCGGGTCGTCGGCTTCGGCGACCAGACGCGCGAGCGTCCAGGCGTCGCGCAGCCCGAGGTTCAGCCCCTGGCCGGCGACCGGGTGCAGCGTCTGCGCGCTGTTGCCGATGAACGCTTCGCGCACGCCGATGCGCGAGGCGCGCACGCGAAGCGCGAGCGGCACGCGGCTGCGCTCGGAAACGTCGACGAAGCGTCCGGCGCGCGCGCCGAACGCGGCCTGCAGCGCGTCGAGAAACGTCTCGGCCGGGGCGCCGACGAGCGCCTCGGCGCGCGCCGGCCGCATCGCCCAGACGAGCGCGTAGGAGCCGTCGGCTGGCAGCAGCGCGAGCGGCCCCTCGGGCGTGAAGCGCTCGAACGCGGTGTGCGCGGCCGCCGGCCGGCAGGCGAGGCGCGCAAGAACCGCCTCCTGTCCGTAGGTTTTCTCCTCGGCGTCGGCGGCGAACCCTTCGGCGTGCACGACGAGCGCCGCCGGCGGGGCCTCGGACACGATCGGGATGCCGCGCGCGCGCGCGAGGTTTTCGAGCGCGGCGGAAAGCGCCGCGTAGTCGACGACGTAGCCGAGCGCCGGCACGCCGGCGTCGGCGGCATCAAAGCGCGTGCGGCCGAAGCCGCCCGCCTGCGATACGTGTACGGTGCGGATCGGGGTCGCGGCAAGCAGCGCCCAGGCCTCCAGGCGTTCGAGGATCAGGCGGCTCGCGTACGAGAGCGCGATCGGTCGCCACGGCGCCGGCGGTCGCGGCGGCGCCGGCGCGCACAGCAGCACCTCGCGGCCGGCGCGCGCGACCGCGAGCGCGAAGGCGCAGCCGACAGGACCGGCGCCGCGGACCGCGATCTCAGAACGCGTCACGGCGGATCGCCTCGATGTCGGCGATCGATTTCGGCGCCGCCGCGGTGAGCACCTCGCAGCCGTCGGCGGTGACGACGACGTCGTCTTCGATCCGAACGCCGATGCCGTGCCAGCGGCTGGGCACCTCGGGCGAGGCGCGAAGGTACAGGCCCGGCTCCACCGTGTGCACCATGCCGGCCTCGAGCGTGCGCCAGCGCCCGGCGCGGCCGTAGTCGCCCGCGTCGTGCACGTCCATGCCGAGCCAGTGGCCGGTGCGGTGCATGTAAAAGCGCTTGTAGGTCTCCTTCTCCAACACCTCCTCGAGGCTGCCGGAAAGGAGCCCGAGGTCGAGCAGCCCTTGCGCGAGCACGCGCACCGCCGCTTCGTGCGGCTCGATCCAGGACGCGCCGGCGCGCACCCGGGCGAGCGCGGCCGCCTGCGCGGCGAGCACGAGTTCGTAGATCGCACGCTGCTCGGCGCTGAACGCGCGCCCGACCGGGAAGGTGCGCGTGACGTCGGCGGCGTAGCCTTCGAACTCGCAGCCGGCGTCGACGAGGAGCAGCGTGCCCTCGCGCAGCGGCGCGTCGTTCGCGACGTAGTGCAGCACGCAGGCGTTCGCGCCGCCGGCGACGATCGGCGGATAGGCCACCGAGCGCGCTCCGTGGCGGCGGAATTCGTGCAGCAGCTCGGCCTCCACCTCGTACTCCCAGCGGCCGGGCCGCACGAAGGCCATCGCGCGCCGGTGCGCGCCGGCGCTGATCTCGGCGGCGCGCCGCATGAGCGCGAGCTCATGCGCGTCCTTCACCAGCCGCATCTCGTCGAGGAGCGCGCGCACGTCGTGCAACCGCTCGGGGGCGGAGACGCCCGCGCGCACGCGCGCGCGCACCGCGTTCAGCCAGCGCATGACGCGCGCGTCCCACTCGGGGTCCGCGCCGAGCGGTGTATGGAGCGCCGGCCGGTCGGCGAGCAGCTCGGGCATCTTTTCGTCGAGCGCCGCGATCGGATGCGCCTCGTCGACGCCGAAGCGCTCGCGCGCGCGCTCGGGCCCGTAGCGCGCGCCGTCCCAGAGCTCGCGCTCCTCGTCGCGCGGCCGGCAAAAGAGCAGGCTCCTCGGCTCTTCGCCGCCGACGACGACGAGCGCCGCCTCCGGCTCCGGAAATCCGGTGAGGTAATAGAAGTGGCTGTCGTGCCGGTACGGGTAGTGGGTGTCGCGGTTGCGCACGCGCTCGGGTGCGGTCGGGATCACCGCGACCCCGTCGCCGATCGCGGCGGCGAGCCGCGCGCGGCGCGCACCGTACACCGCAACGGGGAAGTCCTGCGCGATCATGCGCTCCTTTCTCGCAGCCGGGCGTCGAGCGCGGCCAGGCGCTCGGGCGTTCCCGCATCGCACCAGAATCCGTCGTGGATCTCGCCGCTCGCCGCGCCGCGCGCCGCGGCCGCGCGAAGCAGCGGCGCAAGCGGCGCGCGCGCGCCCGCGGCGATGCCGTCGACCAGGCGCGGCGCGAGCACGCCGATGCCCGCGTAAGTGTAGCGCGGCGCGGCCGCGAGCCCGAGCCGGCCCGCGGCGAGCGAAAAGTCCCCCTGCGGACGGTGCGGCGGGTTGGCGACGAGCACGAGGTGCGCGAGGTCTTCGCCGAGCGCGACGCGGCGAAGCCGCGCGTAGTCGTAGTCGGCGTAGACGTCGGCGTTGACGAGCGCGAACGGCGCCTCGCCGAGCAGCGCGCGCGCGAACGCGATCGCGCCCGCGGTCTCGAGCGGCTCGGGCTCGCGCGACCAGGCGATCGCGACGCCGTAGCGCGCGCCCGAGCCGAAACGCTCGACGATGCGCTCGGCGAGGTGCGCGACGTTGACGATCACCTCGCGAAAGCCGGCCGCGGCGAGACGCTCGAGGTGCCAGGCGAGAAGCGGCTTTCCGCCCGCTTCGAGCAGCGGCTTCGGCACGCGGTCGGTGAGCGGCCGAAGGCGTTCGCCGCGGCCGGCCGCAAGCACCATCGCTTTCATCGCTCGATCTCGTCGATCAAGCGCGCAAGCGGCGCAAGCGCCGCGTAGCGGCGCGCGACCGCGCGCGCATAGGCGAGAAACCGCGGCGTGTCCTCGAGGTAGCCCGGCTTGCCGTCGCGGTAGTACAGGCGCGCAAAAATGCCGAGCACCTTCAGGTGCCGCTGCAGCCCCATCCACTCGAAGGCGCGCCAGAACTCGCCGAAGTCGCGCTCGACCGGAAGGCCGGCCGCGCGCGCGCGCTCCCAGTAGCGCACCGTCCAGTCGAGCACGCCGTTCCTCCTCCCAGCTCACGAACGCGTCGCGCAGGAGCGAGACGAGGTCGTAGGTGATCGGCCCCTCGACCGCGTCCTGGAAGTCGAGCACGCCGGGGTTCGGATCGGCGACCATGAGGTTTCTCGGCATGTAGTCGCGGTGCACGTAGACGCGCGGTTGCGCGAGCGCGGATGCGACGAGCAGCCGCTGCGACCGCCGCGAACGCCTCGGCCTGCGCCGGCGCGAGCGGCCGGCGGCGGTGACGCGCGCAGTACCAGTCGGCAAACAGCGCCATCTCGCGGCATAAGAGCGCTTCGTCGTAGGGCGGAAGCGGTGCCGGGGCGGGTTGCGCGCTGCCAGCGCACGAGCGCGGCGATCGCCTCGCGCATGAGCGGGTCCGGGTCGCGCTGCGCGAACGCGGAAAGATAGGTGAGCGCGCCGAGATCGGTGAGCAGCAGGAACCCTTGCGCGAGGTCCGCGGCGAGCACCTCGGGAGCGTTCAGGCCCGCATCGCGCAGCAGCCGCGCGACGCGCACGAACGGCGCGCAGTCCTCGCGCTCGGGCGGCGCATCCATCGCGATCGCGCTCGTGCCGTCGGCGAGACGCACGCGAAAATAGCGTCGGAAGCTCGCGTCGGCGGAAGCGGGCGCGAGCGCGAACGGCGCGCCGCGATACCGCGCCGCAAGCCAGCGCTCCAGCGCGGCGAGCCTCGAATCCATTGCAGGACGCGCCGAATTGTGCCACTTTTCGCCCCGGTCTTTCTCCCGGTTCGATCGGCGCCCATGCGATCTCGTGCGGCTCGGCTCGCCGCGTTCCTCGTCCTTGCGCTCGGGGCGCGCGCAGCCGCCGCACAGGCGGTGCCCGCGCGCGCGCCGGGGCCGACCGTGATCGAGGCCGAGGAGATCGAGGGCGTCGCCGACCTCGAGGTGAGCGCGCGCGGCGCGGCCGAGGTGCGCCGCGACGACGTCACCGTGTTCGGCGAGCGGCTGCGCTACCAGCGGGAGCTCGGCAGGATCGAAGCGGAGGGCGGCGTGCGCCTTGAGCGCGGCGCCGACCGCTTCTTCGGGGCGCGGCTGCGTTACGACACGCGGACCGACACCGGCGAATTGGACGAGCCCGCGTTCGTGCTCAACCGCGAGCAGACGGTGCGCGGTCGCGCCGAGCGGCTGGAGTTCCTCGGCCGCGACCGGCTGCGGCTTGCGCGCGGCTCGTACACGAGCTGCGAACCCGGACGCGAGGACTGGCGGATCGAGGCGAACGAGCTCGAGCTCGATTACGAGGCCGAGCAAGGGCGGGTGCGCGGCGGGCGGCTCGAATTCCTCGGCACCACGCTGCTCGCGCTTCCGTACGCGACGTTTCCCCTGGAGAAACGGCGAAAGAGCGGCTTTCTCGCCCCCTACTACGGCCAATCGACGCGCCGGGGGCTGGAACTCGGCGTCTCGTACTACTGGAACCTCGCGCCGGAATACGACCTCACGCTTTCGCCCGTCTACATGAGCAAGCGCGGCGAGCAGCTGAAGTCCCATTTCCGCTACCTCGGCCGGACGTACGCCGGCGAGCTGCGCCACGAGTATCTCTTCAACGACCGCGAGCTGCAGCGGCCGCGCAGCGGGCTGTCGCTTTTGCACGAGCAGCGGCTGCGCGACAACATGACCCTGCGCCTCGACCTCAACAAGGTCTCCGACCCGCGATATTTCGCCGACCTGCGCTCGCAGGTGCGCAACGTCTCGGTCGTGAACCTGCAGCGCGAGGGCCTGTTCAACGTCGCGACCTCGATCGGCGAGGTGCCGCTCGGTCTGCAGGTGCGCGTGCAGCGCTTCCAGACGCTGCAGGATCCGCTCGCGCCGATCGTCGAGCCCTACGACCGGCTGCCGCAGGTGGTGGTGAACGCGGTGCGGAACGACCTCGGCGGGCTGTTCGACCTCGCGCTGCCGGGCGAATACGTGCGCTTTGCGCACCGCACGCTCGTCGAGGGAACGCGCCTCGCGGTGAACCCGACGGTCGCGCTGCCGCTCATCGCGCCGGGTTATTTCCTCACGCCGAAGCTCGGTCTGCGCGTCGTGCGCTACAGCCTGTCGCGCACCGCGCCGGGCAGCCCGACAGCCCCTCGCTCAGCATCCCCTGGCTGTCGGTCGACGGCGGGCTCGTCTTCGAGCGCGAGGCGCGCCTCGCCGGCCAGGCGCTCACGCAGACGCTCGAGCCGCGGCTGTTCTACGTGTACGTGCCCTACCGGGCGCAGGACCAGCTGCCGCTCTTCGACACCGCGCTCGCCGACTTCAATTACGCGACCCTGTTCGCCGAGAACCGCTTCGTCGGCGGCGACCGGTTCGGCGACGCGAACCAGGTGACGCTCGCGGCGACCTCGCGGCTGCTCGATGCGCGCGGCACGGAACTCGCCCGCGCGATGCTCGGGCAGCGCTGGTACTTCAAGAACGAGCGCGTCGGTCTCACCGCCGCCGCGCCCTTGCGCAGCGTCGATTCCTCGGATTTGCTCGCCTCGGTCGGCGCCCGGCTGCTGCGCGACTGGCTCTTCGACGCGACGCTGCAGTACTCGCCGCGCGAGGCGCGCGCCGAGCGCTACGGGGTGTCCGTGCGCTACTCGCCCGAGATCGCCAAGGTGCTGAACGCCACCTATCGCTTCAACCGCGCGCTCCTGCGGCAGATCGACGTCTCGGGGCAGTGGCCGGTGCGCCCGGGCTGGTTCGCGATCGGCCGCGCGAACTACTCGTTTCGCGACAAGCGGCTCGTGGACGGCCTGGGCGGGCTCGAGTACAACGGCGGCTGCTGGGTGTTCCGCGCGGTGTTCTCGCGCGTGCAGGCGACGACGCAGATCACCAATACGACGCTCCTCTTTCAGCTCGAGCTGAACGGGCTCGGCCAGATCGGCTCGGACGAGACGGTCACCTACCTCCGACGCCAAGTGCCGGGCTACGCGGTCACCAACCCGGCCGAGCCGTGGCTCGTGCCGCCGAGCGCGCGGCCGCGCCTGCCGTTCGAACAGGTGTTCTAGCGATGCGCGGCGCGCGCGCGATCGCGGCCGCGCTGCTCGCCGCCTTCGGGACGGCGGCCGCGCAGCCGGTCGTGCTCCTCGATCGCATCGTCGCGGTGGTCAACCGCGACGTCGTCACGTGGCTCGAGCTGCGCGAGCGCGTCGAGGCGACCGAGCGGCAGCTGCGCCGCCAGGGCACGCCGCCGCCCGAGCGGGAAGTGCTCGAGCGTCAGCTGCTCGAGCGCCTGATCCTCGAGAAAGCGCAGCTGCAGCTCGCGGAGGAAACCGGCATCCGCGTCGACGAGGTCCAGCTCGACCGCACGCTCGAGCGCATCGCGCAAGACAACGGCCTGACGCCTGTCGAGTTCCGGCGGCTGCTCGAGCGCGACGGCGTCGCGTTCGAGCGCTTCCGCGAGGAGGTGCGCGTGCAGATGGTGCTCGCGCGGCTGCGCGAGCGCGAGGTGGACGACCGCATCGAGGTGAGCGAGAGCGAAGTCGACCTCTTTCTCGAGCAGGACCGCACCGCCGGGGGCGGCGCCGTCGAGTACAACCTCGCGCACATCCTCGTGCGGCTGCCCGAGCAGGCTTCGCCCGAGCGTATCGCGGAGGCGCGCGCCAAGGCCGAGCGGGCGCGCGCCGAGGCGCTCGCCGGCGGCGATTTTGCGCGCCTTGCGGCGAGCTACTCGGATGCGGCGGATGCCCTCTCGGGCGGGGCGATGGGCTGGCGCGCGGCCGACCGGCTGCCCGAGCTTTTCGTCGGGGCGCTCGCGCGCATGAAGCCGGGCGAGGTGAGCGAGGTGCTGCGCAGCCCGGCCGGCTTTCACGTGCTGAAGCTCCTCGATGCGCGCAGCGCAGGCGGCGAGCCGCAGGTGACGCAGACGCGGGTGCGGCACATTCTCTTGCGCGCCAGCGAGACGGTGTCGGAAGCCGAGGTACGGCGCAAGCTGGCCGACCTTCGCGAGCGCATCGTGATCGGCGGCGCGGACTTCGCGCGAGCTCGCGCGCCAGCACTCGGAGGACGCGACCGCGGCGCGCGGCGGCTCGCTCGACTGGGTGTTTCCGGGCGACACCGTGCCGGAGTTCGAGCGTGCGATGGATGCGCTCGCGCCGGGCGAGGTGAGCGCGCCGGTGAAGACGCCGCTCGGCTGGCACCTGATCCAAGTGCTCGAACGCCGCACCGCGGGCCTGACGCCCGAGCGTCGGCGTCTGCAGGCGCGCCTTGCGCTGCGCGAGCGCAAGGCCGAGGAGGCCTATCAGCGAATGGCTGCGCCAGCTGCGCGACCGCACCTGGGTCGAGATCCGGCTCGAGCAGCCCTGATGCGGCACCGCCCGAGGAAGCGCTTCGGGCAGCATTTCCTGCACGATCCGGCGGTGCTCGAACGGATCGTCGAGGCGATCGCGCCGGCTGCGGGCGAGCTCCTCGTCGAGATCGGGCCGGGCGAGGGCGCGCTCACGCGGCGGCTCGCGGCGCGCGGCGCGCGCCTCGTCGCGATCGAGATCGACCGCGAGCTCGCGGCGCGGCTTGCGAGCGAGTTCGCGCCGGCGCAGCTCGAGCTGCACTGCGCCGACGCGCTCGAATTCGATCTCGCGCGGCTGCCCGCCGGCGCGCGCCTCGTCGGCAACCTGCCGTACAACATCTCGACCGCGTTCCTATTCCGCGTCGCGGCGCAGAGCGAGCGCGTGCGCGATTGCCACTTCATGCTGCAACGCGAGGTGGTCGAGCGCATGGTGGCCGAGCCCGGCACGCCGTCGTACGGGCGGCTGTCGGTCGCGCTTCAGGTTCGCTTCGCGATGACGCGCCTTTTCACCGTCGGGCGGGGGGCGTTTCGGCCGCCGCCGGCGGTCGAATCGGCGTTCGTGCGCCTGGTGCCGCTCGGTGCGCCGGCGCCGCCAGCGGCGTTCGCGGCGCTCTTGCGGCGCGCCTTCAGCGCGCGCCGGAAGACGCTGCGCAACGCGCTCGGCCTCTCGGCGACGGAACTGGCCGCGCTCGGGTTCGATCCGGGCGCTCGCCCCGAAGACCTGTCGCCCGCCGACTATCTGCGGCTTGCGGCTGCTTGCGCTCGATGAACAACGCGATCGTGTCGCCGCTCGGGGTCTTCGGCGAGAGCGATGGCGGTGGTTGCGCCGTTTACCGGCCGGCCGTGCGCGTCAGCGTGTCGTCGCGGGCGGGGAGCGCAACGCTGTCCGCCGCAGCATCGGGCGCCTCGACCCCGATGTGGCCGAACGGGTGCCGAGCTCGTAGCGGCTGACGCCGAAGTTGTAGGCGAACTCGAGCACCGCCGAGCGCTTTTCTTCGTCGCCGATAGAGGCGAGCGAATACTTCTGTTGCGATCGCTCGAGCGGGCGCAGCACTTTCGTACCGAGCTCCTCGGTGTGGAACCGAGCCGAGCGCTCGACGTCTCCGACGCCGGCATGGTGGGCAGGATCTGCATCGCGTTCTCCGCTTTTTGCCAGTCTATCCGCGCGCCGGACAAAGCTCGCGCTGCTGCGCCTCGATCCAGCGCTCGGCCTCCGCGTTCACCTCTGCCGGATCGCGCCCGGCGGTCGGAATCGGGCGGCCGATGCGGAAGGTGACCGTGCCCGCGCGCTTCAAGAACGCGCGGCGCGGCCAGACGAGCCCGGCGTTGTGCGCGACCGGCACCACCGGCGCGCCGGCAGCGACCGCGAGCCACGCCCCGCCCAGCCGGTAGCGGCGCCGCTCGCCCGGGGCGACGCGCGTACCCTCCGGGAACACGATCACCCAGAAGCCCTGCGCGAGGCGCTCGCGGCCGCGGCGCGCGATCTGGCGCAGCGCGCGCACGCCGCGCGCGCGGTCGATCGCGATCGGGCTCATGAGCGCGAGCCCCCAGCCGAAAAACGGGATCCAGAGAAGTTCGCGCTTGACCACGTGCACCTGCGGCGGAAAGATCTGGTTGAACGCGAGCGTCTCGTAGGCCGACTGGTGCTTGGCGAGCACCACCGCCGGGCGATCGGGCAGGCGTTCGGCGCCCTCGACGCGGTAGCGGATGCCGAGCAGCACCCGCGCGAGCGCCACCGCGATCCGGGTCCAGAACGCGATCGCGCGGTTGCGCGCAAGCGGCGGCAGCGGCGCGCAGGCGAGCGCAAAGAGCGCGTAGGGCGGCGTCACGAGCGCCAGCGCGAGCAGAAAAAGCGCCGAGCGCAGCGCCGTCACGGCGCAAGCCGCGCCGCGAGCGCGGCGAGGTCCGGATAGACCTCGGTCCCCGGCGGCAGTCCGCCCGCCTCGCGGGTCTTCGCGCCTTTGCCGGTGAGCACGAGCATCGGGCGCGCGCCGACCGCGGCCGCCGCCTGCAGGTCCTTCAGCGAGTCGCCGACCACCGGCACGCCGGCGAGCTCGACGTTCAGCCGGCGCGCGATCTCGTGCAGCATCCCTGGGCTTCGGCTTGCGGCAGCCGCAGCCGGCGTCGGCCGCGTGCGGGCAGAAGAAGATCGCGTCGATGCGCCCGCCCGCCTGCGCGAGCGCGCGGTGCATCTCGGCATGGATCGCGTTGAGGGTCGCCATGTCGAACAGCCCGCGCGCAAGCCCCGACTGGTTGGTCGCGACCACCACGCGCCAGCCGCCGTGGTTCAGGCGCGCGATCGCCTCCAGGCTCCCGGGAATCGGCCGCCATTCGGCCGGCGACTTGATGTACTGGTCGCTGTCGAAGTTGTATCCGTGCCGTCGCGGTCGAGGACGATCAGTTTCATGCGGCGAGCCGGGAGATGTCGGCGACCTCGTTGAGGAGCGCATCCAGCCGGCGAAGGAGCGCATGGCGATTGGCGCGCGTGCCCGCGTCCTCGGCGTTCACGCGCACGCTGTCGAAGAACGCGTCCACCGGGGCGCGCAGCGCGGCAAGCGCCTCGAGCGCTCCGGCGAAGTCGCGCCGCGCGCTGCGCTGCGCGACGAGCGGCTCGGTGCGGCGCATCGCCTCGTAGAGCGCGCGCTCGGCCGGCTCGGCGAGCAGGCGCTCGTCGAGCGCGCCGGACGCGGCGGCCGACTTGCGCAGGATGTTGCGGATGCGCTTGTTCGCCGCGGCGAGGCTTTCGGCCGCGGGGTAGCCGCGGAACGCCTCGAGCGCGCGCACGCGCGCGAGCACTTCGTCGAGCGGCGGCCGGCGGCTGATCACCGCGTCGATGCAATCCTTCGCATAGCGCGCGGCGAGGTGGTGGCGGTAGCGCTCGAAGACGAAGTCGTGCACCGCCGCCGGCGCCTCGGGCGCGAGCGTCCCCGGCGGAAAAGAGCGAGGCCGCGTGCGCGAGCAGCGCGCCGAGGTCGGGGGCGCGCGCCCGATCGAGCGCGGGCGCCTCGCCGAGCAGCTCGTAGACGCTGATCACACCGAAGGCGGCGCGACGCAGGCCGAAGGGGTCTTTTTCTCCGGTCGGCGCCTCGCCGATGCCGAAGAGCCCGACGAGCGCGTCGAGCCGTTCGGCGAGGTACAGACAGGCGCTCACCCGGTCGCGCGCGTGCGCGAGCGCCGGAAACCGCGGCAGATACTGCGCGCCGATCGCCTCGCACACCGCCTCGGGCTCGCCGTCGTGGCGCGCGTAGTAGCGGCCCATCACGCCCTGCAGCTCCGGGAACTCGCCGACCATCCCGCTGAGCAGGTCGGCCTTGGAGAGCCAGGCGGCGCGCTCGGCGGCCGCGACGTCGGCCCCGAGCGCGCGCGCGATGTGGCCGGACAGCAGCTGCAGCCGCTCGACGCGCTCGAGCTGGCTGCCGAGCCGGCGGTGATAGACGACGCGCGCAAGCTGCGGCACGCGCGCCTCGAGCCGCACGCGGCGGTCCTGCTCGAAGAAAAAGCGCGCGTCCTCGAGCCGCGGGCGCACGACGCGCTCGTTGCCGGCGACGATGTGGCGCGGATCGGGCACGCGCATGTTCGAGACGATGAGAAAGCGCGGCAGGAGCTTTCCGGCGGCGTCGAAAAGCGGAAAGTACTTCTGGTGCTGGCGCATCGTGAGCACGAGGCACTCGGCCGGCACCTCCAGATAGCGCGGCTCGAACGCGCCGACGTACACCGTCGGGTATTCGACGAGCGCGGTGACCTCCTCGACGAGCGCGTCGCAGTCGCCGAGGGTTGCGCCGAGGCGCGCGGCGGCGGCGGCAAGTTGCGCCTCGATCTCGCGCCGGCGGGCGTCGAACGAGGCGATCACGCGCCCGTCCTCGAGCAGACGGCGCTCGTATTCCTCTGCGCTCGCGAGCGCGATCTCGGCCGCGCCGAGAAAGCGGTGGCCGCGCGTGCGGTTCGACGACGCAAGGCCGAAGATCCGGCCCGGCACGACGCGCGCGCCGTGCAGCATCACGAGCCCGTGCACCGGGCGCACGAACGCTTCTTCGCCCTCGCCCCAGCGCATGCGCTTCGGCACCGGAAGCTGCGCGAGGGCGTGCGCGAGCTTGCGCTCGAGCACCGCCTCGAGCGCCGCGCCCGCGACGCGCCGGCGCACGGCGTAGACCGCGCCCTTGTCGGTCTCGACGCGAACGAGCGCCTCAGGCGCGACGCCGTGCCGGCGCGCGAAGCCCTCGACCGCCTGCGCCGAGGCGCCGATCGCCGGGCCGCGCAGCTCGACCGTCTGCTCGGGCGCGGTCGCGCGCACCGCGGCGACGAGCACCGCTAGGCGCCGCGGCGTCGCGAACGCGCGCGCCTCGACCGGCTCGGCGACGAAACCGTCGGCGCGCAGCTCGGCGACGAGCGCCTCGCGCAGCTGCTCGGACATCGCGCGCAGCGCCTTCGGCGGCAGCTCCTCGGTGAGGAGTTCCACGAGCAGCGGCGCCTCGGCCATCTAGGCCGCCCTGCGCGCGAGCATCGGAAAGCCGAGCCGCTCGCGCGACGCGTAATAGGCCTCGGCGACCGCGCGCGCGAGCGCGCGCACGCGGGCGATGTAGGCCGCGCGCTCGGTGACCGAGATCGCGCCGCGCGCATCGAGCAGGTTGAACGTGTGCGAGGCGCGCATCACCATCTCGTAGGCGGGCAGCACGCATTGCGCGGCGACCAGACGCCTCGCCTCGGACTCGTACTCGTCGAAGTGGCGCGCGAGCAGCGCCGCGTTCGCGAGCTCGAAGTTGTAGCGCGACTGCTCGACCTCGTTCTGGCGGTAGACGTCGCCGTAAGTGATCCCGGGGACCCACACGAGGTCGAACACCGATTCCTTGCCCTGCAGGTACATCGCGAGCCGCTCGAGACCGTAGGTGATCTCGCCGGTCACCGGGCGGCAGGCGAGTCCGCCCACCTCCTGGAAGTAAGTGAACTGCGTGATCTCCATGCCGTCCAGCCACACTTCCCAGCCGAGCCCCCAAGCGCCGAGCGTCGGCGATTCCCAGTCGTCTTCGACGAAGCGGATGTCGTGCTCGCGCGGGTCGATGCCGAGCGCGACGAGCGAGCCGAGGTAGAGCTCCTGGAGGTCGGCGGGCGAGGGTTTGAGCACCACCTGGTACTGGTAGTAGTGCTGCAGGCGGTTCGGGTTCTCGCCGTAGCGGCCGTCCTTCGGCCGGCGCGAGGGTTGCACGTACGCGGCGCGCCAGGGCTCCGGCCCGATCGCGCGCAGGAACGTCGCGGTGTGGAACGTTCCGGCGCCCACCTCCATGTCGTAGGGCTGAAGAAGCGCGCAGCCGTGCCGGTCCCAGTATTCCGAGAGCCGCAGGATCAGCCCTTGGAAGGTGATCATCGCGCGCGATTTTAGCGAACGGTGCGCGCGCGCACGGCGCAGGCGCCGAGGACGAGCGCGGCGAGCGCGACCGCGGGCGCATCGCCCGCGCGCACCCAGGGCGTCGCGCCCGCATGGCCGCGCACCTCGGCTTCGACGCGACCGCGCGCAAACTGCGGCATCGTCGCGCGCACCGTGCCGTCGGGCGCGATCGCGGCGCTGATGCCGGTGTTCGCCGCCGTCAGATGCCAGCGCCCGCTCTCGAGCGCGCGCATGCGCGCGATCTGCAGGTGCTGCGCCGGCGCGAGCGAATCGCCGAACCAGGCGACGTTGGCGACGTTGACGAGCAGCGACGCCTCGGGAAGCCTGCGCCGCAGCTCGGCGCCGAAGGCGTCCTCGTAACAGATCGTCACCGCGACCCGCTCGCCGGCGACCGCGAGCGGCGGCTGCGCCGGGCTGCCGGCGGCGAAGTCCGACAGCGGAATCGAGAGCACGCGCACGATCCAGGAAAAGCCCGGCGGCACGAACTCGCCGAAGGGCACGAGATGCACCTTGTGGTAGACCTGCGCGGGCGAGACGCCGAGGCTCACGACGCTGTTGAAGTAGGCGGCGCCGGCGCGCGTCGGCACGCCGAGCAACAGATCGCCGCCGTTCCGCTGCGCGATCGCGCGCAGCCGCGCGACGTACGCGGGGTCGACCCGGTCGAGAAAGCGCGGCACCGCGGTCTCCGGGAGCACGATCAGGCGCGCGCGCGATTCCTCGGCCAGTTGCGCGTACGTGCGCAGCGTCGCCTCGTAGCGCGACTCGCTGAACTTGAGCTCCTGCGGCACGTTGCCCTGAAGGAGCGCGACCGCGAGCGGCGGGCCCGCGGGGCGCGTCCACTCGACGAGGCGCAGCGCATAGCCTGCGCCGAGGAGCAGCGCGAGCGCGGCGAGCGCGACGCCGCGCGCTTCGCCGCGCGCGACGCACCAGAGAAGGCCCGCCGCGCACGCGAGCGCGAGCGAGACGGCGTAGACGCCCCCGAGCGGCGCAAAGCCCGCGAGCGGATCGTCGGTCGCGGCGTAGCCGAGCGAAAGCCACGGAAAGCCGGTGAGGAGCCAGCCGCGCAGCCACTCGGCGAGCACCCAGGCGGCCGGAAGCGAGAGCGCGGCGCGCGCGGCGCGCGGCGCGCGGCCGGCAAGCCGCGCCTCGGCCCAAGCCGCTGCGGCAGGAAAGAGCGCGAGAAGCGCGCAGAAGCCGATCGTGCCGAGGGCGGCGAGCGGCGCGGGCATGCCGCCGTAGCGCGCAAGGCTCACGTACACCCAGGACACGCCCGCGCCGAACAGCCCCAGGCCGAAGGCGAAACCGAGCGCGGCCGCGCGCGCGGCCGACGCGGCCGAGATCAGCAGCTCGACGAGCGCGACGAGCGCGCCGAGGAGCGCGGCGAACAGGCCGAGCGGCGCGAAACCGGCGACCGCCGCGGCGCCCGCAGCGAACGCAGCCGCCAGGCCCTTCACGCGCGCGGCTTCTCGACGATCAGCGTGTAGACGCGCCGACTGTCGGCGCGCAGCACCTGGAACCGCAGGCCGCCCGCGACGAACGTCTCGCCGCGCCGCGGCAGCCGTCCGAGGTGCGCGATCACGAACCCGCCGATGGTGTCGCTCGCGTCTTCGGGGAACGCGGTGCCGAAGGCGGCGTTGAAGTCGGCGATCTGCGCGATCGCCTTCACCCGCCAGCGCCCCCCTGGGCTCGGGCAGGATGTTGTCGCTCGCCTCGTCGAAGTCGTATTCGTCTTCGATGTCGCCGACGATCTGCTCGAGCACGTCCTCGATCGTGACCAGGCCCGCCACGCCGCCGTACTCGTCGACGACGATCGCCATGTGGTTGCGGCTCGCGCGGAACTCGCGCAGCAGCACGTTCAGACGCTTCGCCTCGGGCACGAACACCGCCGGCCGCAGCATCTCGCGCACGTCGAACTCCTCGCGCGCGACGTGGTAGCGCAGCAGGTCTTTCGCGAGCAGGATGCCGATCACGTCGTCGCGGTCGCGGTCGATCACCGGAAAGCGCGAGTGCGCGGTCGCGATCACCTGCGGGATGATGTCCTCGACGCGCGCATGGATGTCGATCACATCCATCTGCGCGCGCGGGATCATGATGTCGCGCACCTGCATCTCGGAGACGGCGAGCGCGCCCTCGATGATCGAGAGCGCGTCGGCGTCGATCAGGTTGCGCTGGTAGGCCTGGCGCAGCAGCGCGAGCAGTCCCTCGCGGTCGGCCGGCAGGCGCGCCACCAGCGCCGACAGGCGCTCGAGCAGGGCGGGGTCGTGAGGGATCGTTCATCGGCGAGCGGCGCGCGCGGCGCGGGCCTCGCGCGTCATTCTAACGCGTAGGGGTCGGCGAACCCGAGGCGGCGCAGGACGCGGGCTTCCGCGCGGCGCATGCGCGCGGCGTCGGCGCGGCGCGCGTGGTCGTAGCCGCGCAGATGCAGCATGCCGTGCACCACCAGGTGCGCGTAGTGCGCGGCGAGGCGCTTCCGCTGCGCGCGCGCTTCGCGCCGGATCACCGGGTGACAGAGCACGATGTCGCCCGCGCCCTCGCCGTAGTCGAACGCGAGCACGTTCGGCGCGTAGTCGCGGCGGCGGAAGGCGCGGTTCAGCCGCCGCGCCTCGGCGGCGCCGACGACGCGCAGCGTCACCGTCATGCCGGCGCGCGCCGCCGCGCGCGCGTAGCGCGCCAGAGCGCGCGCGGGCGGTGCGCCGCGCACCGCGCGCTGCACCGCGACGCTAGCGCGCCGCGCCCGCGTCGCCGGCGGCGTCGCGCTCGTAGGCATCGATGATGCGGGCGACGAGCGGATGGCGCACCACGTCGGCGGCGGTGAACGTGCTGAACGCGACGCCGCGCACGCCGGCGAGGATGCGGCGCGCCTCGACGAGACCGCTCTTCTGTCCGCGCGCGAGGTCGATCTGCGTGACGTCGCCGGTCACCACCGCCTTCGCGCCGAAACCGATGCGGGTGAGAAACATCTTCATCTGCTCGGGCGTGGTGTTCTGCGCCTCGTCGAGGATGATGAACGCATGGTTGAGCGTGCGCCCGCGCATGTAGGCGAGCGGCGCAAGCTCGATCGCGCCGCGCTCGAGCAGCCGCGCGGTCTCCTCCAGCCCCGCGAGGTCGTAGAGCGCGTCGTAGAGCGGCCGCAGGTACGGATCGACCTTCTGCGCGAGGTCGCCCGGCAGAAAGCCGAGCCGCTCGCCCGCTTCCACCGCCGGACGCACGAGCACGATGCGCTTCGCTTTTTCGCGGCGCAGCGCGTCCACCGCGCAGGCGACCGCGAGGTAGGTCTTGCCGGTGCCCGCCGGGCCGATGCCGAAGGTGAGGTCGTGGGCGAGGATGTTCTCGATGTACTGCACCTGATGCGGCGTGCGGCCGTGCAGGTCGGGCCGGCGCGTGAGGAGCTTCGGTCCCGCCGCGGGCGCGGGCGCGGCAGAAAGCGCCCGGCCGTGCGCGAACTCGGCGAGCGCGAGCTGCAGGTCGTCGACCGTCAAGTCGGTCGTGGCGCGGGCGTAGAAATGCGCGAGCGCGCGCGCCGCGCGCTCGGCCTGCGCGCGCTCGCCGCGCACCGCGAAATGCGCCCCGCGGCGCGAGATCGCGACGTCGAGCGCGGCCTCGATCTGGCGCAGGTTCTCGTCCATCGCGCCGCACAGGCGCGCAAGGCGCGCGTTGTCCACCGGCTCGAGCCGCACCTCGACCGGCCTAGTGCGCGGCAACGATCTCACCTCTCAGGCTGTGCGGCGCGGCGCCCGTGATGCGCACCTCGACGTAGCGGCCGACGAGCGAGGGATCGCCCGCGAAGTTGACGACGCGGTTGCAGCCGGTGCGGCCGGCGAGTTCCTCCGCGCGTTTCTTCGAGCGGCCCTCGACCAGCACGCGCTCGGTCGTGCCGACCTTCGCTTCGGCGGCCGCGCGCGCCTGCGAGGCGACGAGCTCGTTCAGACGCGCGAGGCGCGCGAGCTTTTCCGCGCGCGGGGTCGGGTCCGGGAGCTCGGCCGCCGGCGTGCCCGGCCGCGGGCTGTAGACGAACGCGAACGCGCCGTCGAAGGCGCAGTCGCGCGCGAGCGCGAGCGTCGCCTCGAAATCCGCATCGGTCTCGCCCGGGAAGCCGACGATGAAGTCGGTCGTGATCGCGATGCCGGGGCGCGCGCGCCGCAGCCGGCGCACGATCGAGCGGTATTCGAGCGCGGTGTAGCCGCGCTTCATCGCCGCGAGCACGCGGTCGGAGCCCGACTGCACCGGCAGGTGCACGTGAGGGGCGAGCGCTTCGAGCTCGGCGTGCGCGCGCACGAGCCGGCCGGTGAATTCGCGCGGATGCGAGGTGGTGTAGCGCACGCGCGCGACGCCGTCGATCGCCGCGACGTAGCCGAGCAGCGCCGCGAAATCGGCCGGCTCGCCGTCGATCGTGCCGCGCCAGGCGTTCACGTTCTGCCCGAGCAGCGTCACCTCCTTCACGCCGCGCGCAGCGAGCGCCGCCACTTCGGCGATCACGTCCTCGAACGGCCGGAACACCTCGCGCCCGCGCGTGTAGGGCACTACGCAGAAGCTGCAGTACTTGCTGCAGCCCTCCATGATCGAGACGAACGCCGCGGCGCCCTCGACGCGCGGCTCGGGCAGGCGGTCGAACTTCTCGATCTCGGGAAACGACACGTCGACCTGGGGCCGCGCGCTCGCGCGCCGGCGCGCAAGGAGTTCCGGCAGCCGGTGCAGCGTCTGCGGGCCGAACACGACGTCGACGAACGGCGCGCGCGCGAGCAACGCCTCGCCCTCCTGGCTCGCGACGCAGCCGCCGACCGCGATCAGCACCTCGGGGCGCGCGCGCTTGGCGCGGCGCGCGCGCCCGAGCTCGGTGAAGAGCTTTTCCTGCGCTTTCTCGCGCACCGAGCAGGTGTTGTAGACGATGAGGTCGGCTTCCTCGGGCGAGGCGGCGAGCCGGTAGCCGTCGCTTTGCGCGAGCACGTCGGCGATGCGCGCCGAATCGTACTCGTTCATCTGGCAGCCGAAGGTGCGCAGATAGAGCTTCGCGGGCATGCGCGGCGCGGCTAGCGCCGGGGATCGGGCTGCGCCGCCTCGGCCGGGGTGAGGATCCAGACCCGGCGCAGCTGACCTTCGCCGTCGAGCTGATACTTGACGAGCGAATCCGGCGGCAGCTGCATCGGCAGCACGATGCGGTTGTCGCCGTCGCGGATCTGCGCGCCGGGGGCGAGCCGCGCGGGCCGGCCGTCGAGCAGCACCTCCATCTCGCGCACGTGCGAGAGCGTGCCGCGCTTCGCGTCGGCCGGAATCGAGCGCAGTTGCGCCGCGAGCGGCGCCGCGGCGAACGCGAGCGCCAAGGCGAGCGGGAGGGCGCGGCTCATGCGGCGTGCGGGAAAAAATCGGGATGGTGGCGAATCAGGGACTCGAACCCCGGACACACGGATTATGATTCCGCTGCTCTAACCAGCTGAGCTAATTCGCCACTTTCGGGAATTCCGACGAGGCCATATTCTCGCGCAAAAGCCGTCTGGAGTCAAAGAGTTGGACCGAAACGAGGAAGACGCGCTCGAAACCGAGGCGGCCGTCGTCGGCGGCGGGCTCGTCGGGCTTGCGACAGCGCACGCGCTCGCGCGCGCAGGCCTTCAGGTGGCGCGCATCGCCCCGGAGCCGGCGCCGCGCCCGCCCGGCGAGGCGCTCGATGCGCGCGTCTACGCGCTCAGTCCCGGCAATGTCGCGTTCCTTCGCTCGCTCGGGGCGTGGCGCCGGGTGCGCGCCGAACGCATTGCGCCGGTGCACGCGATGCGGATCTACGGCGACGACGGGCGCGCCTGTCTCGCGTTCGACGCCTGGGAGACGGGCGTCGAGGCGCTCGCCTGGATCGCGGAGGAAGCCGAGGTGGCCGCCGCGCTGCGCGAAGACCTTGCGCCGCCTGTCGCCGGCGCGTGCCTCGAGGTGCAGTTCGGCGCGGAGGCCGCGCGGCTTCGCCTCGACCGGGGGGGCTCGCTTTGCGCGCGGCTCGTGGTCGGCGCCGACGGCGCGCGCTCGCGCGTTCGCGAGGCCGCCGGCATCGCGTTTCGCGAACAGCCCTACGGCCAGGCGGCGCTCGTCGCGAATTTCGAGTGCGCGCGGCCGCATCGCAACGTCGCGTATCAATGGTTTCGCGGCGATTCGGTGCTCGCGCTTCTGCCCTTGCCCGGCGATCGCGTCTCGATGGTGTGGTCGCTGCCCGAGTCCGAGGCCGCGCGCCTTGCGGCGCTTGAGCCGCAGGCGCTTTGCGGCGAAGTGCGGCGCGCCTCGGGCGATGCGCTCGGCGAGCTCGGCGCGCTCGCCCCGCCGAAGTGCCATCGGCTGCGGCGCGCGCGCGCGGCGCGCACGGTCGGCCCGCGCGTCGCGCTCGCGGGCGATGCCGCGCACGTGATCCATCCGCTCGCCGGGCAGGGCGCGAACCTCGGGCTGCAGGATGCGCGCGCGCTCGGCGAGGTGCTCGGCGCGCGCGAGCCGCTGCGCGACCCGGGCGATGTGCGTCTGCTGCGGCGCTACGAGCGCGCGCGCGCCGAGGACGTGCTCGCGATGGACGGGCTCGTGCACGGCCTTGCGCGGCTTTTCGCCGCGCAAGCCGCGCCGATCGCCGCGCTGCGCAACGCCGGGCTCGCCCTTCTCGACCGGTTGTCGGTCGTCAAAAACCTGCTCGCGCGTCGCGCGATGGCCTGAGAAAGGGACCTTCATGATCCGACTGGCGCATGCGGTGCTCGGCTTGTTCGTTTCGCTCGCGGCGGCCGCGAACGAACAGGCGATCCGCCAGGCGCTCGAGCCGAAGCTCGGCGGCGCGCGCATCGAATCGGTGCAGCCGACGCCGCTGCCGGGCATTTTCGAGGTGCGCTACCCGGGGCGCGACGGGCCGCAGCTCCTCTACACCGACGCGCAAGGCCATTACGCGTTCGACGGCAATCTGTACGACCTGCGCGCGAACCGCAATCTCACCGAGGAACGTCTGCGCAAGCTGACGGCGATCAACTTCGCGACGCTCCCCCTCGATCTGGCGGTGAAGGTGCAGCGCGGCAACGGCCGGCGCGTGCTCGCGGTCTTCTCCGACCCGTATTGTCCCGCCTGCCAGCAGTTCGAAAGGGCGCTCGCCGAGATCTCCGACATCACGATCTACTACTTCATGTACCCGGTGATTCGGCCCGACCTCGCCGATCACTCCCGCGCGGTGTGGTGCGCGCCCGATCGGGGCAAGGCCTGGCTCGATCTCGCGCTGCGGCGCAAGCCCTCGGCGTTCGCGACGAACTGCGATGCGCCGATCGATCGCGTGATCGAGCTGGGGCGCAGCCTGCGCATCAATTCGACGCCGACGCTCATTCTCGCGAACGGCGAGCGCATCCGCGGCGGCCTGCCGGCGGCGCAGCTTCGCGAGATGCTCGACGCGGCGGCGAAGGAAGGCGCACGCCCCGGCCGGTAGGCGCGCGGCCTTACGGCAGCGGCGCGCCGCGCGGCCACAGCAGCCACAGCCGGCCGCGCTCGCGCATGCGGCCGGCCTGCGCGCCGGCCTCGGCGCCCGTGCCCCAGAAGAAATCGGCGCGCACCGCGCCGCGGATCGCGCCCCCGGTGTCCTGCGCCACCATCAGCCGTTCGAGCGGGCGCGCGGAGGCGGGCCAGGTGGTCGCGAGGTACACCGGCGCGCCGAGCGGGATCGCGCGCGGATCGACCGCGAGGCTCACGCCGGCGGTGAGCGGTACGCCGAGCGCGCCGATCGGTCCACCCTGCGCGGCGAGCTCGCGGAAAAAGACGTAGCTCGCGTTCGCCGCGAGCGCTTCGGCAAGGCGCCCCGGATTGGCGGCCGCCCACGCTTTGATGCCCTGCATCGAGGCCTCGTGAGGCGCCAGTTCGCCGCGTTCGACGAGGTGGCGGCCGAGCGAGCGGTAGGGATGCCCGTTGTGGTCGGCGTAGGCGAGCCGCAGGCGCGAGCCGTCTTCGAGCACGAGCTGGCCCGAACCCTGGATGTGGAGGAAGAAAAGCTCGACCGGGTCCTCGACCCAGGCGAGCACCGGGGCGGGAAACTCGGCGCCGCGCGCCTCGATCTCGGCGCGCGTCCAGTAGGGCACGAGCCGTCGCCCCTCGAGCCGCCCGCGCAGCCGCAGGTGCCGGATTTCCGGCGCGACGGAGGCGAGATCGACCGCGACGAGGTCATCGGGCACACCGAAGACCGGATAGCGGAACCGCGCGCTTCGGCGGCGGCTGCCGGCGAGCACCGGCTCGTAATAGCCGGTGACGAGCCCTTCGGCGGCGCCGTCCGGCGCGAGCACCGCATAGGCGTCGAACGCCTGTTCGAAGAACCGGCGCGCCGAGGCATCGTCGGCGGGCGCGAGCGCGCGCGCTGCGGCGCAGGCGGCCGATAGCGCGTGCGCCGCATCGAGCGCCGCGCAGCCTGCGACAAACGCCGCGAGCGCGCGCGCATGAGAGGCGTTCGCCCAGCCGGGCAGCGCCGCGTGCGCGACCGGCTCGTAGCGCACCGCCGCGCCGGCCGACGGCGCGCACGGCGGGCAGGGCGGCGGCGTGCCGGGCGCAGCGCACCCGGCGACGAAGACTACAATCGCGACGGGAACCGGCAGGAGCGCGCGCGCGATGTGGGTGATCCTTCTCGAGATGGCGGTGGCGCTCGCGCTGCTCATCCTCATCGTGTGGTGGACCGCTCGGCCGCGGCGCTCCGACCGCCGCGGCCCGCCGCGCGAAGGCGGCTGAATTCCGGCCGATGAGCTCGCACGGCGCGATGCCGCGAGCGCTCGATCGCCTTTGCGCTCGACCGGCTCGCTCGGCGGCCTCGTCGCCCGCGCACGCCCGAGAAGCGCGCGTCTAGAGCGCAAGGTTCGTCGCTTGCGCGACCTCGGCGCGCTTGCGACAGGGTCTGCACTCGCCGCAGGCGCGGTATCCGTCCGGCGTCGTCACCGGGCGGCGGCAGGACCAGGCGAACGCTCGCAGCTCGGCAGGCAACAGGGCCGCCACCGCGGCCTTGTCGAGGGCATAGACCGGATAAATCCATTCGACCTCGGGTTCGCCGAGCTTGCGCGCGCGGTAATACTCGTACATCGCCTCGAAGAGCCGTCGCTGGCGCTCTGAGGCGCGCCAACGCGTCTCCTGCAGGTCTGCGCCGAGGATGCCGACCGCGATGCGTCGGCAGCCCGGCGTGTCGATCGCGACCTGGCAGGCGACGTAGGCGATCGCCATCCAGTCGACCGGGATCGCCTCGAGCTGCGAAAAATCGAGCGCGCTCTCGGAGTAGCGAAAGGGGCGAAGGTGCCTGCGGCACCAGCCGACGATCGCCTCGACCGCGTGCTGTTCGGCCCGCGCGCGCCCCTCCCGGTCCATCAGGCGGATATGGTGCGCGTGAATCGGCCAGTCGGTTTCCCGGAGCAGCTTGTACAGACACGCCGTGCTGTCCAGGCCGCCCGAGAGCATCACGAGGGTCGTCATCGGCGCCGATCTCCGCCTCGCGGCCGCATTATAGAATGCGGCTCTCGCCGCTGCGGGCGCACAGGGAGGCGCCGAAAGGTGACGACGACGTGAACGGCAGGCGCGCGGACGGCCGGATCCTCATCTACAGCCACGACACCTTCGGCCTCGGGCACTTGCGCCGCTGTCGCACGATCGCGCACGCGCTCGTCGATCGTTTCAAGCATCTGTCGGTCCTGATCCTGTCGGGTTCGCCGATCATCGGCTCGTTCGACTTTCGCGCGCGCGTCGATTTCGTGCGCATCCTGCCGGCGTGATCGAGCTGCGCAACGGCGAATACACCTCGCTCAACCTGCACCTCGACATCGAGCAGACGCCTCGCGGCTGCGCGGTTCGATCATCCGTCACACCGCCGAGATGTTCGAGCCGGACCTGTTCATCGTCGACAAGGAGCCGCTCGGACTGCGCGGCGAGGTGCGCGAGACGCTGGAGATGCTAAAGCCGCGCGGCACGCGCCTCGTGCTCGGCCTGCGCGACGTGATGGACGAGCCGCGCGCGCTTCGAGCCCGAGTGGCAGCGCAAGAACGTGCCTTCCGCGCTGCGCGACCTCTACGACGAGATTCTGGATATCTACGGTCTGCCCCAGATTCTGCGACCCGCTCGAGGGAATCTCGCTTCCGATCCGCGTGCGCCAGAAGATGGTCTACAACCGGGTACCTGCGCCGCGAGGTGCCCACCTGGGGAGCGCCGCCGCGGCTGCCCGAAATCACCCAGCGACCGTATCTGCTCGTGACGACCGGCGGCGGCGGCGACGGGGAGGCGCTCGTCGAATGGGTGTTGCGCGCCTACGAGCACGATCCGCTGCTGCCGTATCCGGCGCTCGTCGTGCTCGGGCCGTTCTGCAGTGCAAACCCGAGCGCCAGGCCGAATTCATGGATCGCGCGGCGCGCCTGAAGCGCGTCGACTGCATCACGTTTCACAGCAACCTCGAGGCGCTCGTCGCGCGCGCGGCGGCGGTGGTCGCGATGGGGGGGTACAACACCTTCTGCGAGGTGCTCTCGCTCGACAAACGCGCGCCTGATCGTGCCGGCGCACCGCCCCGCGGCTCGAGCAGTTCATCCGCACTTCGCGCGCAGCGAAGCTGGGGCTCGTCGCGATGCTCGCCGACGACGGGCGCTACGATCCGGAGACGATGGCCAGCGCGATCCGCAATCTGCCGCGCCAGAAACGGCCCTCGGAAGTCGTCGTGCCGGGGCTGCTCGAGGGGCTGGAAAACGTCGCGCGGCTGGTCGCGCCCTGGATCGAGGCGCGCCCGGCGGCCGCCGAAGCCGGGGTGCGAGCGATCGCGCGGCCGCGCTGAGGCGAACGCGGCGGGTCTTGCGATGCAGCGCGCAGCCGGCGGCCGCGTCGCGTTCGTGCTGAAGGGCTGGCCGCGGCTGTCCGAGACCTTCATCGCGCAGGAGATCGCGGCGCTCGAGCGCCGGGGACTCGCGATCGTCGTCTTCGCGCTGCGCCGGCCGACCGACGCGCAGCGGCACCCGGTGCACGACGAGGTGCGCGCCGAGGTGCGCTACCTTCCGGAGTACCTGTCGCGCGAGCCGTTGCGCGTCCTTCGCGCCTGGCGCGCGGTGCGCCGCTGGCCGACGTACCCGGCGGCGCGCGCGCGCTGGCTCGCCGACCTCGCGCGCGATCCGACGCCGAACCGGGTGCGCCGGTTCGGGCAGGCGCTCGTGCTCGCGGCGGAGCTGCCGCCCGACGTCGAGCGGCTTCACGCGCATTTCCTGCACACGCCGGCGTCGGTCGCGCGCTACGGCGCGATCCTGCGCGGCCTCGCCTGGAGCTGTTCGGCGCACGCCAAGGACGTCTGGACGACCCCGGCGTGGGAAAAGCGCGAAAAGCTCGCCGACTGCGCATGGGCGGTCGCCTGCAACGCGGCGGCGTACGAGCACTTGGCGGCGCTTGCGCCGCCGGGCAGGGTCGCGCTCGTCTACCACGGGCTCGATCTCGCGCGCTTTCCGCCGCCGCCTGCGGCCCGGTCCGCCGCGCGACGCGAGCGATCCGCAGGATCCGGTGCGGGTGCTCTCGGTCGCCCGGCTGGTCGAGAAAAAGGGCACCGACGTGCTTCTTCGAGGCCCTTGCGCGACTGCCGCGCGATCTGCACTGGCGCCTCGAGCACATCGGCGGCGGCCCGCTCGCTGCGCGCCTTGCGCGCCGCGCGCGCCGGCTCGGCATCGCCGACCGGATCGACTGGCGCGGGCCGCGCACGCAGCCGGAGGTGCTCGCGGCCTACCGCGCCGCGGACCTTTTCGTGCTCGCGAGCCGCATCGCGCCGGGCGGCGACCGCGACGGGTTGCCGAACGTGCTGCTCGAAGCCGCAAGCCAGGGGCTCGCCTGCGTCGCGACGCGCCTTGCCGGCATCCCCGAGCTGCTCGAGGACGGGGTGAGCGGCGTGCTCGTTCCGGCCGAGGCGCCGGCGGCGCTCGCCGATGCGCTCGCTTCGCTCATGCGCGATCCGCTGCGACGCGCGCGGCTCGGGGCGGCGGCGCGCCGGCGCGTCGAGACCCGGTTTGCGCTCGCGCCGAACCTCGAGCGGCTCGCGGCGCGCTTCGGGCTCGCCGCGGCGCCTAGCGAGGCAGGCGTATGCGCATCGCGTTCTATGCGCCGATGAAGCCGCCGACGCACGGGACGCCCTCGGGCGACCGGCGCGTCGCTCGGCTCTACATGGACGCGCTCGCCGCGGCCGGTCATCGCGTGGAGCTGGTGTCGACGTTCCGCGCCTACGATGGCGCGGGCGACGCGGCTCGCCAGCGGGCCCTTGCCGAGCAGGGGCGCGCGCTCGCGCGCACGCTCGTCGCGCGCTGGCTGAGCGAGTCGCCGCAAGCGCGCCCGCGCCTCTGGTTCACGTACCACGTCTACTACAAGGCGCCCGACTGGCTCGGGCCGCAGGCGAGCGCCGCGCTCGGGATCCCCTACGTGATCGCCGAGGCCTCCTACGCGGCAAAGCGCGCGCGCGGCCCTTGGGCGATCGGTCACGCCGGCGCGGAAGCC
The DNA here is from genome assembly GCA_033582675.1 of Burkholderiales bacterium. Classification (GTDB taxonomy): domain Bacteria; phylum Pseudomonadota; class Gammaproteobacteria; order Burkholderiales; family SG8-39; genus RBG-16-66-20. The sequence continues at coordinate 34,958 of JAVQZY010000027.1, read as the reverse complement.
GCGATCCGGCGCGCGGATCTCGTTCTCTGTCCGACGCGGGAGGATGTCGCAGGGCTCGCGGGGCTCGCGCCCCCCGAGCGGATCGTCTGGCTGCCGCCGTTTCTCGACGTCGCGCCGTTTGCGCGCGCCTCGGCCGAGCGCGCCGAGCACCGCGCGCGGCTCGCTCGCGCGCACGGGCTCGATCGCGGCGCACCGTGGATCGCGATCGCGGCGATGATGCGCGCCGGAGACAAGCTCGCCTCCTACCGTGCGCTCGCGCGAACGCTCGCGCGGCTAGCCGACCTTCGCTGGCATGTGCTCGTCGCGGGCGACGGCCCGGCGCGCGCCGAGGTCGAAGCGGCGTTCGCCGCCGCGGTCCCCGGCCGCGCGACGTTCCTCGGCGCGCTGCGCGAGCGCGAGGTCGCCGCGCTCGCGGCGGCCGCCGATCTTTGCGTCTGGCCGGCGGTGAACGAGGCCTACGGCATGGCGCTGCTCGAAGCCGAGGCGGCCGGAACTCCGGTGGTCGCGTGCGCTGAGCGCGGCGTGCCCGACGTCGTCGCAGACGGCCGAAGCGGCCTGCTCGTTCCGCCGGGCGACGAGGCGGCGCTCGCGGCCGCCGTGCGCACGCTCCTCGTGGATCCCGACCGGCGGTCGGCGCTCGGACGCGCCGGCCGCCGAATTCGTCGCGGGCGAACGCAGTCTGCAGGTCGCCGCGCGCCGGCTCGCGGCGCTTCTTGCCGCGCTTTGAATCGCGTCCGCGTCTTTTTTTACGTGCAGCACCTGCTCGGCATCGGGCACCTTGTGCGCGCGACCGCGATCGCGCGCGCGCTCCTTGCGCGCGGGCTCGAGGTGACGTTCGCGACCGGCGGCGTGCCGGTTCCGGAGCGCATGCCCGCGGGGGCCCGCATCGTGCAGCTTGCGCCGGCCCGCGCCGCCGATGCGACCTTTCGCACCCTGCTCGACGAGACGGGCCGGCCGGTGGACGACGCCTGGCGCGCCGCGCGGCGCACGGCGCTTCTTTCGGCCTGGCGCGCCGCGCGCGCCGACGCGCTGGTGACCGAGCTTTTCCCGTTCGGTCGGCGGCAGATGCACTTCGAGCTGCTGCCGCTGCTCGAAGAGGCGGCCGCGGCCCGCCCCCGGCCGCTCGTCGTCGCTTCGGTGCGCGATATCCTCGGCGGCGGACAGAAGGACCCGGCGCGCCAGGACGAGATGCTCGCGATCTTCGAGCGCTACTACGACCGCGTGCTCGTGCACAGCGACCCCCGCACGGTGCCCTTCGATCTCACCTTTCGTCACGCGGCGCGGCTCGGGGCGCGCCTGCACTACACCGGCTACGTCGCCGAACCTGCGGCCGCGCCTTGCGCCGATGCGGCGGGCGAAGTGCTCGTCTCGGCGGGCGGCGGCGCGGTCGGCGCGCGGCTGCTCGAGACCGCGATCCGCGCGCGGCGCCTGAGCGCGCTCGCCGAGCGTCGCTGGCGCCTCCTCGCGGGCACGAATCTCCCGCAAGAAGCGTTCGCGGCGCTCGCGGCGCTCGCGCGCGTCGAAGGCGAAGGCCGAATCGTGCTCGAGCGCGTCCGCGCCGATTTCGGCTCGCGCCTTGCGGCGTGCGCGCTCTCGGTGAGCCAGGCCGGCTACAACACGCTCACCGAGGTGCTCGCCGCCGGCGCGCGCGCGGTGGTGGTGCCGTTTTCAGGCGGCGGCGAGACCGAGCAGCGGCTGCGCGCGCGGCTCTTCGCCGAGCGCGGTCTGGTCGAGGCGCTCGACGAAGCGGAACTTTCGCCGCGCACGCTCGCCGAGGCGATCGGGCGCGCGCTCGCGCGGCCCGCGCCGCCCCGGGACGCGCTCGATCTCGCAGGGGCGGCGAAAAGCGCGGCGCTCCTTCACGGCTGGCTTGCGCGATGAACGCCGGCTGGAGGGCGCTCGCCGAGGAGCTTGCGCGCTGGCGCGACGCCGGGCGCACCGCCTCGTTCTGGTGGCGCGACGACGACGCCGCGGCCGCCGACGCCGCGGTTGCGCGGCTCGTTTCGCTCGCGGCGCGCTCGGGCGTGCCGCTTGCGCTCGCGGTGATCCCGGCGCGCGCCGAGCCGGCGCTGTTCGCGCGCCTGCCGCCGCAGGTGGCCGTGCTGCAGCACGGCGCCGACCACGAAAACCGCGCCGGCGCGAACGAAAAGAAAAGCGAGTTCCCGGCGAACGAGCCGCCGCAGTCGGCGCTTGCGCGCCTGGCCGAGGCGCGCGCGCGGCTTGCGCGCCTTGCGGGGGCGCGCGCGCTCCCGGTGCTCGCGCCGCCGTGGAACCGGATCGCGCCCGCGCTCGTTGCGCGGCTCGCCGCCGCGGGGTTTCGCGCGCTCAGCCGCTACGGCGCGCGCCGCGCGCCGTTCGCCGCGCCGGGGCTGCGCGAAGTGAACGCGCACGTGGACCTCGTCGACTGGCGCGGTTCGCGCCGCTTCGTCGGCGAAGCGCGCGCGCTCGGTGCGCTCGTCGCGCATCTCGCGGCGCGCCGCGCCGGGGCGGCGCAGGCCGACGAGCCGACCGGGCTTCTTACGCACCACGCGGTGCACGAGCCTGCCGCGTGGGCGTTCGTCGAGCGTCTGTTCGACGCGACGCGCGAGGCGGGCGCACGCTGGCTCGACGCCGCGGAACTGTTCTCCTGACGATGCGCGTCGAACGGTACCCGGCACGGTCGCTCGCTGCCGACTACGCGCGCGCCGCCGCAGGCATCGCGCTCTGCGGCGCGCTGCTCGGGCTCGCCGCGCCCGCGCCCGCGGTGGCGGCGGCGGCGGCCGCGGTCGGCGCGCTCTTCCTCTTATACTTCGCGCGCACGGTCTGCCGTCAGCTCACTCACGTCGCGTGGGACGAGACCGGAATCCGCGTGCGCGGGCCGCTGCGCGCCGAGATCCGGTGGGCGGAGCTGCGCGCGATGCGGTTGCGCTACTACTCGACGCGCGGCGACCGCGAAGGGGGATGGATGCAGTTGCGCCTGCAGGACTCGAACCGTACCGTGCGCGTCGACTCGGACCTGCCCGGGTTCACGGATCTCGCGCGCACGGCGGCGGCGGCCGCAGCGAGCCGCGGCGTGGAACTGGACGCCGCCTCGGCGGCGAACCTTCGCGCGCTCGAGGCTGCGCCGTGAACGCGCACGACACGCTGCTCGAAGTGCGCGATCTGCGCGTCCATCTGGAGGTGGACGCGGGCACGGTGAAGGCGGTCGACGGCGTCTCGTTCACCGTCGCCCCGGGCGGCACGGTGGCGCTCGTCGGCGAATCGGGCTCGGGAAAGACGATGGTCGCGCTCGCGGTGATGAACATCCTGCCGCGGGTCGCGCGGATCGTTTCCGGCGAGATCCTGTTTCGCGATCCGCTGCGGCCCGGGGCGCCGCTCGATCTGTCGCGCCTCGATCCGGCGGGCGAAGAGGCGCGGCGCATCCGGGGCGCGCGCATCTCGATCGTGTTCCAGGAGCCGATGACCGCGCTCTCGCCGCTGCACACGATCGGCGACCAGGTGGGCGAAGCGCTCGCGCTGCACCAGCCGAACCTCGGCCGTGCCGAGCGGCGCGAGCGCGTGCGCGAGATGCTGCGCCGCGTGGGCTTTCCCGACCCGGCGAAGGCCGAGCACACCTATCCGTTCGAGCTTTCGGGCGGCCTGCGCCAGCGGGCGATGATCGCGATGGCGCTCATCTGCCGGCCGGCGCTGCTCATCGCCGACGAGCCGACCACCGCGCTCGACGTCACCATCCAGGCGCAGATCCTGCATCTGCTGCGCGAGCTGCAGCGCGAATTCGGCATGGCGGTGCTGCTCATCACGCACGATCTGGGCGTGGTCGCCAACATGGCCGACGAGGTGGTGGTGATGTACCGCGGGCGCGTGGTCGAAGCGGGGACCGCGGAGGACATCTTCCGCGACCCGCGGCACCCGTACCTGAGGGCGCTCATGCGCGCGGTGCCGCGCTTCAACATGGCGCCGGGCGAGCGGCTCACCCCGATCCGCGAGGTGCGGGTCGAGACGGGACGCCTTGTCGCGGCCGCCGGCCGCCCGCACGCGCCGCAGGCGGGCGGCGATCCGCTGCTCGTCGTGCGCAACCTCGTCAAGCGCTTCGAAACGCGCCGGCGCACGCTCTTTGGCCGGCGGCTCGCGGGCGAGGTGCGCGCGGTCGACGACGTCAGCTTTCACGTGCACGCCGGCGAATGCCTCGGGCTGGTCGGCGAGTCCGGCTGCGGCAAGACCACCACCGCGAAGATGATCCTGCGCGCGGTGACGCCCGATGCCGGCGAGATCGTGTTCAACGACCGCGGCCACCCGCGCGACGTGCTCGCGCTCGCGGGCGAGGAGCTCTTCGCCTACCGGCGCAAGGTGCAGTTCGTGTTCCAGGATCCGTTCTCCTCGCTCAACCCGCGCATGACGGTGCACGACATCGTCGCCGAGCCGCTCGTCATCCACGGCGTCGGCGACCCCGACGAGCGCTACGCGCGCGTCAAGGAGCTGATCGAGCTGGTCGGCCTGGACGTGCGGCATCTGCGCCGCTATCCGCACAGCTTCTCGGGCGGCCAGCGCCAGCGGATCGGCATCGCGCGCGCGCTCGCGCTCGGCCCGCAACTGCTCGTGTGCGACGAACCGGTCTCGGCGCTCGACGTCTCGGTGCAGGCGCAGGTGCTGAACCTGTTGCTCGATCTGAAGGCGGCGCTCCAGCTCACCTACCTCTTCATCTCGCACAATCTCGCGGTGGTCTATTACCTCGCCGACCGGATCGCGGTGATGTGCGCCGGGCGCCTGGTCGAGATCGCGCCCTACGACGAGCTGTTCCGCCGGCCGGTGCATCCGTACACGCGCGCGCTGCTTGCGGCGGTGCCGGACCCCGACCTCGACCGCAAGCTCGATTTCGCGGCGCTGATGGAGGGCCGGGCGTCCGACCCGGCGGCGTGGCCCGCGCCGTTTCGCTTCGCGCCGGGCGAGCAGGCGCCGATGCTCGATCTCGGCAACGGTCACTTCGTGCGCGCGCGCTCAAGCGCCGATCTCTCCGAGCTTCTCGCATGAGGCGGTGGGGCGCGGCGCTTGCACTCGCGGCAGCGCTCGCGGCCGCCGCGGCCGGCCCGCGCGCGCAGCCCATGAAGTACATCGAGCCGCCGGCGCTCGCCGAGGAGGTGAAGGCCGGGCGGCTGCCGCCGGTCGCCCGGCGCCTGCCCGACACTCCGCTCGTCGTGCGCTTCGACGCCGGGACAGCGCCCGGCCGGCACGGCGGCACGCTCCATACGCTCATCGGGCGCACGCGCGACGTGCGCCTTCTGGTGGTCTACGGCTACGCCAGGCTCGTCGTCTACGACCGGCACCTGAACCTCGTGCCCGATATCCTCGAGTCGATCGAAGTAAAAGAAGATCGCGTCTTCACGATGCGGTTGCGCCGCGGCCACCGCTGGTCCGACGGCCACCCGTTCACGGCCGAGGACTTCCGCTACTACTGGGAAGACGTCGCGAACGACCGGGAGCTTTCGCCCGCCGGGCCGCCGGCCGAGCTGCTCGTGGACGGCGAGCCCCCGAAGGTCGAGTATCCGGACAAGTACACCGTGCGCTACAGCTGGTCGAAACCGAACCCGGATTTCCTGCCGCGCCTTGCGGGCGCCTCGCCGCTCTTCGATTTTCCGCCCGGCGCACTACCTCAAGCAGTTTCACCGCAAGTACAACCCGAAGGCGGCCGAGGCGGCGGCCGGCGCAAAGCGCGGCTGGGCGGCGGTGCACAATCGCGAGGACAACATGTACCAGTTCGACAACCCCAGGCTTCCCACCTTGCAGCCGTGGGTGAACACGACCCGGCCGCCCGCGGACCGCTTCGTCGCGGTGCGCAATCCGTATTTCCACCGCGTCGACCCGGAGGGCCGGCAGCTGCCCTACATCGACCGCGTCGTGCTCGGCGTCGTGGAGCCGAAGCTGATTCCGGCGAAGGCGGGCGCGGGCGAGTCCGACCTGCAGGCGCGCGACCTGCAGTTTCACAACTACACCTTCCTCAAGAAGGGCGAGAAGTCGAACGACTACCGCGTGCACCTCTGGAAGACGGCGCGCGGGGCGCACTTCGCCCTTTATCCGAATCTCAACGTCGCCGATCCGGTCTGGCGCGCGGTCGTGCGCGACGTGCGCTTCCGGCGCGCGCTTTCGCTCGCGCTCGACCGCGCGCTCGTCAACCAGGTGCTCTACTTCGGCCTTGCGACCGAAGGCAACAACACCGTGCTCGCCGAAAGCCCCCTCTATCGCGAGGAGTACCGGACGAAGTGGGCGCGCTACGATCGCAAGGCGGCCGAGCGGCTGCTCGACGAGATCGGGTTGCGGCGCGGCGGCGACGGCGTGCGCCGGCTGCCCGACGGGCGCCCGCTCGAGATCATCGTCGAGACCGCAGGCGAGTCGACCGAGCAGACCGATACCTTGGAACTCATCCGCGAGACCTGGCGCGAAGTGGGCATCAAGCTCTTTTCCAAGCCCCAGCAGCGCGAGGTGCTGCGCAACCGCGTGTTCTCGGGCCAGGCGCTGATGTCGGTCTGGAGCGGCTGGGAAAACGGCGTCCCCACCGCGGACACCAGTCCCGACGAGCTCGCGCCCACCAGCCAGCAGCAACTGCAATGGCCGCGCTTCGGCCAGCACTTCGAGACCGGCGGCAAGGCGGGCGAGCCGCCCGATCTGCCCGAGGCGGCCGAGCTGCTGCGGCTCTACCACGCCTGGCGCCGAGCGTCGAGCCGCGAGGAGCGCGCGCGCATCTGGCACCGCATGCTCGCGATCCACGCCGACCAGCAGTTCGTGATCGGCGTCGTGAACGGCGTGGCGCAGCCGGTGGTGGTGCGCAACGCCCTGCGCAATGTCCCCGCGAAGGGCCTCTACAACTGGGACCCGGGCGCGTTCTTCGGCATCTACCGGCCGGACACGTTCTGGTTCGCCGACGGCGCGCGCGAGGCGGGGCGCTGAGGAGGCGGCGCTAGCGTCCGGCCATGCTCGCCTACACCGTCCGCCGCGTGCTCGTGATGTTCCTGACGCTCGCCGTCATCAGCTTCATCACCTTCGTGATCATCCAGCTTCCGCCGGGCGACTACCTCAGCAACCAGATCGCGGAGCTGCAGAGCCAGGGCGACAAGGCGGCCCTTGAGCGCGCCGCGTTCCTGCGCAAGCAATACGGGCTGGACAAGCCGTTTCTCGAGCAGTACGCGATCTGGGTCGGGATCTGGCCCGGCGAGCGCGGCTTCTCGGGCCTGCTGCAGGGCGACTGGGGCTGGTCGTTCGAGCACGACATGCCGGTGTGGGAGGTGGTGCGCGAGCGGCTGCTGCTCTCCTTCGTCCTCAACTTCTCGGTGATCGTCTTCACCTGGGCGGTCGCGTTCCCGATCGGCGTCTACGCCGCGACGCACCAGTACAGCTGGGGCGACCACGGGCTGACGCTCATCGGGTACCTCGGCCTTGCGACGCCCAACTTTCTGCTCGCGCTCGTGCTCATGTACTTCGCCAACGTGCAGTTCGGGCTTTCGATCGGCGGCCTGATGGACCCCGAGTACCTCGATCAGCCGTGGAGCTGGGCGAAGGTCGGCTCGGTGCTCTCGCACCTGTGGATCCCGGTGATCGTGATCGGCACCTCGGGTACCGCGGCGATGATCCGCCGGCTGCGCGCCAACCTCCTCGACGAGCTGCAGAAGCAGTACGTGGTCACCGCGCGCGCGAAAGGCGTGCCCGAGCTTCGGCTGCTCGTGAAGTACCCGCTGCGCATGGCGCTCAATCCCTTCATCGCCGACCTCGGCAACCTGCTGCCCTCGCTCATCTCCGGCTCGGCGATCGTCTCGGTGGTGCTGTCGCTGCAGACCGAGGGGCCGATGCTGCTCGATGCGCTGCGCAGCCAGGACCAGTACCTCGCCGGCTCGTTCCTCATGTTCCTCGCGCTCCTCACGGTGGTCGGCGTCTTTCTCTCCGACCTCGCGCTCGCGGCGCTCGATCCGCGCATTCGGCTCACGGGTCGGGCGGCGAAATGACGCGGCGCATCCCGCACTACGTCTCGACCGAGCCGTTCGACCCGAACGCGGTCGAAGCGCTCGCGCCCGGCGAAGAGCGCTTCTACCGCGCGAGCCAGTGGCGCATCATGTGGTGGAAGTTCCGCCGCCACCGCATCGCGGTGATCTCGATGTGGGTGCTCGCGGCGTTCTACGTCTCGATCCTCGTCACCGAGATCCTCGCGCCCTACAACCTGCACACGCGCGATCCGCGCCACATCTACGCGCCGCCGCAGCGCGTGCACCTGTTTCACGACGGGCGCTTCGTCGGGCCGTTCGTCTACGGCTACACGATGCGGCTGAACCTCGAGACGATGACGCGCGAGTACACGCCGGATCCGGCGAAGGTGCAGCCGCTGCGGTTCTTCTGCCGCGGCGACGCGTACGAGTTCTGGGGCCTCGTCGAATGGGACTTTCACCTCGTCTGCCCGGCCGAAGGGGGCACGTTCTTTCTACTCGGCACCGACCGGCTCGGGCGCGACCTCCTTTCGCGCATCCTTTACGGCACGCGCATCTCGCTCACCGTCGGGCTGCTCGGCATCGCGGTGAGTTTCGTGATCGGCATCGTGCTCGGCGGCATCTCCGGCTACTACGGCGGCTGGGTGGACAACCTGATCCAGCGCGCGATCGAGATCGTGCGCTCGTTTCCCGAGCTGCCGCTGTGGATGGCGCTGTCGGCGGCGCTGCCGGTCACCTGGAGCCCGGTGCTCGTCTATTTCGGCATCACGATCATCCTCGGGCTGCTCGACTGGCCGGGCCTTGCGCGCGCGGTGCGCTCGAAACTCCTTGCGCTGCGCGAGGAGGACTTCGCCACCGCCGCGGTGCTGATGGGCGCGAGCCCCGCGCGCGTCATCGGCCGGCACCTGCTGCCCTCGTTCACGAGCCACCTGATCGCCTCGCTCACGCTCTCGGTGCCGAGCATGATCCTCGGCGAGACCGCGCTCTCGTTCCTCGGCCTGGGGCTGCGCCCGCCGGTCACGAGCTGGGGCGTGCTCCTCAACGAGGCGCAGAACATCAACGTCGTCGCGCTCTATCCGTGGCTCATGCTGCCGGTGGTGCCGGTGTTCGTCGTCGTGCTCGCGTTCAACTTCTTCGGCGACGGGCTGCGCGACGCCGCCGACCCGTACAAGTAGCGCCGGCGGGTCGCGCTCACAGCGCGATCGTCATCGCCTCGCGCGCGACGAGCGCGCCGGAGAATTCCGCCGCCGCCTGCGCGCCGATCGCGTCGAGCGCCTCGTCCGAGCGGTCCGGCTCGTGGTGAAAGATCGCAAGGCGCCGCGCGCCCGCGGCGCGGCACAGCCGCACCGCTTCCTGCCAGGTCGAGTGCCCCCAGCCGACCACCTCGCCTTGCGCGTACTCCTCGTCGGTGTAGGTGCAGTCGTAGATCACCAGGTCGGCGCCCGCGATCAGGCCGAGGACGTTGCGGTCGGGCGCGCCGGGCACGTGCTCGGTGTCGGTGACGTAGCAGAGCGCGCGGCCGCCGTATTCGACGCGGTAGCCGGTCGCGCCGTCCGGATGGTTGAGCGGCGCGGTGCGCAGACGGATCCCGTCGCCGAGCTCCAGCGTCTCGCCGGCGGCGAAATCGCGGTAGTCGATCTCGGCGCGAAACACCTCCGGCGGCACCGGAAAGAGCGGCGACATCATGAATTCGGCGAGCACCTGCCGCAGCGTCATGCGCCCCCCGAGATGCCCCGCCCAGAGGCGAAAGCGGTTCTGCGGCGAGAAAAACGGCTTGAAGAACGGCAGCCCGCAGATGTGATCGAAGTGGGTGTGCGAGAGAAACAGGTCGGCTTCGAGCCGCGCATGGCGCGCCGCCTCGAGCGCGTTGCCGAGATAGCGGATACCGGTGCCGGCGTCGAAAACGAGCAGCCGCGCGCCGCAGCGCACTTCGAGCGCGGCGGTGTTGCCGCCGTAGCGCGCGGTCTGCGGCCCGGCGCACGCGATCGAGCCGCGCACGCCCCAGAACCGCACGCTGAATCCGGCGTCCGACGCCATGTCGCCTCCGGCGCTTACTGTGGCACGAACCGGCGCCGTTTGCACGCGCGCGGCCCGGCGCCGCTATGATTCGGCCGATGGAGCGGTCGCTCTACCGGTTCATCCTGCGCTACAGCCGCAGCGAGCAGCTCGCGATCGTGCCGCTCGTCGTCGCGTCGATGCTGCTCTATTTCGCCACCCTCGACCTGCCGAAGACGATCATCAACGAGGCGATCCAGGGGCGGCGCTTCAGCGGGCCGGAGGCGACGGTGCCGTTCCTCGCGCTCTCGTTCGAGCTGCCGGCGTTTCTCGGCGGCGGCACGCTGCGCGTCTTCGACGGCATTCCCCTCGCGCAGGTGCCGTATCTCGTCGCGCTCACGCTCGCGTTCCTCGCGCTGATCGTCGTCGGCGGCCTCCTCAAGTACCAGATCAACACGCTGAAGGGCTGGATGGGCGAGCGGATGCTGCGGCGCCTGCGCTACGCCCTCATCGACCGGATCCTGCGCTTTCCGCTCGCGCGCTTCCGGCGCGTGAAGTCGGCCGAGCTCGCCAGCATGATCAAGGACGAGGTCGAGCCCCTCGGCGGCTTTATCGGCGAGGCGCTCGTCACGCCGCTCTTTCTCGGCGGGCAGGCGCTCACCGCGCTTTTTTTCATCATGGTCCAGCACCTTTACCTCGGCTCGATCGCGCTCGCGGTGGTGCTCGTGCAGGCGTTCGTGATCCCGCGGCTGCGCCGCCGCATACTCGCGCTCTCCAAGGAGCGCCAGCTCGCCGCGCGCGCCCTCGCCGGGCGCATCGCCGAGGTGGCCGACGGGGCGGTCGAGATCCACGCGAACGACACCTCGAACTACGAGCGCGCGGAGATCTCGGCGCGCCTTGCGCGCATCTTCCGCATCCGCTTCGAGATCTACCAGCGCAAGTTCATGGTGAAGTTCCTGAACAACTTCCTCTCGCAGCTCGCGCCGTTCTTCTTCTATCTCGTGGGCGGTTATCTCGTGATCGTCGGGCGTCTGGACATCGGTACGCTCGTCGCCGTGATCGCGGCCTACAAGGACCTGCCGAGCCCGGTGAAGGAGCTGATCGACTGGGATCAGCAGCGGCTCGACGTGCAACTGAAGTACACGCAGGTGATCGAGCAGTTCATGGGCGAGGACCTGATGCCGAAGGAGCGGCAAAAGCCGCTCGCGGCGCCGCCGCTGCCCGAGTCGGGCACGATCCGGGTCGCGAACCTCACGCTCGCGGGCGAGGCGGGCGTCAAGATCTTAGAGAACGTGAGCTTCGAAGTGGGGCTCGAGCGGCACGTCGCGATCGTCGGCGGCCAGGGCTCGGGAGCGAGCGAACTTCGCCCTCGCGCTCGCGCGGCTCGTGCCGCCGACCGCCGGCTCGATCGAAATCGGCGGCGTCGACATCGTGAACGCCCCCGAGGCGGTCAGCCGGCCGCGCGCTCGGCTACGTCGGCCCGTCGGCCTATCTCTTTCCGACGACCGTGCGCGAAAACCTCGTCTACGCCCTCAAGCACCATCCGGTGCGCGAGGGCGGTCTACGAAGGCGAGGCGGCGGCCGAGCGCGCGTTCCAGTTGCGCGAGGCGAAGCGCCGCCGGCTCGACGCTGCTCGACATCAACGCCGACCTGGGTGGACTACGCCGCGGCCGGCGTCTCCGGCCCGGAGGCGCTCGAGGCGCGGCTGGTCGAGGTGCTGAGGGTCGTGGACCTGGAGGAACACGATCTTCGAGCTGGGGCTGCGCACCGCGGTCGATCCGGCGCGTCGGCCGCAGCTCGTCGAAGGCGCGCTCGCCGCCGCGCGCGGCGATCCGCGACAGGATGGCGGCGCCGGGCATTCGGGCGCTCGTCGAGCATTTCGACCCCGAGCGCTTCAATCGCAACGCGACGCTCGCCGAGAACCTGCTTTTCGGCACACCGGTCGGACGCGCGTTCCGACGTCGAGAACCTGCGCGAAGAACGCCTACGTGCGGCGCGTGCTCGCCGAGACCGGGCTCGAGCCCGAGCTGCTCGCCGCCGGCCACAAGCTCGCCGAAACGATGGTCGAGCTCTTCAGCGGCCTGCCGCCGGGGCACGAGTTCTTCGAGCGCTTCAGCTTCATCCGTCACGAGGAGCTGCCGGAGTACAAGGCGCTGCTTGCGCGCGTCGCAGAGTCGGGGCTCGCGAGCCTCGACGAGGCGGAGCGCGAGCGGCTGCTCGCGCTGCCGTTCCGGCTCGTGCCCGCGCGGCATCGCCTCGGCCTCGTCGACGAGGCGCTCGAGGCGCGCATCCTGCGCGCGCGGCGCTACTTCCGCGAGCACCTGCCGTCGGAACTTGCCGGCGCGGTCGAATTCTTCGATCCGGCGCGCTACAACGGCGCGGCGAGCATCCAGGACAACATCCTCTTCGGCAAGGTGGTCTCCCGGTCAGGCCGACGCGGCGACGCGCGTCGGCGCGCTGCTGCGCGCGGTGCTCGAAGAGCACGGGCTGCGGCTGGAGGTCGTGCGCGTCGGGCTCGATTTCCACGTCGGAGTGGGGGGCGCGCAGGCTTTCGGCGGCCGAGCGCCAGAAGCTCGCCGTCGGCCGCATGCTCCTCAAGCGGCCCGCGGTCGCGATCCTCGATGGCGCGCTCGGCAACCTCGATCCGGCCTCGCAGAACCGCGTGCTCGCGAACGTCCTCGAGTATCGCAAGGGCCGCAGCGTCCTGTGGGTGCTCGCGCGGCATGACCTTGCGGCGCGCTTCGACTGCGTGCTGGTGATGGAGCGCGGGCGCCTCGCCGAAAAAGGCCGTTTCGAGGAGCTCAAATCGCTGGGCGGTGCGCTCGAGCGGCTTCTCGCCGCCGCATGATCCGCCGACCGGCGCGAGGAGGACCCGCATGAGCCTGGAACAGGAATTCGAGACGATCCGCAGCGTGCCGATCTTCAGCACCATCGACCCGGCGATGCAGAAGCTCCTTGCGTTCTCGAGCGAGCGGCTCGTCTACGCGCCGGGGCAGGTGATGTTCAGCGCCGGCGACGCGCCGGAATACGCCTACATCGTGATGGAGGGCGAGGTCGACATCAGCGTGCCGACGCCGCGCGGGCCGCTCGTCGTCAACACGCTGCGCAAGAACGACGTGATCGGCGAGATCGGCATCTTCGGCGACGTGCCGCGCACCGCGACCGCGACGGCGAGAACGGCGCTCGAGGTGCTGCGCATCTCGCGCGACGTGTTCGTGAACGTGATCCGCAGCAACCCGGACGCGGCGATCGCGCTCATCCGCATCCTCGCCGACCGGCTGGCGAAGACGACCGCGCAGCTTCGGCGCCTCGCGGCCGAGGGGCGCTAGGGCGGCGCGGGCCGCCCTACTTTTCGATCGGGGCGGGAAGTTCGACGTTCGCGCCGAAGCGGCTCCGCGGCGCTTCGCCGTCGGCGCCGCGGAACCGGATGCGGCCGTCCTCGGTCACGAGCCATACTTCGAGCGCGCCGGCCTGCAGATACGCCCGGGTCTTTTTTGCGGCTTCGGGATCCGTGCTGGAAGGCGACAGAATATCGACGCAGATTTCGGGGGCGCGCGGATACGGGGTCGTTTCGCCGTGCCGGCGCATGAACTCGGCCGATGCCCATGCCACGTCCGGAACACGCACGCCGATGTCGGTCAGGATGGGACACTCGGTCAGCACTTCGCCGCGCGGGAGCTGCCGTCCGATCTCGAGCGCAAGCCTCCCTTGCAGCCGCGCGTGCCGATTGTTTGCCGGGCTCATCTCGATCATTCCCCAGGCGTTCACTTCGATCTTGTAGGGCAGATTCCGGAGCGCCGGATCGCGGCAGACCTCCGCCCAGCGAAGCGCAAGCGCCTCAGGAGTTGCCCGATTTCCCATGGTGGCGTATCCGAGTCCCGGATGCGCAGTGGACCTCGCGCAGGCCCCGGCGCTCGGCCTCAATGCAGCACGCGCGGAACCGCGAGGGTGGATTCGGGAGATCGGGGCGTCGAAGCGCGTGCCGTCGGCCGCGAGCATGTGGTAGGCGCCGCGCATCGTGCCCGACCGGCGTCGCGATCGCGCGGCGCCGCTCGTGTAGCGGTGCACCCCGCCCGGCGCGATCACCGGCTGCTCGCCGACCACGCCGAGCCCGCGCACTTCCTGCACCCTGCCCTCGGCGTCGGTGATGATCCAGTGTCGGCTGACGAGCTGCGCGGCGTACCGTGCCGGTGTTGCGGATCGTCATCGTGTAGGCGAACACGTAGCGGCCGGCCGCCGGGTCGGATTGCTCGGGGAGAAACGCCACGTCGGCGCTCACCTCGATGCGATAACGCTCGGCTGCGGACACGCGCGCATTGTAGGCGGGCTAGAATCGGTTCGCCATGCGCTACCGCATCGCCCCGTCGCTGCTCTCGGCCGATTTTGCCCGTCTCGGCGAGGAGGTGCGCGCAATCGCCGCCGCCGGCGCCGACCTCGCATCCACCCTCGACGTCATGGACAACCACTACGTGCCCAACCTCACCGTCGGGCCGCTCGTGTGCGCCGCGCTTCGGCCGGCGCACAGACGCTGCCGATCGACGTGCATCTCATGGTGCGGCCGGTCGACCGGCTCGTCGGCGAGTTCGCGAGGGCGGGCGCGAGCGCCTTGATCAGCTTTCACCCCGAAGCGCTCGGGCCACGTCGACACGCACGATCGGCCTCATCCGCGAGGCGGGCTGCAAGGCCGGGCTCGTGCTCAATCCGGCCGCGCCGCTCGTCTGGCTCGACCATACGCTGGAGAAACTTCGACTTCGTGCTGCTCATGTCGGTGAATCCCGGCTTCGGCGGACAGCAGTTCATCGCCGCGGTGCTGCCGAAGATCGCCGAGGCGCGGCGCCGCATCGACGCGGTGGCGCAGCGCACCGGGCGCGAGATCTGGCTGGAGGTCGACGGGGGCGTGAAGGCCGACAACGTCGCCGACATCGCCCGCGCCGGCGCCGATACCTTCGTCGCCGGCTCAGGCGATCTTCGGCGCGCCCGACTACGGCGCCGCCAGCGATCCGCCGACTTCCGCGCCCGGCTCGCCCAGAGGTGGCGCGAGCAGCCGAAATCCGCGTTTGACGCGGGGCGGCGCTTTTCTGCTATAGTGCGCCGGCCGTGAACGCGACGCGCTTCGACGCAGCTTCCTTCCGCTGGCGCAGCTGGCGCCTCTGGCGCCGCTGGCCTCTTCGCGCGTCCCCGGGCGGCCGGGGGACGCGCAGACCGAAGGCCGCAAGCCGTTTCGAAACACCGAGCCAAGACGTTGGAGCGCAACGATGCATTCCGATTATCCGCAGCTCGCCGCCGCGGGCTACACCCGAGCGCCGGTCGTCGCCGAGGCGCGCGCCGACCTTTTCACCGCGCTCGCGCTGTACCTGAAGCTCGCCGGCGGGCCCTTCTCCTATCTTCTCGAATCGGTCGTCGGCGGCGAGCGCTCGGGCCGCTACTCCTTCGTCGGCCTCGCCTGCGCCGAGCGCATCGAAGCGCGCGCGCGCACGGTCAGGAGGCTCGTTCGCGATGCGCGCGGGCAGGACGTCGAACTCGAGCGCGTCGAGGATACCGATCCGCTCGAATACGTGCGCGCGTACCTTCGCCGCCAGCGCGTCGCGCCCGCGCCGGCGGCGCTCCGTTTCGGCGGGGGACTGGCCGGCTACTTCGGCTACGAGCTTGCGCGCCACATCGAGCCGACCGCGCTCGGTGCGGAAAAGCCCGATCCCTTGGGCACGCCCGACCTGCTGCTCCTCGTCACGGACGAACTGGCGGTGGTGGACAACGTGCTCGGCAGCTTTACCTCGTCGTCTACGCCGATCCGCGCGAGCCGCAGTCGATCGCCGCCGCGCAGGCGCGCCTTGCCGAGCTGCGCGCGCGGCTCGCGGCGCCGATTCCGGAGGCGCTGGTGCTGGGCGGTGGCGCTCGGGCGGCGCCGCCGGCGCTCGAGCCGATGCGCAGTTTCAGCGAAGAGGCGTTCCTTTCCGCGGTCGCGCGCGCCAAGGACTACATCTTCGCGGGCGATTGCATGCAGGTGCAGATCTCGCAGCGCACGACGATCCCGTTTTCTGCGCACCCGATGGCGTTCTACCGGGCGCTGCGCGCGGTGAACCCCTCGCCCTACATGTACTACTTCGACATGGGCGACCATCACGTCGTCGGCGCATCGCCCGAGATCATGGTGCGCCTCGCGGGCGGCCGCATCACGCTGCGGCCGATCGCCGGCACCCGGGCGCGCGGCGCCACGCCCGAGGAAGACGCGCGGATCGCCGACGAACTGCTCGCCGACCCGAAGGAACGCGCCGAGCACGTGATGCTGATCGACCTCGGCCGCAACGACGTCGGCCGCGTCGCCGCCGCAGGCAGCGTGCGCGTCACCGAACGCATGGTGATCGAGCGCTACTCGCACGTCATGCACATCGTCTCGAACGTCGAAGGCCGCATCCGCCCGGGGCGCGACGCGATCGACGTCTTTCGCGCCGCGTTTCCGGCGGGCACGCGTGACCGGTGCCCCCGAAGGTGCGCGCGATGCAGATCATCCACGAGCTCGAACCGGTGCGGCGCGGCATCTATTCGGGCGGCGTCGGCTGGCTCGGCTTCGACGGCGACATGGACGTGGCGATCGCGATCCGCACCGCGATCCTGAAGGACGGCTTCCTGCACGCGCAGGCGGCGGCCGGCGTCGTCGCCGATTCCGATCCCCGCGCCGAATGGCGCGAGACGCTCGCCAAGACGCGCGCGCTCCTTGCCGCCGCGGAAATCGCCGCGCGAGGGGACTGACATGGTGCTCGTGATCGACAACTACGACTCCTTCACCTGGAACCTGGTGCAGTACCTGTTCGAGCTCGGCTGCGAGGTGAAGGTGGTGCGAAACGACGCGTGCCGCGCCGCCGACATCGCCGCGATGGCGCCTTCGCATCTCGTGATTTCCCCGGGCCCCTGCACGCCGAACGAGGCGGGGGTGACGCTCGAGGCGATCGCGCGGCTCGCCGGCCGCGTGCCGATCCTCGGGGTGTGCCTCGGGCACCAGGCGATCGGGCAGGCGTTCGGCGGCCGCGTGGTGCGGGCGAAAACGGTCATGCACGGCAAGACTTCGACCATCCGGCACGATGGCCGCGGCGTCTTCGCCGGCCTGCCCGCCGAGGTCACGGTGACGCGGTATCACTCGCTCGCGGTCGAGCGCGAGACGCTGCCCGAGGCGCTGGAGGTGAGCGCGATTGCGGAAGACGGCGAGGTGATGGGTTTGCGCCACCGGCAGCTCGCGGTCGAAGGCGTGCAGTTTCATCCCGAGGCCCTGCTCACCGAGCACGGGCACGCGATGCTCAGGAACTTTCTCGAAGGGGGGCGGACATGAAAATCGGAATCGCGGAGGCCATCCAGCGCACCGTCGAGCACCGCGAGGTGTTCCACGACGAGATGCTGCAGATCATGCGCCAGATCATGCGCGGGGAGCTGACGCCCGCGCAGATCGCGGGTTTCATCATCGGGCTGCGCGTAAAGAAGGAGACGATCGGCGAGATCGCCGCCGCGGCGCAGGTGATGCGCGAGTTCGCGACGCCGGTGAAGGTGAAGAACGACCGGAACCTCGTCGACACCTGCGGCACCGGGGGCGACGCCGCCCACACCTTCAACATCTCGACCGCGGCGGCGTTCGTCGCCGCCGCCGCCGGCGCCCGGGTCGCGAAGCACATGGGTCGCGCGGTGTCGTCTTCGACCGGCAGCGCCGAGGTGCTCGAAGCGCTCGGGGCGAACATCGCGCTCAGCCCCGAGCAAGTGGCGCAGGCGATCGAGAAGACCGGCGTCGGCTTCATGTTCGCGCCGGCGCACCACAGCGCGATGAAATACGCCGCGCCGGTGAGCAAGGAACTCGGCGTGCGCACGATCTTCAACATCCTCGGGCCGCTGACCAACCCCGCCGGCGCGAAGAACCAGGTGATGGGGGTGTTCCATCCCGACCTCGTCGGCATCCAGGTGCGGGTGCTGCAGCGCCTCGGCTCGCGCCACGTGATGGTGGTCTACGGCATGGACGGGCTGGACGAAATTTCGATTTCCGGCCCGACGATGGTCGGCGAACTCGTGAAAGGGGAGATCCGCGAGTACGAGATCCATCCGTCGCAGTTCGGGCTGGAGCTCTACGACCGGCGCGCGATCCAGGTGAACACGGTCGAGGAGTCGAAGGCGATGATCCTCGCGGTGCTCGAGAACCAGCCCGGGCCGGCGCTCAACATCGTGCTCGCGAACGCCGGCGCCGCGATCTACGTCGCCGGGGTCGCGAAATCGCTGGAGGCCGGCATCGCGCGCGCGCGCCGGGCGATCGCAAGCGGCGCCGCGCGAAGGAAGCTCGAGGAATTCATCGCCTTCACGAAGCGGGTGAAAGCCGCCGCCTGAGCGCGGCCGACGGCGGCCGCTGCTAGACTACGGTGCCGGAGCCGATCCGGCCATGACCGAGGGCGTTGAAAAACTCATCCTCGAGCACCTCAGGGCGCTGCGCGACGACCTCCAGACGCTGCGCAACGAAACGCGCGAACAGCGCACCGAGCTGCGTTCGCGGGTGAATTCCGTCGAGGAGCGCCTAACCTGGTCGAGCGCGGCATCGCCAACATCCAAGGCGATCTCCGCGTCGTACATGCCCGGCTGGACCGGCTCGAGGTGCGCATCGAACGCATCGAACGCCGGCTCGAGTTGAGCGCCGTCTGAACGACATCCTCGAACGGATCCTCGCCGCAAAGCGCGCCGAAGTCGCCGCCGCGAAGGCAACGGTCTCCGAGCGCGAGCTGGAGCGCCGGGCGCGAGAGGCACCGCCGCGCCGCGATTTTGTCGCTGCGATCCGCGCGCGCCTTGCCGCCGGGCGGCCGGCGGTGATCGCGGAAGCGAAGCGCGCGAGCCCCTCGAAGGGGCTGCTGCGCGAGGACTTCGATCCGGCGGCGATCGCGCGAAGCTATGAGCGGGCGGGCGCCGCCTGCCTCTCGGTCCTCACCGACCGGGAGTTCTTCCGCGGCGCGCCCGAACACCTCGTCCGTGCGCGCGCCGCCTGCGCGCTTCCGGTGCTTCGCAAGGACTTCGTGATCGAACCGTATCAGGTGTTCGAATCGCGCGCGTTGGGCGCGGATGCGGTGCTTCTCATCGCCGCGGCGCTTGCGCCCTCCACGATGCGCGAGCTGGAGGAGATCGCGCTCGAGCTCGGCATGGCGGTGCTTGCCGAAGTGCACGAGCGGGCGGAGCTGGAAGCGGCGCTTTCGCTTCGCACCCCGCTGATCGGGATCAACAACCGCAGCCTGCGCACCTTCGAGACGCGGCTCGAGACGACGCTCGAACTCCTTCCGGCGGTGCCGCAAGACCGGATCGTCGTCGCCGAAAGCGGCATCCTTTCGCGCGCGGACGTCGAACGCCTGCGCGAGGCGGGCGTCGGCGCGTTTCTCGTCGGCGAAGCGTTCATGCGCGCGCCCGACCCGGGCGCCGAGCTCGCCCGGCTTTTCGCGGTCGGCGCCGTATAATCGGCACGGCGGAGCGAATTCGCATGAGTGCAGCGCTGGAACGGCGCCGGATGAGCGAGTCCGAGTATCTCGCAGCCGAAGAGCAGGCCGCCGTGCGCAGCGAGTACGTCGCGGGCGAACGCTTCGCGATGGCCGGCGGCAGCGAGCGTCACAACCGCATCGCGCTCAACATCGCGTTTCATCTGCGTGCGGCAAGTCGCGGGCACCGCTGCCGCGCGTTCATCGCCGACATGAGGCTGCGCGTCGCGGCGCATGACGCCTTCTATTACCCGGACGCGATGCTCGTCTGCGACGAAACGGACGTCCATCCGCTCTACAAGGAGCGTCCCTGCTTCATCGCCGAGGTGCTCTCGCCGGCGACCGCGGCCGTCGATACGCGCGAAAAGCTCCTGCTACTATCGCGACCTTCCCAGCCTGCGCTACTACCTGATGGCGGATTCCGAGCGCGTCTGGGCGCGGCTGCTGTCGCGCGCGGGCGCTGACCGGTGGCTCGAGCAGGCGCTCGAGCCGGGCGAGTCGGTGCGCATCGAGTGCGGCGGGCTCTCGATCGCGCTGTCGCTCGCCGATCTCTACGAGGATACCGGCTTCGCCGTCGGCTGAGCCGGGCCCCGCCAGCCCGAGGCGGTCGCCTCCGCCGCCTTCGGCACCCAGATACGACGCTCGCCTTCCGGGGGGCGCGGCGATGTCGCGCGCTCTATGGTCGGCTCCGACCCGGCTTCGCCGTTACGCTCAGACCTCCTGCGGCGGAAGGCGTGCGGCGAGCGCGTCCCAGGCGATCGCCACCCCGGGCAGCACCGCGATCGGCTGTTTCGCCCGCAAGCTCCTGCACCTCGGGCTTACCGTATTCGGCGCCCACGAGCAGGTAGCGGGTGACGAGCCGGTCGCCGGGGTGCACGAGCCAGTATTCGGGGACGCCTGCGCGCTCGTAGACGGCGCGCTTTCGCACATGATCGTGGCTTGCGCTGGCAGGCGACACCACCTCGACCACGAAGTCCGGTGCGCCGCGCACGCCGCGCCGATCGAGTTTTGCCGGGTCGCACACGACGAGCACGTCGGGCTGCACCACGGTGTCCACGAGTTCATCGGCCTCGCCCGCCTTCGGCAGGCGCACGTCCACGGGGGCGATAAACGCCCGGCAGGGTTTGCCCTGGAGCGCATTGGCGAGCTGCCGGTAGATTTCGCCGGCGACCTCCTGATGCACGAGTTCCGGCGCAGGGGCCGTGCACCAGGCAAGGCCGTCGATCAGCTCGTAGCGGCGCTCTTCGCCCCAGCCGAGGTAGTCGGCGTAGGTGTGGCGCGCCGAGTCGCGCAACGCGAGCGCCATCGGTGCGGTCTCCTTCCGGCTCTCGATGTTAAGGCATGGCGCGCGTAAGCGAGCGGCGTGCGGCGATCCCGCAGATCAAGGCTCGAGAACGAGCCCCTCGCGCCTCGAGGATCTCGATGAACGGGTCGCCTTCGCTTCTTGCGGCGCCGCCAGTCCTCCTCGCGCCAGCCGATCGGCTCGACTTCCGGCGCCACCTCGCGCACGGCAAAGAGCAGGTCGAGCCGCGCCCGGATGATCGGCCGGCAGCTCGTCGCTCACGACGAGCAGGTCGGTGTCGCTCTCCGCGGTGAAGTCGCCGCGCCCCACCGAGCCGAAAACGATCGCGCGCCAGCGCCGAAGCCCGAGCGCCGCAAGATAGCGGCGCACGCGCGCGAGGCGCTCGGCTGCGGTCAAGCGGATTCGCCGCGAGCGAGATCATCGAGCCAGCCGAGGATGCGCCGCGCGCACTCGATCGCCGAGCGCGCATCCGCCTGCGTGTAGTAGTCCATCGGTGCGCCGGTATCGTAGGCGTCCGGGTAGCGCGCCGGAATGTACACCTTGTCGAGCGCCCGCGCGCAGTCGAGCAGCTCCGCAGGCGCCTGCTCGCCCGCTTCGGCGAGCAGCTTCACCACCGAATGGCCGGTGGCGTAGCGGGTTCGGGCGCGCACCCAGCCCTTCAGCGCGAGTTCGGCCGCCTGATGCGCCTTGAAGCTCGCCCAGTCGAACACTCCTTGCGCGGCGTCCGAGTCGGCCGATGCGAGCGTGTGCACGGCCTGGCGGCGGTAACGCTCCCATTCTTCGCGCTTCACGTGCGGTCTCGCTCTTTTCGAGCTGCCGGGCGAGCATGCCCGAAAGCTTTTTCGTTGTCGAGGAAGCCGCCCGGCCGTCGAAGGGCGCCCCGCCCCCGCGTGGTACGCTTGGCGAGCGCGCGCAGCGAGCGCAAGCGCTCCGGCAGGCGCGCGCAGGCTCGAGCGAATCTTCGGTTAACGCGATGTTCGGCTACGGTTTTCGCGAGCAGGTCGAGCGGGCGCTTGCCGAGCTCGAGAGCCGCCGTTTCTCCGAGGCGGAAAAGACGCTTCGCGCGCTCCTTGCCGCGCACCCGCGCGACGACCAGCTCCTCTACCTTCTCGGTGTCGCGCTCGTCGAGCAGGACCGCGAGGAGGAGGCGATCGAGGTCCTGGAGAAAAGCGATCTCGCTCAATCGGCGCGATCCGCAGTACCACAACGCGCTCGGGGTGGCGCTGAGAAACGTGGGGCAGCTCGCGCCCGGGATCGAAAGCCTCGAGCGGGCGCTGCGGCTCGATCCGGGCTTCGCCGACGCGCACTACAACCTCGCGCTGACCTACGTGCGCGCGCGCGAATTCGACAAGGCCGAGCAGCGCTGGCGCGCGCTCATCGCCCGCAACCCGGCCGACACCGAAGCGTACAAGGGGCTCTTCGACCTCAAGTGGCTGCTCGGCGACTACGAGACGGCGCTCGAGGCGCTTCGCGCAGGAATCGAAGCGAACCCGGCGACCGGCGACCTTCGGTTTTCGCTCGCCGATGCGCTCCTCGCCCTCGGCCGCTTCGAGGAGGGCTGGTTCCGCTACCTGTGGCGGATCAACCGCCACGAGTAGCCTCAGGCGCTCCGGCATCGCCTTCGACGATCCGGCGCTCATCGAGCCTTTTCCCGAGTCGCTCGCCGGCCGCACGGTCAGGGTGCACGGCGAGCAGGGGCTCGGCGACGACCTGTTCCTGCTCCGGTTCGCCGTGCCCCTGCGCGAGCGCGGCGCGCGCATCGAAGGCGCGGTGCTCGAGCGGCTCGTCGCGATGGTCGAGCGAAGCGGCGTGCTCGACGTTTGCGTGCCGACGCGCGACCGCATTCCGCCGGCGCCGGCTGGCGCATGCTCGGCGACCTTCCGTACCTTCTTCGGGCGCACGAGGCGCCGCCGCCTGCCTCTATCCGGTTCGACCCGTTGCCCGAGAAGCGCCGCGAGATCGCCCGCCTGATCGAGGGGCTGCCGCGCCCGCTCGTCGGCCTCACCTGGCGCGCCGGAACCCTTCCCACCAAGGGCCGGCTCGGCCAGTTCCTCTTCAAGGCGGTACCGTTCGAAGCGTTCGCGCAGATGGCGGCGACGCTCCCCGGCACGCTCGTCGTTCTTCAGCGCGAGCCGAAGGCCGAGGAAATCGCGCGACTTCGCGAGCTTTGCGGCGAGCGCGTGGCCGATTTTTCCCACCTCAACCCGGATCTCGAGGCGATGCACGCGCTTCTTGCCGAGATCGACGACTACGTCGGGGTGAGCAACACGAACATGCACCTGATGGCGGCGCTCGGCCGCACCGCGCGTGTGCTCGTTTCCCGTTCGCTCGAATTCCGCTGGATGGCCGAGGGGGACGAGTCGCCCTGGTTTCCGGGGTTCCGCATCTACCGGCAGAAAAAAGGCGGCGGCTGGAGCGAGCCGCTATCTGCGGCAGCTGCAGACATCTGGGCCGCGTTCGCGTCCGGAAGAGCGATGTCAAGCTAAGGCTCTGAAAGATAAGGCGGTGTTTTTTGTTGCGGAAAACGCCACAGCAGTTTCTGCGTAGCCGTTTCCGGACGTCGTTTTTCTGGCGAGGTGATGCGAGCTGTTGAGAGAATTCTTGTGACTTCCGACAGGGGGTTTGGCGGGTTACGCCGCCATGGGCCGGCCCGGCGGCCGTGCGGCCCCGGGTTGCAGGACGGCGGCGCAAGCCGCAGGCAGAAAACTCAGAAGAGGAGACAGCATGAACAGAAAGGTAATGGCGGCAGCGATCGCGGCTGCGTTCGCCGCGCCGGCAGCCTACGCCCAGACCACGGTGACGATCGGCGGCACGATCAACATCATGTGGGACTCGGTGAAGGCGCCCGGTGGTACGCGACTCAACAATGCTGGCGACATGTATTCACACGACCGGGTGCGCGACGGTGGGGCTTCCAACATCCGCTTCACCGTGACTGAGGACTTGGGGGCGGAAACTCGGCTTTTGTCCAAGTCGAGTCGGCGGTGATTCAGAACTCGGATCAGCGGAATAACGCGCTCGGCGCAACGGCTTTTGCCAGTACCAACCCGAACGCCAGTTTCGGTCTGGGGCAACCGCAACACCGGCATCGGCCTTCGCAGCAAGACCTTCGGTCGGGTTCTGATCGGGCTGTGGGACCTGCACTACGACGAGATGTATGGCATCGAGTCCGGCTGGCTGATCGCGAACTCGTCCAGCTCCGCGCTCGCGGTCTGGCAGAACTTCGGCTCGGCAGCTTACGCTGAACCCGGCGATCGGCACGCGCTACCCGAACGTCATCCGGTGGGATTCGCCCAACTGGAGCGGCTTCAGCATGACGATCGGCTACGCCCGGCCGACCGATGGCGTCTCCGACGCGTGCCCGCGGGTAGCGTAATCGACGGCAAGAAGAACCGTGCATGGCATCTCTGCTGGCACGCCTACGAGACCGGTGGGCTGCAGGTGCGTTACGCGTATCTGCGCGATCGAGACGTGGCTAACGCAGCAACGGTTGTTTTCGGCGCGTGCTTGGTGCCGGCACACTCACCGCGGCAGGTGGTGCGGCGCTCGCGACCTCGACCCACCGAATCACCAGCCACCGGCTTGGCGTGCGTTACCGCTTCGCGATGGGTCTCGGACTCGGGTTCGTTTACGACCAGTCCAAGTGGAACGCGAACTTCGATGCCGCGAACAGCGGTACCGACATCAAGCGCAGGTCGTGGGCGATTCCGGTCACCTACGAGACCGGGAATCACGGGCTCTACGCGACCTACGGGCGCGCGAGGGACTGGCGCGGTTCGCTGGGTGCGGTATCTCGACCTCTCGAGCAACGCTGGCAGGCAGCCCGAACGCAGTGATCAATGCCGCCATCGGCGGGGGCGCGGCGTTCAGCCTCGCGAACGACACCGGGGCCCGGTTCTTCACGCTTGGCTACACATACAGGTTCTCGCCGCGCACCAACGTGCACCTGAGCTACAACCGGATCAACAACGACGGGCGCCCGCCCGCTACGACTTCTTCGCGAACACGTCGGGCACGGCAGCCGGCAACTTCGGCGCCGACCCGCGTTCGTGGGCGATCGGCTCTGCGCCACACGTTCTAGGCGTTGTGCCGGAGATGGCGGCTCGCGAGAGCCGCCACCGCATCCACGAACGGGCGCCTTCGGCGCCCGTTTTTTTTGCCCTTTTTCGGGAAGAAGGACCTCTACCCCGGCCGCCGCTCGACGCCGACCCAGAAGCCCTGCGGCATGCGGTTGAAGGTGACCAGTTCGAACCGCTCCATGATTTTCGGCAGCCACCAGGAGGCGGGCTTCTGGATGAGGTGGGCGTTTCTGCCGTCCGGAAGCACCTTGACCGCAGGGCCGGTGTGTACCGTGAAGAATCCCACGCCGATCGTGACCCGCCGCAGGTCGTCGAGGACGTTGTCGAGCAGCTCCGGCTCGATGTGCTCCAGAACGTCTATGCAGGCGACGAACCGGCAGGGCGCAGGCGGCGCCGACCACTCCGGGATCGCCGGATCGTAGTGGTGGATGCGTAGCGGCCGGAGCAAGGATCCGTCGCAGCGTCTCGCCGAGCCGGCCTTTGCCTGCGCCGTAGTCGAGGAGTTCGTTGCGCCGACCGCCTCGATCACCTCGGCGACGATCGGCGCGTACTGCACCGAAGCGACGCCGTAATTGGGGTTCTCGTGCAGCTTGCGCTGCATTTCCCGGTACTCGTCGCTGATGAGAAGCGGCGCCGCCATCGCCCGGGCAGTCTAACACCGCCGCTACCATCCAGCGAACGCGACGCTCGGCTTTCTCGCCGATCCTCGTCGCCCGGCTTGACATCATGATGTACCGAAAATAGCATCATGATGTGCGTACGACGCTCACCCTCGACGACGATGTCGCCGCAAAGCTCAAGCTCCTCGCGCGACGCACGGCCCGACCCTTCCGGGAGGTGGTGAACGAAGCGCTGCGGCGCGGGCTCGCGGCCGAGCCGCGGCGCCCGCCGCCGGAACCGTTCAGGGTCAGGACTCGGGACATGGGCGAGCTGCGGCCGGGGCTTTCGCTCGAGAACATCGGTGAGCTCCTCGATCGAATCGAAGGGCCGCTCTACCGTTGATTCTCGTCGACGCGAACCTTCTGCTCTACGCCTATCACCCGAGATCGGATCGCCACGAGGCAGCCCGCACTTGGTTCGAATCGGTGCTGAGCGGCACCGGCCCGGTGCGCTTCGCGTGGGCGACGCTGTGGGCGTTTCTCAGGATCGCGACCAGTCCGCGGGTGTTCGAGCGACCGCTCGCGGCGGGCGAAGCGGCGGCTGCGGTGTCTTCGTGGCTCGAGCGCCCGAACTGCGGGATTCTCGAGCCCGGCGAGCGGCACTGGGAAATCCTCCAGCGCCTGATGGACGAAGGCCAGGCGAGCGGGCCGCTCGTGATGGACGCGGCGATCGCTGCGCTCGCGATCGAGCACGGTGCGACCTTGTGCACCGTGGATCGCGATTTCGCGCGGTTTCCGGGTCTCGTCTGGCGCGATCCGCTCGCGCCGGCACGGCGATAGAGAATCCGCGGCTCGGGGGTCGGTGAAACCGCCTGTGCGCAAGCCCGTTGCTATCATTCGCCCATGTCTTTCAATCCCGACGAATTGATCGCCGGCTTCGACCGGGCGCTTCGGGCGGTCGCGGGCGTCCATACGGCGCGGCGGGAGTCGCCTGCGGCGCGCGAGCCGGAAGCCGAGCTCGATGCCGCAGCGCGCGCGCATGCGGCGGCGCTGATGCGCGTAAACCACGCGGGCGAAGTGTGCGCGCAGGCGCTCTATCAGGGCCAGGCGCTCACCGCCCGCGATCCGGAAAAGCGCGCGGCGCTCGCGCGCGCAGCCGACGAAGAGGAAGACCACCTCGCCTGGAGCGCCGAGCGCATCCGGGAACTCGGCGGCCGAACGAGCTTCCTCAATCCCCTCTGGTACGCCGGTTCGCTTGCGATCGGAATCGCCGCGGGGCTGCTGGGTGACCGCTGGAACCTCGGTTTTCTCGCCGAGACCGAGCGGCAGGTCGAGGAGCACCTGGACGGCCATCTCGCGCGGCTTGCGCCCGAGGATCGGCGCACGCGCGCGGTGGTCGCCGCGATGCGCGACGACGAGCGGCGGCACCGCGAGACGGCGCTCGCGCTCGGGGCGGCGGAACTGCCCGCGCCGGTGAAGCTCGCGATGCGCGCCGCGGCGAAGGTGATGACCACGGTCGCCTACCGGGTGTAGGCGATGCTTCGCATCTTCATCGGTTACGACCCGAAGGAGACGGTCGCCTGGTATACGCTCGCGCACTCGATCCTCGCGCGCGCCTCGGTTCCGGTGTCGTTCGTACCGGTCGCGCGCGCGCACCTCGGCGGCGTGTTCACGCGCGAGCGCGGCCCGACCGAGAGCACCGAGTTCGCGATCAGCCGTTTCCTCGTGCCGTACCTGTCCGGCTACGAAGGCTGGTCGCTCTTCATGGACTGCGACATGCTTTGCCGCGCAGACATCGCGGCCCTTGCCGCCTACCGCGAGGCGCAGGCGGACAAGGCGGTGCTCGTCTGCCGGCACGACTATGTGCCGAAGACCGAACGCAAGTTCCTCGGCCAGCCGCAGACGAAGTATCCGCGCAAGAACTGGTCGAGCGTGATGTTCTTCAACAACGCCCGCTGCCGCGCGCTCACGCCCGAGTACGTGAACCGCGCAAGCGGCTTGGAGCTCCATCGCTTCGCCTGGCTTTCGGACGACGAGATCGGGTCGCTGCCGCTCGAATGGAACTGGCTGGTCGGCGAGTACCCGTACAACCCGCAGGCGAAGATCGTGCACTTCACCCTCGGCGGGCCGTGGTTCGACGAGTACCGCACGAGCGACTACGCCGAGGAGTGGTTCGAAGAGCAGCGGCGCATGAACTACGCCGCGAACGCCGAGCGCGCCTGAAGCGGACGGCTGAGCCGGCGGCCTCAGGCCTCGGCGATCCGCACTTCTCGGGTGATTTCGGCGGTCTTTGCGAGCATCGCGCTCGCCGAGCAGTATTTTTCGTGCGAAAGCCGCACCGCGTGCTCGACGAGGCTTGCTTTGAGGTTGCGCCCGCGCACCGTGTAGCGCATGTGAATGCGTGTGAACACCTTCGGGTCGGTGGCCGCACGCTCGGCCTCGAGCGCCACCTCGCAGCCGGTCACCTCCTGGCCGCTTTTCCTGAGGATCGCGACCACATCGTAGGCGCTGCAGCCGCCGGTGCCCGCGAGTACCGTCTCCATCGGCCGAGGCGCGAGGTTTCGCCCGCCGCCCTCCGGGGCGCCGTCCATCGCGAGAAGGTGCCCGCTTCCGGTCTCGGCGACGAACGACATCCCGTCGCCGGTCCAGCGCACCGTACAAGTCATGCTCGCCCCGCTCATGCGGCGATTGTAGTCGCTGTTGCGACGCAGCATCGGCTCGGGCATAATCGCGCGGAAAATCGCACCGGGCGCGGGCTTTTTTGCTACCATTCGCGCCCTTTCCGGGAAAGCGACGATGAAGACTTTCTCCGCCAAGCCGCGCGAGGTCGCGCACGGCTGGTACCTGGTCGACGCCGAAAACAAGGTGCTCGGGCGCCTTGCTGCGCGCATCGCGATGCGGCTGCGCGGAAAGCACAAGGCGATCTACACGCCGCACGTGGACACCGGGCGACTACATCGTGGTCGTGAACGCCGCGCGCGTCCGGGTCACCGGCCGCAAGGAAAAGACGAAGAAATACATCCGCCATACCGGCTATCCGGGCGGCATCCGCGAGACGACGCTCGCCGAGATGCGCGCGCGTCATCCCGAGCGCATCCTCAAGAAGGCCGTGAAAGGGATGCTTCCGAAGGGGCCGCTCGGCTACGCGATGCTGCGCAAGCTCAAGATCTACCCGGGCGCGACGCATCCGCACGCCGCGCAGCAACCCAAGGCACTCGAACTCTGACATGGTGGGCGACTACTATTACGGCACCGGCCGGCGAAAGAGCGCGGTCGCGCGCGTCTTTCTGAAGCCCGGCAGCGGCAGTTTCATCGTCAACGGGCGGCCGGTCGACGAATATTTCGCGCGCGAGACCGGGCGAATGATCGTGCGCCAGCCGCTCGTGGTGACCGGAAGCGCCGGCCGCGTCGACATCATGGCGAACGTGCACGGCGGCGGCGAGAGCGGGCAGGCGGGCGCGGTGCGCCACGGCCTTGCGCGCGCGCTGATCGAGTACGATGCGGCGCTCAAGCCCGCGCTCAGCGCGGCGGGGCTCGTGACGCGCGACGCGCGCGAGGTCGAGCGCAAGAAGGTCGGCTTGCACAAAGCGCGGCGGCGCAAGCAGTACTCGAAGCGCTAGGCGTCCGGAAAATAGGTTCCGGATCCGCGACGAGCCGCCGCAAGGCGGCTTTTTCGTTCGAACGGAGATGGCGATCAAGGCGGGCATCGTCGGCGGGACCGGCTACACCGGCGTGGAGCTGCTGCGGCTGCTCGCGCACCATCCGGAGGTCGAAATCGCGGCGATCACCTCGCGCGAGGCGGCCGGAAGGCCGGTGGCGGCGATGTTTCCGAGCCTGCGCGGACGCCTGGATCTCGCGTTCGCGGCGCCCGAGCGCGCGCCGCTTTCCTCCTGCGACGTGGTGTTCTTCGCTACGCCGAACGGCGTCGCGATGAACGAGGCGCGCGCGCTGCTGGACGCGGGCGTGCGCGTGGTGGACCTTTCGGCGGACTTTCGGCTGCGCGATGTGGCCGAGTGGGAGCGCTGGTACCGGATGAAGCACGCGGCGCCCGACCTCGTCGCTCAGGCGGTGTACGGGCTTCCGGAACTCAACCGCGAGCGGATCCGCACGGCGCGCCTCGTCGCGAACCCCGGCTGCTACCCGACCGCGGTGCAACTGGGCTTTCTGCCGCTCGTCGAGGCGGGCGCGGTGGATCTCGCGCACCTCGTCGCCGACGCAAAATCGGGAACCTCGGGCGCCGGCCGCAAGATGGAGCTTCATCTGATGCACTCGGAGGCGACGGAAAACTTCACCGCCTACGGCGTGCCGGGGCATCGCCACTGGCCCGAGATCCGCCAGGGGCTTGCGCAGGCCGCCGGCCGCGAGGTGGGGCTCGTCTTCGTGCCGCATCTTGCACCGATGATCCGCGGCATCCACGCGACGCTTTACGCGCGGTTGACCCGCGAGCTCGATCTACAGCCGCTTTACGAACGCCGCTACGGGCAGGAACCCTTCGTCGACGTCCTTCCGGCGGGAAGCCATCCGGAGACGCGCTCGGTGCGCGGGGCGAACGTCTGCCGCATCGCGGTGCACCGCCCGCCGCAGGCGAGCGGCCGCGCCGATACGGTGGTCGTACTTTCGGTGATCGATAACCTGGTGAAGGGCGCCTCCGGTCAGGCGGTGCAGAACATGAACCTCATGTTCGGCTTGCCCGAGACTGCGGGGCTCGAGCAGGCGGCGCTCGTGCCCTGAGGAGCGATGCTTCGGCGCCGCGCCAAGCTGCGCCTGCGCTTCGGCATCGCC
Source organism: Burkholderiales bacterium (assembly GCA_033582675.1). Classification (GTDB taxonomy): domain Bacteria; phylum Pseudomonadota; class Gammaproteobacteria; order Burkholderiales; family SG8-39; genus RBG-16-66-20. Next base: position 4,778 of record JAVQZY010000027.1, on the reverse strand, counting down.
GCACCGAAGGTCGCCGGTGCGGCACCGAGGTGCCGTGGTACGTGCGCTGGACTGTGCTCGCGGTGCTGCTCGCGTTTTCGGCGGCGCTTGCGGCCTGGATCTGCACGAACTCGCCGGCCGGCGCTTCGCCGGGTTCGACCGCGGCGAGTTCGAGCACGAGCTCGCCGCGGCGCGAAAAGGAGCTCGCGGCCCTCAGGGAGGAACTCGCGAGCCTGCGCGCGACCGCGAACGCGGCCGAAAGCCGCCTCGCGCTGGAGCGCGCGGCGCAGGGCGAAGCTCGCGCAGCAGATTCGCTCGCTCGAGCACGAAAACGCGCGCCTGCGCGAGGAGCTCGCGATCTTCGAGGCGATGGCGTCGTCGGACGCTCCCGGCGGCAGCGCGCTCTCGATCCTGCGCTTCAAGGTCGAGCCGGAAGCCCTTCCCGGCGAGTATCGCTATCGGCTTTTGCTTCGCGCGCCGCTCGCCCGACGCGGCAAGGAATTCCAGGGGCGGGTCGAGCTGCTCGTCAACCTGACCGAGAACGGGCGCAGTGCTATCATCAAGCTGCCCGACGCAAAGGACGCCGACAGTGCAGGATTCCGGTTGTCGTTCAAGCACTTCCAGCGAGTCGAGGGTTTGTTCCGCGTGAGCCCGAACGCCAAGGTCGAAAGCGTGCAGGTGAGGGTGTACGAATCGGGCAGCGATGTCGTGCTCGGCACTCGGACGGCGAACGTAGGCTAGCGCGCGCAAAAGGGGCCGGACGTGTTTCGCAGGCAGAGCAAGCCGCAGAACCGGATCGACAGCCTGATCGGCGCGACGACGCGCATCGAGGGGAACGTCTTCTTCAGCGGCGGCCTGAGAATCGACGGGGCGGTGCGCGGCAACGTCGCGGCCCTGCCGGATCAGGCGGGCACCCTCGTGATTTCCGAGCATGCCCGCGTCGACGGCGAGGTCAAGGCGGCGCACATCGTGGTGAACGGCACGGTCAACGGCCCGGTGCACGCCTACGAGTCGCTCGAACTCCAGGCCTCCTCCCGGGTCAAAGGCGACGTACACTACAAGAGCATCGAAGTGCAGCAGGGCGCGGTGGTCGAAGGGCGGCTGGTCCACCACGGCGCCGAAGCGAACAAGGCGGTGGAACTGAAACTCGCCTCCTGAGAGGCGGCAAGCGAAAGGAGTCGACATGAACGAAGCGACCGAAACGGCGGCGCCCCTCGTCTTCACCGACAGCGCAGCGCGCAAGGTGAAGGAGCTGATCGAAGAGGAAGGCAATCCCGAGCTGAAGCTGCGCGTCTTCGTTTCCGGCGGCGGCTGCGCCGGATTCCAGTACGGCTTCACCTTCGAAGAGGTGCAGAACGACGACGACACCGTGATGCAGAAGGACGGCGTCACGTTGCTCATCGACCCGATGAGTCTGCAGTATCTCGGCGGCGCCGAGATCGATTACACCGAGGGGCTGGAGGGCGCGCAGTTCGTGATCCGCAACCCGAACGCCGTCACCACCTGCGGCTGCGGCTCCTCTTTCTCCGTCTGATTCCGTGCGATCGTGGCCGCGGCGAGCGCGCCGCGGCTACTCGGCGTTTCCCGGATAGATTGCGCCGAGCACGCGGGGCGCGTGCGCGCCGGTCGCCGCAGGCAGGCTCGCGGCGCGGCCCTCGATCGCCTCGCGCGCGAGCCAGGCGAACGCCGTCGCTTCGACCAGCTGCGGCGCAAGGCCGTACGCATCGCTCGTCTCGAGCGGCACGGGCGCAACGAGCGCCGCGAGCCGGCGCATGAGCGTCGCGTTCTTCGTCCCGCCGCCGCAGGCGATCACGCGCGCAACGCCCGGACAATGGGCGGCGAGCGCCTGCGCGACGCTGCGGGCGGTCAAATCGACGAGCGTCGCCTGAACGTCGCGCGGATCCTCCTCGCCCGAGAGCCTCTCGGCGAGCCAGCGGAGGTCAAAGAGCTCCCGCCCGGTGCTCTTCGGCGGCGGCCGTCCGAAGTAAGGTTCGGCGAGAAGGCGCTCAAGAAGCGGCGCGATCGCGGTGCCGGCGGCGGCCCATGCGCCGCCTTCGTCGTGCGCGGTGCCGAGGTGCCGTTCGGCCCACGCATCGAGCAGGCAGTTGCCGGGCCCGGTGTCGAAGCCCGAAACCGCCCCGCCCGTCGGCAGCCATGTGAGGTTCGCGATTCCGCCGAGGTTGAGCACCGCCCGCGGCTCGCTCGGGTTCGCGAACACCGCCGCATGAAACGCCGGAACGAGCGGTGCGCCCTGGCCGCCTGCGGCGACGTCGCGGCTGCGGAAGTCGGCGACCACGCGAAGGCCGGTGAGTTCCGCAAGGAGCGCGGCGTTGCCGGTCTGGAGCGTGTAGCCGCGTTCGGGCCGGTGGCGCACCGTCTGGCCGTGACAGCCGACCGCCCGCACGGCGGCCGTTCCGCCGTGCGCGCCGAGGTCGAGCGCTTCGACCGCGCGCGCATAGACGCGCGCGAGCGCGTTCGCCGCGAGCGCCGCGCGCTCCAGTTCGTTTTCGCCCGGAGCGACGAGCGCGGCGAGTTCGGCGCGAAGCGCCGCCTCGTACGGCACGCGGCTCGCCGCGAGGACGCGCGGCCGGACGCCGGAAAAATCGACGAGCACCGCGTCGACCCCGTCGAGGCTCGTGCCCGACATCAGGCCGACGTAGAGCGCGCGGCTCACTCGAACTGCGCGATCTGCGTGCCTGCGAGGTGGGCGAGGCGGGTAAGAAGCGGCGCCGCCTGCTCGCGGAACGCCGCGAGCGCGTGCCCGGGCAGCGGCTGCGCCGCCGGAAGCGCGATGCGCAGCGGGTCGCGCGCGACGCCGCCGACGCGGAATTCGTAGTGCAGGTGCGGGCCGGTCGCCCAGCCGGTCTGGCCGACGAAGCCGATCGTCTCGCCTTGCGCGACGCGCGCGCCGACGCGGATGCCGCGCGCGAACCCGGAAAGATGCGCATAGAGCGTCTGCTGCCCGCCGCCGTGGCGAAGCACCACGACGTTGCCGTAGCCGCCCCAGCGCCCGGCGAATTCGACCACGCCGTCGCCGGTCGCGCGCACGCGAGTCCCGAGCGGCGCGGCGTAGTCGATGCCCTGGTGCGCGCGCCAGGTCTGGAGGAACGGATGGCGGCGAAGCCCGAAGCCCGAACTGACGCGCGAGAATTCGAGCGGCGAGCGCAGGAACGCCTTGCGCAGGTTGGTGCCGTCGGGCGCGTAGTAGCCGCCCGACTCGCCTGCCTGAAACCACACCGCGCGGTGCGTGCGACCCTGATTGACGAACTCGGCGGCGAGCACGCGGCCGGGGCGCAGCGCGCGGCCCTCGAAGGCGTACACCTCGTAGACGACCGAGAAGCGATCGCCCTTGCGCAGGTCGCGATGAAAGTCGATGTCGCCGCCGAAGATGTCGGCGAGTTGCAGCGCGACCGAATCCGGCACGCCGGCGGCGTCGGCGGCGGCGAAAAGCGACGACCGGATCTCGGCGCTCTTCGCCTCCTCCCAGCGCGCGAGCGCCGCGGCGCTCTCGCGCGCGACGAGCGCGCCGTCTGCGCCGCGCTCGATGCGCACCAGCCGGTCGCGCGCGCCGAGAAAAGTCAGCGAAAGCAGGGCGCCCTCGGGCGTCACCTCGGCGCTCACCGACGTGCCCGGCCGCAGTTGCCGCAGGGCCGCGAGCCGCGCGAGCGCGCGCGCCTCCGGCTCCGCGATCGCAAGGCGCGCGGCGAGCGCCGCGATCGTGTCGCCGCGCTGGAAGCGCTCGACGTGACGTAGCTCGCGGGCGCCGGAAGCAGCGCGTCCTCGAGCGCGATCGCGAGCGGTTCGGGCTGCACCGTCTTCGGCAGCAGCCGCTCGGCCTCGGGCGAATCGCCGATCCTCGCGAGCGCGGCGAGCACCCCGAAAGCGCGAGCGCGGCGAACACCGAAGCGCGCAAAAGACGAAGGCCGCAAGGCACGGTTCGGCTAGAATCTTCTCGTTTTGCGCGGGGTGCGCCAGTCTAGCAGACAACGCGCCCCGCGCAAAAAAACGCCGTGCGCCGCCGATGGACAGAATCGCGATCCCGGTCGAAGCGCAGCTTGCGCGCATTAAGCGCGGTTGCGCGGAACTGATCAGCGAGCCGGAGCTTGCGCGCAAGCTCGCCTCGGGCCGGCCGCTGCGCGTCAAACTCGGGCTCGATCCGACCGCGCCCGACCTGCACCTCGGCCACACCGTGGTGATCAACAAGCTGCGCGACTTCCAGGAACTCGGCCACCAGGTGCAGTTCCTGATCGGCGACTTCACCGGCATGATCGGCGACCCGACCGGCCGCAACCAGACGCGGCCGCCGCTTTCGCGCGAGCAGATCCTCGCCAACGCGAAGACCTACCGCGACCAGATGGCGAAGATCCTCGACCCGGAGAAGACCCAGGTGCTGTTCAACTCCGAGTGGTCCGACCGGCTCGGCGCCGAGGGCATGATCCGGCTCGCGGCGCGCTATACGGTCGCGCGGCTGCTCGAGCGCGACGATTTCGCGCGCCGCTTCCGCGCCGGGCAGCCGATCGCGGTGCACGAGCTGCTCTATCCGCTCATGCAGGGCTACGATTCGGTCGCGATGCGCGCCGACGTCGAGCTGGGCGGCACCGACCAGAAGTTCAACCTGCTCGTCGGCCGGGAGCTCCAGAAGGACTACGGGCAGGAGCCGCAGTGCGTGATCACGATGCCGCTCCTCGAGGGCACCGACGGCGTGGAGAAGATGTCCAAGTCGCTCAGGTGCTGTTCCGGAATCCTAGGGACGTTTCCCTATTAACCTTAGCAATACGTAACTGAACGGGTGCCAAAAC
>JAVQZY010000026.1:0-43395 GCA_033582675.1 Burkholderiales bacterium | reverse complement strand
TGAAGAGCGTGCGGTCGGGAAGGATCAGCGCGTTCATCGCCGCGTAGTGGCGCACCCCCGGCCGCCGCCCGATCACCTGGTCGACGTAGTGCAGGTGCAGCGCGTGCGTGCCGAACGTGCCGCAGATCATGCCGTCCACCTCCCCCTTGTAGATCAGCATCGCGCCGATGAGCGTGTTGCGCCGCCGCATCTCAAGACGCGCGTACTCGGGCGAAACGCCCTTGCGTTCGGTGAGGCGGTGGTAGGTCGTCCAGTAGTCGCGGTAGCGCGGGTCGTATTCGGGGTTGACCAGAGCGAACTCGCGCCCGGGGCGGATGCGCAGTCCCAGCCGCTCGATACGCCGCTCGACCACCGCCGGACGCCCGACGAGCGTCGGCTGCGCAAGGCCTTCGTCCACGACGATCTGCACCGCGCGCAGCACCCGCTCGTCCTCGCCCTCGGCGTAGACGATGCGCTTGGGCGAGGCCTTCGCCGCGGCGAAGAGCGGCTCCATCAGCAGGCCCGAGTGGTACACGAACTGCGCGAGCGATTCGCGGTAGGCCTCGAGATCCGCGATCGGGCGCGTCGCCACCCCCGAGTCCATCGCCGCGCGCGCGACCGCCGGCGCGATGGTCGAGGATGAGCCGCGGATCGAACGGTTTCGGGATGAGGTAGTCGGGCCCGAACTTGAACGCCGCGATGCCGCCGCCGTAGGCCGCGGCCACCACCTCGGAGGCCTCCGTCCTGCGCCAGCGCCGGCGAGCGCCTCCACCGCGGCGAGCTCCATCGCCGGCGTTGATCGCGGTCGCCGCCGACATCGAGCGCGCCGCGGAAGATGAAGGGGAAGCAGAGGACGTTGTTGACCTGGTTCGGATAGTCGCGAGCCCGGCGGCCGCGATGCGCAGTCCGGCCGCACCGCGCGCACGCGACTTCCGGCCGGATCTCGGGCTCGGGGTTGGCCAGCGCCAGCACGAGCGGCCTGCGCGGCCATGCTTGCGTCGAGCCATCTCGGGCTTGAGGACCCCGCCCGCCGAGAGGCCCAGGAAGATGTCCGCCCCGTCCGAGCACCTCCGCGAGCCGTGCGCGCGCCGGGTGTCCTGATCGCGTAGCGCCGCCTTGTAGCGGGTCCATCGTCCCGCGCCGGCCGCGGCCAGATCGACGCCCTCGATGTCGCGTGACCCAGACGATGCGCTCGCGCCGCAGGCCCATGCGACCGAGCAGGTCGAGGCAGGCGAGCGCGGCGGCGCCCCGCCGCCGCGTGTTGACCAGGCTTCACATCTTCCAGCCGCTTGCCCTGCAGCAGCTTAGGCCGTTGCAGGATGGCGGCGGCGACGATGATCGCGGTGCCGTGCTGATCGTCGTGGAAGACCGGAATGTTCATCCGCGCGCGGAGCTCGCGCTCGATGGCGAAGCACTCGGGGGCCTTGATGTCCTCGAGGTTGATCGCCCCGAAGGAGGGCTCGAGCGCCGCCACGATCTCGACAAAGCGCGCCGGGTCGCGCTCCGTGCATCTCGATGTCGATGAAATCGATGCCGGCGAACTTCTTGAACAGCACCGCCTTGCCCTCCATCACCGGCTTCGCCGCGAGCGGCCCGATCGCGCCGAGCCCGAGCACCGCGGTGCCGTTGGTGATCACCGCGATCAGATTGGCGCGGCCAGTCAGGCGTACCGCTTCGGCCGGATCGCGCGCGATTTCCTCGCAGGCGTCGGCGACGCCCGGGCGAGTACGCGAGCGCGAGGTCGCGCTGGTTGACGAGCGCCTTGGTCGCGTGGACCGAGATCTTTCCGGGGCGCGGCTGGCGGTGGTACTCGAGCGCGCTCTTCCTGAGATCCTCGTCCACGTCTACGTCTCGGGCTCCTTGCCCGGCGCGCGCAGGCGAGCTATGTTGCGCCGGGAGCCGAAATTATAAACGCCCACCGTCTGCAGCCGGCCGAACGATTCGCGCGCACCGCGCAGCGCGTCGCCGCGATCCAGCCCTTCGAGGTGATGGACGTGCTCGCGCGCGCGCAGGCGCTCGAAGCCGCCGGGCGGCGCGTGATCCACCTGGAAATCGGCGAACCGGACTTCACCGCGCCGCCGGCGGTGGTGGAGGCGGCGGTGCGCGCGCTGCGCGAGGGCCGCACGGCGTATACGCCGACGCTCGGGCTGCCGGCGCTGCGCGAGGCGATCGCCGCGCACTATGCGCGCGTGCACGGCGCCGCGCCGCCGTCCGAGCGGGTCGCGGTGACCGCAGGCGCTTCCGCAGGGCTGCTTCTCGCGCTCGCCCTCTACGTCGAGCCGGGCGACGAGATCCTCGTTCCCGACCCGGGTTATCCGGGCTACCGCCACCTCGTGCGTGCGCTCGAAGGTCGCGCGCGGGCGCTCGCGGTGTCGGCGGCGACGAACTGGCAGCCGACGCCGGAGATCATCGCGTCAGCGTGGACGCCGCGCACGAAGGGCGTGCTGCTCGGCTCGCCGTCGAACCCGACCGGAACGCGGCTTGCGCGCGCCGACCTCGCGCGCATCGCCGAGGTCGTCGCCGCGCGCGGCGGCGTGCTGATCGTCGACGAGATCTACCGCGAGCTGGTCTACGGGGCGCCGCCGCAGAGCGCGCTCGGGCTGCCCGGCGAAGTGGTACTCGTCGACAGCTTTTCCAAGTTCTTCTGCATGACCGGTTGGCGGCTCGGGTGGGTGGTGCTGCCCGAGGCGCCGGGCAATGCGAGGGTACGCGACCTCGAAAAGCTCGCGCAGCACGTGTTCATCTGCGCGCCGGCGCTCGCGCAGCACGCGGCGCTCGCCTGCTTTCTGCCCGAGACGCTGGCGGAACTGGAGCGGCGCCGTCGGGAGTTCGAGCGCCGGCGCGATTTTCTGCTGCCCGCGCTCGCGCGCGCGGGACTGGAGATACCGTCGACACCGACCGGCGCCTTCTATGTGTACGCGCGCTGTCCCGGCGGTGACGGGCGGCGATACGCGATGGAACTCCTCGAGCGCGAAGCGGTCGCGGCGACGCCGGGCGTCGATTTCGGCGCGAACGGCACCGCCGCATGCGTGCGCTTCGCCTACGCGCGCCCGCTCGCGGAGCTCGAGGAGGCGGCGCAGCGCCTTGCGCGCTTCGCGAGCTGAGCGCGCCGCGCCGCCGCTCAGCTTGCCGGCCGCCCGCGCAGCGCCTGCTCAAGCCGCGCGCGTTCGGCGAGCACCTTGGCGGCGTACTGCGTGCCCGGCTCGTCGGACGCGGCGCCGGCGTACATCCGCAGCGCGCCCTCGATGTCGCCGACCCGCCGCAGGCAGTCGCGCAGGATGCGTGCGCCGACCTGGATGTTCACCTCCGGATCGAGCAGCGCCGGCTCGCCGCCGTGCTCGGCGAGCTTGTCGAGGTGAAAGCGGCCGATCACCTGCATCAGACCTTTCGCGCCGAGGACGCTTTCGGCGACCGGGTTGAAACGCGATTCGACCGCCATCACCGCGAGAATGAGCAGCGGATCGAGCCGCAGCTCGCTGCCGGCGCGGTAGGCGACGGCGACGAATCCGGCGATCGCTTCCTCGGCGACGCGATAGCGGCGCGCGATGAACTCGACCAAGGCGCGCCTCTCGCGCTCGTGCGCAGCGCCTCGGCTTGCGGCCTCGTTCGGGGCGGCGTCCGCGGTCGGTGCTTCGTCGCCCCAGGCCGGAGCCGCCGGCGCCATCTGGCGCCACGGCGGCTCGCGTGCGGCGGAGAACGCCGAGGCGATCAAGGCCACCAAACCGACCAACGCAAGCGCGGAGCGCGTTGCCTCCGCTAGGCGCGCCAGCGCGCCCACGGCGGGCGATAGGACGGACCCGTTCGTTGCCCTCATCGTCGTACTCCTCTCTCGGGCTGCGTGCGCCATGCAATTCGCGAGTCGGCGAAGCGGCGAGCAGCAGGATCACGTGCCAAGCCCCCGGAAAAGGGGGCAACGGGTACAGGGCGAACGCCCTAAGGTTTCGTCGGCCTCGACTCCGGCGCGGCTACCGCCGGATCATGCCGATTGCGCGGTCAGGGGCCCGTTCCGCGCAAGTATGCTGCATTGCAGCACAACGTCATAATAGCCAGGCGGAACCGGAGTCGTCAAACACCCAGCCTTCCGCAGAGTTTCCCAGAAATCCTGAAAATCTTTTTTTTCAAAGGGTTAAGAAAAAGACGCGACGGCCGCAACAAGATAAAATCGTTACGAAAGCAGCCTTCCGGATCCCGCTTCGCGTCTCGATATCGCAAGCCGAAGCGTTGCGCAGATCCGGAAGGCTTCAAGGGCCTTGGCGAGGACGCAACGACGTCCTCGCCAAGTTCCCGAAACGGATCCAAGCCTAGGGCCTGGAACCGGTCGGGAACGGCCACGCGGCTGCCGGGTTCAGCGCCGTCGAGGCGCCGGTGGCCCCAGACGCAGTCGGCGCGCTCGGCGCCGCCTGCGGTGCCGCCGCAGTGCCGGCCACGGGTTGCGCGGGTTTTTCTGCCGCTGTCTTCTTCGCCGGTTTCTTCTTCGCGGCCTTTTTCTTTTTACCCGCCGCCCTTAACGTCAGTTTCTTCTTGGACGCTTTTTTCTTCTTCGACGCTTTCTTCTTTTTTTCTTCTTCGCCGCTTTCTTCGCCTTTTTCTTCGCCATAACGGCCTCCTTTCTGGGAAGTTACAGGGAAGCCGGGCTCTTTCGGCCCGGCCTATCCGGCACCGGGCGAAGACGACTCTTCGCCCGCTCGCCGAATTCGTGATCTCGCGTCCTCGAGCGCATCGCTAGCGTGCCGTGCGGGCGACGAGATCCTGGTAAAGCACGTCGGGATCGAGCCGGATCCCGCCCTCCCAGGTCACCGTCGCGGTCTCCGGATCCACCCTCACTTTTTCGAATTCGCGCACGTCGAGCCAAAGCTTGAAGGCGCCGATCTCGAGCAGATCGCCGAGGTACACGCTACCCTCCAACCCGTCGTCGAACCGGATCCAGAGCTTGTAGTCCTCCTCGGCCCTGCAGGCCGTCACCTTGCGCATCTTCCGCTCTTCGTGCATCGCCCTAGTCCCAGCTGAGCGCCCCGCCCGTCTGATACTCGATCACGCGGGTCTCGAAAAAGTTGCGCTCCTTCTTGAGGTCGATCATCTCGGCGAGCCACGGAAACGGATTGGTCGCCCCGGGATAGAGCGGCTCCAAGCCGATCTGCTGGCAGCGGCGGTTGCAGATGAAGCGCAGATACTCCTTGAACATCGGCGCGTTGAGGCCCAGTATCGCCGCGCGGCATCGTGTCCTCGGCGTAGCGGTACTCGAGCTCGACCGCGCGCCGGAACAGCTCGCGCGAGCTCGGCGCGGAACTCGGACGTCCACAGATGCGGGTTCTCGAGCTTGATCTGGTTGACCAGGTCGATGCCGAAATTGCAGTGCATCGACTCGTCCCGCAGGATGTACATGGTATTGCTCGGCCGCGCCGGTCATCTTGTTCTGCCGGCCGAGGGCGAGGATCTGCACGAACCCGACGTAGAAGAACAGCCCCTCCATCAGGCACGAAAACACGACCAGGCTCTTGAGCAGCTGGCTGGTCGGCCTCCGGCGTTCCGGTGCGGAACGCCGGATCGGTGAGCGTATCGATGAACGGGATGAGGAACTCGTCCTTGTCGCGGATCGACGGCACCTCGTGGTAGGCGTTGAAGACCTCGCCCTCGTCGAGATCGAGGCTCTCGACGATGTACTGGTAGGCGTGGGTGTGGATCGCTTCCTCGAACGCCTGGCGCAGCAGGTACTGGCGGCACTCCGGCGCGGTGATGTGGCGGTAGGTGCCGAGGACGATGTTGTTCGCCGCGAGCGAATCGGCGGTAACGAAGAAGCCGAGGTTGCGCTTGACGATGCGCCGCTCGTCCTCGGTCAACCCGTGCGGGTCCTTCCACGAGCGCGATGTCGCGGCTCATGTTGATTTCCTGCGGCATCCAGTGGTTCGCGCACGCCGCGAGGTACTTTTCCCACGCCCAGCGATACTTGAACGGCACGAGCTGGTTGACGTCGGCGCGCGAGTTGATCACCCGCTTGTCCTCGACCTTGATGCGCCGCCAGGCGTTGCCGGCGGCAAAGCGCTCGCTGCGCGCGCTCGCGCCGCCAGCCGGCGCGAACGCCGGGCGCGGAACCGCCGCGATCGCGGGAATCGCGCCGGGCGCCGGGTCTTCGTCGAAGTTCAGGATCACTGGCAAGCCTCGCATTCGGGGTCATCGAGCACGCAGAACCGCGCGCCCTCCTGCGGCGCCCCCGCGCCGCCGAGCGCGGCCGCCGGCACGGCGTTCAGCTGGCCCGGTCGAACAGTGGATTTCTCGGCGTGCGTCGCGCCGAGCGCGCGCAGATAGTAGGTCGTCTTCAGGCCGCGGATCCAGGCGAGCTTGTAGGTCTCGTCGAGCTTGCGGCCCGAGGCGTTCGCGAGGTAGAGGTTGAGCGACTGCGACTGGTCGATCCATTTCTGACGGCGCGCCGCGGCCTCGACGAGCCATTGCGGATCGATCTCGAAGGCGGTGGCGTAGAGCCGGCGCAGCTCGGGCGGCACGCGGTCGATGCGCCCGAGGTTGCCGTCGAAGTACTTGAGGTCGGCCACCATCACCTCGTCCCACAGCCCCGCCCGCTTGAGGTCGGCGCACCATGTATTCGTTGACCACCGTGAATTCGCCCGACAGGTTCGACTTCACGTACAGGTTCTGGAACGTCGGTTCGATCGAGGCCGACACCCCGACGATGTTGGCGATCGTCGCGGTCGGAGCGATCGCGAGGCAGTTCGAGTTGCGCATGCCGTGCGCGCGGATGCGCGCGCGCAGCGCCTCCCAGTCGAGCGTCGAGGAGCGGTCGACCTCGACCCAGCCGCCGCGCTCGGCAGCAAGGAGGTCGAGCGTGTCCTGCGGCAGGATGCCGCGGTCCCACAGCGACCCGGCGAACGTGCGCGTAGCGTCCGCGCTCCTCGGCGAGCTCGGTCGACGCCCAGTACGCGCAGTAAGCGCACCATCTCCATCGAGCGGTCGGCGAACTCGACCGCCTCGGGCGAGGCGTACGGAATGCGCAGCGCGTGCAGGCAGTCCTGAAAGCCCATGATGCCGAGCCCGACCGGCCGGTGACGCAGGTTCGAATTGCGCGCCTTCTCGACCGCGTAGTAGTTGATGTCGATGACGTTGTCGAGCATGCGCATTGCGGTACGGACGGTCCGGCGCAGCTTCTCGAAGTCGAGGCCGCCTTCGCCGAGGTGCGCGCGCAGGTTCACCGAGCCGAGATTGCACACCGCGATCTCGTCGGCCGAGGTGTTCAGAGTCACCTCGGTGCACAGGTTCGAGCTGTGCACGACGCCGACATGCTGCTGCGGGCTGCGGATGTTGCACGGGTCCTTGAACGTGATCCAAGGGTGCCCGGTCTCGAAGAGCATGCTCAACATCTTGCGCCAGAGCTGCCACCGCGGGCACCTTCTTGTACAGCGTGATCTCGCCGCGCGCGGCCATGTCCTCGTAGCGGCGGTACGCCTCCTCGAAGGCGCGCCCGACCTTGTCGTGCAGGTCGGGCACATCCGACGGCGAGAAAAGGGTCCAGTCCGCATTCGCCATCACCCGCTTCATGAACAGGTCGGGCACCCAATTCGCGGTGTTCATGTCGTGCGTGCGGCGCCGCTCGTCGCCGGTGTTCTTGCGCAGCTCGAGGAACTCCTCGATGTCGAGATGCCAGGCCTCGAGATAGGCGCACACCGCGCCCTTGCGCTTTCCGCCCTGGTTGACGGCGACCGCAGTGTCGTTGACGACCTTCAGGAACGGCACGACGCCCTGCGAGCGGCCGTTCGTCCCCTTGATGTGGGCGCCGAGCGCGCGCACCGGCGTCCAGTCGTTGCCGAGCCCGCCGGCGTACTTCGCAAGCAGCGCGTTCTCCTTGATCGCCTCGTAGATGCCCTCCAGGTCGTCGGGGACGGTGCTGAGGTAGCAGGAAGAGAGCTGCGGGCGCAGGGTGCCCGAGTTGAACAGCGTCGGCGTCGAGCACATGAAGTCGAAGCGCGACAGCACCTCGTAGAACTCGATCGCGCGCGCTTCGCGGTCGGTTTCGTCGCAGCGCGAGCCCCATCGCCACCCGCATGAAGAACGTCTGCGGCAGCTCGATGCGCCGCCCGCCGCACGTGCAGGAAGTAGCGGTCGTAGAGCGTCTGCAGCCCGAGATAGCCGAATTTGAGGTCGCGCTCGGCGCGCAGCGCCGCGCCCGAGCCGCTCGAGGTCGAAGCGGCCGAGCTCGGGGTCGAGCAGCTCGGCCTCGATGCCGCGCCGCACGAGCGCCGGAAGTACGCGGCTGCGTAACGCGCCTGCCATGTCCGCCTGGCTCACCTCCTCGCCGAGGACCTCGAGGCGGATGTTGTGGAGCAACAGGCGGGCGGTGACGTAGCTGTAGGCCGGATCCCTCTCGATCAGCGCGCGCGCCGCGAGCACGAGCGACTTGCGCACCTCCTCCATCGGCACGCCGTCGTACAGGTCGCGCAGCACCGCCTCCCGGATCGCGCCGCGGTCGACGTCGGCGCCGAGCCCGTCGCAGGCGGCCGCTAGCAGCGCATCGAGCGCCGCGAGATCAAGCGGTCGGCGTACCCCGTCGTCGACCACGTGCAGCACCGGGGCGGGGGCGGCGCGCTCGCGCGCCGCCCGCTCGGCGCGGATGCGCGCGGCGCGTCTCTCGCGGTAGAGGACGTAGGCGCGCGCCACGTCGTGTTCGCCCGAGCGCATGAGCGCGAGCTCGACCTGGTCCTGGATGTCCTCGATGTGGAACACGCCGCCCTGCGGCTGGCGCCGCACGAGCGCGTTCACCACCGTCGCCGTGAGCTGCGCGACCAGGTCGCGGATGCGCGCCGAGGCCGCGCCCTGGCTGCCGTTCACCGCAAGGAACGCCTTGGTCATCGCCACCGCGATCTTCGACGGTTCGAACGCGACCACAGCGCCGTTGCGCCGCATCACCCGGTATTCGGCGTAGGACGGGCGCGCCGCCGCGCCCGATTCCTCGGCCGCGAGCGTCGCGTGCGTCGCCTGCTGCGCGATGTGCATGCTCTCCTCGCTCCCTCGCGGTCGCCCGCCGCGCGCCAGCGGCAAGCCACCACAATATCTAGTGCCGGCCGTCAACACGGCAACTAAAACTTGTGGCTCACTGTACCACGCGAAAAGAAATTTGCAAGCCCGGGGCGCGCGGGCGCGCCGCGCTCGAGCGCGGCGGCGGCCGCAGGCCGGCCGGAACTTCAGGAAACGGCAAGATGCGCGAACAGCCGCCGCCAGGCGAAGCCTGCGCCGGGATCGCGTTTTCGCCCGGGCGCGACGTCGCTATGCGCCGCGATCGCGCGCAGCGGCAGACGCGCGCGCAGCCGAGCGACGAGCGCCTGGAGCCGCGCGTATTGCGCTGCCGCGAACTCGTCTTCGTCGGTGCCCTCGAGCTCGATGCCGACCGAGAAGTCATTGCAGCGCTCGCGCGCGCGCCAGCACGACACCCCGGCGTGCCAGGCGCGCCGCGCGACCGGCACGAACTGCACCAGCTCCCCGTCGCGGCGGATCAGAAAGTGCGCCGACACGCGCACACCCGCGAGCTCGGCGAACGTCGGATGCGCCGCCGGATCGAGCCGGTTGGTGAACAGCCGCTCGATCGCATCGCCGCCGTAGCAGCCGCGCGGCAGACTGATCGCGTGCAGCACAAGCAGCGTGATCGCGGTACCTGCCGGCCGGTCGTCGCAATTCGGCGACGGCACCTTGCGAAAGCGGCCGGCGAAGGCGCCGTCAGCCGTCGTCGTCATCGTCGCGCGGCCCGCGGATGCCGAGGCGCTGCATGCGGTAGCGCAGCGAACGGAACGTCACACCGAGGAGCTTGGCGGCCGCGGTGCGGTTGAACCCGGTGCGCGCGAGCGCAGCAAGGATCGCTTCCCGTTCCAGCCGGTCGAGGTAATCGGGCAGCGGCTCCTGCCGCGCCGCCCCTTCCGCAGGCACGCCGACGCCCGGCTCCTCGCCGCGGCCCGGATGCAGGCGCAGGTCGGCGGGCTCAATGACCGGACCGGAGGAGAGCGCGACCGCCCGCTCGAGGATGTTTTCCAGTTCGCGCACGTTGCCCGGAAAGTCGTAGGCCTTCAGCGCCTCGATCGCCGCCGGCGACAGCGCGCGCGGCGGCTGTCCTTCCTGGCGCGCCAGTCGCTCGAGGATCCGCGTCGCGATCAGCGGCACGTCCTCGCGGCATTCGCGCAGCGACGGCATCTTCAGCTCGATGACGTTCAGCCGATAAAACAGGTCGCGACGGAAGCGGCCCGCCTCGGTGAGCGCCGCAAGGTCCTGGTGCGTCGCCGAGATGATGCGCACGTCGACCGGCTCTTCCTGCGTCGCGCCCACCTTGCGCACGCGCTTTTCCTGGATGGCCCGCAGAAGCTTCACCTGCATGCCGAGCGGCAAGTCGGCGACCTCGTCGAGAAACAGCGTGCCCCCGTTCGCCGCCTGGAAAAACCCGTCCCGGTCCTGGAAGGCGCCGGTAAACGCCCCCTTGCGATAGCCGAAGAACTCGCTTTCCATGAGCGTCTCCGGGATCGCCCCGCAGTTGACGGCGACGAACGGCCGCTTGCGTCGCGCCCCGCCGGCGTGGATCAGGCGCGCCGCCAGTTCCTTGCCGCTGCCGGATTCGCCGGAAATGTAGACCGGCGCCTGCGTGCGCGCGAGCTTGGCGATCAGCTCGCGCGCGGCCCGCAAGGGTGGGCTGTCGCCGAGCAGCTCTTGGCCGGCCGCGGGCGGCTCCTCCAGTCCGGGCAGCGCGAGCGCCGAGCGCACGAGCGCGCGCAGCTGCTCGAGCGCGACCGGCTTGGCGATATAGTCGAACGCGCCCGCCTTGAGCGCCGCGACCGCGTTTTCCGCGCTGCCGTAGGCGGTGATCACCGCCACCGGCAGATCGCGCGCAAGCCCGGCGATGTAGCGCACGAGCTCCAGCCCGTCGCCGTCGGGCAAGCGCATGTCGGTAAGGCACAGGTCGTAGCGCGAGGCGGAGAGCCGCGCCTTCGCTTCGGCGACCGAGCCGACGGCGTCGGCCGCAAGCCCCATCTTCGCGAGCGTGAGCTCGAGCAGCTCGCGGATGTCGGGTTCGTCGTCGACCACCAGCACGCGCGCAGCCTCCGCCGTCTGCGGCACGCTGCGCCTCATGCGGGCGCCTCCGCGCACACCAGGCGAAAGTGCGCCCCCTCGTCGCCCGGTACGTACTCGAGCGCAGCGCGGTTCGCCGCGCACAGCTCGCGCGCGATGTAGAGCCCGAGCCCGGTGCCCGCCCGCTCGGTCGTGAAAAACGGCTCGAACAGGTGCGCGAGCCGCTCGCGCGGCACCCCGGGACCGTTGTCGAGGACGTTCAGCTCGACCTGCCCGGCGAAGGCGCCGAGCACCAGACGCACGCAGCCGCGCGCCGGCCGCGCGTGCCGCACCGCGTTGCGCAGCAGGTTCCAGAGCACCTGGCGCAGATGCTCGCGGTCGAACTCGATGCGGACCGCGCGCGGGACGTCGACTGCGATCCACTCGCGCGGCACCCCCTCGCTCATCGCGAACTCCTCGACGAACTGTGCGAGCCACGCGGCGAGCTCGATCGGCTCGCTGCGCGTTCGATCGCGGCGGTTGAGCTGCAGTACGTCGGCCACGAGCCGCTCGAGCCGCCGGGTATTGTCGGCGATGATACGGCACAGCCGCTCGCGCTCGCGGTCGGCGCGGCTCTCGCCGAGCAGCTCGGCCGCATGGCTGATCGCCGACAGCGGGTTGCGGATCTCGTGCGCGAGGTTGGCGGTGAGGCGGCCGAGGGCGGCGAGCTTCAGCTGCCGCGCCTCTTCCAGCGCACGCGTCGTGTCCTCGACGAACATCACGGTCAGGTCCTCGCCGGCGCCGGCTTCGATCATGCGCAGCCGCAGACCGCGGCCGCGCAGCTCGATCTCCGCCCGCTCGGCGCCGCTGCCGGCCCGCCAGCGTCGCCAGCACGCGGCGGCCGCCGGCGCGATCTGCGCGAGGTCCGCGCCGCGCAACACCTCCGCGCCGAAGAGCCGCTGCGCGCCCGGATTGTGCTGCCGCACCCGGCCAGCAGGATCGAGCACCAGCACGCCGTGCGGCATGTCGTCGATGACGAGTTGGCTCACGCGCAGCTGCAGCGCGAGCTCCCGCTCGCGCTCGCGCGCGAGCCGCTCGCTCGCGCCCGCGCGCTGCACCAGCCAGCCGGTGACGCCCGCGCTCGCGAAGCAGCCGATCGCGAGCATGGCCGGCTGCACGAAGCTCGCGCCCGGCACGTCGAAATAGAGCACCCAAACCGCCTGCTCGAACAGCAGCGCGAGGGTCGCGAACGCGGCGTAGGCGAGCGCAACGCGCAGCGGCGCGAGCAGCGCCGCGCCGATGAGCGAAACGAGGAGCATCGCCCCCAGGCCGCTGCGCAGCCCGCCGCTCGCGTACATCAGCACCGTGAGCGCGACCACGTCGAGCGCGACGTGCAACGAAAGCTGTGCGACGAACTGCGCACGCAGGCGCGCGAGCACGCCGTGCGCCATCGCCGCGAGCACGAGGTAGGCGGCCGCCGCACCGCGGAAAAGATCCAAGCGGTGCGCGCCGAGGCTGAGGGCGTCGCCGTAGGCGAGCGTCAGGCCGAGAAGAAGCGCCGCCAGCGCGATGCGGTAGACGCTGAACAGGCGCAGCGCGGTCCAGTACGCCTCGCCCGGGGCCCTCGCCCCGTCGACAGGCGCCGCCGGAACCGCGGCGGCGGGCATCAGCCGTCCCGCGGACCGAGCCGCCAGTGCTCCTCGCTGCAGTAATGCCGACCGCCCGCGCTGCGCGCTTCGGTCTTCGGCAGATTGAGGCCGCAGTGCGCGCAGCGCACGAGCGGCACGCCGGCGTCGGCGCGCGGCGCGCCGCGCCCGCGCCCGGCGAGCGCGCGTCGCAGCAACCAGGCGAGCAGCACGACGACGAGAAGGATCAGCAGCAACCGGCCCATGCGCGCATTATCGCCGGCCGGCCGCCGCGCGCTGCGAAAAAAGGATGGTCGGGGTGACTGGATTCGAACCAGCGACACCTGCGTCCCGAACGCAGTACTCTACCAGGCTGAGCTACACCCCGAGCTAGGAACGACGGGACACCGAATAGGCAGCCAATTCTAGCAGAGAGTCCCGGTACGCCGAGGGCGCAAGCGGCTCGAGCGCTGCGCGCGCCGCCTCCGCCTCGCGGCGCGCGAGCTCGCGCGTGTACTCGAGTGCCCCGGTGGCGCGTACCGCTTCCAGCACCGCGCCGAACGCTTCGCGACCGCCCGAGACGATCGCGTCGCGCACGAGGCGCGCCTGCGCCGGGCTGCCGCAGGCCATCGCGCGGATGAGCGGCAGGGTCGGATTGCCTTCGGCCAGATCGTCGCCGAGGCTTTTGCCGATCGTCTCGACGTCGCCGGAGTAATCGAGCACGTCGTCGATCAGCTGAAACGCGGTGCCGACCCTCATACCGTACTCGGCGAGCCGTTCCTCGAGCGTCGGCGGCACGCCGGCGAGCACCGCCCCGAGGCGCGCCGACGCCTCGAAGAGCTTCGCGGTCTTGCGCCGCACCACCGCCAGATACCCCGATTCGCCCACGTCCGGGTCGCGGCAATGCATGAGCTGCAGCACCTCGCCTTCGGCGATCGCGTTGGTCGCCTCAGCGAGCACCGCCATCACGCGCATGCTGCCCGCGCCGACCATCATCTGAAAGGCGCGCGAATAGAGAAAGTCGCCGACCAGCACCGCGGCGGCGTTGCCGAAGCGCGCGTTCGCGGTGCTTCGGCCGCGCCGCAGGTCGGAGGCGTCGACCACGTCGTCGTGCAGCAGCGTCGCGGTATGAATGAACTCGACCACCGCCGCGAGCTCGATGCACGCCTCGTCCCGCGAGCCGCAGGCCCCCGCTGCAAGAAGGAGCAGCGCCGGCCGCAGCCGCTTGCCGCCGCTTTCGACCAGATACCGCGCCACCTGACGCACGAGGGCGACGTCGGATTGGAGCCGCTCGCCGATGCGCGTCTCGAGCCTGCGCATCTCGTCGGCGATCGGCGCGAGGATGCGAGCCGGAGTCACGCCGCAGAAGTTATCATACGCCGCTTTACCCGCGTTCGCCGCGTGCTCTATAATCTTTCGCCTTTTCGCAGGGCATTCGACCAATGTACGCAGTGATTCAAGCCGGCGGCAAACAGTACCGCGTGCGCACGGGCGACAGCATCCGCATCGAAGCGCTTTCCGCGGAGGTCGGCGCGAGCGTCTCGTTCGACAAGGTGCTTCTCGTCGGCGAGGGCGAGACCGCGCGCGTCGGCGCGCCGTTCGTCGCGGGCGCGTCGGTGAGCGCGACGGTGCTCGGACACGGCCGCGGCGACAAAGTGCGCATCTTCAAGCTGCGCCGGCGCAAGCACTCGCAAAAGCGCCAAGGTCATCGGCAGCGTTACACCGAGGTGCGCATCGAGCGGATCGTCGCCGGCTGAGGCGGACCGAGGGATAGACATGGCACACAAGAAGGCAGGCGGCAGTTCCCGCAACGGGCGCGATTCGCACGCAAAGCGCCTCGGCATCAAGGTCTACGGCGGCGAGCGCGTGAACGCGGGTCAGATCCTGGTGCGTCAGCGAGGGACCGTGATCCGCGCAGGCGACAACGTCGGCGTCGGGCGAGATCACACGCTGTATGCGCGCGTCGCCGGGCGGGTGGTGTACAGCGAGAGCGGGCTCTACGATCGCAAGATCGTGAGCGTGGTGCCGGCCTAGGCGCAGCGCACGCGCCGCCGGATCGCGGGGCCCCGTCGGCAGCGGCGGGGCTTTTTGCTTCATGAAGTTCATCGACGAGGCGCGAATCACGGTGCACGCCGGCAAGGGCGGCGACGGTTGCGTCGCGTTCCGGCGCGAAAAATACGTGCCGCGCGGCGGCCCGGCGGGCGGCGACGGCGGTCGCGGCGGAAGCGTCTGGCTGCTCGCCGACGGCAACCTCAACACGCTCGTCGACTATCGCTTCGCGCGCGTGCACCGTGCCGAGGACGGCGAAAACGGCCGCGGCGCCGATCAATACGGCCGCGCCGGGCGGGATCTCGTGCTGCGCGTGCCGGTCGGCACGGTGGCGCGCGAGGCGGCGACGGGCGAGATCCTCGCCGACCTCGATCGCGACGGGGCGCGCGCGCTCGTCGCGCGCGGCGGCCGGGGCGGGCTCGGCAACCTCCATTTCAAGTCGAGCGTCAACCGCGCGCCGCGCCAGTTCACCCGCGGCGAGCCGGGCGAGTCGCGCGAGCTGCTGCTCGAGCTGAGGCTTCTCGCCGACGTCGGTCTGCTCGGGCTGCCGAACGCCGGAAAGTCGACCTTCCTGCGCGCGGTCTCGCGTGCACGCCCGAAGGTGGCCGATTATCCGTTCACCACGCTCGACCCCTCGCTCGGCGTGGTGCGCGTCGGCCCGGACGCGTCGTTCGTTCTGGCCGACATTCCGGGCCTGATCGAAGGCGCCGCCGAAGGCGCCGGCCTCGGGCATCAGTTCCTGCGCCACCTCGCGCGCACGAAGCTGCTGCTGCATCTGGTGGATCTCGCCCCGCCCGACGGCGCCGATCCGGCGCACGGCGTACGTGCGCTCGCAGCAGAGCTGCGAAAGTACGACCCGGCGCTCGCGCGCAAGCCGCGCTGGCTGGTGTTCAACAAGGCCGACGCGGCGCCGGACGCCGAGGCGCGGGCGCGCGCGCTCGTGCGGCGGCTGCGCTGGAACCGGCCGTGGTTCGTCGTCTCGGCGCTCACCGGATCGGGCTGCCGCGAGGTGTGCGCCGCCGCGCATCGGTTTCTCGCCGCCGCCCGGGCCCCGCGCCGGCGCGAGGTGCGCCGTGCCGCGTAGCGGCGCCGCCCATCCGGTCGCCGCCGCCGCGACGCTCGTCGTCAAGGTGGGCTCCTCGCTCGTCACCGCCGAGGGCCGCGGTCTGGATGTCGCCGCGATCGCGCGCTGGGCGAAGCAGATCGCGGCATTGCGCACGATGGGGAAGCGCTGCCTGGTCGTGTCGAGCGGGGCGATCGCCGAAGGCATGCAGCGGCTCGGCTGGTCGCGGCGGCCGCACGCGGTGCACGAGCTGCAGGCCGCGGCCGCGGTCGGCCAAATGGGACTTGCGCAATGCTACGAATCGTGCTTTCGCCAGCACGGGCTGGCGACCGCGCAGGTGCTCCTCACGCACGCCGACCTCGCCGACCGCGAGCGCTACCTCAACGCGCGCTCGACGCTGCGCACGCTGCTTGCGCTCGGCGTCGTTCCGGTGATCAACGAGAACGACACCGTGGTGACCGACGAAATCCGCTTCGGCGACAACGACACGCTCGCCGCGCTGGTCACCAATCTGATCGAGGCCGACGTGCTCGTCATCCTCACCGACCAGGACGGCCTCTACGACGCCGACCCCCGGCGCGACCCGTCGGCGCGGCTCATTCCGGAAGCGAACGCCGGCGATCCGCGGCTGGAGGAGATCGCCGGTGGCGCGGGCACGCATCTCGGCCGCGGCGGCATGCTCACCAAGGTGCTCGCCGCCAAGCGCGCCGCGCGCAGCGGCGCGCACACGGTGATCGCCTCCGGCGGCGAGCCCGACGTGCTCGTGCGGCTCGCGCGCGGCGAGCCGATCGGAACGCTGCTTGCCTCGCAGACGGTGCCGCTCGCGGCGCGCAAACAGTGGCTCGCGGACCATCTCACGGTCGCCGGTCGACTGCGGCTCGACGCCGGCGCGGTGCGCGCCCTGGTTCGCGACGGAAAGAGCCTTTTGCCGATCGGCGTCAAGTCGGTGAGCGGCGATTTTGCGCGCGGCGCGCTCGTCGCCTGCGACGATCCCGACGGCCGCGAGATCGCGCGGGGGCTGATCAACTACTCCGCGGGCGAGACGCGCCAGATCCTGGGCCGGCCCTCGAGCGACATCGAGGCGATCCTCGGCTACGTGGACGAGCCCGAGCTGATTCACCGGGACAACCTCGTGCTGATCTAGACGGCGCGCTCGCGCACACCCTCCGCGCGCTGCGCCGTTACGCCGCCGGCAAGCGGAGAACCGCTGCTAGCGCGCGCCGGCGCCGCCCGCGCCCCAGTTCTCGCGCTCCGGATGCCCGCCTCGGCGCAGCGCCTCCAGCCCCTCGGCCGCGCTGAAGATCGTCCTCTGCATCGGGCAGAAGTAGTCGCGCCGCAGAACGCGAGTCCAGACCCTGTCGGTCGGCTGCCAGTCGCGCTCGACCGGCCGCCAGCTCCGGTCCCGCTGCCCGAGCGCGTACACCCGGTGCGTGCCGGTCCGGCATCGGATGCCTTCGTAGCTCACGTTCTCGGCCCCGTGCGGGCTGCGCGCGACCAGCGTGTAGCGCACGACGCCGTCCTCGCCCACCGAGAGCGAGGCGCGGTCGATGTAAAACCGGAACGCGACCGCGGGACCGACCGAGAATTCGATCAGGTCCTCTTCGCGGTAGAAAGGCGGGAGCGTGACCGGCGCTTCGCGAAACTCGCGCGCTTCCTGGGCGCGCTCCCAGTCGGACTTCGGACCCGGGGCTTGCGCATGCGCCGCGGCCGCCCACAGCGCGCAGGCGAGCGCCGTCGCGCGCCGCATCGGGTTACGCGAGATCCGCCGCGAGCGCCGCGCGCGTCTCGGCCGAGGCTTCGGTCGTCGCCTGGTACTGCGGGTGGTCGACGCCGATCGTGAGCCCGGCGCCCGCCTTCAGGCGCCGCCGATCGGCCTCGTCGAGTTCGAAGCGAAGGAAATGCACCGCCGAGGTCTTTTCTTCGGTTTCGCGCTCGAGGTCCTCGTCGGCGATCGCGTACACCCGCTCGCCGCCCTCGACCTGCACCCAGACGCGATCCTCGATCCCGCGCAGCTCCGCCAGACGGCGGCGACGCTCCGCCGGATCGTCGTACTCGATCATCAGCGTCGCCTTGAGGTTGGTGCCGTCGGGAATCAGCGGGTTGTAGACGTCCAGCTCGCTCTGGATGTCCTCTTCCTCGAACAGCCGCTCGATGCGCAGCATCTCCTGCACCTGATAGCGGATCGTCAGCTCGTCTTCGAACACGAGCGTCAGGTGCTCGCCGAGGTGCACCGTGCGCGGCTTCTTGTGCGCGATCACCCGGGAGCGGAACGCCGGCCGCTCCCGGGCGTAGGCCTCCAGCGTCAGCAGACTGTCGCGCTGGATTTTCGGCATCAGTCCTGCAGCGCGTCGAGCGCCTTCTGGAAGCGGTTGGCGTGCGAGCGCTCCGCCTTCGCTAGCGTCTCGAACCAGTCAGCGATCTCGGGGAAGCCCTCTTCGCGCGCGGTCTTCGCCATTCCGGGGTACATGTCCGAGTACTCGTGCGTTTCCCCAGCGATCGCGGCCGCGAGGTTCTGGCGCGTGCGACCGATCGGCAGGCCGGTGGCCGGATCGCCGACCTGCTCCAGATACTCCAGATGCCCGTGCGCGTGGCCGGTCTCGCCTTCGGCGGTCGAGCGAAAGAGCGCCGCGACGTCGTTCTGGCCCTCGACGTCGGCCTTCGCGGCGAAGTAGAGGTAGCGCCGGTTCGCCTGCGATTCGCCGGCGAACGCGTACTTCAGGTTCTCGTGGGTCTTGGTGCCTTTGAGCGATTTCACGTCTGCCTCCTTCGTCGTTGAAGCGGAATCGAAAAGCTAAGCGCGCGGGCGCCGACTGGCAAATCGTTTGTCGCGATCGCCGCGATAGCGGCCCCCTATCGCCCGTACGGCGGCCCATCGCGGTGAACGAGCGCCGATTCTATCTCGGCGAAGGTGCGCGCGACCGGTGCGCCGGGTTCGACCGCGACGCCGAGCTGGCGCGCGATCTGCGACATCGAAAAGATGCCGCACACCATCGCACGGCGCGCCGCCGGCGCAAGCGGACCCGCCGCCGGCGGGGTGTCCTCGTCGACCACCAGCGCATGCTGCCGCCCGGCGCGGCGCAGCGTCTCGAGCACGTGCCCGACGCGCGCGCGCTCGACCTCGCGGAACTCGAGCACCTCGACCTCGCGCGCCGGCGTCATGATGTCGCCGACCGTCAGATCGTCGCGGCGCAGGCCGCGCTCGGACGCGACGCGCAGCGCGCGCTCGCCGAGGATGTCGGTCGCGGTGACGACGCCCACGACGTTGTCGCGCTCGTCCACCACCAGAAGCAGCCGTACGCCGCGCGAGATCATGTACTGATTCGCTCCTTCGATCGGCGCCTGCAGCCGGATGGTCGCCGGGCTGGTGCGCGCAAGATCGGTCATCACCGCGAGCGCCGGCGATTCGAGCGTGACGCGCGCCGCGACCGGCTGCATCGGGCGCCGATAGCCGGCGCCCTCGCCGAGCTCGCGGATCGGCAGCGGCTGGAAGTCGCGCGCGAGCGCCGGCATGGCCGCGCGCGAAAATCACTCCGGCCGAGCGAGCGGCGCGCGCCGGCCGCTGCGCCCGACGCGATCGGCCTCCAGATACGGCCGCAGCTCGGTGAGCGCCCGGCGGTAGACCTCGCGCTTGAACTCGATCACCGCGTCGAGCGGCGCCCAGTAGTCCTGCCAGCACCAGGCGTCGAATTCCGGACGCGGGCTGGCGCGCAGCCGCACGTCGCAGTCGCGACCCGTCAGCCGCAGGAGGAACCAGATTTGCTTCTGCCCGCGGTAGGTGCCGCGCCATTCGCGGCGCATCCAGCGCTCGGGCACCTCGTAGCGCAACCAGTCGCGCGTGCGCCCGAGGATGCGCACGTGCCGCGGCTGCAAGCCCGTTTCTTCCTCCAGCTCGCGGAACATCGCCTCGGTCGGGCTTTCGCCCGGCTTGATGCCGCCTTGGGGAAACTGCCAGGCGTTCTGGTTCGCGCGCCTCGCCCAGAAGACGAGGTCGTGCGCGTTGGCGAGGATCATGCCGACGTTCGGTCGATAGCCGTCTCGGTCGAGCATGGCGCCAGCACCTAGGCTAGAATCCTGCGGCATTTTTCCACAGCGCTGCGCCGAAGACAACGCCGCGCGCCGCGGTCGATCGGGATCTTCCGATGCGCTCATCGAAGTTCTTCTTCGCGACCCTCAAGGAGGCGCCCGCCGAGGCGGAAGTGACGAGCCACCGTCTGATGCTGCGCGCCGGCCTCATCCGGCGGCTGGGTGCCGGGCTCTACACCTGGATGCCGCTCGGGCTGCGCGTGGTGCGCAAGATCGAGGCGATCGTGCGCGAGGAGATGAACCGCGCGGGCGCCCTGGAGGTGCTGATGCCGTGCGTGATTCCGGCGGAGCTCTGGGTGGAGAGCGGCCGCTGGGACGCGTTCGGTCCCCAGATGCTGAAGATCAAGGATCGGCACCAGCGCGATTTTCTGTTCGGGCCGACGCACGAGGAGGTGGTGACCGACATCGCGCGGCGCGAGGTGCGCAGTTACCGCCAGCTGCCGCTGCACCTGTACCAGATCCAGACCAAGTTCCGCGACGAGATCCGGCCGCGCTTCGGCGTCATGCGCGCGCGCGAGTTCGTCATGAAGGACGGCTATTCGTTTCATGCCGACTACGCGGATCTGGAGCGCGAATACCGCGCGATGTACGACACCTACGCGCGCATATTCACGCGTCTCGGCCTTCGCTTTCGCGCGGTCGCGGCCGACCCGGGCGCGATCGGCGGCACCCGCTCGCACGAGTTCCACGTACTCGCGGAATCGGGCGAGGACGCGATCGCCTGGTGTCCGGAATCCGAGTACGCGGCCAACGTGGAACTGGCCGAGGCGCTCGCACCGGCCGCCCCGCGGCCGGCGCCCGGTGCGCCCCTTGCGCAGGTGCCGACGCCGGGACGCGAAACGTGCGCCGACGTCGCGGCGCTGCTCGGCGTTCCGATCGAACGTACGGTGAAGTCGATCGCCCTTGTCGCCGGCGGCCGCTTCGCGCTGCTTCTCGTGCGCGGCGACCACACGCTGAACGAAACCAAGGTCGCGAAGGTGCCGGGCCTCGCCCCGTTCCGGTTCGCGACCGAGGAGGAGATCGCGCGCCACACCGGCGCGCCGCCCGGTTACATCGGGCCGGTGGGCCTCGGCGAGGCGCTCGTCGTCGCCGACCGCACCGTCGCCGCGATGGCCGACTTCGTCTGCGGCGCGAACAAGGAGGGCTTTCACCTCACCGGCGTCAACTGGGGGCGGGACCTCCCCGAGCCCGCGATCGTCGCCGACATCCGCAACGTGGTCGACGGCGACCCGAGCCCCGACGGCCGCGGGCGGCTCAAGATCGAGCGCGGCATCGAGGTCGGGCACATTTTCCAGCTGCGCACCAAATACTCCGAAGCGATGCAGGCGACGTTCGTCGACGAAAACGGCGTCGTCCGCCCGATCGAGATGGGTTGCTACGGCATCGGCATCACGCGCATCGTCGCCGCCGCGATCGAGCAGAACCACGACGAGCGCGGCATCGTGTTCCCGCGCGCGATCGCGCCGTTCGAGGCCTGCATCGTGCCGATCGGCTACGCGCGCAACGCCGCGGTGCGCGAGGCGGCCGAGCGTCTCTACCGCGACCTCGCCGCCGCCGGCGTCGACGTGCTGCTCGAAGACCGCGAGGAGCGCGCGGGCGTGCTTTTTGCCGACATGGACTTGATCGGCATCCCGCACCGGCTAGTCGTCTCCGAGCGCGGTCTGGCCGCGGGCACGGTCGAATACAAGGCGCGGCGCGACGCCGCTGGGCAGCCGGTGCCGGCTGCCTCGGCGGCCGCGTTCCTCCGCGAGCGCCTCGCGACGTGAGGCGGCTCGTCGCGCTTGCGCTGCTCGCTGCGCCGCTCGGCGCCGCGGCCGGCGCGCAGAAATACGAGCCGCTTGCCGCCGCGGTCGCGCAGCGCATGTCGGCCGCGCTCGCCGACCGCGCGCCGCCGGTGTTCAGTTTCGCGCGCGCCGAGGACGCGCATCGCTGGGTGCACGAGATGTCGCGGCGGCTGCGCGCGCGCATCCCCGACCGCAGGGAGCGCATCGAGTTGCTGAAGACGGTGCAGTACGAAGCGGTGCGCGCCGGGCTCGACCCGCAACTGGTGCTCGCGGTGATCGAGGTGGAAAGCGGCTTTCGCAAATACGCCGTCTCCCCGGCGGGGGCGCGCGGCTACATGCAGGTGATGCCGTTTTGGGTGAAGCTGATCGGCCAGCCCGATCACAACCTGTTCCGCCTGCGCACCAACATCCGCTACGGCTGCCTGATCCTGCGCCACTACCTCGACGAGGAGAAGGGCGACCTCTTTCGCGCTCTCGGCCGCTACAACGGCAACCTCGCCGACCCGCAGTACCCGAGGGCGGTGCACGCGCACTGGCGCGGCCGCTGGGGCTACGATGGCGCGACGAGTTGACCGCGTCACGCTGCGCAACCGGCTCTACGGCTTCGTGCCCCCTGAGCACGGCGAGGTCGTCCTCGGCCACCGCCGCGTCTACATCCTGCCGACGCGGCTCGGGTGGCTGTTCGGCGCCACCCTCGCGATCCTGCTCGTCGGCTCGATCAACTACGCGCTCGCGCTCGGGTTCGCGCTCACGTTCTTTCTCGCCGGCCTCGGCCTCGCCGGGATGGTGCACACCGCGCGCAACCTCGCGCGGCTCGGCGTGAGCGCGGCGCGCGCCGAGCCGGTGTTCGCCGGTCAGCCGGCGCAGTTGCGGCTGCTGCTCGCCGAGCGCGCGGCGCACGACCGCCCGCAGATCCTCGTGCGGCATCTGGCGAGCGGCGCGCAGTGCACCGTCGAGCTGGCCGCGGGCGAGACCGTCGAAGCGGTGCTTGCGGTGCCGACCGTGCGCCGCGGCTGGCTCGACTTCGGGCGCTTCGTGCTGGAGACGCGGTTCCCGCTGGGGCTGTTTCGCGCCTGGAGCCACGTCGAGCCGGCGGCGCGCTGCCTCGTCTATCCCCGACCGCTTTACGCGCCGCTTCCGCCCGCGAGCGCGCTCGAGGCGTCCGGCGGCGCGCGCGCGCAGGCGCGCGGCACCGACGATTACGCCGGCCTGCGCGCCTTCCAGCGCAGCGATTCCCCGCGCCACGTCGCCTGGAAGGCGCTCGCGCGCGCCGACGAGCTGCTCACCAAGCAGTTCCACGGCGAGGCGAGCGCCGAACTCGTGCTCGACTGGGCGCTCGCGCCCGCAAGCGACGGCGTCGAGGCGCGGCTCTCGCGCCTTGCCGGCTGGGTGGTCGAGGCCGAGCGCGCGGGGCTGCGCTACGGACTGCGCGCGCCCGGCCTGTACATCGCCCCGGGGCGCGGCGCGGCGCATCGCGCCGAGTGCCTGCGCGCGCTCGCGCTCTGGCGCGAACCGCAATGAGCGTCGCGCCCGCCGCCCGCACGCACCCGCTCGCGCCCGAGGCGCGCGCGGTCGGCGCGCGCGCGCTCGCGCTGCTCACCGCGGCGCTCGCGCTCGGCGCCGCGCCGCACGCGCTGCGCGCACCGACGTGGCTTGCGGCCGCGGCGCTCGCGCTCTACGGCTGGCGCTGGGCGGCGTTCGCGCGGCCGGGGCTCGTGCCGCCGCGCGCGGTGCTCTTTGCGATCGCGGCGGCGGGGCTCGCCGCCATCTGGCTCGAGTACCGCGCGATCTTCGGCCGCACCCCGGGCATCGCGATGCTGCTGCTTTTTTCCGGGCTGAAGCTGCTCGAGACGCGCACGCAGCGCGACGCGGCGGCGGCGGTGTTCCTCGTCTGGTTCCTCATGATCACCAACTTCCTCTATTCGCAGTCGATCCCGACTGCGGTCGCGATGCTCGCCGCGCTCGCGCTGAGCGCCTGCGCGCTCATTGACTTCGCCGCGCCGCGGCGCGCCTTCGGCGCGAACCTGCGCACCGCGGGCGTGCTGCTTGCGCAGGCCGCGCCGGCGGCGCTCGTGCTGTTCGTGCTCTTTCCGCGCGTGCACGGACCGCTCTGGGGGTTGCCGCAGGACGCCTACGCCGGCATGACCGGGCTGTCGGACACCATGGCCCCGGGCAGTCTGTCGCAGCTCATCCTGTCGGATGCGATCGCGTTCCGCGTCGACTTCGAAGGCGAAATCCCGCCGCGGCGGGTGCTGTACTGGCGCGGCCCGGTGCTGTGGGATTTCGACGGCCGCGTCTGGCGCGCGGGCGCGCCCGACAGCGCGCGCCGCGCAGAGCCTCGCGAAGACCCGCGCGCGCCGGGCCGGATCGCGTACGCGGTGCTCCTTGAGCCGCACAACCGCCACTGGCTGTTCGCGATCGAGCAGGCCGCGCGCGTGCCCGAGAATGCGCGCCTGCTCGACGACGGCCAGCTGCTCGCTGCCGCACCGGTGCGCGCGCGCATGCGCTACCCGATGGTGTCGGTCACCGACGCACCGCCTGCGCCGCACGCCGAACCCTGGCAGCTGCGCCGCGCGCTTCGTCTGCCCGAGGGCTCGAATCCGCGCGCGGTCGCGCTCGCGCGCAGCTGGCGCGCGGCGGCTGCGAGCGACGCCGAAGTCGTCGAGCGCGCGGTCGCGTTCTTCCGCGACGCGCAGTTCGTCTACACGCTCGAGCCGCCGCTTCTCGGCGAGCACGCGGCCGACGAATTCCTGTTCGACACCCGCGCGGGCTTCTGCGAGCACTTCGCCTCGGCGTTCGCGGTCCTCATGCGCGCGGCGGGCGTTCCGACGCGCGTCGTCACCGGATATCTGGGCGGCGATCCCAATCCGGTCGACGGCCGGTTCACCGTGCGGCAGTCCGACGCGCACGCCTGGACCGAGGTCTACCTCGCCGGGCGCGGCTGGATCCGGCTCGATCCGACGGCGCTCGCCGCGCCGGCGCGGCTCGAACGGGGCCTGTCGGAGGCGGTGCGCGCGAGCCGCGAGCTGCCGTGGCTGCTGCGGCCCGAATTCGCCTGGTTGCGCACGATACGCTACAACTGGGAAGCGCTCGCCCACCAGTGGAACCTCTGGGTGCTCGGCTACAACACGGAACGTCAGCGCGAACTGCTCGCCTCGCTCGGCCTGCGCGAACCCGACTGGCGCAGTCTCGGCGCGGCGCTCGCCGTCTGCCTCGGCGCGATCGTCGCCGCGCTCGCCGCGTGGTCGCTCGGTAGCCGCACGCGCCGCGATCCGGTCGTGCGCGCGTGGAGCACTTTTTGCCGCACCCTCGCGCGCAAGGGGCTTGCGCGCGCGCCGCACGAAGGTCCGCGCGACTACGCCGAGCGCGCCGCCGCCGCGCTGCCCGCCGCCGCCGAATCGATCCGCGCGATCGCCGCGCTCTACGTCGCGCTGCGCTACGGCCCGCAGGCGCCCGCCGATCGCGTCGCCGAGCTGCGCCGTCGCGTGGCGGCGTTCGCCGCCGCCTGATCGCGATGCGACGCCCGCTGCGCGCATTCGCTCGAGCGTGGTGCCTCGCGCTCGCGGCCGCGGCGCCGGCCGCGGCGCAGGGCGAGCGTGCGTACGTCGCGCGCCCGGACGTGCGCGCGTTCGTGCGCGAGATGGTCGAACGGCACGCGTTCGTCGCGGCCGAACTCGAATCCCTTTTTTCGCGCGTGCGCCGGCAGGAACCGGTGCTGCGTGCGATCGCGCCGCCGAGCGATCCGCGCGAGCGTTCTTGGCGCCTCTACCGCGAACGGTTCGTCAACGCCCTGCGGATCGCCGAGGGAATCGAGTTCTGGCGCCGGCACGAAGCGGCGCTCGCGCGCGCCGCCGCCGAGCACGGCGTACCCGAGGAGATCATCGTCGCGATCATCGGCGTCGAGACCTTCTACGGGCGCCGCGCCGGGACGTTCCGCGTGATCGACGCGCTCGCGACGCTCGCGTTCGACTATCCGCCGCGCGCCGCCTATTTCCGCGCCGAGCTGGAGCAGTTCCTGCTCTTTGCGCGCGAGCGCGACCTCGACGTCTTCAGCGTGCGCGGTTCCTACGCCGGCGCGATCGGCATTCCGCAGTTCATGCCGGGCAGCTACCGGCGCTGGGCGGTGGACTTCGACGGCGACGGCGCCGCCGACCTCGTCGCGAGCCCCGCCGACGCGGTGGGCAGCGTCGCGAACTTCCTGCGCGCGCACGGCTGGCGGCGCGGCGAGCCGGTGGCGCTCGCCGCGCAGGTCTCCGGCGAGGCGCACCGCGCGATGCTCGCGGCCGGCGTCGAGCCGCGCTTTGCGTTCGCGGATCTTGCGCGCTACGGCGTCGAGGCGCGCGCGACGCTGCCGCTCGATACGCCGGTCGCGCTCGTCGAGCTGGCGAGCCCCGGCGCGCCCTCCGAATACCGTCTGGGACTGGCGAACTTCTACGCGCTCACGCGCTACAACCGCTCGAGCTTCTACGCCGCGGCGGTCCAGGACCTCGCGCGCGAACTGCGCGCCCGCTGGCGTGAACCCTAGTGCTTCCGTCCGAGCCGCGCGCCGAAGGCGCGTGCCCGCGCGGCGCCTCGGCGGCGCGTGCGCGTACTGGGTGCTCGCCGCCTGCGTGCTCCTTGCCGCGGGCGCGGCGCGGTCGCAGACGCCTGCGGCCGCCGATCCGCCTCGCATCGGCCAGCCCAGCCGCGATTCCGTCTGGGTGCCGACGCCCGAACGCGTGATCCGACGCATGCTGCAGATGGCCGACGTCACCGAGGCCGATCTGGTCGTCGATCTGGGTTCCGGCGACGGGCGCATCCCCATCTACGCCGCGCGGCACTTCGGCGCGCGCGCCGTCGGCGTCGAGCTGGAGGAAAACCTCGTGCGCTACTCGATCGCGCGCGCCGAGGCCGAGGGCGTCGCCGAGCGCGCGCGGTTCGTGCGCGGCGATCTCTTCGACTACGATCTCGCCGGCGCGACGGTGATCGCGCTCTATATCGGTCCCTCGGTCATGCAGCGGCTCAAGCCGCGACTGCTCGCGCTCGCGCCCGGCACGCGCGTCGTGTCGCATTTCTTCGACTTCGGCGACTGGACGCCCGACGAGACGATCCGGGTCGAGGACCGCACCGCGCACCTGTGGGTCGTGCCCGCCGACGTGCGCGGCTGCTGGCGCGTCGAGGCGGGCGCCGACCGTTTCTCGCTCGCGATCGAGCAGGTCTACCAGAAGATCGACGTACGCGCCGAGCGAAACGGGCGCCCCGTGCCGGTGCTCGGGGCGCGCCTGCGCGGCGCCGAGATCGAATTCACCGTCTTCGATCCCCAGGCCGACCCGCGCAGCCACCGCGGGCGGGTCGAGGGCGAGCGCATGCGGGGCACGACCGAGGCCGAGGACGCGCCGACGTGGTCTGCGGTGCGCACACCGTGCGCCGAACGAGCGGGCCGCTGAATCGCGCGCAAGGGGCCGGCGCGCGCCTCAGCCCGGCGGCGGCAGGAGCGAGAGCGGATCGAGCGGCCTGCCGAGCCGCCGGATCTGGAAGTGCAGCTTCGGCCGGTCGGCGTCGGTGTCGCCCATTTCGGCGATGCGCTGTCCGCGTTCGACCATCTGGTCCATCTTGACCAGCACCTCGCGCGCGTGCGCGTAAACGGTCGAGTACTCGTCGTTGTGCTTGATGACGACGAACTTGCCGAGGCCCGGAATCCCGGAGCCGACGTAGATCACCTTGCCGGGCGCCGCGGCGACCACCGGATCGCCGAGCCGCCCGCCGATGTCGATGCCTTTCACGCGCGGCTCGGAGAAGCCGGCGATCACCGTGCCGCGCGCGGGCCAGGTGAACTCGATCGGCTCTGCCGCGGCGCGCGCGCCGTCCGGCTTCTGCGGCTCCGGTTTCGTCCCCGCCGCCGGCGGCGCGCTCTTCGCCGGGCCGGTCTCGCCGCGCTGTAGCAGGGCGAGGTTCTGCTCGGAGTACGGAAGGCGAAGCGCCTTGGGCGAGGCGCGCAGCGCCCCGTCGCCCGCCGCCGGCGGCGGCGCTTCGAGCGGGCGCGCCTCGATCGGTGCGACCGCGCGCACGCTGCCCACTTCGACCCGCGGGCGCTCCTCGGGCGGTGTAACGCGCAGCACCTGGCCGACGCGGATGCGCGCCGGATCCTCGAGCGCGTTCCAACGCGCGAGGTCCCGGTAATCAAGGCCGTGCTCGAGCGCGATGCTGTAGAGCGTGTCGCCGCGCTTGACGACGTAGGTGCCGGGCGCGGCAGCCGTCGGCGTCGCTGCGGGCGCCGGTTTCGGCGCCGCTGGCTTCTCCGCCGGCAGCGGGCGCCGGTCGTCGACCGGCGCCGGCACGCGCGCGGCGCAGCCGGCGACGGCGAGCGCCGCGGAAAGCGCGAGAACGACCTGCGGCCTCATCGCGTTCCCGCCTTGAGCGGCACGAAGCGCACCGGATCGAGCGCCTTCTCGACGAAGCCGTTGCGCCTGCGCTCGATGACCGCGAGCCGCTGGGCGCTGCGGCCGCTCGCAAGCGGCAGCACCAGGCGCCCGCCGGGCGCAAGCTGCGCAAGGAGCGCCTGCGGCACCTGCGGCGCGGCAGCGGCCACCACGATCGAGTCGAACGGGGCCGCCGCGGCGAGCCCGTTCGTGCCGTCGCCGTAGACGAGCCGCAGGTTCGCGAGGCGCAGCGGGCGCAGGTTCGCGCGCGCGCGCTCGGCGAGGTCCCGGATGCGCTCGATCGAGTAGACCTCGGCGGCGAGCTGCGCGAGCACCGCCGCCTGGTAGCCGCAGCCGGTGCCGACCTCGAGCACGCGGCCCGCCTCGCGCCCGGCGACGAGCAGCTCGAGCACGCGTGCGACCGCGTACGGGCGCGAGATGAACTGGCCGGCGCCGATCGGCAGCGCCGTCTCCTCGTAGGCGCGGTGCGCGAGCGCCTCGTCGACGAAGATGTGGCGCGGCACCGCCGCCATCGCGGCGAGCACCCGCGCCTCGACGATCCCCTGGGCGCGCAGCCGCTCGATCATGCGCGCGCGCGTGCGCTCGGAAGTCAATCCGCTGCCGTTCAGCCGGCGCGCGCCCGGGGCGGCGCTCATTGCCCCATCCACCTGCGCACCAGCTCGATCTGCGCGTGAAACGTCAGATCGACCTGAAGCGGCGTCACCGACACGCGGTTTTGCGCCACCGCGTAGAAATCCGTCCCGGGTCCCGCGTCCTGCGCGTCGCCTGCGGGTCCGATCCAGAACGCGGTTTCGCCCCGCGGCGTGGCGAGCCGCACCACCGACTCGGCCTTGTGGCGGCGACCGAGGCGCGTCACCTCCGCGCCGCGCAGCTCCGCCTCGGGGACGTCGGGCACGTTGACGTTGAGCAGCACCGGCTGGCCGATCGGCCGACGCTTCAGACGCTCGACGAGCCGCACGGCGACCTGCGCAGCGGTCTCGAGGTGCTTGCCTTCCTTGCTGGCGAGCGACACCGCGAGCGACGGCAGCCCGAGCAGGAACCCTTCGGTCGCGGCGGCGACGGTGCCGGAGTAGATCGTGTCGTCGCCCATGTTGGCGCCGAGGTTGATGCCGGAGACGACCAGGTCGGGAAGCGCTTCCAGCATGCCGGTCACCGCGAGGTGTACGCAGTCGGTCGGCGTGCCGTTGACGAACCAGAAGCCGTTCGCTGCGCGCCGCACGGTGAGCGGCCGATCGAGCGTGAGGGAATTCGACGCGCCGGAGCGGTCGCGTTCGGGGGCGACCACCGTCACTTCGCCGACCGCCGCGAGGCGCTCGGCGAGCAGCGTGATGCCCGGCGAAAAATACCCGTCATCGTTCGAGAGCAGGATCCGCATTCGCCTCTAGCGCCGCGACCGCCTCGCGCAGGCCGGCGCGCGGTGCCGCCGCGGAATTCTAGCCGAGCGCCGCCGCGCGGCGCTGGCGAACGGAGCGCACAGTCTCGATCGCGGCCATCGCGCGATCGACCCCGCCGGGCATCCCGTGTCCTACGGTCATCGGCCCCGCTTCGCTACACTACGTCGCCGTATGCGGCAAGGCTCCGTGCGCATCGTCGCGGCCTTCGGCGCGCTTTCGCTCGCCGGCTGCGGCGGTGCGAAGCTCTGGCCCTTCGGCGAGCCGAGCGAGCGTGCGCGCGCGCCCGCCGACGCGATCGCCTACCGCTGCGACGGCGGCCGCGCGTTTTACGTGCGCATGATCGAGAACGGCGCCGCGGCGTGGGTGATCCTGCCCGAGCGCGAGATCCGGCTCGATCGCACCGGCGCGGCGGCGGGCACCAACTACGCCCACCGCGACACGCGGCTCGAGCTGAAGGGCACCGAGGCCTCGCTGTACGACGGCGCGACGCCGCTTTTCACCGGCTGCAAGCGCGCGAGCTGACCGGTCGCGAGAAGAGGCTGGTCGGGGCGGCGAGATTCGAACTCGCGACCACCTGCACCCCATGCAGGTACGCTACCAGGCTGCGCTACGCCCCGAGCGAGCCGATTCTATCAGCCCGAAAGCGCCGCGAGCACCTCGCGCAGCTCGCGCTTGAGCGCAGCGAGGTCCACCGTCGCCCCCGAGGCGCTCGAAGCGCGCGCAGAGGCGGCACCGCGGTCCTCGCCCGAGAGCGCGCTGTCCAGGCGGTTGCGTGCGCCGCTGATCGTGAACCCCTCTTCGTAGAGCAGCTCCCGGATTCGACGGATGAGCAGCACCTCGTGGTGCTGGTAGTAGCGCCGGTTGCCGCGCCGCTTGACCGGTTTGAGCTGCGTGAACTCCTGCTCCCAGTAACGCAGCACGTGCGGCTTGACGCCGCAGAGTTCGCTCACTTCGCCGATCGTGAAGTAGCGCTTGGCGGGAATCGGCGGCAGCTCAGTTCGCTTCTTGCTTGGCTCCATGGCGCGCCTTCTCCACCATGGCTTTCAGCTTCTGGCTGGCGTGAAACGTCACCACGCGGCGGGCGCTGATCGGAATCTCCTCGCCGGTCTTCGGGTTGCGCCCCGGGCGCTGCGGCTTGTCGCGCAGCTGAAAATTGCCGAAACCGGAGAGCTTGACGCTTTCGCCGCGTTCCAGCGCCCCGCGGATTTCCTCGAAAAAGGCTTCGACCATGTCCTTGGCCTCGCGCTTGTTCAGACCGACTTTTTCGAAGAGCAAGTCGGCGAGCTCCGCCTTGGTCAAGGTCATCGCACCCCCCTGGTGTTCCGCGACGTCGACGGCTTTCACGCGCGCAGCCGGGCGCCGCAACGCCGCTCCCAGTGCTCGACGAGCGCCTGTTGCGCGGCGTCCGCTTCCGCATCGGTCAGACTGCGGTCAGTATGTTGCATCACTATGCGAAACGCAAGGCTTTTCTTGCCCGGCGGCAGGTTCGGACCCTGATACACGTCGAACAGGCGCAGCTCGCGAACGATCGGTGCGCGAACCTCCATCGCCGCATCGAGCAGCGCCTGCGCCGCGATCGCCTGATCGACGACCAGGGCGAGGTCGCGCACGATCGGCGGAAACTTCGACGGGTGCGCAGGCCGCGGAAGCGGCGCTTCGAGCAGGCTCTCGGCGTCCACCTCGAAGAGCACCACCGGCTGCGGAAGTTCGTACTTCATCTGCCAGCGCGGATGAAGCTCGCCGATCCAGCCGACCGGCTCGCCGTCGGCGAGCACGCGCGCAGAGCGTCCCGGGTGCAGCGCCGGATGCCGCGCCGGCTCGAAGCGCAGCGCGCGCGGCGCATAGAGCGCCTCCAGGTCGCCCTTAACGTCGAAAAAGTCGACCGGACGCGTCGCGCTCGCCCACTGCTCGTCGAGCGCCGGACCGAAGGCCGCGGCGCCGACCCGCACCGGCTGGCGCAATCCCGCGACCGCGAGCGGGCCCTCGGGCGCCGACGCGTCGCGCAAAAAGACGCGCCCGATCTCGAACACGCGGATGCGCGCGAGCTTGCGCGCGTGGTTGTAGCGCACGTTGGCGATGAGCGAACCGAAGAGCGTCGTGCGCAGCACGGACGCCTGGCTCGCGATCGGGTTGAGCAGCCGGATCGGGTTTTCTTCGCCGGCGAAGTCGCGCTCCCAGTCGGGTTCGACGAACGCAAAATTGATCACTTCCTGATAGTCGCGCGCCGCCAGCCGCTCGCGCACCGCGTGCAGCGTGCGCCGCCCTTCGGGCGCCTCGCGTCATCCTCGCCGCGGCGCGCGGCGGATGCAGCGGAATGTTCTCGAACCCGTACAGGCGCGCGACCTCCTCGATCAGGTCTTCCTCGATCGCGAGGTCGAAGCGCCACGACGGAGGCGTCACCAGCGAACGCGTCGCCGCGGCGCCGCGCCGCAAGCCCGAGGCGGCGGAACGCGCGCGCCATCTCGCGCTCGGCGACCGGCACGCCGATCACCTTGCGGCGCGCGCGCGATGCGCATGCGCACCGGCCGGCGCGCGGGCAACCGTTTCACGAGGTCCACCGTCGGCCCCGGCTCGCCGCCGCAGATCTCCAAAACGAGGCGCGTCGCGCGCTCGATGCCGGCGACGCTGTTCGCAAAATCGACGCCGCGCTCGAAGCGGTGCGCGGCCTCGCTCGCAAGCCCGTAGCGGCGCGCGCGCCCCGCGATCGCGTCCGGAAAGAAGAACGCCGACTCGAGGAAGATGTCGCGCGTCGTCGTCTCGGCCCTGGTCGACTCGCCGCCCATGATGCCGGCGAGGCCGATCGGCCCGGAGTCGTCGGCGATGCAGAGCACCGTTTCGTCCACCTCGACTTCCTCGCCGTTCAGGAGCACGCAGCCGCTCGCCGCGGCGGCCCCAGCGCACCTCGATCGTGCCGCGCAGCTTGGCGAGGTCGTACACGTGCAACGGCCGACCGAGCTCGAGCATCACGTAGTTGGTGACGTCCACCAGCGCCGAGATCGAGCGCAGCCCGGCGCGCTCGAGCCGCCGGCGCATCCACTCGGGCGTGGGCGCTGCGGCGTTGACGTTGCGGATCACGCGCCCGGTGAAGCGGCCGCAGCCCTCGGCGTGCGCGATCGCGAACGGGTGCTTCGCCCGGATCGCGGCGCGGCACCGGGCGAATGCGCGGCGCCCTGCAGGCTGTGCGCCGGTCACCGCCGCCACCTCGCGCGCGATGCCGAGGATCGAGCAGACAGTCGCCGCGGTTCGGCGTCAGCTTGAACGCGAGCAGATGCTCGTCGAGCGCGAGCGCTTCGCCGATCGCCGCGCCCGGCCGGCGCCTCAGGCGGCAGCTCGAGCAGCCCCGCGTGGTCCTCTCCGACGCCCAGCTCGCGCGCCGAAAGAAGCATGCCTTCGCTTTGCACCCCGCGCACCTCGGTCGCGCGCACCTCGGTCTCGCCGAGCGGTCGCGCCGGGCAAGCGCGCAGCGGCGCGTCTTGACGCCCGGGTCGCGCGTTCGGCGCGCCGCAGACGACGCGCAGCCGACGTCGGCCGGCATCCACCGTACAGACCGAGAGCCGCTCGGCGTTCGGATGGCGCTCGGTGGCGACGATCTCGGCCACGACGACGCGCGGGCGCGGCGGCGCCACCGGCGCGCAGGACTCGACTTCAAGCCCGGCCATCGTCAACCGGTGCGCGAGCTGCGCGACCGGCAGACGAAAGGCGACGAATTCGCGCAGCCAGTGCTCGGGAACGATCATGCGAACTGACGCAGGAAACGAAGGTCGCCGTCGAAGAAAAGGCGCAGATCGTCGATGCCGTAGCGCAGCATCGTCAGGCGCTCGAGGCCCGAGCCGAACGCAAAGCCGATCCAGCGCTCGGGATCGAGGCCGAAGTTCCTCACCACCTGCGGATGCACCTGCCCGGCGCCGGACACTTCCAGCCAGCGGCCCTTGAGCGGCCCGGCGGCGAACTGCAGGTCGATCTCGGCCGACGGCTCGGTGAAGGGAAAGTACGACGGCCGGAAGCGCACCTCGATCGCATCGGTCTCGAAAAACCGGCGCACGAAGTCGGTGTAGACCGCCTTCAGATCCGCGAAGCTCACGTCCTCGTCGATCCACAGCCCCTCGACCTGATGGAACATCGGCGAGTGCGTCGCGTCCGAGTCCACGCGGTAGGTACGCCCGGGGGCGATCACCTTGATCGGCGGCATGCGCTTTGCGCCGCGGTGGCGCTCGACCCACAGCCGCGCGTAGCGCACCTGCATCGGGCTGGTGTGCGTGCGAAGCAGAAGCGGCAGCCCCTGCGCGTCCTTCAGGTCCACGTAGAACGTGTCCTGCATCGAGCGCGCCGGGTGGTTTTCCGGGTTGTTGAGCGCGGTGAAGTTGTACCAGTCGGTCTCGACCTCGGGGCCGTCGGCGACGTCGAAACCGATCGAGCGGAAGATCGCTTCCACCCGCTGCCAGGTGCGGATCACCGGATGCGATGCCGCCGCGCGCAGGCGCCGCGCCCGGCAGCGTGACGTCGAGCGCCTCGGCGGCGAGCTGCCGCCTGCAGCTTCGACTCGGCGAGCTCGGCGCGCCGGCGCGCTGAGCGCCTCCTCGAGGCGCGCTTTGGCGGCGTTCAACGCCTCGCCGGCGGCGCGCCGCTCCGCCGGCAGGAAGAGCGCCGAGCTGCCTTGAGCAGCGCGGTGAGCTCGCCGTTCTTGCCGAGATAGCGCGCCTTGGCGTTTTCCAGCGCGGGCGGCGTCCGGCGCCGCCGCGAGGCTCCCGGCGAGCGCAGCGGCTCGACGATGTCGTCTCGGCAGCGTCCTGCGATCCCCGTGCCGCCGTCCCCCTGCGGGTGCGATGGCGGTCGACGTGCGGCGACGCGCGGCCTTCGCCCTCGGCCTTCGCGATGGCGCTGCCGAACGGCGGCCCGGTCGGTGACCGCGAGGTCCGCGAGCACCTTGCGGTCGAGCGCGATGTTCGCCCTTTTCAGCCCCGCCATGAACGCGCTGTAGGTGAGGCCGAGCTCGCGCACCGCGGCGTTGATGCGCGCGATCCACAGCGCGCGGAAGTCGCGCTTGCGGTTGCGCCGGTCGCGATAGGCGTACTGGTCCGCCTTCATCACCGCCTGCTTGGCGACGCGGAAGACGTTTTTGCGCCGGCCGACGTAGCCTTTGGCGCGCGCGATGACCTTCTTGTGCCGCGCGCGCGCGGTGACGCCCCGTTTCACTCTCGGCATCGCGAACTCCTAGCGCGCGTACGGCAGCATCGCGAGCACGTGCGCGCCGATTCGCGTCGTCCACGCGCGGTCGTTCCGCGCAGCTTGCGCTTGCGCTTGGTGCGGCTTCTTCGTCAGGATGTGCCGCATGATAGGCGTGCGTGACGCTTGATCGCGCCGCTCGCGCGCACGCTGGAAGCGCTTGGCGCGCCGACTTTCTCGTCTTCATCTTCGGCATTGCGTCTCGCTCCGTTCGTCTGTCACGCACGCCGGGCGGCCCGCCGCGCGGGCGCTCCCTGTGGCCTCGGCGATGGCGCGGTTTCCGCCACGCGCCCGCGCCTGTGCCGCGCGTGGGTCAGGCGGCCGCCGGCCGGTGCTTCGGTATCGTTATCGCGACTCTCGTCGCCAAGCCGCTCTTACGCGGTCGCTGGCCGGCTTCTTTCTTCTGGCGCGAGCGACCATCACGAGTCTGTCGCCCCTCGAGCTTCGGAAACTGCTCGACGATCGCGTAGCGGCTCCAGGTCCTTGCGCACGCGCTCGAGCAGCCGCTGTCCGAACTCCTGATGCGCCACCTCGCGACCGCGGAACCGCAGCGTCACCTTCGCCTTGTCGCCGCCTTCGAGGAAGCTGCACGAGCTTGCCGACCTTGACGCTGGTAGTCGCCGTCGTCGGTGCCCGGCCGGAACTTGATTTCCTTGACCTGGATCTGCTTCTGCTTCAGCTTCGCTTCGTGCTGCCTTTTTCTGCTCCCGCGTAGCGGGTACTTGCCGTAATCCATCAGCTTGCAGACCGGCGGATTGCGCAAGCGGCGCGATCTCGACCAGGTCCACGTTTCTCTCCTCCGCCATCCGGAGCGCCTCGGCGATCGGCACGATGCCGAGCTGCTCGCCCTCTTCGGTGACGACCCGCACCTGCGGCGCGGTGATCTCCGCGTTGATGCGCTGCGGTCTGTCGAACGCTATGGGTGAAACTCTCCTCTGCTCGCCCAAAAAATGAGCCGCGCTAGCGCGCCATCGCCTCTTTGCGGAGGCGTTCGACGAAGGCCTCGAGCGCCATCGCACCGAGATCCTCGCCTGTGCGCGTTCGCACGGCGACCGTCTGCGCCTGCATCTCGCGGTCCCCGACCACCAGCTGGTACGGGAGCTTCTGCAGGCTATGTTCGCGGATCTTATAGGAGATTTTTTCGTTCCGCAAATCCGCGACCGCGCGAAAACCCGCTTCGCGCAACCGCGCCGCGACCTGTTCGGCGTAGCCCGCCTGCCGATCGGTGACGTTGAGCACCGCGACTTGCTCGGGCGCAAGCCACAGCGGAAACGCCCCGCCGTAATGTTCGATCAGGATGCCGATGAAGCGCTCCAGCGACCCGATGATCGCGCGGTGCAGCATCACCGGCGTCTTGCGCGTATTGTCCGCCGCGACGTATTCGGCACCGAGCCGCCCCGGCATGAAAAAATCGACCTGGATCGTGCCGCACTGCCACAGGCGTCCGAGCGCGTCCTTCAGCGAGTACTCGATCTTCGGGCCGTAGAACGCCCCCTCGCCCGCCGCGACCTCGAAGGCGACGCCCGAGCGGCGCAGCGCCTCCATGAGCGCCTGCTCGGCCTTGTCCCACGCGTCGTCCGCGCCGATGCGCTTTTGCGGCCGCGTGGCGACGCGGTACACGATGTCGGTGAAGCCGAAGTCGCGCATAGACCTTCTGCAGCAGCGCGGTGTAGGCGACACATTCGTCGAGGATCTGCGCCTCGGTGCAGAAGATGTGCCCGTCGTCCTGCGTGAAGCCGCGGATGCGCATGAGGCCGTGCAGCGCCCCCGAGCGGTTCGTTGCGATGGCAGGCGCCGAATTCGGCGTAGCGCAGCGGCAGATCCCGGTAGCTTCGCACCCGGGTCTTGAAAATGAGGATGTGCCCGGGGCAGTTCATCGGTTTCACCGCGTAGTCGCGCTTCTCCGACTCGGTGGTGAACATGTGCTCGCGGTAGTTCTCCCAGTGGCCGGTGAGCTCCCAGAGCCGGCGGTGCAGCACGAT
Source organism: Burkholderiales bacterium (assembly GCA_033582675.1). Classification (GTDB taxonomy): domain Bacteria; phylum Pseudomonadota; class Gammaproteobacteria; order Burkholderiales; family SG8-39; genus RBG-16-66-20. Next base: position 6,766 of record JAVQZY010000026.1, on the reverse strand, counting down.
CGGCCCGCGCACCTCCAGGTAGCCGTTTTCGCGACAAATGCGCCGCATGTACTGCTCGACCTGCTGCCACAGCACCCAGCCCTTCGGGTGCCAGAACACCATGCCGGGCGCTTCCTCCTCGATGTGAAAGAGATCGAGCTGCGTGCCGAGGCGCCGGTGGTCGCGCTTTTCCGCCTCCGCGAGCATGCGCAGGTACGCGTCCTGATCCTCCTTTTTCGCCCACGCGGTGCCGTAGACGCGCTGCAGCATCTCGTTTCGCGGATCGCCGCGCCAGTAGGCGCCGGCGACGCGCGTCAGCTTGAACACCCGCAGTCGCCCGGTCGAGGGCACGTGCGGGCCGCGGCACAGGTCGGTCGAACCCCCCCTGCGTGTAGAGCGAGATCTCCTCGCCCTCGGGGATCGCGGCGACGATCTCGGCCTTGTAGAGCTCGCCCTGATCGCGAAAGAACCGGATCGCCTCCTCGCGCGGCACGATCCGCCGCGCGATCGGCAGATCGCGCGCCGCGATCTCGGCCATCCTTTTCTCGATCGCCGCGAGATCGTCCGGCGTGAACGGCCGCTTGTAGGAAAAGTCGTAGTAGAAACCGTTCTCGATCACCGGGCCGATGGTGACCTGCGCCTCGGGGAAAAGCTCCTTGACGGCGTGCGCGAGCAGGTGCGCGGTCGAATGCCGCAGCAGCTCGAGCGCCGCCGGATCGCGCTCGGTGACGATCTCGAGCGTGCAGTCGGCGTCGATGCGATGGCTGAGATCGACGAGTCTGCCGTCCACCCGCGCGGCGAGCGCCGCGCGCGCAAGCCCCGCGCCGATCGCCTGTGCGACCTCGGCGGCGGTGACCGGCCGGTCGAAGGACTTGACCGAACCGTCAGGGAGTCGGATGTCGGGCACGTCGGCTCGAAAAAACAACCGCGCATCGAGCGGCGCTGCGCGCGTCCGCCGCGATGCGCGGAATCAGGCGCGCCCCATCGGGCGCGCTCTAACGCCTGGTAGGCGCGATTGGACTCGAACCAACGACCCCTACCATGTCAAGGTAGTGCTCTGACCAGCTGAGCTACGCGCCTCCGAAGGCGAAAATTCTACACCAGCGGCCGCGCTGTCTCGGCTCGTCGGGCAGCGGCGCGAGCGACCGCAGGTACGCGATCATCGCGTCGAGGTCGGCGGGCGTGAGCCGGCTGGTGGTGTTACGCACGACTTCGGCCATCGATTCGGCGAGCACGTCGCCCTCGGCGGTCATCGCGGTACGCAGGATGCTTTTCAGCTCCTCGTGCGCCGATTCTCTTCAGTCGGGTCGGGGTGAGGTTGGTCGCGCGCTTTCCGTCGGGCAGCCGTGCGCCCGCCAGATGCCGATCGCGCTTCGGCCCGCCGAGGAAGTTGCGCGGCGTGTGGCATTCGCCGCAGTGCCCGAGCGCCTCCACCAGATACGCGCCGCGGTTGAGCGCGGCGCTTTTCGCCGGATCGGGCACGAACGGCCCCGGCCTGAAGAACAGCCACTTCCAGCCCCACAGCAGAAATCGCCAGCCGAACGGAAAGCGAAGCTCGTGAGGGCGGCTCGGCCGGTCGCTCGCCGGAAGCGTTCTCAGGTACGCCCACAGGTCGCGCAGGTCGGCGTCGGTGATCTTGGTGTACGAGGGGTAAGGAAAGACCGGGTAGTAGTGCGAGCCGTCCGGGCGCAGGCCGTAGCGCATCGCGTTGACGAAATCGGGCTCGCGCCAGCGGCCGATGCCCGCCTGCGGATGCGGCGTGATGTTCGGACCGTAGAAGACGCCGAACGGCGTCTCGAGCGCCCGCCCGCCGGCGTACGGCTGCGCCCCCTCGCGCGCCTCGGTATGACAGCCGAGGCAGCCCCCCGCCTGCGCGAGGTACAGGCCGCGCCGGGCGTCGCCCTGCGCGCCGGCGGCGCAGGCGAGCGCAGCGAGCGCGGCCGCAAGGAGCGGAACGATCGAGCGCGGCGCCGCCGCGCGATCGCCCCGCACGCTAGCGTTTCTCGCGGAACGTGTCGTGGCAGCCGCCGCAGGTACGCGAGACCGCGGCGATCTGGTTCTTCACCGACGCCTCGTCGCCGCCCTTTGCGACCTGCACGAGCTTCGCGATCTCGGCCTGCATGCGCTCCTGGGCCTGCTTGAACTCGGCCGGCTTTTCCCACACCGCCGGCAGCGCGCCGCTCTTTTCCCCCTTCGTGCTCTCGTGAAAGCCGTCCCAAGGCATCTGTCCGAGCACTTCGAGATAGGCGGCGTTGCGCTGGACGACCGACGCGTTGTACGGCGCCGCGCCCTTCGCCATCGCCCCGAGCGGTCCGAAATACTTGCCGATCAGCGTCATCGCCGCCTGACGCTGCTTGACGAGCACGTCGGGCTTCGCCTGCGCGAAAGCCTGCGCCGCCAGCGCCGCGCCGAGCACCGCGCTCATGCCGACTGCTATCCGTTTGATTCCCATCTTTTTCTCCTCCAGTGAGTGTCAACCCTTCGCCCCGCGCGACCGCCCCGGCCGCTGCCGCATCGCGGGCGCACGATCGCTGCGTAAACGCCGGCTAGGCGCGATTATTCCGCACGGCGGGAAACGGCGCACGCGCTGCGCCCGCTGCGCGCGCCCGGCGCCGCCGCCGGGCTAGCCTCGCGCGACGCGGATGACGCCCCGCACCTCCCGCAGCGCCGCGAGCGCGCGGCCGAGGTGCGCGGTGTCCGCGACCTCGAAGCCGAGCCGCATGTGCGCGATGTCGTCGCGGCTCTGCGTGCGCACCGAGGTGATGTTGATCCCGGTGCGCGCGAGCGCCTCGCCCACGTCGCGCAGCAGCCCCTTGCGGTCGGCGGCGCAGACGAGCACGTCCACCGCATACGAGGCCCCCTCGGGCGGCGTACCCCACGCCACCTCGGTCAGCCGCTCGGGCGAGCGCTCGGCGAGGCGCTTCAGGCTCTGGCAGTCCTCGCGGTGCACCGACACGCCCTTGCCGCGCGTGACGAACCCGCGTACCGGATCGGGCGGCAGCGGCTTGCAGCAGCGCGCAAGCTGCGTCATCAACCCGTCCACGCCGACGACGAGCAGCGCGCGATCGCCCGAGGCGCGCGCCCTGGCGCGCCGCAGCGGGCGGCGCCGCGCCCGGCGCGGCCGCCGTCGGCTGCGGCGCGCGCGAACGCCGCCTGCAGCTGGCGCAGGTTCACCTCGTCGCGCCCGACGGCGGCGAAGAGGTCATCGGTTTTCGCGAATCCGAGCCGGCGCGCAAGGCCCTCCAGGCTCGCCTCGCGCGCCTTTTCGCGCCGCAGCTCGCGCTCGACGATCGCGCGGCCGGCGGCGATCGTCTCGGCGAGCGCCTGCGCGTTGAACCACTGGCGCAGCCTTGGCCGCGCGCGCGGACTGCGCACGAAGCCGAGCTCCGGGTTCAGCCAGTCGCGCGAGGGGCCGCCGCTCCTTCGCCGCGATGATCTCGACGCGCTGGCCGCTCGTCGAGCGGCGTGTTGAGCGGCACCATCTGCGCCGTCGACCTTCGCGCCCGCGGCAGCGATGGCCAAGGCTCGGTGTGCACGCGCATAGGCGAAGTCGATCGGGGTCGAGCCCGCCGGCAGGTCGATGACCTTGCCCTGCGGCGTGAGCACGAAGATCGTGTCGTCGAGCAGCCGCGCGACGTGCTGCTCCGCCGCAGCTCGCGCCGGGCGGCCGAGCTCGTCGCGCCACGGCAGCAGCTGGCGCAGCCAGGCGATCTTTGCCTCGAACGCCGCCTCGGCGCGCCCGGCGCGGCGCGCGGCGCCGCCCTCCTTGTAGCGCCAGTGCGCCGCCACGCCGAACTCGCGCGTGCCGGTGCATCTCCTCGGTGCGGATCTGCACCTCGAGCGCCTTGCCGCCCGGACCGATCACCGCGGTGTGCAGCGACTGCGTAGCCAGGTTCGGCCTTCGGGCGCGAGATGTAGTCGTCGAACTCCTTCGGGATCGGCTGCCACAGGCTGTGCACGACCCCGAGGGCGGCGTAGCAGTCCTTGACCTCGGGCACCATGACGCGCAGCGCGCGGATGTCGTAGCACCTCGGCGAAATCGAGGCCGCTTCGCGCGCATCTTGTGCGCAGATCGAGTAGATGTGCTTGGGCCGTCCCGCTGACCTCGGCCGCGGATGCCGGCGCGCGGCCAGTTCGCGCGCAGAGTTGGCCATCGCCGTCGGCGATGTAGCGCTCGCGCTCGGCGCGCCGTTCGTCGAGCAGCTGCGCGATGCGGCGGTAGAGCTCGGGCTCGAGGAGCCGGAACGCGAGGTCCTCCAGCTCCCACTTGAGCTGCCAGACGCCGAGCCGGTTGGCGAGCGGCGCGTAGATGTCGAGCGTCTCGCGCGCGTAAGAGGGCCCGCTCGCTCGTGTCGTTGCGCGCGAGCCAGCGCAGCGTCTGCGTGCGCGAGGCTAGGCGCACCAGCACCACGCGGATGTCCTCGACCATGCCGAGCACCATCTTGCGCAGCACCTCGTTCTGCTCGCCGGCCGAGGCGCGCGTCGCAAGGCGCAGCCGATAGAGCTTTTCGACCCCCGCGGCGAGCGCGGCGACCTCGGCGCCGAATTCGGCCGCGAGGCGCTCGGTCCCGTCGAGGCACTTCGGCGCGGCGAACAGGATCCCGGCCGCGCGCGCCGGCGGGTCGATCCCGATCGCGGCAAGGCTCGCCGCGAGGCCGAGCGCGTGCGGCCAGACCGGCTCGCCGGTCGAGAGCCCCCGTCCCGCGTAGAGCGGCTCGGCGAACGCGAGCGCGCGCGCGACGCAGTTCTGCGCTCGGCGCCCTCGAGCCCGGCGGCGAGCGGCTCGAGCGCCGCCTGCGCCGACTGCGGGTGCAGTTTCACCACCGAGACCATGCGATATTGTAGGGCGATGGACTGGCTGCGAAACTGGCGCCGGCGGCGGGTGCTCGCGCGCCACCGCATCGACGAGGCGCTGTGGCGGCGCGCGAAGAGGCGTCTGCCGTTTCTCGCCGGGCTCTCGCCCGAGGAGGAACGGCGGCTGCGCGAGATGACCGTGATCTTTCTCGCCGAAAAGGAGTTCGCGCCGGTGCGCGGCGTCGCGCTGTCGGACGCCGACCGCGTCGAGATCGCGGTGCAGGCCTGCCTGCTCGTCCTCGAGCTCGGGCTCGAGGCCTACGACGACTGGGTCGGCATCGTCGTGCACCCGTCGGACTTCCGCGTGCGCCGCGCGCGCACCGACGAGGCGGGCGTGGTGCACGAGTGGGACGACGAACTGGCAGGCGAGTCCTGGCCCGGCGGGCCGGTGGTGCTTTCCTGGGAGGCGCTCGGCGAGGCCGGCTCGGTCGCCGAAGGCGGCGCGAACGTCGTGATCCACGAGTTCGCGCACAAGCTCGACATGAGGGACGGCGAGGCCGACGGCGTGCCGCCGCTTTCCGGTCGCGCGGCGCGCGAGCAATGGATCGCGACCTTCGACGCCGAGTTCGCGCGCTTTTGCGAGGCGGTGGACGCCGGCCGCGAGACGCTCCTTGACCCCTACGCCGCCGAGGACGAGGCGGAATTCTTCGCGGTGGCGAGCGAGGCGTTTTTCGAGACGCCGAACGCGCTCAAGCGCGAACATCCGGCGCTCTATGCGCTGCTCGCCGGGTTCTACCGGCAGGATCCCGCCCGGCGGCTCGCGGCATGAAGACGCTGCTCGTCGTCTATCACACCCACGGCGTCAAGACCGCACAGATGGCCGAGGCGGTCGTGCGCGGTGCGCGCGCGGCGCTCGCCGAGGCCGGGGCGCAAGCCGAGGTGCGGGTGATCGTCAAGCGCTGCGCCGACGCCGGCCCCGAGGACGTGCTCGGCGCCGACGCGCTCATCCTCGGCACGCCGGAGAACTTCGGCTACATGTCGGGAATGATGAAGGACTTTCTCGAGCGCGTGTTTTACCCGTGCGAAGGCAAGGTCGCCGGACGGCCCTGGGCGCTCTTTGTCGCCGCCGGTCAGGACGGCTCGGGCGCGGTCGCCTCGGTCGAGCGCATCGTCACCGGACTTCGCCTCGCGAAAAAGGCCGAGCCGATCGTCGCCCTGCGCGAGCTCACCCCGGAGACGATCGCGCGCTGCGAGGCGCTCGGCGCCGCGTTCGCCGCCGGGCTCGCGCTCGGGGTCCTCTAGAGCACGAGCTCCGAGCCCTCGGCCGGCGCCTCGCATACGACCTTCGCGCCGAGGCGCGCGAGCGCCTCGCGCGCCTCGTCCAGTTTCGCGTCGATGTCGGCGTCGGTCTGGTCCGGATCGTGGTGAAAGAGGTGCAGGCGCTTCACCTCGGCGCGCGCGGCGAGATCGGCGACCTGGCTCACGCACGAATGCCCCCAGTCGACCTTGGACGGATATTCGTGGTCGCGGTAGGTGGTGTCCGTGATCAGCACGTCCGCGCCGCGCACGAAGTTCGCCAGCCGCTCGACGTATGCCGCGCGTCGTAGCGCGGATCGGCCTCGGCAGGTAAAGCTCGTTGTCGGTGATGTAGCACACCGTGCGGCCGCCGCAGGAAAGCTTGTAGCCGAGGCAGTAGCCGGGGTGGCGCAGCAGCATCGTGTCGATGCGCAGCGGACCGAACTCGAGCGTTTCCTCGCGCAGGTCGCGAAACAGCAGCCGGCGCGGCGAACTCGCGCACCGTCACCGGAAAATAGACGCTCTCCATCTGCGCGCTGATCGCGCGCTCGATCGTGAGGTCGCCCTGGTACGGGCCGAACAGTTCGATCTGGTTGCCGCACACCAGCAGCGGCGCGAGCAGTACTGTGTTGATGTGGTCCCAGTGGGTGTGCGAGATGAAGATGCGGCCGGAAGAGCGCCCGTTCGCGCTGCGCAT
>JAVQZY010000025.1:0-172700 GCA_033582675.1 Burkholderiales bacterium | reverse complement strand
GGATCTCTCGGAGTTCAAGGTGCTCTACCTCTTTGTGGATGGCATTGCCGAGCGGCTGCATCTGGGCCAGCCGCGCAAGCCGCTGCTTGCGGCCTGGGGCATCAGCGAGACGGGCGAGAAGCTGCTGCTGGGGCTTGCGCCTGGAGCGAAGGAGGACACGGCAAGCTGCCGGGACTTCCTGCGGGATCTGAAGGCCCGGGGCCTTGCCGATCCGGTGCTGGGCGTCACCGACGGCGCCCCGGGACTGATTCGGGCCTTCGAGGAGGTGTTTCCCCGAAGCCTCCGACAGCGCTGCCTTGTGCACAAGATGCGTAACCTGCAGAGCAAGGTGCCCGAGGAGGCTTGGCGGGAGGTCAAAGGCGCAGCCCTTGCCGCCTACCAGGCCGGAAGCCCGAAGCTTGCCGAAATCGCCAAGGAAGACTTCGTCGCCCGCTACGAGCGTCAATACCCCAGCGCAACCGCCTGTTTCCTCGATGACTTCGAGGCCTGCATCGCGTATCTTGAGCTGCCGATCGCGCATCGGCGCACAGCGCGCACGACCAACCTTCTTGAGCGGCTCTTTGGCGAGGAGCGCCGGCGAACCAAGGTCATTCCGCACGCCTTTGGCGAGCGGCCGGTGTTGAAACTCATGTACGCGGCGCTCATTCGCGCCAGCGCCACCTGGCGCCGGATCGTGATCACGCCCTTTGAGCTCAGGCAGCTCGAGAGTCTGCGCGAGCACCTGAACCGGCGCTACGCCGAGCGCACCGCGCCGGCGAAGCTGAACCCATCCCGCTCACGAATTTCCAGCAAAAATGGGACTTGACCTGTTCTTCCAGCTCATCAGCCGGCGCTACGAGCGCGGGCCGATGATCCTGACCAGCAACCAGAGCTTCGGCGCCTGGGGCGAGGTCTTCGGCGACCGCGTGATCGCCACCGCGATCCTCGACCGGCTGCTGCACCACGCCGTGACGATGAACATCCGCGGCAACTCGTACCGTCTCAAGGACAAGCTCAAGGCCGGCCTGATCCGTTCACACGACGATAATTCTTCTCAACCGGGCGGGGAGAATTTGAACGACCACGGCTGGGGAAATTTCGGCGACCCTTGACATTCAGCCAGCGCTCGACCCGCCTCGGGTTCTGCTCGTAGGCGCGCGCCAGCGGCCGCTGGGGCGAAAGGCTCAGCCTTCTGAGCAGCCGCCCGACCGAGACCGCCGAGAGCCGAACCCCGAAGCGCTCGCGAATGAGGCTGCGCACCATGTCTTGGGTCCACAGGGCAAACTCGAACTTCAGCTGCAGGGGGTTCTTCATCGTCACCGTCCGGTAGATCCAGGCAAGGGCTCGGTCATCGAGCTTGGGCGGGCGCTCGGGGATGGGCCGTGCCCGCAGCGCCTCATAGCCCCCCTCGCGAAAGCGCGCCAGCCACTCGTAGATGCGCGGGCGCGTGATGCCAAGTGCCGCAATCACCGCCTCGGGCGAGTGCCCCGCCTGCACTTGCTCGACTGCGTATTAAGAGATGTAGTGCCAGGCGTCTTTGAACTTGTCGAGGTCGTGCGGGCGGAGTCGCTTGTGCGAATAATAGATCGCGAACTTCTTGAACCAGCGGCGCTTGCGTTTGTCCACATCTGAGGCGGGCATCACCCAAACCTCTGGGTTCGTCTTTACGTCCTCGAAGTTTTTGTACAACAAAAAAACGAACACAAGGTTCTTGTCAGCAGCTAAATCGTTCTCATCCACGCCCCATTTTCCGCCCCCGCGAGCGGATTTGACGCTTACCGACAGGTTTCGCGACTTGGTTCGAACGAGGATATCTACTGTCTTGGCGTTGCCAAGCGTCAACGCGGGCTCGTAACCCAGCCGAAACAGCTTCTCCGTGACGAAAAACTCGCCGGCCATGCCTGATGCGTGACCCGATCGCCGCGGCATGTTTCTCTCCCATCAATCCGAAGCTCTAGGCTACCATCGCTAACGCCAGCGCAGGAGAAAGTGGCAATTCGTAGCGTATTCCTACACCCAACGGCTCAGTGCGATTCTCGTTTTTTTAGGGAGCCCTCATGGGAGCTCCGGGTCCTCGCGCGCCTCCGGCTCGGCCTCGGCCGGCAGGCGGTACTCTTCCGCCGCCCATTTTCCGAGATCGATCGCCTTGCAGCGCTCGCTGCAGAAGGGCCGCCAGGGATTCTCGGGGGCGAACGCCGCGGGCTTTCCGCAGCGCGGGCAGGCGACGAGCCTCACAGGTTGCAGAACGTGAGCTCGAAGTTGACGTCCCAGTCCGCGGTCCGCGCGCGCGCCTCCTCGCCGTTCTGCGCGAGAAACCGAATGTTCAGCACGTACTTGTTCGCGCTGATCTCGGGCACGCAGGCGACGTTGTCCTCCAGTCGCACGCGCAGCATCTGCGCAAGGCGGCCGCCGAGCATCTGCTGGAACGTGCCGAGCGGCGCGACCGTCGACACCTGCCTCGCCCGATTCGCGCAGGATGCGCAGAATGATCGCGGTGCTGTCGCGAAGCGGGTAAAGCGGGCTCGTCCAGGCGGCGAGCTGGCCGATGCGCTCGTCGGCCGGCCGGTGCAGCCAGTAGTGGTACGAAGGCAAGTCGAACTCGCAGGTCCCGCCGGGGATGCCGGTGCGCTGCTTGATCGCCATCAGCCATTCGTTTTCGCGCAGGTACTGGCCGATCTTGCCGGTCATGGAAAAGAGCGCGGCCGAGGCCTGCTCGATGTCGCGCAGCACGCTGTTCAACGCTTCCTCCGAGATCTCCGGGTTGTTGCGGAAGGTGAGCAGCACCTGCTTCTGGCGCTCCAGTTCCTGCAACAGGTCCGACTTCAGGTCGGCGCGGCTCGCGACCTCCAGGATCTCGAAGAGCGTGAGCAGCGCCGACATGATGGTCGAGCGGGTCGGTGCGCGCGATATAGTGACGCGAACGCTCGAACAAGTCCTCTAGGCGCAGCAGCGTCCGGATGCGCTCGTTGAGCGGATACTCGTACGTGACCACGGCGACGGTTCGCGCGTTTCTCGGGCGCCTCTCGGCGATACCGGGATTCTGAGCGATCCGACAGGCTATTACAAATTGCGCGGCGAGCAGCGCGCGAGCGCCAGATAGCGCGCGTGCAATTCCTCGACTTGCTTGTGCAGCGCAGCAAGGTCTCCCGAATTGTCTATCACATCGTCGGCGGCGGCAAGCCGTGCCGCCCGCGTCGCCTGGTTGCGGATGATCGCCTCGACTTCGGCGGGCGCAAGGCCGCTGCGCGCGACGACGCGCGCGACCTGTAGCGACTCCGGGCAGTCGACCACCAGCACGCGCTGCACGCGCTCGCGGTAGTGGCCCGACTCGACGAGGAGCGGCACGACGAGCACCACGTAGGGCGCATCGCGCGCGGCGGCGATGCGCCGCTCGGCTTCGGCGCGGATCATCGGGTGCAGTAATGCCTCGAGGCGCTTTTTCGCCTGCGGGTCGCGCGAACACGAGCGAGCGCATCTTTGCGCGGTCCATCGCGCCGTCGGGTCGGATCATCGCCTCGCCGAACTGCGCGCGCACCGCCGCAACCGCCGCCCCGCCCGGACCGGTGAGCGCGTGCGCGATCGCGTCGGTGTCGACCACCGCCGCACCGAGCCGCGCGAAGTGCTCGGCGGCGGCGCTCTTGCCGCTGCCGATGCCGCCGGTCAGCCCGACGACGAAGGTCACGCCGACCCGAGGTACCAGGCGAGGATCGGCTCGCCCGCAGAACATGGCCACCACCCCGGCGACGGCAAGGTACGGCCCGAAGTGGAACCGGAAGTTCGCGTCCCAGCCGCCGCGGGCGGCGAGCATCTGCGCGATGCCGGCGGCAAGCCCGACGACGGCGGAGACGAGGATGACGAGCGGCAGCATCTTCCAGCCGAGGAAGGCGCCCACGGCGGCGTTCATCTTGAAGTCGCCGTAGCCCATGCCCTCCTTGCCGGTCGCGAGCTTGAACCCCTGGTACACCGCCCAAAGCGAGAGGTAGCCGGCGGCGGCGCCGATCACCGCTTCGGGGAGCGGAACGAACGTCCCCGGCACGTTGAGAAGCAGCCCGGCCCACAGAAGCGGCAGCGTGATGTCGTCGGGGAGGTATCCCGTCGCCTGGTCGATGAACGCGAGCGCGATCGCGGCCCAGATGAAGAGCGCGGCGCCGGCGGCGGCGAGCCCGAAACCGAAATGCCAGGCGGCCCAGCCGGCGCCGAGCCCGGCAAGGAGTTCGACCGCCGGATAGCGCAGCGGAATGCGCACCCCGCAGCCGGCGCAGCGCCCGCGAAGCGCGAGCCAGCTCGCGAGCGGCACGTTCTCGTAGGCGCGTATTCCCCGGCCGCAGGCGGGGCAGCGCGAGCGCGGCAGCGCAAGGCCGAGCGGCTCGGCGAGCGCCGCGCCCGCGGCGCGCCGCACCTCGGCAGCGAGCCGCTTCGCTTCCTCGCGGTCGGGCAGCTCGCGCGTCTCTTCGAGGATCTCCGGGATGTTCGCGAGCCACTCGCGCTCCATCATGCGCGGCAGCCGATGGATGACGACGTTCAGGAACGAGCCCGCGCACAGCCCGAGCGCGAGCGCGACCCACGGAAAGACGGCGGGCTGGGTGAGCCAGCCCAGGGCGCTCATGCGCTCAGACCGCGCCGCCGAGCTTGAAGATCGGCAGGTACATCGCGACCACCATGCCGCCGATCAGCGTGCCGAGCACCACCATGATGAGCGGCTCCATCAGCGAGGAGAGCGCTTCGACCGCGTCGTCGACCTCCTGCTCATAGAAATCGGCGACCTTGCTGAGCATCGCGTCGAGCGCGCCGGTTTCCTCGCCGATCGCGCACATCTGCACCACCATCGAGGGGAAGACGCCCGAGCTCTGCATCGCCGCGGTGAGCCCGGTGCCGGTCGAGACCTCGCTCTTGATCTTCAGCGTCGCCTCCTGATAGACGTAGTTGCCGGCGGCGCCGCCCACCGAGTCGAGCGCTTCGACGAGCGGCACGCCGGCCGAGAACATCGTCGCGAGCGTGCGCGTCCAGCGCGCGATCGCGGACTTCTTCACCAGGTCGCCGAAGATCGGCAGGCGCAGCATCAACCGGTCCATGAAGATCTGCACCGCGAGGGACCGTTTCCAGAACTCGAGGAACCCCCACACGCCGCCGCCGATCGCCGGGAAGATGATGTACCAGTTGGCGACGAACCAGTCCGAGATGCCGATCACGACGAGGGTGGGCGCCGGCAGATCGGCGCCGAAGCTCGTGAACACGTTCTTGAAGGCGGGGATCACGAAGATCATGATCACCGCGGTGATGATGAAGGCGACCACGATGATCGCCACCGGGTAGAACAGCGCCGACTTGATCTTCGACTTGATCGCGAGGATCTTCTCCTTGTAGGTCGCCAGGCGATCGAGCAGGTTCTCGAGGATGCCCGCCGCTTCGCCCGCGGCGACCAGGTTGCAGAACAGCGGATCGAAGTAGAGCGGATACTTGCGGAACGCCTGCGCGAGCGACGATCCGGTCTCGACGTCGGTCTTGATGTCGGTGAGCAGCCGCGCGACCGCCGGGTTCGAAGCGCCCTTGCCGACGATGTCGAACGCCTGAAGCAGCGGCACGCCCGCCTTCATCATCGTCGCCATCTGGCGGGTAAAGAGCGCGACGTCCTTCTCGGTGATCTTTCCGCCGCTCGTCTTCTGCTTCTTGATCTTGGAGACGGTGATGCCCTGACGGCGAAGCGTCGCCTGAACGACGTTCGCGCCGGCGGCGCGCAGCTCGCCGCGCACGGTTTTTCCCGTGCGATCCTTGCCTTCCCACGAGAAGAGGAATTCCTTCGGTTTGGCCGCCGCCGCTGTCGCCATATATCAGGCCTCCTTGCGCCGATTGTATCCGGCAGCCGGCGATGATGCCCGCGTCAAGACCTTTTGTAAACCCTGAGGAGTGCGCTCTAACTGCATGATGCGCAAAGGCTTTACCGTGCGTCGCCGGACCGCTGGGCGGCGGGCGGGCGCGGCCGGAACAAGCGCACCGTTTTCACCACGCGCCCCTGCGCGTGCACGATCTCCATCGGTACGCCGGCGATCCGGACCGAGACGTCAGCCTCGGGAATGTCCTGCAGGTGCTCGAGGATCAGGCCGTTCAGCGTCTTCGGCCCGCCGGTCGGCAGCTCCAGCCCGAGTGCGCGATTGATCTCGCGCACGGGCGTCGTGCCGTCGACGGTGGCGACGCCGTCGGCGTCCCAGGCGATCGCGGCCGCGCCCGGCAGCGTGGTGGTGAACTTGCCGATGATCTCCTCGACGATGTCCTCGAGCGTCACCAGCCCCATCAGCTCGCCGTATTCGTCGACGACGAGCGCCATGCGGCCGCGCCGCTCCTGGAAGTACTGCAGCTGCGCGACGACCGGCGTCGTCGCCGGAACGAAATAGGGCTCGTCGAGCAGCGCCTCGAGGCCGGCGACGTCGAGCGCGCCGACGGCAAGTTGCCCGATCGCCTTGCGCACTTGCAGCACACCGGCGATTTCGTCGCGGCCGCCGCCGCGAAACACCGGGATTTCGCGGTGATACGCGGTCGCGATCTGGCGCCGGATCGTCTCCAGGTCGTCCTCCAGCCGGATCGCCTCGATGCGCGCGCGCGGCACCATCACGTCCTCGACCGTCATCGCCTGGATGTCGAGGAGGTTCACGAGCATCGAGACGTGCTTGCTCGGCATGAACCGCGCGGACTCGAGGACGAGCGCGCGGATCTCCTCGGTGGTGAGCGGCTCGGCTTCGGCGCCAGCTGCGCGCACGCGCAGCAGCGCAAACAGCGGCGCGAGGATCGCGTTGGTCGAGGCGGCGAGCAGCTTGACGAACGGGGCGGAGGCGCCGGCGAGCGCGCGCATCGGCCAGGCGACGAGCCGCGCGACCGCCTCGGCGTTCACTTGCCCGAGGCGCTTGGGTACCAGTTCCCCCACCACGATCGAGACGTAGGTGACCGCGACCACGACGAGCACCGTGGCGACGAAGCCGGCGGCGCGCGGCTCCAGGCCGAGCGAATGCAGCCAGGCGGCGAACGGCGGCGCGAGCACCGCCTCGCCGAAGATGCCGTTCAGCAACCCGATCGCGGTGATGCCGATCTGTATGGTGGACAGAAAATGCGTCGGATCGGCCGCAAGGCGCGCGGCGGTGGCGGCGAGCGCGTCGCCCTTCGCGGCGCGCGCGGCAAGGCGCGTGCGCCGCGCGGTGAGCAGCGCCACTTCCGACATCGCGAACAGGCCGTTCAACAGGATGAGGCTGACGAGGATCGCGATTTCCATGAAACCCCTCTCGTGGCCGGCTGCGCGCGGTGCGCGGGCGCGCTAGGGACCGCGGCCGAGGATCACCTCGAGCACGAACCGGCTGCCGACGTAGGCGAGCAGCAGCAGCGCAAAGCCCGACAGCGTCCAGCGCAGCGCGGTGCGCCCGCGCCAGCCGCGCAGCGCCCGCCCGGCGAGCAGCGCCGCGAACGTCGCCCACGACAGCAGCGCGAACAGCGTCTTGTGGTCGAAGCGCAGCGGCCGGCCGAAGAGCGATTCGGAATAGACGATGCCGGTCGCGAGCGTGAGCGTGAGCAGCACGAACGCGGTGCCGATCAGGCGAAAAAGGAGCCGCTCGAGCGTGAGCAACGGCGGCAACGCGAACGCGACGTTCTGCTTGCGCTGCAGCCGGCGTTCGGCGATCGCCATCAGCACCGCGTGCAGCATCGCGAGCGTAAAGACGCTGTAAGCCGCCATCGCGAGCACGAGGTGCAGGCGGAACTCGAACGCCGCGGGTGCGCCGCGGCTCGCGAGCCCCGGAAAGATCGCCGGCAGGGGCGCGGCGAGCGCTGCGGGCGCGAGGATCAGCGGCTCGATGCCGTCCAGGCGCAGGAACAGGCTCTCGACCCAGTAGATCGCGACGCCGACGGCGAGCGTGACCGAGAGCGCCTGCGCGAAACCGAACCGCAGCTCGGGCGCAAGGAACAGGTCCACGTACAGCAGCCAGCCGTGCAGCGCGAGCGGCGCAAGCAGCGCGAACCGCTCGGCGGGCCGCAGCCCCGGGTGCGCCGCACGCGCCCGCCAGCGCGTGCGCCAAAACCAAAGCGCCGCGGCGGCGTAGCCCGCGGCGGCGGCGGCGTAGAGCGCGGGGCCGTGCTTTAGAATGTCGGACACCTTTCGTTCGAGTTTAGCACCCGGTGTTCGACAACCTGACCGCGCGGCTTGCGCGCATCGTGAAGACGATCCGCGGCGAGGCGCGCCTGACCGAGGCGAACATCCAGGAGGCGCTGCGCGAAGTGCGCGTCGCGCTGCTCGAGGCCGACGTCGCGCTGCCGGTGGTAAAGGACTTCCTCGCCGCGGTGCGCGAAAAGGCGCTCGGGCAGGAGGTCGCGGGCAGCCTCTCGCCGGCGCAGGCGCTCGTCGGCGTCGTGCACCGGGAGCTGACGCGCCTGATGGGCGAGGCGAACGTGCCGCTCTCGCTCGCGGTCGAGCCGCCCGCGGTCATCCTGCTCGCCGGCCTGCAGGGCTCGGGCAAGACCACCACCGCCGGCAAGCTCGCGCGCTACCTGCGCGAGCGAAAAAAGAAGGTGCTCGTCGCTTCTTGCGACGTCTACCGGCCGGCCGCGATCGAGCAGCTCGCGACGGTGGCCGCGCAGGCGGGCGCGGACTTTCACCCGGCGCGCGCGGGCGACGACCCGATCGCGATCGCGCGCGCGGCGCGCGAGGAGGCGCGGCTGCGCTTCTACGACGTGCTGATCGTCGACAGCGCCGGTCGGCTCGCGGTGGACGAGCCGATGATGCGCGAAATCGCCGAGCTGCATCGCGTTCTCGCGCCGGCCGAGACGCTGCTCGTCGTCGATGCGATGCAAGGGCAGGACGCGGTGCGCACCGCGAAAGCGTTCGCGGACGCGCTGCCGCTCACCGGGCTGGTGCTCACCAAACTGGACGGCGATGCGCGCGGCGGCGCGGCGCTGTCGGTGCGCCAGGTCACCGGCCGGCCGATCAAATTCGTCGGCACCGGCGAAAAGCTCTCCGGGCTGGAGCCGTTCCATCCCGAGCGCATGGCCTCGCGCATCCTCGGCATGGGCGATATCGTCACGCTCGTCGAGCAGGCGCAGCGCGAAGTCGACCTCGAACAGGCGAAGAAGGTCGCGGACAAGATCCGCAAGGGCAAGCGCTTCGACCTGGAGGACTTCCGGGCCCAGATCGAGCAGATGCGCAAGATGGGCGGCCTTGCCGCGCTCGCCGACAAGCTCCCGGCGCAGCTGCTCGCGCAGGTCGATCCGGCGCACCTTGCCGACGATCGCCAATTGCGGCGTTTCGAGGGCATCATCAACTCGATGACGCCGGCCGAGCGCGCGAACCCCGACATCATCAAGGCCTCGCGCAAGCGCCGCATCGCCGCGGGCGCCGGCGTCTCCGTGCAGGAGGTGAACCGGCTGCTGCGGCAGTTCGAGCAGATCGAGCAGATGATGAAGATGATGAAGGGGGGGAACCTGCAGCGCCTCGTGCGCGGCATGAAGGGGCTGCTGCCGGGCATGCGCTAGGCACGGCCGAGCCTTTTCCGGGCGCGCCTTTCTTCCGTATAATTCGTACCCTTTCGGCACGGGATCACGGCGATGGTCGTCATTCGTCTTGCGCGCGGCGGCGCGAACAAGCGACCGTTCTTTCATGTGGTGGTCGCCGACTCGCGCCGCGCCGCGACCGGCAAGTTCCTCGAGCGCGTCGGCTTCTACGACCCCAAGGCGCCGGAAGGGCGCGAAGCGCTGCGCGTGGACCTTGCGCGCGTGCGCGCCTGGACCGCGAAGGGCGCCCGGCTTTCGCCGACTGTCGAGCGGCTCGTCAAGCGGTTTGAAAGGTCCGCCAAAGCCGCCTGAGCGACTGGTCGAGATGGGCCGCATCGCCGGCCCGTACGGGGTGCGCGGCTGGGTAAAAGCTGGCGCGCCCGGCCGAGGGGCTCGCCGCCTGCCGGAGCTGGTGGATCGAGGGAACGCGATGGACGGTGCTGGCAGACCCGGCCGCATTCGGGGGCGCTGCTTGCGCAGCTGGAAGGGCTCGCGAGCCGCGAGGCGGCGCGCGAGCTGAAGGGCAAGGTGGTCGCGGTCGAGCGCGCCGCGAGCTGCCCGAGCCCGAGGAGGGCATCTACTACCACGCCGATCTCGTCGGCGCGGAGGTGGTGAACACCGAGGGTGCGGTCCTCGGCACGGTGGTCGCGCTCGCCTCGAACGGCGCGCACGAGGTGATGACGCTTTCGGGCGAGCGCACCCGGCTCGTGCCCTGGGTGCCGGCGGTGGTGAGGCGCGTCGATCTCGCGCGGCGCCGCATCGAAGTCGATTGGGGGAAGGATTGGTGATCCGGTTCGACGTCGTCACGCTCTTTCCCGAGATGTTCGACGCGGTGACGCGCTACGGGCTGACCGCGCGCGCGCTCGCGGCGGGGTTGTGGCGGCTCAAGCGCTGGAATCCGCGCGAGTTCGCGACCGATCCGTACCGCAGCGTGGACGACCGCCCTTACGGCGGGGGACCTGGCATGGTGCTGATGGCCGAGCCGCTCGAGCGCGCGCTCGACGCGGCGCAGGCGGCCGGCGCCGGGCCGGTCGTGTACCTTTCGCCGCAAGGCGAGCGGCTCGACCACCGCAAGGTGATGGCGCTCGCGGCGCGCCCGGCGCTGACGCTGCTTTGCGGACGCTACGAAGGCGTCGACGAGCGGCTGCTGCGGCGCCGGGTCGCGGAAGAGCTTTCGCTCGGGGACTTCGTGCTCTCGGGCGGCGAGATCGCGGCGATGGCCGTGATCGACGCGGCGGTGCGCCAGCTGCCCGGCGCGCTCGGCGACGAATCCTCGGCCGCCGAGGAGTCGTTCGCCGCGGGGCTGCTCGACTGCCCGCACTACACGCGCCCGGAGGTGTACCGGGGCGAGCGCGTGCCGGAGGCGCTGCTTCTCGGGGGCATCACGAGAACATCCGGCGCTGGCGGCTCAAGCAGGCGCGCTCGGGCGCACGCGGCAGCGGCGCCCGGACCTGCTCGCGGCCCGCGCCTTCAGCGAGGAAGAAGCGCGGCTGCTCGAGGAATTCCGGCGGGAGAACGCGACATGAACCTGATCGAGACCTTGGAGAGAGAGGAACTCGCGCGCATCGGCCGCAAGGTGCCGGACTTTTCGCCCGGCGACACCGTGGTCGTGCGCGTCAACGTCGTCGAGGGCGACAAGAAGCGCGAGCAGGCGTTCGAGGGCGTCGTGATCGCGAAGAGAAACCGCGGCCTGCGCTCTTCGTTCATCGTGCGCAAGATCTCCTCGGGCGAAGGCGTCGAGCGCACCTTCCAGACCTACTCGCCGCTCATCGCCTCGATCGAGGTGAAGCGAAAAGGCGACGTGCGCCGCGCGAAGCTCTACTACCTGCGCAGCCGCTCGGGCAAGGGCGCGCGCATCCGCGAACGCGTCGGCGGCGTCGAGCCCGCAGGCGACAGCGACGTCTAGCGCCGGGCGCCGGGCCGGGCGCGCGCCCCCGGCCCTATAATCGCGCCATGAAGCGCGAGCCCGCCGCCGTGAGCCCGATCGCGGAGATCATCGCCGAGATCCGCGCCGGCAACATCGTGATCCTCGTCGACGACGAGGACCGCGAGAACGAAGGCGACCTCGTCTTCGCCGCCGAGCTTCGTCACGCCCGAAAAGCCATCAACTTCCTCGCGCGCATACGGCCGCGGCCTCATCTGTCATGCCGATCACCGCCGAGCACGCCGCGAGCGGCTCGGGCTGCGGCACGATGGTGGCCGACAACCAGCTCGCCGTCACGGCACCGGCCTTCGCCGTCTCCATCGAGGCGGCCGAAGGGCGTCACCACCGGCATCTCGGCCCACGACCGCGCGCCGCACCATCACAGGTCGCCGCCGCCCCGCACGCGACGCCCGCGCGACATCGTCCAGCCGGGCCACGTCTTCCCGCTTGCGCGCCCAGGACCGGGCGGCGTGCTGGTGCGCGCCGGCCATACCGAGGCGGGCTGCGACCTCGCGCGCCCTCGCTGGGACTGGACGCCCGCGGCCGTGCTCTGCGAGATCCTCAAGGACGACGGCAGCGATGGCGCGCCTGCCGGACCTGCTCGACTACGCCAAGCCCGCCACGGCCTCAAGATCGGCACCATCGCCGACCTCATCCACTACCGCAGCGCGCCCACGAGAGCGCTCGTGCGCACGCCTCGCCGAGCGGCCGCTCGACCACCCCGTTGCGGTCGAATTCGGCCTCGTCGCCTACCGCGATCGCATCGCGGCCAGGCGCGGCCCATCCTGCGCCCGTGACCCTGGCGACGTCCGCGCGCCGAGGACCGAGACCCTCGTGCGCGTGCACGAGCCGCTCTCGCTGCATCGACGTGCTCGAGCTGCCCGCCCGCGGCACGCACGCTGTGGGGCGCCGGCGAAGCGCTCGCCGCAGATCCGTCGCCGCGGCCGGCCAGGCGGCGTGGTGGTGCTCAGCTGCACCGGCAGCGGAATCGGCGCGCGGAGCGCGCCTCGCCGCGCACCGGCCGGCGGAGGGGCCGGCCCCGGCGCGCAGCGTTCGACCTGCGCCACTATGGCATCGGCGCCCAGATCCTGCGCGACCTCGGCGTCGGCACGCATGCGGCTGCTCGCCGCCCCGCGCAAGATGCCGAGCCATGGCCGGCTTCGGGCTGGAGGTGACAGGGTACATCGAACGGGATCGGGGCTGAGAGGGGCGCCGGGGGCGCCGTGCGGCTCGGCATCGTGCACTCCCGGTTCAACGACGAGGTCTGCGCCGCACTCCTCGAGAGCGCACGCGCCGAGGCCGCGCGCCTCGGCGTCGACGCCGAATATGTCGCGGTCGCAGGCGCGCTCGAGATCCCGCTCGCGCTGCAGTGGCTCGCGCAGTCGGGACGGTTCGACGCGCTCGCGGCGATCGGCGCGGTGATCCGCGGCGAGACCTACCACTTCGAGGTGGTGGCGAACGAATCGGCACGCGGCCTGATGGACGTGATGCTCGAGTTCGGCCTGCCGATCGGGAACGGCATCCTCACCGCGAACGACGAGCGGCAGGCGCTCGCGCGGCGCGACAAGGGGGCCGAAGCGGTGCGCGTCGCGGTCGAAATGGCGCGGCTGCGGCGCAGCCTCGCGGAGCGCTGGCGGCGGTGAGCGGCCCGAGCTTCGGCGCCGGCGCGCCGCGCGCGAAGTGGCGCTCCAGGCGCTCTACGCCTGGCAGCTCGCGGGCGGCGACTGCCGCCGAGCACGCGGCCTCGCTCGAAGGCTGGGCGCGCTGCGACCGGGCGTTCGCCGAGGCGCTCGTGCGCGGCGTCGCCGCGACGCGCGCGGCGCTCGAAGCGAGGATCGCGCCGCACCTCGACCGGCCGATCGCGCTGCTTTCGCCGGTCGAGCGCGCGCTGCTCCTCGATGGGCACCTGCGAGCTCGCCGAACGGCCCGAGACCCCCTTTCGCGTGGTGCTCAACGAGGCGATCGAGCTCGGCAAGCGCTACGGGGGCACCGACGGCTACAAATTCGTGAACGGCGTGCTGGAAAAGCTCGCCGCCGAGCTGCGCGCGGCCGAGGTCGCGCAAGCGCGGGCGACCGCCTGAAGGCGCACGCGTGCTCTCGGAGTTCGAGCTCGTCCGGCGCTATTTCGGCCGCGGCGCCCCGAGCGCGCTGCTCGGCGTGGGCGACGATGCGGCGATCCTCGCGCCGACGCCCGGCGCCGAGCTCGCTTTTGCCACCGATCTGCTGCTCGAAGGGCGCCACTTCCGGGCGCACGACGATCCGCGCGCGCTCGGCCACAAGGCGCTCGCGGTGAATCTGTCCGACATGGCGGCGATGGGGGCGAGGCCGCGCTGGGCGCTCCTTGCGATCGCGCTGCCCGAGGCCGACGAAGCGTGGCTTGCGGCGTTCGCAGACGGTCTCTACGCGCTCGCCGCCCGCTTCGGCGTGGACCTCGTCGGCGGCGATACCACGCGCGGGCCGCGCACGCTGTGCGTCGCGATCTTGGGCGAAGTACCCGCCGGGCAGGCGCTCACGCGCGCAGGCGCCCGCCCGGGCGACGACGTCTGGGTTTCGGGGAACTCGGGGGTGCGGCGCTCGCGCTCGCGCGCCCGAGCGAGGCAGACGCGGACGCGACGCGCAGGCGTCGCCGCGCCCGAGCCGCGGGTTTCCCTCGGCGAGCGGCTGCGCGCACTGGCGAGCAGCGCGATCGACGTCTCCGACGGTTTTGCGCAGGACCTCGGCCACATCCTGGAAGCTTCGGGCGTTTGCGCCCGCGTGCGCTACGAGGCGCTGCCGCGGCACCCGGCGCTCGAGCGCCCCGGGGTCGACGAAGCGCTGCGGCGCCGTTGCGTGCTCGCGGGCGGCGACGACTACGAGCTCGTCTTCACCGCCGCGCCCGCCGCGCGCGCCGCGATCGAGGAGGTCGGCCGGGCGCTCGGCGTGCGCCTGTCGCGCGTCGGCACGATCGAGCGCGGCGCGCCGCAGCTCGCGATCGTCGATGCGCGCGGCGCGCCGATCGAGCCGCCGCGCGGGTTCGACCACTTCGCCGCGTGAGGCGCCGCTGAGCGGAATCGTCTTTCGGCCCGATGCGCGCTTCGCGTTCGCGCATCCGGCGCATTTCGTCGCGCTCGGATTCGGCGCGGGTCTGGTGCGCGTGGCGCCCGGCACGGCGGGCACGCTCGTCGCGGTGCCGATCTGGTATCTGATCGGCGGCGCGTACACGCCGGCGGCGCTGCTTGCGCTGCTCGCGTTCTTTTTCGCCGCCGGGGTCTGGGCGTGCGAGATCACCGGCCGGCATCTCGGGGTCGCCGATCACAGCGCGATCTGCTGGGACGAGATCGTCGCGTTCCTGCTCGTGCTCGCGATCGTGCCCGCCGACTGGCGCTGGCAGGCGGCCGCCTTCGCGCTGTTTCGCCTCTTCGACGTCGCGAAGCCGCCGCCGATCCGCGCGCTCGAACGGCGCTTTCGCGGCGGCTTCGGCGTGATGCTGGACGACGTGGCCGCGGCCGGCTATACGCTCTTCGTGCTCGCGCTCGCTAAGAGGCTCTTTTTCTGATGGACGAACTCGCGCTCGCGCACCGGGTCGGAGAGGCGCTGAAGGCGGCGGGGCTGCGGCTTGCGACCGCGGAGTCCTGCACCGGCGGCTGGGTGGCGCGCGCGCTGACCGCCGTCGCCGGGGCGTCCGACTGGTTCGAGCGCGGCTATGTCGCCTACTCGAACGCCGCCAAGCGCGAGGACCTCGGCGTTGCCGCCGACACGATCGAGCGACACGGCGCGGTGAGCGAGCAGACCGCGCGCGCGATGGCCGCCGGCGCGCTCGCGCGAAGCGGCGCGGACGTCGCGCTCGCGGTGACCGGCATCGCGGGCCCGACGGGCGGCAGCGCTGCCAAGCCCGTCGGCACCGTCTGTTTCGCCTGGGCGCGCGGGCGTAAGATACGGAGCGAAACCCGCCGCTTCGAAGGCGACCGCGAGAGCGTGCGGCGCCAGTCGGTCGTGCGGGCGCTCGAAGGGTTGCTGGAGTCGCTGTCGTGGCAGGAGGAGCCGTCGCCGAGCGAGTGAGACCCGCGGCGGTCGCGGGCCTGTTCTATCCCGGCGAGCGGGCGGCGCTCGGCGCCGAACTCGAGGCGCTCCTTGCCGGCGTCGAGCCGGGTGAGCCCCGCATTTGCGCGCCGAAGGCGATCGTGGTGCCCCACGCCGGCTACATCTACTCCGGTCCGGTCGCCGCGGCGGCCTACGACGCCGTCTGCGCCGCGCGCGGGCAGATCGCGCGGGTGGTGCTTCTCGGGCCGGTGCATCGGGTGCCGGTGCGCGGCATCGCGCTTGCGGCAGCCGACGCCTTCGAGACGCCGCTCGGCCGGGTGCCGCTCGATCGCGAGGCGCTCGGGGCGCTCCGAGGGCTGCCGCAGGTCCGGGTGAGCGCGGCCGCGCATGCGCCGGAACATTCGCTCGAAGTGCAGCTTCCGTTCCTGCAGACGGTGCTCGGCGATTTTGCGCTCGTTCCGCTCGCGGTCGGCGATGCGACGGTCGAGGAAGTCGCCGAGGTGATCGAACGGCTCTGGGGCGGCGCCGAGACGCTCGTCGTCGTCTCGACCGACCTTTCGCACTACCTCGACTACGAGACCGCGCGGCGCGTCGACGCGGCGACGCTTGCGCGCATCGCCGCATGCGCGACCGACATCGGTCACGAGGAGGCCTGCGGCGCGACGCCGTTGAACGGGCTGCTCGCGGTCGCGCGTCGCCGCGGGCTCGCGGTGCGGCTGCTCGCTGCGTGCAACTCGGGCGACACCGCTGGCGGCCGCGCGCGCGTCGTCGGCTACGCGGCCCTCGCGCTGGAAGAGCCCGGGGCGCCCAGCCGCGACGAGGCGGGCCGCGCGCTGCTCGCGATCGCGCGCGGCGCGATCGAGGAGGAGCTCGGCCTCGGGGCGCGCGCCGAGGACGCGGCGGCGCCTTGGCTGCGCCGGTACGGCGCGACCTTCGTCACGGTGCTGAACGAGGGACGGCTCCGCGGCTGCATGGGGAGCCTTGCGCCCGAGCGCGCGCTTTGCGAAGACGTGGCCGAGAACGCGCGCGCCGCGGCGTTCCGCGACCCGCGCTTTCCGAAGCTCTCGCGGGCCGAGTGGCCGGGCTGCACGCTCGAGGTGTCGCTCCTTTCGCCTGCCCGGCCGATCGCGTTCGCGGACGAGGCGGAGCTTTTCGCGCGCGTTCGCCCGCGCGAAGACGGCATCGTCCTGGAATACGAGGGCCGGCGGGCGACGTTCCTGCCGCAGGTGTGGGAGAGCGTGCCGGACCCGCGGCGGTTTTTCGCTGAACTCGCGCGCAAGGCCGGCATCGCCGAGGCTATGCCTCTTGCGCGCTGCCGCGTGCTGCGCTATCGCGTCGCGAAGTGGACGGAGGCGGCGTTCGCGTGAGCGTGCCGGAATCGGATTACCCGGCGCGCTGGTGGCATCGGCTGGACGATGGCCGCATCCAGTGCGACCTCTGCCCGCGGGACTGCCGCCTGCACGAGGGCCAGCGCGGTCTCTGCTTCGTTCGCAAGCGCGAGGGCGACCGCATGGTCCTTGCCACCTACGGCCGCTCCTCGGGCTTTTGCGTCGATCCGATCGAGAAGAAGCCGCTCAACCACTTTTTTCCCGGCAGCGCGGTGCTTTCCTTCGGCACCGCCGGCTGCAACCTCGCTTGCAAGTTCTGCCAGAACTGGGACATCTCGAAGTCGCGCGAGACCGACCGGCTGATGGACGCCGCAAGCCCAGAGGCGATCGCGCGCGCGGCGCTGCGCCTTGGCTGCCGCTCGGTCGCGTTCACCTACAACGACCCGGTGATCTTCGCCGAATACGCGATGGACATCGCCGACGCCTGCCACGCGGCGGGCGTGCAGACGGTCGCGGTCACCGCCGGCTACATCCACGCCGCGCCGCGCGCGCGAGTTCTTCGCGAAGATGGACGCGGCGAACGTGGACCTGAAAGCGTTCACCGACGACTTCTATTTCCGCCTCTGCGCCGGGCGGCTTGCGCCGGTGCTCGAGACGCTCGAATACCTGGTGAAGGAAACCCGGGTCTGGACCGAGATCACGACGCTTCTCATCCCCGGCTGGAACGACTCGGAGGCCGAACTCGAGGCCGAGTGCCGCTGGATCGCCGAGCGGCTGGGCCCGGACGTGCCGCTTCACTTCACCGCGTTTCACCCCGACTGGAAGCTGACCGACGTGCCGCCCACGCCCCCGGAGACGCTCGCGCGCGCGCGCCGGATCGCGCGCGCGCACGGGCTGCGCTACGTCTACACCGGCAACGTGCACGACCCCGAGGGCGGCACGACCGCCTGCCCGTCCTGCGGCGCGGCGCTCATCGTGCGCGACTGGTACGAGTATCCTCGCCTACCGCGTGACCGACTCGGGCGCGTGCGCGCGCCTGCGGCACGCCGATCGCCGGCCGCTGGGGAAAGTTCGAAAAACCGTTCGGCGCGCGCCGCATCCCGGTGCGGCTCGCTGCCCTCGCGTGAGGGCAGGCTGCGGCGGCGCGGCGCGATGAGCCCGCGCCCGGGCTCGGCGCCGTGGCTCGCCGGGCTGTGCGCGAGCCGCGCGCTCGCGGCGAGCTGGGTCGTCGCCTGGTCGGCGGTGCTGCCGCAGGCGCAAGCCGCCTGGGCGCTCTCCGCAAAGCAGGCGGGGCTCGTGCAGTCGGCGTTTCATCTCGGCTATCTCGCCTCGCTTTTCCTCGTCGGCTTCTACGCCGACCATCGCGGCGCAAAGCGCGCGCATCTCGTAAGCGGCGTCGCCGGCGCGGCGAGCCCGCTGCTCTTCGTCGCGTTCGCCGACGGGTTCTGGTCGGCGCTGTGGTTGCACGCGCTCACCGGTCTTACGCAGGGCGGCGCCTATACGCCCGTGATCGCGCTCGTGAGCGAGCACGTCGGCCCGAAGCGGCGCGGCCGCGCGATCGGCTGGTTCATCGCCAGCTCGAGCGCCGGCTACGCGCTCTGCCTCGGCGCGGCGGCGCTCGCGCTCCAGTTCACCGGGTGGCGCGGGGCGCTCGCGGCGGTCGCGGCGCTTCCGCTTGCGGCTTGGCTTCTCGCCCTCGCGACGCTCGGGGCGACGCCGAACCGGGTGCACCCGCGGCCGGCGGGCGAATCGGCGCTCGCGGCGCTTCCTGGCCCTCTGGCGCAACCGCCGCGGCATGCTTTCCATCTGGGGCTATTCGTTTCACAACTGGGAGCTGCTCGGGCTGTGGGCGTGGCTGCCGGCGTTTCTCGCGGCGGCGCTCGCCGCGCAAGGCGCGGCCCCGGGCGAGGCGGCGGCGCTCGCGCTCGGCTTTGCCGCGCTCACCTACCTCGCCAACATCGCCGGCTCGGTCGTCGGCGGAACGATGGCCGACCGTTGGGGGCGCACGCAGACGATCCTCGTGTGGTCGTCGGTGAGCCTTGCGCTCTCGTTTTCGATCGGCTGGCTGATCGAGCTGCCGCTTGCGCTCCTCGTCGCGCTCGCCTGCCTCTACAACTTCGCCGCGATCGCCGATTCGGCCACGCACTCGACGGTGCTCGCCGAGTCGGTGCCGCCGCACGATCTCGGCGTCGCGTACGCGCTTCGCTCGGCGATCGGCTTCGGCGCGGGCATCGCAAGCCCCTTCGTCTTCGGCTGGGCGCTCGACCTCGCCGGCGGCGGCCGTGGGTCGGCCGATGCGCTCGCCTGGGGCGTCGCGTGGACGACGCTGGGACTGGGTGCGCTCGGTGGCCCGATCGCGACCTGGAAGCTGCATCGCCTTGTGCGCGCCGGCGCGCTCAGACGAGATCCGGCGTGATCGCTGCGCGAAGGTACGGCGGCTCGCCTTCGCCCGAGGCGAGCCACAGCAGCGCGCCCCGCTCAAGCCGCCAGGGCTCGATGCGGCCGGTGAGCGCGAGCGCCGCCGCCTCGCCGAGCGTGGGCTGATGGCCGACGACGACGACGGTGCGCTCGGCCGGGTCGGGCCAGCCGGCGGCGGCGAGCACCGCGGGTGCGCTCGCCATAAGGCCGACCGCCTCGTTCGTCTCGTAGCGGCGCGTGAGTTCGCGCGCGGTGCGTTGCGCGCGCACCGCGGGACTTGCGAGCACGCGCGCGTTCTCGGGCAGACGCCGGCGCAGCCATCGCGCGACGCGGCGCGCCTGGCGCTTGCCGCGCGCGGTGAGGCGGCGCGCCTCGTCCGGGCCGCCCGACTCGGCTTCGGCGTGCCGCCAGAGGATGAGCTGCATTCAGTCCTTGACGAGCAGATGCATCAGGCTGCAGGTGTCCCAGCGCCGGCCGCCGCGCGCCTGCACCTGGGCGTAGAACTGGTCGACGAGCGCCGCAACCGGCAGCCGCGCGCCGTTTCTGCGCGCCTCTTCCAGACAGATCGCGAGATCCTTTCGCATCCAGTCGACCGCGAACCCGAAGCCGTCGAACTTCTCCGCCGCCATCGCCTGCCAACGGTTTTCCATCTGCCAGGATTGGGCGGCGCCCTTGGAAATGACCGCGATCACCTTTTCGAGGTCGAGGCCGGCGCGCTTGGCGAACGCGAGCCCCTCGGCGAGTCCCTGGACGAGCCCTGCGATGCAGATCTGATTCACCATCTTCGTGAGCTGCCCGGCGCCCGGGCCGCCGATCAACGCGCACACCTTCGCGTAGGCGTCGAGCACCGGTTTCGCCCGCTCGAAGTCGGCGGGCTCGCCGCCGCACATGATCGAGAGCTGCCCGTTCTGCGCACCCGCCTGCCCGCCCGAGACCGGCGCATCGACGAAGCCGATCCCCTTTTGCTTGCACGCGGCGTGCAGCTCGCGAGCAAGCAGCGCCGAGGCCGTCGTGTGATCGACGAGGATCGCGCCCGGCTTGATGCCCGCGAGCGCGCCCTCCGCGCCGTAGACGACCGAGCGCACGTCGTCGTCGTTTCCGACGCACATCATGACGAAATCGGCGCCGGCGGCCGCCTCGCGTGGGGTGGGTGCACGCCGGCCGCCGTACTCTTTTACCCATTGTTCGGCCTTTGCCGCGGTGCGGTTATAGACCGCGACCTCGTGGCCGCCTTTTTTTGCAAGGTGCCCGGCCATCGGGTAGCCCATGACGCCGAGCCCGAGGAATGCCACTTTCGCCATTGTTCGTCTCCCAAGCGATTGTTCTGATTCGGAAAAGCCGAATGTACCACCGCCGGCATTGACACGGTGCTGTCAACCGCCGACAATGGCTGGACGTTTATTCAGTATGCGG
The DNA here is from genome assembly GCA_033582675.1 of Burkholderiales bacterium. Classification (GTDB taxonomy): domain Bacteria; phylum Pseudomonadota; class Gammaproteobacteria; order Burkholderiales; family SG8-39; genus RBG-16-66-20. Next base: position 152,096 of record JAVQZY010000025.1, on the reverse strand, counting down.
TGCCGGCCCGGGCCCGCAGGGCCTGCCGCAGATGCCGGCAAGAAAAAGGGGGCACACGATGGACGAGAACAGGCAGAAAGCGCTCGCTGCGGCGCTCGCGCAGATCGAAAAGCAGTATGGCAAGGGCTCCATCATGCGCATGGACGCCGAGGCGGTCAAAGACGTCGAGGTCGTCTCGACGGGTTCGCTCGGGCTCGATATCGCGCTCGGCGTCGGCGGGCTTCCGCGCGGGCGCGTGGTCGAGATCTACGGGCCGGAGTCCTCGGGCAAGACGACGCTCACGCTTTCGGTGATCGCCGAGGTGCAGAAGGCGGGCGGCACCGCGGCGTTCATCGACGCCGAGAACGCGCTCGACATCGGCTACGCCGCGAAGCTCGGGGTGAAGACCGAGGAGCTCCTGATTTCGCAGCCCGACACCGGCGAGCAGGCGCTCGAGATCGCCGACATGCTGGTGCGCTCGGGGGCGGTGGACGTGATCGTGATCGATTCGGTCGCGGCGCTCACCCCCAAGGCCGAGATCGAGGGCGAGATGGGCGAGCCGCAGATGGGGCTTCAGGCGCGGCTGATGAGCCAGGCGCTCAGGAAGCTCACCGCCAACATCAAGCGCACGAACACGCTCGTCATCTTCATCAACCAGATCCGCATGAAGATCGGCGTACTGTTCGGCAACCCCGAGACCACCACCGGCGGCAACGCGCTCAAGTTCTACGCCTCGGTGCGGATGGACATCCGCAGGATCGGCTCGATCAAGAAGGGCGACGAGGTGATCGGCGCGGAGACGCGCGTCAAGATCGTGAAGAACAAGGTCGCGCCGCCGTTCCGCGAGGCCGAATTCGACATCCTCTACGGCGAGGGCATCTCGCGCGAGGGCGAGGTGCTGGAACTCGGCGTGCGCTACGGCGTGCTGGAGAAGTCGGGCGCCTGGTACCTCTACGGCGGCGACCGCCTCGGCCAAGGCAAGGACAACGCGCGCGATTACCTCAAGGAAAACCCGGCGCTCGCGCGCGAAATCGAGGCGAGAATCCGCGAGAAGGCGGGCGTGCCGGCGCCGCTGCCGCACGCGGCCGACGCGCCGGAGGACAGGAAGGTTGAGCCGCTCCCCGCGCGAAAGCGCGGCGCTTAGGCGGCGCGCGCTCGCGCTGCTTGCGCGGCGCGAGCATTCGCGCGCGGAACTCGCGGCGCGGCTTGCGCCCGAGGCGGCCTCGCCCGCGGCGCTTGCCGCGCTGCTCGACGAGCTCGAGCGCGGCGGGCTGCTTTCCGATGAACGCTACGCCGAGGTGCGCGCCCGCCGTCTTGCGCGCAAGTACGGCGCGGCGCGCATCCGCGAGGAACTCCGCGCCAAGGGCGTCCCGGCGCCCCTCGTCGAGCGCTTCGCCGCGGGCGACGAGCTCGCGCGCGCGCGCGCGGTCCTCGCGCGCCGCTACCGCGGGCAGGCCGCGACGCGCGAAGAGCGCGCGCGGCGCGCGCGTTTTCTGCTCGGCCGCGGGTTTTCGCACGAGACCGTGCGGCGCGCGCTCGCGCTCGCGGCCGAGGAGACCGACTGAATCGCTCGTGCGGCCGCGGTAGAATCGCGGCGATGAGATCGGCGGAAATCCGTTCGAGTTTCCTCGAGTTCTTCCGTTCGCGCGGGCACACGGTGGTGCCGTCCAGTTCGCTCGTGCCGGCGAACGACCCGACGCTGCTTTTCACTAACTCGGGGATGGTGCAGTTCAAGGACGTGTTCCTCGGCCGCGAGGCGCGCCCGTACGTGCGCGCCGCGACCGCGCAGCGCTGCGTTCGCGCCGGCGGCAAGCACAACGACCTCGAAAACGTCGGCTACACCGCGCGCCACCACACGTTCTTCGAGATGCTCGGCAACTTCTCGTTCGGCGACTACTTCAAGCGCGAGGCGATCCGCTACGCCTGGGAGCTGCTCACCGTCGTCTATCGCCTTCCGCCCGAGCGGCTCTGGACGACGGTGTACGCGACCGACGACGAAGCCTACGAGGTCTGGACAAAAGAGATCGGCGTGCCGCGCGAGCGCTGCGTGCGGATCGGCGACAAGCCGGGCGGCGCGAAATACCAGTCGGACAACTTCTGGCAGATGGCCGACACCGGCCCCTGCGGGCCGTGTTCCGAGATCTTCTACGACCACGGACCGGGCATTCCCGGCGGGCCGCCCGGTTCGCCCGAGGCCGACGGCGACCGCTACATCGAGATCTGGAACCTCGTCTTCATGCAGTACGACCGCGACGAGACGGGCGCGCTCACGCCGCTGCCGCGCCCCTGCGTGGACACTGGCATGGGCCTTGAGCGCATCGCCGCGGTGCTGCAAGGGGTGCACTCGAACTACGAGATCGACCTTTTCCAGGACCTCATCCGCGCCGCCGCGCGCGAGACGCGCCAGAAGGCGCTCAAGAACCCCTCGCTCAACGTGATCGCCGACCATATCCGCGCGAGCGCGTTCCTGATCGTCGACGGCGTCCTCCCCGGCAACGAGGGCCGCGGCTACGTGCTGCGCCGGATCATCCGGCGCGCGATCCGCCACGGCTACAAGCTCGGGCAAAAGGACCCGTTCTTTCACCGGCTGGTGGCCGACCTCGACGGCGCGATGGGCGAGGCCTATCCGGAGCTGCGGCGCGAGCGCGCGCGCGTCGCCGAGGTGATCGAGCAGGAGGAGCTGCGCTTTGCCGAGACGCTCGAGCACGGCATGACGCTGCTCGAAGCGGCGCTCGCCGCCGGCGGAAAGCTCCTCGACGGCGAGACGGTGTTTCGCCTCTACGACACCTACGGCTTTCCGGTCGACCTCACCGCCGACATCTGCCGCGAGCGGGGCGTGGCGATCGACCTTGCCGGGTTCGAGGCGGCGATGCAGGCGCAGCGCGCGCGCGCGCGCGCCGCGAGCCGGTTCGGGCTCGCGGCCGAACTCGCCTACAGCGGCGAGCGCACGCAGTTCTGCGGCTACGAGACGCTCGCCGCGAGCGGGCGCGTGGTCGCGCTCTACCGCGAAGGCGCGCCGGTCGCCGAGCTGCGCGCGGGCGAGACAGGCACCGTGGTGCTCGATCGCACGCCCTTCTATGCGGAAGCGGGCGGGCAGGTCGGCGACCGCGGCGAGCTGGTCGGCGCCGCGGGCACCTTCGTCGTCGCCGACACGCAGAAGATCCGGCCCGAGGTCTTCGGCCATCACGGGCGGCTCGCGACCGGCGTGCTGCGCGTGGGCGAGGAGGTCGCCGCGCGCGTCGACCTAGCGCTGCGCGCGCGCACGATGCGCCATCACTCGGCGACGCACCTGATGCACGCGGCGCTGCGCCAGGTGCTCGGGCCGCACGTGCAGCAGAAGGGCTCGCTCGTCGACGAGAACCGCACGCGGTTCGATTTTTCGCACGACAAGCCGCTCGCGCGCGACGAGATCCGCCGCATCGAGGCGCTCGTGAACGCCGAGATCCGCGCGAACGCCGAGGTCGCCGCGCGCATCATGAAATACGACGAGGCGATGCGCGCGGGCGCGCTCGCGTTCTTCGGCGACAAGTACGGCGACGAGGTGCGCGTCGTCTCGATGGGCGATTTCTCGACCGAGCTGTGCGGCGGCACGCACGTGCGCCGCACCGGCGACATCGGCTTTTTCAAGATCGTCTCGCAGTCGGGCGTCGCGGCGGGGGTGCGCCGCGTCGAGGCGGTGGCCGGCGAGGCCGCGCTCGCCTGGGCGCAGGCGCTCGAGGAGGAAAACGCCTTCGTCGAGGAGTTCTTCCAGGCCTCGGGCGAGGCGCTGCGCGCGAAACTGCAGGCCGAGCGCGAGGCGAAGCGCGCGCTCGAACGGGAGCTGCAGCGCCTGCGCGCGAAGCTCGCCGCGGGCGGCGCGCCGGACCTCGCGGCGCAGGCGGTCGAGGTAAAGGGCGCGAAGGTGGTCGCGGCAACCGTGGAGGGGGCCGATGCGCGCGCGCTGCGCGAAGCGATCGACCGGTTGAAGGAGCGCCTCAAGCGCGCGGCGATCGTTCTCGCGAGCGCAAGCGACGGCAAGGTGACGCTCGTCGCCGGTGTGACCAAGGACCTCGCCGACCGCGTGCCGGCGGGCGAGCTGGTGAACCACGTCGCGCAGCAGGTCGGCGGCCGCGGCGGCGGCCGACCGGAGCTCGCGCAGGCGGGCGGAACGGAGGTCGCAAAGCTTCCTGCCGCGCTCGCCTCGGTGCGCGCCTGGGTCGAGGCGCGGCTCTAGCGCGCTAGAACCCGATGCGCGCGCGCCGCGCGCTGCGCGGCTCGGGCACGTCTTCGGGCCGGACCTCGTCGCGGCCCGCGAGCTTCGCGTTGCCGAACGCGGTGAGGGTGGCGCGGCGCATCTCGCGCGGCGTCAGGCTCGCGAGCTTTTCGAGCACCGACGCCGCCGGCGTCTCGGGAAAACGCCGGCCCCACTCGTGTGCGGCGCGGATCTCGCGATAGATCGCGCGCGCGATGCGCACCGAGCCGTCGAAGTCCGGCGGCTCGATCTCGTAGACGTTCATGCGGTTCAGGATCGGCTCGGGGATGCGGCTTGCGTCGTTCGCGGTCGCAAACCACAGCGCCCCCGAGGCGTCGATCGGCACCTCGGCGAACTCGTCGACGAAATGCGCCGCGGTCTTCGTCTCGAGCAGCTCGTAGAGCGGCCCGAGCGGGTCGTACTGCCCGTCGGCGGCCGCCTTGTCGATCTCGTCGACGACGATCACCGGATTGGCGTATTTCCCGTTGAGGAAGGTCTCGAACACCTTGCCCGGCTTCGCGTTCTTCCACTGCGAGGAGGCGCCCGAGAGGATCCAGCCGGCGGTGAGCGAACTCATCGGCACGAAGCCGCAGCCGGTGCCGATCAGATCGGCGATGCGCTGCGCGAAATGCGTCTTGCCGATGCCCGGCTCGCCGAGGAGCAGGATCGGCGGCAGCTCGATCGGGTCGCTCGAATCGACGCAGAGCGCGAGCTGGCGGCGGATCTCCTCGATCACCTCGGCGAAGTTCGGAAGGTCCTCGATGAGGCCGTCCATCTCCGGCAGCGCCGAGGGCTTGACGGTGAAGCGCTGGCCGCCCAGGCGCAGCATCTTCTCGTAGAGGGCGCGCAGCGCCTCGTTCGCGCTTTGCGGCAGCCCCGCGAGCGCCTTTTCCACCTCGGCGACGTCGTAGACGTCCTTGAACCCCGCCACCGGGATGGCCGGCGGGCGCGCCGGAACGAGCGGGCCGACCTGCATCGCTGTGCTCCTCTTCTACTGCGTGTATCGTCCGAGGCGGCGAAAAAATTAGCACGCGACCCGCGCAGGGGCAAATGCGCGTGCGGCCGGCGCTCCCCCGCAATCCCCGGCCGGTGGACAGCGCGGGCGGTTCCGTGCTTCAATTGCGCCGATGACGCGCCGGTTCTACGGCTTCTTTTACTTCCACCGCCTGCTGGCGGAGGAACGGGACTAGCCGCGCACCGAACCGGACCCCTTTCAGACCGCCAGCGCAGAAATGCCTGGCGGTTTTTGTTTTTGGAGGACAGCCCGATGACGAGCGCCGCAGACAGCTTTCTCGGACCGATCCCGGCCGATCGCACCTCGCTCACCGACGACGAGCGGATCGAAAACATCGTCCCGCTGCCGCCCCCCGAACACTTGATCCGCTTCTTTCCGATCCAGGGCACGGCGGTCGAGCGGCTGGTCGCCGACACCCGCCGCCGCATCCGCGAGATCCTGCACGGGGCCTCGGACCGGCTGCTCGTGGTGATCGGGCCCTGCTCGATCCACGATCCGCAGGCCGCGCTCGCCTACGCCGAGCGGCTCGCGGCCGAGCGCGCGCGCCACGCCGCCGAGCTCGAGGTGGTGATGCGGGTCTATTTCGAGAAGCCGCGCACCACCGTCGGCTGGAAGGGTCTCATCAACGACCCGTATCTCAACGGCAGCTTCCGCATCAACGAGGGGCTGAGGATCGCGCGCGATCTCCTCGTGCGCATCAACCAGATGGGGGTGCCCGCCGGAAGCGAATTCCTCGACGTGATCGTCCCGCAGTACATCGGCGACCTCGTCGCCTGGGGCGCGATCGGCGCGCGCACCACCGAAAGCCAGGTGCACCGGGAGCTCGCCTCGGGGCTGTCGGCACCGGTCGGCTTCAAGAACGGCACCGACGGAAACGTCCGCATCGCGGTGGACGCGATCCTCGCGGCGCGCCAGAAGCATCACTTCCTCTCGGTGCACAAGAGCGGTCAGGTGGCGATCGTCGAGACGCGCGGCAACGAGGACTGCCACATCATCCTGCGCGGCGGACGCACGCCGAACTACGACGCCGCGAGCGTCGCCGCGGCCTGCGCCGAGCTCGAAAAGTCGCGCCTGCCCTGTCGCCTGATGATCGATTTTTCGCACGCCAACTCGGCCAAGCAGTTCCGGCGCCAGATGGAGGTCGCGCGCGAGGTCGCGGCGCAGATCGCCGCCGGCAGCCGTTGCATCGTCGGCGCGATGATCGAATCGAACCTGGTCGAAGGCCGCCAGGACCTGGAGCCCGGCCGCCCGCTCGTCTTCGGCCAGAGCATCACCGACGCCTGCCTCGGCTGGGAGGATTCGGTCGCGGCGTTAGAGCTGCTCGCCGACGCGGTGCGCGCACGCAGGCGCAGGCAAAAGGGCGTAGATGAGCGCCGCGACGCGGCGTCGGGCGAGGGCGCGGCGCGCGATGCCGTGCGCCGCAGCGCGGGGCGGGCGCGCGCGAGCGCGCGCGCGGCGAAGGGCGCGCGACGCGCGAGCGCCGCTTGAGCCGCGCGGCGTTCGCGCCGCGGCACGCGTTCTGGGCCGCGGCGGCCGCGACGCTCGCGTTCCGGTTCTGGCTTTCGACGGCGGCGCCGGTCACCGCCGACGAGGCGTATTTCGCGCTCTGGGGCAGGCATCCGGCCGCAGGCTACTACGACCACCCGCCGATGATCGGCTGGTGGCTCGCGCTGCTCCTTTCGATCTCCGAGGCGACCTGGGTGCTGCGGCTGCCGGCCACCCTCGCGCCGCTTGGCGCGGCGCTCTTCGTGCGCGCGGCGCTCGCGCGCGGGCTCGGACTCGACGCCGGGCGCGCGAACCTCGCGGGGCTGTGCGTGCTGCTCGTGCCGATGAATGTCTGGAACGTGCTCGTCACCACCGACGCGCCGCTCATGCTGTTCGCCGCCGCCTCGGCGCTCGCGTTCGCGCTGGCGGCACAGCGGCAGGCGCGCGCGCAGCCGGGCGCGCGCGCGCTTTTTTTCGCGGCCGGCGCGCTGCTCGGCCTCGCGTTTCTGTCCAAGTACCTCGCGGTGCTGCTCGGGCTCGGGTTCCTCGCCTGGGCGGCGAGCACCGGCCGCTGGGCCGGGCTCGCGCTCGCGGCGGCCGGTGCGGCGCCCGCGGCGCTCTACAACCTGTGGTGGAACGCGAACGCCTGCTGGGCGAACGTGATGTTCAACGCGGTCAACCGGCATCTGGACGACGGCGGCTGGTCGCTCGCGACCCCGGCGCTCTATGCGCTTTCGCTCGCCTATCTCGCCGCGCCGCTTCTGTGGCTCGCGTGGCGCGGGCGCGCGCAGCTCGCCGCCGCCTGGGGCCGGCCCGAAGTGCGGGCGCTCGTCCTCGCCTGGCTCGTTCCGTTCGGGGTGTTCGCGGCGCTCGCGCCGGTCAAGCGCATCGGGCTTCATTGGCTGCTCGCTTTTCTGCCTGCGCTCGCGGCGAGCGTCGCGCTCGTGTTCGAGCGCGCGGCGCTCGAGCGCGCGGTGCGCGTCTTGGCCGCCTTTGCGCTCTTTCACGTCGCTGCGGCGTTCGCGCTCGCGGCGCTGCCGCTCGAGCTCTGGAGCGGCACGCGCCTGTATCGCGGCCTCGTGTTCCTCGTCGAGGCGCCGGCGCTCGCCGCGCGCGCGCCGGCGCCCGGCGCCGCGCTCGCCGCCGACAGCTATTCCGCCGCCGCGATCCTCGCCTGGCATGCCGGGCGCGACGTGCCGGTGTTCGGCGCCGGCTCCTCGCACGCGCGCCACGACGACATCCTCACCGACTGGCGCCGCTACGACGGCGCAGATCTCACGGTGCTGCGGCGCGAGCCGCCGCGCGAGGAAGACTACCGGCGGTATTTCCGCGCGCTCGAGGTCCGAGTGCTCGAGGCGCGCGGCGTGCGCTTCTTCGCGGTGACCGGCCGCGGCTTCGACTACGCCGCCTACCGCCGCGGGGTGCTGGAGGAGGTGCGCCGGCGCTACTACCGCATTCCGGCCTGGCTGCCGGTCCGCGGCTGCTATTTTTTCGAGCGCTATTTCCCGCAATGAGCCGCGTCGCCGCGCTGGTCGAGCTCATGCGCCCGCGGCAGTGGCCGAAGAACGGGTTCGTCCTCGCCGGACTCGTCTTCGGCCACGGGTGGGAGGAGCCGGCGCGCGTCGCCGCGGCGATCGCGGCGACCGCGGCGTTCTGTCTCGGCTCGGGCGCGGTGTACGCGTTCAACGACTGCCGCGACCTCGCGCGCGATCGGCGCCATCCGCGCAAGCGCGCCCGACCGCTCGCCCGCGGCGCGGTCTCGGTGCGCGCCGCCTACGCGCTCGCGGCGGCGGCCGCCGCGGCGGGTCTGGCGCTTGCCGCCTGGGCGGGACCGGCCGCGGCCGCGTGTCTTGCGGCGTACCTTGCGCTCAACGTCGCCTACACGCTGCGCCTCAAGACGGTGCCGGTGCTCGACGTGTTTGCGATCGCCGCGGGCTTCATGCTGCGGCTCCTTGCCGGCACCGCCGGCATCGGCATCGAGCCGTCGAAATGGCTGCTCGCCTGCGGCTTTCTGCTCACGCTCTTTCTCGCGTTCGCGAAGCGCCGCGCCGAGCTCGCGCAGCTCGGCGCCGAGGCGGGCGCGCATCGCGCGGTGCTCGCCGCCTACAGCGCGGCGTTTCTCGACCGCGCCACCTTCGCCTGCGCGATGGCGACCGCGGCGGCGTATCTGCTCTATACGCTCGATGCGGAAACGACGGCGCGGCACGGCACGGACGATCTGGTGCTCACGCTGCCTTGGGTGATGCTCGGCCTTTTCCGTTACCTCTACCGGCTGCATTTTCGCGGCGCCGGCGGCGACCCGGCCGAGGAGCTCGTCACCGATCCGGTGCTCGCGCTCGCGGTGGCCGGCTGGTTCGGCACCGTGCTCTGGCTGATCGGCTAGAATCGCGCGCGGAGACGCCCCCCGCAATGAGCGAACGGCCGCGGCAGCTCGCCCACCTCGAGTACCTCGGCGACGCGACGCGCTTTGCGCCGCAGATCCACGCGCTCATCCCGAAGTGCACCCTGCTCGAGCACTTCGCGCCCGCCGAGGTGCGGCTGCTCGCGCACTTCATGGATGTCTATCGCGCGCCGGCCGGGGCCGAGATCATCCGCGAAGGCGACGACGGCGACTTCATGCTGATGCTGATCGAGGGGCGCGTCGAGGTGCGAAAGCGCGACCGCTGGAACACCGCGCAGGTGATCGCGGTGGTCGACGCCGGCAAGACCCTCGGCGAGATGTCGATGATCGACGGCGAGCCGCGGTTCGCGACCTGCGTCGCGGTCGAGCCGACGCTCGTGGCGGTGCTCGACCGCGAAAACCTCGCGCGCATCATCGTCGAGCAGCCGATGCTCGGCGCAAAGATCCTGATGGAGCTGGTGCTGATGCTGTCGCAGCGGCTGCGCGCGACGAGCAGCCGGCTGCTCGCGCTGCTCGACGATCAGTCCTTCCGCGCGGCGAACCTGCTCTGATCCGCGCCCGGGCGGTGCGCGAACAGGACACCGGCCGATGACCCGCCGTCGTCTGCTGGTATTCGCGCTGCTTGCGGCCGGCGTCGCCGCCTACTTCGCCGGCGGCGGTCCCGACGCGCTCGGTTTCGCCGAAGTGAAGGCGAAGGCGCAGGCGGCGCGCGCCTGGTACGAGGCGAATCGCCTGCAGGCGGCCGGCGGCTATTTTGCGCTCTACGTGCTGGTTGCGGGTCTGTCGCTTCCGGGGGCGGCGGCGCTCACGCTCGCGGGCGGCGCGATCTTCGGGCTGTTCTGGGGTACGCTCCTCGTTTCTTTCGCCTCGTCGATCGGTGCGACGCTCGCGTTTCTCGCGAGCCGTTTCCTGCTGCGCGACTGGGTGCAGGCGCGCTTTGCGGCGCCGCTGCGCGCGGTGAACGACGGCATCTCGCGCGACGGCGCCTTCTACCTGTTCGCGCTGCGCATGATCCCGGCGGTGCCGTTTTTTGCGATCAACCTCGCGATGGGCCTCACAACGATGCGTGCCTGGACGTTCTACTGGGTGAGCCAGCTCGGCATGCTCGCGGGCACCGTGGTGTACGTCAACGCCGGCACGCAGCTTGCGGCGATCGATTCGCCAGCGGCGGTCTTCTCGCCCGGCCTGATCGGCGCGTTCCTGCTGCTCGGGCTCTTTCCGCTCGCTGCGCGAAAGACGCTCGAGGCGCTGCGGGCGCGCCGGGTCTACGCGCGCTGGGCGCACCGGCGGCCGCGGCGCTTCGAGCGCAACCTGGTGGTGATCGGCGGCGGCGCGGCGGGCCTGGTCGCCGCCTACGTCGCCGCAGCCGCGCGCGCGAAGGTGACGCTCGTCGAGCGCCACCGCATGGGCGGCGACTGCCTCCATACCGGCTGCGTGCCGTCCAAGGCGCTCCTCCGCTCGGCGCGACTCGTCGCCGACATCCGCCGCCACCGCGACTTCGGGCTGCGCGCCGCGAGCGTCGAGGTCGACTTCGGCGAGCTGATGGATCGCGTCGCGCGCGTGGTGCGCGCGCTCGAGCCGCACGATTCGGTCGCGCGTTATACGGCGCTCGGCGTCGAGTGCCTCGCGGGCGAGGCGCGGCTCGTCACGCCCTGGGAGGTCGAGGTGCGCCAGCCCGACGGCGCGCGCCGGCGGCTGACGACGCGCGCGATCGTGCTCGCGACCGGCGCGCGTCCGGTCGTGCCGCCGATCCCGGGCATCGAGCGCACCGGCTACGTCACCTCGGACACGCTCTGGTCGCTGCGCCGGCTGCCGCGCCGGGTGCTCGTGCTCGGCGCAGGGCCCCTCGGCTGCGAGCTCGCGCAGGCGCTCGCGCGCCTCGGGGCCGAGGTGACGCTCATCGAGCGCACTGGGGCGCGTGCTCGCGCGCGAGGACCCGGAAGTGTCGGCGCTGCTCGCCGAGCGCTTCGCCGCCGAAGGCATCGCGGTGCTCGTCGGCTGCGAACCGAAGGCGTTCCGCGTCGAGGCGGGCGAAAAGGTCCTCCTTGCCGAGCGCGCGGGCACCGAGCTGCGCGTGCCTTTCGACCTGCTCGTGTGCGCGCTGGGGCGCGCGGCGCACACCGCGGACTTGGGGCTCGAGGACCTCGGCATCGCGCTCGCGCCGGCCGGTACCGTCCAGACCGACGCGTACCTGCGCACGAACTACCCCAACATCTACGCCTGCGGCGACGTCGCCGGGCCGCTGCAGTTCACCCACGCGGCGTCGCATCAGGCGGCGACCGCGGCGCTCAATGCGCTCTTCGGCCCCTGGTACCGCCGCCGCGCGGACCGCGCCGCGATCCCGTGGACGACCTTCACCGATCCGGAGGTCGCCCGCGTCGGGCTGAACGAGACCGAGGCGCGCCAAAGCGGCGTGCCCTGCGAGGTGACGCGCTACGATCTTGCGGCGCTCGATCGGGCGATCGCGGACGAGGCGGCACAGGGGTTCGTGAAAGTGCTCACCGCGCCCGGCACCGATCGCATCCTCGGTGCGACCGTCGTCGGCGCGCACGCGGGCGAGACGATCGCGGAAATCGCGCTCGCGATCGAGCGGCGCATCGGTCTGGCGCGACTGCTCGGCACGGTGCACGTCTATCCGACCTACGCGGAGGCGGTGCGCCACGCCGCCGGCGCCTGGCGGCGCGCGCGCATCACGCGCGGCGCGCAGGCGTTCCTTGCGGCGCTCAACGACTGGCGGCGCGGTGCCGGCTCCGCCCGCGCGGTCCTCGCGCGGCTGCTCGCCGCCGCCGCCGATCGCCGGCCTGCCGGCCCCGCCCGGGGGGGCTTGAGGGCGCACCGGCATGCGCCGCCTGCTTTGCCTTTGCGCGGTGCTCCTTGCGCCGGCCGGCGCGCAGGGGTTCGATCACGCGCACCGCGCCTGGGACGCGCTCCTCCGAAAGCACGTCGTGGTGCTTGAGGGCGCGCACGCCTCGCGGCTCGACTACGCCGGCATCGCGCGCGAGCGCGCGGCGCTGCGCGAGTATCTCGAGGCGCTCTCGCGCGTCACCGAGGCCGAGTTCCGCGCCTTCTCGAAGGCGCAGCAGATCGCGTTTCTCGTCAACGCCTACAACGCGTTCGCGGTCGAGAAGGTGCTCGCGCGCTATCCGGACATCCGCTCGATCCGGGACTTCGGCAGGCTGTTCGGCAACCCGTTCCGGGACCGTTTCTTCCGGCTCCTCGGTCGCCCGATGAGCCTCGATGCGATCGAGCACGAGATGCTGCGCCGACCCGGCGCCTACGACGAGCCGCGGGTGCATTACGCGCTCAACTGTGCCGCGGTCGGCTGTCCGATGCTGCGCGAAGAGGCCTACGTCGCCGAGCGGCTCGAGGCGCAGCTCGAGGAGCAGGCGGTGCGGTTTCTCTCCGACCGCACGCGCAACCGCGTCTCGGCCGACGGGCGGCTGGAAGTGTCGCGGATCTTCGAGTGGTACGGCGAAGACTGGAAGCGCGGCGCGCAGGGCGCAGACTCGCTCGAACGCTATTTCGCCCGCTACGCGCATCTGCTCGCCGACGATCCGGCGCTGCAGAAGAGGGTGGCCGAGGGGCGCGCGCCGATCTCGTTCCTCCCCTACGACTGGTCGCTGAACGACGTCCGACGATGAGGCTCTCGATCGTCGTTCCTGCGCTCGACGAGGCCGAAGCGCTGCCGGCGACGCTTGCGGCGCTTGCGCCGCTGCGCGAGCGCGGCCACGAGGTGATCGTGGTGGACGGCGGCTCGACCGATGGGACGCCTGCGCTCGCTGCGCCGCTTGCCGATCGCGTGCTGCGCGCCCCGCGCGGCCGCGCCCGGCAGATGAACGCCGGCGCGGCCGTCGCCGCCGGCGATGCGCTCGTTTTCCTGCACGCCGACACCCGGCTTCCGCCCGAGGCCGACCGGCACGTGGCCGAGGCGCTCGCCGCGCGCCTCTGGGGCCGCTTCGACGTGGCGATCGAGGGGCGCGCGCCGCTCCTTCGCGTCGTCGCTTTCCTCATGAACCTGCGCTCGCGGCTCACCGGCATTGCGACCGGCGATCAGGCGATCTTCGTGCGCCGCGACGCGTTCGCGCGCGCAGGCGGCTTTCCCGATCTCGCGCTGATGGAAGACATCGCGTTCAGCCGACGGATGAAGGCGTTTTCGCCGCCGGCGTGCGTCGCCGCGCGCGCGGTCACCTCCGGCCGACGCTGGGAACGGCACGGCGTGCTCGCGCACGATCCTTCTCATGTGGCGGCTGCGCCTTGCGTTCTACTTCGGCGCCTCGCCGGAGGCGCTCGCGCGCCGCTACGGCCGACGGTGAACGCGACGCTCATCGTCTTCGCCAAGGCGCCGCGGCCCGGCCGCGTGAAGACGCGCCTTGCGCGCGCGATCGGCGCGCGCGCGGCGGCGCGGCTCGCGGCGCTGTTCCTCGAGCGGGCGCTTGAGGCCGCGCGCGCGGCGCGCTGCGCGCGGCTCGAGCTCCACGGTGCGCCCGACTGCGCGCATCCGACGCTGCGGCGCCTTGCGCGCCGCTACCGCGCGCGCCCGCGCGCGCAGGCCGCAGGCGACCTCGGCGCGCGCATGCGCGCAGGGCTCGAAGCGGCGCTCGCCCGCGGCGAGGCGGCGGTGCTGATCGGCTCGGACTGCCCCGCGCTCGGGGCGCGGCACTTGCGCGCGGCGTTCGACGCGCTCGCCTCGGGCACAGACGCGGTGCTCGCGCCGACCGCAGACGGCGGCTACGCGCTGATCGGCCTGCGGCGGCCGGCGCCGCAGCTCTTCGAGCGTATCGCCTGGGGTGGGCCGCAGGTACTCGCCGCGACGCGCGCGCGCACCTTGCGGCGGCCGGGCTGCGCTGGGTCGAGCTTTGCGCGGTGCACGACATCGACCGGCCATCGGACCTTGCGCGGCTGCGGCGCGCATGGCCCGCAGCGCTTTCGCTGCGGCCGCTCAGCCGCGCGGCCGCGCTTTTGCCGCGGCGGTGCGCTCGGGAGCGCGTGCTACACTTGCCCGCCTTTCCGACTGACACGCTCGAAGGGGGGAGCGGGTGCGAATCAACAGCGAAAAGGATTTCTGGGCCGGGCTGATGTTCATCGGCTTCGGCCTCGCGTTCATGCTGATCGCGATGGGACCGCCGGCGTTCCTCGTCGCGTTCGGCAAGCAGATGGGCTGGAAGATCGAGTACGGCTACCAGAATGGGCACCGCGGTGCGCATGGGGCCGGCGTATTTCCCGACGGTGCTCGGCGGCCTGCTCGCCGGGCTCGGCCTGATCGTCTTCGTGCGCAGCTTCTTTTCCAAGCTGCCGAAGGCGGCCGCCGCGGTTCACATGGCGTTCAGCTTCGCCGATCTCCTGATCGGCGTGGCGATCTATGCGGTACTCGCCTGGGCGTCGAAGCGGCTGCTCGGCACCGCCGACTGGGGGATGATGGCGGCGTCGGTGCTCCTTGCGGTGCTCGCGTTCGTTTTCCCGGCCGAAGGCGAAGCCGATGGTCCTCATCATCGCCGCGTGCATGGTGTTCGCCTGCCTCCTCAAGCCGCTCGGGCTGGTCGTGAGTTCGATTCTCCTCGTCTTCGTCGCTGCGCTCGGCGGTCACGAATATCGCACGAAGGAGGTCGCGATCCTCGCCGCGGCGCTCGCGGTGTTCTCGGTGCTGGTGTTCGTCAAGGGCCTGACGCTGCCGTTCCCGGTCTGGCCGGCGTTCCTGCAGTAGGGGCGCGCGATGGAGATCTTCAACAACCTCTTGCTCGGCTTCGCGGTCGCGCTCGCGCCCCTCAACATCCTCAGGTGCCTCATCGGCGTCCTGCTCGGCACCCTCATCGGCGTGCTGCCCGGTCGTGGGGCCCGCCGCCACCATCGCGATGCTGCTGCCGCTCACCTTCCACCTCAACCCCATCGGGCGCGCTCATCATGCTCGCCGGCATCTACTACGGCGCGCAAGTACGGCGGCTCCACCACCGCCGATCCTCGCTCAACCTCCCCGGCGAATCCGCCTCGGTCGTGACCTGCCTCGACGGCTACCAGATGGCGCGCCAGCGGCCGCGCCGGAGCAGGCGCTCGCCACCGCCGCGCTCGCTGTCCTTCGTCGCCGGCACGCGTGCGCGACGCTGGGCGTCGACGCTGGTCGCGCCCCCGCTCGCCGAGGCTCGCGCTCACCTTCGGACTCGCCCGAGTATTTCGCGCTCATGGTGCCTCGGGCTCGTCGCCGGCGGTACGTGCTCGCCGCGTCGGCTCGCTCGTCAAGGCGCTGATCGCGATGATCCTCGGCCTGCTTCTCGGGCTCGTCGGCACCGACGTCAACTCCGGGGTGCTGCGCTTTACGTTCGGCATCTCGAAGCTCTCCGACGGCATCGGCTTCGTCGTGGTCGCGATGGGCATGTTCGGTATCGCCGAGATCGTCGCCAACCTCGAGCACACCGGGCAGCGCGAGGTGTTCACGAAGAAGGTGACGCACCTGTGGCCAACGAAGGAAGCTCGGCGCATGATCCCGGCGGCGCTGCGCGGCACCTTCCTCGGCTCGGCGCTCGGGATCCTGCCCGGCGGGGGGGCGCTTCTGCCTCCTTCGGCGCCTATACGCTCGAAGAAGATCTCGAAGTATGCGCACGAGTTCGGCAAGGGCGCGATCGAGGGCGTGGCGGCGCCAGAGTCGGCGAACAACGCCGGCGCACAAAGCTCCTTCATTCCGCTCCTCACCCTCGGCATTCCCTCGAACGCGGTGATGGCGCTCATGATCGGCGCGATGATGATCCAGGGCATCGCCCCGGGCCCGCAGGTGATGAACGACCGGCCGCAGCTCTTCTGGGGAATGATCGCCTCGATGTGGGTCGGAAACCTGATGCTCGTCATCCTCAACCTGCCGCTCATCGGCATGTCGATCAAGCTGCTCACGGTGCCCTACCGCCTGCTCTATCCCTCGATCCTCCTTTTCATGGGGATCGGCGTCTTCAGACCTGTCGAACAATCCGTTCGACGTGCTGATCATGGCGTTCTTCGGCCTGCTCGGCTACATCTGCGTCAAGCTCGAATCCGAAGCCTGCGCCGATGATCCTCGGCTTCATCCTCGGGCCGCTGATGGAGGAGAACCTCAGGCGCGCGATGCTGCTTGCGCGCGGCGATCCGCTCGTCTTCTTCCAGAAGCCGATCAAGGCACGCCGCGTTCCTGATCGTCGCGATCATCCTGCTCGCTGATCATCGCCGCGCCGAACATCCGCCGCAAGCGCGAGGAGGCGTTCGCCGCCGAGGAGGCGCGTTGAGCTGGCGCCGGCTCGCGCTCGCCGCGCTTTGCGCGGCGGCGCTCGCGCCCGCCGCTCCGGCGGCGGCGCAGGGCTGGCCCGCACGGCCGGTGCGCATCGTCGTGCCCTACGCCGCCGGCGGCCCGGTAGACACATCGGCGCGGCTCCTCGCCGGCAAGCTCCAGGAATCGCTCGGCCAGCCGGTGCTCGTGGAGAACCGCCCCGGCGCCGGCGGCAACGTCGGCGTCGACTTCGTCGCGAAAAGCGCGCCCGACGGCCACACGCTCGTGATCGGCGCGGTCGCGACGCACGCGATCAACCCGACGCTCACCGGGGTGCCGTACGACCCGGTGCGCGATTTTCGCCACATCGCGCTGATGGTGCAGGTGCCGAACGTGCTCGTCGTCAACCTCGAGCTGCCGGTGACGAGCGTCGCCGAGCTCGTCGCGCTCGCGCGCGCGCGTCCCGGAAAGCTCGACTTCGGCTCCGGCGGGACCGGCTCGACCGGGCACCTCGCGGGCGAGCTCTTCAAGCAGATGACCGGGACCTTCATGGTGCACATACCGTACAAGGGCGCGGCGCCGGCGGTGCTCGACCTTCTCGCCGGACGCGTGCACCTCATGTTCGATAACCTTGCGAGCGCGCTGCCGAACATCCGCGCGGGCAAGGTGCGCGCGCTCGCGGTGACGACGAAGCGGCGCTCGAGTTTTCTGCCGGAGCTGCCGACGCTCGACGAATCGGGCCTCACGGGCTTCGACATGACCACCTGGTGGGCGTGATGGCGCCGGCGAAGACGCCTCAGCCGGTGGTCGATCGGCTCGCGGCCGAGATCCGCGCGGCGCTCGAGGCGCCGGAGGTGCGCGAGCGGCTGCGGGCGATGGGTTCGGAGCCGCCGGCGATCCGCACGCCGGAGGAATTCGCCGCGTTCGTCGCCGCCGAAGGCCGGATCTACGCCGACCTCGTTCGCCGCTCGGGCGCAAAACCGGATTAGGCGTCGCCCGCGCGGCTATCGCACCGCGATCGTCTGCACTTCGACCAAAAACTGCTCCTGCACCAGACGGTCGACGACGAGCAGCGTGTTCGGCGGATAGCGGCCGTCGGGAAACAGGCGCGGAAACTCGCGCAGCCGCCAGGCCATGAAGCGCGCGATATCCTGCGAGTGCACGAGGTAGGTCGTGAACTGCACCACGTTCGCCCAGCCGGCGCCGGCGTGCGCGAGCGCCTGCTCGATCGCGGCAAAGCACCCCGCAAGCTGCGCCTCGAACGTCTCGCCCGGCGAGACCATGCCGGCGATGTAGAGCGTTTCGGTCGCGCCGCGCACGCGCGCCATGTGCGAATACTGGCCGAGCGGCGCGCCGAGCGCCGGCACGTTTTCGATGCGGATGTCCGCCATGCTCAGGTCCTCCGTTCGGGTTTTCGATCAGCACGCGCTTCGCGGCTCGGCGTATCGAGCGGCGCGGCGGCCGGTCTCGTGCGGGACTCGTCCACGGCGGGCGCGCGCCTCAGGCTCCGGCGCCGCGCCGGTGACGCCAGAGCACGTCGGGGCGGCGCGCGGCGCGGTTCAGGCGCCGCCCGAGCACGAACAGCACGTCCGAGAGCCGGTTGAGATAGCGGCGCGCCTCTTCGCCCACCGGCTCGGCGCGCGCCAGCGCGACGACGCGCCGCTCCGCGCGCCGGCACACCGCGCGCGCAAGGTGCGCGAGCGCGGCGGCGCGAGTGCCCCCGGGCAAAATGAATTCCCGGAGCGGCGGCAGCTTCGCGTTCCAGGCATCGACCAGCGCGTCGAGCCGCGCGACGTGCGCGGCGGTGACGAGCGCGTGGCCCGGAATCGACAGCTCGCCGCCCAGATCGAACAGATCGTGCTGGATCTGCCGTAGCGCGGCGCGCACCGGCTTCGGCAGCCGCTCGGCGAGCAGCAGGCCGAGCGCCGAATTGAGCTCGTCGACGTCGCCCAACGCCTCGATGCGCGGCGCGTCCTTCGGCACGCGCGTGCCGTCGCCGAGACCGGTTTCGCCCCGATCGCCGGTGCGCGTGGTGATGCGGGAAAGCCGATGGCCCATCGACGGGCGTCCTCGCCGGACGAAAGCCGCCGCATTATAGGCGGCGGCTAGCCGCGGCGCCTCACCTCGCTCTCGATCCAGCCGCGCGCAAGCGTCGTGACGATCCGCTCGCCGTCCGCGACCGCGCCCGAATCGCGCAGCACGCGACCGTCGGCGGTGCGCGTGATCGAGTAGCCGCGCGCGAGCACCGCCGTCGGATCGAGGCTCGCGAGCCGCGCGCCGAGCACCGCGAGCCGCCCGCGGGCCTCATTCACCCGGCGCGCGAGCGCCGCGGACAGCCGCTGCGGCTGCTCGCGCAGCCGGTAGCGGCTGCGTTCGAGCTGGCGCGCACCGGCGACGGAGAGCCGCGCGACGAGCTGCGCGAGCAGGCGCTCAAGCCCGCGCAGCCGCTCGGCCGGGTGCACCAGACGGCGTACCGCGGCATCGAGCGCTTGCGCCGCGTACTCCAACCGCCGGCGCGTCTCGCGCGCCGCGCGCCGGGCAAGAAGGGCGATCCTCCGCTCGAGTTCGGCGCGCGGGGGGCTGACGAGCTCGGCCGCCGCCGTCGGCGTCGGCGCGCGCCGGTCGGCGGCGAGATCGGCGATCGTGACGTCGGTTTCGTGGCCGACACCGACCACCACCGGGATGCGCGAGGCGCGGACCGCGCGCGCGACCGTCTCCTCGTTGAACTGCCACAGGTCCTCGATCGATCCGCCGCCGCGCACAAGCAGCAGCACGTCGCATTCGGCGCGGCGGTTCGCCGTCGCGATCGCCGCAGCGATCGCGGCGGCGGCGCCCTCGCCCTGCACCGGCGTCGGGTACACGATCACCGGGATCGCGGGATTGCGGCGCGCAAGCGTCGTGAGCACGTCGCGCAGCGCCGCCGCCGCAAGCGAGGTGATCACGCCGACGCGGCGCGGATACGCCGGAATCGGACGCCGCGCCGCCGGATCGAAAAGGCCCTCCTTTTCGAGTTTTTCCTTCAGGCGCAGGAATCGCTCGTAGAGCGGCCCGAGCCCCGCGCGCCGGATCGACTCGACGGTGAGCTGAAACCGCCCGCGCGGCTCGTAGAGCGTCGCGAGCGCGCGCACTTCGACTCTCGTGCCGTCGCGCGGCGTCCAGTCGAGGAGCATCGCGCGGTGGCGAAACATCACGCAGTCGACCTGCGCGCGATCGTCCTTCAGGACGAAATACAGGTGGCCCGAGGGCGCGAGCTTCACGCCCGACATCTCGCCCGCGACCCAGAGCGGGCCGAAGTGCGCCTCGAGCGTCTCGCGCACGCCGCGAAGCAACTCGGAGACGGTGAGGACGGACGGCGGTTCGAGAGGGAAGATCGACGCCATGCGCGCTCTCGGACGATACACTATGCACAGCGTCCGCGCGGGGGCGCCTGCGGGCGCCGCAGCCCGGCGCGCAAGGCGATGCCCCTCCGTAACCACCTGAGCGAGCGCAGGAAATCGGTGATGAAAATTTAATCGCCGCCGATTTTTCCCGCTTTTTCTCTCGGGGGCGCACGGCTGTCAAAAGGATATCCACAAAGTTATCCACCAGTTCTGTGGATATCGGCCCGCTCGCCCGTTTTCGGGCAGGCGCCGAGCTCGAGCCGGCGCGCGCAGCGACCGGGGTGCGCGCTTGCCGCAGCGCAGTGCATTCGCTAGAGTGCGCCCACCCGAAACGACCGGAAAATCAATTTGTTCGCCATCATCCAGGCCGCCGGCTGGCCGATCTGGCCGCTCCTTTTCGCGTCGGTGATCGCGGTCGCGCTGATCATCGAGCGCTCGATCACCTTGCGCGCGGCAAAAATCGTTCCCCCGACGCTGCTCGATCAGGTGGTCGCGGTGTACCGCCGCCAGGGCGTCAGCCCCGAGATCATCGAACGGCTCGCAAAAGATTCGCCGCTCGGCGAGGTGCTCGCCGCCGGGCTTCGCAACCACGCGAGCCCCCGCCACGTCATGAAGGAGGCGATCGAGGAGACCGGCCGCGCGGTCGCGCGCGATCTGGAGCGGTTCCTCACCACGCTCGGCACGATCGCCACCGCGGCGCCGCTCCTCGGCCTGTTCGGCACCGTGGTCGGCATGATCGAGATTTTCGGCTCGCAGGCGCCGACCGGCACCAACCCGCAGCAGCTTGCGCACGGCATCTCGATCGCGCTCTACAACACCGCGTTCGGCATCGCGATCGCGATCCCGGCGCTCATCTTCTACCGGCACTTCCGCAACAAAGTGGACGGCTTCGTCGTCGACATGGAACAGGCGGCGGCGAAGCTCGTCGACATCATCCACGGCGAGCGCGGCGACTACCGCGCGGACGCGGCGTGAACTTCCAGCGCGGGCGGCACCGGGAGGAGCCCGAGATCAACCTGGTGCCGATGATCGACGTGATGCTGGTGATCCTGATCTTCCTCATGATCACGACCACCTACTCCAAGTACACCGAGCTGCAGATCAACCTGCCGACCGCGGACGCGGAAAAGCAGCTCGAGCGGCCCGGCGAGGTGGCGGTGCTCGTCGATGCGCAGGGACAGTACGTCGTGAACAAAGTGCCGGTCGTGTTCTCCTCGGT
Organism: Burkholderiales bacterium; assembly: GCA_033582675.1. GTDB lineage: Bacteria > Pseudomonadota > Gammaproteobacteria > Burkholderiales > SG8-39 > RBG-16-66-20. The sequence continues at coordinate 131,164 of JAVQZY010000025.1, read as the reverse complement.
CGAGGCGCTCGCCGACGAGCTGCGCAAGGCCGCCGCCGGCCTGCGCGAGCCGGTGGTGGTGATCAGCGCCGACGCGAACGCGACGCACCAGTCGGTCGTGCGGGTGATGGAGGCCGCGCGTCTTGCGGCGCTCACCCACATCACCTTCACCACGCAGGCGAGCCGTTAGCGTCTGCGCGCGCGCCCTTCGCACTGGTCGGACCGCGGCGCGCTCGCCTGGCTGCTTGCGCCGGCGAGCCTCGCCTTCGGCGCGGCGGTCGCGCTGCGCCGGCTCGCCTATGCGGCCGGGCTCGCGGCGCGCGAGCGCGTGCCCGTACCGGTCGTCGTCGTCGGCAACCTCACCGTCGGCGGCGCGGGAAAGACGCCGCTCGTCGCCTGGCTCGCGCGGTTTCTCGCCGCCCACGGCCGCCGGCCCGGGATCGTCGCGCGCGGCTGGGGCGGCGGCGCTCGCGCGCCGCGCGAAGCGAGCGCCGGATCGGACCCGGCCGAGGTGGGCGACGAGCCGGTGTTGCTTGCGCGCCTTGCGGGATGCCCGGTCTGGATCGGACGCCGTCGCGCCGATGCGTGCCGCGCGCTTCTTGCGCGGTATCCGGCCTGCGACGTGATCGTCGCCGACGACGGGCTGCAGCACTACGCGCTCGCGCGCGATCTGGAGCTGTGCGTCGTCGAGGCGCGCGGTCTGGGCAACCGCTTCCTTCTTCCTGCGGGGCCGCTGCGCGAGCCGCTCGCGCGGCTGCGCACGGTCGATGCGCTGATCGAGCACGGCGCGCTGCCGCCTGCGGTGAGCGCGCTTGCGCCGCGGCGCTTCGCGATGCGGCTGGAGGGCGCAGAGCTCGTTCAGCTCGGCGCGCCCGGCGAGCGGCGCCCGGCGGCGTCGTTTCGCGGCCGGCGCGTGCACGCGGTCGCCGGCATCGGCGACCCGCAGCGCTTTTTCGCGCAACTCGCCGCCTTCGGAATCGAGGTCGTGCCGCACGCGTTTCCCGACCACCATCCATTCGCGCCCGCCGACCTCGCGTTCGACGACGATCTGCCGGTCGTGATGACGGAAAAGGACGCGGTAAAATGCGAGCGCTTCGCAGGGCCGCGCCACTGGGTGTTTCCGGTGCGCGCGGCGCTCGATTCGGCGTTCGGCGCATGGCTCCTCGAGAGGCTCGGTGGACCCGCGGCTGCTTGAAATCCTCGTCTGCCCGATCTGCAAAGGGCCGCTCGTGTGGCGGCGCGAGGCGGCCGAACTCGTCTGCAAGGCCGACCGGCTCGCCTATCCGGTGAAGGACGGCATTCCGGTGATGTTGGAGGAGGAGGCGCGCAAGCTCGCGCCGCAGGAGGACGTCGCCTGAGCGAGCGCGCGCCGGAATTCCACGTGCTCGTGCCGGCGCGCTACGGATCGAGCCGCTTTCCCGGAAAGCCCCTCGCCGACATCGGCGGACGGCCGATGGTCGTGCGCGTCGCCGAGCGCGCCGCCGCAAGCGGCGCCGCAAGCGTCGCGGTCGCGACCGACGACGAGCGCATCGCGCGCGCATGCGCCGCGCACGGCGTGCGCGCGCTGATGACCGACCCGGCGCACCCCTCCGGCACCGACCGCGTCGCCGAGGCCGCGCGCGCGCTCGGGCTTGCGCCCGAGGCGATCGTCGTGAACCTGCAGGGCGACGAGCCGCTCGCGCCGCCCGGGCTGGTCGCCGCGGTCGCCGCGCGGCTCGCCGCCGAGCCCGGCGCGAGCATCGCCACCGCCTGCCATCGGCTCGCCGACGAGGCCGAGGCGGCGAATCCGAACGTCGTCAAGGTGGTGCTCGACTCGCGCGGCGATGCGCTCTATTTTTCGCGCGCGCGCATTCCGTATCCGCGCGAGCCGGGCGGCGTCTGGTACCGCCATGCGGGCATCTACGCGATGCGCGCCGCGTACCTCGCCGAATTCACGCGCCTTGCGCCGAGTCCGCTCGAGCGCACCGAGTCGCTCGAGCAGCTGCGGGCGCTGTGGCACGGGCACCGCGTCGCGGTGCTCGTCTGGCCGCAGCCGATCCCGCCCGGCGTGGACACCCCTCAGGACCTCGAGGCGGTGCGTACAATCGCGGCATGAGGCTCGTGCTCCTCGGTCCGCCGGGGGCCGGCAAGGGGACGCAGGCGGGGTTCATCTGCGCCCATTACGGTATTCCGCAGATCTCGACCGGCGACATGCTGCGCGCCGCGGTCGCCGCCGGCACGCCGCTCGGGCGCGAAGCGAAGCGGGTGATGGAGGCCGGCCAGCTCGTCTCCGACGACATCGTGCTCGCGCTCGTGAAGGAGCGGCTCGCCGCACCCGACTGCGCGCGCGGCTATCTCCTCGACGGTTTTCCGCGCACCGTGGCGCAGGCCGAGGCGCTGCGCGAGTCGCGCATCGCGCTCGACGTGGTGCTCGAGATCGACGTGCCGGACGAGGAGATCGTCGCGCGCATGAGCGGCCGGCGCGTGCATCCGGGCTCGGGTCGCACGTATCACGTGCGCTTCAATCCGCCGCGGGTCGAAGGCCGCGACGACGTCACCGGCGAGCCGCTGGTGCAGCGCGACGACGACCGCGAGGAGACGGTGCGCCGGCGCCTCGAGGTCTATCAGGCGCAGACGCGGCCGCTCGTCGAGTTCTTCGAGCGCTGGGCGGCGAGCGGCGATCCGCAGGCGCCGCGCTACCGCCGCATCAGCGGCCTGGGCGCAGTCGACGAGGTGCGCCGGCGCGCGCTCGTGGCGCTCGAAGACCGCGCGCCCTGCTAAAATCCGCGCCTTTCCAGGGGAGAGCACAGCCATGTCGGGTGGACTCGTTTTTGCGCTCGTCTGCGCGGTTCTCGCGCTCGTCTACGGCGCGGCCTCGATCCGCTGGATCCTCGCGCAGCCCGAGGGCAACGCGCGCATGCGCGAGATCGCGGCCGCGGTGCGCGAAGGCGCGGTCGCCTACCTGAAGCGCCAGTACACCACGATCGCGGCGGTCGGCGCGGTCCTCTTCCTCGTGATCGGCTTCATCCCGGCGCTCGGCTGGGCGACCGCCTGGGGGTTCGTGCTCGGCGCAGTGCTCTCGGGCGCCTGCGGCGTGATCGGCATGAACATCTCGGTGCGCGCGAACGTGCGCACCGCAGAAGCCGCGCGCACCGGCCTGAACGAAGCGCTCAACGTCGCGTTCCGCGGCGGGGCGGTCACCGGCCTGCTCGTGGTCGGTCTCGGGCTCCTCGGCGTCGCCGGCTATTTCGCGCTCCTTTACGCGAACGCGGTGGACAAGGCCGACCTCGACCACATCATCAAGCCGCTCGTCGGCCTCGGTTTCGGCGGCTCGCTCATCTCGATCTTCGCGCGGCTCGGGGGCGGCATCTTCACCAAGGGCGCCGACGTCGGCGCCGACCTCGTCGGCAAGGTCGAGGCGGGCATCCCGGAGGACGACCCGCGCAACCCGGCGGTGATCGCCGACAACGTCGGCGACAACGTCGGCGACTGCGCCGGGATGGCCGCCGACCTCTTCGAAACCTACGCGGTGACGATCATCGCCACCATGCTGCTCGGGGCGCTGATGGTGCATGCGCCGCAGGGCAACCCGAACGCGGTGATCTATCCGCTCGCGCTCGGCGGCTTCGCGATCGTCGCCTCGATCATCGGCACCTGGTCGGTGCGCGCGCGGCCGGGCGACCGCAACGTCATGCCGGCGCTCTACAAGGGGCTCATCGTCTCCGGGGTGATCGCGCTCGTCGCCTTCTGGCCGATCACCGAATGGCTGATGGGCGATATCGTCAGGAACGTCCCCTTCGACGTCGGCGGCGAGAAGAAGCTGATCACCGTCTGGCACCTGTACGGCGCGGCGGTGATCGGCATGGCGCTCACCGGTTTCATGGTCTGGATCACCGAGTACTACACCGGCGCCCAGTTCAAGCCGGTGCAGCGCGTCGCCGAGGCGTCGACCACCGGGCACGCGACCAACATCATCGCCGGGCTCGCGGTGTCGATGAAGTCGACCGCCTGGCCGGTGATCGCCGTGTGCGTCGCGATCCTCCTGTCGTATTTCCTCGCCGGCCTGTACGGCATCGCGATCGCCGCCACCTCGATGCTCTCGATGGCCGGCATCATCGTCGCGCTGGACGCCTACGGGCCGATCACCGACAACGCCGGCGGCATCGCCGAGATGGCGGAACTGCCCGATTCGGTGCGCGCGATCACCGATCCGCTCGATGCGGTCGGCAACACCACCAAGGCGGTGACCAAGGGCTACGCGATCGGCTCGGCGGGCCTTGCCGCGCTCGTGCTATTTGCCGACTACACGCACGCGCTGGAAGCCGCCGGCCGCGCGATCTCGTTCGAGCTGTCGGACCACATGGTGATCATCGGGCTCTTCATCGGCGGGCTCGTGCCCTACCTCTTCGGCGCGATGGCGATGGAGGCGGTCGGGCGCGCCGCCGGCTCGGTGGTGCTCGAAGTGCGCCGCCAGTTCCGCGAGATCCCGGGCATCATGGAAGGCAAGGCGAAGCCCGAATACGGCACCGCGGTCGACATGCTCACGCGCGCGGCGATCCGCGAGATGATGATCCCGTCGCTGCTTCCGGTGCTCGTGCCGCTCCTCGTCGGCCTGCTGCTCGGACCGAAGGCGCTCGGCGGTGTGCTGATGGGCACGATCGTCACCGGCCTTTTCGTCGCGATCTCGATGTGCACCGGCGGCGGCGCGTGGGACAACGCGAAGAAGTACATCGAAGACGGCCACCACGGCGGCAAGGGTTCGGACGCGCACAAGGCGGCGGTGACCGGCGACACCGTGGGCGATCCCTACAAGGACACCGCCGGCCCGGCGGTGAACCCGCTCATCAAGATCATCAACATCGTCGCGCTGCTCGTGGTGCCGCTGATGGCCTAGCGGGAAGCAACGGTACGCACAGCTTTCGCTGCCGGGCGTCGCGAAAGCTACACGCCTCATGCGGAGGCCCTTGCGGCCGCCGCATGAGGCGTTTCCATTCCGACACCCCACCATCGGAACGCGTGATACACTCTCTACGGTCCTCCGAGATCCGATGGGCGAGGTTCCGACACCCCACCATCGGAACGCTTGATACACTCCCGAGCGAGGCGATCATCGACGCGACGCGGTGTTCCGACACCCCACCATCGGAACGCTTGATACACTCGTACGTTCGCCATTGCCCGGGCGGCTGGCAGTTCCGACACCCCACCATCGGAACGCTTGATACACTCTCGATGCGATGGGTTCTCTGGGGATTACCGTTCCGACACCCCACCATCGGAACGCTTGATACACTCCCGGCAAGCCCCTTCTTCGCCTGACTGACCGTTCCGACACCCCACCATCGGAACGCTTGATACACTCAAGTGGCTGTTTCGCGTCGAGATCGAGAAGGTTCCGACACCCCACCATCGGAACGCTTGATACACTCACGCCCTCGGTGGAGTAGAGTTTCTCGGCTGTTCCGACACCCCACCATCGGAACGCTTGATACACTCTTTCTGCGATCCAGCTCGTCACTCTGCGGGGGTTCCGACACCCCACCATCGGAACGCTTGATACACTCCGCGCGACCGCTTGCGGGTCGTAGAGCAGCGTTCCGACACCCCACCATCGGAACGCTTGATACACTCACGAGCGTCACCGGAGCGTCGTAAACGGTCGTTCCGACACCCCACCATCGGAACGCTTGATACACTCCAGCGTCTGGCGATCATCGCACGTGGTCGGTGGTTCCGACACCCCACCATCGGAACGCTTGATACACTCACGATCGAGTGTCTGCGCTGACATCAGGCAGCAGTTCCGACACCCCACCATCGGAACGCTTGATACACTCGCGTCGAGATCGTGCGCCGTGGTTCAATCGTGTTCCGACACCCCACCATCGGAACGCTTGATACACTCGATCGAGTTTTTAACGTGGCAGACGAGCGTTCCCGACACCCCCCATCGGAACGCTCGATGCACTCGGAGTGCGGGTACGGTGCGCGGGGTTCCGACACCCCACCATCGGAACGCTTGATACACTCTGGACGGCGCCAACTCCTTGAGTTGGCGCCGTTTTTTTCAGAAGAGCTCGATCTGCCGCGGCGCATCTGGAGCGATTTTGGTTGCGCCTTTGCCGAAGAATTCACGCGTAAGCCCGTATTGCTTGTCGGTGAGCATGAAGAACGCTACGTGCGCGCCGTCCGGGACCGACGTCTTGAGCCGATCGATTCCCGCTTGTGCGGCCGCCATCGTCGGAAAGTGCTTGAGGTAAACGGAAAACTGATGCTGGACAAAGTTGTCCCGCAGCAGCTGCTTGCGAAAGTGCGTGTACGCTCGAACCTCCTCCGGGGTCGCGACGGGGCAATCGAACACCGCGAGAACCCACATGACGCGCCAGCCGTTGATTGCCATCAGCCGCTCGGCAGTCTTGAGTTGCCCCTCGTTCTTCTCGAGGATGCGAATGTAGCTCGCGACGGTCTCTCTGACGGCCGGGAGCAGCCGGAAACTTCGCGAGCCGAGCCTCACTTCCGATTCCACAAAAGCGAGGACCTCGGCCTTGCCGGCGCTCGTCAGCGGAGCGCGGGTGTCGAGCTTTCGCACCTGACGCTCCACGACGAATCGGTACGGCTCCATGAAGTCTTCTGCGAGGTTGAACGGGTTTTCCGCCTGCCTGTGCCCGAGCCCGAGTTCGCAGCTGAGACCTGCGGCGACGAGCTCGCGCGCGACCAGGCTGCGGAGCACCGCGTATCCGTAGTTCAACCGAGCATTGATGCCGTCCTGCGCGCCCTGCTTTTCGCGCCGGAAGCCTTCGAACAGATGCTGCCAGTAGTGCCGCGCCGCCTGCCCCTCCCGATGCGTGCGATCGCCGGGCTCGACTTCTTCGACCATCCGTTCCAGACGGAGGGCGCCGTTCAGACCGAACGCCCGCAATGTCGCCGCCTGCGTCGCGATACGGGCTCGCACGAGCGCCTGCCACAAGGCATCCGGAATCGGCGTCGAGAGCAACCTGATCTGCAGCCGCAGCCGCGAAGGCGTGCTTCGATGCGCTGCGAGCGGCACCATCAGCGCGGCGGGCATATGGGAGGAGTCGGTGACCATGATGGCCGCGCCCGCTTCCGACAATGCGCGCAGCGCTGCGACCGTCACTTCGACGGCGTGATGGTGAAGCATCAGGGTCTCGCGACATCCGCCGGCGAAACGTACGCCTTTTCCATTCCCGCGCGCTCGACCGCGAGGCGGCCGATGCTGACGCCGATGCGTGCCGGGCTCTCGATGAGGAGGATGCGGTCTGTCGCCAACCTACAGGCGCTCCATCGAGCAGAGGGCTGCGGCACCGAACTGCACTCGACCGGCTTCAGGCTGCAGCTCGATCCAACCGCGCGCTTCGATCACCGGCGCCGCGCGTACTGTCGCGTTCGCCAAAATCTGGTGAATCAGATAGTGCCGCCCGCTTTTCGGATCGAGAAGCGTGTCTCCCCGATAAAACGTGAGTTCGCCCTCGCGCGGCATTCTTCCGCTAGCTGCAGCGTAGAGGCTCACCGATTCGGCGGAAACGATCTTTCCGTTTTCGGTTCGGATCGCGACGTACGCGTAGCCGTCGCTGATGAGGTGCTTGCACAGATTTCCTTGTCGCGACTCGTGCCTGATCGCCACCGCGGAATCGCCGTCAGCGTAGCCGCGGCCGGAGCGTAGATAGACCCGGACCCTTTTTATGCTCCCGCCTCGCGAGCCGAAGCGCGGGTCGGGGATCGGTTCGGCGAGGGCCTCCTTGACCGATTTGCCCGCCGCAAGGCGTGTCTCGAACGCCTCGAGAACGATCTCGCGCGTCGCCGGGCTGACGATGTCGCAAATATTGCGTCGGGTGCGTTCGGCGGTCGAATCCGCCAGATCGGCGACCGGGATGCGTCTTGCCAAACGCGTTTTGCCGGCCTCGGTCAAAACCTTCGCATAGGCGTAGTCTTGAAAAAACGCTCCGGAGGGCCACCTGTCGGGCTTGTGACGGATGACCGCGTTCCGTACAAGCTCCAGTGCTTTCTCCCGGACGTCGGGAAGCGGAGGCGGCGCCTGTAGCCTCAGGCGAACCGGGCGAGCTCCGTGCCGTTGCTCCGAAAGCGCCTTGTATTCGCGCGCCATTTGCTGGTAAAGCGAACGCGACACCTGGGCGACCACCAGGGCGTCGATCAGGTGATGCCGATGGTCGATGCGCTTGTCGATCTTGCGGTCGGTCCCAGGCTGTTGGCTCGAGGTATGGCCTTCCCAAAAGGGCCTGAAGCGCTCGAAGTCCGAGCGACTGATCGGCTGACCTTCCGTATCGAGGACCGGGAGGTTCGCCTCGTAGCGCGCCTGGGCGATGACGGTATCGAGCTTCCAGATTCGGCGAAGGTGCGCGGTAAGCGCTCCGCGGGAAACGGAAACATTCCGACATATCGTACGCATCCATTGCGCGACGCGCTTTGCGATCCAGGAGGTCTCCGCAAACTGCCGCTCCGAAAAATCTCGGATGGCGTCTTCGTCGAGAACTTCAGGCTGGTAATCCTCGAGAAGAAGCAACCGGGCTTTAAGATGGCGGCGGTTTTGCTTCAGAACGCTCGCGCAATATTGCACGGCGCGCCCAGCGGTCGGCGTCCTGACCGAATGCCTCGTACGGCGTGCGATCGCCTTTCAGGTCGTTGCAGGCGCGATGCGCGAGAACGAGATGGTCGCGCTGGCGTCCCACCCGGGTGAGGGAACGCGGGAGTATGTGCTCGAGGTTCGTTTCGTTTCCATCCAGTGCCTGCTCCAGGCTGATGCGGCCGGCGCAGTACGGGCAGTGATTTTCCTGCTCCTGCCAGAGCAGATACCGAAGCACGTTTCGGTCCGTGCCGGGCTGTCCGTGATCAATGAGCGTCTGACGTGCTTTTGCCCGATCCTTGCGATTTCGGTTGATTTTTTCTTCGATCTCCTTTCTTGCCTTGAGGCCGAGCGCCATCTCGCGCGCAAGCTCCACCACGATTTCGCTGGGCGGTTCGCGAAGCGCCTGGAGCGCCTCGTTGACGGCGCGCCTCACCGCGGCGAGCGCGACATCTACCGACGACGTTCCCGGTCGGATCGTGGCGCGCAAGACGCGCAAGGAGCGCCGCCGTCGGTGCTCGCGGTGGGTAACATTTCGAAATCGCCCCGTGTTCGTCCAGAGCGTCGGTCCTCATGCACTGGGTCAGCTTTTCGAGCGCGCGAACCGAGTAGCTCGCGCGCCCGGCGTCGAAGCCCATCGCGGAAAGGTGGCCGGAGGCTCCGGTTGCGAGCATGCGCTCGACGAAGGCGACCATTCGCGGATCGAGCACCCGAGCGCTCGCCGGTCGAGGACTTTACGATGCGCGTATGCCAGTCCCGCAAATCGAGCAGTTCGGGAGATCCGAGGTCGGCGAGGAAGTTGATCGTGCGGATCTGTGTCAGGCGAGGCAGTCTTGTCCATTCGTCGAGCAGGCCGAGTGTCTCGAATGCCTTAAGCGTGCGGTTGCCGACGAGCTCCTCACGGCTTGAGCGCTCCAGGTTGAGAGCGACGATGCCGAGGCAGCAGGCCTCGCTTTTCGAGCTCGGAGTAGATATTCGCGAAGCTCAGCTTGCCGTCTTCCGTCAGTCGGGCGGGGTCGTTCGTCGAGCATGGCGCGTATGGCTTCGGCCCCGCGCTGTTCGACCCGATAGCGGGGTCGCGGCGCGACCCATGCCCCAGCGCAGGTCGGCGAGCTGCTTCTCAGATAACCGGAACTGCCTGAAATGCCGGCTGCGCCTTGGGAGCGCGCGGCAGGCTGGGTTCAAGCGGGCAGTGACCCACCATCGCGGCGACCGACTTGAGCGGTCGCTGCATGAAGATGGCGTCGAAGAATTGATCGCGAATCGGGCGAGGGCGGCGCCGAGGATCGAGCGGATCAGGGCGAGACTCCGCAGAATCGGATGATGCCACTGCTGCTCGTCCCAGATCGCATTGAACTCCGCGACCAGCATCTCGCGGTGGGCGTAAAGCCCGGCTTCCTTGAGCTTCAGAGACTCGCCGCGCTCGAACCGGTAGTTGAGGTATTCTCCGAGCGTGCGGCAACCCGCCGCTCGCATTGCCTCCTGCAACGCCGAGACCCCCGCCTGAACGGGGCCTTGCTTGCCCTCGCTGCGCACCCTGAAGGCGCCCGCGTACCCGCGCCGCTTGGCAAGCTTGAGCATCACGCGAAGAAGATCGGGCAACTCCACACGCGCGCTTGCAGCCCTAGCCCGGACGGCATGAATGCACTCTCCGGTATCCGGGCACACTGCGTGTCGGTCGAGGCCGATCAGCTCGGCGAGATGGGCGATGCGACGCAGGCGCCTGGCTCTTCGTTCGATGATGCGCCTCGCCATGCGCGCGCGCCGTCGACCGCCTTCTTGGATTCCCCGACGCCCCCTGACTTGGACGGCAACAGCGGCTCGGGAAAAATGTAAAGACTGTGGTAGACGATCTGCGTCGGCGAGCCTCGATCGTCAAGAGACAGGGCCACTAGGGCGCAGGAAGCCGTCCCGATGTCGAGGCCGATCTTGTAGGGCATCTTGTCCCACCTCCTGCGAAGCGCTGATATGCCAGTATATCGAGCGTTCCGATGGTGGGGACTGTCGGCAACAAGTCGAGGGGCTTCGGCCCCGACGACACCGATACGGAAGGGCTCCTTCGGGAGCCCTTCTCTTTGGCGCCGTCCGCTATGGACGATCCTGGAGTCGAGGAGCGCCTTCTTCGGCTGCCGAGAGCGTTCGCCCGTAAATCGCGGTTTGATCGAAGGGCGCGGTCGGCGAGCCAGGTGGCGTCGGTGGCGCCGGATCGGATGCTGCGGATACGGAGTCGGTTAACGACAGCATGCTCGCCGATCCCGCGACGTTCGCCGCAAGCGTGATGGCGAGGCGTTTTCAGGGAGTGGGGGAGCAGGACTGGGTGCGCTGGTCGTTGAAGGTTTCCCGCGAAACCGACAGGGCGTTGCGCGCCTATCTTCCACGCAGGGGCGGCCGTAAACCCGATCTTTCCCGATTCGTGCAGGACGCTGTCTGGTCGTGCGACCGCACGGCGTGCCCGCGCGTCGGAGAGTGGATCGGGACGCGCGCAGCTCGCCGCAGGCCTGGCCGAAATCAGGCGAGCGCGCGGTCGATGCCGCGAGACCGCTTCGAGAGGCTGGCGGCAAAAGCATCGGCGTACGGCGGCAGGCGGCGCTAAGCGGTGCTCGACGTGCGCTCGAGCGCGTTGCGTCCGAGGAAAGAGCAGCCGCGATCCTCGACCGATTGCAGCTCGGGCGATTTCATCCGGCGACGAGCGACGGCGAGGTCGCCGAGTCGACGCGCGCTCGAGCACCCGAAGCTGCGAAAACACCTTCCGCGGCACGCCGTCGGGCGCGTGCGGAACGAGCGGCGCAGGGCGGCTGTGGTTCTGCGGGCGGTCGCAGCGTGCAAGCGGCGCATCCGATCCGAAATGAGCCTTCCTTTGTTCGCGCGCAAGGCGGCAGCGATCGCGGCGGCGCTGGTTTTCTGCGTTGGACTCGCCGCAGGCGAACCGGCGCTCGCGACGCCCACGGCGCGCGAGCGCAGGAGACGGCGAACGTCCGCGCGATGGTCGCCGCGGCGCATCCGCTCGCGGTCGAGGCGGGCCTCGAGATCCTTCGCGCGGGCGGCGGCGCGCTCGATGCGGCGGTCGCGGTGCAGATGGTCCTCGGGCTGGTAGAGCCGCAGTCCTCGGGGATCGGCGGCGGCGCGTTTCTCCTTCACTGGTCGGCGAGCGAGCGGCGGCTGCGCGCCTACGACGGGCGCGAGACGGCGCCCGCGGCGGCGCGCGCGGACCGGTTCCTCGACGCTCACGGCCGGCCGCTCGCCTTCGCGCAAGCGCGCGCAAGCGGTGCCTCGGTCGGCGTGCCGGGCGTGCTTCGCATGCTCGAGCTCGCGCACCGACGGCACGGGCGGCTGCCGTGGTCGCGGCTCTTTGCGCCCGCGATCCGGCTCGCCGAAGAGGGGTTCGCGGTCTCGCCGCGGCTGTACCAAGCGCTCGAACGCGAGGCGTCGCTTCGCGGCGACGAAGAGGCGGGCTCGCTTTACTACGACGCCGAGGGTCGGGCGCGCGCGATCGGCAGCCGCATCGCGAATCCCGCCTATGCGGCGACGCTGCGTCGCATCGCGCGCGAAGGTGCGGAGGCGTTTTACCGCGGCGAGATCGCCGCCGACGTCGTGCGCGCGGTGCAAAGCCGCGCGCGTCCGGGCGACATGACCTCGGAGGACCTCGCGCGCTACCGGGCGCTCGAGCGTGCGCCGGTGTGTCTCGCCTACCGGGCGTACCGCGTCTGCAGCATGGGGCCGCCCGCAGGCGGCGTGACGGTGCTGCAGATCCTCGGCGTCCTCGCGCGCACGGAATTCGCGCAGGCGGCGCCCAACTCGCCCGAGGCGATTCACCCTTTTCGCCGAGGCGGCGCGGCTCGCCTACGCCGACCGCGAGCGCTACCTCGCGGATCCGGCGTTCGCGCCGGTGCCGGTCGGGGGGCTGCTCGATCCGGCGTACCTCGCCGCGCGCGCGCAGCTGATCGGCCCACGGTCGCTCGGCCGCGCCGCGCCGGGCGCGCCGCGCGGTGCGGTGCCGCTTGCCGGGGCGGTCGAGGAGGCGCGCGCCGGAACGAGCCACGTCTCGATCGTCGATACCCGCGGCGACGCGGTGGCGATGACGACGAGCGTCGAGAGCGCCTTCGGCGCGGGCATCTTCGTGCGCGGGTTCTTTCTCAACAACCAGCTCACCGATTTCGCCTTCGTGCCGGAAGCGGACGGCGTCCCGGTCGCCAATCGCGTCGAACCGGGCAAGCGACCGCGAAGCGCGATGTCGCCGATCGCCGTGTTCGACGCGGACGGGCGGCTTCGCGCGATCCTCGGCTCTCCCGGCGGACCGGCGATCGTTCACTACGTCGCGCAAGCGCTCGTCGCGATGCTCGACTGGAAGCTCGATGCGGCGAGTGCGGCGGCGCTGCCGCGCGCAGGCAATCGCAATGGCCCGACCGAGCTCGAAAGCGGAACGGTGTACGAGCTGCTCGCGCCCGCGCTCGCAGCGCGCGGGCACGAGGTGCGCCTTGCCGCGATGACGAGCGGGTTGCACATCGTCGAGCGCGCGCGAGGCGGTTGGCGCGGCGGCGCCGATCCGCGCCGCGAGGGTGTTGCGCGCGGGTTCTGACGCGAACGCCGCGGCGCGCGGGCAGTGAAGCCCCTTACGCCCGCGTGGTCAAATGTCGCGTTCGCGCGTCGGCGTTGTGTCTCGCGGCTCGCCGAGTAAGAATTTCGATCGCCTCGGGGAGGTCAGCTTCCGGGTCCCGAAAAAGAAGGAGGAGCCATGGAACCGATGACGATCGATTCGCGCGCGTCCTCATCCTTCCGATCGTTGCGCGACATCCGCGTGGTGAGCGCCGAGACGGCGCAGCGCGCGCCGCTGCGTACGGTGCCGCCGCCCGAACGGTTCGTGCCCGACGGCGGCCACTATCGGGCCTACCGCCCGCGGCCGTTTACGCGCGAGGAGCGCGACAAGGTGACGCTGCTCTTCGGGGGGCTTCACTGGCGCGCCGAGCGCGTGATCCAGGGCGCGATGGAAAACCTCGGCTACCGCGTGCAGGTGTTGCCGGTCGCGACGCGCGAGGACCTGCTCGCGGGGCGGGAACTTGCCGACATCGGCCAGTGCTGCCCGACCAGTTTCACCACCGGCAACCTCGCGAACTTCCTGCGCGCCGAGGCGAAGCGAACGAGTCCCGAGGAGGTCGCCGACAGATACGTCTACGTCACCGCCGGCGCCTGCGGCGCGTGCCGGTTCGGCCAGTATCACCAGAGCTACGAGCTGGCGCTGCGCAATCTCGGGCTCGAGCGGTTCCGCATGTTTCTGCTCGATCAGGCGAACCTCGACCAGGGCGCGCGCGAGGGCGGCGGGCTGGAACTGAACATGCCCTTCATCCTCGGCGCAATCTGGGCGATCGCGGCGACCGACGTGCTGCAGGACTTGGAATATCGCACGCGGCCCTACGAGGTGAAGCCGGGCGAGACCGAGCGGGCGACGCGCGAGGCGGTCGAACTGCTCTACGAGGCGTTCCGCCGCCGCCCGGTGCGCTCGGGCAAATGGCGCGCGGCGCTCTGGCACCTCGGCACTAACTATTTCGTGCGCGCGCTGCGCGAGGCGAAAGCGCTCTACGATCGCATCGAGGTCGATCGCACGCGCGTCAAGCCGGTGGTGAAGATCACCGGCGAGTTCTACCTGCAGACGGTGGAGGGCGACCCCAACTACAACATCCACCGCTGGCTGGAGGCCGAAGGGGCGGAGGTGTATCCGGCGGCGATCACCATCTGGCTCGATTACCTCGCGCGCTTCGCCGGCCAGGATTTCGAGGACCACATCGGCATCGACCGGCGCGCGCGCGCCCGGCTCGCCGCGGTCCGGCTCGGCCAGCGGCTGTTGCGCTGGACCTACGACCGCATGCGGCGCGCGCTCGGCGACGTGCCGCGCGAGCTGCCGGACCAGTACGAGCTGCGCCGTCTCGCCGCTCCCTACTATCACAGCCGCCTGAACGGCGGCGAGGGCGACATGCTGGTCGGCAAGGCGCTCTGGGCGCACCTCGGCAAGAAAGCGCACATGATCTGCGAGCTCTCGCCCTACTCGTGCATGCCGAACACGATGAGCATCGGCGCGATGGCGGCGGTGCTCGGGCGTTACCCCGATCTGCTCTATGCGCCGATCGAGATCAAGGGCGATGCCGAGGTGCACGCGCTCTCGCGCTGCCAGATGATCCTCACCGAGGCGAAGAAGCGGGCGCAGCGCGAATTCGAGGAAGTGCTCGAGCGAACGGGTCTCACCGTCGAGAAGCTGCGCGCGGCGGTCGCCGAGCAGCCGGCGCTGCGGCGCGCGACCTGGCGGCTGCCGCACTACGGGGCGGCGGGTACCGCAGCGAACCTCGCGCTGCACGTGGCGGCGGGACGGCGGGCATGAAAATCGCGGGCATCGACGTCGGCTCGACGACCGTCAAGGCGGTGCTCGCCGAAGACGGCGAGGTGCGCTGGCAGGACTACCGGCGTCACCACACGCGCCAGGCGGAGATGGTGCTCGAGTTCCTCGAGCGGCTCGAGGCCGAATGCGGCTTTGCGCCCGGCCGCGACCGCGTGTTCCTCACCGGCTCGGGCGCCGGGCTGATCGCCCCGCTCGTCGGCGGTAAGTTCGTGCAGGAAGTGGTCGCGGTCTCGGCGGCGGTCGAGCGGCTGCATCCGGACGTGCATTTCGTCTCGGAGATCGGCGGCGAGGACATGAAGACGCTGTTCTTCACCGCCGGCGGCACGGGCAAGTCGAAGCAGGTGTTCATGCAGTCGGCGTGCTCCGGCGGCACCGGCACGTTCATCGAGAAGACCGCGCGCAAGCTCCAGATCGCTCCCGAGCGGCTCGCGCAGATGCCGTATGCGGGGGTCGCGCTGCACAAGGTGAGCGCCAAATGCGGCATCTTCGCCGAGGCGGACGCGAACACGTTGGTGAAATCCGGCGTGCCGGTGGAAGAGATCATCGCGAGCCTGTTCGAAGCGGTGGTCTACCAGAACCTCGCCACGCTCACGAAGGGCAACACCCCGCAGCCGCGCGTGCTGCTGCTCGGAGGGCCGAACCTGTTCTACCGCGGCCTGCAGGAAGCCTGGCGCCACCATCTGCAGAAGCTCTGGGCCGAGCGCGGCGTCGCGCTGCCGCCGCAGACCGATCCGGCCTCGCTCGTCGAAGTGCCGCGCGAGGCGCTCTACTACGCGTGTCTCGGCTGCGTCGAGATCGGCCGCGGTGAGCCGCCCGGCGTCGGCCTCTACGCCGGCACCGGAAAGCTGCGCTGGTGGATCGAGGAGGGGCAGCACGAGCAAAAGGCGCGCGAGGGCGCGCAAGGGCTGGTGAAGGATCCGGCGGAACTGGAGCACTTCATCCGCTGCTACGGCGAGCCGCGCGTCGCGGCGAGTCGCCCGCGCGAGGGCGCGCGCGACGCGCCCGCGTTCGTCGGCTGCGACTTCGGCAGCACGACGGCGAAGGCGGTGGTGCTCTCGGCCGAGCGCGAGCTGCTCGCCAGCTGCTACGTGCCCTCGAACGGCAACCCGATCGAGGACGCGAAAGCGATCCTGCGCGAGATCCGCGGCGCCGGCGTCGAGCGCATCGCCGCGCTCGGCATCACCGGCTACGGCAAGGATCTGCTGAAGGACATCGTCGGCGCGGACGTCGCGATCGTCGAGACGGTCGCGCACGCGACCGCGGCGCTGCACTTCTTTCCCGACGCCGACGTGATCTGCGACGTCGGCGGCTGCGACGTGAAGATCATGATCCTGCGCCAGGGGACGGTGTCGGACTTTCGCCTCAATTCGCAGTGCTCCTCCGGCAACGGCGCGTTTCTCCAGGGGGTGGCCGAGCGCTACGGCGTGCCGCTCGAGCAATACGCCGAGATGGCCTTTCGCGCGCGCGCGGTGCCCGCCCTCGCGATGGGCTGCGGCGTGTTCCTGCAGTCCGACATCGTCAACCAGCAGAGAAAGGGCTGGTCGCGCGAGGAGATCATGGCCTCGCTCGCGGCGGTGCTGCCGCTCAACGTCTGGGTCTACGCCGGGCAGCTGCAGAACCTCGCCCGCCGCCGGCCGCAAGTTCGTGCTCCAAGGCGGCACGCACCGCAACCTCGCGGTGGTGAAGGCGCAGGTCGATTTCATCCGCTCGAAGGTCCCCGAGGCCGAGATCGTCGTGCATCCCTACTCGGGCGAGGCGGGTGCGATCGGCGCGGCGCTGTGCGCGCTCGACTGGGCGAAAAAGGGCGCGCCGAGCCGCTTCCGCGGCTACGACGTCGTCGAGTCGCTCGAATACCGCAGCACGACCAACGCGCACACCACTTGCCACTGGTGTACGGTCAACTGCAAGCGCACCTTCATCGACGTGCGGCTGCCCGGCGCGCCAGGGCGCCCCTGGAGCAAGGTGCCGCTCGAGGCGGGTTGGGAGCGCGTGATCAGCGGCAACTCCTGCCCGAAGGGGCTGCTCGAGGACGTGAACGAAATGAAGGTCGTGAAGGCGAAGCTGGAGGAGGCGAGGCGTGCCTTTCCCAACATTGCTGAGCTGGTTCGCGAAAGCGCCTTTCGGGGGACTCGCGCCGCGGTTTGACCGCGCCGGCGCGGGCGAGGCGCGCGAGGGGACACCGGCCGCGAAGCGCCGCACGGAGCTGCGCGTCGGCATTCCGCGCGTGCTCAACCTTTGGTCGACGCACCAGTTCTGGATCGGATTCCTCGAAGCGCTCGGCATCGAGGCGCGGCGCATCGAGTTCTCCTCCGACACCTCGGAAGAGCAGGCGCGCCGCTACGCCAAGGGGCGCGGCACGGTCGACTGCTGCTATCCGGTGAAGTGCATCTCCGGGCACTACGGCGAGCTGCTCGCCAACCGCAAGCGCAAGATCGACATTCTGCTTTCGCCGATGATCGCGACGCTGCCTTCGTGCCTTGCGGGCCACGTCGTCGCCTCGATCGCCTGCCCCCGCGTGATGGCTGCGCCGGGAGAACATCAAGGCCGGGTTCGTGAAAGAGCGCGACACGTTCGCCGAGCTGGGCGTGCGCTACGTCGCGCCGCTCGTCAACCTCGACGATCCGCCGCTCGCCGCGAAACAACTCTACGAGGGGCTGCGCGACGCGATCCCGGGGCTTACGCTCGAGGAGACGCGGCGCGCGGTCGCCGCAGGCTACCGGGCGCTCGAGGCGTACAACGCCGCGCTACGGCGAAAGTCGCGCGAGGTGCTCGAATGGTGCGCGCGCGAGGACCGGCCTTGCCTTCTCGTTCTCGCCCGCCCCTACCACATGGATCCGGGCATCGGCCACGAGATCGAGGTGGATCTGCAGGCCTACGGCTACCCGGTGCTCTGGGCGCAGTACCTGCCGATCGACGACGACCTGCTCGAGTGGATGTTCCGCCCGGACATCGAGGCGGGCTGGGTAAGATCGCCCTTCGACATCGCCGACGTCTGGCCCTCGTCCTACAGCGCGAACACGAACGAGATCCTCTGGGGCGCGAAATACGCCGCGCGCATGCCCTGGATCGCCTGCGTCGTTCGCCTGTCCAGTTACGAGTGCGGCATGGACCAGCCGACCTATTCGCCGGTGCAGCGCATCGTCGAGGCTTCGGGCACGCTGTTCTTTTCGTTCCAGGACCTCGATTCGACCAAGCCGGCGGGCTCGGTCAAGATCCGCGTCGAGACGATCGCGCACTATCTGGAAAAGTACGCGGCCGGGATCATTGCGAAGAAGAAGGCGGCGAGCCCCGCCGGCTGCCCGCTCACGGCGCGGGGCTCGGTCGGCGGCGATCCCGTTCTATAATCGACCGGCGATTCGCAATGGAGGGGGGAACATGCGCAAGCGATGGCTCGTCGCCGCCGCGGCCGCCCTTTTGACGGCCGCGCTACAGGCGGGCGCGCAGTATCCGGCGAAACCGATCCGCATCGTCGTTCCGTTTCCGGCGGGCTCGGCGACCGACACGATCACGCGTATCCTCGGCGCGTCGGTCTCGGCCGCGGTCGGCCAGCCGGTGGTGGTCGACAACAAGGCGGGCGCCGACGGGGCGATCGCGGCCGCCGAGGTCGCGAAGGCCGCGCCCGACGGCTACACGCTCCTCATGGCGACCAACAGCCCGATGGCGGCGGTGCCGGCGATGAGGAAGAACCCGCCGTACGACCCGATCGCGGATTTTACGCCGATCACCGACATCGGCCGCTACACGTTCTTCCTTTTCGTGAACGCCGGCACGCCGTTCAAGACCTTCGGCGAACTCGTCGCGCACGCAAAGGCGAACCCCGGCAAGCTCAACTACGCGACCGGCAACACCACCGGCATCGTCTCGTTCGCGCAGATGAATGCGCTCGCCGGCATCCAGATGACGCACGTGCCGTACAAGGGCGAGCCGCAGGCGATCACCGATCTCGTCGCCGGGCGCGTGCAGCTCATGTGGGCGACGCCGACCACCGGGCTTCCGCACCTGAAGGAGGGCAAGCTGCGGGCGCTCGCGACCAACCTCAAGGCGCGCTCGGCCCTCTTGCCCGAGGTGCCGACGATGGCCGAGGTGGGGCTGCCGCAGTATTCGGTGGTGTCTTGGGCTGGCCTTTTCGGGCCGGCGAAGCTGCCGCGCGAGATCGTCGCGCGCCTGAACAAGGAATTTCACGACGCCATGAAGCGGCCCGACGTCGTCGCCGCGATGGACAAGCAGGCGTTTCACCTGAGCCCGTCGACGCCGGAGGAGCTCGCCTCCTTTACGAAGTCTCAGATGGAGGCCTACCGTGCGATCCTGCGCGCTGCGGGCGTCGAACCGGAGTAGCGCCATGAAGCGGGTTCTTGCGACGCTTGCCGCGGCGCTCGCGTGCGCGAGCGCCGCCGCCCAGTACCCCAACAAGCCGATCCGACTGATCGTTCCGTTCCCACCGGGCGGCGCGGCGGAGCTCGGAGCGCGAATCTTCGCCCAGCCGCTCGGCGAGCGGCTCGGGCAGCCGGTCGTCATCGAAACGCGCCCGGGGGCCGAGGGCATCATCGCTTCCGAGGCGGTGCGCCGCGCCGCGCCCGACGGCTATACGCTCTACTACGGGACCGCGACCGGGATGTCGTTCGCGCCGGCGGCGAAGAAGGTGCCGCCCTACGATCCGGTGAACGACTTTACGCCCATCTCGCTCGTCGGCTTCTTCGGGTTCTTCGTGTTCTCCCACCCGGACATGCCGGTGCGCACGCTGCAGGACCTGGTCGGCTACGCGCGCGCAAATCCCGGGCGCATCAATTACGGCACCGGCAACGCGACGAGCATCCTCGCGACCGCCCTTTTCGCCTCGGCGAACAAGCTCGACATGGTGCACGTGCCTTACAAGGGCGATGCGCCGCTCTCGCTCGATCTGATCGCCGGCCGCGTGCATTTCGCGTTCGCGACGCCCGGCACGCTCACGCCGCAGGTGAAGGAAGGCAAGATCCGGGTGCTCGCGACGATGCTCCCGAACCGCAGCCCGCTCTTTCCGGACGCGCCGACGCTTCCCGAGGCCGGGTTCGCCCCGGTGCCGATCGTGCCCTGGGGCGGGCTCTTCGGCCCGGCGAAGCTGCCGCAGGAGGTGGTCGATCGCGTCGGCCGCGAGCTTGCGGTCGTGCTCGCGCGTCCGGACGTCCGGGAGGCGTTCGGCAAAATCGCCTTCGAGCCGCGGGCGTCCAGCCCCGAGGCGCTGCGCGCGCTCGTCGTCGAGCAGCTGGAGGCCTACGGCCGCGCGGCGAGAGCGGTCAACCTGTCGCTCGACTGAGGGCGGCGCGCAGCTCCGTCGCCGGCGCAAGCTCCGGCATCGCGCGCAGCCAGGTGAGCTGGCGCTTGGCGAGCTGACGCGTCGCCGCGAGCGCCTGCTCGCGAAGCTGCGCGGCGTCGATTTCTCCTTCGAGATAGCGCCAGGCCTGGCGGTAGCCCACCGTTCGCATGCTCGGGAGCGACGGATCGAGCCGGTAGCGACGGCGCAGCTCGCGCAGCTCCTCGACGAGGCCTGCGGCGAGCATTGCATCGAGCCGCGCGGCGATCCGCCGGTGCAGCTCGGCGCGGTCGGGCGGAGCGAGCGCAAAGCCCCGAAGCGCGAACGGCAGCCGCGACGCCTCGCCGCGCTGAAGTCGCGAGATCGGCGTGCCGGTCGCGCGCAGCACCTCGAGCGCGCGCTGGATACGCTGCGCATCGCGCGGGGCGATGCGCGCCGCCGCCGCGGGATCTTCGCGGGCGAGTTCCGCGTGCAGCGCCGGCCAGCCGCGCGCGCGCGCCTCGGCTTCGATCGCGGCGCGGATCGCGGGATGCGCGGCGGGCAGCGCGTCGAGCCCGGCGACGAGAGCGCGGTAGTAGAGCATCGTGCCGCCGACGAGAAGGGGAATGCGCCCGCGCGCAAGGATCGCCTGCACCGCCGCGATCGCGTCGGCGCGAAAGCGCCCCGCCGAGTAGCGCTCGGTCGGCTCGGCGATGTCGATCAGGTGGTGCGCGACGCGCGCGCGTTCGCCGGCCGAGGGCTTCGCGGTGCCGATGTCCAGGCCGCGGTACACCTGCGCCGAGTCGACGCTCACGATCTCGAGGGGGAACTCGGCGGCGAGCGCGAGCGCGAGCGCCGACTTTCCGCTCGCGGTAGGCCCGAGGAGAGCGAAAGCGACCGGGCGCCGGGTCAACGTCCGCGCAGGAACAGCCGATCGAGGTCGGCGAGCGTGAGCTGGTACCACGTCGGCCGGCCGTGGTTGCAGCTTCCCGCGCGCTCGGTTTCTTCCATGCGGCGCAGAAGCGCGTTCATTTCCGCGAGTGTGAGCGTGCGGTGCGCGCGCACCGCGGCGCGGCAGGCGAGATCGGCGAGCAGCTCGTCGCGCCGCGCCTCGATCGCGCCGGCGGTGCCGAACTCGGCCAGTTGCGCGAGCGCCGCGCGCGCGAGCGCGACGAGGTCCGTGCCCGCGAGCGGCGCGGGCACCGCGCGCACCGCGAGCGCCTCGGGCCCTGCGGCGGCGATCTCGAAGCCGAGCTGCGCGAGCGCTTCGCGATGTTCCTCGGCCGCCGCCCGCTCGCGCGCGCTCGCGCGGAAGGTCGCCGGCACAAGCAGCCGCTGGCGCGCGGCCGCGCCGGCCGCAAGGCTTGCGCGCAGCTCTTCGAAGAGGATGCGCTCGTGCGCAGCGTGCATGTCGACGAGCACCAGACCGGCGTCGTTCTGCGCGAGGATGTAGACGCCGTGCAGCTGCCCGAGCGCAAAGCCGAGCGGGGGCGCGGCCGACGCCGCCGAAGCGGCCGGCTCGCCCTCTGCCGCGGCGAACGCGAGGTAGGCGGCCGCGGCGGGCTCGCCGAGCGCAAGCGACGCCTGCGCGGTGTGCGCCGCGGGCGCGTCGCGCGACACGGCTTTCGCCGGCGAAGGCGCCGCGCGCGGTACGGGCGCTCCAACGGCGGTCGCCGCGAGCGCGCGCTCGAGCGCGTGCCGCACGAACTGGTGCACCGCGCGCGCGTCGCGGAACCGGACCTCGGTCTTCGCCGGGTGGACGTTCACGTCGACCGCGCGCGGATCGAGGTCGAGAAACAGCACGTACGCCGGCTGCCGGTCGCCGTGCAGCAGTTCGCGCCAGGCCTCGCGCGCCGCGTGCGCGAGCAGCCGGTCGCGCACGAAGCGCCCGTTGACGAAGAAATACTGGGCGTCGGCGCGCGCGCGCGCGAATTGCGGGCTCGCGGCGAGGCCGTGCAGCCGCAGCGTGCCGGCCGAGGCGTCCACCGCGCGGCTCGCGGCGGTGAACGCGTCGCCGAGCAGCGCCTGTGCGCGCGCGCGCAGGCTCGCCGGCGCAAGGCGATGCACCAAGCGCCCGTTGTGGCGCAGCGTGAACGCGACCTGCGGGAACGCGAGCGCGATGCGGCGAAACGCCTCCTCGGCGTGCGCGTACTCGGTCGCCTCCGAGCGCAGGAACTTGCGCCGCGCCGGGGTGTTGAAGTAGAGGTCGGCGACCACGACCGTCGTGCCGGGCGCGCGCGCCGCCGGCTGCACCTCGCCGATCGCGCCGCCTTCGGCGCGGATGCGCGCCGCGTGCGGCGCGTCCCCGGTGCGGCTCGTGATCTCGACGCGCGCGACCGCCGCGATCGCGGCGAGCGCCTCGCCGCGGAAGCCGAGCGTGCCGACCGCCTCGAGTTCCGCGAGCGTCGCGATCTTGCTCGTCGCATGGCGCGCGAGCGCGAGCGGAAGCTCTGCGGCAGGAATGCCGGCGCCGTCGTCTTCGACCTGAACGCGCCGCACACCGCCCTCTTCTAGCGCGACGACGATCTCGGCGGCGCCGGCGTCGAGCGCGTTCTCGAGCAGCTCCTTCAGCACCGAGGCCGGGCGCTCGACCACCTCGCCGGCGGCGATCTGCCCGATCACTACCTCGGGCAGGACGCGGATCGGCGCGCGCTGCGGCATCGCGCGATTATATTCGCCGCCCCGGCTACAATCGCGCGATGGAGTCGTTCGCCGCGCTCTGGGACCTCGCGATCCACCTCGATCGGCATCTGGCGGCGTTCGTCGCCGAGCACGGCCGCTGGGTGTACGCGCTGCTTTTCGTGATCGTGTTCTGCGAGACCGGGCTCGTGGTGACGCCGTTTCTGCCCGGCGACTCGCTCCTTTTCGTCGCCGGCGCGCTCGCCGCCGCCGGCGGCTTGGACATCGGCGCGGTGATGGCGACGCTCGCCGTCGCCGCCCTGCTCGGCGACAACGTGAACTATTCGGTCGGCCGCTGGGCGGGCCCCAAGGTGTTCCGCTACGAGCGCTCGCGCTGGTTCAATCCGCGGCACCTCGCCCGGGCGCACGCCTTCTACGAACGCCACGGCGGAAAGACGATCGTGCTCGCGCGCTTCGTGCCGATCGTGCGCACGTACGTTCCCTTCGTCGCCGGCGTCGCGGCGATGCCGTACGTTCGCTACATCGCGTTCTGCGTCCTCGGCGCCGCCGTGTGGGTGGGGTCGCTGTGCCTCGCCGGCTATTTCTTCGGCAACATCCCGGCGGTGAAGAACAACCTCGCGGCGGTGATCGCCGCGGTCGTGCTCGCGTCGGTCAGCCCGGGCGTCTACGGCTGGGTGCGCGCGCGCTCAGTTCAGCGCCACGGCTGAGCGCGGGCCAGCGGTCACCGGCCCCGGGCGCGGCGGATGCCGCGTGAGATAGCGCTTGATGCCGGCGAGGATCGCGCGCGCAAGGCGCTCCTGATACGCCTCGTCGTTCAGGCGCCTTTCCTCCTCCGGGTTGGAGATGAACGCGGTCTCGACGAGGATCGAGGGCACGTCGGGCGCCTTCAGCACCCCGAAACTCGCCTGTTCGACGCGCGCCTTGTGAAGCGCGTTGACCTGGCCGAGCTCCGTGAGCACCGCATGCCCGAGCTTCAAGCTTTGGTCGATCGTCGCCGTCTGCGACAGGTCGAGGAGCGTGCGCGCGAGATACCGGTCCTTGACGTCGAGGTTGACGCCGCCCACGAGGTCGGCGTCGTTTTCGCGCCGCGCGAGCCAGCGTGCGGCCTCGGACGAGGCGCGCCGTTCCGAGAGCGCGTAGACCGACGAGCCGCGCGCGTGCGGGCGCAGGAACGCGTCGGCGTGAATCGAAACGAAGAGGTCGGCGCGCAGCCGGCGCGCCTTCTCGACGCGCGCGTGCAGCGGAAGGAAGTAATCGCCGTCGCGCGTCAGGACCGCGCGCATGTCGGGCTCGGCGTCGACGAGCGCCTTGAGACGCCGCGCGACCATCAGCGTGATGTCTTTCTCCCGCGAGCCGAGCCGGCCGATCGCGCCCGGGTCCTCGCCGCCGTGGCCCGGATCGATGACGATCGTCGCAAGTCGCGCGACCGCCGGCTTGGCGGCGCTCGCCTCGCCCGGGGCGGCCGGTTTGTCCTCGGCGGCCGGCGCCTGCGGCAGGCGTTTGCCGTCCGATTCGATCAGCAGCGCAAGCGGATCGGGCGGCACCATCGGGTAGAGGTCGAGCACCAGCCGATGCCCGTAGCGCGCGATCGGCTTCAGCGTGAACACCTGCGGTTTCACCTCGGCCTTGAGGTCGAGCACGATGCGGATGACGCCGGGACGGTTTCGCCCGACGCGCAGCTTTTCGATGTACGGATCGTCGGAAAGGACCTTGTCTTGCAGCTCGGCGAGCGCCGGGGTCATCGCCGCGCCTTCGAGATCGACCACCAGGCGCTCGGGGTCCTTCACGCTGAACACGGTGAAGCGCGGCTCGGTCGGCGACTCGAGGGTGACGCGGGTGTAGTCGCGCGCCGGCCAGATTCGCGCAGCGACGACCTGCGTCTGGGCGAACGCCTCGACCCCGGCTACGGCGAACGCCAGCGCGCCAAGGCCGAAGCGAGCCAGCGCTCGCCAGCCGCCGAGAACGCCCGCAGGCGAGCGCGCCGACCGCCGTCGGCATGCTCGAGGGTCACCTGCACGTCCGGCGGCGGGAGCGCCGCTCCGGCACGCTCGGGCCATTCGACGACGCAGAGCGACTCCGGCCCGAAGTGCTCCTGGAATCCCGAGCTCAGCCATTCTCGCTCGTCGCTGAAGCGATACAAATCAAAGTGATACAAGTGTAAGCTCGAAACCGTGTAAGGTTCAACCAGCGTGTACGTCGGGCTTTTCGCCCGTCCGGCGTGCCCGAGGGCGGAAAGAAGCCCGCGCACGAGCGTCGTCTTCCCGGTCCCGAGTTCCCCCGAGAGGTGGAGCACAAGCCCCCCGCGCGCGCCCTCGGCGAAGGCGGCGCCGAGCCGCAGGGTCGCGCGTTCGTCCGGTAGGCTAAGCTCGGCGGTCATGGACTTTGCGGCGCTCGCGGCGCGCATCCGACGGTGGGGGGCCGAGGTCGGATTCCAAGCGGTCGGCATCGCGGACGCGGATCTCTCGCAGGCCGGCGCCCGGCTCGCCGAATGGCTCGGCCTCGGTTGGCACGGCGAGATGGATTATATGGCTCGGCACGCGGCGCTTCGTGCACGGCCGGCGGCGCTCTTTCCCGGGACGCTGCGCGTCATTTCCTGCCGCATGGACTACGCGCCGACGCTCGCCGACGAGTGGTCGGCGCTCGCCGACGGCACGCGCGCCTACGTCGCGCGCTATGCGCGCGGGCGCGATTACCACAAGGTGATGCGGGCGCGACTGAAAGCGCTTTGCGCGCGCATCGCCGCCGAGATCGGCCCGTTTCGCCATCGAGTGCTGTGCGATTCCGCGCCGGCGATGGAGGTGGCGCTCGCGGCGAAAGCCGGTCTCGGCTGGCAGGGCAAACACACGCTGCTGCTTTCGCGCGAGGCCGGCTCCTGGTTCTTCCTCGGCGAGATCTACACCGATTTGCCGCTGCCGGCGGACGAGCCGGCGCCCGCGCACTGCGGCAGCTGCACCCGCTGCATCGACGTCTGTCCGACGCAGGCGATCCGCGGCCCGTATCGACTCGAGGCCCGCCGCTGCATCTCGTATCTCACGATCGAGCACAAGAGCGCGATCCCGCGCTCGCTTCGGCCGCTCATCGGCAACCGCATTTACGGGTGCGACGACTGCCAGCTCGTCTGCCCGTGGAACCGGTACGCGCGCGTGACCGCCGAGCCCGATTTCCTGCCGCGCAACGGGCTCGACCGGGCGACGCTCGTCGAGCTGTTCGCCTGGAGCGAAGAGGAGTTCGACCGGCGGCTGCGCGGTTCTGCCATCCGCCGGATCGGCTACGAGCGCTGGCTTCGCAATCTCGCGGTTGCGCTCGGCAACGCGCCGACGTCGCCCGAGGTCGTCGCGGCGCTACGCGCGCGCGAGGACTTTCCGTCCGCGCTCGTGCGCGAGCACGTGCGCTGGGCGCTCGAGCGGCACGGATGCCCGCTCGCCTGAGCGCAGCGGCCGCTCAGGCGCGGCCGCGCCGCGGCGGAACGAGCCGCAGCGTCGCCACCGTCGCCGCCGCCCAGACGAGGTAGATCGCGGTGAACACCCATTCGGGCGCCTGATAGTAGAGCAGCCGGTACACCCAACGGCCGACGAAAGACTCGGGGCGCGCGCCGCCGCGCAGCAGGTCTTCCCACACAGTGAGCGGGCAGGCGTAGCCCGCGACCGCCTCCGCCGCGACGAACGCGATCGCCCCGAGGTGCAGGTAGCGGAACCAGGGATCGCGCACCCAGCGCCAGCCGGCCGCGGCGCCGATCCAGACGAGCGGCAGCCCTGCGGCGATGAACGCAGCGATCGCGAAGTGGAGGACGAGCAGCGCGTCCGCGAGCACCCGCGGTCAGCCCCCGCGCGCGATTCTCCGCCGCGGATCGGCGATCCACTCGCTCCAGGATCCCGGGTAAAGCCTTGCGCCGCGCAGCCCGGCGATCTCCATCGCGAGCAGGTTGTGGCAGGCCGAGACCCCCGAGCCGCAGTAGTTCACCGCTTCCTGCGGCGCACGGCCGGCGAGCAGCTGGTCGAACTCGCGCCGCAGCGTCGCCGCGTCCTTGAACGTGCCTTCGGGCGTGAGGTTGTCGTTGTTGAAGCGGTTCACCGCGCCCGGAATGTGGCCTGCGACCGGATCGATCGGCTCGGCCTCGCCGCGGAATCGCGCCGGCGCGCGCGCATCGACGAGCAGCACGCGGCCGAGATTCGCCTCGACCCAGGCGGCATCGACCGCCATCTCGCGGCGCTCGCGGCCGGGATAGACGGTCGGCGCATACTGCGGGATCTCGGCGCTTACCGGTCGGCCTTCGCGCAGCCACTTGGCGAGGCCGCCGTCGAGGACTGCCACCGCGTCGTGACCCGCCCAGCGCAGCATCCACCACAGGCGAGCGGCCATCGCGCCGCCCGCGCCATCGTAGCAGACGACGACGTCGTCGGGGGTCAGCCCCTCGGCGCCCAGCCAGGCGACGAACGCGTCGAATGCCGGAAGCGGGTGGCGGCCGTTCGCGCCGGTCTTCGGGCCCGAGAGATCGCGCTCAAGGTGCGCGAATCGCGCGCCCGGAATGTGCGCCTGCCGGTACTGGCGCTCTCCGGCCTGCGGGTCGGCGAGATCGTGGCGGCAGTCGAAGACGCGCCAGCCGGGGTTCGCGGCGAGCGCATCGGTCGAAACGAGCGGGCCTATCGTCCCGGTTCTCATCGCAGCCATTCGTGAAAGTGCGCGATCGGGTTTTCCATCGGCGCCTGATACGGTCCGGCGTCGTCGCGCCCCTCGCACCGGCGCGCGCGCCGGCCGCGGTCGATGCGTCGGCGGATCTCGTCGGTCTCGAACTGCGCCGCCTGGTGCGCGGCGACGAAATCGGGCCAGAAGAGCGCGATCGCCTCCGGGTAACGGAACTCGACCACGCTGGTCGGCGGATCCGGCGCGCGCGGGATCCGCTTCGAGACGACGAGCACGTTCGGATAACGCTCGAGCATCAGCCCGGAATAGTACGCCGCCCGGAGCGCGCCGTACTTCGGCCCCCATGCCGCGCAAGCTGCGAAAGACGCTCCTTGTACCAGCGGCGATGGATCGGCGAGCCGCGCGCATCGCGCCGCCCGGCGAAAAGCAGCGATCGGAGAGCAGGCGCTCTCAGGGCTCGAATGCGCCGCATCGGAATACCAGGCGAGCAGGAGCCGCCAGCGCGCGGGTCGTCGCCGGCCGGATCCGGCGAGATCGCACCCAGCGGGCGCGGGGCGACGCGCGAAAGGGCGCGAACTGTACAATAGGCGTGCCTGCCCGCCGTCGCGCGGACCACCCTCCGAATGAGCCGATCTTCGAACAAGAGCGCCGCCTGCGCCGAAGCGTCGACCGACGGTGGCCCCGGTTTCGAGAAGGCGCTCGCGGAACTGGAGCGGATCGTCGCGCGCATGGAATCGGGCGATCTCACGCTGGAGGAGGCGCTCGCGGCGCACCGGCGCGGGCTGGAGCTCGCGAAATACTGCCGCGAGAAACTGCAGGCGGCCGAGCAACAGGTGCAGGTGCTCGAGGGCGAAGTGCTCAAGCCGCTCGCCGCGGTGCTCGAGGCCGGACGCGAGGACCGTGAAGACGCCTGAGGCCGATTTCGTCCCCTGGACGTGGGCGCGGTCCAGGCGAGGATGGAGGCGGTGCTCCGTCGGCTGCTGCCGCCGGCGCAGCAGGCGCCGACGCGGTTGCACGAGGCGATGCGCTACGCGACGCTCGAGGGCGGAAAGCGCGTGCGGCCGCTGCTCGTGTTCGCCGCGGGCGAACTCGCGGGGGCGGACGTGCGGCGCCTTGAGATCGCCGCCGCCGCGGTCGAGCTCGTGCATGCGTATTCGCTCGTGCACGACGACCTGCCGTGCATGGACGACGACGTGCTGCGCCGGGGCAAGCCCACCGTGCACGTCGAATACGGCGAGGCGACCGCGCTCCTTGCGGGCGATGCGCTGCAGTCGCTCGCCTTCCAGGTGCTCGCCGAGCACCGTCTCGCCGACGACCCGGCGGTGCAGCTCGACATGGTGCGCACGCTCGCGCTCGCGGCCGGCTCGCGCGGCATGGCGGGCGGCCAGGCCGTGGACCTCGAAGCGACGGGCAAGCAGCTCGAGCTGCCCGAGCTCGAGTTCATGCACATCCGAAAGACGGGCGCGCTCATCCGCGCGGCGGTCGCGCTGGGGGTCGCCTGCGGTGCGCCGCTCGCCGAGCCCGAGCGCTCGCGTCTGGACCGCTACGCCAAATGCGTGGGACTCGCGTTCCAGGTGGTGGACGACGTGCTCGACGCCGCGGCGAGCACCGCCACGCTCGGCAAGACCGCCGGCAAGGACTCGAAGCAGGGTAAGCCCACTTACGTGCAGGCGATGGGGGTGGCGCGTGCGCGCGAGTTCGCCGAGGAGCTGCGCCGAGACGCACAGGCGGCGCTCGCGGGTTTCGGCGAGCGGGCGCGGCGGCTTGCGCAGCTCGCCGATTTCATCGTGCTGCGGGAGTTCTGAGGAGGGCCGCGGGCGAGAGCGCCGCGCCGCCCGCGGGGACTACAATCCGGCCATGTACGAGCTGCTCGAGACGGTGAACGACCCGGCGGACCTGCGCCGCCTCGATCGCCGGCAACTGCGCCAGCTCGCCGACGAGCTGCGCGCGTTCGTGCTGGAATCGGTGTCGAAGACCGGCGGACATCTCCGTCCAACCTCGGCACCGTCGAGCTCACGATCGCGCTGCACTACGTGTTCGACACGCCCGAAGACCGCATCGTGTGGGACGTCGGGCATCAGACCTATCCGCACAAGATCCTCACGGGCCGGCGCGCGAAAATGGCGACGCTGCGACAGCTCGGCGGCATCTCGGGATTTCCGCGCCGCAGCGAGTCGCCCTACGACACCTTCGGCACCGCGCATTCCTCGACCTCGATCTCGGCCGCGCTCGGGATGGCGGTCGCCGCGAAGCTGAAGGGCGAACGGCGCCGCTGCATCGCGGTGATCGGCGACGGCGCGATGACCGCCGGCATGGCCTACGAGGCGATGAACAACGCCGGCGCGATGGACGTCGATCTGCTCGTGATCCTGAACGACAACGAGATGTCGATCTCGCCCCCGGTCGGCGCGCTCACCAACTACCTCGCGCGGCTGCTGTCGGGCCGCATGTACACGAGCGCAAAGCGCGCGAGCGAGCATCTGCTGAAGCGCGTACCCGGGATGCTCGAGCTCGCGCGCCGTGCCGAGGAACACATGAAGGGGATGGTGACGCCGGGGACGCTCTTCGAAGAACTCGGCTTCAACTACATCGGTCCGATCGACGGTCACGATCTGGACGCGCTCATTCCGACCCTCGCCAACATCCGCGAGCTTTCCGGCGGCAGTTCCTGCACGTGGTGACCCGGAAGGGCCACGGCTACAAGCTCGCCGAGGAGGATCCGATCGCGTACCACGGACCGAGCCGCTTCGATCCGGCGGTCGGCCTGCGGCAGGCGCCGGCCGGCCGGCCCACCTACAGCCAGGTGTTCGGCGACTGGCTGTGCGACATGGCGCGGCTCGATTCGCGCCTCGTCGCGATCACGCCGGCGATGCGCGAAGGCTCGGGCATGGTGCGCTTCTCGGAGGAATTCCCGGAGCGCTATTTCGACGTCGCGATCGCCGAGCAGCACGCGGTCACCTTCGCCGCCGGCCTCGCCTGCGAGGGGCTGAAACCCGTGGTCGCGATCTATTCGACGTTCCTGCAGCGCGGCTATGACCAGCTCATCCACGACGTCGCGATCCAGAACCTGCCGGTGCTTTTCGCGCTCGATCGCGCGGGACTGGTGGGCGGCGACGGGCAGACGCACAACGGCACCTTCGACTTCGCGTATCTGCGCACCGTGCCCAATCTCGTGGTGATGGCGCCGGCGGACGAAAACGAATGCCGTCGGATGCTCTACACCGGGTTCTCGCTCGACGGGCCGGCGGCGGTGCGCTATCCGCGCGGCACCGGTCCCGGCGTGCCGATCGAAAAGGAAATGCGCGCACTACCGCTCGGCAAGGGCGAGGTGCGGCGCCGCGGCGCGGGCGTCGCGATCCTCGCCTTCGGGTCGATGCTCAGGCCCGCGCTCGAGGCGGCCGACAGCCTCGGCGCGACGGTGGCGAACATGCGGTTCGTGAAGCCGCTCGACACCGATCTCGTCGCCGAGCTCGCGCGCACGCACGAGCTGCTCGTCACGGTCGAGGAACACCAGGTGATGGGCGGCGCGGGCAGCGCGGTGTGCGAAGCGCTCGCCGCGCTCGGCATCGAAAAGCGCGTGCTGCTCCTCGGGCTGCCGGATCGCTTCATCGAGCACGGCGACCCGGCGAAACTGCTCGCGTCGGTCGGACTCGACGCGCAGGGCATCGCCGCCGCGGTCCGCGCCGCGGTCGCACGCCCGAAACACGCGAAAGATATAATGGCCGCATGAAGGCGAAAGACCTGCACAGCATCCCGGATGTTCAGTCGAGCCGCGATTCCCGGCGCATCGCGATCGACCAGGTCGGCATCAAGGCCATCCGGCATCCGGTGCGCATCGTGGAGCGCGCCGGCGGCGTGCAGCACACGGTGGCGACGTTCAACATGTACGTCGGTCTGCCGCACCATTTCAAGGGCACGCACATGTCGCGCTTCGTCGAGATCCTCGCGGCGCAGGAGCGCGAGCTGACGGTGGACAGCTTCAAGGCGATGCTCGTGCAGATGGTCGAGCGGCTCGAGGCCGAGGAAGGCCGCATCGAGATGACGTTCCCGTACTTCATCGAGAAATCGGCGCCGGTCACCGGCGTGAAGAGCCTGATGGACTACGAAGTGACGTTCATCGGCGAGATCCGCGGCGGGCGCCAGAGCTTCGCGATGAAGGTGCTCGTGCCGGTGACCAGCCTCTGCCCGTGCTCGAAGAAGATCTCCGATCGCGGCGCGCACAACCAGCGTTCGCACGTCACGGTCACCGCGAGAACGAGCGACTTCGTCTGGATCGAGGAGATCGTGGACCTCGTCGAGAAACAGGCCTCGAGCGAGCTCTACGGCCTGCTCAAGCGGCCGGACGAGAAGTACGTCACCGAGCGCGCCTACGACAACCCGAAGTTCGTCGAGGACATGGTGCGCGACGTGGCGATGGTGCTCAACCTCGACGAGCGCATCAGCGCCTACGTGGTCGAGTCGGAGAACTTCGAGTCGATCCACAACCATTCGGCGTACGCGCGCATCGAACGCGACAAGAGCGCTCGCTAGCGTCGCGGCGACGCTCCTGCTCGCCGGGGGCGCCGAGGCGCAGGACTGGCGCGCGCTGCGCGAGCGCATGCTCGTCGAGATCGACGCGACCTACGCCGAGACACGCGCCGAGACGGGCCTTGCGGCGATGTCGCCGCGCGTGCGCGCGGCGATGGCGAAGGTCGAGCGCCACCGCTTCGTCGGGCCGGCCGAGCGGCCGCTCGCCTACCGCAACCACCCGCTGCCGATCGGACACGGGCAGACCATTTCGCAGCCTTACATCGTCGCCCTCTCGACCGATCTCGTCGAGCCGGAGCCGCACCACGTGGTGCTCGAAGTCGGCACCGGCTCGGGTTATCAGGCGGCGGTGCTCGCCGAAATCGTGAAGCGGGTCTACACGATCGAGCTGCTCGAGCCGCTTGCGCGGCAGGCGGCGGCGCGCCTTGCCGAACTCGGCTACGGAAACGTCGAGGTGCGGGTGGGCGACGGCTACGCCGGCTGGCCGGAAAAAGCGCCGTTCGATGCGATCGTCGTCACCGCCGCCGCGCCCGCGATTCCGCAGGCGCTGGTCGAGCAGTTGAAGCCCGGCGGCCGGATGGTGATCCCGGTGGGCGGCGCGGGCGACATCCAGCGGCTCGTTCTCGTCACGAAGGCCGCCGACGGCACCGTCACCCGCCGCAACGTGCTTCCGGTGCGCTTCGTGCCGCTCGTGCCGGGGAAGTAGCGCCGCTTGAGGGCGGCGCTCGCGTGCGAGGCCGACGCTCGCTAGAACCGCCGCGTGAGCGTGAGCGTCTCGCCCTCGCGCTTCATCTCGACGCGGTTGAGAAAGCTCATGCCGAGGAGCGCGACCGGCAGGCCCTGTTCGATCACGATCGCGTCCACCTCGCGCAATTCGATGCCGCCGACGCGCACGCTGTCGAGCCGCACGAGGTAGACCGGCGCCGGGCCGGCGGCCGTCTGCGTGATTCCGGGGCGGCCCTTGCGATAGTCGATCCCGAGGCGCCGCGCCTCGGCCGCCGGCAGCGCGACCGCGGTCGCGCCGGTATCGACGAGAAAGCGCACCGCCGCCCCGTTCACCTGACCGTCGGCGACGAAGTGTCCCCCCGGGCCGGCGGTGAGGACAGCGGCCTCGCGCGCGCCCGCGGCGGGCGCGGCGCTGTAGGTCTGGCCGCGCGCGAGCACGCGCCGCCTGCCGTCGATCTCGACGGTGGCGCGGTCGCGCTCGACGGCGACGAGCGTCGCCGGGCCGATTTTCTGCCCCACCTTCACGGTGCGCGGCTCGCCGCCCGCCAGCACGAAGATCGCCGCCTTGTCGCCGAAGGTGCCGACGAGCGTGAGGTCGAGCGCCGCCGCAGGCGCCGCGACGAGCGAGACGGCGAGCGCCGCGAGCAGCCGCAGCGCACTACAATGCGCGGCATGAAACCGGTCGCGATCTTCCGTCACGTGCGCTCCGAAGGCCCCGGCTATTTTGCCACCGCGCTGGAAGCGCGCGGAATTCCCTCCACCGTCGTCGCGATCGACGAGGGCGCGAAGGTTCCGAAGGATGCGCGCGCGTTCTCGGGACTCGTCTTCATGGGCGGGCCGATGAGCGTGAACGACGATCTGCCGTGGATCGCGCCGGCGCTCGAACTCATACGCGACGCGGTGCGCAAGGACGTGCCGGTGCTCGGGCACTGCCTCGGCGGGCAGTTGATGGCGAAGGCGCTCGGCGGCGAGGTGTCCCGCAACCGGGTGAAGGAGATCGGCTGGGGCGAGGTCGAGGTGTGCGACAACGCGGTCGCGCGCGAATGGTTCGGCGAGCTGCGGCGTTTCGAGGCGTTTCACTGGCACGGGGAGACGTTCACGATCCCGTTCGGCGGCACGCGCGTGCTCACCAACGCGCACTGCGCGAATCAGGCGTTCGCGCTCGGCAAGCATTTCGGCCTGCAGTGCCATGTCGAGATGACCGAAGAGCTCGTGCGCGCGTGGGTGCGCGACGGCGCGGCCGAGATCCGCAGGAGCGCCGCCAGTCCCGCGGTGCAGAGCCCGCAGGAGATCGAGCGGCGTCTTGCGCAGCGGGTCGAGGCGCTCCACAAGGTCGCCGACCGGATCTACGGTCGCTGGCTCGAGGGGCTGGCGAGGTAATCAGCGGTTGAGCCGCACGAGCTCGTCGATCCAGCGCGCGGTCGCGGCGCCGATCCACTCGAGGTCTTCCG
Organism: Burkholderiales bacterium; assembly: GCA_033582675.1. Lineage (GTDB taxonomy): Bacteria > Pseudomonadota > Gammaproteobacteria > Burkholderiales > SG8-39 > RBG-16-66-20. The sequence goes on along the minus strand of JAVQZY010000025.1, from coordinate 96,971 downwards.
CGCCATCGAAGCGCGTGAACACGATCGCCTGCAGGAGTTTTCCGCGCGCGAGCAGAAAGGTCACGGTCTCCAGCACGTAGAACGTGCGGCTCGGCGCGAGGAACCCGCGCCCTTCGACCACGACGCGCGTGCCCTGCAGCACGGTGACCACGTTCGGCTCGCGCCGCAGCTCGGCAAGCAGCAGCGGCCGGCGCTCGGGCTGGGCGTCGAGCTTTGCGCGCAGATCGCCCGCGCCGGCTGCGCGGCCGAGCGCCTGCAGCGCCTCGGCGACGAAGACGCCGAACTGCGCTTCGCCGACGCGCTCGCGCTCGAGCGCGCGCGGGGTCGCCGCGAGCGCGTAGCGGCGCAGCTCCATCGGCTCGCCCGCCATGAACCGGCGCACGTCGACGTCCGGCACCGCGTAGAGCAGCACGCGGTTCGACGCCGAGGTCGCCGATTCCGCGAGGTCCTGGAGCTTCGGCGAGCCGAGAAATCCGGTGTCGGCGAAGCCCGCGGGCGCATCGAGCGCGATGCGCTCGGCGCCGAGCTGCACCGCGAACGGCGCCGCGGCCGCAGCCGAGGCAAAAGCGAGGATCAGCGCGGAAAGAGCGGCGAGCGCGGCCACGTCGCCGATTCTAGCGCTCGCGATCGCGTATCATCGCGGCTTTCGGAGCGCAGGAAATCGGCGAAGATCCTGGACACGCTTCCCCGGGGCGAGCGCATCGGCATCGCGTTCTCCGGGGGGCTCGACACGAGCGCCGCGGTGCACTGGATGCGCGCAAACGGCGCGATCCCCTACGCCTGTACGGCGGACCTCGGACAGCCCGACGAGCCCGACTGTGCCGACATTGCGCGCCGGGCCCTTGCCTGCGGCGCGGAAAGGCGCGCCTCGTCGATTGCCGCGAGCGCAGCTCGTCCGCCGAGGGCATCGCCGCGATCCAGTGCGGGGCGTTCCACATCTCGACCGCCGGCGCGACCTACTTCAACACGACGCCCCTCGGCCGCGCGGTGACCGCGCACGATGCCATCGTTGCAGGCCATGCGCGAGGACGGCGTCGACATGCTTCGGTCCGACGGCAGCACGCTACAAGGGCAACGACATCGAGCGCTTCTACCGCTACGGGTTGCTCGTCGCACCCTGCGCTGCGCCGTCTACAAGCCGTGGCTCGATCGGCGCTTCATCGAGGAGCTGGGCGGCCGGCGCGAGATGTCGGCGTACCTCGCGCGCGCCGGGATCGCGTATCGCATGAGCCCGGAAAAAGCGTACTCGACGGACGCGAACATGCTCGGCGCGACGCACGAAGCCAAGGACCTCGAATTCCTCGACCGCGGCATGTGGATCGTCGAGCCGATCATGGGGGTCGCGTTCTGGCGCGACGAGGTCGAGGTGCGCCCCGAGCGCGTCGCGGTGCGCTTCGAGGAGGGGGTGCCCGTCGCGCTGAACGGGCGCGGAATTCCCGGATGCGGTCGCGCTGATGGCGGAAGCGAACGCGATCGGCGGCCGCCACGGCCTCGGGATGTCGGACCAGATCGAGAACCGCGCGATCGAGGCGAAGAGCCGCGGCATTTACGAGGCGCCGGGGATGGCGCTCCTTCACATCGCCTACGAGCGGCTCATCACCGCGATCCACAACGAGGACACGATCGAGCAGTACCGGGCGAACGGCCGACGCCTCGGGCGGCTGCTCTACGCCGGGCGCTGGTTCGATCCGCAGGCGCTGATGCTGCGCGAAGCGGCCCAACGCTGGGTGGCGAAGGCGGTGACCGGGGAAGTGACGCTCGAGCTGCGGCGCGGCAACGACTGGACGATCCTCGACACGACCGGGCCTAACCTCACCTACCACCCCGAGCGGCTGACGATGGAGAAGGGCGAGGCGTTCTTCACCCCCGCCGACCGCATCGGGCAGCTTGCGATGCGCAACCTCGACATCGCAGACAGCCGCGAAAAGCTCCGGCTGTACGCGCAGGGCCGGCCTGCTCGGAAGCGGCGGCGACGTCGGCGGGCTACCGCTGACCCCGGCTCGGCGACTTCGGCGAGCCTTGAACCTCCGACCAGGGATGCGCGTGGCGCGCGCCGGAGGCGGCGAGGCCCCCGGGACGAGGCCAGCCGCGGGTGCCCGGATCCCTGCACCGAAAAGCCGATCGCGTACGACGAGGCGACGAACGCGCTCGCGCTCGCATCGCAGGCGAAAGAGCCGCGCTCGCAGAAGCCGCTTCGCGAGCGCTTTGCCGGAGGCGTCGACCTGACGCGGTAGGCGGCGGTCAGGCGCGCTTGCGCGACCGGCCGATCCGCCCGAGCAGCAGGAACTCCATCAGCGCCTTCTGGGTGTGCAGCCGGTTCTCGGCCTCGTCCCAGACCACCGACTGCGGCCCGTCGATCACCTCGGCGGCGACTTCTTCGCCGCGGTGTGCCGGCAGGCAATGCATGAAGAGCGCGTCTTCTGCGCGCCGCGCGCATGAGCTCGGCATCCACCTGCCAGTCTTCGAACGCGCGCCGGCGCTCGGCGTCCTCCGACTCGAACCCCATCGAGGTCCAGACGTCGGTGGTGACGAGGTGCGCGCCCTTTGCCGCCTCCATCGGATCGGCGAACTGCTCGAAGTGCGTGCCGGCGACCCCGGCGCGCTCAGGTTCCACCTCGTAGCCGGGCGGCGTCGAGACGTTTACCTTGAAGTCGAGCACCTCGGCCGCCTGCAGCCAGGTGTTGCACACGTTGTTCGAGTCGCCGATCCAGGCGACCGTCTTTCCGCGGATCGGGCCGCGGTGCTCGAGAAACGTGTAGATGTCGGCGAGGACCTGGCAGGGGTGGTACTCGTTCGTGAGCCCGTTGATCACCGGCACGCGCGAGTGCGCAGCGAACCGCTCGACCGTCTCCTGCTCGAAGGTGCGGATCATGACGAGATCGCACATGCGCGAGATCACCTGCGCGGCGTCCTCGACCGGCTCGCCGCGGCCGAGTTGAGAGTCGCGCGTCGATAGATAGATCGCCGCGCCGCCGAGCTGATGCATCCCCGCCTCGAACGACAGGCGCGTCCTCGTCGAAGGCTTTTCGAAGATCATCGCGAGGGTGCGGTCGACGAGCGGCCAGTAGCGCTTGTAGCGCTTGAAGCGCGCCTTGATCCAGCGCGTGCGAGCGAACAGATACTCGTACTCGGCGCGCGTGAAGTCCTTGAACTGCAGGTAGTGGCGGAGCTTTGCGCGCGCTGCGGCCACGGCAGGGCTAGCGCGCGGCCGCCGCGCGCGGCTCGGCGGCGCCGAGGAACGCGCGCACGACGGGAACGAGCCGCTCGACGACCTCGCGCCCTTCGGCCTCGGTCATGACGAGCGGCGGAAGCAGCCGGATCACGCGCTCGGCGGTGACGTTGACGACGAGGCCCGCCTCGAGCGCCAGCCGCACGACATCGCCGCAGGGGCGATCGAGTTCGACGCCGATCATCATGCCCATGCCGCGCACGTCGATCACCCCCGGCACGCCGGCGAGCGCCGCGGCGAGCCCTGCGCGGATCGCCTCGCCCACGCGCGCGGCGTTTTCGAGCAGCCCTTCCTCGCGGATCACGTCGAGCGTGGTGACGACCCCGGTCATCGCGAGCGGATTGCCGCCGAAGGTCGAGCCGTGATTGCCCGGCTTGAAAAGTCCCTTCGCGCGGCCGCCGGCGACGCAGGCGCCGACCGGCACCCCGCCCGCGAGTCCCTTCGCGATCGGCACCACGTCGGGAGTGAAACCCGCGTGCTGGTACACGAACCACTTGCCGGTGCGCGCCACGCCGCACTGCACCTCGTCGCAGATGAACAGCCATTCGTTCGCGTCGCAGACGTCCTTCAGCCCCCGCAGGTAGTCGAGGCGCGCGACGTTGATCCCGCCTTCGCCCTGGATCGGCTCGACGAACACCGCGACCACGTTGCGGTTGCGCGCCGCGACCTGCCGCACCGCCTCCAGATCGTTGAGCGGCACACGGACGAACCCCTGCACGAGCGGCTCGAACCCGGCCTGCACCTTGCGGCTGCCCGAGGCCGACAGCGTCGCGAGCGACCGTCCGTGGAAGGCCTTTTCCATCACGACGATCGCCGGCTCTTCGATGCCGCGCTCGTGCCCGTACTTGCGCGCGAGTTTCAGCGCGCACTCGTTCGCCTCGAGCCCCGAGTTGCAGAAGAACACTTCGTCCAGCCCGGTGATCTCGGCGAGGCGGTCGGCGGCCGCCTCCTGAAGCGGCGACTCGAACAGGTTCGAGGTGTGGATGATGCGGCCGATCTGCTCGGTGAGCGCGCGCACGAGCCGCGGGTGCGCGTGCCCGAGCGTGTTCACCGCGATGCCGGCGAGCGCATCCAGATACTCGCGTCCGGCGGCGTCGTAGAGCCGGCAGCCTTGGCCGCGCACGAACGCCACCGGCTGGCGGGCGTAGGTGTTCATGACGTGGCTCATGGCCGGCTCCGTCGAGCGCTTGCAAATGAAAACGGCGGCTCGGGCCGCCGTTTGCCAAATGTTAGCAGCGCGTGCGCGGCATGGGAAGGGACGCGGTGCAGGCCGCCCTGTGCGCGCAGCGGCCGGCGCGATGCCTATGCGGTGTGCTCCCGCAAGGCGCGCCTCGACGCCCGGGGCGAGCGCCCGCGAGCGCTCCAGCTTGCGCGCGGATCGGTACACTGCAGCGGATCCTGCGCCGGCCGCCGCGCCTTGCGTAAGCTCCGCAGCGAGCTTGAGCGTCGGCGCCGTCGCCGTCGCAGGCATGGGCGTGCGCGTTGCCGGTGCTTCGATCGGCCGCATCGCGCCGCCGCCACCTCGGAGCATCGCGGCGCGATGAGCGCCTGTCCGCTCGCCTCGAGGACGTCGCGCGATGCGCCGATCGCGCGCACGCTCGTGCCGCGGGACGCGCCGAGCTCCGACTTGTCGAACACCCGAGCGTTGCGCGTCGCACCGCAGCCCGACGAACCGGCGAAGACGTCCCCAGATCGCGCGCCGACATCGGCAACTCGTTCTCCCGGCCGCGGCCGTTCGTGCGGCGCGCAGCGCCCAGGGGCAGCGACTAGGCTTGACGTCGACCAGCGCGGCCTGCCGATCGCCGTCGGCCTCATTCGCGGCGAGCGGCTCGCGCGCTCGCGACGCTGGCGAATACGAGGCCGAGCGGATCGTCGGACGCGCGCGACGGCGTTCAGTCCCTTGACGAACTCGCGCAGCACGAGCGGCTCGTTCCTTCACCGCCGGCGCGCGGCTGTCCGGTTTTACCCCATCGGCTATGATTTCGCATGCCCGAGACGGCGGTCGACGGCGCGCCAGCCGAGTTCGTGATCCGGGGCGTGACCCTGGATGGCCGGCCGTTTCGCCCGAGCGACTGGGCCGAGCGGCTGTGCGGGGTGATGGCGGCGTTCGGCAACGACCACCGGATGCAGTACTCGCCCTACGTGCACCCGGTGACCTCCGACGGCGTGCGCTGCGTCGTGGTCGACCTGCGGTTGCGCGAGATCGCGCCGATGGCGTTCCGGTTTCTGGTCAATTTCGCGCGCGACAACGAATTGCAGACGCGCGCCGGCCGCCGCGCCGAGCGCACCGAGCTCGCGCGACTGCAGCGCGCCGCCGAATACCGACTAGGCTAGCGCCTTGATCGCGTGCGCGAGGCGGCTCTTGTGGCGCGCGGCGGCGTTGCGGTGCAGGACGCCCTTGGCAGCGACGCGGTCGATCACCGCCTGCGAGGCGCGCAGCGCCTCGAGCGCCTGCGCCTTGTCGCCAGAGGCGATCGCTTTTTTCGCGCGCTTGATCGCGGTGCGCACCGCGGTGCGCAGGCTCATGTTGCGCCGGCGCCGCGCCTCGGCCTGGCGCGCGCGCTTCTGCGCGGACTTGGTGTTGGCCATGGTGAAGCCGGTCGGAGAAACGGCGATGAATTCTAGCACGCGGGGCGCGACGGGAGGCGGCGGCTGAACCTGCTGCGCTCGCTCGCCGCGGTGTCGAGCCTGACGCTCGTCTCGCGCCTGCTCGGCTACGTGCGCGACTTCTGCATCGCGCGCGTCTTCGGGGCGGGCCTTGCGACCGACGCGTTCTTCGTCGCGTTCCGCATCCCGAACCTCTTGCGGCGGCTGTTCGGCGAGGGGGCGTTCTCGCAGGCGTTCGTGCCGGTGCTCGCCCAAGCGCGCGCGACCCAGTCGGCCGAAGAGGTGCGCGCGCTCGCAGACTGCGTGGCGACGGTGCTGCTCGTCGCGCTGGTGGCGACCGCGGCGCTCGGCGTCGCCGCCGCCCCGGCGATCGTGTGGGTGTCGGCGCCGGGGTTCGCCGCCGAGCCGGAAAAGTTCGCGCTCACGGTGACGATGCTGCGCATCACCTTTCCCTATATCGCCTTTATTTCCCTCGTCGCCTTCGCCGCCGGGATCCTCAATACGTGGAGGCGCTTCGCGGTGCCGGCGGTGACGCCGGCGCTCCTCAACGTCTCGTTCATCGTCGCCGCGCTCGGCTTTGCCGACTCGTTCGAGCCGCCGGTGCTCGCGCTCGCCTGGGCGGTGTTCGCTGGCGGCGTCGCGCAGCTCGCGGTGCAGGTCCCGGCCCTTGCGCGCATCGGCATGCTGCCTCGCTGGCGGTTCGATCTCGCGCACGCCGGCATGCGCCGGGTGCTCGCGCTGATGGCGCCGGCGGTGTTCGGCGTCTCGGTCGCGCAGGTCTCGCTCCTCATCAATACGATCTTCGCCTCGTTTCTCGCGACCGGCAGCGTCTCCTGGCTGTACTACGCCGACCGGCTGATGGAGTTTCCGGCGGCGCTGCTCGGCGTCGCGCTCGGCACGATCCTGCTGCCGAGCCTTGCGCGCGCGCACGCGGGCGCCGACCGCGCCGAATACGGGCGGCTGCTCGACTGGGGGCTGCGGCTCGCGCTGCTGCTTGCCGCGCCGGCCGCGGCGGCGCTTGCGGTGCTCGCGCTGCCGCTCGTCGCGACGCTCTTTCAGTACGGCCGCTTCGGCGAGGCGGACGCCTGGGCGACGCACGAGGCGGTAATCGCCTACAGCGTCGGGCTCGTCGGCATCATCCTCGTCAAGGTGCTCGCGCCGGGGTTCTACGCGCAGCAGGACGTCGCCACCCCGGTGCGCATCGGTCTGGTGACGCTTGCGGCGACGCAGGCGATGAACGCCGCCTTCATCGTGCCGCTCAAACACGCGGGGCTCGCGCTCGCGATCGGTCTCGGGGCGTGCCTGAACGCTGCGCTCCTCTATCGCGGTCTGCGGCGCGCCGGGGCGTATGTGCCGCAGCCGGGCTGGGGCGCGTTCGCGCTGAAGACGGCGGCCGCGACCGCGGCGATGTCGGCGGCGCTGTGGCTCGCGGCCGGCGAGGGCGACTGGTGGCTCGCCGCCGGCGCCGGCGCGCGGGTCGCGCGGCTTGCGGCGCTCGTTGCGCTCGGCGTCCTCGTCTACGGTGCCTGTCTCGCCGCGCTCGGGTTTCGCCTGCGCGACTTTTCCCGCCGCGCCGCGCCCTAGGGCGGCGCCGCGCTCGAAGGCATCGCCGCGCACCGGTGCCTCGTCGGCGCGCGCAGCGTCCGGCCGTGCACCTGCACTTCGCGCTGCGGGAGCGGCCTTTCGCTCATCGCGAAAAACGCTTCGGCTCCGCTGCAGATCGGCCGAAGAAGATCACAGGTTTCGAAACCAAGGCGCAGGAGACGGTCCGCTTGGCGAGCGCGTTCGCCCGCGGCGCCTCGCGCTTTCGCACTATAATTCACCGTTTCAGTGCGCAGATGATCGTCACGCACGGACACCCGCCGCGATCGGCCGCGCGCCTGGCGATCACCGTCGGCAACTTCGACGGCGTGCACCTCGGGCACCGCGCGATGCTCGTGCGCGTGGCCGCCGAGGCGCGCCAGCGGGGGCTCGGCGCCTGCGCGGTGACCTTCGAGCCGCATCCGCGCGAGTTCTTCGCGCCGGCGTCGGCGCCCGCGCGCCTGACGCGGTTGCGCGAGAAACTCGAGCTGATCGCCGGCACCGGCATCGAGCGCGTGCACGTGCTGCGGTTCGACGCGCGGCTCGCCGCGCTCGATCCCGAGCGGTTCGTCGGCGAGCTGCTCGTCGAGCGGCTCGGGCTCGCGTACCTGCTCGTCGGGCGCGACTTTCGCTACGGCGCCCGGCGCGCGGGCGATTTTTCGCAGCTTGCTGGCGCTCGCGCCGCGCATGGGGTTCGAGGTGGCCGCGATGCCGGACGTCTGCGACGAGGCGGCGCCCGGCAGCCCGCGGGTGTCAAGTTCCGCGGTGCGCGCGGCGCTCGCCGACGGCGACCTCGAGCGCGCCGCGCGGCTGCTCGGCCGGCGCTATTCAATGAGCGGGCGCGTCGCGCACGGCGAGAAGCTCGGCCGCGCGATCGGTTTTCCGACCGCGAGCATCGTGCTGCGGCGCAAGCCTCCGCTCGCCGGCATCTACGTCGTCGAAGCGGAGCTGGAGGAGACGCGCCAGGTGCTGCGCGGGGTCGCGAGCGTCGGCCGGCGCCCGACGGTCAAGGCCGATGCCGCGCCGCTTCTCGAAGTGCATCTCTTCGACTTCGCCGGCGCGATCTACGGCCGGCACCTGCGCGTCACTTTCCTCGCCAAGCTGCGCGACGAGGAGAAGTTCGCCGGGCTCGCCGCGCTGCGCGCGGCGATCGCGCAGGACGCGGCACGTGCAAGGGAGTGGTTCGCACGACATGGCTGACTACAGGAACACGCTCAATCTTCCGGACACGCCGTTTCCGATGCGCGGCGACCTCGCCAAGCGCGAACCCGGTTGGGTGAAGGAATGGCAGGAGCGCGGCGTCTACCGGCGCATCCGCGCCGCCGCGCCGCGGGCGGCCGCGCTTCGTGCTGCACGACGGGCCGCCGTACGCGAACGGCGACATCCACATCGGCACGGCGGTCAACAAGATCCTGAAGGACATCGTCGTCAAGTCGAAGACGCTCGCCGGCTTCGATGCGCCGTACGTGCCGGGCTGGGACTGCCACGGCATGCCGATCGAGGTGCAGATCGAGAAAGCCCACGGCAGAAACCTCTCGCCCGAGGAGACGCAGCGGCTTTGCCGGGCGTTCGCCGCCGAGCAGGTCGAGCGGCAGAAGCGCGACTTCATGCGGCTCGGCGTGCTCGCCGACTGGGACAACCCGTATCTCACGATGGCGTTCCGCAACGAGGCCGACGAAATCCGGCTGCTCGGCCGGCTGCTCGCCAAAGGCTACCTGTATCGCGGCCTGAAGCCCGTCAACTGGTGCTTCGACTGCGGCTCGGCGCTCGCCGAGGCGGAGGTCGAATACGAGGAGCGCGTCGACCCGGCGATCGACGTCGCGTTCCCCGCGGACCCCGAGGATGCGCCGCGGATCCTCGCAGCCTTCGGCGCAAGGGAAGCGGCGGCGCCGCTCTTTGCCGTGATCTGGACGACGACGCCGTGGACGATCCCGGCCAATCAGGCGCTCAACGTGCACCCGGCGTATACGTACGAGCTGGTCGCGACCGACAAGGGCCTGCTCGTACTCGCGGCCGAGCTGCGCGAGGCGTGCCTTGCACGCTACCGGCTCGCGGGCCGCGTGCTCGGGGCCTGTAAGGGCGCAGCGCTCGAGCGGCTGCGGTTCCGCCATCCGCTCTACGATCGCGCCGCGCCGGTGTATCTCGGCCGATTACGTCACGCTCGAGGCCGGCACCGGTGTGGTGCACTCGGCGCCCGCCTACGGGGTCGAGGACTTCGAATCCTGCCGCCGCTACGGCATGCGCGACGAGGAGATCCTCAACCCGGTCGAGGCCGACGGGCGCTTTGCGCCCGGACTCCCGCTCTTCGGCGGGCAATCGATCTGGGAGGCGAATCCGCGCATCGTCGAGGAGCTGTCGCGGCGCGGGCGGCTGCTCGCCGAGGAAAAGTTCGCGCACAGCTACATGCACTGTTGGCGGCACAAGACGCCGGTGATCCTGCGCGCCACCACGCAGTGGTTCGCGGCGATGGACGAGCCGCCCGGATTCCGCGGCGCAAAGCCGTCCGAGACCCTGCGCGCGACCGCGCTGCGCGGGGTGGAGGAGACGCAGTTCTTTCCGCCCTGGGGGAAGTCGCGCCTGAAGGGCATGATCGAGGCGCGCCCGGACTGGACGCTGTCGCGCCAGCGCCAGTGGGGCGTGCCGATCCCGTTTTTCGTGCATCGCGAAACCGGCGAGCTGCACCCGCGCACGCTCGAGCTGCTCGAGGAGGTTGCGCGGCGCGTCGAGCGTCAGGGCATCGAGGCCTGGCAGGCGCTCGACCCGGCGGAGCTCCTCGGGCCCGAGGCCGCGCTCTACGAGAAAAGCCGCGACACGCTCGACGTCTGGTTCGATTCCGGCGCGACGCACTACACGGTGCTGCGCGGCTCGCACCCGGCCGAAACCGGTTTTCCGGCGGATCTCTACCTCGAAGGCTCGGACCAGCACCGCGGCTGGTTCCATTCGTCGCTCCTCGTCTCCTCGATGCTCGACGGGGTGCCGCCGTACCGGGCGCTGCTCACGCACGGCTTCGTCGTCGACGGCGAGGGGCGCAAGATGTCGAAGTCGAAGGGCAACGTGATCGCGCCGCAGGAGGTCGCGGGCACCCTCGGCGCCGAGATCCTGCGCCTCTGGGTGGCGGCGACCGACTATTCGGGCGAGCTCTCGATCTCGAAGGAGATCCTCGACCGGGTGGTCGAGTCCTACCGGCGCATCCGCAACACGCTGCGGTTTCTCCTCGCCAACACCGCGGACTTCGACGCCGCAGCGCGACGCGGTGCCGGTCGCCGACATGGTCGAGACTCGACCGCTACGCGCTCGCGCTCGCCGAGCGGCTCCAGGCCGCGCTGCGTGCGCGACTACGCGCGCTACGCGTTCCATCTGGTCGTGCAGCGGCTGCAGAGCTTCTGCGCCGAGGAGCTCGGCGCGTTCTACCTCGATGTCCTCAAGGACCGGCTCTACACCTGTCCCGCGGCCTCGCGCCGCGCGCCGCTCGGCGCAGACGGCGCTGTGGCACATCGCGCACAGCCTGCTGCGGCTGATGGCGCCGATCCTCAGCTTCACCGCCGAGGAGGGGCGCTGCGCAGGTGCTCACGCGCCAGTCGGAATCGAGCATCTTCGAGGAGCTGTGGCACCGATTGCCGGCGCACGGGCTCGACGAGCGCGCGCTCGCGGCCTGGGAAACCGTGCGGCGGTTCCGCGAATCGGTCACGAAGGCGCTGGAGGAAAAGCGCGCGGCGAAGCAGATCGGCTCGTCGCTCGCCGCCGAGCTCGACATCCGGGTCGACGGCGAGACCTACGAGGCGCTCGCGCGCCTCGGCGAGGACCTGCGCTTCGTGCTGCTCGACTTCGGGCGCGCGCGTGCGCCGCAGCGAAGGCGCAGCGGCCACGATCGCGGTGACGCCGAGCCCGCACGGCGAAGTGCCGCCGCCGCCGGCATTACCGCTCTGACGTCGACGGCGACGGACTGTGCGGGCGCTGCCGCACGAACCTCGCCGGTGCGGGCGAGGTGCGCCGCTATGCCTAGCGCCCGCGCGGCGCGACTGTGCCGGGCGGCGGTGTGGTTCGGCGCTCGCCGCGCTCGTAGTCGTGCTCGATCGCGCGAGCAAGCTCGCCGTGCTCGCCGCGCTCGAGCCGGGGGAAAGCGTCGCGGTGACCGGCTTTTTCAATCTGGTCCTGGTGTTCAACAAGGGCGCGGCGTTCAGTCTCCTCGCCGGCGCCCCGGGCTGGCAGAACGCGCTCTTCGCCGTGATCGCCGCAGTGGTCGCGGCGGTGATCTCGGTGTTGCTCGGCGCCACGCCAAGCGGCGCCTTTTCAGCGCGGCGCTTGCGCTGATCCTCGGCGGCGCGCTCGGTAACCTCTGGGACCGGCTCGCCTATGGGCACGTGGTCGATTTCCTCGACTTTCACGCGGCGGGCTGGCACTGGCCGGCGTTCAACGCGGCCGATTCCGCGATCACCGCGGGCGCCGGGGTGCTCGTCGTCGACGGGCTGCTGCCGCGCGCCCGCGCCGGCGGGCACGGCGCGTAGGCGGCGCATAATCGCGGCGATGGAAGTTCTGCTCGCCAGTCCGCGCGGCTTCTGCGCCGGCGTCGAACGCGCGATCGAGATCGTCGAGCGTGCGCTCGCGCACTGCGGCCGCCCGATCTATGTACGGCACGAGATCGTCCACAACCGCACCGTGGTCGAGCGGCTGCGCGCGCAAGGGGCGGTGTTCGTCGAGGAGCTGGACGAGGTGCCGCCCGGGGCGACGGTGGTGTTCTCGGCGCACGGTGTCTCGAAGGCGGTGCGCGCCGAAGCCGAGCGGCGGGGGCTGCGCGTCTTCGACGCGACGTGTCCTCTGGTCACCAAGGTGCACGTCGAGGTGGCGAAGATGCTCGCCGCGGGCTACGAGGTCGTCATGATCGGACATCGGGGGCATCCCGAGGCCGAGGGGACCGTCGGTCAGGCGGACGCCGGAATCACCCTGATCGAAACCGCGGAAGAGGTCGAGCGCCTCCGCCCGCGCGATCCGGGAAAGCTCGCCTATGTCACGCAGACGACGCTCTCGGTGGACGATGCCGCGCGCATCGTCGCGGCGCTGAAGGCGCGGTTTCCGGACATCCGCGGCCCGAAGCGCGACGACATCTGCTATGCGACGCAGAACCGCCAGGACGCGGTGAAGAAGATGGCGCCGCGCTGCGACGTGGTGATCGTCGTGGGCTCGCCCAACAGCTCCGATTCCAACCGCCTGCGCGAAGTACCCGCCGAGCAGGCAGGCGCGCGCGCCTATTTGGTCGAGAGCGCGGCGGATCTTCGGCCCGAGTGGCTCGCGGGGGCGCGCTGCGTCGGCGTCACCGCGGGGGCGTCGGCCCCTGAAGTGCTCGTCGTAAGAGCTGCTCGGGCGGTTGAAGGCGCTCGGCGCGCGCGCGGTGCGCACGCTGCCCGGCGTCGTCGAGCGGGTGGTGTTCACGCTGCCGCGCGAGCTGGCGGCGGCCTCGTCCTCGCGCGAGCCGGCATGAGGCGCCTGCGCGCGATCCTCGCTCTCGCGCTCGTCGGCGTTTCGCTCGGCGCCCCCGCGTCCGAGCACGAAGCGCGCCTTGCGGAACTCGCGCGCCAGGCGATCGCCGGCCAGCCGATCGCAGAAGACGAGTTGCAGAAGCTCGCCGACCGGGGCGATCCGGCCGCCGAGCATCTGATCGGCCATCTGCATCTCTCGGGCAAGACGGTGCCGAAGAACGAGGCGCAGGCGCTCGAGTGGTTCCGGCGCGCCGCGGCGAAAGGTTACCTTCCCTCGGTGCACGCGGTCGGCGTGATCCGCGAACGGGGCGAGGGCGAGCTGCGCGACCTCGACGAAGCGCTGCGACACTACCGCCGCGCGGCCGAGGCGGGCTACGCCCGCTCGCAGACGAATCTCGGCCATATGCTCGCCGAGGGCATCGGCGTGCCGCAGGATCTGGAAGAGGCGCGCCGATGGCTCGAGAGCCGCGGCGCAGCGCGAGCCGCGGGGCGAGTATCTGCTCGGCATGCTCTACCTCGAAGGCCGCGGGGTGGCGCGCGACGACCGGCAGGGGGCGGAGCTCGTTCGCCGGGGGGCCGAAGGCGGCGACCGCGACGCGCAGTATCGACTTGCGCTTTTGCTCGGCACCGGCCGGGGCGTGCAGAAGGACGAGGAGCAGGCGCTGCAATGGCTGCGGCGCGCGGCGAACCAGCGCCAGCGCGACGCGCAGTTCCTGCTGGGGGTGGCGTATTCACGGGGGCTGTACGGGCTCGCGCGGGATCAGGCGCAGGCGGCCGAGTGGTTGCGGCGCAGCGCCCGCCAGGGTCACGTCGAAGCGCAGTACGCGCTCGGCGTCGCCTACTACGAGGGCCGCGGCGTACGGAGGGGACGCCTCGGAGGCGCTCGGCTGGATCTCGGAGGCGGCGCGCAACGGCCATCCCGAAGCGATGCGCACGATGGAGGAGCTTCGCCGTCTGCGCGTCAAGCCGTCGGCGATTCCGCCGCCAGAAAAAGAGCCGGCGAGCGCGGACTGACTATTCGGTGCGCGCGACGGCGGTCTGCTCCGCCGCCGGCCGCGGCGGGTCGTAGCGGACTTCGATCAGAAGCTGCGACTTGACCGGTCGGCCGCCTTTCATGCCGGGCGCGTAGCGCGCTGCGCGGAACGCGCCCTCGACCGCCTCCTCGAAGTAGCCCGGCGGCTCGGCAAGCTCGGTGACCGCCCTCACGACCGCGCCCGATTCGTCGATGAAAAGCCTGACGAGCACCCTGCCGCCGATGTTGCGCAGATAGGCGTCGTTCGGGTAGGGAGGGTCGACCGGGCTGAGCACCTTCGGCCGTTCGTCGAGTTCGCGCAAGGAAAGGTAGCGCTCCGCGCCCGGCTCGCCGCGCTCCTCAGCCCCGGTTCCGGTTGCGGCCGCCGTCGACGCCGCGCGCTCCGTGTGCAGAGCGAGCAGTGGGCGCTCGGCGACAGGGCGCGGAGCCTCGCGCGGCGCTTCCGGCTCCGCCCGGAGGCTCGCTCGTAGCGGAGCGAGCCCGAGATCCGAGCGGGCGGCCGCCGGGTCGCGAACCGCCCAGGGCAGCGCCTCGAGCCCGAGCACGGCCGAGAGGTGCAACGCGGCCGAAGCGAGGAACGCCGCCGCCGGGCGCCCGAGCGTCTCACTCCACGAACACCTCACGCCAGCTCACTCGGCGGCCTTGCACACCGCTCGGCACCGTCGGAGTCGCCTCCGTGATCTGTTGGTTGTCGGCGGTCGTGACGACCGTCTTCACCTGCTCGCCGATCTTCACGACGTTGATGCCGACGATGAGCGAGGCGGCGATCTTCACGCTCGCCGGAGTACCGGACACGCCGGTCGCCACGGTCGCACCGCTCGCGACGTTGAGGAAGTTGACCCAGCCGTAGCCGCCGGCGACACAGGTCTCGTTGCTCGGGACATTGGAGGCGACGACGAGCGTGCCGAGTTGCACGCTCGGATCGATGTTCACCCGCTCGGCCGCCTCGCCGCCCGAGCCGCCGCCGGGCAGGTCGATGAACCAGCCGTGATGCGCGGTGAAGTCGACCGGGTTGTTGGTCGCGATCCGGGTGCTCGTGGAATTTTCGGTGAGCTCCTGCCGCACGAATCCCGGAATCGTCGTCGGCGAGCTGCGCGTCATGTTGACCTGCGGCGGATCGTTGAAAGGCGTGGAATCGCCCGCGCCGGCGAGGTCGTCCTTGATCGCGTAGATGCTCTGGCGCTGATTGTCGGTCTTGTCGCTCGCGCCGAGGAACCTGCCGGTGCCGATGACGACCACCCGCTTGCCGGCCACTTCGGCGAGTTCCGGCTTCGCGGTGATCGGCTGCGGATTGTTGCTCGGGTCGTAGACGGTCGCGAGCTTGGTCACCGAATAGCGGGGAATCGCCGGGCTCGCCTGTTCCTCGAGCTGGAATCGCCAGACGTTGCCCTGAAGGTCGCCGCCGTAGACCGCCCGCGCCGTGTTGTTGACCGTCGCCTGATCGACCCAGGCGTTGATGCGCCCGAGGCCGCTCGGAGTGCCGGTGCTGCCGAGGCCCGTGCTCATGCGTCGAAGGATCTTTCCGGTCTGCGCATCGACGATATAGAGGTAGCCCTTGCCGTCGCCGGGGCTCACGTTGTTGTAACCGGAGGTGACGAACACCACCCAGCGCCCGTCTTCGGGCCGCTTGGCGATGATCGGGTTGCCGAAGGTAAGCCCGATGTTGCAGTCCTCGCCGTACTCGCCGCTGTTCGCCTGCGCGTCGGTGAGACAGGCGGCGCCGCTTCCGCCCTTCAGCTCCCACAGCCCCTTCGGGTTGTCCGGGTCGGTGATGTCGAGCGCGTAGTAGCCGCGACCGCCGGCGTTCAGCCCGGCGACGAGGATGGTCCGCCAGTTGTTGACCGAGGCGCACGGCGTCGACAGCGTATGGCCGAAGCACACGTCACCCACCGCCGGCGAGCCGTCGACGAAAAAGCGGTGGTTGCTCGAGTAGTTCGCCTCCGCGAGACGCTTGAGAGTCGGAAAGACGAGCGTCGGGATGTACGCCCAGCGTTCCGCCCCCTCGCCGGTGATCGGGTCGGTGTTGAGCGTACCGGTGAACGCGTCGTTTCCCGGGTTGGTGTCCGGGTTTTCGATTCCCGCGGTCTGGTAGTACGGATTGTTGTCCGGGTCGGTCTCGAACGCGTGCAGCATGCCGTCGTTCGCCGCGACGTACACCGTGCCCTTGCGCGTACCGGCGGTGCCGTTGGTCCTGTTCTTGAAGTCGAGGTAATAGGGGTCGGTCGTCGGGCTGTAGTTGAACGGCGCCGCCTTCACGTACGCCGGCTGCGCGTTCACGATGTCGCCGAGCAGGTGCGCGCGGTTACGATAGAGGTCGGTCGACGAGGTGCCGCCGAGCGCGATCTCGTTGGCGGCGTCGCCGCGCAGGTAGCGGATGAGCGAACCGGGCGTCGCCGCAACGCGCCGCGGATCGCCGCTCGGCCAGCCGGCGGTCTGCGACAGGGCCCCGTTCGGCCCGCCGAGGGGATTGAAGTAGTCGTTGGCTTCCTGCGGCGTGAGCAGTCCGCCGTCGTCGCAGGTGGGGAGCGCGGCGTCGGTGTGGCTGCAGAAACTGCGCAGCCTGTTGCCGTTCTGCACGCGGCTTGCGCCGTTGACCGTGATCACTGCGCCGGGCACGGTGTCGGCGGGATCAAAGGTGTAGATCCGCCGGTCGGTGTGGCTGCGCTGGTCGAGAAGCGCCGACGCCGACCACAGCTCGCGTCCGGAGATCAGCCCGTCGGTGAGCCGGATCGTGCGCGCCTTCAGGTCGCCCGACCATTCGACGGTGGTGTACTGCGCGGTGAACGCGAAGTTGTCGCCGGCGACCGGCTGAAGGTTCGAGGTGGCGGCGGCCGCGCCAGCGCCCACGCGCTGCGCGATCGCGGTGAGCACCTGGTTGATGCCGTTCGCGAGCGCCTCCGGATCCCGGACGCTGAAGAAGCGGCCCCGGCCGTTCACCGCCGCGTGCCACATGTCGTCCACTGCGGTTTCGGTGTCGGCGACCGGCTGCGGCCAATTGTTCGGCGTGGTCGCCGGATTGCCGTCGGTGATCGCGTCGTAGTCGAGGCTGTTTCCGCGCTCCAGGTAATTCGGGTGGAAGAGGAGCGTTCCCTCGATGCCCATGCCCACGGTGAACGTCGTCATGTGCTGGTGCGGCGCGTTGTCGATGCCGGCGGCCGGGACCTGGTTCGGGAGCGAGGGCATGAGGTCGGTGTGGTAGTAGTAGTACGCGACGTCGGCGAGCGTGTTCGCGTAGCCGTCGCCGTCGGCGTCGCCGATCGCGCTGCCGTCGAGCTTCTGTGCCACCGTGCCGCTGTCGTTCCAGTAGCCGTCGGAGGTGAGGATCACGAAGTTGGGTTGGCACGCGGAATTGATCGGCGTGGGACCCATGCCGTCCGGGTTCCGGTTGCCGAAGTAGCGCCCGGCGCGCGAGAGCGCAAGGCGAAGCGGCGTGCCGCTCGCCGCCGGCGCCTCGTAGAGCTTCTGGTACCACTGCTGGCGGTGGCCGCCTGCGCCGCTCGTAAACGGCGCGACCGGGAGGTAACGGCTTGCGGCGAAGTTGATCGTCTTGAACCCGAGCCGCCAGTTGTCCGGAATCGCGGCGAGCGCGATCGCGCGTCCGATCGCGGTCTTCGCCGCCTGGATGCGCGTGCGGTAGTACGCGAACCAGTTGGCGAAGTTGGTCATCTCCTCGGCGTAGGTGCACACGCCTTCCTGCGCGACGCAGTCGGTGCGGTTCGGGTACTTGTTGTAGGTGCGTCCCGGCACGATGTCGGTGCGCACGAAGGTACCGACATCGACACGGCTGGCGCTCGTGGCTCGGATCGGCGCCCCCGGTGAAATCGATCACGGTGTGGACGACGTCGCCTACGGTCACGCCGTTCGCGAGCCGCGAGCCGTTCGAGCCGGTGGCGCTGGTGTTCGCCGCGCTGATCGCCGCCGCGGTCCCGTTCTTTTCCGAACCGGTGAGCGACGGGTGCCGTAATTCTCACCACGTTCCCGCTGCCGCTGACACTACCCAGCCTGCAGGAGGGGTCAGGGCTGCGCACGCACTATGTGCTGCCATTCGGTCGTTGCGCGATCGCGCTGGTCCGGTGCTGTTGCACTCGGAGGTGCGTGCAGGAAATGGTGGAAGGAGACGAACTGCTGGCCCTCGATGACCAGGCTGTTCGACACTGGCCGACCCCCGAGCCGCTGCTCGCACCTGCACGGTATTGGTAAAAGTGAATTCGACCCAGGCGGGCGTTTGGCCGGTGACGCTATGGGTGAGCGTCAGGCGTGCCGCCGTTCCAGGCCGGCGCCGGCCTGCGCCGAACGCGGCACCGTGATCGTCACGACGTTGCCGCTGCGGGTGGCGGCGAATCTGTGCTCGATCGGGGACGTCGACCAGTAGGTGGTGATCGCGTTGGCAATCGTCTCGGCCCAAGTGGTCGCGCTCGCGTTCGCGGCGTAGCGTGATCGTCCCTGCGACGACGGTGAAGGACGCCCCGCCCGGCTTTGCTCGCCACGATGCTCAGCCACGTTGCCCTTGCGCGGAGTCCGGCTGCGGATCGGCGACCGTGATCCTCGCGCACGCCCGCAGCGGCCGGAGCGCCGCCGGGCGGGAACGATGCGGCCCGCGAACTTCGGGTACCGGCGCGTGCTGGAACGCTTGGCGCTGGCAGTCGGTGAGCGTCGCGTCCGCGCAGAAGCGCACTGGCGCCGGCACGGAGTAGCTTACGCCGCCGACGACCGTGGGGCCGTCGGAGGCGACGCAGTTGGTCAGCGCGCGCGTCCGTGCAATACTCGGTCGGGATGATCCGGTAGTAGTAGGGCGCGCCGAACCGGTACTTGACGTTCCCCGAGGCGATCCTTGCCGTAGCCGAACTCGAAGTTCGGATAGGTGTACGCGCTGTTCGTACGGCAGCGGCTGGGATCGTTGAAATTCGTGTCGCCCGCTGTCTTGCACCAGACTCGGTCCGGCCAGTTCTGCCGGACGTTGTAGGTCGTAGATCACCGGGCTCGATGCCGGTGTCCCAGTTGCTGCGCGGGAGCGCCCTGGCCCGTGGTGAGGTCCTTGCGCGCCTGGTTCGCGCCCGGGTGCGCTCACGTTGTCGGTCGGGACCGCGGTCCAGCCGCCGCCGCCGACGCAGGGCGCGTTCGGGTCGTTCGGATCGTCGCCGGGGTTCTGAAGGGTTCCGCCGGTGTTCGCGCAGGTCATGTTCGCGCGCTGGCTGCCGTCGTAGTTCACCGCCGGCAGATACCGGATCTCCGGGTTGTAGTACTGGGCGTTGAACTCCGGCGCCATCGCCGGCGGATCGCCCGGCCCGCAGTGCTCGAGCGTCGTCGTGATGTCGTTGTTCGTATCGTAGGAGTCGAAGCAGTTGCGCGTTCGAACCGCCGACTCGACGTGCGGCGATACGTAGTCCGGGCTGAACTGGCGCGCCATCGAGCCGGAGTCGTCGAGGATGAGGAGCAGGTTCGGGTTGAGGCTCGCGGTCGCCGGCTGCGTGATCGGATAGTCAGCGATGTCGGTGAGCGCGGCATGAAGCGGCCCGCTGAAGACGATCGAGACGCTGAGCAGGCCGGCGAGCAGCTTTTTCGCGAGATCGGATGCGCGGCTCATCTCCATCTCCCTGATATGATCGTGCTCAGAACACCACTGCCTGGACGTAGCTGCGCGAATTGCGCGGCCCGGTCACCTGCACGGTGACGCGATAGACCGTCGCGACCGGCACGGCGAGCGCGTACGCGCCGTAGACCGCGGCCCCCTTGGTGCCGCCGGCGCCGGCCGCCGCAGTGCCCGCCGCCTTGACGCACTCGATCGCGGCGGTCGACGGATCGCCTTGGTCGGAGCACATGCGGTGTATGACGTACCGCACGGTGTAGCCCGGCGGCGGCGCGTACGGGGCCGCGGTCACCTCTCTTGCGGGGAACGTCGCGCCGGCGCACGCGCCGGAAAAGCTCGTCGTGATGGTCGCATCCTCGAGCCGCGCGCAGTAGGCCTGATCGGTGGCGTGCGCGTTGAGCGCCCCCGGAGAGCTGGCGGCGGTGGCGATCAGCCAGGCGCGCGCCGCCTCGACGCCCAGATCGGCGACGAACGTCGTGCTCTGGCGGAAGGCGAGGTTGCCGGCGACGATCGTACCGGTATCGACGCTGCGCATGAGCGCGATCCCCGCGAGCGACATCGCGACGAGGATGATCAGCGCGATGAAAAGGACGACCCCGCGTTCGGCGGACGCCAGAGCGCGTTTCACGACGCGAGCCCCCATATCATGTTGCGAAGCGGCACGATCGTTTCGAACACGCGGTAGCGGTAGCAGCGGTCTTCGCTCGTCGTGGTGCTGACATCGATCGCGGTGAAAGTACCGCCGGCCCAGGCGGGCGGGGTCGTGGTCGCGTCGCAGATGCCGGCCGCCGAGGGCTTCTCGTAGGTTCCGATGCGCACGAGGATGCCGAGCCGAACCGAAAGCACCTGCCGCCATTCCGCGGCGTTCGCCGGGACGGTGTTGCTGAACTGGTCTACCTGCCCGTCGTTCGCGACGTAGCTCGCCGCGATGACGGTGCCGTTGTCGATGCCGTTGTCCTTGCC
Organism: Burkholderiales bacterium; assembly: GCA_033582675.1. GTDB lineage: Bacteria > Pseudomonadota > Gammaproteobacteria > Burkholderiales > SG8-39 > RBG-16-66-20. The sequence continues at coordinate 76,497 of JAVQZY010000025.1, read as the reverse complement.
GTACTGCGCGCGCAGATCGACGATACCTTCCATGAGCGCCGCCGTTGCCCCCGCCGCCCCGGCCGCCTGGAGCAGGACGTCGGTCGCAAGGAGCTTGCCGCCCGACACCGTGTAGGTGCGCAACGCCGCGTTCCCGAGATTGAAGACGAGGTCGCCGTTCGCATAGGTGGTCGGAAACGCTCCCCAGCCCGGCGGGTTGAACCGCGCGCTCGGTCCGGGGTTGAGCTGGATCTTGTTCTGTTCCTCGACGACCGCGGTAACCTGCCGCAGCGTGCAACCGCTCCCGCTCGACAGGATCACGAGGTCGTTCGCCGCAAAGCCGAGCGAGGTGCCGAGCAGCGTCACTTCGGCGGCGCTCGCGACGAAGCTCTGGATCGTCGCGGGCGTCGCCATGCGGGCGCTGCGCGAATAGAGCACCGTCAGCTCGTCCGGCGCGCCGCTCGCCGAGGTCCGGATCAGTACGGGCGCGACGACGAGCCGCGGCAAAGGCGAGCCGGCGCTGATGTTCTGCGAATAGTTCGGGTCGTAGTACCAATACAGTTCGCCGCAGCGCAGCGCGCCGGTATCCGCGATCCCGTAGCCCGCGTTGCGCAGGTCGCGCTCGATCATGTAGAGCGCGACCGCGCCGCCCATCTGTCCGCCGCTTTCGCCGACGGTCGAACGGTTGAAGTTCTCGCCGGCGATGTACGCCTGCGTGATGATCAGGATGCCGATCAGGCCGATCGCCACCGCGACCATCACTTCGACCAGGCTCATGCCGGATTGACGGGTGCGGCGCACGGCAGCCTCAGTCGGTGGCGCGGAAGATCTGCGCGACCGCGACGTGGCTGCTCGGCGACGCGCTCGCGTCGCCCGGGATCTGCCAGCGCACGGTCACCGTCACCTGCCGGTTGTTGGCGGCGTCGACGACGATCGTCGGCGCGTTCGCGCCGCTCGCGTTCGGCAGGCGGCTCTGCACCCGCGCGAGCCATTCGTTGCAGCGCGGCGTCGACGGGCAGTTCGCGGTCTCGTAGCTCGCGAGGTTCGCCGGATCGCCCCACATCACGCCGATGATCTCGTCGGCGAGAAAGCTCGCCTCGGACCGGTATTTGGCATCGACCGTGTAGCGCATCGCTGCAGCCTGCATGCCGAGCAGGGCGAGGATGCCGATCGAGAAGATGAGGATGCCGAGCAGCGCCTCGAGCAGCATCACGCCGGATTGTGTCCGCGGGTTCCGCATGGGCTCAGCAATAGCGCGGATCGGTCGCGACCGTCATCGCCGGGTCGCAGGTGCGGATCTGGCCGCCCGGGCTCACGGTGACGCGCAGGCACCGCACCGAGCCGGCGGGCGCGCAGGCGATCCCGCTCGTCTCGACCGGCCGCACCTCGATCGTGATCGCGCCCGCGGGCGGAGGCGTCACCCGGCCAAGGCCGTTGAACGTCACCAGCGCGTTCGAGGTGCCCGCGAGCGCGAGGTTCCACGCGAGACCCGAGCCGGCATCGCTTTCCTTGAAGTCCCATTTCTGCACGATCATCGGCGGCACGCTGTCCGAAGGCTCCGCGTCGCAGCGACCGGTGGGGTCGTCGCGGCTCACCACCCAGTGCGGCGTGCTTACCTCGGTGCCGGCGACGGTGCAGCCGCTCGTCAAGTCGGTGACGATCTGAAAGCGCACGTTTTCGTTGCGGCGGATCGCCTCGGTGCGCGCTAGCTGCAGGCCCGCTTCCAGGCTGAGCGCGAGGTTCTTCACTTTCGTGTTGCGGATGAAGGTGTTGTACTCCGGCAGCGCGAGCGCGAGCAGCACGGCGAGGATCGCGAGACCGATCATCAGCTCGATCAGGCTCATGCCGCGCGCCGCGCGATTCAGCACGTTTCGCCCTTCTTCGTGATCCAGCGGGTGGCGCAGTTGTTCCAGCCCGACAGCCCGGTGAACGTGGACGTCTTCACGTTCGATTCGTTGATCGTGTAGACGAACCCGGTCATTCCCCCGGTGCCGGTCGCCGTGCAGGTGAACGCGGTCGCGCTCTTGGTGCAGCTGTAGGTGAAGTAGCGCGCCCCGGCGGTCGCGTTGCCCTCCCAATCGCCGACGTAGGTGCGGTTGTCGGCGAACCAGCGTTCGGCGCGGATCCTCAACTCCGAGAGCGTGGCGGTCGCCTCGGTGATCTTGCCGCGCTGCGAGTAATCGAGATACGAAGGAACGGCGATCACGCTGAGGATCGCGACCACTGCGACCACGATCATCAGCTCGATCAGACTGAAACCGCGTGCACGCTGCATGAGGCCTCCCGATCTGCGACGATGTTGCCAGCCCGCCGCCGCATCGCCAAGGCGAGGCGACCGGCGGCCGGAAATCCGGAACGAACGGCGCGGCGCGCGCTGCGCAGGCGGAACGATTTCACACCCGGGGCGTATAATCTCGCCTCGAGACGCCGATCGCTGGTGTAGCTCAGCCGGTAGAGCAACTGATTCGTAATCAGTAGGTCGCCCGTTCGAGTCGGGCCACCAGCACCGGGAAACGCGCAAGCTCGCGAACCGATGGCGGCAGGCATCCCGGTGGTCGACGGCGCCCCCCGCACATCCGTGAGCTGCCGGCCGCGGCATCCAGGGCGCGCGGGCTTGGAGGCCGGCGTCGCCGAGAGCGCGGTCGCTGCCGCCTGGGAAGTGCTGCAGGCGGAGCAGGATCTGATCAGCGACCCCGGCGTGGCGCACATGGGCGGATTCGAGTTCGACGCAACACCGGGCCGACCGCGCGCTGCCCCGCGCCCCGGTGATCTTTCTTACCTCGGTGCAGGAAGGGCGAGGCGCGCAGCAAGGAACTCCGGCGCTGCGGCCTATCTCACGAAGCCGGTGCGCGCCGACCGATCGCGCGCGCTGCTTGTCGAGCGGCTCGGCGAGCCCGGCGCGAGCCCACGATTAGGCTCTGAGGCAGGTGCTCACATCGGGCGCGGGCACGAGCGGCCCGCCGTACCAGAGTTCGATCGCGTAGCGCCAGCGCGCGAGCAGTTCCATCGTGCGCCGGCAATCGGCGACGACCGAAAGCGCAGGCTCGTCGAGGCCCGAGGCGCGCCGCCACAGCTCGATCGCCTGCTTCCATTGCATGAGCACGCGCACGCGCTCGCCGCAGTCCGTTTCGAGCCGTGCGCCCGGCGTAAGCAGAAAGGCGCGCCCGCGCCACTTCTCGAGGTTCGTGTGCCACTGCGCGAGCAGCCGCGGCAGACCCGGAATCGGCGCGCAGTCCTGCGCCGCCGCCGCCGGGGCGAGGAGAACGAGACCGAGCGCAAGCGCACTGCGCGCGAGCATCGGCGCCGCATGTTACCCGATCCGGCGCCCGGCGGTATCAGCCGCCGGCCAGGCACTCGCGAACCTCGCTGCCCTCGATTAAGCGCGCGATCTCGCGCAACGCCGCCTGCTGCCGCGCGTCCGCGTCCCGTACCTGTAGCCAGACCTTCGGCACACGGACTTCGCGCTGCGCGAGCTGCGCCGAGCGCAGGCCGCGGGCGCGCAGCGCCTCGAGGTGCGACTGCGCCGCGCGCTCGCTCGCGAACACGCCGAGCGACAGCGCCCAGCGCGCAGGCCCCTCTTCCTGCACGATGAAGTAGTCGTCGATACCGAGCGCCTTCAGCTCGGCGGCCTTTTTTTGCGCCGCCTGACGGTTGCCCTGCGGCGGGATGAACACCCACCAGTGCGCCGTCTCCTCGCTGCGGCGTTCGGCAAGCCGTTCGCCGAGCGCAAGCGCGGCGAGCGCTTCGCGCGCGCGCACCGCCTCCGCCGGGGCGAACGCCCCCCATTCGAGGCACGCGCGAGCCGGCGGCCCGAGCGCGTGAGCCGGCGCGCCGGGCTGCGCCGCGGTCTCGGCCGGCAGGATCGGCAACCGCTCGGGCGCGATCTGGCGGGCGAGCGGCTGCGGATCGCGCCCGGCGTCGGGCGGCGCGAAATACGCGGTCCAGGCGAAGAACGCGAGATTGGCGGCGATCAAAAATAGGAACAGCGCCCTCACGCCGGCCGCCGCTCCCCGGCGAGCGCGATCCGCGCGAGCCCCTCGAGCACCAGGTTCTCGACGTAACGGCACGGGATCTGCAGGCGCTCGATGAGCGCCGGTCCGCCGCCGCCCGAGACGATGCACAGGCTGCCCGGCGGCATCAGCCGGAACATGCGTTCGACGGCGCCCGCCTGCGCGTGCCGGCACCCGGTCTCGATCGCATCCACCGTGTTGCGCGGCGTCGTGACGAAGTTGCCCTCCTGCAGCGGCAGCCGCCCGGTGTGCTCGTGCAGCACGTAGCGCATCAGGTCGACGCCCGGCAGGATCAGCCCGCCGAGAAACTCGCCCTCCGGGGAAAGCGCGTCGATCGTGGTCGCGGTGCCCGCGTTCACCACCAGACACGCGCGCCCGGGCACGAGCGCGCGCGCAGCGATCAGCGCCGCCCAGCGGTCCGGGCCGAGCTGCTCGGGCGTATCGTAGAGGTTGCGCACGCCGCAGCGCTCGCGCTCGCCGCGCACCCACTCGGGTTCGGCGTCGAAAATCCCGATCCAGTTGACGATCAGTTGGCGCGCACCTTCCCCCGCGACGTTCGAGATCACGATGCGGTCGGGGTTCTCGTGCGTGACCGAGAAGGGGTTCACGTGGTGCGCCGCGGCGGCGAACTCGATCAGCGACACGGTCGCGATCGACGCCCAACCGTGCCGTGCGGGCCCCGGCTCGTACCAGCCCCACTTGACCCGCGAATTGCCTGCGTCGATCGCGAGTATCACGGCGCGCGCACCTCGCGCAGGCTGGCCGAGACGACGTGACGCTCGCCGCGCGCGGTCGCGAGCACGAGCGCGCCGCTTGCCGCGATGCCGCGCGCGATGCCGGTCACGGTACGTCCGCCGGGAAGGCGCACGCGCAGCCGCGCGCCCTCGTAGGCGTCGAGCGCGCGCCATTCGGCGACGAACGGCGCGAGCCCCGTGCGCTCGAAGGCGTCGAGCGCGGCGAGCGCTTCGCGCGCGAGCGCGGCGATCACCGCGTTGCGCGACGGCAGCGGGGCGAGGAGCGCATCGAGCGCCGCGACCGGCCGGCGCAGCCGGCGCGCGAGCGTCGCGTCGCTCGCGCAATTGAGGCCGATGCCGACGACGACGGCGGTCGCCTCGCCCGCGGGACGCGATTCGACGAGGATTCCGCCGAGCTTCGCGCCGCCGTGGCGGCCGGTTGCGACGAGATCGTTCGGCCACTTGAGCCCGACCTGCGCCGCCCCGAGCGAACGGAGCGCCCGCGCCGCGGCGACCCCGATCGCAAGCGAAAGGCCTCCGAGCGCCGCCGGCGGCCGGCGCAGGTGGCGAAGGAGCGAAAAAGTCGCGCCGGCGCCCGGTGCCGAGCGCCAGCGCCGGCCGCGCCGGCCGCGGCCGGCGGTCTGGATTTCGGCCGCGAGGAGCAGCGGCCCGGGGCCGGGTTCGGCGAGCAGCCGCGTGTTGGTGGAATCGCAGCGGTGCACCACGCGCACTTCGAGCCCGTCGACGCGCGCAAGCGCGCGGATCAGCTCGGCATCCAGCGCATCCATGCGGCCGAGTTTACGCGCTCGCGAAGCGAAAATCGCGTCCGGGCGCCGCCTCCAGCAGCGCGCGCGTGTAGGGGTGGCGCGGGCGCCGGAACACCTCCTCGACCGGGCCGACCTCGACCACGCGCCCCTGCGACATCACCGCGACGTCGTCGCACACCTGCGCCGCGACCCGCAGGTCGTGGGTGATGAAGAGCATCGCCAGATCGAGCCGGGTGCGGATCTCTTCCAGCAGCGCGAGCACCTGCGCCTGCACCGAGACGTCGAGCGCCGAGACCGGCTCGTCGGCCACGAGCAGCTCCGGTTCCATCGCGAGCGCACGCGCGATCGAGATGCGCTGGCGCTGACCGCCGGAGAACTGGTGCGGATAGCGATCGAGCGCGGCCGGGTCCATGCGCACGAGCTCCATCAGGCGTCGGGCGCGCTCGAGCGCCTCGGCGCGCGGCACGCCGTAATTGAGCGGCCCCTCGATGATCGCCTCGCCGACGGTACGGCGGGGATTGAGCGAGCGGTAGGGGTCTTGGAACACGATCTGCACCCGGCGCCGCAGCGGCCGAAGGGCCCGGTGGCTCGCGCGAGCGATCTCCTCGCCGTGCACGCGGATCTCGCCGCCGCTGGGGTCGATCAGGCGCACGATGCAGCGCGCGACCGTCGACTTGCCCGATCCGGATTCGCCGACGATTCCGAGCGTCTGGCCGCGGCGCACGGTGAGCGTGACGTCCTCGGCGGCGCGCACCTCGCGCCTTGCGAACCAGCCGCCGCTGCGATAGATCTTGCTGAGCCCCCGGGTCTCGAGCACCACCGGCGCCGCGGGATCGGGTCGCCGCCCGTGCGGCTCAAGCGTCGGCACCGACGCGATCAGCATCTTCGTGTAGTCGTGGCGCGGGCGCTGCAGCACCTCGGCCTTCGAGCCCAGCTCGACCAGCTCGCCGAGGCGCAGCACCGCGACCCGGTGCGCGATCTCGGCGACGACGCCGAAGTCGTGCGTGATGAAGAGGACGCCGGTGCCGTGGCGCGCCTGGAGCTCCTGAATGAGTCGCAGGATCTGCGCCTGGGTGGTGACATCGAGCGCCGTGGTGGGCTCGTCGGCGATGAGCAGCGCCGGCTCGAGCGCGAGCGCCATCGCGATCATGATCCGCTGGCGCTGACCGCCCGAGAGCTGGTGCGGGTAGGCGGCGAGGATGCGCTCCGCGTCGGGCAGCGCCACCTCGCGCAGGATGTCGAGCAGGCGCCGCCGGCGCTCGGCGGGGCGCAGCGCCGTGTGCGCGCGCAGCAGCTCCTCCAGCTGCGCGCCGCAGGTCATGACCGGGTTGAGCGCGGTCATCGGCTCCTGGAACACCATGCTCATGCGCGCGCCGCGCAGCGCGCGCAGCCGCTCGGGCGAGGCGCGCAGCGTATCCTCGCCCTCGAGCCGCGCCTCGCCGGCGACGACGCGCAGCCCGCGCGGCAGCAGCCCCATGATCGCCTGCGCGATCACCGACTTGCCGGACCCGGATTCGCCGACGAGGCACAGGATCTCGCCGCGCGCGACCGAAAACGACACGCGCGCGACCGCGTGCGGCCGGTCGGCGCCGGCCGGGAGCGCCACCGTGAGGTCGCGCACCTCGAGCACCGCGGGCGGCGAGACGGGGCCCGCCCCGCTCATACGCGCCGCGCCATCTTCGGGTCGAGCGTGTCGCGCAGGCCGTCGCCGAGCATGTTGACCGCGAGCACGGTGACCGTCAGGAACGCGCCGGGGATGAACACGTTGTGCGGATGCTTGGTGAACTGCACCCGCCCCTCGGCCATGATGTTGCCCCAGGTGGGATGTCGGGCGGCAAGCCGACGCCGAGAAAGGACAGGATCGCCTCGACGAGGATCGCCGAGGCGCAGATGAAGGTGCCCTGCACGATGAGCGGCGCGATCGTGTTCGGCAGGATGTGGGCGAACATGATTCGCGCCGGCGGCGTGCCGAGCGCGATCGCCGCCTCGACGTAAGGCTCCTCCCGGATCGAGAGCACGAGCGCGCGCACGAGGCGCGTCACGCGCGGGATCTCGGGAATCGCGATCGCGACGATCACGGTGAGAAGGCTCGCGCGCCACATCGCCACCAGCGCGATCGCGATCAGGATCGCCGGGATCGCCATGATGCCGTCCATGACGCGCATCAACGGCCCGTCGAGCGAGCGCAGGTACCCGGCTGCGAGCCCCGCGAGGATGCCGAAGGCGAGCGCAAGGAGCGCCGTCAGCGCGCCGACGACGAGCGAGACGCGCGTACCGTAGAGGACGCGGCTGTAGATGTCGCGGCCGTAGGAGTCGGAGCCGAAGAGGAACCGGTGCTCGCGCGTCTCGCCGTCGAGCGTGACGATGGTGCCCTTCGCTCCGGGCAGAAGGTCGCGGCTCGCGGCGTCAAAGAGCGTCGGGTCCACCGTGCCGAGCCAGGGCGCCGCGAGCGCGACGAGGACGAGCAGGCCGAGCACCGCGCCGGCCACGCGCACCGAGGGGCTGCGCGCCGCGCGTTGCCAGCCGGTCTCGATCGGGCGCACCGCGGCCGCCTCGACCGAGAGCGCTTCGCCAGAGGGCAGACCGGGCGCGGCCATCGGGGCTAGTAGCGGATCCGCGGATCGAAGAACACGTACGAGAGGTCGACGAGAAGGTTCACCAGCACGTACACCAGCGAAAAGAACAGGATCACGCCCTGGATCGTCGGAAAGTCGCGCGCGAGCACCGCATCGACCGTGAGCCGCCCGAGGCCCGGAATCGCGTACACCGACTCGGTCACGACGACGCCGCCGATCAGCAGGGCGATGCCGATGCCGATCACGGTGACGATCGGTACCGCGGCGTTCGCGAGCGCATGGCGCACGACGACGCGCAGCTCGCCGAGGCCCTTCGCGCGCGCGGTGCGGATGTAGTCCTCGCCGAGCGCCTCCAGCACCGCCGCGCGCGTCACGCGCGCGATGAGCGCCACGTAGATCACCGAAAGGGTCAGCGCGGGCAGCAGCAGGTGCTTGAGAAACGGCCAGAATCCCTCGGCGAGGCGCCGGTAGCCCTGCACCGGCAGCCAGCCGAGCTTGAGCGAGAAGAGCCAGATGAGCAGGTAGGCGAGCACGAACACCGGCAGCGAGAAGCCGAGCACCGAAAACGCCATCAGCCCGCGATCGAGCCAGCCGCCGAACCGCCAGGCGGCGAGCACGCCGAGCGGCACGGCGACGAGCACCGCGAGCAGGATCGTGAGCGCGGCAAGCGCAAAGGTCGGTTCCAGGCGATGGCCGATCAGCGCCGTCACCTTCATCTTGAAGTAGTACGACTCGCCGAGGTCGCCGCGCGCAAGATGCGAAAGCCAGATGCCGAACTGCACGGGAAGCGGCTCCTCGAGCCCCAGATGCCGGCGGATCGCGGCGATCTGCTCCGCGCTCGCGGCCTCGCCCGCAAGGATCGCCGCCGGGTCGCCGGGCGTGAGCCGCAGCAGCAGAAACACGAACACCGCCACCACCGCGACCACCGGCACGGTCGCGAGCAGGCGGCGCGCGACGTAGGCGATCATAGGGCTAGGCGAAGGCACCGCGGCGCGGTGCGCCGCTCAGCGCCGCCGCGCTCAGTCCTTGCGGACGTTCCAATAGATAAAGCCGTCGAGCAGCCCCTTGACGTTTGCGCGCGCGCCGTAAGGCGAGTGGTATTCGCCCAAGGGCGCGTGCGTCGCGGTCTGGAACGCCTGCGCCTGGATCTGCTTCGCGAGCTCCTTGCGCTTCGCCTCGTCCGGCTCGATCATGAACTGGCGCCGCAGGTCTTCGAGCTTCGGGTCGGTCGGCCAGCCGAACCAGGGCGTCTCGGCGCCGCGCGCCGGAAGCGCCTGGTTGTTGATCGGGTTCCAGATGTCCGGAATCGCCCAGGCGGTGCAGAACATGTTCCAGCCGCCGTCCTTCGGCGGATCTTTGCGCGCGCGGCGCGCGACGAGCGTCTGCCAGTCCATTGCCTGCAAGTCCACCTTGAAGCCGGCCTGGCGAAGGAGCTGCGCGGCGACCTCGGGCAGCTTGTCGATCGAGGCGACGTCGGTCGGTTTCAGGATCACGACCGGCGTTCCGTCGTAGCCGGATTTCTTGAGCAGATCCTGCGCGATGCGCATGTTCGATTTCGACTGGATGTCGCTGCCGAAGTCGGTCGCGTAGGGCGTGCCGCAGGCGAACATCGACGGACAGGTCCGATAGAGCTCTTTTACCCCGACCTGCGCGCGCAGGAACGGCTCCTGCGCGAACGCGGCGAGCGCCGCGCGCCGGACCTCGGCCTTGTCGAACGGCGCGTGCAGGTGGTTGAAGCGGCACATGTACTGCATGCCGATTCGCGGCGTGAAGACCTGCACCGATTTTTCCTTGCGCAGCGACTCGTAGTGCTCGAAGGGCACGAGTTCCAGGATGTCGATCTCGCCCTTGACGAGCGCGTTCACCTGCGCCTGGTAATCGCGCAGCGCGAGGTTCCAGACGACGCGGTCGACGTAAACGTGCTTGCCGCCCGCGGTCCAGGAAGGCGGCTCCTTGCGCGGCACGTATTTCGGGTTCTTCACGTACACCGCCTTGTCGCCGGGCTTGAACTCCTCGCGCACGAAGATGAACGGGCCCGAGCCGACGTACTCGGTGATCTGCTTGTCGGGCGGGGTCTCGGCGATGCGCTTCGGCATGATGAAGGGCACGTTCGACGAGGGCTTGCCGAGCGCTTCGAGCACGAAGCCGACCGGCTGGCGCAGCGTGATGCGGAAGCTGTCGCGGCCGGTCGCCTCCATTTTCTCGACGAAGTTCATGAGCGCCCCGCCCATCGCGTCGCGCTTGCCCCAGCGGGCAAGGGATGCCACCACGTCCTCGCCGGTCACCGGCGCGCCGTCGTGGAACTCGAGCCCCGGACGCAGGCGAAACTCCCAGACCTTCTGGTCGGGAGAGACCTTCCAGCTCTCGACCATCTGGGGCTGGATGCGCTGCTGCTCGTCGGTCGCGAACAGCGTGTCGTAGATCATGTAGCCGTGGTTGCGGCTCATGTACGCGGTGGTCCAGATCGGATCGAGGATCGCGAGGTTGGAGTGCGGGACCACGACGAGCGTCTTCTGCGCGAGCGCCGGTCCAGCGAACACGAGCGCCGCAGCGCACGCGCTGGCGGCACGACGAAGCGATCGCAGAGCCATGGGAAAATCCTCCGCGGGCGGTTCGGGGACCGGAAGGGTAGCAGCGCCATGGGCACGATCGCAATCGGCGGTTTTCAGCACGAAACGAACACTTTCGCGCCCGCGCGCGCCGACTACGCGCAGTTCGAGGCGGGCGGCGGATGGCCCGGCGTCGCTTACGGCGAGCGCATTTTTCCGGCGCTCGAAGGGGCGAACATCCCGGCGCAAGGAGCGATCGAGACGCTCGCCGCCGCCGGCCACCGGCTGGTCGGCACCGCCTGGGCCGCCGCGAGTCCCTCGGCGCACGTGACGCGCGAGGCGTACGAGCGCATCGCCGGCGAGCTGCTCGCGCGCCTTGCGGCGGCGATGCCGGTCGACGGCGTCTACCTCGACCTGCACGGGGCGATGGTCGCCGAGCACTGCGACGACGGCGAGGGCGAGCTGCTTAGGCGCGTGCGCGCGGTGATCGGCGAGCGCGTTCCGCTCGTCGCGAGCCTCGACTTGCACGGCAACGTCACGCGCGCGATGTTCGCGCGCGCCGACGCCCTTGTCGGCTACCGCACGTATCCGCACACCGACATGGCGGCGACCGGCGCGCGCGCCGCGCGGCTGCTCCTTGCGATGCTCGCGGGGGGCGCACGCCCGGCGAAGGCGTACGCGACGCTCGACTTCCTCACCGGGCTGCAGTCGCAGTGCACCTCGATCGAGCCCTGTCGCAGCCTCTATGCCGAGCTCGAGCGCCTTGAGCGCAAAAGCGGCGCGACGCTTTCCTTCATGCCCGGCTTTCCGATGGCCGATTTCGAGGAGTGCGGCATGACCGTGTTAGGCTACGGCGGCGATCGCGGCGCGGTCGAGGATGCGGTGGCCAGGCTGCGCGCGGCGGTCGCGGAGGCCGAACCCGAGTTTGCGACCGAGCTCTACTCGCCCGAGCAGGCGGTCGCGCGCGCGATCGCGCGCGGGGAGCCGGGCCGGCCGGTGGTGATCGCGGACACCCAGGACAATCCGGGCGCGGGCGGCGCCGGCGACACCACCGGCATGCTCGCCGCGCTCGTTCGCGCGCGCGCGGACGGGGCGCTGCTCGGCCTGCTCATCGATGCCGAGGCGGCGCGGCGCGCGCACGAGGCGGGCGAAGGTGCAACGCTTGCGCTTTCGCTCGGCGGGCGCTCGCGCGTTCCGGGCGATTATCCCTTCGAAGGCGAGTTTTCGGTCGAGCGGCTCGCCGACGGGCGCTTTACCTGCACCGGACCGATGTTCCGGGGGTTTCGCATGCAGCTCGGGCCGATGGCGCTGCTGCGGTGCCGCGCCGCGCCGGGGGTGCGGCGTCTGCCGTCGCCTCGCGCAAGGTGCAGGCGGCGGATCGCGAGATGTTTCGCCACCTCGGCGTCGAGCCCGAGCGCGAGCGCATCCTCGTGCTGAAGAGCTCGGTACACTTCCGCGCCGACTTCGAGCCGATCGCGAAAGAGGTGCTCGTTGCGACCGCCCCCGGGCCGGCGCTCGCCGATCCCGCGCAGTTTCCGTGGAAGCGGTTGCGCAAGGGCCTGCGGCTGCGGCCGCTCGGGCCGGCGTTCGCACCTTGAGGCCGGCCGCCGCTAAACGACCTCGGGCCAGGGGCGCTGGGGCGGGCGCACGCCTTCCAGCCAGCGCGCAAGTCGAAGTACGCCGAGGTCGTCGAAACGTCGGCCGATCACTTGAACGCCGATCGGAAGGCCGTCGGCCGAGTACGTCCAGTTGACCGACGCCGCCGGCTGCTCGGACATGTTCCAAGGGACGGTGAACGCGATGTGCGGCATCGCGTTGCGGGGATCGTTGGTCGGCGAGGGCAGTTCCGCCTCGTAGGGAAGGATCGGCGAGACCGGCGAGATCACGTAATCGAAGCGACGGGTCGCCGCCACCGCCGCATCGCGCAGCGCGACGTAGCAGCCGTAGGCCGCCATCACGTCGCGGCCGGTGAACTCGCGCGCCCGCCACGAGCACCACTCGACGACGAACGGCAGCACCTTCGCCTGTTTCTCGGGCGGCATCAGGCAAAGATCGTGGTACGAGCGCGCTTCGAAAAAGCGCGCCATGCCGTCGAACAATTCGGCCGAAAGAAACGAGGCCATCTCCTCGACTCGCGCGCCAGCGGCTTCCAGCGCCCGCGCGGCTGCGGCCGCCGCGGCGCGCACCTCGGGATGCGGCGCAAGGCCGACGCGCATGTCGGCGAGCAGGCCGATGCGCAGTCCTTTCGGCTCGAAGCCCGCGAGCGCCGTGTAGTCCTGCGCCTCGTAAGGCAGGCTCATGAAGTCGCGCGCATCGGGCTTTGCGAGCACGTTCATGAGCGCCGCGGAATCCGCGACCGTGCGCGTCATCGGGCCGGCGACGCGGCCGATGTAGGGCGGATAAATCGGCACGCGCCCGAGACTGGGTTTCAGCGCGAAGATGCCGCAGTGCGTCGCCGGCAGCCGCACCGAGCCGCCGATGTCGGTTCCGACGTGAAGCGGGGCGTAGCCCGCGGCGGCGGCCGCCGCCGCGCCGGAGCTCGAGCCGGACGGATTGCGGTCGAGCCGCCACGGGTTGCGCGTGACGCCGTGAAGGCTCGAGACGCCCGAGGAGAGCATGCCGAAGTCCGGCATCGTGGTCTTGCCGAGGATGACGCAGCCCGCCTCGCGCAGCCGCGCCGCCGGAGGCGCGTCCTCGGGCTGGGGCGGCGCGTCCTCGTTCGCGCGCGTGCCGATCGGCGCCGGATCGCCGCGGGTGTAGATGTTCTCCTTGACCGTCACTGGCACGCCGTCGAGGGGCGAGCGCGGCGCGCCCGCGCGCCAACGCGCCTCCGATTCGCGCGCCGCCGCGAGCGCCTGTTCGGCGCTCACCCGGTACATCGCGTTCAGCTTCGGCTCGCAGGCCTCGATGCGCGCAAGACAGGCGCGCGTCGCCTCGACCGGCGAGAGCGCCCGGCGCGCGTACTGCGCCGCTATCTCGAGCGCGCTCAGTTCGTGGATTTCGGCCATGCGGCGGCATCATACAATGCGCGCCGATGCATAAAGCCGCCGCGTGTTTTTTCCTCGCGTTCGCCGCCTGCGGCGCCGAGGCGCAGACCGAAGTGAGGTTCTGGCACGCGATGGACGGGGCGCTCGGCGAGGCGCTCGAGAGCCTCGTCGAGCGCTTCAACGCGTCGCAGAACACCGTGCGCGTCGTCGCCGAACGCAGGGGCGACTACGAGCGCACGCTCGCCGCGGCGATCGAGGCGCAGCGCGCCGGCGCAGGCCCCGAGCTCGTTCAGGTCTACGAGCTCGGCACAGCGCAGCTGATCGCTGCGAAGGGCGCCTGGCGGCCTCTGTGGCAGGCGGCCGCCGAGGCGGGCGAGAGAATCGACGCGCGTCAGTTCCTTCCGGCGGTCGCGGGCTATTTTTCCGACGCCGAGGGCAGGCTCCTCGCGCTGCCGTTCAACATCTCGACGCCGGTGCTGTTCTACAACCGTGCGGCGTTCCGTCGCGCCGGGCTCGATCCGGAGCGCCCGCCGCGCACCTGGTACGAAATGCCGCGCGCGATGGGCGAGCTGCTCGAGGCGGGGCTCAAGTGCGCCTATACGACCACCTGGCCGGCGTGGGTGCACGTGGAGAACATGAGCACTTGGCACCGGCAGGACTTCGCGACGCGCGACAACGGGCTCGGCGGGCTGGACGCGAAGCTCGTGTTCAACACCCACCTCGTGGTGCGGCACGTGTCGATGCTCGCCTCGTGGGCGCGCTCGGGTTACTTCACCTACAGCGGCCGGCGGCTGGAGGGCGAGCGGCGCTTCGCGAGCGGCGAGTGCGCGATGCTGACGGCGTCCTCGGCGAGTTACGCCGCGCTCAAGCGCGAGGCGCAGTTCGAGCTGGGCGTCGCGCCGCTGCCGTACTACGACGACGTGCGCGGCGCGCCGCACCACTCGCTGATCGGCGGCGGCGGCCTCTGGATCCTCGCCGGCCGCCCGGCGGAGCAGACGCGCGGTGCGGCGCGGTTCCTCGCCTTCCTCGCGCGCCCCGAGGTGCAGGTCGAGTGGCACCAGCGCACCGGGTTCGTGCCGGTCACGCGCGCCGCCTACGAGCGCGCGCGCGCGCAGGGCTTTTACGACGCCGCGCCGGCGCACGAGGTGGCGATCCGGCAGCTCTCGCTCAACGTGCCGACGCGCGAATCGCGAGGGATCCGCCTCGGCGAATTCGCCGCGATCCGCGCGATCGTCGAAGAGGCGCTCGAGGCGGCTATTCAGGGCGACAAGCCGCCCAAGCTCGCGCTGGACGAGGCGGCCGCACGCGGCAACGCGCTGCTTCGCCGCTTCGAGGCGGCGCAGCGCGCGGGCGCCGCACCGGCCCCCCGCGCGCCGGGCAGGCCGACGCCGAATCAGGCGAAGCCGGAGGGCTCGGGGCGCCGGTCGCGACGCCAGCCGGGAGCGCAAAAGCGGCCGACGGCCGCCGGCGACGGCGGCGCGGCGCGTGCGGCGGCTTGCGCAGCGCAACGATTCGGCGAAAATCGGCCCGTCTGCGCCGGCGAGCGCGCCGGCGCATCGAACGCTCCCGCTCAAGACCGCACGATGACTCGATCGCAGATCCGCCGGTTCGTGGAAGAAGCGAGCATTGAGCGCATCCGCCAGGTGCTCGACGGCCTGCAGGCGCTGCGCATGCACCGGCCGATCGCCGACGAGCAGGAACGGGCGTTCCTGCTCGACCTGCGCGATCACGAAGCGTTTTTTCGCGAGCTCGCTGACCGCAAGCTGCAGGGCGGCTAGACGCAGCGCGCCCCGTCCACCTCGAGGCACACGCCGCTTACGAACGCCGCCTCGTCCGAGGCGAGGTACAGGCACGCGTTCGCGACGTCGAGCGGCGTCGAAAAGCGCCCGAGCGGAATCGTGGCGAGAAAGCGCTGCTTCGCCTCCTCGGTGACCGCGCCGCCGGCGAACTCCGCCGAGAGCCCGGTCATCGGGCTGAAGACCGGGTTGACGCAGTTGACGCGGACGTTGTCCGGCCCGAACTCGGCAGCCATCGACTTCGACAGCAGGATCACCGCCCCCTTGGAGCTGTTGTAGACCGTCAGCCCGGGGCGCGGGCGCACGCCCGCGGTCGAGGCGACGTTGACGAAGCAGCCGCCGCCCTGGCGGCGGAACACCGGCAGCGCGTGCTGCGCCGATAGGTACACGCTCTTCACGTTCACCGCGTAGACGCGGTCGAACTCCTCCTCGGTGACTTCCAGAAAAGGCTTGTTGCGATGCGTCCAGCCGGCGTTGTTGACGACGATGTCCAGGCGTCCGAAGGCCGACTGCGCGGCGCCGACGAGCTTCGCCCAGTCGGCCGCGCGCGTCACGTCCGCGTGCACGAAGATCGCTCTTCCGCCCGCGGTCGCGATTTCGCCCGCGACGCGCTGGCCGCCCGCGGCGTTGACGTCGGCGACCGCGACGCCCGCGCCCTCCTCGGCGAAGCGCCGCGCGATCCCTTCGCCGAACCCGCTCGCCGCGCCCGTCACGATCGCCACCTTGCCCTTCAGTCGCATCGTCGCCTCCTTCTGGCGGCGCATTATAGGCGCGGTGTGCCTTCGGGCGGTGCGCGAAAGGGCGAGCGCTCGGCGAGCTCGTGCACGCAGCGCTCGAGTTCTGCGCGCTCGCGCGCGACCGCCGCCGCGACCGCGCGCGCAAGGCGCGGGTGCGCGAGCCAGTGCGCCGAGACCGTCTCGACCGGAAGCAGCCCGCGCGCGAGCTTGTGCACGCCCTGCGCGCCGCCCTCGAAGCGCGCAAGACGCCGCTCGATCGCGTACTCGATGCCCTTGGTAGTAGCAGCACTCGAAATGCAGGAACGGCACCGGCTCGAGCGCACCCCAGTAACGGCCGTAGAGCGCCCTTGCCGATTCGACGAAGAGGGCGCAGCCGATCGGCTGCGCGCCGCGCTCGGCGAGGACGAGCACGAGCTGCGCGGGCATCGTTGCGCCGATGCGCAGGAAGAACTCGAGGTTCAGGTACGGTCGCATGCCGTGTTCGGCGTAGGTGCGGCGGTAGCAGCGCGCGAAGAATTCCCAGTGCGCGCGCTCGATCTCCTGCCCGCGCAGGCGCCGCAGCCGCACGCCCGCCTCGCGCACCCGGCGCCGCTCCTGGCGGATCACCTTGCGCCGGTGCGCGCTGAGGCTCGCAAGGAAACTCGTCGAAATCCGCGTAACCGGCGTTCGACCAGTGAAACTGCACCGCGCGGCGCAAAATCAGCCCGCGCGCCTCGAGAAACGCGGCGTCCGGCGCGTGCGGAAAAAGCACGTGCAGCGAGGAGGCCGCGCGCGCCAGTTCGAGCGCCGCCTCGATGAGCCTCGCGCGGTCGGCCGGCTCGCGCGCGAGCAGCCGCGGCCCGGCGACCGGGGTGAAGGGCACCGCGCACACGAGCTTCGGGTAGTAGGCGAGGCCCGCGCGGCGGTGGGCGTCGGCCCACGCCCAGTCGAACACGTATTCGCCCCACGAGTGGGACTTTTCGAAGAGCGGCATCGCCGCCGCGAGCGCGCCGTCGCGCTCAAGGAGCAGAAAACGCGGCCGCCAGCCGCTCGCCGCGCTCGCGCAGCCGGTTTCGACGAGCGCCGAAAGAAACGCGTGGCTCGCGAACGGATCGCCCTCGGCGAGCGCGTCCCAGGCGGCGGGTGCGACCTCAGCGAGCGACTCGGCGATACGCAGGCGTGCGCGCGCCATGGGGGCTAACGGCGATGAGGCGCGCGCGGCGACCGCGCGCGATCATCGGTTGTACAATAGCCGCGGCGGAGGAAGCGCGTCATGAAGAAAATCGAGGCGATCGTCAAACCGTTCAAGCTCGACGAAGTGCGCGAGGCGCTTTCCGAAGTCGGCGTCACCGGTCTCACCGTCACCGAGGTCAAGGGTTTCGGGCGCCAGAAGGGCCATACGGAACTTTACCGCGGCGCGGAGTACGTGGTGGACTTCCTCCCGAAGGTGAAGATCGAGGTCGTCGTCACCGACAGCCAGGTCGAGGCGGCGATCGAGGCGATCGTCAGGTCCGCGCGCACCGGAAAGATCGGGGACGGAAAGATCTTCGTCACCGCGGTCGAGCACGTCGTGCGCATCCGCACCGGCGAGACGAACGAGGCCGCGGTCTAGCGCGTGCGCCGGCGCCTCCGCCGCGCCGCCGCAGGGCGCGCGTGAAGCTGAACGACCTCGAACGCGCGATGCGCGCCGGTGCGCTCGGTCGCGCGGCGCAGATCGCGATCGAGCACCAGATCCGCGTCGGCGAGTTCTTCGGCGCCGCCGATTTCGTCGAGGTCACGCAGGCGCACGTGATGGCCGACACCGAAAGCCTCGGGCGCTCGGGCGTCGAGTGGCTGGAGGCGCTCGCGCGCGAGCCGGGCGCGCGGGTGCGGGTGCCGACCCTCACCGACCCGCGCGGCACCGATTTCGCAAAAGCCGCGCTGCTCGGCCAGGCCGACTGGATGCTCGCGCTCGAGCGGCGCGCGATCGCCGCGCTGCGCGCGCTCGGGGTTTCGCTCACCGACACGTGCATCCACTACCAGACGGTCCAGCCGCCGGTGCGCGGCGAATCGGTCGCCTTCGGCGACACCGGCGTCGTGATCTACGCGAATTCGGTCTGCGGCGCGCGCTCGAATTTCGAGGGCGGGCCCTCGGCGCTCGCCGCCGGCCTCACCGGCCGCACGCCGCGCTACGGGTTTCATCTCGAGGCCGCGCGCCGGGCGACGCTGCGCGTGCGCGTCGAGTTCGCGCCGCGCGCGTTGAACGACTGGGGCGCGCTCGGTGCGCTGATCGGGCGGCTTGCGGGCAACTACTGGCAGGTGCCGGCGATCGAGGGCGTGGATACGGTGCCGGGCTCCGACGCCCTCAAGCATTTCGGCGCCGCGATGGCGAGTTTCGGTTCGGTGGCGATGTTTCACCTCGTCGGGATTACGCCCGAGGCGACGCGCCTTTCGGACTGCGGCGGCGAGCGCCTGCCGCTTGCGCACCGCGTCGGCGAGGCCGACGTACGCGCGCTCGTCGGCGCGTACCGCGGCGAGCGCGAGGTCGACGTCGTGGTGTTCTCCGCGCCGCAGCTTTCGCTCTACGAGCTTCGGGCGCTCGCGGCGCTGTGCGACGGCCGCCGGTTCCGCAAGCCGCTTCTTGCGGTCACCAGTCCCCAGGTCAAGCCCGACGCCGACCGCATGGGCTACACCGCCGCGATCGAAGCCGCGGGCGGCCACGTGCTCGCCGGCATGTGCTTTTACCAGTCGTACGCGCGCGAGATCGCGGAGGCGAACGGCTGGAAGCGGCTCGCGACGAACAGCGTGAAACTCGCGAACATTCTCGGCGGCTACGGTTACCTGCCGCTGCTCGCCTCGATGGAGGAGTGCGTGGAAGCGGCCGAGACGGGGCGGCTGCGGTGATCGAACTGGTCGCGCGCTACGCGACCGGCCGCCCGGTCGAAGGGATCGCGCTCGTCGCGAAAGACGGTTTTTCCGCGCGCTACGACCTCGACCGCAGCGCCGGGACGGTTTCGCGGCCGACGCACAAGCTCGCCGGCCGGTCCTACGTCGGAAGGATCCTCGTGCTCGACACCGCGAAGGGCGGGGTGGCGAGCGCCTGGATGCTGCGCGAGATGGCCGCGCGCGGCGTCGCGCCGCTCGCGCTCGTGTTCAATAGCGTGAACCCGATCCTCGTGCAGGGCGCGGTGTTCGCCGAGCTGACGCTGTTTGCCGGCTTCGCCGAGGACGTCACCGCGCGCGTTCCCGACGGCGCGACCGTCGCGCTCGAGCCCGCGCGCAGGCTGCTGCGCGTGCGCTAGCGCCCGCGCGCGCCGCGCCTAGCGCCGCGCGCGCGCTTTCAGCAGCACGAGCAGCGCCCCCGCGCCGCCGTGCGCCGCCGGCGCCTGGCAGCAGGCGAGCACCTCGTCGCGCCGCGGCAGCCACTTGCGCAGCAGCGACTTCAGCACCGGCTCGCGGTTCGGCGAACCGAGCCCCTTGCCGTGCACGATGCGCACGCACCGGCGCCCGGCCGCGACCGCTTCGCCGAGGAACGCAGCGACCGAGGCAGCGGCTTCCATGCGCCTCTGCCCGTGCAGGTCGAGGCTCGCCTCGACCACCCAATGCCCGCGGCGAAGCTTCCTGAGGGTCTGGCGCGGCACGCCGTCTGCCGCGTAGGCGAACTCCTCGCCCGAATCGAGCGTGTCGTCGATCGAGACGCGTCCGGCGAGGCTTTCGGCGAGCGCGGCGCGCTCGTCGCGCCGGCGCTGAAGCGCAAGCGGCGCAGGCGCCGGCGGCCGCAGCGCAAGGCGCCGCGGCGGATCGAGCGGGCGCACGTCGGCGACCGCGCGCAGGAACTCCTCATCCGAGGGCGTCAAGGTATTTCTCCGCGTCGAGCGCCGCCATGCAGCCGGAGGCGGCGCTGGTGACCGCCTGTCGGTAGACGCGGTCCTGCACGTCGCCGGCGGCGAAGACGCCCGGCACGCTCGTCGCGGTCGCGCCGCCGTCGCGGCCGCCGCGCGTGACGATGTAGCCGCCTTCCATCTCGAGCTGCCCTTCGAAGATCTTGGTGTTGGGCGTATGGCCGATCGCGACGAAGAGACCCTTCACCGCGAGCGTTTTCTCGCTGCCCGTCTTCAGGTGCCGGATGCGCGCGCCGGTGACGCCGCGCTCGTCGCCGAGCACCTCTTCCACCACCGAGTCGAGCTCGAGCGCGATTCGGCCCTCGGCCACCCGTTTCATCAGCTTCTCGACCATGATCTTTTCGGCGCGGAAGCGTTCGCGCCGGTGTACGAGCGTCACGCGCCGCGCGAGGTTCGCGAGAAAGAGCGCTTCCTCGACCGCGGTGTTGCCGCCGCCCACGACCGCCACCTCCTCGCCGCGGTAGAAAAAACCGTCGCAGGTCGCACAGGCCGACACCCCGCGGCCGAGGTATTTCTGCTCCGAGGGCAGGCCGAGGTATTTCGCCGAGGCGCCGGTCGCGATGATGAGCGCATCGCAGGTGTAGCTGCCGGCGTCGCCGGCGAGCAGGAACGGTCGCTCGCCGAGCCGCGCGGTGTGGATGTGGTCGTAGACGATCTCGGTCGCGAAGCGCTCCGCGTGCCGCTGGAACCGCGCCATCAGCTCCGGGCCCTGCACGCCGTCGGGGTCCGCCGGCCAGTTCTCGACGTCGGTCGTCGTCATAAGCTGTCCGCCGGGCGCGATTCCCGCGATCAGCACCGGCCGAAGGTTCGCGCGCGCGGCGTAGACCGCGGCGGTGTAGCCGGCGGGGCCGGAACCGAGAATGATCAGTCGCGCATGGCGTGCGGACACGGGCGGAGTATATCGGCCGTTCTGGTAACATGGCGCGATCGGCAAACGCCAGACGCGCGCCCGATGCCCATGCCTGCGACAGCGATGCCGGTTTCCGCCGCGCTGCTGAAGACGGTTCCCCTGTTCGCGACTCTGCCCGACGACCAGCTGCGCGCGCTGCTGCCGTCGATCGCGCGCCGCAGCGCGCCGCGCGGCGCGCTCGTGATCGCCGCCGGCGCGCCGACCGACTCGCTCTACATCGTCGTCACCGGGCGACTGAAAGTGATGATGAGCGACGCCGACGGCAAGGAAGTGATCCTCGCGATCCTCGGGCCGGGCGAGTTCTTCGGCGAAATGGGTCTGATCGACGACCACCCGCGCTCGGCGAGCGTGGTCGCGATGGAGCCCTGCGAGCTGCTCGCGCTGTCGGCGCGCGACTTTCGCCGCGCGCTCGCCGACAACTTCGACATGGCGATGGCGGTGATGAAGGGGCTCGTGCGGCGCCTGCGCGAGGCCGACCGCAAGATCAGCAGCCTCGCGCTGCTCGACGTCTACGGGCGCGTCGCGCGGCTGCTCCTCGACATGGCCGAAGAGGTCGACGGGCAGAAGGTCGTCACTCGGCGCCTTCCGAAGCAGGACATCGCGAAGATGGTCGGCGCCTCCCGCGAGATGGTGAGCCGCGTGATGAAAGACCTGCAGGCGGGCGGCTACATCGAGATGCGCGGCGCGACCATCGTGCTGCGCGACACGATCGCGCGCGCGGAGTAGCCGCGCCCCGGGCTGTGCGCTCGGCACCGAAGAGCCCCGCGGCGCCGCTTCCGGCGAAGCTGAAGGCGCTCCTTGCGGAGGCGCGCTGGCTGCTCGTTGCGGCGCTTGCCGCGTTTCTTGCGCTCGTGCTCGCGACCTACCGCCGCGACGATCCGGGCTGGTCGGCGAGCGCGACCGGCGCGACGGTGCACAACGCCGGCGGCGAGCTCGGGGCGCTGCTCGCCGACGGGCTGCTTTCGGCGTTCGGCTACTCGGCCTGGTGGTTCGTGCTCCTGTGCGCCCTCGTCGTCGTGCGCGGCTATCGCCGGCTCGCGCCGGCGCGCATCGAGCGCGATCGCGCGGGCGTCGCGGCGGCCGGCTTCGCGCTGCTGCTCGTGGCGAGCGCGGCGCTCGAGTCGTTGCGGCTGCACAGCTACGGCGCGGCGCTGCCCCAGGTGCCCGGCGGCATCGTCGGCGACGTCGTGGGCGGGCTTGCGGCGGCGGCGACCGGCTACACCGGCGCAACGCTCCTTTTGCTCGCCGCGGCGGCGGTCGGTTTCAGCCTGTTTACCGGCCTTTCCTGGCTCGCGATCGCCGAGGCGACCGGCGCGCTGCTCGAAGCGGGTGCGCTCGCGGCGCGCGCGGCTTGGGAGCGGCGACGCGACCGGCGCGCGGGCGAGCAGGCGCAGCGCGAGCGCGCAACGGCGGTCGAGGCCGAAAGGAAGCGCGAGGAATCGCACCCGCCGCTCGTCATCGCCCCGCCGCCGCAGGTGAAGAAATCCGAGCGCGTCGAACGCGAGCGGCAGCAGCCGCTGTTCGAGGACCTGCCGGATGCGCCGCTGCCGCCGCTCAAGCTGCTCGACGGCGGCGAGCCCGCGGCGGCGGCGGTCGGCGCGGAAACGCTCGAATTCACCTCGCGCCTCATCGAGAAGAAGCTTTCTGACTTCGGCGTGTCGGTGAAGGTCCTCGCCGCCTATCCGGGCCCGGTGATCACGCGCTACGAGGTCGAGCCCGCCGTCGGCGTCAAGGGCAGCCAGATCGTCAACCTCGTCAAGGACCTCGCGCGCGCGCTGTCGGTGGTTTCGATCCGCGTCGTCGAAACGATTCCCGGCAAGTCGTGCATGGGCCTCGAGATCCCGAATCCGCACCGCCAGATCGTGCGGCTTTCCGAAATCCTCGGCTCGGAAACCTACGCGGCGGCGCACTCGCCGCTCGCGCTCGCGCTCGGCAAGGACATCGCCGGCGCGCCGGTGGTCGCCGATCTCGCCAAGATGCCGCATCTGCTGGTGGCCGGCACCACCGGCTCGGGCAAGTCGGTCGCGATCAACGCGATGATCCTGTCGCTGCTCTACAAGGCCGAGCCGCGCCAGGTGCGCCTCATCCTCGTCGATCCGAAGATGCTGGAGCTGTCGGTCTACCAGGACATTCCGCATCTCCTTTGCCCGGTCGTCACCGACATGAAGCAGGCGGCCAATGCCCTCGCCTGGTGCGTCGCCGAGATGGACCGCCGCTACCGCGTGATGAGCTGGCACGGCTGCCGCAACCTTTCGGGGCTCAACCACAAGATCGCGGAAGCCGCGCGCCACGGCCGCCATCTGGACGATCCGCTCACGCTCGACACCGGCAACCCGCGGCCGCTTGCGCCGCTGCCCTGGATCGTGGTGGTGATCGACGAGCTCGCCGACCTCATGATGACCGCCGGCAAGCGCGTCGAGGAGCTGATCGCGCGCCTTGCACAGAAGGCGCGCGCGGCCGGCATTCACATGATCCTGGCCACCCAGCGCCCGTCGGTGGACGTGATCACCGGCCTCATCAAGGCGAACATCCCGGCGCGCATCGCCTTTCAGGTCGCCTCGAAGGTCGATTCGCGCACGATCCTCGACCAGTCGGGCGCGGAGTCGCTGCTCGGCGCCGGCGACATGCTCTACCTGCCCCCCGGCTCGGGATTGCCGCAGCGCGTGCACGGCGCGTTCGTCGCCGACCACGAGGTGCATCGGGTGGTCGAGCACCTGAAGAACTTCGCGCGCCCCGAATACGTGTCCGAGGTGCTCGAGCCGCCGGCGGCCGAGCCTGGGCGGCGCCGAACCCGGCGCGCCTGCGGGCGAGAAGGACCCGCTCTACGACCAGGCGGTGGAGATCGTCGTTCGCACGCGCCGGCCTTCGATTTCGCTCGTGCAGCGCCACCTGCGCATCGGCTACAACCGCGCCGCGCGTCTCATCGAGGACATGGAAAAGGCCGGGCTCGTGTCCGCGATGCAGCCGAACGGCAACCGCGAGGTGCTGGTGCCGGCGAGAGTCGAGTAGATGCGCGTGGCCCAACGCGCGCGCGCGCGCGCCGGCTGCGCCGCGGCCGCGGCGCTCGCGCTGCTCGTCGCGGCGGGGGCGGCGCAGGCTTCCGGCATCGAGCGCTTCCGCGCGTTTCTGCGCACCACGCAGTCGGCCGCGGCCGACTTCGAGCAGAAGGTGTTCGACCGCGAACGCAGGCTCGTGCAGCAGGCGAGCGGCCGCTTCGTGTTCCAGCGCCCCGGACGGTTTCGCTGGACGTATGTCCAGCCCTACGCGCAGGTGATCGTCGCCGACGGCGAGCGGCTGTGGATCCACGACCGCGACCTGAACCAGGTGACGGTGCGGCGCATGTCGCGCGCGCTCGGCGCGACGCCGGCGGCGCTTCTTGCCGGGGCGTCGGACGCGAGCGAGGCGTTCGAGCTCGCCGAGGCCGGCACGGCCGAAGGGCTCGCGTGGATCGAGGCGCGACCGAAGGACCGCGACGCCGGCTTCGAGCGCATCCGCATCGGCATGGACGTCGCCGGCATCGGCGCGATGGAGCTCACCGACCACTTCGGCCAGACGACGGTGCTGCGTTTCGCGCGCCTCGTGCGCAATCCGCAGGTGGACCCGGAAACGTTCCGCTTCACGCCGCCGCGGGGCGTCGATGTTCTCGGCGAGCGCTGAGCGTCCGCAGGCGCCGCTCGCCGAGCGGCTGCGCCCGAAGACGCTCGCCGAGGTCGTGGGCCAGCGGCACCTGCTCGGGCCAGGCAAACCCCTGCGGGTCGCGATCGAGTCGGGCAAGCCCCACTCGATGATCCTGTGGGGTCCGCCGGGGTGCGGCAAGACGACGATCGCCCGCCTGCTCGCGCAGGAGTTCGACGCCCAGTTCATCGCGCTCTCGGCGGTGCTCTCGGGCGTAAAAGACATCCGTGCGGCGGTCGAGGCGGCCGAGGCGGCGGCCGCGCGCGGGCGGCGTACGATCGTTTTCGTCGACGAGGTGCACCGCTTCAACAAGGCGCAGCAGGACGCGTTCCTGCCCTACGTGGAGCGGGGCCTCTTTGCGTTCATCGGCGCGACCACCGAGAACCCGTCGTTCGAGGTGGTGGGGGCGCTCCTTTCGCGCGCGGCCGTCTATGTGCTCGAGCCGCTCTCGCCCGAGGACCTCGGCGCCCTCGTCGAGCGCACCGGGATCGCGCTCGAGCCGCAAGCACGCGAGCGCCTGATCGGGTTCGCCGACGGAGATGCGCGCAGGCTGCTCAACGCGATCGAGCTCGTGATCGCCGCGCGGCCCGAGGGCACCGTCGACGCGGCGCTCCTCGAGCAGACGCTCGCGCGCGACCTGCGCCGCTTCGACAAGGGCGGCGAGCAGTTCTACGACCAGATTTCGGCGCTTCACAAGTCGGTGCGCGGCTCCGATCCGGACGCGTCGCTTTACTGGTTTGTGCGCATGCTGGACGGCGGCGCCGATCCCCGCTACCTCGGCCGGCGGATCGTACGCATGGCGACCGAGGACGTGGGGCTCGCCGATCCGCGGGCGCTGCGCGTTGCGCTCGACGCCTGCGAGGCGTACGAGCGCCTCGGCTCGCCCGAAGGCGAGCTCGCGCTCGCGCAAGCGGTGCTCTACCTAGCCTGCTGCCCGAAATCGAACGCGGTCTATGTTGCCTATAATGCGGCGCGCGCGTTCGTCGCCGCGGACGGCACGCGGCCGGTCCCGCTCCATCTGCGCAACGCGCCGACGCGCCTCATGCAGGCGCTCGGCTACGGCCGCGGCTACCGCTACGCGCACGACGAGCCCGACGCGTTCGCCGCCGGCGAGCGCTACCTTCCGGACGGCATGCCCGCGGTCGAGTGGTACCGGCCGACCGAACGGGGGCTGGAAGCGCGCATCCGCGAGCGGCTCGCCGAGCTGCGCCGGCGCAACGAGGAAGCGAAAAAGCGATGATCGACATCCACCTGCTGCGCACGTCGCTCGAGGCGGTCGCGGCGCGGCTCGCGACGCGCGGCTTCGCGCTCGATACTGCGGGATTCCTCGCGCTCGAGGCGCGGCGCAAGGAGATCCAGGTCGCGACCGAGCGGCTGCAGGCCGAGCGAAACGCGCTCGCAAAGCAGATCGGGCGCGCGAAGGCGGCGGGCGACGAAGCGGGGGCGCGCGCGCTGATGGCGCAGGGCGCCGAGATCGCCGAGCGGCTGAAGGCGATGGAGGCCGAAAACGCCGACGTCCAGGCGCGGCTGCACGCGTTCGTCGCCGAGCTGCCCAACCTGCCGCACGAGAGCGTCCCCGTCGGCGCGAGCGCGGAGGATAA
Organism: Burkholderiales bacterium; assembly: GCA_033582675.1. Taxonomy (GTDB): domain Bacteria; phylum Pseudomonadota; class Gammaproteobacteria; order Burkholderiales; family SG8-39; genus RBG-16-66-20. The sequence goes on along the minus strand of JAVQZY010000025.1, from coordinate 50,316 downwards.
CCGCGAGGAGCGTCGCTGGGGCGCGCCGCGGGCGTTCGACTTCGAACCGAAGGACCACGTGGATCTCGGCGCCGCCCTCGCCGGCATCGATTTCGACACGCGCGGCGAAGCTCAGCCGGCGCGCGCTTCGTGGTGCTGCGAAGGGGCGGTCGCGCGCCTGCACCGGGCGCTCGTCGCAGTTCATGCTCGATCGTGCACACGCGGGAGCACGGCTACACCGAGGTCTACGCGCCCTACGCTCGTGCACGCGGCGCGATGCGCCGACGGGCCAGTGCTCGAGCCTCGCCGAAGCCTTCCACAGGGCGATCTGTTCAAGATCGAGCGACCGACGAGCGTACTCTGTACCTCATTCCGACCGCCGAGTATCCGGTGACCAACTTCGTGCGCGACGAGATCCTCGCCGCGCGATGGCGCTGCCGCTGCGACTACGTGTGCGCATTCGCCCGTGCTTTCGCTCCGAGGCGGGCGCCGCCGGCAAGCGACACGCGCGGCATGATCCGCAACCACCAGTTCGACAAGGTCGAGCTGGTCTGGATCGAGCCACCCGGCGAACGGGTCGTACGAAGCGCACGAGCAGCTCACCGCCCACGCCGAGCGCGATCCTCAGCGAAACTCGGAGCTGCCTTACCGGGTGGTGACGCTGTGCACCGGCGACATGGGGTTCGCCGCGGCGAAGACCTACGACCTCGAGGTGTGGCTGCCGGGGCAGAACGCCTACCGCGAGATCTCGCTCGTGCTCGCAACTTCGAGGCGATTCCAGGCGCGCCGCATGCACGCGCGGTTCCGCAACGACAAAGGACAGGCCCGAGCTCGGTGCACACGCTGAACGGCTCGGGGCTCGCCGTCGGCCGCACGCTGATCGCGGTGCTCGAGAACTGGCAGAACGCCGACGGCTCGGTGACGGTGCCGCCGGCGCTGCGGCCGTATATGGGGGGGCTCGACACCCTGCGGCCCGGTTGAAACGACAGCGCAGGCGCCTTGCCCGGCGCGGCGCGCGGCCGCGCCTTGCGCGGCTGATACAATGCGCCCCTGCGTTTCGACCGCGGAGAGATGGCAGAGTGGTCGAATGCGGCAGACTCGAAATCTGTTGTACCCGCAAGGGTACCGGGGGTTCGAATCCCTCTCTCTCCGCCAATCCGATTCTGCGCTCCGCGTCCGCTCGCTCCGTCGCTCATGAACGCTCCGCCGTTGCCGCAAACGCAGTTCGATCCCTCGATCGCCCGCTTCGGCGCCTCGCGCACGCAAAAGCGCCTGGAGGACGACCGGCTGCTCGCAGGCCGCGGCCTTTTCAGCGACGACCGGGAACTTGCCCGGGCAGGCGTGGATGGTCGTCGTTCGCTCGCCGCACGCGCACGCGCGGATCGTCTCGATCGAGGCGAGCGATGCGCGCCGGGCGCCCGGCGTGCTCGCCGTCTACACCGCCGCCGAACTTAGGGCCGACGGCGTAGGGGCGCTTCCGATTCCGCCGCTTTTTCAGCGCGCCGACGGCGCGCCCGCCGCCGCGCCGCCGCGCACGCTGCTCGCCGATGCGAGAGTCCTCTACGTCGGCCATCCGGTCGCGGCGGTGATCGCCGAAACGCGCGCGCAAGCGCAGGACATGCGGCCGAACTCGTCTCAGTCCAGTACGAGCCGCTGCCGTGCGCGGTGACGCCAGAGCAGGCGCTTGCCCCCGGCGCGCCGGTGCTGTGGCCGGCGGCGCCGGACAACGTCGCGGCGGAGGCGCGCTACGGCGATCCGGCGGCGGTCGAGGCGGCGTTCGCGCGCGCCGCGCACGTCGTCGAGGTCGCGATCGCGAGCCAGCGGCTCGCCGCCGTGCCGCTCGAGCCGCGCGCGGCGCTCGCCGAATACCGCGACGGCCGCTTCACGCTCTACACCCAGACGCAACAGCCCACGGCGGCGCGCGATGCGCTCGCCGCGGCGTTCGGCACGAAGCCGGAGGCGTTCCGCGTCGTCGTCGGCGACATGGGCGGCGGCTTCGGCATGAAGACCGGGGTCTACGTCGAGGACGCGCTCGCCTGCTACGCAGCGCGCAAGCTCGGCCGCGCGGTGGAGTGGCGCGCAGACCGCAGCGAAGAGTTCCTCGCCGCGCACATGGGGCGCGATCAGCACTTTCGCGCGCGGCTCGCGCTCGATGCCGAGGGGCGGATCCTCGCGCTCGAGGTGGACGCGCTCGCCAACCTCGGCGCGGTGCCGGTCGCCTCGACGATGATCGTTCCGCTCGGGCTCGGGCCGAAGGTGGTGACCTCGGTCTATCGGGTGCCGGCGGTGGCCTACCGGGTGCGCGGCGTGCTCACCAACACGATGGCGACCGGCGCGTACCGCGGCGCCGGCCGCCCCGAGGCGAACTTCCTGATGGAGCGCCTGATGGACAAGGCGGCGCGCAGGCTGGGGATGGACCGCGCCGAGATCCGTCGGCGCAACTTCGTGCCGCCGGGGGCGTTTCCGTGGCGCACCTGGCTCGGGGACGTTTACGACTCGGGCGAATTCGCGAGGATGCTCGAGGCCGCATTGAAGGCCGCCGATGTCGCCGGGTTCGCCGCGCGCCGCGAGGAATCGCGCCGCCGCGGCCGGCTGCGCGGGCTCGGCATCGCGGCGTATCTGGAGTGGACCGGGGCGCTTCCGACGGAGACGGCGGACATCGAGGTCGCGGCAGACGGCACGGTCACGGTCTACTCGGGCACGATGGCGATGGGGCAGGGGCTCGAGACGAGCTATACGCAGCTCGTTTGCGAGGTGCTCGGGATCGCGCCGGAGAAGGTGCGAATCGTTCAGGGAGACACCGATCGGGCGAACGGTGTGGGCAGCGTCGGCTCCCGCTCGGCCTTCGTCGGCGGCTCGGCGGTGGCTGCCGCCGGTCGCGAGGTGATCGTCCGGGAAGGGCGCTTGCGGCCGAGGCGCTCGAGGCCGCGGCGCCCGATCTCGAGTACCGCGACGGGCGCTTCGTCGTCGCCGGCACCGACCGCTCGATCGCGCTCGCGGACCTCGCCGCGCGCCAGCCCGAGGGGCGGTTCCGCGTCTCGGCGACCGAGACGCCGTCTGCGCCTTCGTGGCCGAACGGGGCGCAGGTCGCAGAGGTCGAGATCGACCCGGAGACCGGCGAGGTGACGCTCGCGGCGATCGCGAGCGCCGATGACATCGGCCGCATCATCAACCGCACGATCGTCGAAGGGCAGATCCACGGCGGCATCGCGCAGGGCGCGGGGCAGGCGCTGTGGGAGGCGGTCCGCTACGACCCGGAAAGCGGCCAGCTGCTCACCGGGTCGCCGACGGACTACAGCCTGCCGCGCGCCGACCAGTTGCCGCCGATGCATCCGACGTTCGACGAGAGCGTGCCCTGTCGCACCAACCTTCTCGGGGTGAAAGGGGTCGGGGAACTCGGAACGATCGGCGCTACCCCCGCGATCGTGAGTGCGGTGCTCGATGCCCTGGCCGAGCGCGGTATCGAGGACCTCGACATGCCGCTCACCGCGGAGAAAATCTGGCGCGCGCTCGCCGCGGTATAGTCGCCTCCCGGAGGGGGGATGGCGCTGGCCGGCTGGAAGGTGCGCGCGCGCAAGCGCGACCTGCGCCTGCTCGCGGGCGCGCTCGCCGCGTCGGTGTTCCTGCACCTTGCGTTCGCGCTCGGGTTCCCGCAGTGGGTCGCGCGAGAGCACATGCGGATCGTGCCCGGCGCTATTCGCGCGCGGCTTACGGCGCCCGATGCGCCGCCTGCGCCGGTGCCGCGCGCAGAGCCTGCGCGCGACGGCACCGCCGCGCGCGAGCCGCCGCCGCAGCGCTCCGCGGTGCGCGCTCCGCCGAGCGCGCGGCCGGAACCGTCGGAAGCGGTCGTCACCGCCGCTGCCGGGGTCGCGCCGCCTGCGGCGACGCCGCCGGCCCCGCCCCTCGCTGCGCCCGGCGCGGAGCCGGCGCCGGCAAGCGCCGCCGAACCGGCGCCGCCCGCGGTCGCGCCGCCCGCAGAGCGCTGCGCCGCAGCGATCGAGCGCGAACGGGCGGCCGCCGCGGGGTTTTCCGCGGCCGAGGAGGCGAACACGCTCGCGCAGTACCGGATCGCGCTCATGGAGGCGGCGCGCGCGTTCCGCCGCTACCCGCGCCTTGCGCGCGAAAACAACTGGCAGGGGCGCGTCACCGTGCGCGTCGCGATCGCACCGGGCGGCGCCCTCGCGGCGGTCGCAGTCGCCTCGAGCAGCGGCTATCCGGTGCTCGATCAGCAGGCGCTCGACATGCTCCGCAGCGCGCAGGCGCGCACACCCGTTCCGCCGGCGCTGCGCGGGCGCGAGTTCAGCGTCGAGATCCCGGTGATTTTCGACCTGAGGGAGGAGTGAGGCAGCGCGCGCCGCGTTAGCCGCGGGGCGCAAAAGCGACCACGTGATCGGCGTCCAGCCGGATGCCGATTTTCTCGCCGATCGCGTGGTTGTGGTGCGAGGGCACGAGCGCGAGCACCTGCCGGCCGCTGTCCAGCCGCAGCGTATAGAGGATCTCGGCGCCGCGGAACGCCTTGTGCACCACCTCGGCGCGCGTGGGGGAGGCGTCGTCGTGCACCACGTCGTCGGGCCGAAGCAGCACCTCCGCGACACAGCCGCGGCCGCAGGCGTCGCAGCCCCGTTCGCACTGGTGGCGGGATCTCGCCCTCCAGCACGCCCAGCTCGATCTCGACCCGGCGCGAGCTGAGCACGCGCGCCGGCAGAAAAACGCCCTGCCCGACGAAATCGGCGACGAAGCGGCTCGCCGGCCGGTGGTAAAGATTGTAGGCGCTGTCCCATTGCTCGATGCGGCCGTCGCGCAGCACGCCGATCTCGTCGGCGAGCGCGAACGCCTCGTGCTGGTCGTGGGTGACGAGAATCGCGGTCGCCCCCGAGGCCTTGATGATGTCGCGCACCTCGAGCGAGAGCTTCTCGCGCAGATCGGTGTCGAGGCTGGAGAACGGCTCGTCGAGAAGCAGGAGTTCCGGCCGCGGCGCGAGCGCGCGCGCGATCGCGACGCGCTGCTGCTGGCCGCCGGACAGTTCGTGCGGGTACTTGTCGAGCAGCCCCTCGAGGCCGGTGAGTTCGGCCAGTTCGCGCACGCGCGCGCGCGCCTCGGCGCGCGGCAGGCCGAAGGCGATGTTCGCCGCCGCCGTCAGGTGCGGAAACAGCGCGTGCTCCTGGAATACCATTCCGACGCGGCGCTTCTCGGGCGGCACGTGCCGCGCGGGCGAGGACACCTCGACGCCGGCGAGAAGAATCCGGCCCGCGCGCGGCGTCTCGAAGCCGGCGATACAGCGCAGCACCGTCGTCTTGCCGCAGCCGCTCGGACCGAGCAGGCAGCCGATCGCGCCGCGCGCGAGCGAGAACGACAGGTCGCGCACGACCTCGTGGCCGTTGTAGGCGTGGGCGAGATGCTCGACGACGAGAAGCGGTGCGTCGGTCGCGGACATCGCCGAAATTGTAGCAAGAATCATTCTTGTTAGAATCGGGAGTGCTTGATTTTCAAAGGATCGGGACACTCGGCGCGATATCGTTCGCCTCGGCCGGGCTGATTCTGCTGCCGATCGTCTCGGTGCTCGCGAGCCTCGCGAGCCCGGCGACCGAGACCTGGGCCCACCTTGGCGAACACGGTGCTCGGCACCTACGTCGCGAACACCGCGCTGCTCGCGGCGGGGGTTGCGGCGGGCGTGATCGCGATCGGCGTGCCGAGCGCTTGGCTCGTCACCGCCTACGACTTCCGCGGGCGGCGTTCGCTCGAATGGATGCTCGCGCTCCCGCTCGCGATGCCGGCATACGTGATGGCGTACGCGTACACCGACTGGCTGCAGTTCACCGGCCCGGTGCAATCCGCGCTTCGCGCGCTCACCGGCTGGCAGGCGCGCGAGTACTGGTTTCCCGAGATCCGCTCGCTGCCGGGCGCGGTCGCGGTGCTGTCGTTCGCGTTCTATCCGTACGTGTACCTCCTCGCGCGCACCGCGTTCGCCGACACTTCGCGCAGCGCGCTCGAGGCCGGGCGGCTTGCGGGTCTGAGCGCCTGGGGGAGCTTCTGGCGCGTGGCGCTTCCGATGGCGCGGCCGGCGATCGCCGCCGGAACCGCGCTCGCGCTGATGGAAACGCTCGCCGACTTCGGCACGGTGTCCTACTTTGCGCTCGAGGTATTCACGACCGGCATTTTCAAGGCGTGGCTCGCGATGGGCGATCTCGCCGCCGCGAGCCAGCTCTCGGCCTGCCTGCTCGGGTTCGTCGCGCTCGTGATCGCGCTCGAGCGCGCGAGCCGCGGGCGCGCCTCGTTCGCGCCGACCGCCCGCAAGCCGGCGCCGCGCGAGCGGCTGCGGGGGCGCGCGCGGTCGCGGCCGCGGTCGCCTGCCTGGTGCCGGTCGCGCTCGGGTTCCTGTTGCCTGCGGGGCTGCTGGTTCATCTGGCGATCTCCGACCCGGCCGCGCGGCCGGGCGCGCGCCTTGCGACGCTCGTCGCGAACAGCTTCCTGCTCGCCGGCGCCGCGGCGCTCGTCGGCGTCGCGCTCGCCGCGGCGATGGCCTACGGCGCGCGGCTTGCGCGCGGGCGCGCGGCGGCGGCGGTCGCGCTCGCGAACCGCGCCGCGGCGCTCGGCTACGCGCTGCCCGGCGCGGTCGTCGCCGTCGGCATACTCGGCCCGCTCGCGCGGCTGGACAACTGGCTCGCGGATCTCCTCGAGCAGGCGAGCGGCGTGCGCCTCGGGCTCGTCTTCACCGGCACGATGGCGGCGCTCGTGTACGCCTACCTCGTTCGCTTCCTCGCGGTCGCGCTGCAGACGGTGGAAGCGGGGCTCGCGAAGGTGACCCCGCGCATGGACGACGCGGCGCGCAGTCTCGGCGCATCGCCCGCGCAGGTGCTTGCGCGCGTGCACGCACCGCTTCTCGCCTCGAGCCTCGCCGCCGCGGCGCTCCTTCTGTTCGTCGACGTGATGAAGGAGCTGCCCGCCACTTTTGCGCTCCGGCCCTTCAACTTCGACACGCTCGCCATCGAGGCCTACAACCTCGCAAAGGACGAGCGGCTCGCCGAAGCCGCCGTGCCCTCGCTCGTGATCGTGGCGGTCGGGGTGCTGCCGCTCGTCGCGCTCGCGCGGCGCGGGGCCGGCGCGCCGCGCGGCTGATCTCCGGCGCTCACTTCCAGCCGGCGCGATCGTAGATCTTCTGGGCTTCCGGCTGATTGCGGCCGAGCACCGCGACGTTCAGCGCATCGCGCCGAAACTCGCCGAGGACGGCAAGCGCGGGGTTCTCGGTTTTGACGCCCGGCACCGCCGGCCACTCGTTGTTGCCGTCCGCGAAATAGCGCTGCGCCTCGTCGCTCGCGAGGTATTCGAGGAACCGCACCGCCGCCTCGCGATTCGGCGCGTGCCTCGCCACGCCGGCGCCGGAGACGTTGACGTGGGTTCCCCAGCTCGCCTGGTTCGGAAACACGATACCCACCCGCTCGACGACCGCGCGGTCTTCGGGCTTGTCCGAACGCGCAAGCCGCGCGTAGTAGTAGTGGTTGGAGATCGCGACATCGCACTCGCCCGCAGCGACCGAACGGAGCTGGTCCGTGTCGCCGCCTTTCGGGTCGCGGGCGAGGTTCGCCTTGACCGCGCGCGCCCATTCCTCGGCCTTCTGCGGCCCGAGGTGATGGATGAGCGCGCTCATGAGCGAGAGGCTGTAGATGTTGGTCGCCGAGCGCACGCAGATCCTTCCTCTCCACTTCGGCTCGGCGAGCGACTCGTAGGTCGGGACTTCCTCGGGCTTCACCTTCGCCTTGTGGTAGGCGATCACGCGCGCGCGAAGCGAAAACCCGTACCACAGGCCGCCCGGCTCGCGGTACGCGGCGGGGATGCGCGCATCCAGAAACGCCGACTTCACCGGCTGAAAGAGCCCCATCTGCTCGGCGCGCCAGAGGCGGCCGGCGTCCACGGTGATCAGCACATCCGCGGGGCTTCGCGCGCCTTCGTTGCGCAGGCGCTCGATCAGCGCGTCCTCGGGTGCCTCGATGCGGTTGATGCGGATCCCGGTCGCCTTGGTGAAACCGGCGTAGAGCGCCTCGTCGGTCTGGTAATGCCGCGAGGTATAGAGGTTGAGAACCTTGTCCTGGGACAGCGCGCCTGCGGCGACGGTCATTCCGGACGCGAGCGCGAGGATGCGAGCGATGCGAACGTTCACGGGGGCTCCTTACAAATGACAACGATTCTCATTCCAACACAAATGAGAACCGTTGTCAAAAACTGGACACCCGCGTTCCGGGATCGATCCGTCGTGCGCCGTTGAACCGCGAGCGCCAGTACGGGCTGTTCATCGACTCGATGCGCACTTTGGCGCCCGAGCGCGGCGCATGAACGAAGCGGCCGTCGCCGAGGTAGATGCCGACGTGGAAATAAGGGCTGCCGAGCGTGTCGTAGAAAACGAGATCGCCCGCCCGCAGCTCGGATGCGCTCACGGGGATGCCGGCCGCGCTCTGCGCCCGGCTGTTGCGCGGAAGCTCTTTGACGCCGGGCCGCGCTCCGCGAAACACATGCGCGACCAATCCGCTACAGTCGAACCCGAGAGCCGGAGAATCGCCGCCGTTGCGGTAATCGACCCCGAGCGCAAGAAGCGCCTGGAGGATCGCCTCGGCGCGGCTGCGCGCCTCGGTCGCCTCCGGGCGAGGCGGCGAGGGCGCTTCGTCGCGGCTGCGGGCCGATCGCTGCGCAGGCCTCTAGCAGCGCAACAAAGGCCAGCAAATACATAGACTTCGCGCGCATAATTAAGGCGACTTATACGCAGTCCGACGAAAAATGCAACCTCGGCCGCTCGCCCCGCTCGCCGGTCCGCGCAGATGAGAACGGTTCGGCTGCGCGAACGCGCCCCAGCCTTGCCGTCGGCGCCTGCCGGCAATGAAGGGATCGCTTTCCGTTCTGCTTGCCTTGCTCGCGATCGAGGCGCTCGCGCAGCCGCAACTCGAGGTGCTGCCGCTTCGCAGCCGCACCGCCGAGGAGCTGATCCCGATCCTGCGACCGCTGGTCGAACCGGGCGGAGTCCTCACCGGTCAGGGCTATCAGCTGATCGTTCGCGCGAGCCCGCGAAACCTCGAGGAGATCCGCAGCGCGATCGCCTCGCTCGACCGGCCGCCGCGGCGGCTCGTCATCGCGGTGCGCCAAGGCGCGAGCGCCGCGCAGCAGGCGAGCGATCTCGAGGCGCGGGTGCGAATCGGCCCGCGACCCCGCCGCGACCGTGCGCATCGGCGAGACGACGACGAAGCTGCGCGAGAGCGTCGAGCAGCGCGTACAGGTGCTCGAGGGCGCGCGCGCCTGGGTCGCGATCGGCGAGTCGCGCCCGATCGTCGAGCGGCGAACGGTGCTGACGCCGGCCGGTCGCGTGATCCAGCAGGAAACGACGACGCTTGAGCAGGCGAGCACCGGTTTCGAGGTGCTCGCGCGGGTGTCGGGCGACACCGTGACGCTCGAGATCTTTCCCCGAGCGGGAGGCCCTCGCCGCAGGCGGCGGCGTCCGGCGCGAGCGCGTGGCGACGGTCGTGAGCGGACGGCTCGGCCAGTGGATCGAGGTGGGCGGCGTCGCCCTGTCTTCGACCGCGGGCGCAGGCGACGTCGTCTCGACCCGCGAGGCGCGCGCCGCGGGCTCGGTGTGGATCAGGGTGGACGAGGCGCCCTGAGGCCGCTCGAGCGCCTTTTCGCGGCGGACGGGCCGCTCGCCGGCGCGCATTCCCGGCTACCGTCCGCGCCCGCAGCAGCTCGAGATGGCCGAGGCGATCCTCGCGGCGATCCGCGCGCGCCGCGCGCTCGCGCTCGAGGCGGGCACCGGCGCCGGAAAGACCTTCGCGTACCTCGCCCCGGCGCTCCTTGCCGGCGGCAAGGTCATCGTCTCGACCGGCACGAAGACGCTTCAGGACCAGCTTTACGAGCGCGACATTCCCGCGATGCGCGCGGCGCTCGGCGCCGGGGCGACGGTCGCGCGCCTGAAGGGCCGCGCGAACTACGTCTGCCTGCACCGCCTGGAGCGCGCGCTCGAGGAGGCCGCAGGACGTCGCCCCGACGCGCAGGCGCAGCAGCTGCGGCAAATCGAGCGGTTCGCGCGCGCGAGCGCGAGCGGCGACCGCGCCGAACTCGCCGACATCGCGGAAGACGCGCCGGTGTGGTCGCTCGCGACCTCGACGCGCGAGAACTGCCTCGGGCAGCCGTGCCCGCGCTTTCGCGACTGCTTCGTCATGCGGGCGCGGCGCGAGGCGCAGGATGCCGACGTCGTCGTGATCAACCATCATCTGTTCTTCGCCGACGTTGTACTGCGCGACGAGGGTGTGGCCGAGCTGCTGCCGGCGGCCGACACCGTGATCCTCGACGAGGCGCATCAGCTCCCTGACGCCGCGCGCCAGTTCTTCGGCGAGAGCGTCTCGAGCGGCCAGCTGATCGAGCTCGCGCGCGATGCGCGGCTCGAGCTGCGCGCGGCGGGCGGCGCCGACCCGCAGACCGAGGCGCTCGCCGCGAAGCTGGAAAAGTCGGCGCGCGATCTGCGGCTTGCGCTCGAGGCCGAACCGGCGCGCCTTGCGTGGAAGCAGGCGCTCGCGCGCCCCCGTTCGCGCAGGCGTTCGCCGCGCTGCGCGGCGCGCTCGAGCGGCTCGGCGAGCGGCTCGCGGCGCAGGCCGAGCGCTCCGAAGGGCTCGGCGCCTGCGCGCGTCGCGCCGGGACAGCCGCGGCGATGCTCGCGCGGCTCGCGGGCTCCGAGGCGCCCGAGGCGGTACGCTGGGTCGAGGTGCACGAAAAGGCCGTGCAACTTCATGCGACGCCGCTTCGCCTGCCGAGCCGCTGCGGCGCGCGATGGATGAGCATCCGCGCGCCTGGATCTTCGTGTCGGCCACGCTCGCGGTGGCGGGCGATTTCTCGCACTTTACGCGCGAACTCGGCCTCGAGAAAGCCGAAACGCGCAGCTGGCCGAGCCCGTTCGATTACGGGCGGCAGGCGCTCCTCTATCTGCCGCCGGGCCTGCCGCCCGACCCGAACGCGCCCGAGTTCACCGCCGCGGTCGTCGCGGCGGCGCTTCCGGTGCTCGCGGCAAGCGGCGGGCGCGCGTTTCTGCTCTTTACGACGCTGCGCGCGCTGCGCCGCGCGCAGGAGCTGCTCGAAGGCCGGCTCGAGTACCCCTTGCTCGTTCAGGGAACCGGCTCGCGCAGCGAGCTGCTCGCGCGCTTTCGGCGCCTCGGCAACGCGGTGCTGCTCGGCGCCGCCTCGTTCTGGGAGGGCGTAGACGTGCCCGGGCCGGCGCTCTCGGTGGTGCTGATCGACAAGCTGCCGTTCGCGCCGCCCGACGACCCGGTGATCGCGGCGCGCATCGCGGCGCTGCGCGCCGCCGGGCGCAACGCGTTCCTCGAGGAGCAGCTGCCGCGCGCCGCGCTCGCGCTGAAGCAGGGCGCCGGGCGCCTCATCCGCGGCGAAAGCGATCGCGGCGTGCTCGTGCTGTGCGATCCGCGGCTCGTCCGCCGACCGTACGGGCGCGCGATCCTCGAGGCGCTGCCGCCGATGCGCGCGACGCGCGAGATCGCCGACGTCGAACGCTTCTTCCGCGGCTAGAATTGCGCGAACATCGGCCGGAGCCTCGCGCGATGAGAGTGGTGGTCACCGGAGGCGGCGGATTTCTCGGCCTGCGGCTCGCGCGCGCGCTCCTTTCGCGCGACGACGTGTCGCGGCTCGTCCTGTTCGACACCGCGTTTCCGCCGCAGCTTCCGCAGGACCCGCGCCTTGAGGCGGTGCGCGGCGATATCGCCGATGCGCGCGCGCTCGCAGCCGCGGTGACGCTCGACACCGCCGCAGTGTTTCACCTCGCCGCGGTGGTGAGCGGCGCCGCCGAGGCGGACTTCGACCTCGGCTACCGGGTGAACCTCGAGGGCATGCGGCTGCTGCTTGAGCGGCTGCGCGGCTGCGCGCGTCCGCCGCGCGTCGTCTACACGAGCTCGGTCGCCGCCTTCGGCGGCGAACTTCCGCCGGTGCTGGACGATGCGACCACGCCGCACCCCCAGAGCCTCCTACGGCACGCAGAAGGTGATCGGCGAATACCTGCTCGCCGACTACACGCGCAAAGGGTTCGTCGACGGCCGCGCGCTGCGGCTGCCGACCGTCGTCGTGCGCCCGGGCAAGCCGAACGCGGCCGCGTCCTCGTTCGCGAGCGCGATCATCCGCGAGCCGCTCGCCGGGATCGACTACGACTGCCCGGTCGGGCCGCAGACCGCGGTCTGGCTGCTCTCGCCGCGGCGGGTGGTCGAGGCGCTCGTTCTGGCGCACGACTCGCCGCCCGAAGTCTGGGGCGTCGACCGCGTCGTCGACCTTCCGGGCATCTCCGCGACGGTGGCCGAGATGGTCGGCGCGCTCGCGCGCGTCGCGGGCGCGCGGGTCGCCGCGCGCGTACGCTACGCGCCGATCCCCGCATCCAGGCGATCGTGCGCACCTGGCCCGCGCGCTTTCGCACGCCGCGCGCGTTCGCGATGGGCTTTCGCGCAGACCCGGATGTCGAGACGGTGATCCGCGACTACATCGCAGACGAAGGCATTCGTCTCGATTGACGACGGCGCCGCGCTTCGCGCCGGTGCCGCTCGCCGACGGCACAATCCGATGCCGGCGCACCGGCGACGGCGGAGGGCCTACCAGTCGGGATCCCAGAGCTTCCACCAGGGCACGTTGCGCTGCACGCGCCCGGTGAGGTACTTGCTGTCGGGAAAGTTCATGCGCATCACGCGCTCGGCCGCGTCGCGAAGCTCGATCATGCCGAGCGCGTCGTAGGCCTTCACCATGATGAACACCGCTTCCTCGATCGCCGGCGCCTGCGGGTAGTGCTGCACCGCGTACTGCGCGCGGTTCGCGGCCGCGACGTACGCGCCGCGCTTCATGTAATAGCGCGCGACATGTACCTCGTGCTGCGCGAGCGCGTTCACCAGCCAGCGCATGCGCGCGACGGCGTCATCGCGGTACTTGGATTCCGGAAAGCGCGTCACCACCTCGCGGAACGCCTCGAACGCCTCGCGCGCCCCCTTGGGGTCGCGCTCGGTCATGTCGGCCGCATCGAGCGCGCCGAGCAGCCCGGTGTTCTCGTTGAAGTTGACGAGACCCTTCAGGTAGTAGACGTAGTCGAGATTGGGGTGGTTCGGGTAGAGCTTGATGAACCGGTCGGCGGCTGCGAGCGCCGAGGCGCGCTCGCCGTTCTTCCAGTACGCGTACGCGATTTCGATCTGCGCCTGCTGCGCGAAGCGTCCGTAGGGGTAGCGCGCCTCGAGCTTTTCGAGCAGCTTGATCGCCCGCTCCCAGTTTTTTGCGGCCATCGCGTCCTTCGCCTCGCCGTAGAGGCGCTGCGCCGACCAGCCGGCGGTGTCGTCGTCCTTCGGAAGCCAGGCGCAGGCGCCGAGCGCAAGCGCCGCCGCCGCGGCGAGCGGCACGAGTAGACTGCGCGTCATGCGCAAAAATTATACGCCCGGCGACGAGGCCGACTGGGAGGCGGCGTTCGTCGCGCCTCTTGCGGCCGAGGTGCCGCGCGCGCTCGCCGGTCTGCGGCTCGATCAAGCGCTCGTGCGCCTCTTTCCGCAGTATTCGCGCAACCGCCTGCAAGCGTGGCTGCGCGCCGGCCACGTGCGCGTCGAAGGGGCGCCGGCGCGCGCGAGCGCCCCGGTGGCAGGCGGCGAGCGCATCGCGCTCGCTCCGCCGCCCGCGCCGGATGCGGCGCACCCGCCTGCGCAGAAGATGCGCCTTCGCATCGTGTACGAGGACGACGACGTGATCGTGATCGACAAGCCGGCGGGGCTCGTCGTGCACCCGGGGGCGGGAAATCCCGAAGGCACGCTCCTCAATGCGCTCCTTGCGCACGCGCCGGGGCTGCGCGCGGTGCCGCGCGCCGGCATCGTGCACAGGCTCGACAAGGACACGAGCGGGCTGGTCGTCGTAGCCAAAAATGTCGCCGCGCAGGCGCGCCTTGCAGCGCAACTGGCCGCGCGCAGCGTGCGGCGCCGCTACCTCGCGCTCGTCGAGGGCGATCCGCCCGCGGCGGGAACGATCGACGCGCCGATCGGGCGCGACCGACGCGTGCGCACGCGCATGACGGTCGCCCACGGCGGAAAGCCCGCGCTCACCCGCTACCGGGTGCTCGAACGCTTCGGGCATGCGGCGCTCCTCGAGTGCACGCTCGAGACCGGCCGCACGCACCAGATCCGCGTGCATCTGCAGCACATCCGCCACCCGCTCGTCGGCGACCCGGTGTATCGGCGCGGCACGCGCCACCGGATCCCGTTCGCGCGCCAGGCGCTGCACGCCGAGATGCTCGAATTCGACCATCCGTCGAGCGGCCGGCGCATGCGGTTTCGCGCGCCGCTCCCGGCCGACATGAAGAGGCTGCTTGCGCAACTGCGACGCGACGCCTGAGGTGCTCGTGCCCGATTGGCCGGCGCCCGAGCGCGTGCGCGCGCTCGTCACGACGCGCGCGCTCGGCGACCTCGCCGAGCCGGCCGCGCGCGCGCGGCTGCGCGCGCGGCTTCCGGCCGAGCCGGTGTGGCTCGAGCAGGTGCACGGCGCGGCGGTGGTCGAGGCCGGGCCCCAGACCGCGGGCGCGCGCGCCGACGCGAGCTTTGCGCGCGCGCCGGACGTGGTGTGCGCGGTGCGGATGGCCGACTGTCTGCCGGTGCTCCTTGCGGCCGATGACGCGAGCGTGGTCGGCGTCGCGCACGCCGGCTGGCGCGGCCTTGCCGCCGGGGTGATCGAGGCGACGGTCGCGGCGATCGGCGCGCCGCCGGCGCGGCTCCTCGCCTGGCTCGGCCCGGCGATCGGTCCGCTCGCCTACGAGGTGGGCGAGGAGGTGCGCGCGGCGTTCGTCGCGCGCGATCGGGCGCTCGCGGCGGCGTTCGCGCCCTCGCGGCCGGGCCACTGGCGGCTCGACCTCTACGCCGCGGCGCGCCGGCGCCTTGCCGCCGCAGGCGTCGAGCGCGTCTTCGGCGGCGGGTTCTGCACCTACGCCGAGGCGACGCGGTTCTTTTCCTGGCGCCGCGAGCGCACGAGCGCGCGCATGGCGGCGCTCGTCTGGCTCGCCCGAGGCGGGCGACGGTGACTGGCGTAGAATCCGCGCCCCCGATGACGCTCGGCTTCATCGTCGCGGCGAGCGTGGCCGGCGGAACGCTCTCGGCCGGCGCGGCGGCGCTCGCGCTCGCGCTGCGCGCCTCCTGGGTGCCGATGCTCGTGTCTTTCGCGATCGGCACGCTCCTCGGGGCGGCGTTCCTCGAAATCCTTCCTCACGCGTTCGAGCACGGCGAGCCCCACAGCGTCGCCGCCGCGATCCTCGGCGGCATCCTCGCGTTCTTCGCGCTGGAGAAGCTTCTCCTTTGGCGCCATTGCCATGCCGAGGACTGCGAGGCGCACGACCGGCACGCGGCGCCGAACGATCGCGGCCGCGCGGCGACGCTGATCGTGGTCGGCGACACCGCGCACAATTTTCTCGACGGCGTGCTGATCGCCGCCGCGTTCCTGCAGAGCACCGAACTCGGCGTCGTCACCGCGCTCGCGATCGTCGCGCACGAAATTCCCCAGGAGGTGGGCGACTTCCTCATCCTGCTGCACTCGGGCTGGTCGAAAGCGAAGGCGCTCGCGGCGAACCTCGCGTCCTCGTTCGCGACGCTCGCGGGCGGCGTGATCGGCTATTTTGCGCTGCCGCTTTTCGCCGGCTGGGAGCCGGCGATGCTCGGCTTCGTCGCCGCGAGCATGATCTACGTCGCGGTGGCCGACCTGATTCCGGGGCTGCACCGGCGGCCCGAGCTCGGCGCGACGTTCGCGCAGATCGCGCTGATCGCCGCCGGCATCGGCAGCGTGCTCGTCGCCGGAGCGCTCGTCGGGCATTCGCACTGAGGCGAGCGCCCTGCCTGCGCGCCGCGGGCGGGGTCTGGCGCAACGATTCGTTCTTCCGATTGACTCACCGGGTTTGTGCGGCGCAAAATCCGACGCTTCGAGCGTAGTCGGATAAAAGCGCTGAATAGCCTCATTCCTCAATCCGGCAGCCCGGCCGACGCGGTGCTTCGCGCGATCGCCGGCGCGGCGAACCAGGTGACGCAGGGTTGGATGCCGCTTGCGGAGATGGCGGCCGCGTTCGGCGCGCACGGGGAGGCGGCATTGTGGGCGCCCGCGTTCGCGCGCAATCCGGAAAAGCTCGCGCAGATACAGCGCCGCTGGGGGGAGGCGCAGGCGACGCTCTGGAGCGCGCTACTTTCCGGACGTTCGCCCGATGTGCCGCAGCCCCGCGCCGGCGACCGTCGGTTCGCCGCGCGCGAATGGCGCGAGAACCCGTATTACGAATACCTCTGGCGCTCGTACCTGCTCGCGGTGCGGTTCGCCGCCGAAGCGGTGGAGGCCGCAGAGCTTGAAGGCAAGGCGAAAGAGCGGCTGCGCTTTGCGGTGCGGCAGTGGGTGGATGCGCTCAGCCCGGCCAATTTCGCCGCCACCAACCCGGAGGTGCTGCGCGCGGCGCTCGCCTCGCGCGGCGAGTCGCTCGCGCGCGGGCTCGCGAACCTGATCGCGGACGTGCGCGCCGGCCGCATCCGCCAGACCGACGAGTCGGCCTTCGAGGTGGGCGGCAACCTCGCGGTGACGCCCGGCGACGTCGTGTACGAAAACGAGCTGATGCAGCTCATCCAGTACGCACCGACGACGCCCAAGGTCTCGGCGCGGCCGCTCGTGATGGTGCCGCCCTGCATCAACAAGTACTACATCCTCGACCTTCGCCCGGAAAACTCGTTCGTGCGCTACGCGGTGGGCGAGGGCCATACGGTGTTCATGGTGTCCTGGCGCAACGTCGGGCCCGCGCAGGGCGGTTTCGGCTGGGACGACTATGTGCGGCTCGGCGTCTTCGAAGCGCTCCGGGTCGCGCGCGAGATCGCCGGCGCCGAGCGCGCGAACGCGCTCGGGTTCTGCGTCGGCGGGACGCTTCTTGCCGCGGCGCTCGCGGTGATGGCGGCGCGCGGCGAAGACGCGGTCGAATCGGTGACCTTGCTGACGACGCTGCTCGACTTCGAAGAGCCGGGCGAGCTCGGCCTGTTCGTCGACGAGCAGAGCGTGCGAATGCGCGAGGCGACGATCGGGGCAGGCGGCATCCTGTCGGGGGCCGAGCTCGCCTTCGTGTTCTCGGCGCTGCGCGCAAACGACCTCGTCTGGCCGTACGTGGTGAACAACTACCTGAAGGGGATCGATCCGCCCGCCTTCGATTTCCTTTACTGGAACGCCGACAGCACCAACCTGCCCGGGCCGATGTACTGCCAGTACGTGCGCAGCACTTATCTCGAAAACCGCCTGCGCGAGCCGGGCGGACTGGTGTGCTGCGGCGTGCCGGTGGATCTGCGACGGATCGAGCGACCGAGCTTCGTGCTCGCGACGCGCGAAGACCACATCGTGCCCTGGCGCTCGGCGTACCGGTCGCTCTACCTGCTCGGGGGAGAAAAGACGTTCGTGCTCGGCGCGAGCGGCCACGTCGCCGGCGTCGTCAACCCGGCAGCGACCGACCGGCGCAGCTACTGGATCGGCGAGGCGGGCGACTACCCGCAAGACCCGGAGGCTTGGCTCGCCGGCGCAAAGGAGCGACCGGGAAGCTGGTGGAAGGTCTGGGCGAAGTGGCTCGATGCGCATCGCGGCGGCCTGCGGCCGGCGCCCGAGCGCACCGGCTCGGCGCGCTATCGGCCGATCGAGCCCGCGCCCGGACGCTACGTCAAGGAAAAAGCGCGACCACAAGGAGGCTGACATGGAAGAAGTCGTCATCGTCGGTGCGGCGCGTACCGCGATCGGAAGATTCGGCGGCACGCTCGCGAAAGTGCCCGCGGCGGACCTCGGCGCCGTCGCGATCCGCGAGGCGCTCAAGCGCGCAGGCGTCGCGCCCGATCAGGTGTCCGAGGTGATCATGGGACAGGTGCTCACCGCCGGCGCCGGTCAGAACCCCGGGCGCCAGGCGTCGATCAAGGCAGGAATTCCGGACCGGGTGCCCGCGATGACGATCAACAAGGTCTGTGGCTCGGGCCTGAAGGCGGTGATGCTCGGGGCGCAAGCGATCGCGCAGGGCGACGCCGACATCGTGGTCGCCGGCGGGCAGGAAAACATGAGCGCCGCGCCGCACGTGCTCCCGGGCTCGCGCGAGGGCTTTCGCATGGGCGATGGCAAGCTCCTCGACTCGATGATCGTCGACGGTCTCTGGGACGCGTTCAACCAGTACCACATGGGCATCACCGCCGAGAACGTCGCGAAGGAGTACGCGGTCACGCGCGAGGAGCAGGACGAGTTCGCGCTCGCGAGCCAGCAGAAGGCCGAGGCGGCGTTAAAGAGCGGGCGCTTTCGCGACGAGGTGGTCCCGGTCGAGGTCCCCGGACGAAAGGGGACCGTCATCTTCGCGGAGGACGAGTATCCGCGCCCCGGCACGACGCTCGAGGCGCTGCGGGCGCTCAAGCCCGCATTCGACAAGAACGGGACGGTGACCGCGGGCAACGCCTCCGGGATCAACGACGGGGCGGCAGCGGTGGTGCTCGCGAGCCGCCGCAAGGCGGAAGAACTGGGCCTTGCGCCGCTTGCGCGCGTAAAGGCCTACGCCTCGGCCGGTCTCGATCCGAAATACATGGGCATGGGGCCGGTGCCGGCCTCGCGCCGGTGCCTCGCCCGCGCCGGCTGGGAGCCGAAGGACCTCGATCTGATGGAGATCAACGAGGCGTTCGCCGCGCAGGCGATCGCGGTCAACCGGCAGATGGGCTGGGACACGAGCAAGGTGAACGTAAACGGCGGTGCGATCGCGCTCGGTCACCCGATCGGCGCCTCGGGCTGCCGCATTCTCGTGACGCTGCTCTACGAGATGGCGCGGCGCGACGCAAAGCGCGGGCTCGCGTCGCTCTGCATCGGCGGGGGCATGGGCGTCGCGCTCGCCGTGGAACGCTGACCAGGAAGGAGAAGGTGCGATGACGATGCAGGACATGGAGTGTACCGACGACGAGGTCCGGCCGGAGCGGACGGCGCGCGCCGAGGTAGTGCGGCGCGTCGCGTTCGTCTCCGGCGGCATGGGCGGGATCGGCACCGCGATCTGCCGGCGCCTCGCCGCGCAGGGCCACACGGTGGTCGCCGGCTGCCTTCCCGGCTACGAAAAGAAGGACGAGTGGCTCGCGAAAATGCGCGCCGAAGGTTACCGCGTGCACGCCGCCGAAGGCGACGTCTCGGACTTCGAGTCCTGCGCCGAGATGTTCTACCGCGTGCGCTCGGTGGTCGGCCCGGTCGAGATCCTCGTCAACAACGCCGGCATCACGCGCGACGCGCTCTTCAGGCGCATGACCGAGGAAGACTGGGTGGCGGTGATCAACACCAACCTGAACAGCGTGTTCAACGTCACGCGGCAGGTGGTCGACGGCATGATGGAGCGCGGCTGGGGGCGGATCATCAACATCTCGTCGGTGAACGCGATCAAGGGTCAGTTCGGCCAGACGAACTACTCCGCCGCGAAAGCGGGCATGCTCGGTTTCGCCAAGGCGCTCGCGCAAGAAGTGGTGAAGAAGGGCGTCACCGTGAACACCGTCTCGCCCGGCTACGTCGAGACCGACATGGTGATGGCGATCCGCCCGGACATCCGCGAGCGCATCATCGCCTCGATCCCGATGGGGCGGCTTGCGCGTCCGGACGAGGTGGCGGCGGTGGTGGCGTTCCTCGCCTCCGAGGACGCCGGCTACATCACCGGGGCGAACATCTCGGTGAACGGCGGCCTGCACATGATGTAGTAGACTGATCGAGACGTGAGCGGGAGAGGGCGATGGCACAGCAGCGTTTGGCGATCGTGACCGGCGGTATGGGAGGGCTCGGCGAGTCGATATCGACCAAGATGGCCGATGCCGGCTACCGGGTGGTGGTGACGTACTCGCCGTCGAACACGAAGTGGAAGGAGTGGCTGGACGGCATGAAGAGCCGCGGCTATCAGTTCGCCGCGTATCCGATCGACGTCACCTCCTACGAGGACTGCGCCGCCAAGTGCGAGCGCATCCAGCGCGAGGTCGGGCCGGTGGATATCCTCATCAACAACGCCGGCATCACGCGCGACATGACGTTCAAGAAGATGACGAAGGCCGATTGGGACGCGGTCATCCGCACCAATCTCGATTCGGTGTTCAACATGACCAAGCAGGTGCTCGACGGCATGGTCGAGCGCGGCTGGGGGCGGGTGATCAACATCTCGTCGGTCAACGGCCAGAAGGGCGCGTTCGGTCAGACCAACTACTCGGCGGCCAAGGCGGGCATGCACGGCTTCACCAAGGCGCTCGCGCTGGAGGTCGCGAAAAAGGGGGTGACCGTCAACACGATCTCGCCGGGCTACATCGGCACGAAGATGGTGACCGCGATCCCGAAGGACATCCTGGACACGAAGATCCTGCCGCAGATCCCGGTCGGACGCCTCGGGCGGCCGGAGGAAGTGGCCGGCCTGGTCATCTACCTGTGCTCCGACGAGGCGGCGTTCGTGACCGGCGCCAACATCTCGATCAACGGCGGCCAGCACATGTACTAGGAGGCTCCGGTGGCGGCGATTCCCGGCGAGAAGACCGACGCGCAGACGCGCCTCATCAAGAAGTACCCGAATCGGCGCCTCTACGACACCAAGACGTCGAGCTACATCACGCTCGCCGACGTCAAGCAGATGGTGCTGCGCCAGGAGGACTTCCAGGTGGTCGATGCGCGCACCGGGGAGGAGCTGACCCGCCAGATCCTGCTGCAGATCATCCTGGAGGAGGAGCAGGCCGGAAAGCCGCTCTTTTCTTCCGACCTCCTCTCGCAGCTCATCCGCTTCTACGGCAACGCGATGCAGGGTTTTCTCGGCGCGTACCTGGAGAAGAACCTGCGCGCGTTCCAGGAACTGCAGAAGTCGCTGCAGGAGCAGTCGCAGCGCATGATGGCAGGCGGCGAAGGCTCGCGCGCCGCGCAGGAGCTCTGGACGCAGTTCCTGAACCTGCAGGGGCCGGCGATGCAGAGCCTGATGCAGGCCTATCTCGAGCAGAGCCAGAAGATGTTCGCGCAGTTCCAGGAACAGATGCAGGCGCAGGCGCGCAACATGTTCGCCGGATTTACCTTCCCCGGCTTTGCCCCGCCGCAGCAGCAAAACAAGCCCGAGGGCGACGGAAAGTAGCGCGCGCGCGGCGCGCCGCGCCGGTGCGCCGCGCGTCGGCTTTGTCTCGCTCGGCTGCCCGAAGGCGCTCGTCGATTCCGAGCGCATCCTCACGCAGCTTCGCGCCGAGGGCTACGAGACCGCGTCCGACTACGCCGGCGCCGATCTCGTCATCGTCAACACCTGCGGGTTCCTGACCGAAGCGGTCGAGGAGTCGCTTTCGGCGATCGGCGAGGCGCTCGCCGAAAACGGCCGCGTCGTCGTCACCGGCTGCCTCGGGGCGAAGGCGGACGTCGTTCGCGCCGCGCACCCGCAGGTGCTCGCGGTCACCGGCCCGCACGACCTCGCGGGCGTGATGCGCGCGGTGCACGCGCACCTGCCGCGCTCGCACGATCCCTTCGTCGATCTCGTTCCGCCGCAGGGCGTGCGGTTGACGCCCCCGCACTACGCGTATCTCAAGATCGCGGAAGGGTGCAACCACCGCTGCACGTTCTGCATCATTCCGTCGATGCGCGGGCCGCTCGTTTCGCGGCCGGTGGGCGAGGTGTTGCGCGAGGCCGAAAACCTCGTGCGCGCGGGCGTGAAGGAACTGCTCGTCATCGCGCAGGACACGAGCGCCTACGGTCTCGACGTGAAGTATCGCACCGGCTTCTGGAACGGTCGGCCGGTAAAGACGCGGCTCAAAGACCTCTGCGCAGCGCTCGCGAGCCTCGGGGTCTGGGTGCGGCTGCATTACGTCTACCCGTACCCGCACGTGGACGAATTGATCCCGCTCATGGCCGAGGGGCGGCTCCTTCCGTATCTCGACGTGCCGTTTCAGCACGCAAGCCCCCGGATCCTGCGCCTCATGCGCCGTCCGGCCGATGCCGAGGACAACCTCGCGCGCATCCGCGCCTGGCGGGCGATCTGCCCGGAGATCGCGATCCGCAGCAGCTTCATCGTCGGCTTCCCGGGCGAGACCGAGGCTGAGTTCGAGGCGCTGCTCGAGTTCCTGCGCGAAGCGCAACTCGACCGCGTCGGCTGCTTTGCGTATTCGCCGGTCGAGGGCGCGGCAGCGAACGCGCTTCCCGATCCGGTGCCGGAGGAAGTGAAGGAAGAGCGCCGACGCCGCTTGATGGAAGTGCAGGCGGCGGTGAGCCGCGAGAAGCTCGCGCGTAAAATCGGCCGCACGATCCGCGTACTCGTCGATGCGCCGGGGGTCGGGCGCTCTTCGGCCGATGCGCCGGAAATCGACGGTGTGGTGCGCTTTGCCGGCGGGCGGCCCGGCGAATTCGCCGAGGTGCTCGTCGAAGGATCCCGACGATCACGACCTTTACGGGAGACTGGTATGAACACGCTAGAAGTGGTGGTGGTGGCGGGCGCGCGCACCGCGATCGGCGACTACGGCGGCTCGCTGAAGGACGTGCCGCCGACGCGGCTGGGCGCGATCGTGATCCGCGAGGCGGTGGCGCGCGCAAGGGTGGACCCGGCGCGAATCGGCCATGTGGTGATGGGAAGCGTCATCCACGGCGAGGCGCGGGACATGTATTTGTCGCGCGTCGCCGCGATCGAAGCGGGGCTGCCGGTGGGTACGCCCTGCCTCACGGTCAATCGCCTTTGCGGCTCGGGGCTACAGGCGATCGTCTCGGCGGCGCAGCACATTCAGCTGGGCGACGTCGAGGTCGCGGTCGCAGGCGGCGCCGAGAGCATGAGCCGCGCGGCCTACTTCCTTCCGTCGGCGCGCTGGGGCCAGCGGATGGGCGATGCGGGCGTGGTGGATGCGATGACCGCGGCGCTTCACGACCCCTTCGGCCACGGCCACATGGGGGTGACCGCGGAAAACATCGCGGCGAAGTATGGCTTCACGCGCGAAGAGCAGGACGCTTTTGCGCTCGAATCGCACCGGCGCGCGGCGGCGGCGATCGAGCGCGGGTATTTTCGCGAGCAGATCGTTCCGGTCGAGGTGAAGGGAAAGAAAGGCACCGAGCTCTTCGTGACCGACGAGCATGTGCGAAAGGACGCAAAGCTGGAAGACATGGCGAAGCTGCGGCCGGTCTTCAAGAAGGACGGCACGGTCA
This sequence comes from Burkholderiales bacterium, assembly GCA_033582675.1. GTDB lineage: Bacteria > Pseudomonadota > Gammaproteobacteria > Burkholderiales > SG8-39 > RBG-16-66-20. The sequence continues at coordinate 27,177 of JAVQZY010000025.1, read as the reverse complement.
CCGCGGCGAACGCCTCCGGCATCAACGACGGCGCAGCCGCGGTGGTGCTGATGGAGGCGACGGCCGCCGCGCGCGAAGGCATCCGGCCGATGGCGCGGCTGGTCGCCTATTCGCACGCGGGCGTCGAGCCGCAGCTGATGGGCCTCGGGCCCATCCCTGCGGTGAGGCGCGTCTTCCGCAGAAGTCGGGGCTTCGACCCGAGGACATGGACGTGATCGAATCGAACGAAGCGTTCGCGGTGCAGGCGATGGCGGTGACGAAGGACCTCGGGCTCGATCCGGCGAAGGTCAACCCGAACGGCGGGGCGGTCGCCCTCGGCCACCCGATCGGCGCGACCGGCGCGATCCTCGCGGTGAAGGCGCTTTACGAACTGCAGCGCACGCAGAAACGCTACGCGCTCGTCACCATGTGCATCGGCGGCGGGCAGGGCATCGCCGCGATCTTCGAGCGCGTGCACTGAGAGGGAGAAAGACGATGACGACGGGAATCGCGGTGCGAAACATCGCGCGCGCAGAGCCCGCCGCGATCGCGGCGCTCGAGCGCCTGGGAGTCGCCACCGTGCACGAAGCGCAGGGCCGAACGGGCCTGATGGCGCCCTACATGCGGCCGCTGTGGCGCGGCGCGCGCATCGCCGGAAGCGCCGTCACCGCGCTCTGCCCGCCGGGCGACAACTGGATGATCCACGTCGCGGTCGAGATGGTACGGCCGGGCGACGTGCTCGTTGCCGCCTGTACGAGCGAGAACTCCGACGGCGCGTTCGGCGAGCTGCTCGCGACCGCGCTCGCCGCCGCGCGGCGCGAAAGCCGTCGTCCTCGACATGGGCTGCCGCGACGCGGCCGAGATCACCGACATGCGATTTCCGGTCTGGGTCGCGGGCGATCTCGGCGCGCGGCACGGTCAAGGCGACGCTCGGCGCGGTGAACGTGCCGGTCGTCTGCGCGGGCGTGCTGGTCGAGCCGGGCGACGTCGTCGTCGCGGACGACGACGGCGTCGTCGTGGTCGCGCGCGAGCAGGCGGCGAAGGTGGCCGCGGCGGGCGAGGAGCGGGAAAAGAAGGAAGCGGCCGTTCGCGAGCGGCTGAAGAAGGGGGAACTCAGCCTCGACATCTACGGCATGCGCGCCGCGCTCGCGGAAAAGGGCCTGCGCTACCTCGATTCGCCGCCCGAGGGGTGAAAGCGCTCGTCGGCGACTACCCGATCACGCGCCTTTTCCGCGCGCGGGCGCCGCTCGAGTTCGCCGACGTGGCGGTCCCGCACACCGCGTTCAAGCGGGTCGTTCGCGACCTCGAGTTCGATCTGGCGGAACTCGCGCTCGTCACTTTTCTCCTTGCGCGCGCGCACGGAAAGCCGCTTCGGCTTTTGCCTGCGGTGCTCACCGCGCGCTTTCAGCACCCTTACCTCGTGAGCGCCCGGGGGCTGCGTCCGCGCGATCTGGAAGGAAAGCGCGTCGGCGAGCGCTCGCGCACACGGTGACCACCGCCACCTGGGTGCGCGGCATCCTCGCCGAGGACTTCGGCGTAGATCCCGCGCGGGTTCGCTGGGTGACCTTCGAAGAGCCGCATGTGGCCGAATACCGCAATCCCCCGAACGTCGAGCGGGCGCCCGAAGGCGCCGACATGCTCGCGATGCTGCGCGAGGGCGCGCTCGATGCCGCGATCGTGGGCGAGCTGCCGCAGGATGCGGATCTTCGCCCGGTCGTTCCCGACCCGGAGGCGGCAGCGCGCGCCTGGCGCGCAAGAACCGGCGCGAGCGTGCAGATCAATCACATGGTGGTCGTGAAAGACACCGTCTCGGACGAAGAGGCGGCCGACCTCTACGCGCTCCTCCGCGAGAGCCGCGCCGCCGCGGGCAACCCGCCGATGAATCCGTTCGGCATAGAAGAGAACCGCGCGAACCTGGAGGCCGCGCTCGACTGCGTCTGGCGCCAGGGGATGATCCCGCGGCGGTATCGCGTCCCGGAGCTTTTCAGGTAGGGAGAAGCGGCGCGGGATGACGCCTCGGACCCGGGTCTCGGAACATCCCGTCCTGCGCCGTCTCTATCTCGACGGTGAGGTGTTCGCGGATGGCTGCCCGGATGTTTTCCAGAGATTCCCGCTGCGTCGCGCCTTGCGACCAGCGACCGGGCATCGCCGGCACCCAGACGGCATACCCTTTTGGGGTCTTCTGAAGGGCGATGCGGCGTTTCAAGGGTGCGCACCCTGCGCGCGTTATCCGCACCTCGAGCTCGCGTTGAGGCGGAGCTGTTATGCGTCACTCTTCGCTGAAGTAATCCGAGTCGATCCGCTTCAGCTCGTACGCTCGCACCGGAGCGACGCCCACGTTGTGGTCGATCATCAGCGCCGCAAGCGTCTGGCCGTCGACGAGCACAATCTTGCTGTCGATCACCCGGACGTACTCTTCCGCTTCCTTCGTGAAGGACGACGTGGTGATAAAAACGCCCTTGCGCGCACGATGCCCTTGAAGGGCGCCGACGAACTTCTGTATCTCCGGGCGTCCCACAGGGGCATCCCAGCGCTTGGCCTGAACGTACAGCACGTCCAGGCCGAGACGGTCCTCCTTGATGATTCCGTCTATCCCGCCGTCGCCGCTACGGCCGACCGCCTGGCCTGCATCCCGCAAGCTGCCGCCATAGCCCATGGCGACGAGAAGTTCGACCACGAGCCGCTCGAAAAAAGCGGGCGAGGCCGCCTTGATGCGCTCGAGGAGTTCGGTTTCCAGCGTGCTTCGCACGCGCTGATCGCACTTTCGAGCGCTTCCTCGGGCGTCGCCTCGGTTCCCGGGCTCGATGTGGCGTTTTCGTCCGATCGCTCGTGGCGTGGCGCTCGGAACGCGCGAAACTCGGGGAACTGGTCCAGAAACTGCACATCCACGCGCTCCGGATCGGATTTGAGGACCTCGAATCCGCGGCTCGAAAGGCGGAAAAATCCTCGCCGAGTCGACTCGATCAACCCAGCCCGCGTCAAGTACGTCTTTGCCCAATGGACGCGGTCGCGGATGACGGTACGCCTGCCGCTGGGCAAAAGCTTATGGCGTTCTTCGTCGCTCAGGCCGAAGTGCTGGGCGATGAGATCCACTACTTCGGCTAGGGAACGTTCCTGGCCGTCGCTCAGAAGGCGTAGCAGCGGGAGCATCAACGTCTGAAAGTCGGGTATCGCCATGCAGGTGAGCGGCGGTTGGGTCAACGCCGGGATGATAATCGAAGCCGTTTTGTCGAGCCGAGGATCCGCGCTTCTTCGATCCGGGCTCGACCCTTACAACGCTTCGATCTCCTTCGAAGGAGCCGCCGGCGCGGCACGAGCAAAACCGGGCAGCCGCTTTCGGTGACGAGTCCGCGTTCCTTGGTAAGGGTTTCAGCGCCGCAAGCGCCGGCGCCCGAGACTCGCCGCGTACCCGACGGCGGTAATGCAGTTGGTCGCCTTCGCCGATCGCGAGGTCGGCTAACGCTTCTTACAGAGCTGCGATGAACTCTTCCGGGGAGACCTCGGCTTGCCGGAGGACACCGGCCAAGGTACCGGCCTTGAGCTCCGGATGAATAGGAACGACACAGCCCTTGGCGCCGCGTCGCATGACCACATGGCTTCCCTTTTGCCGCGACCTTCTCGAACCCCAGGCGCTCGAGCGCGCGCAACGCCTCGGCGCCCGAGATTCGAGGCAACTTAGGCATTTTCGGGGATCGAGAACATGGTCACGAGGGGACGGCCTTTGGCTTTCATCGGAAACTCGGACAGGTACAGGGAAGTCGCCTCCTGGAGGTTGGCGATTGCTTCTTCTACCGTTTCGCCCTGGGTCGTGGTCCGTCTCGGGATTCAAAGCGACGAAGCCGCCTTCTTCAGCAGGAGTAAGTACTGCGGTCAGTTCCATGTTTACCTCGCTGGTACGTCTGCCGTTGCCTCCGATTGTCGCGCATCTGAGATCGCGGTGCGCGCCATCGCAGTGTCGCGGAAAATCTCCGTCCGACGAGTTTCGTCCCGCCACCGGTCCGCGTCAACGCCCGACCGGTCGATGGGTTATGTCGACGATCGGTTCTTCGGCGCCGCGTCAGTCGTCCGAACGAGGAGCAAGAGCGTCGGATCGTGGCGCGTATTGCGAAACGCAGTCAGAATCGCGCGAGTGCACCTGTGAAGCGAAGCGCGCGGCCCGGCGCCCGGCCGGCGGCCGGCGCAGCGCGTAAAAGGCACGATTGCGCGATGGGCGGCGCAGGCGCGCAAGGGCCGGGCCCCGCACCCAGGAACAGGGCCCGGCCCGCTCGGCGCGCTGGCTTACGCTCGCGGCAGCGGCTCGATCGTTCCGTCCCGAAGGCGCATGCGCTCGCCTGGGCGCCATGCGGGTTCGGTGTTGTAGAGCACGGTGCGGCGTGCGCCGTCATCCATTCGCACCGTGACTTCCCAGCGCGTGGTGGTGCGGATCCGCTTTTCGATTTCGCGGCCGGCGTAGGCGCCGCCTGCTGCGCCGAGGACGGTCATGATCGTGCGGCCGCTGCCCTTCCCGAACTGGCTCCCCAGCACCGCGCCGCCGACGCCGCCTGCGACGGTGCCGATCCAGGAGCCTTCGCCCGGCTGCTCGATCGCGCGCACCGCTTCGATCACGCCGCAGTCGGGACACGGGGCCTTCGCCGCGACCGGTTCGCCGTGCGCGGGAAGGGGCTGCGTTACGGACCGAGGCGCGGGCTGCGCGACCTCGGCTTCGCTGCTCTGGCGGTGTGCGGACGGTTGCGGCACGGTTGCCGAGGCGGCCTCGCGCGGTTCGCTCGCGGCTGCGCGCGCAGGCTCTGCGGCGCGCACTTTTGCGACCGGCTGCGCGGCGGTCCTCGCCGCGATCCTCGGCGAAGGCGCTCCGTCGGCGGCTGCGAGCGCGGCGGCGCGTTGCGCTGGCGCGGCTGCCGCAGGCATCGTCGCGAGCGGGGTCGCGGGCGAAGTCGCTGCGGCGCTCTGGGCGGCGGCAGTTTCGGCGCTTGCGTTCACGTTCGAGCGCGGCAGAAAACCGGTGATCGCCGCGGTGCCGGCCGCGGACACGACGATCACCGAGGCGGCGGCTGCGGCAAGGAGCGGATGAAGTCGTTGCGCATGTTCCATGGCGTTCTCCTTTCGCGGAATGCGCCGCGAAGAACGCGCAAGCCAGGCGCGCCGCCGACGCGCGCCCGTATCAGTGTGTTACCGGATGTAACCGCTGGGCGTCACGCTTCCGGCCGCAGGTGGGGAAAGAGGATCACGTCGCGGATCGAGGGGCTGTCCGTGAGGAGCATCACCAGGCGATCGACGCCCAACCCGCCGCCAGCGGTGGGCGGAAGTCCGTATTCGAGCGCGCGGATGTAGTCGGCGTCGTAGTACATCGCTTCGTCGTCGCCCGCGGCCTTCAGCCGCGCTTGCTCGCGAAATCGCTCGGCCTGGTCCTCGGGGTCGTTCAATTCCGAAAAACCGTTCGCGATCTCCTTTGCGTCTATGAACAGCTCGAAGCGATCGGCGACCTCGGGATCGGCGTCGTTCCTTCGCGCAAGCGGCGAGACCTCGGCCGGAAACTCGGTGACGAAGGTCGGCTCGACGAGGTGTTTTTCGGCTACCGTCTCGAAGAGCACGAGCTGAAGCGCTCCCCAGCCCTGCTCGGCGGTGTGCGGCACACCGAGGGCGTCCAGCTTTCGCGCGAGGAACGCGCGGTCGCGCAAATCCGCGGTCCGGCACTCGGCGTCGCCGTACTTCCGGATCGCCTCCGGGATCGAGATGCGCGCGAACGGCCGCCCGAAGTCGAGCGCGCGGCCCTGATAGGTCACCTGCGTCGTTCCGAGCGCCGCCTGCGCCGCATGGCGAACGAGCTTCTCGGTGTGCGCGATCATGTACTCGCAGTCCTCGTAGGCGCAGTACCACTCCATCATCGTGAACTCGGGGTTGTGCTTGGTCGAGATCCCCTCGTTCCGGAAGTTGCGGTTGATCTCGAAGACGCGCTCCATGCCGCCCACCACCAGCCGCTTAAGGTAGAGCTCCGGCGCGATGCGAAGGTAAAGGTCCATGTCGAGCGCGTTGTGATGCGTGCGAAACGGCCGTGCGACCGCTCCGCCCGGGATCGGCTGCATCATCGGCGTCTCGACCTCGAGATACCCGTCCGCCGCCATCGCCTCGCGCAGCGCCTGCACCACCTTCGAGCGGATCTCGAAGACGCGGCGCGTCTCGGGGTTTACGATCAGGTCCACGTAGCGCAGGCGGTACCGAAGCTCGCTGGTCGGCAAGGCCGTGGAACTTTTCCGGCAGCGGCCGAAGCGACTTGACGAGCAGCCGAAGCTTCTTCGCGAGCACCGTCAGTTCGCCGGTCTTCGTGCGAAAGAGCGTGCCTTCCACCCCGACGATGTCGCCGAGGTCCCAGTGCTTGAACTGCTGGTGCACGTCGGCGCCGGTCGCGTCGTTCGTCACGTAGATCTGGATGCGGCCGGTGCCGTCCTGGAGCGTCGCGAAGCTCGCGCGGCCCATCACGCGCTTCAGCATCATGCGGCCGGCGATCGCGCAGCCGACCGCCTCGGCTTCCAGCGCCTCGCGCGTTTTCGCGCCGTGCGCCGCGTGCAGGCTCGCGGCAGTGTCGCGGCGCCGGAAGTCGTTCGGAAACGCGACGCCTTTCGCGCGGAGCGCCGCGAGCTTGCGCGTCGCTCCTCGACGAGCTTGTTCGTTTCTTCCGTCATTGCACGCCTTGCTTGAGGCTCGCGGTGATGAAGTCGTCGAGGTCGCCGTCGAGCACCGCCTGCGTGGCGCCCTTCTCGACCCCGGTCCTCAGGTCCTTGATGCGCGACTGATCGAGCACGTACGAGCGGATCTGGTGGCCCCATTCGATGTCGGTCTTCGCGGCTTCCAGCTTCGCCTGCTCGGCGGCGCGCTTTCTGAGCTCCAGCTCGTAGAGGCGCGAGCGCAGCATCGCCATGCAGGCCGCGCGGTTGCGGTGCTGCGAGCGGTCGCTCTGGCTCTGAACCACAATGCCGGTAGGAAGGTGCGTGATGCGCACCGCGGACTCGGTCTTGTTGACGTGCTGGCCGCCCGCGCCCGAGGCGCGAAAGACGTCGATGCGCAGGTCGGCCGGGTTGATCTCGACCTCGATCGTGTCGTCCACTTCGGGGTACACGAACACGCTCGCGAACGAGGTGTGCCGGCGCGCGTTCGCGTCGAACGGCGAGTTCCGGACGAGCCGGTGAACGCCGGTTTCGGTGCGCAAATGCCCGTAGGCGTAGTCGCCGACGAAGCGGATCGTGCAGCCCTCGATGCCGGCCACCTCGCCCTCGGTGCGCTCGAGGATCTCGGCTTCGAACCCTTTGCGGTCCGCGTACTTAAGGTACATGCGTTCCAGCATCGCCGCCCAGTCCTGCGCCTCGGTGCCGCCCGCGCCCGCCTGGATGTCCATGAAGCAGTTGTTGGGATCGAGCGGATTAGAGAACATGCGGCGGAATTCGAGGGCGGCGACTTCGCGCGCGAGGCGCTCAGCGTCGGCGCCGACGGCCTCGAGCGCGGCCGCATCGCCCTCCGCGCGCGCGAGCTCGAGGAGTTCCGCCGCATCGGCGACGCCGGTGTCCACGCGCAGAAGCGTGCCGACGACCGCTTCGAGCGCCTTTTTTTCTTTTCCGAGTTCCTGCGCGCGCTGGGGGTTGTCCCACAGGCGGGGATCGGCGAGCGCGCGCTCTATCTCCGCAAGGCGCGCGCGCTTTGCGTCGAAGTCAAAGATACCTCCGCAGCTCGGCCGACCGACCGCGCAGGTCGGCGAGCAGGGTGGCGATCTGGTTTGCGCGTTCGAGCTCCATGGCCGCGCGCATTATAAGGGCACCCGCCCCCTACCGGTCGGGAGGTAGTCGAAGCACCCTGACCGGAGCTCTTATGCCGGCTTTGGCGAGGCGTCGAGATTCGCCATCCGTTGGCCGCAAATACACCTTTCCGGATGCGATCCAGCACCAGTCGCCTCTTTCGACGAAGCCGCGCAAGCCGCGCCGCTCGAGCGTCCGGACGGCGGCGTCTCGTTTTTCGATGACGGCTTGCACTTCGGATGCGGTGGCGGGATGCACTTCGACACCGAAGCTGCGCTCTCGCTGCTCTGCGGCGCGCACGAGATAGTCCCATGTCCCGCTCTGGTGTTCCTTCCTCAACCTGCGCTTCGAGATCGAGGCTGCACGCCCACCGGTATCCCTTCGCCAGTTGAAGCCGGCGCCGGTCGCGGTGGCGCACCGCGCGCAGGCCGTCGAGGACGCGAGCGAACGTTTGTCGCAGTCGAGCCGAGAGGGATTCGACCCTCGCCGCGGCCATCGCAGCCTGCGTCACCCTGCTGCGTGCCGCGCGACCACTTCGCCGATCGCGCTGCTATGCGAGGTGTCAGCCCGCCCCACCCGGCCATCGTTCGGTCGGAAGATGCCGGATCCACTTCGCTGATGTCGCGAGAAACGACATAGCGCCCTCGAATCAGGGCGAACACCCGATAGCGCTTGCGCAGGGCGGCTTCCGCCATGCGCACCTCGCCGGCGGCATTCGCCCGGGTGACGCCGGAGATGCCGAAGATCTCAAGCAGCTCTTTCCAGGAATCCCGCTCGAGGTGCCGGATCGCCCATACGACATCGAGCACCAAGGGGGAGTGCGTGGACATCGCGACCCTGTAGCCGCGCGACATGAGATCGAGTACGAGCAGCATGAGGGCCATGATGCCGTTCGGATGAAGGCCCATCTCGGCCTCTTCGAGGATCACCCAATCGATCTCCCTTCGCCGCGTCATCGCGCCGGCTGGCAAAAGCGGACACAGCCCGACGAGCAGCGGGACGAACTCCCGCTGACCTGCGGTCCATGCCATGTACGAAAGCCCGCTCGCCCGAGGGTAATGAAGCTTCAGCCGCCGCTCGGCGCCCTCGGCGACCTCGCGCAGGGAAGCGCCTCTGAAAATCGCTTCGTCGATCTTTTCCCGTACGCGTCCCTTCAGCCGCTTCGGCTGGGGAAAGAGTCTGTTCCCGATCGCTGTCGAGCAGCACGCTGCGAACGTTTTCGCTGAACTGTCTGACGACGTACGGCGATCTCGGGCCGAAACTGTTGGAAGGTGGGCGGATGGCCGCCGGAAAGCCGACGAGCGTGCGATGGGCAGGAATGTAGTGGACGCGCTCCTCGCCTTTTCGGGCCTCGGCAAGAATACGGCGCGGGTGAACGCGCCGTCGCTCTCCAGCGCACCTGCGTCGTCTCGCGCCAGATGCGCTCCATCCCTTCGCCGAAGTAACGCGCGAGAAAATCCCTGGTTTCATTCACGACGAGCCCGTAGTCACGCGCATGCGACGGGCGATGTACCTCCCGTCCAGCGCGAGTTTGAGAGTCTGAAGGACCAGGCTTTTCCGCGGCTGCCTGCGGGCCGACGAGTACCGTAAGGTCGCCGAACTCGACGCTCGCGCGCCGTATGTGGGCGAGATTTTCGATGTCGAGGCGCACCGCGGCGGCGACGTTAGACCTTCTTCGCGGTGTACTCGTCGGCGATCTTGTCGTCGAAGAACGCCGTCGGGTTCGGCGCCGCCATGAAGCGGCGGTATACCTCGGGATAGACCTTCGAGTACTGGAACACCTGCCGTTCGAGAACTCCACTTCGAGCGTGAGCGTCTTTTCGTCGTAGCCGACCGAGCGAATGCGCGAGGAGTTGACGCGCTTTCTTTCCATCTACGCCTCCGAGACGCGCACGCGATCGCCCGCGCGCACCTTCGCGAGCGCCGAGCAGTCGCCCACGATGCGGCCGACGAGGTTGCAGCGGGCGGCGAGCTTTGGCCGCTCGTCGGTCGAAATCGGCGTTCTGCCGAAGGGGAGCGCGATCGCGCGCCCTTCGGTCCAGAAGCACACGGTGCCGGGCTCGACTACCTGCTCGGCGTCCGGCTCGAGCGACGCCGCGACCGGCGCGGCGAAATAGACCTCCTCGCCCAGGTCTGCGCCCGGCTCTCGAAGGGAAGCGCGGCGAGGATCGCGCGCGCCGTCGCGGTATCGCGCAGCTCGACTTCCAGCCGCGCCGCGCCCGCTTCGATGCGCAGCCGCTTCACCGCGCGGCGACCGCGCTCCAAGCGGCCGCCTTCAGTCCCGGCCCCTCGACCGTGCCCTCGATCGTGCCGCCTTTCACCGTGCCGGTGAACTCGTAGTTGCGGCCGGCGGCGAAAAGCCGGAAGGAGAGTCGCTCGCCGCGCAGCCTTCCTTCCTCGATCGCGGCGTCCCGCCCGCCGATCCTCGCGGTGCCGGACACGCGGGTGATCTGCTGGTTGAACGCAAGGCGCACCGGCTCGCGCGAGAGCGCCGCGGGCAGCGTCGCGGTCCACGCCGGGGCGAGCTTCGCCGGTACCACGTAGAGGTAAAGGATCGTGGTCGGCACGCCGCTGATCGCGACCTTGTCCTCGAGGTCCATCTGCACGTACTTCTCCGGGATCCAGCCCTCGAGCGGATAGTCGTGCGAGATGACGCGGGTGCCGGGCCGGAGCTCGCGCAGCAGCTTGTCCTTCAGCATGTTCACCGTGTTCGGCAGCAGGTACATCGTGAGCACGGTCGCCTGCGAGATGTCGGTCTTGAACAGGTCGGCGTTCACGAACTTCACGCGGTCGGCGACGCCCTGCTGGCGCGCCGCCTCGTTCGAGAGCGCGACCAGCTCCTCCTTGATCTCGACGCCCATGCCGCGCGCGCCGAACACCTTCGCCGCGGTGAGCACGATCCGCCCGTCGCCGGAGCCGAGATCGATCACGAAGTCCTTCGGGCCGACCTCGGCGAGCTTCAGCATGTCCGAGACGACGCTCTGCGGCGAGGGCACGTACGGACCGGCGTCGATCGTTTCCTTCGCGAATGCACGCGGCGCAAACGGGACGGCGGCGACCGCCGCGAGCAGAAGGACTCGGAGGAGCATTTTCAGGTGGCGCATTCGGCGTACTCCAGGTTGAGCTGCACGCTTCTCAGACCGTTGAACTCGTTCACGCCGAGGCGATACGCGGCCCGGATCGAGGCGGGAAGGAACGCGGGCGAATTGAAGTGCATCGCCTCGAGCCGCAGGCCGTCCTTGACGAGCTTCAGCCTCAGGTGCCGCTCGCCCACGACGCGCTGCTGTTCGACCGCGAATGTATCGCAGAACAGCGGCTGCGGAAAGCCCGCGCCCCAGATCTGGGCCTCGAGCATCTGCGCGACTTCGAGCGTGTGGTAGGCCGGCTCAAGCTCCCCGTCGGTCTCGAGCACCCCCGTGCGCGCCGCCTCCGGCAGCATCTCCGCGGCGGCGCGCTCGAACGCCTCGGCGAAGCGGTCGAAGTCGCGCTCGCGGATCGTGACGCCGGCCGCTTGCGCGTGCCCGCCAAAGCGCAGCACGAGCCCCGGCTCGCGCTTGGCGACGAGGTCGAGGCAGTCGCGCAGATTGAGCCCCGGCACCGAGCGGCCCGAGCCGCGCAGCTCGTCTTCGCCTGCGCGCGCAAAGCACACCACCGGCCGGTGGGCACGCTCGCGCACGCGCGCGGCGATCAGGCCGACGACGCCCGCATGCCAGCCCGGCCGGTAGAACGCGAGCGCGGTGCCCGGGCTTCCAGCGAGCGCCTCCAGATCGGCGAGCGCCTCCTCGAGCATCCCCGCTTCGATCCGCTGGCGCTCGCGGTTCAAGCGATCGAGCTCGCGGGCGCAATTCGCCGCGCGCGCCGGATCGTCGGTAACGAGGCACTCGATGCCGAGCGACATGTCGGCGAGCCGACCGGCGGCGTTTAGCCTCGGGCCGACGACGAAGCCGAGGTCGAAGCAGCTCGCGCGCGCCGGATCGCGCCCGGCGGCGTGCATCAGCGCGACGATGCCCGGTTTTGCGGCGCCGGCGCGGATGCGCTTCAGGCCCTGGGCGACGAGAATCCGGTTGTTCGCATCGAGCGGCACGACGTCGGCGACCGTGCCGAGCGCGACAAGGTCGGTGAGCGCAGCGAGGTTCGGCTCTTCGCGTCCCGCGAACGCGCCGCGGCGGCGAAGCTCCGCGCGCAGCGCGAGCATCACGTAGAACATGACGCCGACGCCGGCGATCGCCTTCGACGGAAACTGGCACCCGGGACGGTTGGGGTTCACGATGCAGTCGGCCGGCGGAAGCTCCGCTCCCGGAAGGTGATGGTCGGTCACCAGGACGCCGAGCCCGAGTTTCTTCGCCCGCGCAACGCCCTCGACGCTCGCGATGCCGTTGTCTACGGTGATGAGCAGGTCCGGCCCCCGCTCGGCGGCGAGATCGACGAGCGCGGGCGAAAGTCCGTAGCCGAGCGTCATGCGGTCGGGCACGAGGTAGTCCACCTGCGCGCCGAAGGCGCGCAGCGCGCGCACGCCGAGCGCGCACGCGGTCGCGCCGTCGGCGTCGTAGTCGGCGACGATGAGCAGACGCTTGCCTGCCGCGATCGCATCGGCAAGGAGCGCCGCCGCGCGCTCGCAGTCAAGGAGCGCCGCAGGCGGCGCAAGGCGGGCGAAATCGTGCGCAAGCTCCGCGGGCGAGCCGACGTTGCGCGCGGCGTAGAGGCGCGCAAGGACCGGATGCAGGCCGGCGGCGAGCAGCCGCTGCTCGGCGGCATACGGCACGCGCCGAGTGACGAGTCTCATCGCATCGTCCTCAACTCTCGTACATCGCGAGCGGCCGCGGCCTGCGCCAGAAGCGGCGCAGGTCCCCGCGCACGGTCTCGAACGCGCGACCGGCCTCGGGCACGTGCACGGTCACCATGCCGACGCGCTCGGCGCGCAGCGCGGCAAGGAGCGGCGCGAACCAGTCGCGCTCGAGCGCCTCCGCCGCGGCGGCGAGGCGCTGGGCGTCGCCGAGCGCCTGCGCGACAGAGAGCGCGTCGAGCACGAGCAGGTGGCGGCCGGAGGCCGGGGCGTGCGCGAGCCATTCGCGGGCGCCCTCGGGCACGGCGCGATGGCGCATGCCGGCGAGCGTCGCAAGACCCGCGAGCGCCGGATCCGCGGCGGTGACCGACTCCCACGGCCCGCGGGCTTCGCGCGGCAGCCGGCCCGCGCCCCAGAACCAGAGGCTGTTCACAGGCAGCTCGCGCGCCGCGTTCACCGGGTGGTCGTGAAGCAGCATCTGCACTTCGTTGAGCAGCGCATGCCAGCGGGCGGCGTCCGGCCCCGAGGGGAGGTTCGCGTTCACTTCACGGCCGGCGAGCTCGATCGGCGAGCGCGCGTAAAGCAACACCTCGCGCTCGGCGCGCAGCGCCCAGTGGCTCGCGTCGGCGACGGCGACGGTGAACCGTCCGGCGAAATGCCGGTTGACCGCCTCGGCGAGCGCTCGCGCCTCGGCGTCGGTGATCCCGAGCGCGGCCGCGGGCACGAGCGAGAGCGAATTCATGCCCGCGCGCAGGTGCACCGGATCTGCGCGCAGCCACACGTGTGCGCCCGGTTCCGCCCCGGCCGCGAGCGCGGTGAGCGCACCCCAGGGAAGCGACTCTTCGGCCAGCCCGAAGGCGCGCGCGAGCCAACGCTCGAGCGTCGCCGGTTCGGTCGTCGTCCGGCGCGCGCGCGCAAGCAACAGCTCCGCTGCCGGAAGCCGCACCTCGGAGGCGCCGGCGAAAAGCGCCGGGACTACCAGCTCCAGGTGCATCGACCGAGTTCGATCACCTGCGCGCGCGGATCGCGGAGTCCGCGCGCGAGGATGCGATAGACGTCGAAGTCGAAGCGCGCCGGCGCGCGCCGCTCGAGCAGCGCCGCCACCTCCGCGTCGCTTTGCGCGGTGCCGAGCCAGCACCAGCGGTCTACGACGTGAAGCTCGGTCGCCTCGCGCACCGGATCGCGCTCGACGATGCCTACCGGGCCGCGCCAGGGCCAGACGAGGCGCGGCAGGCGCGCGAGCGCCGCCGCAAGCCGCGCCTGATGGGCGCGCGGGCTGTCGCGCCCGGCGCACAAGCCGGCGCAGCGTTGGATTTGGTAGCGAAAGCAGGCGCCGTTTCGGCGCGCGCCGGGCTCGAAGCCGAGCGACTGAAGGCACAGGCCGTGCGCGTCCGCAAGGCCGCGCAGCGCCGCGAGCGCCGCGCGCCGCGAGCGGAACACGCCGTGGAGCTCCCCGACCGTGGCGGCGTCGATTTCGTCCGCCTCGGCGAGCCGCAACCCCCACGGCTTGAGGACAAAACCGCAGAGGTCCGCCGGCTCGCGCAGACGACGGTTATAGCGCGGCGCAAGCGCCTTCACGAGCGCCGCCTCGGCAAGCAGCGCGCCCAGCTCGCCGCAGGTGCGCCGGAATTCGACGCGGCGCACGGCGCGCGCGAGCTCCAGCGCTTTCGCCGATCGCAGGTCGCCGGCGAAGTGCGCGACCACCCGCTCGCGCAGCCGGGCGCTCTTGCCGACGTAGAGCGGCGCGCCGTCCTCGCCGTAGAAGAGGTACACGCCCGGCGCATCCGGCAGCGCGTCGATGCCGTCGGGCGCGAGCGCCTCGGGCAGCGCCGGCCGCGCAAGAAGCGCTCGCGCCTCGGCGGCGAGACGTTCGGCGCCGTGCTCGGCGGCCGCCGCGCACAGGAACGCCCACACCGCTTGCGCATCGCCGAGCGCACGGTGGCGCGCGATGCACCCGATGCCGTGGCGCGCGATCACGCTGTCGAGGTTGTGGCTCGCCTCGCCCGGGTAGAGCCGGCGCGAGAGCTTCACGGTGCAGAGCGTGCGCGCGCGGTATTCGATTCCGGCGCGCTCGAATTCGCGCTTGAGGAACCCGTAGTCGAAGCGCGCGTTGTGGGCGACGAGCACGCGGCCGGCGAGCCGCTCGTAGAGGTCCGCGGCGAGCCGCTCGAACGAGGGCGCCGCGGCGACCATCGCGTCGGTGATTCCGGTGAGCGCCTGGATCGCCAGCGGGATGCGCCGGCCGGGGTTGACGAGCGTCGACCACTCGGCGACGACTTCGCCGTCGTCGACCTCGAGCACCGCGATCTCGGTGATGCGGTCGTGCGTCGGATGCGCGCCGGTGGTCTCGAGGTCCAGAACGGCAAGCGGCGAATCGAGCGGCATCAGCGCGGCGGGCACATACTGGATATACGAACAGCGGGCACTGTAGCGCAGCCGCGGCGCGGCGCACAACCGGCCTAGGCGTCGGCCGCAAGGCCGGCGATCCAGCCTTCGACCGGGTCCACGGCCTGCGGCAGCCCGAAGTTCGCCGCGCGGCGCCGCCAGGCGCGCGCCGCCTGCACGGCGCAAAGCAGCGCATCGAGCGAATCGCCGCTCGCGTCCTCGACGAGCCGCCGCCGAAGCGCTGCCGGGGCGTCGAAATCGACCGCAGCGACGATGCGCGCGCGCGCCTTGCGGCGCTCGACGCTGTCGCGCGCGTCGTTCTTGTACGAGGCGCGGCCGACGATCCGGCGCGCATCGAGCGCCGGATACGCCTCGAGCGCGACCCGGCTCGGGTCGCCCGCGGCAAGACCCGGAACGTGCACGCCCGAGCGCGCAAGCCGCGGCGCGCCTTCGTGAAACATCAGCGCGACCGGCGGGTTGACGAGCTTCATCGGGCTCGAAGAGCCGGCCGGAAGATCGGTCGCGCGGTGCGCGTATTTGCGCCCCGGCGGTCGCACCCTGCGGTAGCGCTCGAGCAGCGAGCGCCAGTCGGCGCGCGAAAGCGCGCCGCAGTGCAAGGCGAGCGCGCGCCAGTCGCGCGGAAGGCCGAGATCGAGCACCAGTTCGCGCGGCAGGCCGAAGGGAAAATCGAAGCCGCCCGCCCACGGACCGGGCTCGGCAAGCAGCGCCTCGAACGCGGCGAACGAGCGGATCTGCTCGAGCGCCTCGAGCAGGAGCCGCCCGCGGGCGAGGCGACAGCGCGCCACCGCGATCGCCTTGCGCGGTCCCGGCGCGGAGGTGAAGTCCACGCCGAGGATTCTCACTTGCGCCGCTCGGCGTTCTCGCGCGCCCAGCGCAGCAGTCCGGGCAGCGACGCGGCGAGCAGCACCGCGCCGAAGGCGGCGGTGAACCAGGCGATGCGGCGATCCTCGAAGGCGTCGATCAGACCGTCGAGCGCGCCGAAGGCGCCCGCGACGCCCAGGCCGGTGAGCACCGAGCCGACGAATTCGAGCGCAAGGAGCGCGGTCGGCAGCCTGAGCGGCTCGTCAGGCTTCACGCGCCGCCTCCGCAAGCTGCGCGGCCGAGAGGTTGTAGATCCGCCCGAATCCGGCAACGAAGCGCGCATCGCGCGGCGCGACGCGCCAGAAGGCGAAGTCGCCGAGCTCGAAGTGGATCGCCTGCGCCGGGTAGCGCGCAAGCCACGCCGCCTTCAGTTCCGCCGGATCGCCGTCCAGCCGCTGCGCCTCGCCGCGGATCGCGACACGCGCGAGCGTGAAGGGGTCGTCGCGCCCGTCGTCCGCCTCGGCGACCGAGAGCGCGACGCGCGCTTCGCGCGCCATGTCCTGCGTGTGCCAGGCGAGCGCGCTCACGTGCAGGTAGAACGCGGAAAAATCCGGCGCCGCGAGGTACGGCGTCATCGAGCACATCGGCGCGCCCTCGCGCAGCGTCGCAAGGTGCGCGATGCGGCTTTCGCGCAGCAGCCGGGCGAGCGTGCGGCGGTCGGCCTCGTCCATGCGCGCGATTTTAGTATCCGCTATCCTCGCCGCGTGCGCTACGAGCTGCTCGTCGGGCTGCGCTACACGCGCGCGCGGCGCCGCAACCACTTCATCAGTTTCATCTCGCTCACCTCGATGGCGGGGATCGCGCTCGGGGTCGCGGCGCTGATCGTCGTGCTCTCGGTGATGAACGGCTTTCAGCGCGAGGTGCGCGCGCGCATCCTCGGTGTGGTGTCGCACGTCGAGCTGCGCGGCGCGCTCGGCCCGCTCGCCGACTGGCAGGCGGTGGTCGCGCAGGCCGGGCGTCACCCGCGCGTTCTCGCGGCGGCGCCGTTCGTGAACGCCCAGGGGCTGCTTTCGACCGGGCAGGCGGTGCGCGGCAGTCTCGTGCGCGGCGTCGTACCGCAAGACGAAGACCGGGTCGCCGACATCGGCCGGCACATGCGCGCCGGGCAGCTCGCGGCGCTTCGGCCGGGCGAATTCGGCATCGTGCTCGGGGCCGATCTCGCGCGCGCGCTCGGGGCGCTCCCCGGCGACCGCGTGGTGCTGATCGCCCCGCAAGGTCAGGTGACGCCGGCCGGGCTCGTTCCGCGCCTGCGCCAGTTCACGGTGGTCGGCATCTTCGAAGTGGGCATGTTCGAGTACGACGCGGGACTCGCGCTCGTGCACCTCGAGGATGCGCAGCGGCTCTATCAGCTGGGCGAGGCCGTCTCCGGCGTGCGGCTGAAACTCGACGACCTCTTCGCCGCGCGCGAGGTGGCGGCCGAGCTTCGCGCCGCGCTCGGCCCGGCGGTGTTCGCCGCCGACTGGACGCGCAGCCACGCGAACTACTTCCGCGCGGTCGAGATCGAGAAGCGCATGATGGCGATCATCCTCACGCTCATTGTCGCGGTGGCGGCGTTCAACATCGTCTCGACGCTGGTGATGCTCGTCACCGACAAGCAGGCCGACATCGCGATCCTGAGAACGCTCGGGGCATCGCCCGCGTCGGTGATCGCGATCTTCATGATCCAAGGGTCGCTGATCGGCGTGATCGGCACCGCGGCGGGCGTCGCCGGCGGCGTGCTCCTCGCCTGGAACGTGGACGTGGTGGTGCCGGCGATCGAGCGGCTTCTCGGCTTCAAGTTCCTCGCAAAAGACGTGTACTACATCTCGGACCTTCCTTCGGAGGTGCAGGCGGGCGACGTGCTCTCGGTCGCGGCGACGGCGCTCGCGCTCGCGTTTGTGGCGACCGTCTATCCGAGCCTTCGCGCCGCGCGCGTCAACCCGGCCGAGGCGCTGCGCTATGAATGAGCCGCAGGCGCGCTCGGCGCAAGTCTCGGGCGGCGCACCGGCCGCCGCGCCGGTGCTTTCCTGCCGCGGCTTGCGCAAGACCTACGAAGGGCCGGCCCCGGTGCCGGTGCTCCTCGGCGTGGATCTGGATGTCGTGCCGGGCGAGCGGATCGCGATCGTCGGCCGCTCGGGCTCCGGAAAATCGACGCTGCTGCACCTGCTCGGGGGTCTCGATGCCCCGAGCGGCGGCACGGTGCTCGTTCAAGGGCGCGACCTTTCGGCGCTCAGCGAAGCCGAGCGCGGACGGGTGCGAAACGCAGCGCTCGGGTTCGTCTACCAGTTCCACCACCTGCTCGCCGAGTTCAGCGCGCTCGAGAACGTCGCGATGCCGCTCTTCATCCGCCGCATTGCGCGTCGGGAGGCGCTCGCCCGAGCGCGCGCGGCGCTCGAAGAGGTGGGGCTTGCCCACCGCCTCGCGCACCGGCCCTCGGAGCTCTCCGGCGGCGAGCGCCAGCGCTGCGCGTTCGCGCGCGCGCTCGTCACCGAGCCCGCGTGCGTGCTCGCCGACGAGCCGACCGGCAACCTCGACAGCCATTCGGCCGACGAAGTGTTCGAGGCGATGCTGCGGCTTTCGGCCTCGCACGGCACCGCGTTCGTGCTTGCCACCCACGATCCGACGCTCGCCGAGCGCGCCGACCGGGTGCTCGAGCTGAGGGAGGGGGTGCTTCAGCCGCGCTGAGCTGCGGCGCTCTCGGCGTCTTCGACCCGCAGCACCCCGGCCGCGAGCGCCTCGCGGTAGAACGGCTCGGAGTCGAGCGCGCGCGCGAGCACGAACCCGTGGCTGCTCGCGCGTACGAGATGCCGCAGAAGCAGCGCGCCGAGGAAGATCGCCGCGCCGGCAAGGAGCGCGCCGGTGAGCGCGAGCGCGACCGCGACGCCGAGCAGCGGCAGCAGCACGAACGGCAGAAGCAGCCGCCCGGAGACGAAATCGGCCGCCCCGCGCCGGTCGATCGTGACGCGCAGCCGACCGGCGCGGTAGCCGGCGACGAATTCGCCGTGCGAGAGCGCGCTCACGCGCGCCGCGCGCGCCGGCGCCGGCGCGCGCGCCAGGCGAGGATCACGTAGGCGCGCCAGGCAAGCTGCACCGCGAGGTAGCCCGCCCCCGCGAGCGTGAGCGCGAGCGCGGGCAGACCGATCGCGAGTGGCTTGCCCATCGCGAACACCCAGTCGGCGAGCGCACGCATCGAGCCGAGAAAGTCGCCCCAGTCCATGACGAACGGCTCGATCGCCGCGGAATTGTGGTTCCCGCCGAGAAGCAGCTTTCCGTAGCCCCAGGCGAGCGCATAGAGCGGCACGATGGTGAACGGATTGGTGTAGAGCGTCACGAGCAGCGCGACCGGGATGTTCCGCCGCAGCGGGATCGCGAGCAGCAGCGCCGTCAGCATCTGAAGCGGCCCCGGAACCAGCCCCGAGAACAGCCCGATCGCGACCGCACCGGCGACCGAGTCGCGATTCAGGTGCCACAGGTTCGGGTGGTGCAGCAGCGAGCCGAAGCGCGCGACCCAGGGGTGCCGGCGCACCGTGTCGGCGTCGGGCAGGTGCTTGCGGACGAGCTTGCGGACCATCGTGTCAGCGGCGCCGGGGGCGCGAGCGTTGCATTGTAGATGACCGCCTGCGCGCTCGCTTTCGCCGCCGGGGTGCTCGCGCTTCAGCTCCTGCCGACGCTGCCGCCTGCGGCGGCGGCCGCGCTCGCGCTCGCCGCGCCGGCCGCCATCGTCTGGCGACGCGCGCTCGCGGTCCCGATGGCGGCCCTGATCGGTTTTTGCTGGGCGCTCGCGCTCGCTCACCTGCGGCTCTCCGAGCGCCTTGCGCCCGAGCTCGAGGGGCGCGACGTCGAGGTGGTGGGCGTCGTCGCGAGTCTTCCTGCGTTCGGCGAGCGCAGCGTGCGCTTCGAGTTCGACGTCGAGTCGGCGTCCGCGCCGCTGCCCGCGCGCGTACTGGTCGCCTGGTACCGCAGTCCGATCGATCAGCCCGACGGCGCGCCGCTCGCCGAGCCGCCGCAGCCGGGCGAGCGCTGGCGGCTGACGCTGCGCCTGAAGCGCCCGCACGGTCATTACAACCCGCACGGCTTCGACTACGAGGCTTGGCTGCTCGAGCGCGGGATCGGCGCGACCGGCTACGTGCGCTCTGGCCCCCGCGCGGCGCCGCCGCTGCGGCTCGGCTGGCGAAACAGCGTCTTCGACCGCATCGAGCAGGCGCGCGCGGCGGTGCGCGCGCGCTTTCACCGCGTGCTCGGGGCGACGCCCGCCGCCGGCATCCTCGCCGCGCTCGCGGTGGGCGATCAGCGCGCGATCTCGAACGAGGAGTGGCGGCTTTTCGCCGTGACCGGTGTCACGCATCTCATGAGCATTTCCGGGCTGCACGTGACGCTCGTTTCCGGGCTCGCGGCGTGGCTCGTCGCCGCGCTGTGGCGGCGCGCCGCCGCCGCTTGCGCTCGCGGTGCCGGCGCAGCGCGCGGGTGCGGTCGCCGCGGTCGCCGCCGCGCTCGGCTACACGGTGTTCTCGGGCTTCGCGGTGCCGGCGCAGCGCACCTTCTTCATGGTCGCGGTCGCGGCGGCGGCGCTTTGCTCGGGCGCGATCGTCGCGCCCGCGCGCACGCTCGCGCTCGCGGCGGCGGCGGTGCTCGCGCTCGATCCGTGGGCGGTGTTCGCGCCGGGATTCTGGCTTTCGTTCGGCGCGGTGGCGCTCATCTTTTTCGCCGCGCTCGCGGCGCAGCGCGGCGGCCTGCGGATCGCGCAATGGGCGCGCATCCAGTGGGCGATCACCGTCGGACTTGCGCCGGCGGCGCTCTTTCTCTTCGCGCAGGTGTCGGTCGTCGGGCCGCTCGCGAACGCGGTCGCGATCCCGCTCGTCTCGGCGGTGGTGACGCCGCTTGCGCTCGCCGCGGCGGCGCTGCCCTGGGACCCGCTGCTTGCGGTCGCAGCGCGCCTCGTCGAGTGGCTGCTGCAGTTTCTCGAATGGTGCGCGACGCTGCCGGTCGCCGTCTGGCAGAGCCCGGCGCCGCCGCTTGCGGCGACGCTCGCGGCGATCGCGGGGGCGCTGTGGCTCGCGTCGCCGCGCGGCGTGCCCTGGCGCGGCTGCGGCGCGGCGCTGATGGCGCCGGCATTCGCGTGGCCCGCGGCTGCGCCCGCGATCGGCGAGGCGTGGATCACGACGCTCGATGCCGGCCAAGGGCTCGCGGTCCTCGTTCGCACCGCCGGGCGCGCGCTCCTCTACGACGCCGGACCCGCGTTCGGCACGGCGTCGGATTACGGCGAGCGGATCGTGCTGCCGTTTCTGCGCGCCGAGGGGATCGGGCGGCTCGATGCGCTCGTCCTCACGCACGGCGATCGCGACCACATCGGCGGCGCCGCGTCGGTGCTCGCGGCGCTCGAGGTCGATCGCGTGCTGCATTCGCTATCGCCCGAAAATCCGCTGCTCGCGCTCGCCCCGGCGGCGGCGCGCTGCACCGCCGGCGAAGCCTGGACCTGGGACGGCGTGCGCTTCGAGATGCTGCATCCTGCGCCCGGCGCGCTCGATCGCAGGGCGAACAACCAAAGCTGCGTGCTCAAGGTGAGCGCTGGGGAGGGCAGCGCGATGCTCCTTACCGGCGACATCGAGCAGGCGGCGGAATCCGCGCTGCTTGCGCGCGAGTCGGGGCGGTTGCGCGCCGAGGTGCTGCTCGTGCCGCACCACGGCAGCCGCGGCTCTTCGAGCGAGCCCTTCCTCGCCGCAGTGGCACCGGCTGCGGCGGTTGCGTCGGTCGGCTACCGCAACCGTTTCGGGCATCCGGCGCCGGAGGTGGTGGAGCGCTATGCGCGCCGCGGGATCGCCCTTTACCGCACCGATCGCGGGGGCGCGGTCTCGGTGCGGCTCGGCGCCGGCGGCGCCCGCGTCGATTGCGAACGCGCGCGCCGTCCGCGCTACTGGCACGATGCGGCCTGCGCCCCTCATAATCCGGCGGCGGCGAGCGCTTCGCGTTGACCGCACTTCGGGGGAGACGACAGACGATGCCGGAAAAATCGGGCGGCCGTGTAACCGGTCGCGGTCAGCGCAACCGCACGATGAGCGAAGGCGCGCAAACGCAGGTTGCTCCGCGGTTCGTACAGTGCGCCTCGCCCCGCGGCCTGCACCGCATCGCCTACCGCGAGTGGGGACGCCGCGACAATCCCTGCGTGCTCGTGTGCGTGCACGGACTCACGCGCTGCGGTCGCGATTTCGAGCGGCTCGCCGCCGCGATGAGCGACCGCTACCGCGTGGTGTGCCCGGACGTCGCCGGCCGGGGCGATTCCGACTGGCTCGCCGATCCGATGCTTTATCAGCTGCCGCAGTACGTGGCCGACATGGTGACGCTGATCGCGCGGCTCGATGTGGAACGCGTGCACTGGGTCGGCACCTCGATGGGGGGGCTGATCGGCATGGCGCTCGCGTCGCTGCCCGGGACGCCGATCGAGCGGCTGGTGCTGAACGACGCCGGCCCGGTGATCGCGAAGGCGGCGCTCGAGCGCATCGCAGCGTACGTCGGCGCGCGCACCTTTGCGACGCTGGAAGCGGCCGAGCAGTACGTGCGCGCGGTGAGCGCCCCGTTCGGCCCGCACAGCGACGCGGAATGGCGCTTCCTCACCGAGACGGTCGTGCGCCGCAACCCCGACGGCAGCCTGCGGCTGCATTACGACCCGGCGATCGCCGAGCCGCTGCGCGCGACGATGCCGGACAAGGACCTCGAGCTCTGGCACCTGTGGGACCCGGTGCGCTGCCCGACGCTCGTGCTGCGCGGCGAGCACTCGGACTTGCTGTCGCGCGAGACCTGCGCGCAGATGGCCGCGCGCGGGCCGCGGGCGAGGGTCGTCGAGATCGCCGGCGTCGGCCACGCGCCGACGCTGCTGCACGCCGATCAGATCGCGATCGTGCGCGAGTTCCTGCTCGAGGGATGACTACGGGCGGCGCGATGCCGCGTTCCAATGTCGCTCGAGGTTGGCGACGAGCGCGGGGCTGAAGTGGCAGCGGGCCTGCTCGCGCGCGTACACCGCCATGTAGCGGCGGAAAACATCGAGCGGCTCCTCGGCGGCGCGGAACGCGCGCCGGTTGGAGGCGGCGCTCACCAGTCCGGAGCTCGCGAGCCGCTCGACCGTACGCTCGATCTCGGCGTCCATCTCGCCCGGCGAGACGATGCGGTCGCAAAGCAGCCGTCCCTCGGGGCTTGCGCACTCGATGCGCCGCTCGGCGAGGATCGCCGCGCGCGCAAGGCGCGCGCCGACGTGACGCGCAAGCCGCAGGTTCGCCGCGCCCGGGATGATGCCTTCCTTGCGCGCCGGCAGCGCGAGATACGCGTCCTCGGTGGCGATCACCTGGTCCATGACGAGCAGAAGCTGGCAGTGGCCGCCGATCGCGAAGCCCTCGACCGCCGCGATCCAGAGCTTCTCGACCGAATGCTCCTCGGGCGGCTCGTCGGCGCTCGCGAGCCCCCGGTAGAGCTTGTTCACGACGCCGAGGTCGCGCATCAGGTACCAGAGGAACGGGATCCGTCCGAGGTAGAGGTGCGTGAGGTTGATGCCGGCGCCGAAGAGCCGCCGGCCGGCGTATTTCGGGTGCCCGACCGGCGCGCCGCGCAGCACGCACACCTGCGTCTTCGGGTCGAGCAGCGCGACATCGACCGCCGTCTCGAACCCGGCGAGCGTCGTCTCGTCCTCGGCGTTCAGATGGCGCGGATTGACCATCGTCACGACGGACGCCTTGCCGCGCCGCTCGATGCGCGCCCCGGGCAGCTCGAGCACGCCGCCCGCTTCGAGCGTCTGCAGATACCCGGCGGAGTCGCGTAGCGGAAGCAGCATCGCATGGCAAAGGTGCGCTCCCGCGACCGGATCGGCGAGCACGTGCGCGAGGAAAATGCCCTGGTCGAGCTCGAGGCCGTCCTTTTCCGCGAGCGGCAGCGCCGCCTCCCGGGCGAGCGCAGCCTCGTCGGGAACGAGCCCCGGAAACGCGCGCGCCGCCGCGCGGCACAGTTCGTCCGCACGCAGGAACCGGGTGCGCCGCTCGGTGAGCGCGTCGTAGACGGCGCGCGCGTGCCAGCGCAGGAACCGCTCGCGCGAGACGCGTCCGGCCTCGAGGATCTCGCGCGCCTCGTCGGCCTGCGCTGCGCTGCGCTGCGGCTTGCGCGGCAGCCGGGCGAGCGCCTCGGCGAGCCGTCGCCAGAGCGGGCCGAAGGCGACCGCGTCGGCGTCGAGGTTTCCGGTGAGCGCAGGGAAAGGCTGAAGCACGCTCTTTATGATAGCCGGCGCATTCCGCCGGCGCGCGGACTCTGTCATGATGTCGCGCCGATGACTGCGAACCCGACCCGGCTGCGCGCGCTGCGCGGCGACATCACGACGCTCGAGGTGGACGCGATCGTCAACGCCGCGAACGAAACGCTGCTCGGCGGCGGCGGCGTGGACGGCGCGATCCACCGCGCCGCCGGCCCGGAACTGCTCGCCGAATGCCGCACGCTCGGCGGCTGCCGTACCGGCGACGCGAAGATCACGAAGGGCTACCGGCTGAAGGCGAAGTGGGTGGTGCACGCGGTCGGCCCGGTCTGGCGCGGCGGCGCGCACGGCGAGGCGCAGCTTCTCGCCTCGTGCTACCGGCGGGCGATCGAGCTCGCGGCGCAGGCGGGCGCAAGATCGATCGCCTTTCCCTGCATCAGCACGGGCGCCTACGGCTATCCGCCGGAGCCGGCGGCCGAGATCGCGGTGGCGACGGTGCGCGCGGCGCTTGCCGCGCATCCCGGCATCGAGGAGGCGATCTTCTGGCTGCTGCTCCCCTGGCGCGCGATCTGGCGATCTACGAGAAGCTGCTCGCGCGCGCGCCCTGAGGCGGGCTGCTACACTGCCGGCGGCGATACCCGCGGGGCACCGAGGCGATGAAGTTCTTCCTCGTTGACGACGACCCGGATTCGCTCGCGCTCGTGACGCGGCTGCTCGCCTGGCGCCGGCCACGAGGTGATTGTGCGCTCCTCCAGCGTCGAGGCGCTGCGCGAGATCCCGCAGGCGCGGCCCGACTGCGTGATCACCGACATCATGATGCCGGGCATGGACGGGTTCGAGCTGACGCGCGAGCTGCGCCGGCGCGACGAGCTGCGCGCGATGCGCATCGTCGTGCTCGGCCGAAACCTACGAGTTCGACCGGCGCCGCGCGCGGGAATCTGCGCCGACGGCGACCTCGACGAACTGGTCGACGCCGCGACCTTCGACGCGAGATCATGGAGATCGAACAGCGCGTGACGGTGCGTCACTGGGGCGTGCATGGGGATGTTCCCGTGCCGGGCCGCAATACGCGCGTCACGGCGGCAAGACCGCGCGTCACCGTCGAAGTGGCCGGTCAGCCGTCAATGATCTTCTCATCGTGGCTCCGGCTCAAGTGGCTCTTGGACCACTCCATGCGAGTGAACTGGTGCTTCTCGGCTGCAGCTCCATCTCGTACACCCACTGGGACCACATCAACACGGTGACTGTCTTCGCCTACGTCCTCACGCGCGCGGAATCAGATTGAACTGTTTGGCCTGGACCAGGCCACCACCATCCAGGTGCCTGTGCATCAGCGTAGATGGAGAGCGTTGATCTTCCGGCGACGGGCGCCAGCTCCCACCGCGCGGGCTCACCCGTTCGGCGACCTGCAGAAACGCTCGAGTTCGGGTCCGTTGCGCATCGACACGACGGTCGCTGCCAGCCCGGCCACCGCCTTGGTTAGAAGCCTTCCTGCGGCCGCACGCATGCGCGCTCACATCACCGACAACGAACTCTTACCGCGCACGCCGATCCGCGCTACGACGCGCGCTACGTCCAGCGGCTGCGAAGTTCGTGCGCGGGCCGGACGGTGCTCATCACGGACACCACCGCGACGCCAACATCCGTCCAGGTCGACGGGCATTTGCGGTGGAGCCAGGACGCTGATTCCTCCGCCGCGCGACGAGGCGAAGCGCCTGCATCCTTCACCACCACCGGACTCACCGATGCTCATCGACGCGACCCACGAGGCGCGCCAGGCCACCGGTGTCCTCGCGCGAAGGTGTTCGTATGCCAGGCGCCGCCAGGGCTTGGAGCTCGCGCCGAACAGGACCCCGAGCGCGAGCCTGGCGGTGACGTGCGCCATGTCGCAGCGCGCGATCGTCCGGGTGAGCTCGCGAGGGCGACGATCGGCTCGGCCTCTTCGCCAGGCGAAGGCGGCGACGATGCGCTCGACGAGGCGCGACCGCGCCCAGCCGCCACCGGCGGCCTGGAAGGCCAGGGCCGTCCGGCGACCTTGCCTTCACACGGTAACACGCGCTCGAGAAAGCTCATCATTCCCACATGCAGCCGAAAGTCCGGCGCGCCGAGGATGAGCGCGTCGGCGCCGAGCATGTCCTTGGGCCGGCGTTGGCGCAGCGCTCACCATCACCCGCACCTCGGCTCGCGCCCTGGCCTCGGCCAGCGCCGCGCGCGCACCGCGCACCATCCTCGCTCGGGCCACACCGTGCGGTCTCTGACCAGCGCGGCCAACACACACGACGAACAGCGTCTCCACCACCGCGCCAACGCTGGGGCGGACCCCGCCGGCAGAACCCGCGCAACAGCGAGAGAGCGCTGGATGTTCGCGTCGAGCGCGTTCGCGTTCAAACGCTCCGCTCGCCACCGCCGAGAATTGCCTCTGTCCTCGGCGGCGTAGGCGTCAGCAGCGCTCCGCGGCCGGCGTCGACATCCACCTTGAAAGCGCGCGAACGTCGGCGTCGAACGTCGCCATCCATTGCTCGCCGCGCGTCCGCGCGACCGGAAAGCGGCGGCACCCACCGTTGGCCTTGCCTCCCCACGTCCAGCTTGCGCGCCAACTCGTGGATCACTGACGTTCGCCCACGTCTTCGGCGACGAAGCTGGCCTCGCCAGCGTCCTCCAGGAAAGCACCACGGCTCGTGGCCAGGACTCGCCTGCCAGCTTCGTCGTCCCACTGTGCACCATGCTGCTGTCGTCGGTGCGCGCGCGGCGCACGCGGAGGCTCCATGGGTGCACCACCATGCTGACCCAGAGCGACGACACGCTCCAGCCTGAGCTCCACCACCACACAGGCCTGCACCGCCATCTCACGCCGGGCGGCGTCCCAGAGCCGACGCCGCGCACCGGGGCGCTGATCCTTTCGGCGAGAACATCATGGGCTACATCTCGCGCAGCCGCCGTTCCTCGGCCAGAGCCCGGCGAGAAACGCAGACGCCTTCGCGCCGCCACAGCGCCTCGTCGACGCGGCGGCGAGCACCCGCCTCGCCGCGCCAGTTTCGCAGCCAGTCCATCGCCCTACAATATCGCATGGTCTCGGTGGTGAAACTGCACCCGCAGTCGGCGCAGGCGGCGCTCGAACCGCTCGCCGCCGGGCTCGAGGGCGCCGAGCGCGAACTCGTCGC
>JAVQZY010000024.1:0-63772 GCA_033582675.1 Burkholderiales bacterium | reverse complement strand
GAGCGCCCCCCGAATGAGGTCGTCTAGGATCTCACTGGCCGCTCAGCAGCCGCGGGTTCACCGATGACATGCCGACGCCGCCCCTCGCTGGACTCGCGCACCCGGTCGGCCTCGCCCAGTACGCGCAGCGCCTCGTCGAGCGCGCGCCCGTCGCGAAGCCTCGCCGGCCCTGCCCGCTGCACCTCGCGCCGAGGCACCCATTGGGTGCCGCGCTCACGGCAGTAGGCGCGAAGCCAGGCGTCGAGCCGCGCCGCGTTCGCAAGCTCCGCCGGGAGCGCGGTTTCGCCGAGAAAGCGGCGGCTTTCGCTCAGGCACCAGCCGACGATGCGGCTCGCGGCCGCAACCGCTTCGGCGGAAACCGGCCCGATGCCGCGCTCGAAGACCTGGAAAAGCGCCGCCAGGCGCGCGACGTTATCGGCCGCTTTGCTTGCGGCATCGCGCACGTCAGCCAGCTCGCCCCCTTCACGTAGCTCGCGCTCGATCGCGTCATTGACGGCACCGGAATACCACGCCGAGCGTGCCTCGGGCGTAAGGTCGACGGTCGTCGGTACCAATGCTCCGGCATGGTCGATCTTCACCTGATGCTCGAGAAGCTCGCGGATGCGACGGTTGAACCGCGAAAGCGCCGGCCACGACGCCGGCGGCTCGCGAAAGCGCCGGGTGCCCTGTGTTGACCGCGGCCAAGCGATGAGAAACCGAGAAAGGAAACCGCTTCCACGCGCAAGCCCGTCGGTGCGTTCGACAAACGCTCGGAGTGTTTCTTCTTGCGCTTGAATCGCGACCGTCAGCCGCGCGCCGCGCACCGTGAACGATTCCGCCGTTCGCCTGCCGATCCGGATCGGCTCGCCGGACCACAAGGCGTTTAGCAAGGCGAGCGCTCGCATGATCGAATCGCGCCCCATGGCGTGCGACCCAAAAACTAGACCGCCCTCCGCGGCGACGATGGCGCCCGAAGGCCACTCGTGCGCGAGCGCGAAAACGAGATGCTCCGGCGTCTCGTCGATCCGCAGCAGCCGCGGCAGGCGAGGCGCAGCCGGCCGCTCGGCTTCCAACTCCTCGAGCGCCCGTTCGAGCTCGGCCGTCGGTTCGTCGTTCTTCGCGCAGTCCCGAATGCGGGCTTTGATTCCCTCGCGCTTCGCCGTCCACGCTTCAAGCGCAGCCGCATGGCGGGCAAGCAGCGGCCTTGCAGCGGCTTCTTGCTCTTGCTCGAAGGCGCGAATGCTGGCGAAAAAAAGCTCGTCGCAGGTACTTTTTCGCTCGCCGGAATCGGCGATCGTCAAAACGAAGACGCTCGTCGGACCCTCGAGGCGGTCGGCTCGCCGCACGTCGACGAGCCCCTGAATCGCGGTCGAGACCGCGCCGATCGCGCAATTTGCAACAAGCGGGACGGGCGCCTGGACGAACCCCTGTACCTCTTCAACCGCCGCCCGAATGATGTTCGGCAGCGCGTCCACCGGGTACGGCCGCGGATCGAAGCTCGAAAGAAGGGGCTGCGGCTCCGGCCAGTCACCGATGGCGCGCTCGCGCAGTTTCTCGGCGTAAAGCGCAGCCCGCGCCGCGCTCGGCACGGCGGCTGCGATCCGGGCCAAATACCCAACAACTCCGCCGTCGTAGCCTGCGCGGCAGAGCCGCTCGCCGACCGTCACGAGGTCGGCCGTATTGCCGGCCGAGATTTCAGCTTTGATCGCGGCGAATATCTCGGCGTGCAGCTCGCTGCTGAAAACCTCGCGGCTGAGGTCTGCGACGTGCTCAAAGGCATGATTGTTGAGCAGCAACGCGCCGAGCAGCGCCTGCTCGACATCGGCGGACGTCGCCGAGCCGGTCGGTGGCCGGCGCCGCGGCGGGCGGCTTGGCGCCGAAGCCGGGAGCTCCAAGACGGCTCATCGCTCCGAGGCTTGCGCGCACTCACCGTGCGCGACACGGAGCCTGCGCGTCGCGCCGGGCGATTTTTTCGCGCAGCCAAGCCTCAATTTCCTGGTCGCACCACGCGACTGCCCGGCCGGTGAGCCGCACCGGCCGCGGTGCGCGACCTTGTTTCACCATCAGGTACCAGGCACTGCGTCGCAGCCCCACGCGCTCGAGTACCTGTGGAAGACGAATGAGACGGATGCCGTCGGTCACGGCGCTCAACGTACCGCCACAGACTTCTCGGTCGAGAACGCCTGCGCGCAGACGTGGTGCGTCAGCGCGCAGACGTACTGATTTCAGCGCGGCCCGAGCGCCGCTTCCTCGCGCTGATCCAGGCCTTGACAGTAGTTTCGTAGCGGTCGGGCGACATTCGCCATCCGAGCTTGCGTGCGTGGTCGACGATCTGCGTGCGGTTCCTCCTGGCGAAGTCCGCAATCGATCGCCAACTCCTCGAGCAATAAAGACCCCATGCGAAATCGGCAGTCTTTGAGTGCGCCTCGTGCCTCTTTTTCGCCGCGCTCTTTTTTTGGACCCGCTCGGCCCGAACCCTTTCGGCAAGGAGTCTTATGCCTTCGATGAAGGCGGTGTAATCGCCGGAACTCCGCAAGAGAAGCAAATAGGTGGTCGCCTTAAAGGCGATTGCTATCCGCCCCTCGCGCTTCGCTCCCATGGCAAGACGCGCAAGGCTGCGCTTGAGCGCATCGCTCTGAAGGTCCTTGTGCAGGACAAGAAGCAACTGGACATCGTCGAGAGCACCTCCCCAGCGACGGCGAGCGACTGCGAGCAGGCGTTGCAGCCCTTCCTCGGCTTTCTTCCGCTCCTCAGCCGACATGTCACTGAGCACGGTTTGAGCCATCCTCTCGATGAGCGGGTCAGGGTTGCAGCGCGAAGGGTCGCCGAGCGCAGAAAGCCGCAAGGGGCCGCGACCCCGGCTGCTGTTGCTATCCTTGCCTTCGTCCATGCCAACCTCCGCCAAGGTTGCGTCGTGGTCAGGCGGGCCGGGCGGTTGCGCGCCCGCTGCCGCCGCTACTCCATCTGCTCCTCGATTCGCTGATCTAGGCGGCGAGCTTGAGCGGCCGGACTTCCCGCTCGATGCGCCTGCCGAAGCCGCGCTCTGCGACCTCGAGGTCGTAGCGCGCCTGAAGGTTCAGCGAGAGCGCGCGCCGTCGGCCATCCGCCTACGCCGCCTTCTTCACCCTCACCTCGACGCGCATGCCGGCGTGCGCGAGCATGTTGACGAGCGCATCGAGGCTGAACTTCTCGATCTTTCCGCGCAGCAAGTCGTTCAGGCGGGGCTGCGTGACGCCGAAGCGGCTGGCGGCCTTGCGCTGCGTCATGCCGCGCGCCGCATCGCGCGATGCGAGACATCAGTTGCGCCCGAAGAAGCAGGTTTTCGGCTTCCTCCGGCGAAAAGCCGACATCGAGAAAGACGTTTCCGCTTCCGCGCGTCATCTTGAGCTTGCCGCTCATCTTCGCCTTCTCTCCTCGATCAGGTCCCGGAATCTGCGCCGCGCAAGGTCAATGTCCGGCTGCGGCGTCTTGCGCGACTTCTTCGCGAACGCATGAAGCACATAGACCGCTTCCGAGAAGCGCGCGACATACAGCAGCCGGAACGCGCCGGCCGCCCGGATCCGGATTTCGTTCACGCCGAGCCCGACCGATGGCATCGGCCGCCAGTCCGAGGGTTCCTTGCCTTGCTGCACCTCCCATAGCTCGAACCCGATCGCCTTGCGCGCCTCCTCGGGAAAGTCTCGCACGCGCTCGCAGCTGTCGCCGAGCCAGATGACCGGCTTGACCGGCATGATATCAGATTTGAGATCAGCGGCCCTACGCGAAGGCGATGCGGTTGAGCCGCTCGCGCGCATCCTCCTGAAGCAGCTTGCCGTAGTGCTCCTCGATCATGCGCACGCTCGTTCCGGCGATCTTGGCGACGGTATGGATGTCGAGCCCGCCGACGATCGCATTCGCGATGAAAGTGTGCCGCAGGCTGTAGAAGACCGTCTGCCGCGGCAGGCGCGCCGCTTGGACCGCCTTGCGCATCGGCGCGTCCTGATCGGAGTGTCCCCAAGGCCTGCCGTCGTCCCTTGCGAGTATGTGAGCCGCTGGCAGCTTGTTCGCGCGAAAGCCTCTCAAAGAGCGCAACCGCGGCGTTCGAAAGCGGCACGCTGCGCGCCCCGGTTTTGCCCCGCCGGATGTTGAGCAGCCGCCGCTCCCTGTCGAAGTCGGCGACTCTGAGTTCGCGCAGCTCGCCGTAGCGCGCGCCGGTGAGAAGGGCCGCCTCGACCAGATCGCGGAAGGCGCCAGCGCAGCAGTCGAGAAGCCGGGCGCGCTCCTCGGGGCTCAAGAAGACCTCGCGCGCGCGGCGCGTGCGGGCGAAGGCGCGAAGCTTGCGCCAAGGGGCGTTGGAGGCGACGAGGCCCGCGCGCCAGGCATGATTGAGGAGGGCCCTCAGCGTGGTCAAATTGCGGTTTGCGCTTTCCTTGGCCCGGCGCGTCGCTTCCTCGTCGAGGCCGGGCGGCACCAGCGCGTGCAGCCAGCTCTCGAGCTCGGCAAGGCTCAGGCGGTCGAGGGGCCGATCGCCGAGCCGCGGAAGGATCGTTCGCTCGATTCGCCCGAGCGCGTCTTTCGCCGCCTGCTCGCCGCGCCTCAGTCTCAGCGCCTCGACGTAGCGCGAAGCGGCGTCGCGGACCGTGGTGCGCCCTGCGATGCCCGAGGCAGCCTGCCGAAACCATTCGCGGGCCGCCTCGGCGGCCGCATCGAAGGCGCGCTCGGGCGCCTCGACGATGCGCAGGGCCCGATATCGGTGCTTGCCCTGTTCGGTGCGCCAGCGCGCGATCCAGGTGCCGCCGTCCGAAGTGCGCCGAAAGCCGAGATAGCCGCGCGCCTGAAGCTTCACCCAATACGGCTCGCGCCGCACCTTGAGCCGCAGCCGCTGCGTCGGCGTGTCAATTCGCACCATCCTTCTCGCCATCGCCCAATTCTTCGTACGGACGAAATACGGACAAGAAATCAGTGGACGGCAATGGACTGTTTCCGAGGGAGACAGAGGGAAAAACGCGGACGTTAGTGGACGTTTATACACTATCCCCCTGCCTTCACGGCAGGGGTCACTGGTTCGATCCCAGTACCGCCCACCAGTCTCAGACGAGCGAAGGACGCCGCGCGAGGGTCTCGCGGTCGAAGCCCGCGACGCGCTTGTAGCGCTCGGAGATCGCCTCCAGTTCCTCGCGCGAGATCACGTCCTCGATCCGCGCGAACGGCCGGTCGCCGGAGCGTTTCCACACCTCGCGCAGGATCGCATCCGGCGGGTCGGTGCGGTTCATGAGCACCACCTCGCGCGTCGCCGGAAGCCGGACCGACTCGTAGGCCTTCAGCGCCGCGACGACGTCGCCGCCCGAGCGCTTGAGCGCGCCAGCGAGCGTGCGCGCGTCCAGAATCGCCTGTCCGGCGCCGTTCGAGCCGCGCGGGTACATCGGGTGCGCCGCATCGCCGAGCAGCGTCACCCGGCTCTTCGTCCACCACGCGAGCGGTTCGCGATCGACCATCGGATATTCGAGGACGAAGTCGGCGTTGCGGATGAGCGCCGCGCAGTCGAGCCAGTCGAACGTCCAAGCGGCGAACGTCGGATAAAAGTCTTCCAGTCTCCCCGGCAGGCTCCACTCCTGCATGACGTTGCGCGGCGACTGGATTTCGGCCACCCAGTTGACGAGCTGACGCCCTTCGCCGTCCACGTTGTGGCGGATCGGATAGACGACGAGCTTGCCGACCTCGAGCCAGCCGGCGACCGCCATCGAGGCGCCCGATAGGAACGGCCGCGCGCGCGTGACGCCGCGCCACATGTTGATGCCCTGCCAGTGCGGCGGCCCTTCGTCGGGATGGAGCAGCCGGCGCACCGCCGAGTGAATTCCGTCGCAGCCGACGAGGCAGCTTCCGCGCGCGCTCGCGCCGTTTTCGAACCGGGCGGTGACGCCGTCCGCGTCCTGCTCGAACGCGACGAGCCGCGCCCCGAGCACGACCGCCTCGGGACCGAGCCGCGCGCGCACCGCAGAGAGCAGCACCTCGTGCAGGTCTGCGCGATGGATCGAGAGCTGCGGCCAGGCGTAGCCGGCGTAGCGGCCGCGCGGCTCGGCGTAGATGAACTGGCCGAAGCGGTTGTAGAACCGAAGCTCCGCGGTCTCGACCGCCACGCGCGCGAGCGGTTCGGCAAGGCCCAGCTCGGTGAGTTCGCGCATCGCGTGCGGCAGCAGGTTGATCCCGACGCCGAGCGGCCGGATCTCGGGCGCCGCCTCGAACACGCGGCAGGCGATCCCGGCTTGATGGAGCGAGAGCGCGAGCGTCAGCCCGCCGATGCCGCCGCCCGCGATCAGCACCGGAAGCACGGGGCGACCTCAATCGGCGCGGATGCCGGCCTCGCGCACCACGCGGCCCCAGCGCTCGAGGTCGGCTTCGACCAGGCGCGCGAGTTCCGCGGGCGAGCTGGTGCGGGGCGCAAGCCCCTGCTTGAGCAGGCTTGCGCGCACCTCGGGGATCGCGAGGATCGCGGCGAGTTCCTCGTTCAGCTTCGCGACGATGTCGCGCGCGAGGCCGGGCGGGCCGAAAAGCGCGTACCAGATGTCGACGTCGATGTCCTTCACGCCGGCTTCGGCGAGCGAGGGCACCTCCGGCGTCGCCGGCGAGCGCTGCGCGCCGCCCGAGGCGAGCATCGCGAGCTTTCCGGCCTGCGCGTGCGGCAGCGCCACGTGCACCGGCAGGAACATGAGCGGCACCTGCCCGCCGAGGAGGTCGGTCACCGCGCCGGCGCTGCCTTTGTACGGCACATGTACGAGGTCGATGCCGAAATGCAGCTTGAGGAGCTCCATCGCGAAATGGTGCGGCGTCGCATTGCCGGGCGAGGCGTAGTGCAGCCGCCCCGGCTGCGATCGGGCGAGCGCGACCAGCTCGGCGACCGATTTCGCCGGCACCGACGGGTGCGCGACCAGCGCGAGGTTGCCGATCGCGGCAAGGCCGATCGGCGTGAGCGCCTTCGGATCGTAGGGCACTGTCTTGTGCAGCGCGACGCTCTGTACAAGCGTCGTCGCGGTCATGAGCAGCGTATAGCCGTCGGGCGCCGCCTTTGCGACCGCCTCGGTACCGATATTGCCGCTCGCCCCGGCGCGGTTTTCGACCGCGACCCCGACCTTCAGCCGCTCGCCGAGCTTCTGGCCGATGGTTCGCGCGAGGATGTCGACGCCGGTGCCGGGCGTGAAGGGTACGACGATGCGGATCGGGCGGCTCGGGTACTGGGCGTGGGCGGCGCCGCAAACGAGAACGGCGGCGAGCAGTGCGAGGATCGTGCGCGGCATGGCGCGATTTTAGCCGCCTGTGCTAGCTTGAAGGCATGGTGAGCCCGGCCGACATCCGCGCGGCGGCGGCCCGCATCGCCGGCGCGGTCGAGCGTACGCCCTGCCTTCCGAGCCGCACGCTCTCGGCGCTCACCGGAGCGGACGTCTGGCTGAAGTTCGAGAACCTGCAGTTCACCGCCTCGTTCAAGGAGCGCGGCGCGCTGAACAAGCTCCTTTCGCTCGCCGAGGGCGAACGCCGGCGCGGCGTGATCGCGATGAGCGCCGGCAACCACGCCCAGGGCGTCGCGTATCACGCGGCGCGCCTCGGCATCCGCGCGGTGATCGTGATGCCGCGCGGAACGCCGAACGCGAAGATCGCCAATACCCGGGTGCACGGTGCCGAGGTGCTGCTCGAAGGCGACACGCTCGCCGAGGCGGCCGAGCGCGCGAGCGAGATCGCCGCGCGCGAAGGTCTCGTCTTCATCCATCCATACGACGATGCGGCGGTCATCGCCGGTCAAGGCACGGTGGCGCTCGAAATGCTCGAGCAGGCGCCCGGGCTCGAGGCGCTCGTCGTGCCGGTCGGCGGCGGCGGCCTGATCGCCGGCATGGCGTGCGCCGCGAAGGCGGTCAAGCCCGGCATCGAGGTGATCGGCGTCGAATCGCGCAACTGGTGCGCGATGGCGCAGCGCCTGCGCGGCGAACCGGTGCGCGTCGGCGGCGACACGATCGCCGAAGGTCTCGCGGTGCGCGACGTCGGCGAGCTGACGCTCGCGATGGCGCGCGCGCTGGTCGACGAGGTGCTCGTCGTCGCCGAGGAAACGATCGAGCAGGCGATCGTCGCGCTGGTCGAGATCGAGAAAACCGTCGCCGAGGGCGCGGGCGCCGCGGGGCTTGCCGCGCTGCTTGAGCAGCGCGCGCGCTTTGCCGGGCGCCGGGTCGGCATCCCGATCACCGGCGGCAACATCGATTCGCGCGTGCTCGCGGCGGTGCTGATGCGCGGCCTCGTGCGCGACGGGCGGCTCGTGCGGCTGCGGGTCACCATGCCCGATGTCGCCGGCAGCCTCGTCAAGGCGGCGGCGGCGATCGCCGCGCACGGCGGCAACGTCGTCGAGGTGCACCACCAGCGCGTCTTCGGGCCGGCGTCGGTGCGCTCGCCCGAAGTCGAGTTCGTACTGGAGACGCGCGACCGCGAGCACGCGCGCGAGATCGTCGAGGCGCTCGCGCGCGCGGGCGTGCGCCCGGCGCCGCTCGAGCCGGAGGTTTCTGCGTGAGCGGCCGGGGCGCGCGGCGGCCGAGCGGCACCGACGCGCTCCTTCGCGCTGCGCTCGAGGCGTACCCCGATCCAGCGTGCTTGTGCGACGCCGAGGACCGCATCCTGTTCGTCAATCGGGCGTTCCTCGCGCTCAACCCGGGACTGGAACCGCTGCTTGCGCCCGGCCGGCGCTACGCCGAGCACCTCGCCGCGGCGCTCGACGCGGGCGAGTTTCCGGACAAGGCCGCCGACCCGCGCGGCTGGCTCGCCGAGCGGCTCGCGCTGCGCGCGCGCGGCGGCGAGTTCGAGGTGCGCCGCGGCGCCGAGCGCTGGCTCCTCGTGCGCGATATCCGCCTGCCCGGCGGCGAGACCTTCACCCTCTGCCTCGACATCAGCGCGCGTCGGCGCGCCGAGCAGGCGCTGCGCGAGGCGGTCGCCGAGCTGCAAGACGCGCAGGCGCGCATGCGGCTCGGAACCTGGAAGCTCTATCCGGCGCGACGCAGCGGCCACTGGTCGGCGCAGATGTACCGGCTTTTCGGCCGCGATCCGGCGCTCGGCCCGCCGCCGTGGTCGGAGTTCCTGAGGCTGTTGCATCCGGAGGACCGGCAGGCAGTGGACGAGGGGCTGCGCGCGGCGATCCGCGAGCGCGCGAGCGCGAGCTTCGACTTTCGCATCGATCCGGCGCTGATGCCGCTTCGGTATTTCACCGCCACCGTCGACGCCACCGCGCACGACGGCGCCGGCGAGCCGGTCGTCACCGGAACGGTGCAGGACATCACCGAGCGCAAGCTCGCCGAGCAAGCGATCCGGGAACTGAACGAGACGCTCGAGCGACGGGTGCGCGAGCGCACGGCGCAACTGGAGGCGGCGATCGCGGAGCTCGAGTCGTTCTCGTATTCGGTGTCGCACGATCTGCGCGCGCCGATCCGCGCGATGGGCGCGTTCGCGCGCATGGTGATCGAGGACGAGGGCGAGCGGCTCTCGCCCGAGGGCCGGCGCATGCTCGGCGTGATCGAGGACAACGCCCGGCGCCTCGGGGCGCTGGTGGACGACCTGCTCACGCTCGCGCGCGTCTCGCGCGCGGAGCTCGCGCGCGCGCCGCTCGACCTCGCGGCGCTCGCGCGCGCGGTCGCGGCGGAGCTCGAGCCGCGCTACCCGGGTGCCGAGCTCGCGATCGCGCCGCTGCCGCCGGCCGAAGGCGACGCGACGCTCGTGCGCCAGGCGCTCGTCAATCTGCTCGACAACGCGCTCAAGTACTCGGCGCGCGCCGAGCGGCCGCGCGTCGAGGTCGGCTGGGACGCGGCGGCACAGGCGTACTTCGTGCGCGACAACGGCGTCGGCTTCGACATGGCGTACGCCGGAAAGCTCTTCCGGCCGTTCGAGCGGCTGCACGCGCCGAGCGAGTACGCCGGCACCGGAATCGGGTTGGCGATCGTCAAGCGCGTGGTCGAGCGCCACGGCGGACGCGTCTGGGCGGAGGCCGCGCCCGGCGCGGGCGCGACCTTCTGGTTCACGCTCGGTCCGGGGCGCTGAGGTACTCGGCGATCTCGACGAGGTTGAGGTCCGGGTCGCGCACGTACACCGAGCGCATCGGCCCGAGCGCGCCCGTGCGCGCCACCGGCCCTTCGAGGATCGGCACGCCCGCCGCCTCCAGCCTGCGGATCACTTCCTCGAGCGGCACCGAGGCGATGAAGCAGATGTCGAGCGTCCCGGGGGCGGCGACGTGCGCGCGCGGCGAGAACTCCCGGCCCCACTCGTGCAGGTTGATCTTCTGGCTGCCGAAGGCGAGCGCCCAGCGGGTCTCGGTCGCGGTGCGAAACGATTCGAGCCGCATGCCGAGCACCTCGGTGTAAAAGCGCACGCAACCCTCGCGGTCGCGGGTGGTCAGGACGACGTGGTCGATGCGCTCGATCATCCGGAAAACACCTGCAAGCCCGCCTGGCGGAAATGTTTCACCGCCCGCGCCGCCGGGGCGTGCGGCTGCCGCCTGCGTACAGAAATCGTTCGCGGTCGCGCGAACTCGCACCGTCGCCGGAGCGACCCTGCGCGCGGGCACGGCAGATCGGATCGGGTGCGAGCGGAGGAAGGCGTGTCGCCGCCTCGTCTCCCACCGGCACGATGCGGAACGCCGCTCGGCTGCGGTAGACCGCCGTGAAGCGTTCGCCGCGGGCGCACCCGGAGGACGGTTTCCGGCAGGGACGCCCGAAGTTCTGTTGCGCCGATCGTGCGCTTCATCGTCAACTCAAGTTTAACCTTCCCTCGGCGAGGTGCCACGTCACGCGCCCTGCGGCGAGCGCTCAGCGGCGCTTGAGCAGCCGCAGCGGGTTGTATTCGAGCGTGACGGTCCCGTCCTGCTTCACCACGCGGTTGGCGAAGCGCACAAGGCCCCGGTCGCCCTTGGAGGTGAGGCGGCACTCGACGACCTCCGCTTCCACGTGGATCGTATCGCCGACGAAGGTCGGCGACTTGACGTCGAGCGTCGCGTTGAGGAAGGCGAGCCCGGTGTCCTGCATCGTCGGCAAAAGCAGCCCTTCGGCGAACGCATAGACGAGCGCTGCCGGCACCGGCCGCCCCTTGATCGCGCGGCCCGAGTCGTCGGCGACGGTGAACAGTTCTTCGGTGAGCCAGGTGAGGTTGACGAAGCCGGCGAGGTCGGCCTCCGCGATCGTGCGCCGGTGCGTGCGGAAGCGAAAACCGACGCGCAGGTCCTCGTAGCAGAAGCCGCGCCCGACGACCGGTACCGGTTCGTTCATGGCCGCAAGCTTACCCCGGCGCGTGCGCGCGCGCGACTCGCGCACGCCGCCGATCCGCGGCTCGCGCTCAGTACGACTTCGGCAGGCCGAGCACCCGCTCGGCGATGAAGCACAGGATGAGCTGCGGCGAGACCGGCGCGATGCGGCCGATGAGCGATTCGCGCAGATAGCGCTCGACGTGATACTCCTTCGCGTAGCCGAAGCCGCCGTGCGTCATCACCGCCTGCTGGCAGGCGTCGAACGCGGCTTCCGCGGCGAGGTATTTGGCCGCGTTCGCCTCGGCGCCGCAGGGTTTGCCGCGGTCGTAGAGCCAGGCGGCCTTGAAGACCATCAGGTTCGCCGCCTCGAGCGCCATCCAGTTCGCGGCGAGCGGGTGCTGGATCGCCTGGTTCTTGCCGATCGGGCGGCCGAAGACGACGCGTTCTTTCGCGTATTTCGCCGCGCGCGCGAGCGCGCAGCGCCCGAGCCCCACCGACTCGGCGGCGATGAGGATGCGCTCGGGGTTC
Organism: Burkholderiales bacterium; assembly: GCA_033582675.1. Taxonomy (GTDB): domain Bacteria; phylum Pseudomonadota; class Gammaproteobacteria; order Burkholderiales; family SG8-39; genus RBG-16-66-20. Next base: position 52,029 of record JAVQZY010000024.1, on the reverse strand, counting down.
ATGCCGTGCAGGATGTATTCGAAGCCGCGGCCCTCCTCGCCGATGCGGTCGGCCTCCGGAACCGGCATCGCGTCGAAGAACACGAGGTTCGAGTCGACCGCCTTACGGCCCATTTTGTCGATCTCGCGCACCTCGACGTAGCGCCGGTCAAGATCGGTGTAAAAGAGCGAGAGCCCCGCGGCGGGCTTTTTCGCCTCCTCGATCGGCGTGGTACGCGCAAGAAGCAGGATCTTCTCGGCGACCTGCGCGGTCGAGATCCAGACCTTCTGCCCGGTGATGTAGTACGTGCCGCCCCTTTTTTCCGCGCGGGTCGCGAGGCACGTGGTATCGAGACCCGTGTTCGGCTCGGTGACCGCGAAACAGGCGCGCTCGCGCCCGGCGATGAGCGACGGAAGCATCCTGCGCTTCTGTTCGTCGGTGCCGAAGACGACCACCGGATTGAGCCCGAAGATGTTCATGTGCACCGCCGAGGCCCCGGAAAAGCCCGCGCCCGATTCGGCGATCGTCTGCATCATGATCGCCGCCTCGGTGATGCCGAGGCCGGCGCCGCCGTAGGCTTCGGGCATCGCGATCCCGAGCCAGCCGTCGGCGGCGAGCGCCCGGTGGAACTCCTCGGGGAATCCGCCCGCGCGGTCTTTTTCGAGCCAGTAGGCGTCGTCAAAGCGCGCGCACAGCTTCGCCACCGCCTCGCGGATGCGCTCCTGCTCGGGCGTGAAGGCGAAGTCCATCGCGCTAGCCGCCCGGTCGGCGCACGCGCGCGGGATCCTCGCCGTAGGGGGGCGAATAGACGACGAGCACTTTTGCGCGCTCGCTGGTGACGACGAAAAGGTGCACGGCGTCGGCGGGAAAGAAGCAGGCTTCGCCCGCCTTCAGCTCGAACTTTTCGCCGGCGACTTCCACGTGCGCTTCGCCCTCGAGCAGGTAGCACACCTGCTCGATTCCCGGGTGCGCGTGCGCGAGCGCCCCCTTGCCGCGCTCGATTTCGCCGACGATCACCTCGAGGTTCTTCGCGCCGACGGTCTCCGGACCGACGAGGCGAAAGTTCCGCGTGCCGGTGTGGTTGGCCGGCGAGTACGGCTCGACGTCCGACTGCCGGATGTGATAGCGCGAGCGCATGTCCCCTCCTTTCACTCGGCGCCGGCGGCGGCCGGCTCGGCGCGCGCGCGCCGCTCGCGCACGACGAGCGTGTAGGCGACCGGGATGACGAACAGCGTGAACACGGTGCCGAGGGTGAGCCCTCCCGCGATCACCCAGCCGATCGCCTGGCGCGCTTCCGCGCCGGCACCGGTCGCGAGCGCAAGGGGCACCGCTCCGAGCACCATCGCGCCCGTGGTCATGAGAATCGGCCGCAGCCGCAGCACCGAAGCTTCCAGCACCGCCTCGAAGGTCGCGCGCCCGCGGCTGCGCAACTGGTTCGCGAACTCGACGATCAAAATGCCGTGCTTGGTGATCAGGCCGATCAGCATGATGAGGCCCACCTTGGAGTAGACGTTCAGCGTCCCGCCGGTCCACTTGAGCGCGGCGAGCGCCCCGAGCGAGGCGAGCGGCACGGTGAGCAGGATGACGAACGGCGCGACGAAGCTCTCGAACTGCGCCGCGAGCATGAGATAGATGAACGCGAGCGCGAGCACGAACGCGAACGCGAGCGCCTGCCCCGACTCGCGGAACTCGCGCGAGGGACCGTCGAGCGCGGTGCGCGCGCCCGCGTCGAGCACCTCGCGCGCCGCCGCCTCCAGCTGCGCGAGCGCCTCCCCGAGCGTGTAGCCGGGAGCGACGTTGGCCGAGATGAGCGCCGCGCGCTGGCGGTTGAAGTGGTTGAGCTCCTTCGGCCCCACGGTCTCGCGCACGCGCACGAGGTTCGCGAGCTGCACCGGCCGGCCGTCCCTGCGCGCGCACGTAGATCGCCGAAAGGTCCGCCGGCGTCGCGCGGTCCTTCGGCTCGAGCTGCACGACGACGTCGTACTGCTTGCCCTCGCGCTTGAAGCGCGTCACCTGGCGCCCGCCGAGCAGCGTCTCGAGCGTGCGTCCGATCGCCTCGACGTCGATGCCGAGCGCGGCGGCCTTGTCGCGGTCGATGTCCACCGCGAGCTGCGGCTTGTTCAGGCGCAGGTCCACGTCGGCGTTCGCCGAGCGCCGGACTCTGGCGCAGGCGCGCAAGGAGCGCCTGCGACATGCGCTCGAGCGCCTCGTAGGAATCGGCCTGGATGACGAACTGCACCGGCGGGTTGCGGAAGCTCTGCCCGAGCGAGGGCGGATCGACCGGAAACGCGAGCACGCCCGGGCAGCGCCATGCGAACATCTTCGGCCGCAGCTCCGCGGTCACCGCGCGCGTGCGGCGCGCGCGCTCCTCCCACGGCGCGAGCTGCACGAACGCGATGCCGACGTTCACCGGGTTAGGGCGCTCGAGGCCCGGCGCGACCACGGCGAAGTAGGAGCGGATCTCGGGCACCTCGGCGAGCAGCCGCTCGATCTCTCGCATGTGCCGGTCGGTATAGTCGAGCGAGGCGCCCTCGGGGGCGAGGACGAGCGTCACGAAGAAGCCGCGGTCTTCGAGCGGCGCGAGCTCGTCCTTCAGCGTCGTATACAGCCACGCGGTCGCACCGAGCACCGCGACGAACGCCGCCGCCACGAGCGCGCGCGCCGCGAGCGCGCGGGAAAGGAGCGCGCGGTAGCCCTCGTTCAGCCCGCGAAAGAATCGCTCCATCGCGAGGTCGAGCCCGCCGTGGCGCGCGTGCGCGCGCAGCAGCCGCGCGCACATCATCGGCGTCAACGTAAGCGCGACGAACCCGGAAATTGCGACCGCCGCCGCGACCGTGAGCGCGAACTCGGCGAACAGCCGCCCGGTGTTTCCGGGCACGAACGCGAGCGGCGCGAACACCGCCGCGAGCGTGAACGTCATCGCGAGCACCGCGAACGCGATCTCGCGCGAGCCGTCGGCCGCCGCCGCGGCCGGCGCCTTGCCCATCTCCAGGTGCCGGTGGCAGTTCTCGAGCACGACGATCGCGTCGTCGACCACCAGGCCGATCGCGAGCACCAGCCCGAGCAGCGTCAGCACGTTGATCGTGAACCCGAAGAGGTAGAGCACGAACACGGCGCCGACGAGCGACACCGGAATGGTGACGAACGGCACCAGCGTCGCGCGCAGCGAGCGCAGGAACAGGAAGATGACGAGCACGACGAGCAGCACCGCCTCGCCCATCGTGCGGTACACCGCCTCGATCGAGCGCTCGATGAACACCGAGGCGTCGAACGCGACCGCAAGGCGCATGCCTTCGGGCAGCGTCGGCGTCATGCGCTCCAGTTCCGCCTTCACCGCGCGCGCGACCTCGAGCGTGTTCGCCGCCGACTGCTTGACGACGCCGAGCCCCACCGCCGGATCGCCGTTCACGCGCACGATGTTGCGCTCATCGAGCGCGCCGAGCGCGGCGTGACCGACGTCGCGCAGGCGAACCGGATAGCCGCGCGACTCCGCGACGATCATGTCGTTGAACTGCTCGGCGCTGCGCAGATCGGCCTCGGCGAGCACGCTGAACTCGCGTTCGGCCGACTCGATCCGGCCGGCGGGGATCTCGACGTTCTGCCGGCGCAACGCAGCCTCGATGTCCTGGGGCGTGAGGCCGTAGGCGGCGAGCCGGTCGCGGTCGAGCCAGATGCGCATCGCGTAGCGGCGCTCGCCGCCGATGATCACCGACGCCACGCCGGGCAGCGTCTTCAGCCGGTCGGCGACGTAACGGTCGGCGTAATCCGAGAGCGCGAGCGCATCGTGACGATCCGAGACGAGCCGCGCCCAGAGGATCGGCTGCGCGTCGGCCTCGACCTTCGCGACCACCGGATCGTCGGCCGCCTGCGGAAGCAGCGCGCGCACGCGCGCCACGCGGTCGCGCACGTCGTTCGCGGCGGCGTCCACGTCGCGCTCGATCGCGAACTCGACGGTGATCTGCGACACCTCCTCGCGCGAGACCGACTTGAGGGTGCGTACGCCCTCGATCCCCGAGAGCGCGTCCTCGAGCGGCTGCGTCACCTGCGATTCGATCACCTGGGGGCTTGCGCCCTTGTAGACCGTGCGCACCGACACGACCGGCGTGTCGATCTTCGGGTACTCGCGCACCGACAGGCGCTCGAACGCGATCAGGCCGAGAAGCACGATGAGCAGGCTCATCACGGTGGCGAGCACCGGCCGGCGTATGCACAGTTCGGGCAGCCCCACGCGCTAGCCTTTCTTTTCGCCCGCCGCGGCGGCGGGCTTCTCGGGCAGAAGCGTCACCGCTGCCCCGGGAAAGAGCCGGAGCGTCCCCTCGGTGACGACCAGATCGCCGGCGGAAAGCCCGGCGAGCACCTCGACCTCGCCCGGCCGGCGCACGCCGAGGCGCACCTTGACGAGGTCGGCGCGGCCGTCGGCGACCCGATAGACGAACGCGTCCTGACCGCGCGGCACCACCGCCTGCTCGGGGATCCAGATCGCCTTTTCGCGCGCGCCGAGCTCGAGCGCGACGCGCGCGAACATCCCGGGGCGCAGCCGCAGGTCCGGATTGGCGATGCGCGCGCGAACGAGCACGGTGCGCGTCGCCTCGTCCACCGCGGGCTCGATCGCGTACACGCGGCCGGCGAAGCTCTGCCCCGGCCAGGCGTCGACCGCGATCCTCACCGTCTGCCCGGTGCGCAGCCGCGCGACGTAGCTCTCCGGCAGCCGGAACTCGAGCTTGAGGGGATCGATTTTCTCCAGCCGCGCGATGTCGGTGCCGGCGGCGACCACCGCGCCCGCGCTCACCTGCCGCAGGCCGACCACGCCGGCGAACGGCGCGCGCATCTCGGTCTTCGCAAGGCGCGCCTCGATCTCGCGCACCGCCGCCGCCGAGCGCGCCGCGTTCGCGCGCGCCTCGTCGAGCGCCTGGCGGCTGATGAAGTTCTTCTGGAAGAGGTCCTCGGCGCGCGCAAGCCGCTGCGCATCGAGCGCCGCCTGCGCGCTCGCCGAGGCAAGCTGCGCCTTCGCCTCGGACGCATCGAGCCGCGCAAGCACCGCGCCGCGCTCGACGCGCTGGCCTTCCTCGAAGCGGATCTCGGCGATGCGCCCCGCGATCTCCGGGACGCACGGTCACCGCCTCGTCGGCGCGCAGCGTGCCGACCGCGCTCGCCTCCTCGACCGCCGGCGCGACGCGCGCCGGCGCAGCCTTCACCGGCATCGGTGGCGGCGCCTTGCCTGCGCCCGCCTTGCCCGCCTCCTTCGGCGCCTGCGCGAGCGCTGTGGCCGCGGCGAGCGCAAGCACGATCGCGAACCGCATCTGTGGGCGGACGATTCTACGGCTTTCGCGCCGCGGCGCGCGCGCGTTTCGCAGCGACCCGCGCGCGCGTCCTGTCGATCTCGACCACGACGCGCACGTGCGTGCCGCGGCCGCACTCCTCCATCTCGTCGCGCACGCGGAACTCGAACGCGACGCGCCGCCCTTCGACCTTCGCGACGCGCGCTTCGACCGTCACCTCCATGCCGAGCGGCGTCGGCGGCGACGTGGTCGATCGAGACGTGCGCGCCGACCGAATCCTCGCCGGGATCGAGGTGCGCGAGCAGAAAATCGCGGCACGCGTACTCGAGGTCGCTCACCATCCAGGGAGTGGCGTACACCATGCCGTCGCGGCCCAGGAAGGCGATACAGCGCGCTTCGTCGACGAGGAGCCGGCGCGCAAGAGAAAGTCCGGGAACGAGGGTGGCCTTCATGCCCTCGCACCATACCGCCCGCCTTGATCTCGATCAAACCGCCGTCCCGGGGGGCGGCGCAAGACTCGCCCCATGGGCCGCATCACCGACCGCATCGACGCGATCACCCGAATCCCGCCGGAGCGCATGCGCGCGGCGCTTCCCGCGCACGAAGAGCGTGTCAAGATCGAGATTTCGCCGCGTTGCAACTACCGCTGCGGCTTCTGCGCCCTGCGCGTGCGCGCGGCGCAGCCGAAACGGGACATGGATTTCGGGCTCTTCAGGCGTATCGCGCGCGAGCTGCGCGAGGCCGGGGTCGAGGAAATCGGCGTCTTTTACCTCGGCGAATCGTTCATGAGCCCGCGGCTGCTCGTCGACTGCATCGCGTATCTGAAGCGCGAACTGGCGACGCCCTACGTCTTTCTCACCTCGAACGCCTCGATGGCGTTTCCGGAAGCGGTCGAAGAGTGCATGAAGGCGGGGCTCGACTCGCTCAAGTGGTCGGTGAACGCCGCCGACGAGGCGCAGTTCGTGCGCATCATGGGCGTCTCGGGCAAGCTCTTTCGGCGCGCGCTCGACGATCTGCCGCCGCTTGGGAGGTGCGCCGCCGCGGCGGCTACGCGACCGGCCTCTACGCTTCCTCGATCCACTACGACGGCGAGCAGCACGAGCGCATGCAGGCGCTGCTTCGCGAGCGGGTGCTGCCTTACGTCGACCAGCACGTATCGGCTGCCGCTTTACTCGATGGGCTCGTTCGCCGCGCAGCGCGAGCGGGAACTCGGTTTTCGCCCCACCGCCGGAAACCAGGGTCGGCTCGGGGCGCTGCGGCCGCCGCTGCCCTGTTGGTCGGCGTTTACCGAAGGCCACGTCACCGCCGACGGCAAGCTTTCGGCCTGTTGCTTCGACGCGACCGCCCACTGGACGATGGGCGATCTTACGCGTCAGTCGTTCATGCAAGCGTGGAATTCGCCGCCGTTCGTCGCGCTGCGAGAAGCCCACCTGCGCGGCGACGTGCGCGGCACGGTCTGCGAGCGGTGCATCGCCTACTAGGCGCCGGGCGACGCAGGCGCTCGCCGAGCGCGCGATCGGCGTACCGACGCGCGGCGTGAGGAGCCGCAGCGCGCCGGCGCGCGCGCGCAGGCGAATTTTGCTAACTTGCCGGCTCTCCCGGCGAGCGCCTTGCGATGACGAGCTCCGATTCGCCCGTGCTGCGCGACCTCGTGCTCGTAGGCGGCGGGCACGCCCACGTCGTCGTGCTGCGCCGCTTCGGCATGCGGCCGATGCCGGGCGTGCGCATCACCGTCGTCTGCCGCGACGTCGAGACGCCCTACTCCGGGATGCTGCCCGGCTACATCGCCGGGCATTACGCGTACGACGAGATCCACATCGACCTTGCGCGCCTCGCCGCGTTCGCCGGCGCGCGCTTCTACCGCGACGAGGCGATCGGCATCGACCGTGGGCGGAAGGCGGTGATCTGCCGCTCGCGCCCGCCGGTCGCCTACGATCTGCTCTCGATCGACATCGGCTCGACGCCGCAGACCGACGGCGTCGAGGGCGCGCAGGCGCACGCGGTGCCCGTGAAGCCGATCCACAGCTTCAACGAGCGCTGGCTCGCGCTCCTTGAGCGCGTGCGCAGTCGCCCGGGTGCCCTGCGGCATCGCGGTGGTCGGCGGCGGCGCCGCAGGGGTCGAACTCGCGCTCGCGATCCAGCACCGGCTCGCAAGCGAGCTGCGCGCGCTCGGCCGCGATCCGGCCGCGCTCGCGGTGCACCTCGTCGAAGCTGGCCCCGAGATCCTGCCGACGCACCACCGGCGCGGTGCGCCGCGCGCTCCTTCGCGAGCTCTGCCGCGCGCGCGATCGCCGTGCACGTCGGCGCCGAGGTGCGGCGCATCGAACCCGGGTCGGCTCTACACCGCCGCGGGCGAAACGATCGCCGCCGACGAGGTCGTCTGGGCGACGCGCGCGCGCGGCGCGCCGTGGCTCGCGCACACCGGGCTTGCGCTCGACGACGACGGCTTCATCCGGGTCGACGCGACCCTTCGGTCGGTAACCGACCCTCACGTCTTCGCCGCCGGCGACGTCGCCTCGATCGCCGGCCACCGGCTGGAGAAAGCCGCGCGTCTACGCGGTGCGCATGGGGCCGCCGCTCGCCGAGAACCTGCGCCGCGCGCTCGAAGGCCGACGCGCTCGTTCGCTACCGGCCGCAACGGCGGTTCCTCTCGCTGATCGGCACCGGCGCGCGCACCGCGGTCGCATCGCGCGGGCCGTTGCGGGCAAGTGGCGCTTGGGTCTGGCGCTGGAAGGAGCGCATCGACCGGCGCTTCATGGCGCAGTTTTCCGAGCTTTCGCCGATGCGCGCGCCGGCGCCGGCGCGCCCGGCGCTTGCGCTTGCGCCCGAGGAAGCGATCGAGGCGACGCAGGCGAGCGCGATGCGTTGCGGCGGCTGCGGCGCGAAGGTGAGCGCGAGCGCCCTTGCGCGCGCGCTCGCCGCGATCGGCCCGCGCGCGCGCGCCGACGTGCTCGTCGGGCTGGCAGACCCGGACGACGCCGCCGTCCTGCGCGTACCGGCCGGAAAGGCGCTCGTTCATTCGGTCGATTTTTTCCGCGCGCCGCTCGACGACCCGTTCCGCTTCGGCAAGATCGCCGCGAACCACGCCCTCGGCGACATCTACGCGATGGGCGGCGAGCCGTTTGCGGCGGCCGCGATCGTCACGCTGCCGCCGGGGCTCGAAGCGAAGGTCGAGGACACGCTCTTTCAGCTGCTCGCGGGCGCGGTGGAAGTGCTCGATGAAGCCGGCTGCGCGCTCGTCGGCGGCCACAGCGCCGAAGGCCGGGAGCTCGCGCTCGGCTTCGCGGTGAACGGGCTGGTGGACGAACACCTGCGCGGCCTGCTGCGAAAGCGCGGGATGCAGCCGGGCGACGCGCTCGTGCTCACCAAGCCGATCGGCACCGGCACGCTGCTCGCGGCGCACGCGCGGCTTGCCGCGCGCGGCCGCTGGCTGGAGGCGGCGCTCGCGGCGATGTGCCAGTCGAGTCGGCACGCCGCGCGCTCGCTCGTCGCGCACGGCGCACGCGCCTGCACCGATGTCACCGGCTACGGCCTGCTCGGGCATCTGCTGGAGATGGTCGAGCCCTCGGGCGTCGCCGCCGAGCTGCGCCTGGGCGCCCTGCCGCTCCTCGAGGGCGCGGAGGAGACCGGCGGCGGCGGGGCTCGTCAGCTCGCTTCAGCCGGCGAACCTGCGCTTTGCCCGCGCGCTCGCGGCGCCGCCCGCGCTCGCGACCCACCCGCGCCGATGCGCTGCTCTTCGACCCGCAGACCGCGGGCGGGCTGCTCGCGGCGCTGCCCGCCGCGCGCGCGGCCGACTGTGTCGCGCAGCTTCGCGCCGCGGGCTACGACCGCGCCGCGATCGTCGGGCGCGTGCTCGCGCGCGCGCAGGCCGCCGCGCCCGTCGTGCTCGTCGACTGACGCCATTTGACGCAGGTCAAGCGCGCGCCCGGCACCGCAAACTATCGTCGCGACCGAAAGGAGACGCGCGCATGTTCAAGCGCATCCTCGTGCCGACCGACGGCTCGCCGCTTTCCGAAGCGCGCGATCCGCGCCGCGATCGCGCTGGCGAAGGCGAGCCGCGCGGCGCTCACCGGCCTGTACGTGACCCCGCCGTACGCGCCGCCGATCTACGGCGAGGCGGCCGTGTACCTGCCCGAAATCACGCAAAAGCGCTGGCAGGAGATGGCGCAGCGCGCGGCCGACAAGGCGCTCGACGTGCTCGACGAAGAGGCGCGCGCCGCCGGTCTTTCGGTGCGGCGCGTCGTGACCGCGCACGCGAATCCCTGGAAGGCGATCATCCGCACCGCGCAGGCGAAGAAGTGCGACCTCATCGTCATGGCTTCGCACGGCCGCAAGGGGCTCGAAGCGCTCGTTCTGGGCAGCGAAACCCAGAAGGTGCTCACGCACTCGAAGATCCCGGTGCTCGTGTGCCGCTGATGCGAGCGCGCGGCGCGCCCCGGCACATCCTGGTCGCGACCGACGGCTCGGCGCTGTCGCGGCGCGCGGTGCGGCTCGCCGCGCGGCTCGCGAAGGTCTGCGGCGCAAAGCTCACGGGCTTGCACGTCGTCGCGCCGTACTTCGAGCCGGCGCGGGGCGCGGCGCTTGCCGCGCTGCCCGGCTACCGGCGCGCGATCGCGCGCGCGGCCGAGGCGGGCCTGCGCGATTTCGCGCGCATCGCGCGCGCGGCGGGCGTGCGCGCCGAGGCGCGCGCGGTGACCGGCGGCGAGCCCTGGAAGGACATCCTGCGCGCTGCGCGCGCGCGGCGCTGCGACCTCATCGTGATGGCCTCGCACGGCCGGCGCGGCCTCGCGGGCGTGCTCCTCGGCAGCGAGACGCAGAAGGTGCTCGTGCACTCGAAGCTGCCGGTGCTCGTCTGCCGCTGACCGGGCGAGGCGTCAGTCGGCGAGCGCCGGCGGGTCCGGATCCCGGCTCCAGTCCGGATCCGGCTGCGGCACGCGCGCCATCCACTCGCGGATGAGGCGCATGTGCTCGCGCTCCTCCTCGGCCATCGCGGCGGCGAGCTTGCGCACCTCGCGCGGCGTCTTCGGCGAGCGCGCGACGCCGACGAAGAAGCGCTCGGCGCGCTCCTCGTTCCTCAGCGCGAGCGCGAGCGCGTGCCACGGCCGCATGCGGTAGTGGAGCTCGGTCACCGGCGCGGTCTCCGGCGGCTCGGGCGTGCGCCACTCGAGCGCGTAGACCGGCGGCGGCATCTGCGGCCAGTTCATCTCCTCGAGGATCTGCTTCGCGTGCCGGCCTTCGATCTCGGCCAGTTGCCGGAAGAGCGTCGCCACCTCGGGGTTGTTGTGCACCTCCATCTGGTCGGCGAACTCGCCGTAGCGCTCGGCGGCGTCGATCTCCATCGCGTAGGCGCGCGCCATGAATTCCTCGCTCGCCTTGCTCGCCGCCCCTCGGCGCGCCGCCGGCTTCGCCTTGCGGTTCCTGCGCGTCATAGGGCGAACTCCTTTTCCAGCTCGGCGAGCGCGGTGCGGGGCTCGCGCGCCGGCGCGTACGGCGCGCGCCTGCCCTTGTAGAGAATCCCGAGGTTGAAGCCGTCGTCGGTCATCAGTCGCCGCGCGGCGCGCGCCGGATCGTCGGTCGGCTCGACCGGTGCCGGACGCACGAGGTCTTTCCATGCGCGCTGGTCGGGCCGGAACGTGACGCACGGCGACAGGATCTCGACGAACGAGAAGCCGGGGTGCCGCACCGCCTCGGCGATCAGCCGCGCGCAGCCGTTCGGGTCGCCCGAAAACCCGCGCGCGATGAAGTTCGCGCCGGAGGCGAGCGCGATGACGAGCGGACGGAATTCGCGCACGCCGGTGCCGCCGGGGGCGAGCTTCGAGGACCATCCGGGTTCGGTCGTCGGCGACGGCTGTCCCTTGGTCATGCCGTAGACGTGGTTGTCCATCACGATGTAGGTGAGGTCCACGTTTCGCCGGCAGGCGTGCAGGAAATGGTTGCCGCCGATCGAATAGCCGTCGCCGTCGCCGCCGGCGACGAGCACCGTGAGGTCGGGCCGCGCGATCTTCAGACCGGTCGCCGCCGGCAGCGCCCGCCCGTGCACGCCGTGAAAGCCGTAGCAGGTGGTGTAGGCCGGAATGCGCGACGAGCAGCCGATCCCGGAGACGATCGCGACCTCCTCCGGCCGCAGACCGAGCATCGCGAGCGCCCGGGTGATCGCGGCGAGCACGCTGAAGTCGCCGCAGCCCGGGCACCAGACCGGCTTGATGTCGGACTTGAAGCTCTGCGGTGCGAGCGCGCTGTCCGGCGCGTTCATGCGCGGCTCCATTCGACGAGGCGCCGATGGATCTCGCCCGGACGGAACGGCAGCGGCCCGGGGCGGCGCAGGCTCGCCACCTCGCGCGGCAGCGCGCAGATCGAGCGCAGATAGCGCAAGAACTGCCCGCTGTGGTTCTGCTCGACGACGAGCACGCGCTCGACGCCCGCGAGCGCCTGCGCAAGGCGCGCCGGCTGCGCCGGAGACAGCAGCCGGACCGACACCAGCCGCGCGCGCACGCCGTCGGCCGCTGCGCGCACGATCGCTTCGCGCGCGGCCGCCGTCGGCGAGCCGAACGTGAGCACCGCGATCTCGCCTTCGCCCTCGACCGTCGCCCAGCGCTCGCCGCAGTCGAACGCCTCCAGCTTTCGCGCGCGCTTTTCGAGCTGCGCGAGGTGGTCGGCGGGCTGCGACGACGGCGTGCCGCGCTCGTTGTGTTCCAGGCCGTCCGCGGTGTACGCGAGCCCGGGCGTTCCCGGAATCGCCATCGGCGAGACGCCCGAGGGCGTGAGCGCATAGCGCCGGTAGGCCGCGCCGTTCGGCTGCGCGGTGAGTCGGCGCGGCGCGCTTTCGCGCACCCGGGGCCGCTCGACGACGCCGCGCGCCTGGCCGAAGTACTGGTCCGAGAGCACGATCGCCGGCACCTGCAGCGCCTCGGCGAGCTCGACCGCCCATTGCGTCGCCGCGCAGCAGTCGGCGAGCGAGTTCGGCGCGACCACCACGTGCGGGGCGTCGCCGTGCAGGCCGTAGAGCGCGATGTTGAGGTCGGCCTGCTCGGTCTTGGTGGCGATGCCGGTCGACGGCCCGGTGCGCATCACGTCCACGACCACGATCGGGATCTCGGCCGCCACCCCGAGCCCGAGCGCCTCGGTCATCAGGGCAAGGCCCGGGCCGGAGGTCGCGGTGAGCGCCGGCACCCCGCCGTAGGAGGCGCCGAGGATCATGTTGATCGAGGCGAGTTCGTCCTCGGCCTGAACGAGCGTGCCGCCCAGCCGGGCGAGCGCCGGGGCCATCCACTCGAGCAGTTCGGTCGCCGGCGTGATCGGATACGCGGCGACGAAGCGCACGCCGCCGGCGAGCGCGCCGTAGCCGGCGGCTTCGTTTCCGGTGACGAGCCAGCGCGGCGTGCGCGCAGGCGGCGCAGCGAGCGCAAACGCCGCCCCGAGCTTCGGCGCCTCGGCGAACCCCGCGCGCAGCGCCGCAAGGTTCGCCTCGCACGCCCCGCCCCCTTTGCGGTTCGCCTTCGCCACCGCCGCCTCGAGCGCTTCGGATGCAAGGCCGAGCAGGCCGCCGAGCAGCCCGAGCGCCACCATGTTCGGCCAGCCGCCGGGGATCGCCTTCGCGATCGCCTTGAACGGCACCGAGGCGAAGCGCGCGCCGCTGCGCACGAAATGCTCCGGCGGCTCGCCCTGCGCCGGATCGCCCACGATCAGGCTCTCGGGACCGAGCGGAATTTCGTCCGCGAAGCGCGCAACGTCTCTGCCAGTCGATCGCGGCGAGCACGTGAAAGCGGTCGTCCGGGCCGTCGGCGGGAAACGTCGCCGCGCGCACCATCGCGACCGATTCGCCGCCGCGGATCTGCGGACCGCTTGAGCGCGTCATCAGGCCGTAGTAGCCGGCGCGCGCGAGCGCTTCCAGCAACATATTTCCGGCGGTCATCGCGCCGGCGCCGCCGGAGCCGGCGAGCGCGACCGAAACGCTGGCAAGCGGGCTCGACATCGCTCGTAGCGCGCGACTGTGCCGCAAACGCGCGCGGTTTCCTTGCGCTAGATCAAATCGGATCGGACCGATCGAGGCGAACCTCTTTGTTGCGGGTGCGCCGGCGCCCGGCAGCGCGGTCGCGCCCGCCCAAAAATCGGTATCGCAATGCTGCTTTCGGCTGGCCGCAAGGAGGAGTCGCGATGACCGCCATGCCCGTCGCCGCGCGCCCCAAGTGCGCGTGCGCTGAAGGACCACAACCTCGCCGAGATCGTCGTGCCGGGGGTGCGCTACGAGAAGCGCCCGGCGAAGACCCCCGACGGGCAAACCCGCCACCGGGCTCTACAACGCCTGGATCTGGCTCGACAACCCGGCGCAGTACAACTCCTACACCACCGAGATGGTGAAAGGCGTGATCGCCGCCTTCCGCGCCGCCTCGAACGCGCGCGACGTCAACTGCGTGGTGTTCACCGGCGTGGGCGACAAGGCGTTCTGCACCGGCGGAAACACGAAGGAGTACGCCGAGTACTACGCCGGCCGGCCGCTCGAATACCGGCAGTACATGCGCCTCTTCAACGACATGGTGTCTTCGATTCTCGGCTGCGACAAGCCGGTGATCTGCCGCGTGAACGGCATGCGGATCGCCGGCGGACAGGAAATCGGCATGGCGTGCGATTTCTCCATCGCGCAAGACCTCGCCCGCTTCGGCCAGGCGGGCCCGAAGCACGGCTCGGCGCCGATCGGCGGCGCGACCGATTTCCTGCCGGTGATCGTCGGCGCCGAGCGCGCGATGGCGGCCTGCGTGCTGTGCGAGCCGTTCTCGGCGCACGAGGCGTACTGGATGGGCATGCTCACCGACATCGTGCCCGCGCTCAAGGTGGACGGACAATTCGTCCCGAATCCGCTCGTCGAGACCTCGCGCGTGGTGGACGAGATGGGGCGCGTCGTGTTCGGCAAGCCGAAGACCGGCCGCGCGCTCGAAGAAGGAAAAGCGCTGCTTGCGCGCGGCACGGTGGATCTTGCGCTGCTCGACGCGAAGGTCGAGGAGCTGTGCGCGAAGATGCTGCTCACGTTCCCCGACTGCACGACGAAGACGCTGGAAGAGCTGAGAAAGCCGAAGCTCGAGGCGTGGAACCGCAACAAGGAGGACGCGCGCGCCTGGCTTTCCCTCAACATGATGACCGAGGCGCGCGCCGGCTTCACCGCCTTCAACGAGGGCGCAAAAGACGACCGCGAGGTCGACTTCGTGCTGCTCAGGCAGCGGCTCGCCGAGGGCGCCTCCTGGGTCGGGCCGCTCGCCGACGAGATCCAGCCCAAATCGAAGCGCAGATGACCGACGCACCGCTCAAGAGCTGGCTCGAGCGCGACGGGCGGCTGCTCAGGCTGCGCCTTGCGCGCCCGAAGGCGAACGTGCTCGATGCGCGGATGATCGCCGCACTCGACGCCGCGTTCGCCGAGCACGCCGGCGCGGCGGGGCTGCTCGCCGCGCTCGTCGATCACGAAGGCCCGCATTTTTCCTTCGGCGCGAGCGTCGAAGAGCACCTGCCGGAGCGCTGCGCCGCGATGCTCGCGGCGCTGCACGCGCTCCTTGCGCGCATGCTCGAGTGGCCGCGGCCGATCCTGTTCGCGGTGCGCGGCCAGTGCCTAGGCGGGGGGCTCGAGTTCGCGCTCGCCGGGCACCTCGTGTTCCTCGCCCCCGACGCGCAGCTCGGCCAGCCCGAGATCAAGCTCGGCGTCTTCGCGCCGGCGGCCTCGGTGCTGCTTCCGCTGCGCATCGGGCAGGCGCGCGCGGAGGACCTGCTCTTTTCCGGCCGCACGATCGACGCCCAGACCGCGCTCGCGTGGGGACTCGCGGCGGCGGTCGCCGAGGACCCGGTCGCGGCCGCGCTCGACTGGTTCGAGCGTCACCTCGCGCCGAAAAGCGCCAGTTCGCTCGGGTTCGCGGTGCGTGCCGCGCGCGCGCCGTTCGCCGAGCTTGCGCGCGCGCGCCTCGACGAGGTGGAGGCGCTCTATCTGGAAGATCTGATGCGCACGCGCGACGCGGTGGAGGGCCTGCAGGCCTTCCTCGAGAAACGCCCGCCGCGCTTTCAGCACCGTTAGCGCGATGCGCCTCGCCGACATCGTCGCGCGCTGCGAAGCGTTGTTCGAGGATCTCGAGTTCCGCGCCGTGCGCGAATGGAAGGCCGCGCACCCGGGCGCGAAAGCGATCGGCTACATGCCGATCTACGTGCCGCGCGAAATCGTGCACGCGGCCGGAATGCTCCCGGTCGGCATCTTCGGCGGCGGCGACCAGCTGGAAGTGATCCAGGGCGACGCCTACTACCAGAGCTACATCTGCCGCATCCCGCGCTCGACGCTGGAGCTCGGCCTCACGCGACGGCTCGATTGCCTCGACGGGATGCTCTTTCCGTCGATCTGCGACGTCGTGCGCAACCTGTCGGGCATGTGGCAGATCCTCTTTCCGGACAAATACGTCAAGTACTTCGACGTGCCGCAGAACTACGACGACGCGGTGGGCGGCGCGTTCTACCGGCACGAGCTCGCGAGCTTGCGCGACGATCTCGCGCGCCTGGCCGGTCGGCCGGTGAGCGACGACGACCTGCGCGGCTCGATCGCGGCGTACAACGAAAACCGCCGCGCGGTTCGCGATCTGTACGCTTTCCGCGCCGCGCGTCCCTGGCAGGCGCCGACCGCCGAGGTGTACCTCGTGCTGCGCGCCGGCTGCGTGCTGCCGGTCGAGGAGCACACGCGGCTCGTGCGCGACTACCTCGCCGCCGCGGAGGCTACGCCGCGGCCGAAGCGCGACAACGCGCGCGTCGTGCTCACCGGCGCTTTCTGCGAGCAGCCGCCGCTCGCGCTCATCAAGTCGATCGAGCGGGCCGGCTGCTACATCGTCGACGACGACTTCGTGCTCGTGCAGCGCTGGCTGGTGGACGACGTGCCCGAGACCGGCGACCCGCTCGAGGCGCTCGCGCGCGCGTTCCTGCACCGCTCGACGCAGACCTCCTCGCGCTACGACGAGAAACGCGAAGACAAGGGCCGCACGCTGCTCGCGCAGGTGAGGGGCCGCGGCGCCGAGGGCGTCGTCTTCGCGGCCCCCTCGTTCTGCGATCCGGCGCTCCTCGAGCGGCCGATGCTGCAGGACGTGCTCGCGCGGCACGGCATCCCCTACACCGCGTTCAAGTACGCCGAGAACACCGGCCAGATGGCCCCGATCCGGGAGCAGGCCGGCACCTTCGCCGATTCGATCAAGCTGTGGAACGCCGCCTAAAGAAGGAGACCGCCGATGAGCACGCCCGCGCGCGCGACGCCGACCGCACCGAAAAGGCCGCAGACCGTCGTCAAGGAAGACGCGATGTGGCTGCAGAAGGAGCTGATCAACCGCAACTACCACGACCTCGCTACCGCGCGCGAGCGCGGGCGCAAGATCGCGGCGACGTTCGTGCCGGGCAACCTGAACGAGCTGCTGATGTGCTTTGATTTCGCGCGCAGCCTGCCGGAAACGAACGCGCTGCAGAACGCGCTGCGCAAGCGCTCGGGAAAGCTCGTGTTGGAGGCCGAGCGCGACGGGCAGTCGGAGGACGTCTGCACCTACGTCAAGGCGGACATCGGCATGTTCCTGCAGGGCGAGGTGGGGCCCACCGGCGAGCCGCTGCCGCGGCCCGACGTGCTCCTTCTTTCCTACACCGGCTGCTTCACGTTCATGAAGTGGTTCGAGCTGATCCGCCACAAGTTCGGCGGCGAGACGGTGATGCTGCACGTGCCGTATCAGGGCGACGGGCGGATCAGTCCCGCGATGCGCGACTACGTGGTGAAGCAGCTGAAGGAAACCGTGATCCCGGCGCTCGAACGCATCTCGGGGGTGAAGTTCGACATCGATCGGCTGCGCGAGTACCTGAAGGAATCGCAGAAAGCGGAAGAGGACCTGGTGGCGGTGCTCCAGACGGCGAAGCACCGCCCGAGCCCGATCGATGGCTATTTCGGCGCGGTGTACTACATCGGGCCGATCTTCACCGCGTTCCGCGGCACGCCCGAGGCGACCGAATACTACCGCGTGCTGCGCGCGGAGATCGAGGCGCGCCTGCGCGCGGGCAAGGGACCGGTCACGCCCGAGGGCGATCACCCGGGCGAGAAATACCGGCTGGTGGTCGAAGGCCCGCCCAACTGGACGCACTTCCGCGACTTCTGGAAGATGTTCTACGACGAGGGGGCGGTGGTGGTCGCCTCCACCTACGCGAAGGTGGGCGGCGTCTACGACTTCGGCTTCCGTCACGATCCGGCGCGGCCGCTCGAATCGCTCGCCGAGTACTGCCTCGGCTGCTACACCAACCTGAACTTCCCGCAGCGCATCGACATGATCTGCCGCTACATGGACGAGTATCAGGCCGACGGTCTGCTCGTCAACTCGATCAAGAGCTGTAACAGCTTCTCCGCCGGGCAGCTGCTCATCCTGCGCGAGGTCGAGAAGCGCACCGGCAAGCCCGCCGCGTTCATCGAGTCCGACCTCGTCGACCCGCGCTATTTCTCGGCCGCGAACATCAAGAACCGGCTGGAGAGCTACTTCCAGATGATCCGTCAGAAGCGGCTCGCCGCCGGGGTGCACTGACCGTGCGGCTCTTCATCGGCATCGACCTCGGATCGACCACCACCAAGGCGGTGGTGCTCGACGACTCGCGCGAGGTGCTCGGCCGCGGCATCACGAACTCGCGCGCGAACTACGACACCGCGGCCGCGGTCGCGAAGCACGAGGCGCTGGTCGCGGCGCGCTTCGCGCTCTTTCGCCGCGCGCTCGCGAAAAGCGGCGCGCTCGGCGCCTTGCTCGATGCGTTCATCGCGCAGCTGGAACGCGATTTTCGCCTCGAGCAGTTCCTCGAGCAGCTCGGCGATCTCGAGGCCGAATGCGCAAAAAACGCCGCGCGCGGCCGCTTCGGCGAGGCGGCGACCGCCGTCGGCGCGGCGCTCGCCGAGACGTTCCGCCGGCTGCGCGAGGAGGCCCCGTCGCTCTTTGCCGCGGGCGCGCGGCGCAAGAGCGACTTCTTCCGCGACATCGCCGGCAGCCGCTATCTCGCCGTGGCCGAGGAGGTCGCGAAGGCCGCCGGCCTGCGCTACGAGGCGCTCGTCAACGTCTTCGACCGCTCGATCCTCGCGGTGGAAAACCGCGTCTACGGCGCGAACATCAGCCGCAACCTGCTCGCTGCGCTCGAGCGCACTTTCGCGGCGCTGCCCGGCACCGCGGCGCGCGCCGACGCGATCCGCGCGCCGATCCGCGACGTGCTCGCGACTCCGCTCGAGGAGACCTACGTCGTCGGCACCGGCTACGGGCGAGCGCGGCTGCCGTTCTCGAAGGAACATATCCGCTCCGAGATCCTCTGCCACGGCCTCGGCGCGCACGTCCTCTATCCGGGCACGCGCACCGTGCTCGACATCGGCGGGCAGGACACGAAAGCGATCCAGGTCGACGCGCACGGCATCGTCGAGAGCTTCCAGATGAACGACCGCTGCGCCGCCGGCTGCGGGCGCTACCTCGGCTACATCGCCGACGAGATGAACATGGGGCTGCACGAGCTCGGACCGCTCGCGCTGAAGGCGACCAAGACGATCCGCATCAACTCCACCTGTACGGTGTTCGCGGGCGCCGAGCTGCGCGATCGCCTGGCGCTCGGCGAGCGGCGCGAGGACATCATGGCGGGGCTGCACCGCGCGATCATCCTGCGCGCGATGTCGATCCTCGCGCGCTCGGGCGGCATCCGCAACGAGTTCACGTTCACCGGCGGCGTGGCGAAGAACGAGGCGGCGGTGAAAGCGCTGCGCGAACTCGTGTTCGAGAACTACGGCGAGATGACGATCAACATCAATCCGGACTCGATCTACACCGGCGCCCTCGGGGCGGCGACCTTCGCCTGGCGCGCGGTGAACGAGGAAGGCCGGGTCGCGCAGCGGCGGGAGGCGGCATGATCCACACGGTCGGCATCGACATCGGCTCGGGCGCGGTCAAGACCGTGCTTTTCCGGCACGCCGCGGACGGCCCGCCCGCGTGGCTCGCGCGCCGCTGCGAGCGCATCCGCCGGCGCGACCCGATGGAACTTGCGCGCCAAGGCTACGACGAGGTGCTCGCGGAGGCGGGCCTTGCGCCCGCGCAGGTCGCCTACGTCGCCACCACCGGCGAAGGCGAGAATGCGGCGTTCGCGACCGGGCATTTCTATTCGATGACCACGCATGCGCGCGGCGGCATCTTTCTCAATCCGGCGGCGCGCGCGGTGGTGGACATCGGCGCCCTCAACGGGCGCGCGATCTACATGGACGAACGCGGCAAGGTGCTCGCCTACAAGATGACGAGCCAGTGCGCCTCGGGCTCGGGCCAATTCCTCGAGAACATCGCGCGCTACCTCGGCGTCGCGGTCGAGGAGATCGGCCCGCTTTCGAAGACCGCGAAGAACCCGGAAAAGGTGAGCTCGATCTGCGCGGTGCTCGCGGAAACCGACGTGATCAACATGGTCTCGCGCGGCATCCCGACCGCCGACATCCTGAAAGGCATTCACCTTTCGATGGCCTCGCGCATCGCGAAACTGCTCAAGGCGACCGGCATCACGCGCGGCACCGTGCTCCTTACCGGAGGGCTCGCGCTCGACGAAGGGCTGCTTGCGGCGCTGCGCGAAGAACTCGCCAACGAGAAAATCACCGGCCTCGAGGTGGTCAGCCATCCGGATTCGATCTATGCCGGCGCGATCGGCGCGGCGCTCTGGGGCGCGTTCCGCCACGCGCGCCTCGCCGCGCTCGAGGCGCGCGCCGCCGCCTGAGGAGGAAACGCGCCATGGCGCTCATGATCAACGACGCCTGCACCGCGTGCGACGCGTGCGTGCCGGTCTGCCCGAACGAGGCGATCGCGAAAGGCGACCCGATCTACGTCATCGATCCCCTCAAGTGCACCGAATGCGTCGGCGCGCACGACGAGCCGCAGTGCAAGCTCGTGTGCCCCGCCGACTGCATCGTGCCGAACCCGGACTTTCGCGAGTCGCCCGAGGAACTGCAGGCCAAATACCGCGCGCTGCACGGCTGACGGGCGGCGCGCAGAGCGCGCGCGGCGCCCGCGTCATTCGTAGCGGAGGAAATTCTCCGCGAGCGCGTCGGCGCCGAAGCGTTCGATCAGCGAGTCGACCTCGGCGAGAAGCGGTTCTTCCTCGTCCTCCTCCAGCGCACCCTCGCCGACCAGGCGCGCGGCGAGCCCCGCCGCGAGCGCCTCGCGCACCCGCGCGAGCGTCGGACGCGGCGGCCGATTCGGATCGTTCATCACCGCCTCGATCACCCGCGAGAGCGGCTCGCTCGCCGCAGCCGAAACGAAATCGATCGCCGGGGCCTCGTCGGTGTACTTTTCGATGAGCGCGTCGAGTTCCTCGAGCAGCGCGTGCTCGCGCTCGGTCCCCGGATGCCGCGTCTCGAGCTCTTCGGTTTCGGCCGGCAGCGTCTCGGCCAGGCGACGCCGCACACGCCCGAGCGTCAACGCCTCCTCGACGTCCGGATCGGCGAGCATGCGCTCGATCAGCGCGGAAAGTTCCGGACTCACCTGACCGGCGACATCGATCGAATGGCGCATCGTGCATCCTCCCGACAGCCGCTCGTCGCGCGGTCCCGTGCCGCGCAGCGAGGCGAGCCCAATGTTGCCCCGCTCGCGGGCGCGCGCTTTGACGCCGGTCAAGCGCGCGCCGCGGGCGGCCACCGTCGCGGTTGACATGCGTCAACCGCAGCCTGCCGCTTCGGCTGAAAATTCTTTTCGTGGAGACGAGCCCGACATCGCCGAGTCCGGAGGAAGGCGCCGGCATCGGCGCGGCGTTCGCCGCACCGGCCGAGCGGCTGAAGGAGATCCGCCGCTCGATCGAGGCGATCGCCGATCCCCTCGGCACCGTCTCGCCGATCCTGCACGCCGCCTGGGCGTGGTGGCTGCATCCGATGGAGCTGTGGGAGCTGTGGGGCCGCTGGAGCGCCGACTGGTTCGCGCTTCAGCTGCACAGCGCGCTGCGCCTAGCCGGGCAGGACGCGCCCGATGCGGTGCGCGCGCAGGCCGACGATGCGCGCTTCGCCGATCCGGTCTGGACCAAAGACGCGCTCTGGTCGCTCCTCAAGCAGTGGTACCTCTTTCACACGCGCCACGTGCAGGACGCGCTTTTCCAGACGCCGGGGCTCTCGCCGAAGGAACGCCGCCGCGCCGCGTTCTGGTGGCGCCAGTGGCTGAACGCGGTCGCGCCGACCAACTTCCTCGCGACCAACCCGGTCGCCCAGCGAAAGGCGCTCGAGTCGGGCGGCGCGAGCCTGCGCCGGGGCTTGGAGATTTTCCTCGAAGACCTGCGCGCGGGGACGGTGCGCATGACCTCGCTCGACGAGTTCCAAGTGGGGCGCGATCTGGCGACGACGCCCGGGGCGGTGGTGTTCCGCAACCGCCTGCTCGAGCTGATCCACTACACCCCGCGCGCACCGCGCGTGCGCCCGGTGCCCGTCGTGCTGGTGACGCCCTGGATCAACAAGTTCTACGTGCTCGACCTCGCCCCCGAAAAGAGCCTCGTGCGCTATCTGCTCGAGCACGGCTTCGACGTGTACGTGACCAGCTGGAAGAACCCGGGCGCCGACATGCGCGACACGAGCTTCGACGACTACGTCGCGCAGGGCGCGGCCGAGGCGGTGCGCGTCGCGCGCGCGCTTTCCGCCTCGGACAAGGTGCACGCGGTCGGCTACTGCATCGGCGGCACGCTCCTCGCGGTCTACATGGCGTGGGCCGCGCGCCGGTGGCCGCGCGAGCAGGTGCCGGTCGCGCACTGGACGCTCCTTGCGACGCTCGTCGATTTCCAGTCGCCGGGGGACCTCGAGGTGTTCATCGACGCGGGCAGCGTCGATTGGCTCGCCGATCGCATGCGCGCGCGCGGCTATCTCGACGGCGCCGAGATGGCGGCGACCTTCCGGCTGCTGCGCGCGAATCCCCTCCTCTGGCACTACGTGGTGCACGGCTGGCTCTACGGCGAGCGGCCGCCGGCAAGCGACGTCCTTTTCTGGAACATGGACACGACGCGCATGCCCTACCGCATGCACGAGTTCTATCTGCGCGAGTTCTACCTCGCGAACCGCCTGGTGAAGCCGAATTCGCTCGTCATCGCCGGCGAGCCGATCGACCTCGCCGCGATCCACGCGCCGCTCTACCAGGTCTCGGCCGAAGACGACCACATCACGCCGTGGCGCCAGACGTTCCGCGTAAACAGCTTCGTCACCGGCGCAAAGCGCTTCGTGCTCACCTCCTCGGGCCACATCCTCGGCATCGTCAACCCGCCGGTGAACCCGCCGCGGCGCCGCTACCGCGTCGGCGCCGCGCACCGCGGCCAGACGGCGGACGCGTGGCTCGAGAAGGCCGAAGCGCGCACGGGCAGCTGGTGGGAGGACTGGATCGCGTGGCTCGGCGAGCGCTGCGGCGAGCCGCGCGAGCCGCCGCCCCTCGTGTCCGCCGAGTTTCCGAAGCTCGCCGACGCGCCCGGCACCTACGTGCACGAGCGGTAGGCGGTGAAGGGGCTGCGGGCGATCGATCCGGCGGGGCCGAGCGGCGCGCCGCGGCCGCCGCGTGCGCGCATCCTCGTCGTCACCGCCGACGCCGCACTGCGCGAGGCGCTCTGCCCGGTCCTGCGCGCGGCGCACTACGAGGTGGACAGCGCCGACGACGCGATCGCCGCCGGCTACCGGATCCTTCGCGATCCCCCGGATCTCGTCGTCGCCTCGGCCGATCTTCCCTGGTTGAGCGGCGCGGAGTTCGCCGCCGCGCTGCGCGCCGACGACACGCTGCCCGAGCTGCCCGTGATCCTCGTCTGCGAGCGTAGCGAAGTCGACGCGCTCGCGAGGCAGGCGCCCGACTGCGCGTTGCTCGTCTCGCCGGTGCTCACCGACCGGCTGCTCGAAACGATCCGCCGCGAGCTGGCGTTCAGGCGCCCGGCGCGCTGACGCGCGGCCCCGCGCCGCAGAGCGCGAGCGTACGGCGCGCGATCATTTCCTCCTCGTTCGTCGGCAGCGCCGCCACGGTGACCGCGCTGCCGTCGCGACTGATGATTCCTGCGCCGCGCGCGTTGCACGCCGGGCGCGCGGATCGGCGGAGGCGAGCAGCACGCGCATGTCGTGCGACAGGCGAGAGACGCCGAGCAGCCCGGACCCGCGATAGAGCAGCCGCGCGATCTCGGGGCTCGACATCCCCATCGTCTCCATCAGGTAGAACAGCAGGCCGAGGTCGAGCGCGCCGCAGCGCGTGCCCATGACGAGCTCGTCGAGGGCGGTAAAGCCCGTCGTCGAGGCGACGCTGCGCCCGCCGCGCATCGCGCACAGGCTCGAGCCGTTGCCGAGGTGCGCGGCGATCACCCGCTCCTTTCCCGCAAGGCGCGAGTCGGCGGCGATCGCCCGCGCGAGGTATTCGTACGACAGGCCGCGAAAGCCGTAGCGCTCGACGCCTGCCTCGTGCAGCGCCGCCGGCAGCGCGAGGTCCGGCTCGCTCTGGTGAAACGCGGTGTCGAAGCAGGCGACCTGCGCCAGCGCCGGCCGGTGCGCGGCGAGGGCGCGGGTCGCGGCAAGGTTGTGCGGCTGGTGCAGCGGCGCAAGCGGCGGCGAGCACCTCGATTTTCTTGCCCGGGCCGACGAGCACTGGGCGGATCAGCCCGGCTTTGGCCGCCGACAGCGCCCCGCCGAGCGACCCCGGTCGCAGGGGTGCACCACCGCCATCGCGATCGGCGGCCGTCCCCTCGCGCGGTCGATCCAGGCGCTGATAGCGCCCGCTGGTTCGAGCAGGCGCACCTCGGGTAGCCGCGCGCGGCGGCGGCGCATCTTTCCGGTCAGCGCGAGCACTTCGGCGGTGCCGCGAATGACGACGCGCCCCGCCCCACATGCCGGGCGCGATCACCTCGTGAAACAGGCTCGAGGCGGCGTATTCCCGGTCGACGTGCGCCGTATTGACGTCGCCCGACATGATCGCGAAGAGCTGGATCTCCTCGAGGTCGAGGGTCCTTTGCAGGCTCGCCGAGTCGCCGACGCGGATCTCGTCGAAGGTGGGTTCTCGATGAATTCGCGGCCGGGCTCGGCCGCCGGGGCGCGCCGGCGTCTCGTTCATGCCGCGCGGAGGATCTCAGCGAACGCCCCAGGGCGCTTTGATCCTGCGAAAAAGGGCCTCGAGGGTCCGGCTTGAGGCGGATCAAGCTCGCGGCCCGACAGAGGCGTATGTTTTGCGCGATGCGAGCCGATCGGCGAGAGGCGACATGAGCGAACGCGCGCACATCGCCGCAGCCGCAGGCGAGCCGGATCAGGGCTGCAGTGCGGCGGCGATGCCGGACGAAGCGCAGCTTCTCGAGGCGCTGCACGAGGTGAACGACCCGGAAGCCGGCGTCAACATCGTGGACCTCGGCCTAGTGTACGGCATCGAGCCGCTCGCGGCCGAAGGCGGCGTCGTGCGCGTGCGCGTTCGCATGACGATGACCTCGCCCGCCTGCCCGCTCGGCGACTGGCTTGCCGACGGGGTCCGCGCGGCGCTTCGCGCCCGCTTTCCCGAGGTCGCCGAGGTCGAGGTCGAATGGGTCTGGGAGCCGCCGTGGACGCCAGAGCGCATGTCCGAGGAGGCGCGCGCCCGTTTCGGCTGGCGCCGATAGCCGGCGATGGCGCGCGCCGGGCGGTTCGCGCTTCTCGCCTGCGGTTTTGCGAGCCTCGTCTTCGGCATCGCCGCGGGGCTTGCGCGCGCCGGGCTCGAGCTGCCGCTCGCGCGGGCGGAACTCGCCGCGCTTCACGGGCCGCTCGTCGCCGGAGCGTTTTTCGGCACTGTGATCGGCCTCGAGCGAGCCGCAGCGCTCGACCGCGGCTGGGCATCGCTCTCGCCGCTCGGCGCCGCCGCAGGCGGGCTTGCGTGGATCGTCGGCGCCGGGCCGGCCGCGGGCGGAGTGCTTCTTGCGGCAGGCGGACTCGTGCTTCTCGCGGCATCGCTCACGCTCTGGCGGCGCCACGGGGAGCTTTCGCACGCGTGCCTTGCGCTCGGCGCCGCCTGCCTTCCGGCGGGCGCCGGGGTCGTCGCAGGCGGAGACCCGCAGTCGGCGACGCCGCTTTGGCTCGGGTTTCTCGCGCTCACGATCGCCGGCGAGCGGCTGGAACTGTCGCGGCTTCTGCCTCGCTCGCGCACTGCGCTCCTCGCCTTCGCGGCGATCGCTGCGGCGCTCTTCGCGGCAAGCCTGGTGGCGGCGTTCGCGCCGGTGGCCGGCTGGCCGGTGCTTGCCGCAGCGACGCTCGCGCTCGCGCTCTGGCTCGCAAAATACGACATCGCCCGGCGCACGGTGCGCGAGCAGGGGCTCGCCCGCTATATCGCCTCGGCGCTCCTTGCGGGCTACGTCTGGCTCGCGGTCGGGGCGCTCCTCGCCCTCTCCGCTGCCGAGTTCCATCCCGGGCGGCCGGCGTACGATGCGGCGCTGCACGCCTTTTTCCTCGGGTTCGCGTTCTCGATGGTCTTCGGCCATGCGCCGGTCATCGCGCCGGCGCTCCTTCGCGTCTCGCTCCCCTACGCGCCGGTCCTCTACGCGCCGCTTGCGCTCCTTCACGCGACCGTCCCGCTGCGCGTCGCGGGAGACCTCGCCGCGCTCGCCCTCCTGCGCGCGGCGGGCGCCGCAGGAAACGCCGCCGCGATCGCGCTCTTTCTTTTCGCGATGGCGTCGCGCGCGCTCGCGCGCCGCTGAGCCGCGCGCCGCTTTTCAGCCGTGCATCGTCAGGCCACCCGAGACGCTGATCGTCTGGCCGGTGATGAACTCGGCGTCGTCGCTAGAGAGGAAAAGCACCGCGCCGGCGATGTCCTCGGGTTTCCCGAGCCGGCCGATCGGGATCGCGCGCCGGTACGCCTCGCGCAGCTTTTCCGGATTGCCCGCGCCCTGCAGGAAGCTCTCCAGCATCCCGGTCTCGGTCAGTCCCGGGCAGACGGTGTTCAGGCGCACGCCCTTGGTCGCGAGTTCCCGCGCGAGCGTCTTGGTGAGCGCGATGATGCCGCCCTTGCAGGCCGAATACGGCGCTTCGCCCGAGGAGCCGACGCGGCCGGCGTCGGAGGCGATGTTCACCACCTTGCCCGCGCCGCGCTCGACCATGCCCGGCAGCACCCGGTGCAGCACGTTCATCGTGCCGACCAGGTTGATCGCGATGATCTTCTGCCAGAACGCCGGGTCGGTCTGGAGAAACGGCCGGAACAGGTCCCAGCCGGCGTTGTTGACGAGGATGTCGACCGGGCCCGCCTCGGCGACCGAGCGCGCGACCGCGTCGTAGTCGGTGATGTCGGTCTTCAGGAACACCGCGTCGCGATGCGGCGGCGGATTCAGGTCGAAGACGACGACGCGCGTGCCTTCCTCGAGAAAACGCGACACGATCGCCGCGCCGATGCCGGCCGAGCCGCCGGTGACGATCGCGGTCTTGCCTTTGAGTCCCTTCATGGGCTTCCTCCGAGGATGACTGGGATGCGGGTCAGGCCGCGAGCGGCTTGACGAAAGCGAGCCGCTCGCCGGGCGCAAAGCCCGCGGCGCGGAAAAACCCGAGCAGGTCGGCGCGGTCGGGCGACACCACCGTTTCGACGCGCTCGATGCCGAGCGCGGCGAGATTGAGCAGCAGCTGCGAGAGCATCGCCCGCCCGATTCCGCGGCGCGCGTACTCCGGCGCGACGCCGACGGCGTCGATCACCGCCACCGGCTCCGGCCGGCCGAAGTCGCCGTAGTCAGCGCGCGCCATGATGTAGCCGCAGGTGATGCCGCCCTCGCGCGCGGCGAGCGACACGCGCACGCCGGCTTCCGCGAGCGCTTCTTCGAGCGCGTGCGCGATGAAGTCGCGCCGCTCGCGCCCGGTGATGTGGCGGTCGACGCGCACGAGGTCTTCGAGATCGGCGGCCGTGAGCTGCCGTACCTCGGCCGTGTCGCGCGCGAGTTCTTCGAAGTCGTTCGCGCGCGGCGCGCTCCAATCGTTCGGATCGCCGCGCGGTTCGCGCGCCGGAGAGGCGACCGGCACCTCGTTCAGGCCGAGCCGCGCCTCGCGCACCGCGCACTCGAGCACGAATACCGGCGCGAGGCGATAGCCGATCGCGTCGAGAAACGCGAGCATCGCGTGCTCGCGCCAGCTCGCCCCGGTGCGCACCTCGGTCGCGCCGCGCCGCGCCGCCTCGTCTTCCAGCTCGGCGTGCAGCGCGCGCCCGACGCCGCGGTTGCGCTCGGCGGCGGCCACCCCGATCGCCTCGAGCCGCACCGCGCGGCTCGCGCGGCCGAATTCGCCTTCCAGCATGCGCGCGAGCACGAATCCGGCGAGCGCCCCCTGCGAGGCGATCGCGTACTGGATGTGAAGCGCCGGGTGCCTGAGCGCGGCGGCAAGGCGCCGCTCGAAGTAGGCGCGGCGCGTGCGACCGGCAAGCGCCGCATCGAGCGCGACCACCGCCTCCAGATCGCCGGCGGCAAGCGGCCGGATGTTCAGTTCACGGACTCGTTCCATCGGAGGGCCGTCCCTGTCGAGTGCCGGCGATCGCCTCAGGCGCTGCGCGGCCGCAGGTCCCGCACCCGCACCGCCTTGCCCTGCGAGCGCGGGATTTCGCCCGGGGCCTTCACGACGACGTCGGTCGTGATGCCGATCATCGATTTGATGTGGTGGCGCGCCGACTCGGCGATCGGTCCGTAGCGCTCGACGGGCACGCCGGGCGCCGCCTCGACCTCGACGGTGAGGTGATCGAGGCTGCCGCGGCGCTCGACGACGAGCTGGTAGTGCGGCGCGATCTCCGGCAGCCCCACGAGCACCGCCTCGACCTGCGACGGATAGACGTTCACGCCGCGGATGATCAGCATGTCGTCGTTGCGCCCGGTGATGCGCCGGATCCTGAGGTGCGTGCGCCCGCAGGCGCACGGCTCACGCGTGATGCTCGTGACGTCGCGCGTGCGGTACCGGATCATCGGCAGCGCCTCCTTGGTGAGCGTGGTGATCACGAGTTCCCCGCGCTCGCCCTCGGCGAGCGGCTTTCCGGTCTCCGGGTCGATCACTTCGAACAGGAAATGGTCCTCCCAGCCGTGCAGGCCGGCCCGCGCCTCGAAGCATTCGCAGGCGACTCCCGGCCCGAGGATCTCGGAGAGGCCGTAGATGTCCACCGCCTTCAGGCCCAGCCGCGCCTCGATCTCCTTTCGCATCGCCTCGCTCCAGGGCTCGGCGCCGAAGAGGCCGACCTCCAGCTTCGAGCGGCGCAGGTCCACGCCCTGCTTTTCCGCCACTTCGGCGATCGCAAGCGCATAGGAGGGCGTGCAGCACAGGACGCGAGCGCCGAAATCCATGATGAGGAGCACCTGCCGCTCGGTCGCGCCGCCCGACATCGGCACTACGGTCGCCCCCAGGCGTTCGCCGCCATAGTGCGCCCCGAGGCCGCCGGTGAACAGGCCGTAGCCGTAGGCGTTGTGCACCACATCGCCGGGACGCGCGCCGCCGCAGGCCATCGAGCGCGCCATCAGGTCCGACCAGGTGTCGAGATCGCGCGCGGTATAGCCGACGAGCCGTCGGCTTTCCGGTGGTGCCGCTCGACGCGTGCAGCCGCAGCAGTTGCTCGCGCGGGCGCGCAAAGAGCCCGAACGGATAGTGGTCGCGCAGGTCCGATTTCAGCGTGAACGGGAGCTTCGCGACGTCGTCGAGCGAGCGGATGTCGCCCGGTTCCATGCCGAGCGCCTTCATGCGCTCGCGGTGCAGCGGCACGTTCTCGTAGGCGTTCTTCACCGTCTCGCGCAGCCGCTCAAGCTGCAGCGCCGCGAGCCGCTCGCGCGGCATCGTTTCGGCCGCCGGATCGTAGCGCCAACTCATGGTCTTCCCCCTTCGCCGCGCGCGCCGCGCACCGGAACGATCGGAATCGCAAAGCCCTGATTGAACGCCGCGCGCGCGATCAGCACGAACTTCAATCGCCAGCCGGCGGCGATCGCCGCGGCCGCGACCCCCCAGACGGCGAGCGGCATCGCCCAGCTGAGCGCAAGGAGCGCGAGCGCGGCGACGGTGCCGAGCTGCATGAGCGCGCGGCCGGCCGGCTCGAACGCCGCCGCCGCGCGGCGATCGGCGAGCGCGCCCCGATAGCGCGCCCAAGCGAGGGCGCGCGCAGCGAGCGCCCCCGCCGCAAGCGCAAGCACGCCCGGCCCCGGATCGGCGATGAGCGCCGCGCTCGCCCCCTCGGCAAGACCGGTCGCGACGACAAGCGGCACCACCTCCGGCCGGCGCCATGCCGGAATGCCTTTCGCGGCAAAGAGGATCATCCCTTGGCAGAAGACGAACGCCGCGGCGGCCGCGGCGGCGGCGACGCGAAGGAGCGGCGCGCCGCTCGCGAGCGCGGCGATCCCGAGGCCAAAAAGGAGCACCGCGGCGAAAGACTCGCGCGTCATCCAGGACGTGAACGGGTTGAAGAAGACGTGCAAGGCGCGAAGCTTTCGCCCGATTTCGGCCCAGACGCACGCGAGCCCCGCGCCGACGAGCGCGAGCCCGGCGCCGAGCGCGATCGGCGCCCGCGAGTGCTCGGCGAGCGCTGCGGCGACGACGAGCCCCGCCCCCGCGCCCCCGAACATGAAGTTGCACGCGGCGCGCCAATCCCAGTGTTGTTGAAGCCAGGGGTTCGGTCCGAAGCTCACGCGGCCGCCTCCTTGCGATCCCAGAGGTAGTAGAAGCCCGGGTCGGTCCCCAGCTCTTCGTGCATGCGGAACCAGTGGTTCTCGGCAAGAAGCTGCGAGACGTTGCTCTGCGGGTCCTCGATGTCGCCGAAGTGAAGCGCCTGCGCGATGCAGGAGTTTACGCAGGCAGGCGTCGCCTCGGGGTCCACGCCGGGTTTGAGGCCTTTCGCGAGCCCGGCGTCCACCCGGTCGGCGCAGAAGGTGCACTTCGTCGCGACCCCGAGCCTTCCCGGATCGAAGCGCTTCGCCTCCGAGGCGATCGGCTCGCCGTACGCGAAGCGCGCCTCGTCGGTCTTGTAGCGGGCCTGGTAGGGGCAGGCGACCGCGCAGTAGGCGCAGCCGATGCAGAGGTCGTAATCGATGGTGACGATGCCGTCCGCGCGCTTTCGCGTCGCGGTCGAGGGACAGACGTGCATGCACGGCGGATCGGCGCAGTGCATGCAGCCGACGGGGACAAAGACGCGCTTCACGTCCGGGTACTCGCCCACTTCCATGTCGAGCACGCGGCGCCACTGAACGCCCGGCGGTGTCGCGTTCGCGTGCTTGCAGGCGGCGGTGCAAGTCTGGCAGCCGACGCAGCGCCGCAGGTCCGCGACCATCACCCAGCGCGTCATGCCGCTTTCCTCAGGCTCACACGGACGACGTCCGCGCCGGAACCGGTCGCATCCGTGAGGGCCATCGACATCGGAACGAGCCGGTTCAAGCTCGGGACGCCGAAGTCCTTCGCAAACGGCGTCGCCCAGTGGTCGAACTGGGCAACGAGGAGCAGCGTGTCCGGCCGGATGCCCTGCCGCAGCACCGCGCGCGCGCGCACGCTTGCGCGCGGGGTGGCGATTTCGACCGTATCGCCCTCTGCGATCCCGAGTTCGGCGGCGCGCTTTGCGTTCACGATCACCCCGCCGTGGCCGGAAACGTTCGCGGCGACTTCGCGCATCAGCTGCACGCCGACGTTTCCGCCCCAAGCGTACTGCATGCTGCGCGAGGTGAGGAGCCAGAACGGATAGTCCTCCGCCCGGCCGCCTTCGCGCACGATCTCCGCCTCCCACAGCTTCGGGAATTCCTTCCACGCCGGAAGCGCCTGATATTCGGCGAGCTGCGCATCCCACCAGCGGATGTCGTGTTCGTGCAGCCGCCGCGCCGAGCTCCCGGCCGACGCGAAGCAGCCGCTCCTGGTACGGCGGCTCGAAAGCGCAGGCCCTTTTCGACAAGCGTCGGAAAGAGATACCAGAGCGACTGCGGAAACGGCCGGACGCGAAGCCCGTGCTTTTTCCACCACTCGAGCCCGTCGGTCTCGCGGCCGTCGGTGAGTTCGGCGCTCGCCGCGCGGCAGACCGCATCCCAGATCTCCTCGCGCGTGTGCGCCTTCGTCGTATCGAGCGAGAAGTCCCACGACTTTCCCTTGAGCGGCACACCGGCGGCGCCGCGGTTGATCGCGGCGTTGTAGGCTTCGAGCAGCCCGGTGCGTCGGGCAAGCTCGGTCGCGATGTCGGTGAAATCGCGCGCATCCACCGCCGGCGCGACCGCCGGCTGCCGCAGCGCGTAGCCTTCGTGCCGCCAGAATTGCTCGATGAATTTGGAACCGCCGACCCGGATGAGCTGAAGGCTCTCGAGGTCGACCTGATCGGGCAGCAGGATGTCGGCGAAGTGGTTGGTCTCGTCGCGCGTGTAGGCCATCGCGACGACGAAACGGGAACTGCGCCATGCGCTCGGCGATACTCGGCGTGTCCCAGAACGAGATCGCGGGGTTGGTGCGGTAGACGAACCACAGCTCGGGATAAGTGACGCGCGGCAGCCCCGGCGGCGTTTCACCCAGGAACATCCAGGAGAGATGCGTCGGCCCGAGCGCCTGGCTCCAAGGGCCGTCGGCCGCGAGCGGAACGAGCGTCTTGTACGCGTTTCGGATGTTCGGCTGCGCGCGCCAGCGCTCGCGGTCGGTCGGGTTGAGCGGATAGTCCATGAAGCCGTCCGGCCCGGGCTTGACGCTCGCGTGCCGGTCGGCGAGCGGCCGGTTGAGCCGGATCGTGGTGCCGAGGGTGCCCCCGGGAACTTCGAGCGCGCCCACCAGCGCCGCAAGCATCGTGCGCGCCCAGCAGCACTCGTAGCCGCCCCAGCCGTTGTTGACGGTCTTGCCGAGCACCACCGCGACCGGCCGAAGCGGAAGGGTTTTTCCGTCGATCACGATCGTCGCGCCGACCCGCGCGTGCTCCAAGTACTCGCGCGCGATGCGGCGCATCGTGCGCGCCGGAACATCGCAGACGCCTTCGGCCCACTCGGGCGTGTAGGGGCGCATGTGCTCGACGAAGGCGGTAAACGCAGTGCGCCCTTCGAGTTCGCCTTGCGCGAGCACCTCCGCATCCGGCCCGATCTCGACCGCGGGCACGCGGAACGTTCCTTCGAGCGCAGGCGCAATCAGCGGCTGCTTCGTCTGCGGATCGCGGAGGAAGTAGCCGTTCGGCCCGACGAGGTACGGCGAGGACGTGTGCCTGTAGAGGAATTCGAGGTCGAGCCGCTCGCGCGGATGCTCGAAGAGAAGGACGTTGAGGAGCGCGTAGAGGAACGCCGCGTCGGTCTTCGGCTTGATCGGCACCCATTCGGCCGAGCAGGCGCCGGTCACCGACAGATGCGGCTCGACCTGCACGCGCTTCATGCCGCGCACGCGCGCCTCCGCATGGCGCCAGACGCCCACGACGCCGCCCGAGGCCTCGGTGTTCGCACCGCACGAGATCACGTACTCGCAAAGCGGCGTATCTGGCGAGACCGTGAACGCGCGATGCCAGAACTCGCCGTAGAGGTGTTCCGAATGCACGCATTTCACGCCTTGCCCCGAGCCGAAACCCATGTCCACCGGCCCCCAGGCGGAAAGAAACGCCGGGAACGTCCCCATGTAGGACTGCGGGGTTCCGCCGCCGCCGAAGCTCACGGCGACGCGCGGATAGCCCGATTCGTCGAGCAGCCCTTTCGCGCGGATTTCCTTGAGTTTCGTCGCGACGATGTCGAGCGCTTCGTCCCAGGAGATCGGGACGAACCCCGGGTCCTCGTTCCGGCCCTTGCGGGGGTTCGTGCGCTTCATCGGCGAGCGCACGCGGTTCGGGTTGTAGAGTTTCTGCACCAGCCCGTAGGCCTTGACGCACACCCGCCCGCCGCCGGGGTGGATGCCGGCGGCGTCGAAGTTCGGGGTCACCTGCGTCGCGACCCCGTCCTCGACCTCGACCTCCAAGAGGTCCGGCCCGGCGACGCACTGGTAGCAGTAGGTCTTGACCTTCATGCAAGGCCTGCTTTTTTCGCTTTGGCGGCCAGCCGCTCCTCGGTCTTCTTGACCTCCACGACAAAGCGCTGGTGGCGCCCGCGCGCGATCTGGTCCAGGCCGTCGTTCGCCTCGACGTCGAAGACGACGACCCGGCCCTTCACCTCGACGACGCGCACCGCGATCTCGGCGGTCATGCCGACCAGGGTGGGTGCGAGGTGATCCAGTTCGATCCGCATGCCGACCGAGTCTTCGCCGGGATCGAGGTGTTCCAGAAGCAGTTCGCGGCAGGTCATCTCGACGTCGCGCACGAGCATCGGTGTGGCGTAGACGCGCGCCGCCTCGCCCATGAAGCCGATGGTGCGATCGCGATCGACGACGATGCGGCGCGTGGCGGCGAGTCCTGCGGCGAGGGTCGGTTTCATGCGGGCAATCCCATCATCGGTCCGGGACGCGAAGTTTGATCCAGATTAAAGGGCGCTGGCTAGGGGGCGAGATGCATGCACGCGCGCGAGCCCCGGCGGTTCGATCCGCCCGGGCTCGGCCGCCGATCCGGCGGGCGGCGCCCGCCCGCCGATCGCGCATCCGAATACCGCACTGAACTACGCGGCCATGCCTCGGCCGCCGTCCCTCAGGCCCGCGAAGGAACCGCGAGCGCCTGCGGCATTTCTCCGCATCACCTCGCCGAGGTGCTGCGCACGCTCGCGCGCGCCGGACACCTCGAGTCGTGCGCGGCGCAAGCGGAGGCTACCGCTTCGCCGGCAACGCGCGGCGCATGACACGTGATCGAGCCCTTGACGCACCGCAGCGCGCGCCCGCGGCGGCCGATGCGCAGCCGCCCGGCGCTTCCGCGATCGAGCGCGCGCTCGCGGCGGTGCTTGCCGAGATCGACGAGATCGCGGTGGCGACCTTTCGCTCGATCGGCCTCGCGAAGACGCTGAAGCGGGTCGCGCGCGAACCGGGCGCCTGATCGGCGTCACCCCGCAGACACCTAAACCCGACATGGTCGGATTCGCCGCGAGCGGCCGGCGCCGAGCGAGGTTCGCCATCGTTCTGTCTTGATGCACATCAAGGCTGCAGGCGAACCGCGCGGCGGAAATCCGCGCATGGACGAGCAGCGCACCGGAGCGGAGGACGAGCTGGTGCTCGACCTGTGCGGCCTCGACCCCCCGGAGCCGCTCGCTCGCATTCTCGCGGCGCTCGAGGCGAACACCGCGCAGACGCTTCGGGTCCGCATGAACCGCGAACCGTGGCCGCTGTACGCGATGCTCAGAGCGGCGGGCTGGCGGCACGAGACTCGCGCGCTCGAGGCGGGTGGCTACGAAATCGTGATCCGACGCCGCTGAGCGGGTCAGCGCCGGCGATCGTCGACTTCGTCGGCGAATCGTCGCCGGCGCGCCCGCGCCTCGGAAAACCTTGCGACCGACGCCCCGCGTCGACACCGCGAGCACGACCGGGTCGTCCCGCGCGACGGGCGAACGACTACAATACGCGCCACGACCGATATCTCGACCCATCGAAAGGAGCCTTCATGGACTCGAAGCTTCCCGTTCTGGCCGCCGCCGTCGCGCTATTCGCCGCGCCGCTCGCGCAGGCCGACGAAGCGCTGCTGAAGAAACACAACTGCATCGCCTGCCACATGGTCGACAAGAAAGGCGTCGGCCCCTCCTACAAGGAGATCGCCGCAAAATACCGCGGGCAGAACGTCGCCGCGAAGCTCGAGGAAAAGGTGAAGAAGGGCGGCCAAGGCGTCTGGGGCGCAGTACCGATGCCGCCGAACCCCACGGTGCCGGACGCCGACATCAAGGCGATGGTCGCCTGGATCCTAGCGCTCAAATAGTTGCCGGCGGGTCGGCGGTCCCGCCTACGGCGCCTCGGCCTGCGTCGTCCGGCGCGCGCAGGCCGAGGCGGCGCATCTTCTCCCACAGGTTCTTGCGGCTGATGCCGAGCGCCTCCGCCGTGCGCCCGATCTGCCAGCCGCGCCGTTCCAGTTCCGCCGCGATGTAGCGGCGCTCGCATTCGCGCAGATAGGCGCAGAGGTTGCCGCGCAGCGCGGCTTGCGCCGTCTGCGGATTGACGGCGGCGTCGAAGCACGCCTCTGGCAGGATCAGCGTCCCGCGCGAAAGGATGCACGCGCGCTCGATGCAGTGCTTGAGTTCCCGGATGTTACCCGGCCAAGGGTACTCGACGAGCGCCCGCTCGGTGAGCGGATGCAGTTCGCGCCGCTCGCCCGGATGGGCGAGCAGGTACTCGCGGAGGAACCGTTGCGCGAAATGCAGGATGTCCTCGCGCCGCTCGCGAAGCGGCGGCACCCGCAGGTGGATCACGTGGATGCGGTAATAGAGATCCTCGCGGAACTGCCCGGATTCGACCAGGCGGCGAAGGTCGCGATGGGTCGCGAGCACCAGGCGGAAGTCGACCGGGATGACGCGTTCGCCGCCCACCCGCACGATCGAACGCTCCTGCAGCACGCGCAGCAGCTTCGCCTGCATCGCGAGCGGCATGTCGCCGATCTCGTCGAGAAAGAGCGTGCCGCCGTGCGCCTGCTCGAACAGACCGCGCTTGGTGCGGATCGCGCCGGTGAACGCGCCCTTTTCGTGCCCGAAGAGCTCCGATTCGATCAGCGACTCCGGGATCGCCCCGCAGTTGACCGCGACGAAAGGCCGCTCCGACCGTCCGTGCGCCAGTTCGTGGAACGCTCGTGCGACGCGCTCCTTGCCGACCCCCGACTCTCCGGAGACGAGAAGCGCGGTGGCGTGCGCGGCGATCCGCGGAAGCTGCGCCCGGATTGCGCGCATCGCGGGCGAGACGCCGAGGTCGTCGTTCCGGTCCGGGGCGCTCGCGGCGCTCAGGGCGCGCACCCGGGCGACCAGCTGCTCCAGGTCGAACGGTTTGGCGATGTAGTCGGCGGCGCCGAGCTTGACGAGCGACACCGCGCCGTCGATCGTCCCGTAACCGGTGATGAACACGAACGGCGGCAGCGGCCGGCCGAGCCCGAGCAGCTCGCGAAAGAGCTGCTCGCCGCTGCCGTCCGCAAGCCGCAAGTCGCTGATCACCGCGGCGTAGGCGCGCGCTTGCAGCGCGCAGCGTGCCGAGGCCGCATCGCGCAGCCAGTCCACCTCGAACCCTTCCAGCCGGAAGCGGTCGCAGAGCGACTCGCCCATGATGGCGTCGTCTTCGACGAGGCAGAGTCGCGGCCGCTCGCTCGAGCTCATGCGGCGCCTTCGAGCGGCAGACCGACCTCGAAGCGGGTGTCGCCCGGCCGGCTCGCGGCGGAAATGCGGCCGCCCAGTTGCCGCACGATCTGGTAGGTGACCCACAGGCCGAGGCCGTGGCCGCCACCCGAGGAGGGTGCGAACGGCTCGAACAGGTGCTCGAGGCGTTCGCGCGGAATGTGCGGCGCCGTCGTTGCCGACGACGATGCGCAGCGCGCCGTCGGCGCGCTCGACGGCGCACGAGACGCGCCCGCCCGGCTCGATTGCGCGCAGCGCATTGAGCAGCAGGTTGATGAGGATCTGGCGTACCGCGGTCGAGGGCAGCGGCAGCGCCTCGCCCAGCCGGTTGTCCCAGTCGAGCCGCGCCTGCTTGCGGTGGACGTCGGCGAGCAGCAACGTTCTCACGTCCTCCACGTCCTGAGGCGCGAGCGGATGCGTCTCGACCCGCGCCTCGACGAGCAGGGCCGCCACCGTCTCCCGGATCTGCGTCAGGCCGCGCTCAAGGAGCGCCATCGTCCTCAGAGTCATCGGATCGCCGTTGCCGTGCCGGCGGAAGGTGTCGATCGCGTTCAGCATGCCGCCGAGCGGATTGTTGATCTCGTGGGCGATTCCTGCCGCGAGCCGGCCGAGCGCCGCAAGGCGCTCCGACGCGATGATCTGGCGCTCGAATTCGGCCTTCTCGCGCAGGCCCGCGAGCATCTCGCGAAATGCCGTCGCGAGCCGCCCGATCTCGTCCTTCGACTCCTCCAATTGCAGCTTCGGCTCGGCGAGATCTGTGCGCCCGACGCGGCTCATGCGCTCGGCCAGATCGACGAGGGGGGCGGCGAACCGCTGCGCCCAGACCCAGCTCGCGGCGAGGATCGCGGCGAGCACGACCAAAGTCACCAGCGCGGCGCGCTCGACGATGCCCCAGAGGCGGGGCGCGAACATGTCGCGCGGAAAGGCGGCGACCAGCGTGCCGAGCAGCACGCCGTCGGCCGCGATCGGCGTAAGCATGTAGAGGTGCTCGGCGTCGGCGCGGTCGACGAGCCGCGGGGCGCCCGCGGCGCGGCTGCGAAGCTCTTCGAGCAGCGGCCCGGCGTCGGCCATTGCCGCGGCCACTTCGGCGCGCACGGGGAAGCGCTCCGGGCGGCTCGCGACGTAGACGCGCAGCTCCGGATCGACGATCGCCAGCCACTCGGCGGCGAGCGGCGAACCGGCCCGCGGCCCGGTGCGCGAGGGCGAGACGATGATCTCGTAGGCGCGCCAGACGTC
Organism: Burkholderiales bacterium; assembly: GCA_033582675.1. Classification (GTDB taxonomy): domain Bacteria; phylum Pseudomonadota; class Gammaproteobacteria; order Burkholderiales; family SG8-39; genus RBG-16-66-20. The sequence continues at coordinate 14,422 of JAVQZY010000024.1, read as the reverse complement.
GTCGTGCAGGAGCGGCGCGACCAGCGTGTCGGCAAGCAACCGGCCGATCGCGTCGGCCGTCTCGACCAGATCGCGCTTGAAAGCCTCGTACTCGTGCGCGACCAGCGCCGCCGAGACCGCGACCGCGGTGACCACGATGAGCACGCTTCCGCGCAGCGGGATTTTGTAACGCAGGCTGAGGTCGCGCAGCCGCATGCGCCTCAGCCGCGCTCGAGCGCGCGCATCATGGCGGCGATGCCGTCGAAGAGCCGCACATCGCCGGGAACGAACCCGTCGAGGTTGAGCTGGGCGAGCAGCTGCGCGCCCTGCGCATCGGCGCGCATGCCGAGCAACACGCCGCGCAGGGCTTCCACCGCCAAGGGCGGCGCCGCCGCACCCGCGACGAACGGCGGATGTCCGAAGGGCTGCGACTTCTCGACCACGCGCGTGCGCCGGGCGACTTCCGGCCGCACGCGCGCGAGAGTTTCCCATACGTAGCCGTCGACGGCACCGCCTTGCGCGACGCCCGCCGCCACCGCCTCGACCACTTTGCGGTGGCCGAACGTGAAGAAGGTCCGCGCGAAGAACGCCGCCGGCGTAGTGCCGCGCAGATGGAGCTGGTAGCGCGTATAGAGGTGCCCGGAATTGGAATCGGGGTCGGAGAACGCGAATACCCGCGCGGCGAGGTCGTCGAGCGAGCGCGTCGTTCCGTCGGCGGCCGGAACGATCAAGTACGAGCGGTAAAGCGGCTCACCCTCGAACAGCGGGACGGCGACCAGGCGCAACGCCGAGCGGTGACGGACGAAGGGATAGCCGCAGATCCACGCGAAATCGAGCCGGCCCTCGCGCAGCGGATCGATGATCTCGCGGTACGCCTGGCGCTGCACGAACTCGATCGGCCGCTTAAGCTTCGCTTCAAGGTAGCGCCGCCAGGCGAGCAGGAACGCGACCTGGTCGTCGAGGAACACCTTGGTCAGCCCGATGCGGATCGGTCGCGACGCTGCCGCGCGTGCCCCGAGCGCAGCCGCGCACGCGGCTGCGCCGAGCGCCGCGAAGAAGCGTCGCCTCGCGTACCGCATCGCGCCTCCTCCGCTTCCAGTATGCCCCCGTCGCCGGCCGGATGCCAGAGCGGGAGGCGACGGTTACGGGACGGTAAGACGCGGTAGGCGAAAACTGCAGCGACGTTACCGGACGGTAACCTCTCTGGCCGCCTCGCCGGGGTATGTCGCGAAGGCACAGCGCTTGCTCGTCGAAAGACGACCAAACGGAGGGAGCCCATGAACGAGACGTCCAGCTTGAAGCATCTCGCCGCCGCCGAAGACGCCCTCATGCGGGAGGCGATCGCCCGCGGCCCGCGCGAGGACCGGCGCCGCTTCCTCGTATCGGCTGCGGCCTTCGGGGCATCGGCGACCGCCGTCTCCCTCGCCGGCTGCGCGCAGATGCAGCCGGCGGCGCCCGGCGGCATGGCACAGCTGCCCGCGCAGATCCCGACCGGGCCGAGCCCGGCACCCGCCGCCGGCGCGCGCCGCGTGTTCGTCAAGGACGATTCGCGCCTCGTCAACATCGGCGCGACGGTGCGCAGCGGCCCGTACTGGAACTTCTCGACCTACATCACGCCGATCGAGGACTTCTACATCCGCAACCACTACGCGACGCCGACCGCCGAAGCGAAGCCCGAGCTCGCCCGCGCCCGCTGGCGGCTGCGCATCCATGGAAACGCGGTCGCCCGGCCCTTCGAGATCGGCTACGAGGACCTGCTCAAGATGCCGTCGCGAACGCTCATCGCGACGCTCGAGTGCCATGGCAACGCCCGCACGCTCTTCTGGGAACAGCAGGACATGAAGGACGTGACGGGCGGAAACTGGATCTTCGGCGCGATCGGCCAGGCCGAATGGCGGTACGTGCCGATCGGAGAGCTGCTCGAGCGGGCCGGCGTGCGGCGCGAGGCGCGCTCGGCGCTTTTCTGGTCCGGTATCGACGGCGAAGACATGGGACGCCCGATGCCCGTATCCGAGCTCCTCGCCCGCGGCGACGAGATCGGCGTCTGCTACCAGATGAACGGCAACGAGCTCACGCCGGACCACGGCGCACCGGTGCGGCTTTCGGTCCCCGGCTGGGGGGGCACCGCGTGGATCAAGTGGCTCACCCAGATCCGCATAGACACGCACCGGCACTGGTGCCGGCTGAACACCCGTGGCGAGGTGTACATCGGACCTGACTATCCGGCGCCGGCGGTCGAGCCGACCGACGAATTCATCGGCGTCACCGCGGCCGACGTCAGAGGCCCGATGGTCACCTGGATGCCGATCAAGACCATGCTCACGGTTCCGCTCGTGCTCGAAAAATCGCCCTCGATCCCGCCCAACTATCCGCTCAAGCGCGGAGAGTGGCCGATCCTCAAGGCCGGCCGCCAGCAGATGCTCGGCTTCGCCTGGGCGCCGCAGCACGGCATCCGGCGGGTCGAATACCGCATCGACGGCGGAAGCTGGGAGCGCGCGCAGATCATCGAACCGAATCTCGGCAAATACACCTGGGTGCGGTTCACGTTCCCGTGGAACGCGACCGTCGGCGATCACGTCATCGAGACGCGCGGCACCGACAACGCCGGAAACGTCCAGCCCGAGCGCGTTCCCTTCAACCAGCTCGGGATGGCGAACGGCGCGATCCCGAAATTCCGGATCCGCGTCGTCGCGTGAGGCGCCGCTCGGCAGCTGCGCGCGTCGCGGCGGCGCTCGCGCTCGCAGCCTTGCCGGCAGCGGGGGCTGCCGACCGGCCGCAGGGCGCGGGCGCGCAGGTCGCGCGCGGGGCGGCGCTTTACGAGGCGCACTGCGCCGTCTGCCACGGCCAGAACGGCCGCGGCGGACAGGGGTTTCCGCGGCCCATCTGGGGGCCGGGGCACGATCTCCGAAAGTTCGCGACCGCGCAGGGGCTCTTCGAGTACCTGCAGTTGACGATGCCGTTCGACGATCCGCAGAAGCTGAACGACGCGGAAAAACTGGCGGTGGTAGCGTTTCTTCTGGCGCGCAACGCCGCGATCCGCGAGGACGGCGAGATCACGCCGGCGAACGCGGCGACGATCCGCGTCGCGCCCTGACCCGCGAGCGCCCGGCCGCTTGCGCGGTCCGCCGAAGCCCGCGCTGCCTACGGTGCGCAAAGTGGCGCGCGGCGAAAATTCCGACTGATTTAGCCTAGCTTTTGCGGCCTCGAATGTCGCGCGCTCGCGGCCGCGACACGTGCGGATTCGTTGATATAAGTCAAGACGCGCGAGCCCGGGCTCGGCGACGATGCGCTCGTCGAGGCGGCGCGTCGCGCGCCTAGCACGGGTGGCAGGCGGCGCACGTTCGCAGCCTGCGGCGAAGGAAGGGGACGTCATGCGCGAAATTCCGCGAAGCATTTCCCGCCGGGAATTCCTCAAGATGGCGAGCGCCGCTGGCCTCGGGGCGGCGGCGACCCCGACTCAGCTTTTCGCGCAGTACCGGCACCTTGCGCCAGTCTCGGTCGCCAATCCCCTCGCCGATTATCCGAACCGCGACTGGGAGCGCATGTACCGGGACATCTACCGGCACGACCGCACGTTCGTCTTCATGTGCTGCCCGAACGATACGCACAACTGCCTGCTCAACGCGTTCGTGAAGAACAACGTCGTCGTGCGCATCGAGCCGACCTACGGCTACGGGAAAGCGAAGGACCTCTACGGCAATACCGCCTCGCACCGCTGGGATCCGCGCTGCTGCCAAAAGGGGCTCGTGCTCGGGCGCCGCTTCTACGGCGACCGGCGGGTAAACGGCGCATTTCTTCGCAAGGGCTTCAAGGAGTGGGTCGACCGCGGTTTCCCGCGCGATCCGGCCACCGGTGCGCCGCCGCCCGAATTGATGCGCCGCGGCTGGGACAGCTGGGTCAGGGTGCCGCACGAGGTCGCGTACCGCTATCACGCGCGCGCGCTCGAGAACATCGCGCGCACCTACTCCGGCGAGCAAGGGCGCAGGTACCTCCTTGCGCAGGGCTACGACCCCGACATGGTCGCCGCGGCCGAAGGCGCCGGGACCCGGGTGATGAAGTTCCGCGGCGGCATGGCGAAGCAGGGCGCCGCGCGCATCTTCGGCTGCTTCCGGTTCGCCAACTCGATGGCGCTGCTCGACCACCTCATCCGTGGCGTTCCGGCCGTCGAAGCGAAGGGCGCGGGCACCTGGGATTCGTACTCGTTCCACACCGATCTTCCGCCCGGGCACCCGATGGTGACCGGCGAGCAGACGAACGACTTCGAACTTTTCGACGCGGAGAACGCGAACCTCATCGTCGTCTGGGGCATGAACTGGATCACCACCAAGATGCCTGACAGCCACTGGCTCACCGAAGCGCGGCTCAAAGGCGCAAAGACCGTCGCGGTGACGGTGGAGTATTCGGCCACCGCCTCCAAGTGCGACGAGGTGATCATCATCCGCCCGGGCAGCGATCCGGCGTTCGCGCTCGGGCTTGCGCAGGTGATCATCGCCGAGCGGCGCTACGACGAGCGGTTCATGAAGCGCAACACCGACCTTCCTTCGCTCGTTCGCATGGATACGCTCGAGCGTCTGAAGGCGAGCGATGTCTTTCCGGGGCACGTCAATTCCAGGCTCACCAACTGGGCGCAGGTGCTGGAAAAGGGCCGCGCGGCGCCGCCCACCCCGGAGCAGGCCGGCATGCAAGTACCGGAGGCGCTTGCCGCCGAGTTCGCCGACTTCGTCGTCTGGGACACGAAGACTGGGCGCCCGGCCGCAGTCGGCCACGATCACGTGGGCGAGCATTTCGACAAGCTCGGCATCGACCCGGCGCTCGAAGGCCGCTTCCAGGTCAAACTCGCTGACGGCAGGACGGTCGAAGCGCGCACCGTGTTCGACCTCACGCGTGAGTACCTGGATGCGAACATGACGCCCGACAAGGTCGAGAAGCTCACCTGGGCGCCGCAGGCGGCGATCCGCAGCCTTGCGCGCGACATCGCGGCAAGCGGCGGCCGCACGCTCATCGCTTGCGGCATGGGGCCGAACCACTTCTGGAACAACGACAACAAGGACCGGGCGATCTTCCTCGTGCTTGCCCTCGTCGGCTCGCTCGGCCGCCACGGCGGCAACATCGGAAGCTACGCCGGCACCTACAAGAACACCTTGTTCTCCGGCGTTCCGCGCTGGACCGCGGAAGATCCCTTCCGCCCGCAGCTCGATCCCGACGGTCCGGTCACGGTGCGCGGCTATACGCGCCCGGAATCGATGCACTACTGGGCCAATGGCGAGCGCATCCTGAAGGCGGGCAACAAGAAGATCACCGCAGGCGCGCATGTGCCCACGCCCACGAAGGCGATGTGGCAGGTCAACTCCAACTCCTCGCTCGGCAACCAGAAGGGCCACTACGACGTCGTCAACAACACGTTGCCGCGCTGCGAGCTCGTCGTCTACAACGAATGGTGGTGGACCGCGTCCTGCGAATACAGCGACATCGTCTACGGCGTGGATTCCTGGATGGAGTTCAAGCAGCCGGACATGACCGCCTCGAACACCAACCCGTTCGTGCAGGCCTACCCGAGAACGCCGATCCGGCGCGCCTATCAGACGGTCTCCGACAGCGACACCTACGTGGGCGTCGCGCGCGAACTCGCTCGCATCACCGGCGACCGGCGCTTCGAGGATTACTGGAAGTTCGTCGCCGAAGGGCGGATCGAAGTGTATCTGCAGCGCATCATCGACGGTTCCGCGCCGCTCAAGGGGTATCGGTTCGCTGACCTGGAGGAGCTCGCGCGCCGCGGCATTCCGGCGCTCATGAACACCCGGACCTATCCGCGCGCGAACAGCTACGAGCAGGTGGCCGAGTCGAAGCCCTGGTACACGAAGACGGGGCGCCTGGAGTTCTACCGCCCCGAGCCCGAGTTCATCGAGGCGGGGGAAAACCTCGTCGTGCACCGCGAGCCCTCGGAAGGCACGTTCTACGAGCCGTGCGCGATCGTCGCCGCACCGCATCCGGCGATCCGGCCGAAGACCCCGGCCGACTGGGGCATCGCCGCGGACGACCGCACTCCCATGACGCGCCAGATGCGAAACACCGTGCTCGAGACGGGCGCGCTGCTCGGAACCAAGCACCCGCTCCTCGACAAGGGGTTCCGCTACATCTTCCACACGCCGAAGTACCGGCACGGGGCGCACACGACGCCGGTCGATACCGACTACATGGCCGCGCTCTTCGGCCCCTTCGGCGACATGTACCGGCGCGACCGCCGCATGCCCGGCACCGGCGAGATGTACGTGGACATCAATCCGCACGACGCGAAGGCGCTCGGCATCGCGAACGGCGACTACGTCTGGGTGGACGGCGACCCCGACGAGCTTCCGTTCCGCGGCTGGAACGACCCGGCGCGCAGGAACGAATACAAGGTCGCGCGGCTCCTCGTTCGCGCGCGCTACTACCCGGGCACCCCGCGCGGCGTGACGCGCATGTGGTTCAACGGCTACATGGCCACCCCCGGTACCGTCAAGGCGCACGAGACGCGGCGCGACGGCGCGGCGAAGAACGAGGAGACGAACTACCAGGCCATGTTCCGCTACGGGGGGCATCAGTCGCTCACGCGCACGTGGTTGAAGCCCACGCACCAGACGCAGACGCTGGTGACGCGCCGCTCTTGGACGCACGAGGTGACGCGCGGCTTCAACGTCGACGTGCACTGCGTGACCTCCGCCCCGAAGGAGTCGCTCGCGAAATTCGCGAAGGCCGAAGACGGCGGCCTCGGCGGCCGCGGGCCGTGGCGCCCGCTCGCGCTCGGGCTGACGCCCGCGGACGAAAGCGCGCAGATGAAACGTTATCTCGCGGGCGGATACGTCACGCTCACGAAAGCGTAGCAGGAACGCGAAGGAGGCGACGATGGCGAAGGTCTACAACTGGCAGATCGGCCGCGAGATGGAGTATCCGTACGAGGCGGCCCGTCCGAAGAAGCAGTTCGGGATGGTGATGGACCTGAACAAGTGCATCGCCTGCCAGACCTGTACGGTCGCCTGCAAGACCACCTGGACCGCGGGCCGCGGCCAAGAGTACATGTACTGGAACAACGTCGAATCGAAGCCCTACGGCTTCTATCCCCTCGGCTGGGACGTGCGCATCCTCGAGCGCCTCGGCGTTCAGCCGATGGACGGCCCGGTCTATCGGGGCAAGACCCTGTTCGACGCCGCCCCGGAAGGTGAGCGGGTGCTCGGCTATCTCCCCGACGACCTCGACTACGCGCACCCGAACATCGGCGAGGACGACAGTGCCGGCGACCTCGCGCAGGGGGCGTTCCTACAGATGCCGCACATGCAGTGGATGTACTACCTGCCGAGGATCTGCAACCACTGCACCTACCCCGGGTGTCTGGGCGCCTGCCCGCGCCAGTCGGTCTACAAGCGCCCCGAAGACGGCATCGTGCTCATAGACCAGCAGCGCTGCCGCGGCTACCGCGAGTGCGTGCGCGGCTGCCCGTACAAGAAGACCTACTTCAACCCGATGACGCGGGTGTCGGAGAAGTGCATCGGCTGCTATCCGGCCCTGGAGAACGGCCGTCAGAGCCAGTGCACGATCACCTGCATCGGCAAGATCCGCCTGCAGGGGTTCATTTCGGTGCCCGACCGCCTGCGCGAGGACAATCCCCTCGACTACATCGTGCATATCGCGCGCGTCGCGCGGCCTCTCATCCGCAGTTCGGGCTGGAGCCGAACGTGTACTACATCCCGCCGGTGCACGTGCCGCCCGCCTATCTCGAGCAGATGTTCGGCTGGGGGGTGGACCGGGCGATCGCCAACTACCGCCGCGCGCGCGAGGACAAGCGGCTGCTCGGGGCGCTGCTCCTGTTCGGCGCCACGCCCGAGATCATCCACCACTACCGGGTCGAAGGAAACTACACGATCGGCTACGACGAGAACAACGCCGAGATCGTGCGCGTGCCGCTCCGCGAGCCGATCTTTCTCCGCCCGGCTTATGATGAGCGCCACCGGAGCTGGCGCACCAACATGACCTGAAGGAGCGCACGATGGCACGTCGTTCTTTCGCACTCGTTTTCTCCGCGGCGGCGCTCGCGGCCGCGCAGGCGGCCGGTGCACAGGGCGAGCTCGCCGCGCCGCGCATCGCGCAGCCCGGGCCGATTCTCGATCCCGGCGCCGCGTTCTGGAAGACGGCAAAAGAGGTCGCGGTGCCGATGCTCGCGCAGACCGCCGCCCCGCCGCTGCACCCGAAACCGGCGGTGAAGGAGCTTCGCGTGCGCGCGGTGCACAACGGGCAGTGGCTCGCCTTCCGGCTTCAGTGGAACGACCCGACGCGCGACGACACGGTGCTCACCGACCGCTTCGGCGATCAGGTCGCGGTGCAGCTTCCGATCGAACTGAAGAAGGACGCGATGCCGAGTCCCATGATGGGCAACCCCGGCGGCCGGGTGAACATCCTGCAGTGGCGCGCGGCGTTCCAGCGCGACCTCGCCGACGGCGAACCCGAGGTGCGCAAGCTCTATCCGCACGCGCAGGTGGACGTCTATCCCGACCAGGTGCTGCGCGCGACCGACGCCCGCCCCTACACCGGCGCGCTCGGCCTCGACAATCCCGTCTCGCGCCCGCGCGCTTCGCCCGTACTCGATCAGATGGCCGAGGGCTGGGGGACGATGACGGTGAAGACCGAGCAGGAGGCCGACGGCCGCGGCGAGTGGGCGAACGGCGTCTGGACCGTGGTGATCACGCTGCCGCTCGCCGCCGGAACGCCGAACACGCCGCGGCTCGCTGCGGGCGCGAGCACGATCGCCGCATTCGCCGTCTGGGACGGCGGCGCGGGCGAGGTCGGCAGCCGCAAGGCGTGGTCGAGTTGGATACCGCTGCGGCTGGCGAAGTAGCCATGCCGGCGGCGATCGCGAGGCTCGCAGGGGGCGCGCGCGCCCGGACGTATCTCGCCTGGGCGGCGCTGGTGAAGGCCCTCGGCGAAGCCTTCGCGTATCCCGAGGACGGCCATGCGCGGCGCACGGCGCGGCTGATCGCGCAACTGGCGCTGAGCGAGGACGAGCCGCCGTCGCTTGCGCGCGCGCGCGTGCGTGCCGCGCGCGCGCCTGGGCGGGCACCGACGACGAGCATGCGCGCGACGAATACGCGCGCCTTTTCCTCGGCAGCGCGCGCGCGCCGATGCGCGAGACCGCCTACGGCGACGGCCGGCGCCTCGCGGGGCGCAGCGCCGAACTCGCTGACATCGCGGGCTTCTACGCCGCCTTCGGGTTCGCGATGTCCGACGAGGATCGGCAGCCGCCCGATCATCTGTGTGCGGAACTGGAGTTCTGCAGCCTGCTGCTCGTCAAGTGCGCGTACGCCTTACGCGACGGCTGGACCGAGCGCGGTCGCGTCGCCGAAGCCGCACTGCGGCGATTCCTCGAAGATCACCTCGGCCGCTGGACGCACGCCTTCTGCGACCTGGTCGGACTCGCCGCTGCGCGCGCGCCGTACCGCGAGTCTGCAGCGCTGCCGTCGCGGCGCTCGCCGCGACGATGCGTCGGCTGCGGGTCGCGCCGACGGCGCTGCGGGACTTGCGCCGCCCGACTTCATGCAGGCCGACGTCTTCGAATGCCCGCGGGCGGACGCCGCGCAGGCGGCCGCCTGAACACGGCGCGCGGCACCGACGCGAAGTAAAGAGCACCCGCCCTACGCGCGCCCTCCGGCAACCCGCGGCGTTCCGGAGCTCCGGGCGAACGCCCGGATCCGTCGCCTCCGGCGACCGGCAAGCGATGCGTCTCGTCGGGCGATCCGCTCGCGCCGCGCGGGCGCTCAAGCGCCGTAGCGGCGAAGCCTTTCGAGGTCGAGAATCCGAACCTTCCTGCCGTGCACCTCGATGAGGCCCGCCGACGAGAGCTCCGCGAGCACGCGCGAAAAATGCTCCGGCGTCATGTTGAGCCGCGAGGCGACGACGCTTTTCCCGGCTGCGAGCTCCACCTCGGCCGGCGCCTCCACCTCGCGCAGCAGATAGCCGATGAAGCGTTCGGTCGAAGAGCGCAGCGAATACGCCTCGACGTCCCGCACCAGCATGTGCAACCGGCGCGCAAGTCCCGCGAGCATGCGGCGCGCAAACGGCGGATTGCGCTCGACCTCCTCGAGCACGCCGTGGCGGCCGACGTGCAGCAGCATCGTGTCGGCGAGCGCGCGGCCGAACACGGGATAGGGCTTGCCGAGGAACATCACCGCCTCGCCGAAGCTCTGTCCCGGGCCCATGATCTCGACCACCTTCTCGCCACCGTGCGCCGAGTTGAACCCCAGCGTCACCTGCCCGTATACGACGATGTGAAAGCCGGCGCAGGGATCGCCCTGATGGAAGATCGCCTCGCCTTTTGCGAAATACTGCGGCACCGTGTGCGCGGCGATGCGGTCGAGTTCGTCGGCCCGCATCTCGGAGAACATCGGCAGGCGGGCGAGAAACGTCTGGATGCGGATGCCGGAGTGCGTTCCCCGGCGCGCGGCGCGTTCCGTGCTCATCGCTTTCGCATGCGCGCCTATGGACAGAGAAGCATCCCGCGCACGCTCGCCGCAAGCCCGCCCGCGTGGGCGAGCCCCCAGACGCCGAAGCCGAGAAGAACCGCCCCGAGCGCGCGCGCGCCAGCGCGCAAGGCCCGCGGCGAACCAGCCGGTGGCGAGCACGAAGGGAAGCGTGCCCAGACCGAACGCCGCCATCGCGAGCGCGCCGCGCGCGGCTGAGCCGGCGGCGGCGGCCGCCGCAAGCGCCGCGTACACCATCGCGCAGGGGAGCCATCCCCAGACGAGGCCGGCGGCGTACGCGCCCGGGGCGCCCGCGGCGCGCGCTGCGCGCGCCGCAAACGGCCGCAGCCGGCGCCACAGCGCCGCACCGGCCGTTTCGAGCGGCGCAAGCAGCCGCTCGCCGCCGGCGAGGTAGAGACCGGCGAGCAGGAGCGCGAGCCCGGTCGCCACCGCGAGCGCTTGCTGCGCCGGCAGCGCCGCTGCCGCGTAGGCGGCCGCTCCGACGCTTCCGGCGACGGCGCCGGTCGCGACGTAAGTCGTGATCCGGCCGGCGTTGAACGCAAGGCGCCGCGCCGCGCGCGCCGCGGACGCATCGGGGCGGATCGGGATCGCGCCACGTGCGTCGAACGCGGCGACGATCCCGCCGCACATCAGCGCGCAGTGCACGCCGGAGGCGAGCCCGGCGGCGAGCATCGCGAGCGCGAACGCGGCGACGCTGTCCATCAGATCACCCGCGAGTAGCCAGCGCGTTCGCGCCGCTGGCGCAGATAGCGGTCGAACACCGCGCAGACGGCGCGCACGAGCAGCCGCCCGCGCGGCGTCACCACGATCCAGTCGGGTTGGAGCTCGACCAGCCCGTCGGCTTCCATCGCCGCGAGGTCGGCGAGTTCCGAGGCGAAATAGCGCCGGAAATCGACCAGCCAGGCGAGCTCGATCGCCTCGATCGAGAGGCGAAAGTTGCAGATGAGCGCCTGGATCACCGCACGGCGCACCAGATCGTCGTGGGTGAGCTCCAGCCCGCGCAGCACCGGAAGCTGGCCGGCCTCGAGCCGTGCGTAGTACGCGGCGAGCGTTTTTTCGTTCTGATAGTACGTCGGCCCGACCCGTCCGATCGCCGAGACGCCGAAGCCGAGCAGGTCGGCCTCCGGCAGCGTCGAGTAGCCCTGGAAGCTGCGCCTGGCAGCCGCCCCTGCGCCGTGCGCGATCGGCCAGCTCGTCCTCGGGCTTCGCGGGGCCACCCATGCCGATGTAGACGTAGCCCGCCCCGGTCAGCCGCTCGATCGCCGCGGCGAGGAGCGCGAGCTTCTCTCCTCCGGCGCGGGCAGGTTCCTTCGCGGATGCGGCGCTGGTGCGTGAAGAGCTTCGGCAGGTGCGCGTAGTTGTACAGCGCGACGCGCTCGGGCGAGAGCTCGAGCACCCTCGCGAGCGTCGCCTCGAAGCCGGCCGCCGTCTGCTTCGGCAGCCCGTAGATGAGGTCGAGGTTGACCGAGCGAAACCCGCGTCGCGCGCGCCTCCTCGATCGTGCGGCGCGTGTCCGCTTCGCTCTGCACGCGGTGCACCGCCCGCTGCACGCGCGGGTCGAAGTTTCTCGAACGCCGACCGAGACGCGGTTGGAAGCCGAGCGCGGCAAGTTGCGCCATCGTGCCGGCCGGGCGCTCCTTGGGTCCACCTCGATCGAGACTTCGGCGCCCGCCGCGAGCGGGAAATGCTCGACGATGCGCCGCATGAGCGCTTCCCGCTCCTCGGCGCGACAGGAACGTCGGCGTGCCTCCGCCCCAGTGCAGCTGGGCGACCTCGGGGCGCTCGCCGGCCTCGGCGAGCCGCGCCCCGACGAGCGCCAGCTCCTCGCCCAAGTACTTGGTATACTTCGCCGACTTGCCGGCGGTCGCGCGTCAGCACCTTGTTGCACGCGCAGTACCAGCACAGGGAGCTGCAGAACGGCAGGTGCACGTACACCGAAAAGCCGGCCCACGCACGCCGCCGGCATTGCGCCTTGCCAGCCATCCGAGCAGATCCTGTTCGCCGAACGCTTCGACGAAGCGGTCCGCGGCGCTGGGTACGAGGTGTAGCGCGGACCGGTGACGTCGTACTTGCGAATGAGCGCCGAATCGATGACCAGATTGCGGGCGGTCGCCGTCATGCGCCCGACTATGCCGGGCCTCGGCAAGCGGACGTTGACCTGAATCAAGGGCGGCGTCGGACATGAGGCAGGGCCTGATCGGTGCCGGGGTCGCCGGCGTCGCCGCGCTCGCTGCGCTCAACTTCGCCGCGCTCACCGTGAGCGAGAGCGCGCCTTGGCTCGTCGCGCTCGACCTCGTCGTCGATCTTGCCTGTGCTCGGCATCGGCGCGGCGCTCATCGTGCGGCTCGGGCTGCGCAGCGAGATCGCAGCGCGCCGCGGTCGGGCGCGCCCAGGCGCAGCTCGAAAGCGTGGTCGATTCGGCGATGGACGCGATCCTCACGGTGGACCACGAGCAGCGCGTCGTGCTCTTCAACCGCGCCGCGGAAGCGATGTTCGGCTGGCGGCGCGAGGAGGCGCTCGGCGCCCCGCTCGACCGCTTCATCCCGGCACGCTTTCGCGCCGCGCACCGCGCGCACGTCGATGAATTCGGCCGCACCGGGCGCACGCGCCGCATGATGGGCGCGGGGCCGGACCTCTCGGCGCTGCGCGCCGACGGGACCGAATTTCCCATCGAAGGCGGCCATCTCGCAGACGGGCGAGGGGCCCGACAAGCTCTACACCGTCATCGTGCGCGACATCACCCTGGCGGCGCGAGTACGAGGAAAAGCTTCGCCGCCAGCAGGCCGAGCTGCGGGAACTGTCAGCGCGGGTGCTGGAAGCGCGCGAAGAGGAAAAGGCGATAGTCGCGCGCGAACTGCACGACGAGCTGGGGCAGGCGCTCACCGCGCTCAAGCTCGACCTCGCCTGGCTGCGCGACCGGGTGCTCGGCGGCGACCGGGCGCTCGACGAGCGGCTCGCGCAGATGAGCGCGCTCCTTGACCGCACCGTCGCCTCGGTGCGGCGCATCTCTGGCCGGACTGCGGCCGCTCATCCTCGACGACCTCGGGCTCGCCGACGCGGTCGCCTGGCTCGCCGACGACTTCGCGTCGCATTCCGGGATAAAAGTGCAGCTCGAGGTGGCGCTCGACGGCGCCGCCGACGTGCCCCGGCCGGTCGCGAACACGGTCTTTCTGCGTGCTGCAGGAGTCGCTCACCGCAACGTCGCGCGCCATGCGAAGGCGAGGAACGCCGCGCCAGGTCTTCCCGAGCGCGACGGCATGCTGCAGCTCGAGGTCGAGGATGACGGCCGCGGCATCGATGCGCGCGCGCTCGAGCACACCCGCTCGCTCGGCATCAAGGGCATGCGCGAGCGCGTGCTCTACATGGGCGGCGCGCTCGAGATCTCGCGCGCGCCGCGCGGGGGCACGCGCGTGCTTGCGCGCGTGCCGCGCTGCTTGCCCCAGAGGCGGCCCGGTGATCCGGGTGCTGCTCGCCGACGACCAGCGCCCCGTGCGCCAGGGGCTGCGCCGGTTGCTCGAAGCGAGCGCCGACATCCGCGTCGAGGGCGAAGCGGCGAGCGGCGATGAGGCGCTCGCGCGCGTGCGCGCGAACGATTACGACGTCGCGGTGCTCGACCTCTCCATGCCGCGGTCCTCCGGCATCGACCTCGTCCGGCGCGTCAAGCTCGAGAAGCCCGCGCTGCGCGTGCTCGTGCTCTCGATGCACGCCGAGCAGCAGTACGCCGCGCGGGCGCTGCGCGCCGGCGCCTCGGGCTACCTCACGAAAGAAGCGGCGCCGGCGCAGCTCGTCGCCGCGATCCGCAAGATCGCCGCCGGCGGCGTGCACATCACCGAGGCGGCGGCCGCGCGCAGCCTCGTCAGCGACCTCGCGGGCGACGGGCCGCCGCACACCCGGCTCTCGGACCGCGAATTCCAGGTGTTGCGCCTGCTCGCCGCGGG
>JAVQZY010000023.1:0-205603 GCA_033582675.1 Burkholderiales bacterium | reverse complement strand
ACGCTCTTTAACGCGCTGCTCAACAACGAGGACTTTCGGCGGCTCGATTTTCGCGCCTCAAAGATCTGCGTCGGCGGCAAGGAGATGGCGGTGCGAAAGGCGGTCGCCGAGCGCTGGAAGCAGGTCACCGGGCGCACCCTGCTCGAAGGCTACGGCCTCGCCGGAAAACCAGCCCTGCGCGACCATGAATCCGCTCGATCTCGCCGAGTACAACGGTTCGATCGGGCTCCCGCTTCCCTCGACCGAGATCCGTCGTGCGCGACGACGAGGGCCGGGACCTGCCGCTCGGCCAGCCGGGCGAAGATCTGCGTCCGCGGCCCGCAGGGTGATGGCCGGCTACTGGCAGCGGCCGGAGGAGCCCGCCGCCGCGCTCGGCGCGGACGGTTTTCTTCGCACCGGCGACATCGGCACGATGGACGAGAAGGGGTTCGTGCGCGTCGTCGACCGCAAGAAGGACATGATCCTCGTCTCCGGCTTCGACGTCTATCCGAGGACCGGGATCGAGCAGGTCGTCGCGATGCGTCCGGGGCGTGCTCGAGGTGGGGCCGCGGTCGGCGCGCCCATGCCGTCGGGCCGAGCGCCGTCCGAAGCTGCCTTCGTGGTGAAGAAGGACCCGAACCTCACGGCCGAGCAGCTGCTCGAGTTCTGCAAGGCGCAGCTGACCGGCTGCAAGCGGCCGAAGTACGTCGAATTCCGACCCCGAACTCCCGAAGACCAGACGTCGGCAAGGATCCGTCGCTCGGCGCGCTGCGCGAGCAGGCGACCGGGGAGGCGAAGGCGCCGTGATCCACCGTGGGCTCCTGCCATTGCGGCGCGGTGCGCATCGAGGTCGAGGCGCCCGAGGACCTCGAAGTCGTCGAACGCAACTGCTCGATCTGCTCGCGCACCGGTCACCTGCACCTGATCGTGCCGAAGCCGGCGATGCGGCTCCTCGCCGGTGAGGAAGAGCCTTCACGCTCTACACCTTCGACGCCGGTACGGCGAAGCACTACTTCTGCCGCGTCTGCGGCTGCAAGCCCTTCTACGTGCCGCGCTCAGCGCCCGGAGGGCTGCAGCGTCGACCTGCGCTGTCTGCCTCGACCGCTCGACGATCCGCTCGGTCTCACGGTGCGGCCGTACGACGGCGCCAACTGGGAGGCGGCGCGCGCGACGCTTCCGCCGCTTTCCGCCTGAACGCGGCCGCCCACCAGCCGACGCCTCGGCCGCTCGCCGGCGCGCTGTGGCTCGCGGTCGCCGTCGCCTCCTGGGGGCCGCTCTTTCCGGTGGCGAAGCGGACGCTGCCGGTGCTCGATGCCTTTTTTCTCGGTTCGGCGCGCTATGCGCTCGGAGATCCCGCTCTTTCTCGCGATCCTCTGGGCGGCCGAGGGCGCGCGCGCGCTCGACTACGGCGGGCGGTTCCTCGCCGCCGCGGTCTACGGTCTCGTCGGCTTCACCGGCTTCAACGTGCTCGTGTCGTGGGGCCTTGCGTTCACGCGCCCAGAGCATGCCTCGATCATCATGGCGCTTCAGACGCGCTGATGACCGCGCTCGCGCTCTGGCTTGCGCGCGGCCTGCGGCCCGCGCCCTTCGACCCTCGGCTGCGTCGGCGCCGCTTTTGCCGGCGTCGTGCTCGTCGTCACCAAGGGGGATCCGCGGCATGCGTTCGAGGGGGTGTCGCTGCTGCGGCGATCTCCTGGCGTCTCTCGGCGCGCTGAGCTCGGCTGAGCCTACACGCTCGCCGGCGCGCACTTCGCCGGCTGGTCGCCGCTCAGGATGACCGTGCTCACCGCCGTTCCCGGGACCGTCGGCCTCGTCGCCGTCAGACGCGCTCGCGATCGCGGCGGGCTGGTCGGCGCTGCCGACGCTCGAGGACGTGCTCTCGGTCAAGTCGCCGCTCGGCGTATTTCGCCGTCTTCACCGTCGTCCTTGGCGTGCTCGGGTTCAACGACGGGGTGAAGCACCCTCGGGGCGCTCGACGCGATGCTCGCGTTGAACCTGATCCCAGTGATCGTGTTCGCGATCGAGGCCTCCCTCGGCGCGGCGCTCTTCAGCGCGACGGAGATCGGCGGCGCGGCGTCTGATCCGTCGGCGCGCTCGCCGCGAACGACCTCTACCTGCGCGCCCGCGCGCGGCGAAGCTCCGGCTGATCAGGCGGCTCGGAACAGGGCCGCGGCGCCGGGCGCAGCGCTCGGTGTAGGATCGGCGGCAGGATGCGCGAGCCGGTCTACCCGCGTACAGCTCAAGGCCCTGAAGAAGGCGACGCCGGCAGAGAAGCTCGAGAGGGTCGCGCGCCTTTACGAGGCCGGCATCCGGCTGCGCATGGCGCCAGCCCGGACTGGCCGGCGCAGAAACTCGCGCGCAAAGCGCGCCGCTCGCTGCCTTCATGCCGGCGCCTGGCCCGAGTTGCGCCGTTCATCGAGCCGCTGGAGCGTCTGGCGCTACCCTACTGCATCACCGGTTCGGTGGCGGCGGAGCGTCTATGGCGAGCCGCGCCTCACCGCGGACGTCGGGCTTCGCGCCAGCTTCTCGAGCTCGGCGGAAGTCCCGGCGCTGCGAACGGCGTTTCCGGCGGCGGAACATCGCGAGATCGTGCGGCTCTTCGGGCTCGAGGTGCAGTGGGGCTCGAGCCGCGGGCGCCGGGGCCATGAGCGACCGGCCGCCCGCCGTGCGCTCGCCGGGGTGCGCGCGGCGCTCGTCGATCTCGACGGAACGCTCCTCGACACCGGCGCCCGATCTCGCCGCGGCGGCGAACGCGACGCTCGCGGAGCTGGGTCTGGCGCCGGTCGAGCCCGCTCGGGTAAGCGACTTTGTCGGGCGCGGACTCGCCGCGCTGGTCGAGCGCTGCCTGCGCGCTTCGCTCGGGCGCGAGCCGGAACCCGAGCTTTCTCCCGCGCTCAGGCGGCGTTCGCCGCGCATTACGAACGCGAAAACGGCCGCCGGACGACACCCTATCCCGGCGCGCTCGAAGGACTTTCGGCGATGCGCGACAAAGGCCTTCGCCTCGCCTGCGTGACGAACAAGCCCTCGCGCTTCACGCTGCCGCTCCTCGAAAGCGCCGGCCTCGCCTCGTTCTTCGACGCGGTGATGACCGCCGACATCGCCGGTGCGCGAAAGCCCGATCCGGCGATCTTTCTCGCCGCCTGCCGGCGGCTCGCGGTGGCGCCGCAGGAAGCTTGCGCGATCGGCGATTCGGCGAACGATGCCGACGGCGCGCGCGCCGCCGGCTGCCGGGTGTTGCTCGTGCCCTACGGGTACCGCGAGGGCCGGGCGCTCGAGGAGATCGCCTCCGACGGGGTGGTGGCGACGCTCGCCGAGGCGGCGGGGCTCCTTTCCCCTGATCACTTCGCCGGCAGAAGGCGCAGCTTCTCGTGCGGCTGCGCCTCGAGCGTCTCGCGCCTCGTGACCATCGGGATGTATTCGTTCTTCGCCCACGCCTCTGAAAAAGCGGCGTAGTGCGGCGAGAGGACGTTCCCGACTGGCCGCCCGAGTGAATGAAGAGCGAGCGCTCCGGATCGGCCAGATCGTAGATCGCGCGCAGGCTCGCGGCGTGGCGGTTCGCGAACGGGCGTGCGTCGTCGTTGAAGTTGCTGCGCCCCACGTTCACCGTGTAGGCGTCCCCGGGCGACGGTACCGCGATGTCGAAAAGGCGCGCAAGGAGCCGTTGGCGGCTGAACGGGCGGTGTTCGTGGCGCGCTTCGTGCGCGCGGTCCCAGCGCCACGCCGTCATGTCTTCGCCGTAGCGTTTCCTGAGGTCCGAAAGCGCCACCTCGAGCGAGAGCGCCAGTTGCTCCTCGCAGGTCTCGACGGCGGCGGTGCGCACGTCGTCGCACCATTCGGCCGCTTCGCCCGAGAGGACTTTCGCGAGAAAGCGCGCGCGCTCGCGCCAGTTTGCGCGGAACGCCTCCGCGAGCTCGTCGGCGTAGATCGCGCGCGCGAGCTCCCGCCACCAGCCCCAGGCGACGAGCGGCTCGGGGCGCTCGCCCGCCATCGCGCCGTCCCATTTCGCGAGCATCGCGAGCGCGCGGCGGGCTTCCTCGCTTCGCGGCCGCGTCGCGAGAAGCCTCGGCAGCAGCTCGCGCATCGCAAGCGAGAGCACGTCGGCCTGGATGCGGGCAAAGCTCTCGACGGTGTGCTTCGGCCAGGCCTCGAGCAGCGCCCGGATGCGCTCGGCGCGATACGGCGGCTGCCATTCGCTCGTGATGAGTGGCGCGTAGCCCTGCGGCGTGATGCGGTGGTTCGCGGTGACGATCGCGCCGGAGGGCGGGTTGAACGCGCGCGGCAGCTCATCGAACGGGATGTAGCCCGCCCAGTCGTATTTTGCGAGCCAGCCCGGCGCGGGGGCCATGCCTTTCAGGTCGTTTTCCGGTTTTCGCACCGGAACGCGGCCGGCGGCGACGAAGCCGATGTTGCCCTCGACGTCGGCATAGACCATGTTCTGCTGCGGGGTGTGGAAGTCGCGCGCCGCTTCGAGAAGCTCTCCCAGTCGCGTGCGCGCGCGATCTTGATCGCCGCCTGCATCGTTCGGTCGTCCTCGGCGAGCGCGGTCCAGGCGAGCGCGACCGCATAACCGCGCGGTGCGGCCTCCGCCGCCGGCCGGGAGACGTCCGAGATGACCGGGCCGTGGCGCGAAATTCGCACCCGCAGCCGTTCGGGTTCGGCGCCCTTCACCCGGATCGTCTCCTCGACGACGCGGAACGGCCGCGGACCGTCGGGCGCGAGATAGTTGCCGGCGGCGTCGAGCTTTTCCAGGTACAGGTCCTGAACGTCCGGCCCGGTGTTGGTGAAACCCCAGGCGATGCGGTCGTTTCGCCCGAGCACGACCGCAGGCACCCCAGGCAGCGTGGCGCCGATCACGTTCACCCCCGGGGCGGAGAGATGCGCGAAGTACCACACCGGCGGCGCGGTGAGCCCGAGGTGCGGGTCGTTCGCAAGAAGCGGCTTGCCGCTTGCGCTGCGCTCGCCCGAGACGGCCCAGTTGTTCGAGCCGAGCGAGTCGCCGTCCGCGCCGGGGGCGCTCGCCACGAGCCGCACGAGGTCCTCGGCGATCTGCACCGCGCCGCGCTCGAGCGTCCCATAAAGCGCCTTGAGGTCGGCGATTTCGGGGGCGACTCGCCCGGATACGGCGGCAGGAACTGGTGGATGCGCGAAAGCGGCAGCGTGCGCGAAAGCTGCATGCGAAGCACCTCGCTTCGCCAGTTTCCGCCGAGGTCCCAGGCCATCATCTTCACCCAGGCGATCGAGTCGGCGGGCGTCCACGGCTCGGGCCGCACGCCGGTCAACCAGAACTCGACCGGCAGCACCGGATCGGTCGCGAGAAACGCGTTCACGCCGTCGGCGTACGCGCGAAGGAGCGATCGGGTTTCCTCGTCCAGCGCGTTCAGGTTCGCCTCGGCAGCGCGCCGGATGCCGAGCGTGCGAAGGAACCGGTCGGTCTCGAGTCCTGCGGGTCCGACCACCTCCGCAAGCCGCCCGGCGGCGACGCGCCGATTGATCTCCATTTGCCAGAGCCGGTCCTGCGCGTGCACGAAGCCGAGCGCGAACACCGCGTCCGTCAGGCTCTGCGCATGGATGTGCGGGATGCCGTAACGGTCGCGAAGGACTTCGACCGGGCCGCCGAGTCCGGCGAGACGAATGTCGCCCCGCGTTTGCGGCAGCGAGCGAAGGAGGTAAAAGTACGCGGCTACGCCTGCGAGAACCGCAAGCGCGAGGACCGAGGCCGCCAAGCGAACGAGCCGCCGCACGCCGAAAGGATAGCGTCCGATGCGCGCGACGAGGCGGCGAAACGTGCATGCTGCATCGCCGCAAGGCTGCTATAAATCCGCCGCCTTCGATCCTGACCCTGAGAAAGAGGCGTGCTCCCTTACGAAACGCACCACCAGCTGCCCGGGCCTTGGCGGCAGTTCGCCGAGGCGACGCGCGGCTGGTTCGCTCACCCCTTCAGCCCGCTTGCCTGGACGCCCGGCGCGGGCCGCATCGCGGCCGGAAGCGACCTCTTTCCTCGCATCGCGCAAGCGGTTCGAAAAGCCGGCCTGGCGAATCGCCGAGGTACGCGTGCGCGGCCGGACGGTTCCGGTCGCGATCGAGCCCACCGCGACGAAGCCGTTTTGCCGGCTGTTGCACTTTTGCCGCGCGCTCGCCGAGCCCCGCGACGACCCGAAGGTGCTGGTGGTCGCGCCGCTTTCCGGCCACCACGCGACGCTCGTGCGCGACACCGTGCGCACGCTCCTCGCCGAGCACGACGTCTGGGTGACCGATTGGGCGGATGCACGCATGGTGCCGCTGCGCGAGGGGCCGTTTCACCTCGACGACGATGTGGATTACGTGCGCGAGTTCATCCGGTTGTTATCGCCGGGCCTGCACGTGATCTCGGTCTGCCAGCCGACCGTGCCGGTGCTCGCGGCGGTGGCGCTGATGGCCGAGGACGGCGAGCCCGCGCCCCGCAGCATGGTGATGATGGGCGGGCCGATCCATGCGCGGCGCAGCCCGACCGCGGTGAACAGCCTCGCGCGGCGCCACTCCTACGGCTGGTTCGAACGAAACCTGATCGCGCGCGTGCCGCCGAACTATCCCGGGTTCATGCGGCGGGTGTACCCGGGATTCCTGCAACACCTCGGCTTCGTCGCGATGAATCCGGCCCGGCACCTGGAGGCGCACTGGGACTATTTTCGCCGGCTGGTGCGCGGCGACGACGAGTCGGCCGAGAAGCACCGCGAGTTCTACGACGAGTACAACGCGGTGCTCGACCTGCCGGCCGAGTATTACCTCGACACCGTGCGCACCGTGTTCCAGGAATTCGCGCCCTCGCGAGGGGCCGGATGCTCGTGCGCGGTCGCCTGGTGCGACCGTCGCTCGTCCGGGAGACGGCGCTTTTCACCGTCGAGGGCGAGCTGGACGACATTTCCGGCAACGGGCAGACCGAGGCGGCGCACGCGCTCTGCCTGAACATCCCGGGGCCGATGCGCGAGCATCTGCGCGCGCCCGGGGTGGGTCACTACGGGATCTTCGCGGGCCGGCGCTGGCGCGAGACGATCTACCCGCGCGTGCGCGACTTCGTTCGCCGCCACGACGGGCGCGGCTACAGCTCGTAGCGGGAGCCGGCCTGCTCCATCACCGTGCGCTCGACGAGCGCGCGCGAAAGGTGGGGCGCGAACATCTCGATGAAATCGTACGCGTAGCGGCGCAGGTACGCGCGTCGCCGGATGCCGAGGCGCGTGGTGCTGGTGGGAAACAGGTGCGCCGCATCGAGCGCCCGCAGCGGCCGGTCGCGCCGCGGATCGAACGCCATCGCGGCGAGGATGCCGACGCCGAGCCCCAGCTCGACGTAGGTCTTGATCACGTCGGAGTCGAGCGCGGTGAGCACCACGTGCGGCGCGAGACCCCGCGCCTCGAACGCGCGGTTGATCGCCGAGCGGCCGGCGAACGCAAAATCGTAGGTGACGATCGGGTAGCGGGCGATCGCCTCCAGCGTGAGCGGCCGGACCTTGAGCAGCGGGTCGCTTGGGCGGCACGACGACGCAACGGTTCCACTGGTAGCAGGGCAGCGAAACCAGTTCGGGGTAGTCGGCGATCGCCTCGGTGGCGATGCAGAAGTCGGCTTCGCCGGCGGCGACCTGCTCGCAGATCTGCGTCGGGTTGCCCTGGTGGATGACGAGATCGACCGACGGGTAGCGGCGCTTGAAGAGGGCGACGGTGCGCGGCAGCGCGTAGCGCGCCTGCGTGTGCGTGGTCGCGATGGTGAGCGTGCCGAGCTTCGGGTGCGCGTAATCGGCGCCGGCGCGCCTGAGGTTCGCGACTTCCGCGAGCACGCGCTCGGCGATCGCGAGCAGCGCGCGCCCCGGCTCGGTGATCGCCGCAAGGCGCTTGCCGCGGCGCACGAAGACCTCGACGCCGAGTTCGCGCTCGAGCGCCTGGATCTGGCGGCTCACCCCCGGCTGCGAGGTGTGCAGCGCCTCGGCCGCCGCCGACACGTTCAGGCGAGGGCGCGCGACGCCGGCGAGTCCGGCGCGGTAGCGATGTACCTCTACGACGACATCGATCAGCGCATCGTCGATGCGCGCGTGCGAGAGTTCCGCGAGCAGACGCGGCGCTACCTCGCCGGCCGGCTCTCGGAGGACGACTTCCGGGCGCTGCGGCTGCGCAACGGCCTGTACCTCCAGAAGCACGCGCCGATGCTGCG
Source organism: Burkholderiales bacterium (assembly GCA_033582675.1). Lineage (GTDB taxonomy): Bacteria > Pseudomonadota > Gammaproteobacteria > Burkholderiales > SG8-39 > RBG-16-66-20. The sequence continues at coordinate 197,448 of JAVQZY010000023.1, read as the reverse complement.
CATCGCGATTCCCTACGGCATGCTCTCGACGCGGCAGCTGCGCGCGCTCGCCGACATCGCGCGCCGCTACGACCGCGGCTACGGCCACTTCACCACGCGCCAGAACCTGCAGCTCAACTGGGTGCGTCTCGAGCAGGTACCCGACGTCCTCGCCGAGCTCGCCGCCGTGCAGCTGCACGCCATCCAGACCTCGGGCAACTGCGTGCGCAACGTCACGGTCGATCATCTGGCGGGCGTCGCGCGCGACGAGATCGTCGATGCGCGCGTCTGGTGCGAGATCGTGCGCCAGTGGGCGACGCTGCAGCCGGAATTCGGCTTCCTGCCGCGCAAGTTCAAGATCGCGGTGAGCGGTTCGCCGGCCGACCGCGCCGCGACCTTCGTGCACGACATCGGCCTGCAGGCGCGGCGCGACCCCTGCGGCGAGACCGGGTTTCGCGTCATCGTGGGCGGCGGCCTCGGCCGCCTGCCGATCGTCGGGCAGGTGATCCGCGAGTTCGTGCCGTGGCGGGACCTGCTCGGGTATCTCGAGGCGATCCTGCGCGTCTACAACCGCTTCGGGCGGCGCGACAACCCGCACCGCGCGCGCCTCAAGGTGCTGGTGCGGGACTGGGGCATCGATCGCTTCCGCGACGCGGTCGAGGCGGAATGGGCGCAGCTGCGCGGCGGCCCGCAGACGCTCAACGAGGACGAGGTGCGCCGGGTCGCGTCCCGCTTCACCCAGCCGGTGTACGAGCCGCTTGCGGACCTCGACTTCGCCGATGAGCCGCGACCGTTCGCCGCCTGGCGGCGCCGCAACGTTCACCTGCACAAGCAGCCGGGCTACGCGGCGGTGACGCTCACGCTCAAGCGCCCGGGGGTCGCGCCGGGCGACGTCACCGCCGACGAAATGACGGCGATCGCCGACCTCGCCGACCGCTACGCGCAGGGCGAGCTGCGCGTCACGCACGAGCAGAACCTGCTTTTCGCCGACGTGCGCCAGCGCGACCTTCCGGGAGCTGTGGCGGACCCTCCGCGACCTCGGGCTTGCGACGCCGAATGCCGGGCTGCTCACCGACGTGATCGCCTGCCCGGAGGCGACTACTGCGCGCTCGCGAACGCGCGTTCGATCCCGATCGCCGAGGCGATCCAGCGCCGCTTCGCCGATCTCGACGAGCTGCTCGACGTCGGCGACCTCGACCTGAACATCTCGGGCTGCATGAACGCCTGCGGCCACCATCATGTCGGCCACATCGGCATCCTCGGCGTCGACAAGAACGGCGCCGAGTTCTACCAGCTCGAAATCGGCGGCGATCAGGGCGGCGAGCGCCCGGCCGCGCTCGGCAAGGTGCTCGGGCCGGCGCTCGCGGGCGAAGAAGTCGCCGACGCCGTCGTGCGCCTCGTGCGCACCTATCTCGCGCTGCGCGAGAGCGAGGCCGAGCGCTTCGTCGACGTCGTGCGCCGGGCGGGTCCGGAACCGTTTCGCAGGAGCGTGTATGGGGATCTTGATCAAGAACGGGCGCATCGTCCCCGATCCGCCGCCTGACGTCGTCCTCGAGCCGCAGGACGAGCCGAGCGCCCTCGCCGCGCGGCTGCGGACGGCGCGCGTGGTCGCGGTACGCTTTGCGGCCTACAACGACGGCCGCGGCTACTCGATCGGGCGGATGGTGCGCGAGCGCTGCGGCTACGCGGGCGAGCTGCGCGCGGTGGGCGAGGTCGCGGCCGATCACCTCGCGGCCCTGCGCCAGTGCGGGTTCGACGCCTTCGAGCTGCGCGAGGGCGAAGACCCGCAGGAAGCGCTCGCCGCGCTGGCCGTCTCGGAGGAGCTCTACGCCGCGGTGCGGGCCGTTCGCGCGCGCGGCGCGCGCGTCGTGACGGGCGCCGGCGCGCGCGGGCCGGGCTGCGCAAGGCGCACGTGAGCGGCACGGTCTATCTCGTCGGCGCCGGCCCTGGCGCGCCCGACCTCCTCACGGTGCGCGCCGCGCGGCTGCTCGCGCAGGCCGAGATCGTGTTTCACGACGCGCTCGTGCCGCCGGCGACGCTTGCGCTCGCGGCGCGCGCGCGTCTCGTGCCGGTCGGCGGCCGCTGCGGCGCGCACGCGAGCGCGCAGCGCTTCGTTCACCGCCGGCTCGCCGAGGCCGCGCGCCGGCACGCGGTCGTGGTGCGCCTGAAGGGCGGCGATCCGATGCTCTTCGGTCGAGCGGCCGAGGAAATCGAATACCTCCGTCGGGCGCGGAATCCGCGTCGAGGTGGTGCCCGGCGTCACCGCCGCGCTCGCCGCCGCCGCCGAGCTCGCTGCGCCGCTTACGCGCCGCGGCCGGGCGCGCAGCGTCCTCTTCGTCACCCCGCGTTGCGCGGGCGACGGCCGCTCGGACGACTGGGCGGCGGCCGCCGCCGTCGCCGACAGCGTCGCGATCTACATGGGCGCCGGCGAGGCGGCGCGCATCGCGCGAGAGCTGATCGCGGCGGGCAGGCCGGCCGAGACGCCGATCGCGATCGTCGAGAACGCCTCGCTCGCGGGCGCGCGCTGCCTGCGCGGGACGCTCGTCGCGCTGCCGCAGCTTGCCGCGCCGCTACAGGGCGGGCCGGCGCTGATGGTCGGCGAAGCCGCCCGCCCGGCGGTCTGCTCGCCGATAATCGAGCCATGCCCGAGCGCGCGATCGTCCTCTTCGCCCACGGCGCGAGCGATCCGCGCTGGGCAGAGCCGCTTCGCCTGCTGAAGGCGGAACTGGAGACGCGGCTTCCGGGAGAGCGCGTCGCGCTCGCGTTCGTCGAGCGCATGTCGCCCTCGCTCGCCGAATGCGCGCGGGCGCTTCATGCCGAAGGCGTGCGGCGCCTGCGCATCGTCGTCTTCATCGGTGCCGGCGGGCACCTGCGCACCGACCTGCCGCAGGCGGTGTGCGACCTCGAGGCGCGCTTGCCGGACCTGCACATCGCGGTGGACCCGCCGATCGGCGAGCAGCCGCAGGTGCTCGCCGCGATCGCGGAGGCGATCGCACGCTGCGCTCCGCGGTGACGGGATCGGCTCAGGCGCTGCGCGCCCGCCAGGCGAGCCGCAGCGCGTAGAGCGCAAGCAGCGCGAAACAGGCGAGCGACCACTCCGCGATCGAAAGGCCGAGGAACCGCCAGTGCACTTCGGCGCACTGGCCGGAGCCGGCGAAGAGCTTTTCCAGGACGCGCGCGAGCGGCAGGTTCTCGAGCATGTAGTAGAGGTCCGGGCCGCAGGGCGGCACGTGCTCCGGAGGCAGGTGCTGCAGCCACACCTGACGCGCGGCGACCGCGGCGCCGCCGGCGGCAAGCGCCGCCCCGACGAGACTGTAGGCGAGCGCGCCGGCGCGGCCGGGCGCATGCAGCGCCGCAGCCCCGAAGACGAGCAGCACGAGGACGTAGAACCCCCGCTGCACCAGGCAAAGGGGGCACGGCACCTGGTCCTCGAAGTACTGGAGGTAGTAGCCGAAGGCGAGGAGCCCCGCGCAGGCGAGCGCGCCGATCGCGTAATCGAACCGCCCGGGCGTCACGCGCTGCGCGCGACCGCCTGATCGATCGCGCCGAACACCGAGCGGCCGGCGGCGTCCCGCAGCTCGATGCGCACGCGGTCGCCGAACCGCAGGTAAGGGGTACGCGCTTCGCCGTGCGCGAGGATCTCTTCTGCGCGCCGCTCGAGCAGGCAGCCCGCGCCGCGGCGCCGGTCGCGATTGGAGACGGTGCCCGAGCCGACGATCATCCCCGCGGGAAGCGGCCGCGTCCGCGCCGCGTGCGCGACGAGGCGCGGAAAGTCGAAGTGCATGTCCTTGCCGGCGTCCGGCTCACCGAGCAGTTCGTCGTTTACCGTGATGCGCAGCGCGCCGTGCACCCTGCGACCGTCCCACGCCTCGCCGAGCTCTTCGGGCGTCACCGCGACCGGCGAAAACGACGACGGGGGCTTCGAGTGAAAAAAGCCGAATCCCGAGGCGAGGTCGGCGTCAGTCAGCTCGCGCAGGCTGACGTCGTTCATCAGCACGAAAAGCCGTATCGCCGCCGCCGCAGCCTCGCGGTCGGCCCCCGCCGGCACATCGCCGGTGATCACCGCGATTTCGGCTTCCAGATCCGCACCGAGCGCTTCGTCTGCGAGCGGGATCGCGTCGCAGGGCCCGAGAAGCGGCGCCGAGCAGCCCTGGTACATCAGGGGCTCGCGCCGCAGCGAGGGCGGCGGCTCGCGACCGCGCGCCGCGAAAATCAGCTCGGCGTGCGCGAGATACGCCGGAACCGTCCGCGAGCCCCGGCGCGCGCGGAAGCGGCGCCATGCACTGCGCCGGGTCGAAATCGAACGCGTGCGGCGCGCGGCCGGCCTCGAGGGCAGCGGCCAGCTCGGCGAGAAGCGGCGCGCGTAGTCCCAGTCGTCGAGCGCGGCCTGAAGCGTCGGCGCGATCGCATCGGCGTTGACCGCGCGCGCGAGATCGCGCGAGACGACCGCGAGCGTGCCGTCGCGCGTGCCGTCCTTGAGCGTCGCGAGCTTCATGCGTTACCCGCGCTCAGGCGCCGCGCCGGCGCTGCGCGGCGAGAAGGGTCTCCGGCACCTCGATCTCCATGCGAAGAAGCTGGGCGGCGATGCTTTTACCGAGGTTGTCCATCCGCAGGCTCCGTGCCGCGCCGCCTTGGAGCGCGCCGTTCAGGACGATCTTCAGCGCAAGGAGGTTGTCGAGCGGCCAGATCTCGACCGGGCCGGAGGCGATCGCCGCGAAGTGGCGCGCGACGCGCTCGGGCGTCACCTCGCGCTTGAGCACCGCGTAGGTCTCGGGATCGCGCGCGAAAAGCCCGATGTCGGCGCGGTCGGCCTTGTCGCCCGAGCGCGCGTGCGCGATCTCGGCGAGCCTCGCCTTCATCCGACCTCCTCCAACGCGATCTCCAGCTTCGACTCGACGAGTTCCCGGCGAACGAGCGTCGGCCAGATGCCGAGCAGCTCTTTTGCCGGCTGCACGCCCTTCATCGTGCCGATGTAGGGCGGACCGGAAAGCCCGAGCCACGGGAAAAGCCGGCCGAAGGCGTCGGCGAGCTTCTTGTCCTTCGTGCGCACCGCGATCCGAACGAAGCATTCGTTCAGCGCCTCGCGCTGGCGGCGATTGGCGTTCGCCCCGAGCAGCGAGTTGTAGCCGATGTACTCGACGCAGGTGTCCTCGAACGTCCAGCCGCGCTCGCGCGCAAGCGCAAGGACGATCTCGGCCGCCTTTTCGCACTTGGCGTACGCCTCGGGCCAGGCGAAGCCGACGATGCCCCGAGCCCATCCAGCCGTCGCGATAGCCGCCGACCACCTTGAGGTCGTCGCCGGGCGCGGCGCGCCCGAGGCGCCCGTGACGCGCACGCGATCGCCGCCTTCGTCCACGAGGCGCAGCGTCCCCATGTCGAGCACCACGTCGGGCGAGGCGTACGCGTGCGGGTTGTGGACCTCGTAGAGGAGCTGCTGGCGTACGGTGTCGAAGGACACCCGGCCGCCGGTGCCCGGCGCCTTGGTGATCACTGCAGCGCCGTCTTCGTACACCTCGGCGATCGGATAGCCGAGGTGCACATAATCGGGGATTTCGGCCCAGCCGTGCGCCGAGCCGAAGTTACCGCCCGAGCCCTGACCCGGAGCACTCGAGCAGGTGCCCCACCGTGAGCCCGCCCGCAAGCCGGTCCCAGTCGTCCCAGCGCCAGCCGAGTTCGTGCACGATCGGGCCGAGGGCGAGCGCCGCATCCGCCACGCGGCCGGTGAGCACGATGTCGGCGCCGCGCGCAAGCGCCTCGGCGATCGGCTGCGCGCCGAGGTAGGCGTTCGCGAAGAGCATGCGCTCGCGCACCGTTGCGATGTCTGCGCCGGTGTCCATGTGCGCGAGCGTTTCGCCCGCGTCGCGAAGCTGATCGAGCCGCTCGAGCACCGAGTCGCCGCTCACGGTGGCGATCCGCGCGCGCCAGCCGCGCTCGCGAAAGAGCCGCGCGATCGCCTCGCGCGCGCCCGCCGGGTTGAGGCCGCCGGCATTGCAGCACGAACCGCACGCCGTGCCGCGCCGCAAGCGGCCAGAGGTCCGCGAGCATCGGCACCACGTCGCGCGCGTACCCCGCGCCCGGGTCGCGCTGGCGGTCCTTCTGCAGGATCGCGAGCGTGAGCTCGGAAAGGTGGTCGGAGGCGATGTAGCGGACCGCGCCGCGTTCGATCGAGGCGCGAACGGGGAGCCAGGAATCGCCGTAGAAGCCGAGCCCTGCGCCGATGCGAACCGATTTCATCGCCCGCTACTGTAGGCGCGCGCGGCGCCCGGCGCAATCGGAGGGCGGACGCATTTCGCCGGTAGAATCCGCCGCCGGGAGGGGCATTGACCGATCTCGCGCAACTGCTGGTCGCCGGAATCTCGACGGGCTGCGTCTATGCGCTCGTCGCGCTCGGTTTCGTGCTCATCTACAAGGCGACCGAGACGGTCAATTTCGCGCAGGGCGACCTGATGATGCTCGGGGCGTTCTTTGCGCTCACCTCGAGCACGGTGTTCGGCTGGCCGTACTGGGCGACGATCCTCTTCGCCGCCGCGGTGATGGCGGTGGTCGGAATGCTGATTGAGCGCATCGTCATCCGGCCGGTGCTCGGGCATCCGGCGTTCACCGTCGTGATGATCACGATCGGCGTCGGCTACGTGATGCGGGGCGTCGTGACGATGGTGCCTGGCTGGGGCACCGAGACCTACCAGATCCCGACGCCGTTCGCCGAAGCGGTGTGGACCGCGGGCGGCGTGGTGCTGCCGGTGCAGCAGCTCGCGGTGATCGCGATGACCGCGGCGCTCTGCGTCGTGCTCTACGTCTTTTTCCGCTTCACGCGCATCGGCATCGCGATGCAGGCCACCTCGCAGAACCAGCTCGCCGCCTACTACATGGGCATTCCGGTGCGCCGCGTCAACATGATGATCTGGGGACTGTCGGCCGCGGTCGCGGCCTTCGCCGGCATCCTCCTTGCGCCGGTGACCTTCGTTCACTCGAACATGGGCTTCATCGGCCTCAAGGCGTTTCCGGCGGCGGTGGTGGGCGGCTTCGGCAGCGTGCCGGGCGCGATCGTCGGCGGCCTCATCATCGGCGTGGTCGAATCGCTCGCCGGCTACTACCTGCCCGAGGGCTTCAAGGACGTGGCCGCCTACGTGGTCGTGCTGCTCGTGCTGATGCTTCGTCCCTCGGGCCTCTTCGGCGAGACGATGCGAAAGAAGGTCTAGGACGGCACCGCCTTGCGCTTCCTCTTCAAGACGAGCTACGCGCAGGACCTCCGGCTTTTCCAGCACGGCGGGCAGGTGTTCTGGTACGGGCTGCTCCTCGCCGCGCTCTTCAGCGCCCCCGCCTGGGCGGGCGAATACCTCATGACGCAGCTCGTCTTCGTCGCGATCTATTCGCTCGTCGGTTTCGGGCTGATGATGCTCACCGGCTTCACCGGGCAGGTGTCGCTCGGCCATGCGGCGTTCCTCGCCGTCGGCGCCTACACCGAAGCGATTCTCGCGGCGCGCGGCGTTCCGGTGTTCGTCTCGATTCCGGCGGCGGCGGCGCTCGCCGCCGCGGTGCGGCGTCGTGGTCGGCCTTCCGGCGCTGCGGCTGAAGGGCATCTACCTCGCGATCGCGACGCTCGCCTTCAACGTGATCGTCGAGGAGATCGCCGCGCGCTGGGAAAGCGTAACCAACGGCAACGCCGGCATGCCGGTCGCGCCGGTGAAGCTCTTCGGCCACGAACTGGAGCCGGACCGCGGGTTCTACTACCTTTGCCTCTTTCTCGCGGTCGCCGCCTGCCTTGCCTGCATCAACCTGCTTCGCTCGCCCACCGGCCGGGCGTTCGTCGCGATCCGCGATTCCGAGGTGTCGGCTTCCTCGATGGGCGTGAACCTCGCCGCGTACAAGACGATCTCGTTCGCCTTCTCGGCCGCGCTCACCGGGGTCGCCGGTGCGCTCTACGCCCACAAGGTCGGGTTCATCTCGCCGGAGCAGTTTTCGCTCCTCGTCTCGATCGAGCTGATCACCATCGTGATCCTCGGTGGCGTGGGGTTCCTGCATGGGGCGGTGCTCGGGGCCGCGTTCGTCATCGTGCTGCCGCAGGCGATCGCGGTCGCCAAGGACTTCCTGCCGCCCACGATGGCGCCCTCGGGGCTTCAGGCGGTCGTCTTCGGCATCGTCCTCATCCTCGTGATCATCTTCGAGCCGATGGGGCTCTACGGGCGCTGGCTCAAGATCCGGACCTGGTTCGAGCTTTTCCCCTTCTACCGGCGCGGCATGTTCCGCCGCCAGCGGACCTACACGAAGACGGAGCGACTGCGGTGAGCTTCTTTCGCGTCGAGAATCTCGGCATCCGCTTCGGCGGCGTGGTGGCGGTCGACGGCGTGAGCTTCGAGGTGAAAAAGGGCGAGGTGTTCACTATCATCGGTCCGAACGGCGCCGGCAAGACGACGATCTTCAACCTGGTGTGCCTGATCTACCCGCCCGATACCGGGCGCGTGGTCTTCGAAGGGCGCGAGATCACCGGGCTCGCCCCGCACCGGGTCGCCGAGCTCGGCATCGCGCGCACCTTCCAGAACATAGAACTCTTCGAGCACGCGACCGTGCTCCAGAACCTGCTCATCGGCCGGCACCGGCACCGGCGCACGCGCTTCTGGCAGGACCTTCTCTTTACGCCGGCGGTGCGCGAGGCCGAGCTCGCGCAGCGCGAGGCGGTCGAGCGGGTGATCGACTTTCTGGAACTTGCGAAGTACCGCGACAGCCTGGTGGCGGGGCTGCCCTATGGCGTTCGCAAGGTGGTGGAACTCGGCCGCGCGCTCGCCACCGAGCCGCGGCTGCTGCTGCTCGATGAGCCCTCCTCCGGTCTCAATCCGGAGGAGACCGACGACATGGCGTTCTGGATCGAGGACATCAAGAAGCAGCTCGGCATCACGGTGCTCATGGTCGAGCACGACATGAACCTCGTGTCGCGGGTCTCGGACCGGGTGCTCGCGCTGAACGAGGGCCGAGCGATCGCGGAGGGCACGCCCGCCGAGGTGCAGTCGCACCCGGCGGTCGTCGAGGCCTATCTGGGGGCGGCGTGAGCGAGCCGATCCTGGAGCTCGCCAACGTCGAGGCGGCCTACGGGCCGGTGCAGGCGCTGCGCGGCGTGAGCCTCAAGGTCGAGCGCGGCCGGATCGTCGCCGTGCTCGGCGCGAACGGCGCCGGAAAATCGACGATCCTCAAGACGATCTCGGGAATCATCGAACCGCGCAAAGGCCAGATCCGGTTCGAGGGCGAGGAGATCGGCGGGCGCGATCCGGCCTGGATCGTACGCCGCGGCATCGGCCATGTGCCCGAGGGGCGCGAGGTGTTTCCGTTCCTGACGGTGGAGGAGAACCTCAGGATGGGCGCCTACACGCGAAGCGATCCCGAGGGCGTCGCGCGCGACCTCGAGACGGTGTACGGCTATTTTCCGGTGCTCAAGGAGCGCGCCCGGCAGGAGGCGGGGCTGCTCTCGGGCGGCGAGCAGCAGATGCTCGCGATCAGCCGCGCGCTCCTTTCGCGGCCGAAACTGATGCTGATGGACGAGCCGAGCCTCGGGCTCTCGCCGCTGCTTACGCGCGAGATCTTCGGCATCATCTCCCGCATTAACCGGGAGCAAGGCACCACGATCCTCCTTGTCGAGCAGAACGCGCGCATGGCGCTCGAGGTCGCTCACTACGGCTACATCCTTGAGGTCGGCCGCATCGTGATGGAAGATACCTGCGAGAACCTCGCGCGCAAGGAAGACGTGCGGGAGTTCTACCTCGGGGTGAAGGCGCAGGGCGTGAGAGGGCAGCGCAGATGGAAGCGCAAGAAGCAGTGGCGCTAGAAGCGGGCGGCGGGTTGGCCGGCCCGGCGCCGGCCGACACCGTGCCGAAGCTCTTCTGGCAGGGGGTGCGAACGCGCGGCGACAAGACCTTCTGCCGGCAGAAGGAGTTCGGCATCTGGCGCGCGGTCACCTGGAGCGAGCTCGGAAAGATCGCGCGCGAGATCGGCATGGGACTCGCTGCGCTCGGCCTTGCGCCGGGCGAGGTCGTCTCGATCCTTTCGAACACGAACAAGGAGTGGGTGTTCGCCGACCTCGGGGCGCTCGGTGCCGCCGGCGTCGTGAACGGCATCTATCCGACCGATGCGCCGGCGCAGGTCGAGTATCTGCTATCCGACTCCGGCTCGGTGTTCGTCTTCGTCGAAGACGAAGAACAGCTCGACAAGGTGCTCGAAGTGCGCGGACGGCTGCCGGGGCTGCGCAAGATCGTCGTCTTCGACATGGAGGGGTTGCACGACCTTCGCGATCCGCAGGTGATGAGCCTCGAAGCGCTTCGGGTGCTCGGGCGAGAGTACGACAGCGCGCACCCCGGCGAGTGGGAACGCAGAATCGCGCTACGCCGGCCGGAGGACCTCGCGATCCTCGTCTATACCTCCGGCACCACCGGAAAGCCGAAGGGGGCGATGATCTCGCACCGCAACATCATCGCCACCGTCGAGATCTATCAGAGTGCGTTTCCGCAGGACGAATCGGACGAGCGCATGGCGTTCCTGCCGCTCTGCCACATCGCCGAACGGGTGGGCGGCGAGTACCACGCCCTTTACTCCGGGGCGGTGCTCAACTTCGTCGAAAACCCAGACACCGTGCCGGAGAACGTGCGCGAAATTCAGCCGACGGTGTTCACTGCGGTGCCGCGGGTGTGGGAGAAGTTCTACTCGGCGGTGCAGATCGCGCTGCGCGAGGCGGGGCCGGTGCAGCAGGCGGCGTACCGAGTCGCGATCGCGATCGGTATGCGGCAGGCGAAGCTGCGCGAAGAGCGTAAGCCCGTCCCGCTCGGGTTGCGGATCGCGTTCCGACTTGCGCGGCTGCTGGTTCTCGACAATGTGCGCCGCGCGATCGGCGTGCACCGCGCGCGGGTCCTCATCACCGGCGCCGCCCCGATCTCGCCCGATCTCGTCCGGTGGTACATGGCGCTCGGCCTCGAGATGGTCGAAGTCTGGGGCCAGACCGAATGCTGTGGCGCGGTCACCGCGAACCCGCGCGGCGCGGTGAAACCCGGCTCGATCGGCCCAGTGATGGCGCCCAATGAGGTAACGGTGTCGCCCGAGGGCGAGCTGCTCGCGCGCGGCCCCGGCGTCTTCATGGGCTACCTCAATCAGCCGGAAAAGAGCGCCGAAACGCTCAAGGACGGCTGGCTGCATACCGGCGACGTCGGCCGCAGGGACGAGGAGGGTTACTTCTGACATCACCGACCGGATGAAGGACATCATCATCACCGCCGGCGGAAAGAACATCACGCCCTCGGAGATCGAGAACCAGCTCAAGTTCTCGCCCTACATCACCGACGCGGTGGTGATCGGCGACCGTCGGCCGTACCTTACCGCGCTCATCATGATCGACCACGAAAACGTCGAGCGCTGGGCGCAGGAGCACGCGGTGCCGTTCTCCAACTACGCGAGCCTGTGCCGCCGTCCCGAGGTCCAGGCGCTCATCCAGGAGGAGGTCGACAAGGTGAACCGGCTGTTCGCGCGCGTCGAGCAGGTGAAGAAGTTCCGGCTGATCGAGCAGAAGCTCACCGCCGAGGACGAGGAGCTCACCCCGACGATGAAGCTGAAGCGCAAGCTGGTGCACGAAAAGTACCGGGACCTGATCGAGTCGATGTACGTGCGCGAGGCGGCGTAGGCTAAAATGCCGCGCGGACCAACCCCGGCAGGAGGAACCATGAAACGCACTCTCACGATGCTCGCCGCGGCGTTCGGCATCGCCGGCCTCGCCCAGGCGCAGGTGCAGGGCGTGACGAAGACCGAGATCGTGATCGGCACCGCGCAGGACCTGTCCGGCCCGATCGTGGCGCTTTCCAAGCCCGCGGTGAACGGCATGCGCATGCGCGTGGACGAGATCAACGAGACCGGCGGCATCCACGGCCGGAAGCTGCGCCTCGTGGTCGAGGACCACGGCTACGACCCGAAGAAGGCGGTGCTCGCGGCGCAGAAGATGATCCAGAAGGACAAGATCTTCGCCGCGGTGGGCTCGATCGGCACGCCGACCGCGATGGCGGCGATGAACCTGTATCTCGAAAAGAACGTCGCGCATCTCTTTCCCCTCACCGGCGCGCGCCAGATGTTCGATCCGCCGCACCCGCTCAAATACTCGTTCTCGGCGCCCTACTTCGACCAGATGCGCGCGGCGCTCAAGCGCCTGATCAAGGAGAAAAACCTGAAGGCGGTGTGCACGATCTACCAGGACGACGACTTCGGCCTGGAGGTGAAGGAAGGGGGCGAGGCGGCGCTGAAGGACCTCGGCATGAAGTACGTCGAGGTGACCACCTACAAGCGCGGCGCGACCGACTTCACCTCGCAGGTGCAGAAGATGCGCGCGGCGGGCTGCGACGCGGTCGTGATGGGCACGATCATCCGCGAAACGATCGGCACGATCGCCACCGCGCGCAAACTCGGGCTGGAACCCGGAGTTCATCGGCACCACCGCCTCCTACTTCGACATCATCCACAAGCTCGGCGGGCCGGCGATGAACGGGTTCTACTCCGGCTGCACGATCAACTACGTGTACGAGGACGATCCGTCGGCGAACGTGCGCGCCTGGTACCGCCGCTACAAGGAGAAGTTCAAGGAGGACCCGACCGTGCTCTCGGTCTACGGCTATCAGCTCCTCAACCTCTTCGCCGTGGCCGCGGAGAAGGCGGGCCCCAACCTCAACCCCGACACGCTCGCCAAGGCGCTCTCGACGCTTTCGGTGCCGCGCGACATGTTCGGCGGCGACGCCCAGGTCTTCGGCCCGGGCAAGCACCTCGGCTCCAACCGCGTCAAGCTCTGCCAGATCCAGAACGGGCGCTGGGTGAGCGTCACCGACTATCTCGACTGAGTCGGCGCAAAACGCGCGGGAAAACGGCGCCTGCGGGCGCCGTTTTTTCGCCCGCCGCGGCGGGCGTCTCCCGGGCCGCTACTCGCGGATGCGCCGGAAGTACTCGACCGGGGTCACCCAGATCACGCCGTCGCCCGGCCGACCGGTGTGGCAATGCTCGTAGATGGTCGCGACCAGCTGCTCGACCATTTCGTCTCGGGGCAGACGATCTCAAGGCGCACGCGGGCGCTGTAGTCGGTGAGCTCGGTTTTTACGTCGCTCGGCGCGGGCTTGCCCGGGTGGTAGCCGGAGCCCTCGGCGCGCGACACGGTCATCCCGGGAAAATCGGGAATGCGACGGAACGCCTCGCGCACGCGGGCGAGGCGCTGCGGCTGGATCACCGCTTTGATCTCCTTCACGCCTCGATCCTCCTTTCCTCGAAGAAACGGTAGAGCACCGGCAAGCACGACCAGCGTGAGCAGCGTCGAGCTGATCAGCCCGCCGACGACGACGACGGCGAGCGGCCGCTGCACCTCCGAACCGGGACCGGTCGCGAAGAGAAACGGGATCACCCCGAGCATCGCCACCGTCGCGGTCATCATCACCGGGCGGAAGCGCTGCGCGGCGGCCTCGAACACCGCCGCCCCGAGCGCAAGGCCGTCGTCGCGCAGCTTGCGGATCCAGCTCACCAGCACTACGCCGTTCAGCACCGCGATGCCGCAGAGCGCGATGAAGCCGACCGACGCCGGCACCGAGAGGTACTCGCCGGTGATCGCGAGCCCGATCACGCCGCCGATCGAGGCGAACGGCACGACCGTGATGATGAGCGTCGCAAGCCGCAGCGAGTTGAAGAGCAGAAACAGCAGGAAGAAGATCGCCGCCACGGTCACCGGCACGATCACCGCGAGATGCCGCAGCGCCCGCTCCATGTTCTGGAACTGGCCGCCCCAGACGAGAAAATACCCCTCGGGCAGCGCCACCTCCGCCGCGATGCGGCTGCGCAGCTCGGCGACGAAGCCGCCGAGATCGCGGTCCTTGACGTTGATGCCGACCACGATGCGGCGCCGCCCGTTTTCGCGGCTCACCTGCGCCGGCCCCTCGGTGACCTGGATGCGCGCGAGGCTGTCCAGGCGCACGAGCGCCCCGGAGGGGGCGGTGAGCGTGATCGCGCGGATGTCGTCCACCGAGTCGCGCAGCGCCTCGGGCAGGCGCACCACCGCCTGAAAGCGACGCTCGCCCTCGTAAATTTCGGTCGCGACCTTGCCGCCGATCGCCATCTCGATCACGTCCTGCACGTCGGCGACGTTCAGACCCTGGCGCGCGATCGCCTGCCGGTCGATGTCCACCGTCAGGTACTGCTGCCCGCCGGTGCGCTCGACGCGCAGGTCGCGCACGCCGCGCACCGAGCGCGCCGCGCGCGCGATCTCTTCGGCGAGCGCGCGCAGCCGCTCGAGGTCGTCGCCGAAGAGCTTCACCGCGACGTCGGAGCGCACGCCGGTCACCATTTCGTCCACGCGGTCGGAAATGGGCTGCGCCATCACGAGCTGGATGCCGGGCAGCGTCTTCAGCCGCTCGGCGATCGCCGCGGCGATGTCGTCCTGCGTCCAGCCGCGCGGCCATTCGCGCCGGGGCTTCAAGGTCACGATCGGGTCGGCCTCGTTGGGGCCGGCCGGGTCGGCCGGCGACTCGCCGCGCCCGAGGCGCGACACTGCCATCTTGACGCCCGGGACCTCGAGCACCCGGCGCATCGCCTCCTGCTCCATCGCGATCGACTCCTCGATCGAGATGTTGGGCACGCGGTCGATCGCCGGGGAAATCGCCCCCTCCTTCATCTCCGGGATGAACGCGGTGCCGAGGAAGGGCAAGAGCGCGAGCGCCCCGGCGAAGGCGAGTGCCGCGCCGGCGACGGTCTTTTTTTCGTGGGCGAGCGCGGCGCGAAGCAGCCGCAGGTACGGTGCCTTGACGCGCGCGATCAGCCAGGTCTCGTGCTCGGCGCCGCCGCGCAGCACGTAGGAGGCGAGCGCAGGCGTGAGCGTGAGCGTCAGAACGAGCGAGATCGCGAGCGCGATCGCGATCGTGTACGCGAGCGGCGCGAACATCTTGCCTTCCATGCCCTCGAGCGTCATCAGCGGCAGGAACACGAGGATGATGACGCTGATGCCGAAGATCACGGGCGTCGCGACTTCCTGCACCGCTTCGAACACCACCCGCGCGCGGCGCTCGCCCGGCCGCTGCCCGAGGCGCGCGAACGCGTTTTCCACCACCACCACCGAGCCGTCCACGATCAGGCCGATCGCGATCGCGAGGCCCCCGAGCGACATCAGGTTCGCCGACAGGCCGTAGCGGTTCATGACGATGAAGGTGGCGAGCGGCGTGAGCACGAGCGTCGCGACAACGATGAGCGAGGAGCGCAGGTCGCCGAGAAAGAGGAACAGCACGACGATCACGAGCGCGATGCCTTCGAGCAGCACGCGGGTCACCGTCCAGAGCGCCGCGTCCACGAGGTCCGACCGGTCGTAATACGGCACGATCTTCAGGCCGCCGGGGAGCAGCCCCTGGGCGTTGATTTCCTCGACGCGCGCCTTGACGCGGCTCACCACGTCCTTCGCGTTGCCGGCGCGGATCATCATCACCACGCCGCCCACCGCTTCGGTGTAGCCGTTCTTAACCATTGCGCCGAAGCGCGGCTCCTCGCCGAAGGCGACGGTGGCGACGTCGCGGATGTACACAGGCGTGCCGGCCACCTCCTTCAGCACGATGTCGCGGATGTCCTCGAGGTCGCGCACCAGGCCGATGCCGCGCACGAGGTACTGCTCGGCGCGTTGCGGCAGCACGCCGCCGCCGGTGTTGGCGTTGTTGCGCGCGAGCGCCCGCCACACGTCCTGGATGCCGACGTTGTAGTAGCGCAGGCGGTCCGGATCGACTAGCACCTGATACTGCTTGACGTAGCCGCCGGTGGAATTGATCTCGGCAACGCCGGGGACCGAGCGAAGCAGCGGCCGCACCACCCAGTCCTGCACGATGCGCCGCTCGATCAGCTCGGCCTTGGTGAGCGGGCGCGTGCCGTCGTCGGCTCGCTCGAGCGTGTATTGATAGACCTCGCCGAGCGCGGTGGAGACCGGCCCGAGCACCGGCGCGACGCCGGCCGGCAGGCGCGGCCCGACTTCGATCAGGCGCTCGAGCACGAGCTGGCGCGCGAAATAGACGTCGGTGCGGTCGGTGAAGACGAGCGTGACGAGCGAGAGCGCCGGCTTGTTGAGCGAGCGCATCTCGACCAGCCCGGGCAGGCCGGTCATCGCGATCTCGATCGGCACGGTGACGAAGCGCTCTACCTCCTCGGGCGATCGTCCCGGCGCCTCGGTGGCGATCTGCACCTGAACGTTGGTGACGTCGGGAAACGCATCCACCGAGAGCCGGCGCGCGGCGTTCAGACCGAAGGCGAAGAGCGCGAGCGCGAGCACGACGACCACCAGCCGCTGCGTGATCGCGGCGCGGATCAGGGCGTCGATCACCGCGGCGGCATCCGGCTCAGTTGCCCGACAACTCGCGCCGCTTGCGCTCGTTGTTCAAGTGAAACGCGCCGTCCACCACGATCGTGTCGTCCTCGCGCAGGCCGGCGAGCACGACGCGCAGGCCTTCGCTTTCGGCGCCGAGCTGCACCGGTTGCAGACGGTAGGTGTTCGGGCCGGTGCGCACGAACACATGGTCGCGATTTTCCTCGCGCACCACCGCCGCGGCCGGGACCGTCAGGCGGCGCTGCGGTTCGGCCTTGATGAGCATGGAAGCGAGCATGTTCGGCTTGTAGTCGCCTGCCGGGTTCGGAAGGTCCATGCGGGCGCGCACGGTGCGCGTCTCCGGGCTCACCGCAGGGGCGACGTAGGCGAGCCGGCCGGCGGCGCGCCGTCCGGGCAGCGCGGCGACCTCGACCTCGACCGCTTCGCCGACGCGCACCGCGCCCGCGATCTGCTCGGGCACGTCGGCGACGACCCAGACGTTCGAGAGGTCGGTGATCAGGAAAAGGCCGTCGGCGGGCTGCACCACCTGGCCTTCGGTGACCTTGCGGTCGATGATCGTGCCGCTGATCGAGGCGACGATCTGCGTCACCGAGTGGATGGTCCCGGTCGCGGCGATGCGGTCGAGCGCCGCCGCGCTCATGCCGAGCACCTTCAGCTGATCGCGCGCCGCGTTCACCTCGGCTTCTGCTTGCGCGAGCTCGGCCTGGCGGCGTTGCAGCTCGGCCGCGCCGATCACGTCGTCCTCGTAGAGCTGCTGCGCGCGCGCCACCGCGCGCGCGGCAAGCCCGCGCTGCGAAATCGCCTTGAGGAGCGCAAGCTGCGCCGTGCTCAGCTCGGCGCTGTTCAGGACGGCGAGCACCTGGCCGCGGCGCACCCGATCGCCCTCGCGTGCCGACAGCTCGACGATGCGTCCGGCGACCGGCGCGCCGACGCGCGCAAGGCGCGTCTCGTCGGCTTCGATGCGCGCGGGCACGCGCAACGTCTCGCGCAACTCGACGACGGCGGGCGTGCCGAGCTTCAGCCGCGCGCCGAGTTCGCCGGCGGCGACAACGGCAAGGGGATCGCGCGGTGCGCTGGCCGCAGGCGTCTCCGGCGGCCGCTCGCCGCAGCCGGCGGCGAGCGCGAGGAGAACGGCGCCGACCCGTCGGCGCGCCGGAACGGTCAGTCGTCCCGGAAAGGATCGTGTGCGGTCAGGCGCTCGATGTCGAGCCATGCGGCGTAGCGGTCGAAGCGGGCCTGGTTGTAGTCGGCGCGCACCGCGCGCAACGTGCGCTGCGCGTCGAGCACTTCGAGGAAGCTGCGCTCGCCGGCGCGAAAGCGCCGCTTCGGCGACCTGCAGCGCGGCTTCGGCGCTGCGCAGCAGCCCGGCTTCGAAGGTCTCGATCTGGCGTTGCGCGATCGAGACCCGCGCCCAGGCCGAATCGAGCTCGCGCAGCAGCTGGGTGCGCTGCGCCTCGATCTGCGCAGCGAGCAGGTCGATCGTCGCCTCGGCCTGTGCGATCGGGCCTTCCCGCCGGTTCCAGAGCGGCAGCGGCAGCGCGACGCCGATCGAAAGCTGCCGGGTTTCCGGGTCGCGGGCGTGCTGTACGCGCAGGGTGGGCGCCGGGTAGCGCAGCGCCCGCTCCTGCGCGAGGCGTTGGCGGGCGCGTTCGCGCTCGGCGGCGAGCGCCCGGATCGCCGGATGCGCGGCGAGCACCACCGGCTGCAGGGTCGCGAGCGGCGGAAGCTCGGGGATCGCCGGCAGCGCGCCGCGCGCTTCGAACTGCGTCGCGAGCATGTTCCCGGTCAGGCGGCGCAGCACGCTTCGCGCCTCCTCGACCCGCAGCCGCGCTGGCCGACAGCGCGTTCTGCGCGGCGAGCGCCTCGGCCTCGGCGCGCACCAGCTCGAAGCGCGGCGATTCGCCGACCTCGACCCGGCGCAGGATTCGCCGGCGGATCTGATCGAGCAGCTCGGCGTTCTCGCGCGCGAGCCGTTCCTCCTCCTGTCGGCGGAGCAGGTCGTAGAACGCGCTGCGGGCGAGATAACCGACTGCGAGCCGCACGCCCTGGATCTGGGCTTCGGCCGACTCGACGCCGATCTCGGCGGCGGCGAGCCGCGCCTCGCGTACCGAGGGGAGTTCGAGCGGCTGCGCAAGGCCGAGGGTTTCGACGCTGCCGTTCGCTGCCCCGGCGCCGCGCGGCCGCCAGGGGCCGGTCGCGAACTCCGCTTCCGGATTGGGATACGCGCGCGCGACGAGCACCTCGGCGCGCGCGATCGCGCGCTGCTGAACGGCCGCGAGCAGCTCGGGGTTGTGCCGCTCGACGAGCGCGAGGAACGCGCGCAGCGTAAGCGCTTCGCTCGCGAACGCCGGCGCGGCGGCAGCGAGCGAGCCGGCGAGCCACAGCGCCGCCGCTCGCGCACCGCGAAAGAGTCTGAGCGAGGGCATGCGGCCATTCTAGCCGAGACCGTTCGGCGTCCGCGGCCCTCGGGCGCACGGCGCGCCGCGTGCGCGCGCGGCGAACGCGAGACGGCGAGAGCCGCGCGCTCGGCTCGCCGCTCAGCCGACGAGGTAGGCGGCGGCGCCGGTCGCGATGAGCTCCCCTGCGTCGTTGTGCAGCTCCATGTGCGTCACCGCGATGCGGCTGCCCTTCCTCACGATGCGCGCGGTCGCGACGAAGTATTTGCCGCGCCCGGGGCGCAGGTAGTCCACCCGCAGATCGATCGTTCCCATGTTCGGAAACGAGGTGGGGACGCTGTCCATCGCGGCGACGAGGTTGAGCATGATGACGAAGCCGCCGGCGACGTCGAGCGTGGCCGAGATCACCCCGCCGTGCAGGATCTGGCGCGTCGGGTTGCCGACCAGTTCCGGGCGCATGTCGAAGCGGAGCTTCGGCGCCTCGGGGTCGAAGGACTCGACCTTCAGGCCGAGCACCTTGTTGAAGGCGATGTATTCCTCCATCACCTTGCGCATGAGCGGCTGCAACGCCTTCATCTTGAGCGGGGTCATGCGATCCACCCGAGCTGTCTTGCGGCCAGTTCCTTCATGATCTCGGTCGCGCCGCCGCCGATCTGCATGACCTTCGCCTCGCGGTAGATGCGCTCGGCGCGCGAGCCGCGGATGTAGCCCGCGCCGCCGAGCACCTGCACCGCGCCGTCGGCGCAGGCTTGCATCGCGTCGGTCGCGACGTTCTTCAGCATCGCCAGTTGCGCGATCCAGCGCGGCTCGCGCGGTTCCTCGATCAGCCGCCAGGCGGTGTCGTAAAGGAGCGCGCGCGCGGCGACGATGCGCGCCTGCATGTCGACCAGCCGGTGGCGCACCGCCTGGTGCGCGATGAGCGTAGCGCCGAAGGTCTTTCGCGCGCGCGCCCAGGCGAGCGCGTCGTCCAGACACGCCTGCGCGAAACCCACCGCACCCGCCGCGATCGCGAGCCGCTCGGCGTTGAAATTGAGCATGATCGTGCGAAAGCCCGAGTTTTCCTCGCCGATCAGGTTCTCCGCGGGCACGCGCACGCCGTCGAAGCGAAGGAGTGCGGTGTCGGAACACCACCAGCCCATTTTTCTGAGAGGGGTGCGCGCAAGGCCCGGTCGATCGGCTTCGACGAGAAGCAGCGAGATGCCGCCTGCGCCCGGACCCCCGGTTCGCACCGCCACGGTGTAGTAGTCGGCACGAAGGCCGGAGGCGATGAAGGCTTTTTCGCCCTCGACGACGTACTCGGCGCCCTCGCGGCGCGCGCGGGTCGGCGAGGTTCGCGACGTCGGAGCCGCCCGAGGGCTCGGTGATCGCGAGCGCGCTGATCTTCTCGCCCGAAAGGATCGCGGGGAGCACCCGCCGTTTCAGTGCCTCGCTTCCCGCGGCGGCGATCGGCGGGGCACCGATCGTGTGCGAGAAAAGGCTCGCCGAGACGCCGCCTGCGCCCGCCTGCGCGAACTCCTCGGCGAGGATCACGCCGTAGAAGAGGTCCGCGGGCGTTCCGCCGTACTCTTCCGGAAAGCCGATGCCGAACAAGCCGGCGGCGGCCGCCTTGCGGTAGAGCTCGCGCGGGAACTCGCCCGCTTCGTCCCACTCGGCCGCGAACGGCGCGACCTCGCGCGCGACGAACCGGCGCACCGTCTCGCGAAACGCCTCGTGTTCCTCGCCGAGCGCCGGATGCGCCTTCATCGGACCGCCTCGCGTTCGAACTCGACGAGGAGCTGCCCGGGCGAGACCTGTGCGCCGCGCTCGACATGCACCGCCTTCACGCGCACCGCGGCGGGCGCAGCGAGCACGTGCTCCATTTTCATCGCTTCCAGAACGACGAGCGCCGCGCCCGCTTCGACGGCGTCGCCTGCGCGCGCGTGCACCGCGACCACCCGGGCGTTCATCGGCGAGGCGAGCGCAGTACCATCGAAGCCCACCCCGCGCCGCTCGGGCGGCGCATGGAGCGTGTCCTCGAAGGAAAAGCTCGCGCCGCGCCAGGCGAGATGCACGGTGCCGCCGTCGAGCGCAAAAGCGATCGCTTCTTCGGCGCCGTCGTTCAGGCGCACGCGCGCGCGGTGCCGGGAGTCGAGCGCCAGCGCGACGCGAAACCGTCGCTCGCCGACCGTGGCCGCGAACCCGCCCGGATCGCGCTCGAGCGAGACGTCCACGCCGCCCGGGCGCAGGCGCATCGCGCGCGCCGGGTTGTTGCTCCAGGAATTCCATTCGCCGTGGCCGGCCGCGGCGGCGCGGAGCGCCGCCGCGATCGCACGCGCGGCGTCCGCCCCCGGCTCCGGCGGCGCGCGAAAGCGCGAAAGAAAATCGGTCGTCGCGCCGCCCGCGGCGAACGCCGGGTCGCGCAGCACCGCGGCAAGAAACGCCTTGTTCGTCGCAAGGCCGAGGCAGACGGTGTCTTCGAGGGCGCGCGCGAGCCGCTCGCGCGCCGCATCGCGCGTCGGCGCGTGCACGACGAGTTTGGCGAGCATCGAATCGTAGTGCGGGGAAACGATCGCGCCCGTCTCGAGCGCGTGATCGACGCGCACGCCGGCGGCCGGTTCCCAGAGCGCGATGCGGCCGGTCTGAGGCAGGAAATCCCGCGCCGGGTCCTCGGCGCAGAGCCGCGCCTCGATCGCGTGGCCGCTGAAACGGACCGCGTCCTGCGCGAGGGGAAGCGGCTCGCCTGCGGCGATGCGAAGCTGCCACTCGACGAGGTCGAGGCCGGTCACCGCCTCGGTGACCGGGTGCTCCACCTGAAGCCGCGTGTTCATCTCCATGAACCAGAAGCGGCCGTCCTCGTCGAGCAGGAACTCGACGGTGCCGGCGCCGACGTAGCCGGCCGCGCGTGCCACCGCGACCGCCGCCGCGCCCATCCGCTCGCGAAGCCGCGCGTCCACCGCCGGCGAGGGCGACTCCTCGACGAGCTTCTGGTGGCGCCGCTGCACCGAGCAGTCGCGCTCGCCGAGGTGGATGCAGTCGCCGTGGCGGTCGGCGAACACCTGCACCTCGACGTGGCGCGCGCGCTCGATCGCGGGCTCAAGGAGCAGCCGCCCGTCGCCGAACGCGTGTTCGGCCTCGGAGCGAGCGCTCGCAAGCGCCGCCGCGAGCTCGCTCCGATCGCGCACGAGGCGCATGCCGCGGCCGCCGCCGCCTGCGGCCGCCTTGATCATCACCGGAAACCGGAGGTCGGGCGACTCCGGGCGCCAGGTCGGCAGCACCGGAACGCCCGCGGCTTTGGCGAGCGCCTTGGCGTTCGCCTTGTCGCCCATCGCGCGGATGGCCGCGGGCGGCGGCCCCACCCAAATGCGCCCGGCGCGCTCGACCGCTTCGGCGAACGCGGCATTCTCCGAAAGAAAGCCGTAGCCCGGGTGAACCGCCTCGCCTTCGGCCTGGAGGATCGCGGCGATATTCAGATAGGACTCGGCGGGGGAGGAACCGCCCACGCGGTAGGCGGCGTCCGCCGCCCCCGCACATGCGGTGCGTCGCGGTCGGCATCCGAGTACACCGCGATCGTGCGAAGGCCGAGCCGGCGTGCGGTGCGCAGGATGCGCAGCGCGATCTCGCCTCGGTTGGCGATGAGAAGCGAGCGAAACGCCACGCGCTACGTCCTGCGGGGAAGGATCCCCATGTGCTTGCAGATGATCGCGAGCATCACCTCGTCGGCGCCGCCGCCGATCGAGGCGAGCCGCCCGTCGCGCCAGGCGCGCGAGACCGGGTTGTCCCAGGTGTAGCCCATGCCGCCCCAGAACTGCAGGCAGGTGTCGGCGACCGTGCGCGCAAGCCGCCCGGCCTTCAGCTTCGCCATCGAGGCGAGCATCGTCACGTCCTCGCCGCGCACGTGCGCAGCGACCGCGCGATAGACGAGCGAGCGCAGGCACTCGACCTCGGTCTGGCACTCGGCGAGCTTGTAATGCACCCACTGCTGGTCGAGCACCGTCGCGCCGAAGAGCCGGCGCTCGCGCGCGTACGCGATCGTCTCGTCGATGCAGCGCTGAAGGCCCTGCAGCTTCGAGGCCGCCGCCCAGAGGCGCTCCTCCTGGAACTGCTCCATCTGATAGACGAAGCCCATGCCCTCCTCGCCGATCCGGTAGCGCTGCGGCACGCGCACGTCGTCGAAGTGGACGACGCCGGTGTCCGAGCACCACATGCCGATCTTCTTCAGCTTTTTCGCGACCGTGACGCCCTTCGTCTTCATCGGCAGGCAGATGAGCGACTTGTTGCGATGCGGCGGGCCGTCGGAGGTGTTCGCGAGCAGGCACATCCAGTCGGCCTGCAGGCTGTTCGTGATCCACATCTTGCTGCCGTTGATGACGTAGTCGCCGCCGTCCTTGCGCGCGACGGTGCGGATCGAGGCGACGTCCGAGCCGGCGCCGGGCTCCGAGACGCCGATACAGGCGACAAATTCGCCAGCGATCGAGGGCGCGAGGAACTCGCGCTTCAATTCGTCCGAGCCGTGGCGCGCGAGCGCCGGCGTCGCCATGTCGGTCTGAACGCCGATCGCCATCGCGACGCCGCCGGCGCGGATGTGGCCGAGGGTTTCGGCCATCACCATCGCGTAGGACCAGTCGAGGCCTGAGCCGCCGTACTCGACCGGCTTCGTCAGACCGAGAAAGCCGAGCTTGCCCATCTTCGCGAACACCTCGTGCGCCGGAAACTGCTCGGCCGCCTCCCATTCGTCCACATGGGGGTTGATCTCGTTGTCGATGAAGCGCCGGAGGTTGCGCCTCAGTTCTTCGTGCTCGTGGGTAAGTTGCATGTCAGGGCCTCGCTACGCCGAATTGGATGCGGTGGGCGATTCGCGCATCGCCCTCGGCACACACGGAGAGCGCGAACCCGAGGACGTTGCGCGTATCGCGCGGATCGATCACGCCGTCGTCGAGCAGATGCGCGCTCGTGACGAACGCGCTCGACTGGCGCTCGAAGTTCTCGACGATCCGTTTCTTGAGCGCCTCGATCCGCGCCTCGTCCACCGGCTCGCCGCGGCGGCGGGCCCCCGCCTCCGCGACGATCGCCATGGTGAGCGCCGCTTGCTCGGCGCCCATCACCGCGGTCTGCGCGTTCGGCCAGGAGAACAGAAACCGCGGGTTGTAGGCGCGGCCGCACATGCCGTAGTTGCCGGCGCCGAAGGAGGCGCCGCACATCAGCGTGATCTGCGGCACGTTCGCGTTCGAAACCGCCTGGATCATCTTCGAGCCGTGCTTGATCATGCCGGCCTGCTCGGAGGCCTTCCCGACGATGTAGCCGGTCGTGTTCTGAAGGTAGAGGATCGGCAGCCCCGCCTGACAACAGGCCTGGATGAAATGCGTCGCTTTCGTCGCGCCCGCCGGATCGAGCGGGCCGTTGTTCGTCACGATGCCCACCCGAAAGCCCTGCACCGCCGCATGGCCGCAGACGGTCGCCGGGCCGTAATCGGCCTTGAACTCGAGAAAATCGGAGTCGTCGACAAAGCGGGCGATGACTTCGCGCATGTCGACGGGCTTGCGGTAGTCCGCGGGCATCACGCCGAGCAGTTCCTCGGCCGGGTAGCGCGGCGGGCGGCCGCCCGGGGGCTCCGCGGCGCTCTTCCAGCCTAGGCGCGCGAGCACCTCGCGCGCGATGCGCACGCCGTCGGCGTCGTCCTCGGCGAGATATTCCCCGAGGCCGGAGACCTGCGTATGCATCACCGCGCCTCCGAGTTCTTCGTCGGTCGCGATCTCGCCGGTCGCGGCTTTGAGGAGCGGCGGGCCGGCGAGAAACGCCTTTGCGCGGCCGCGCACCATGATCACGTAGTCGGAAAGCCCCGGCATGTAGGCGCCGCCGGCGGTGGAGGATCCGTGCACGACGGTGATCACCGGAATGCCGGCCGCCGAGAGCTTCGCGAGGTTGTAGAAGATCGCGCCCCCGTGGATGAATCCCTCGACGCGGTACTTGAGGAGGTTCGCGCCCGCCGACTCGACCAGATGGACGAACGGGAGCTTGTTCTCGAGCGCGACCTGCTGCGCGCGAAGGAGCTTCTCGCGCCCCATGTGCTGAATGGCGCCCGCGTCGATCCCCGAGTCGCTCGCGACCACCATCGCGCGCACGCCCGCCACGTAGCCGATCCCGGAGATCATCCCGCCGCCGGGCACGGATTTCTCCGGATCGGGGTCGTCGAGGCAATAGCCGGCAAGGGACGATAGCTCGAGCCAGGGGGCGCCCGCGTCGAGGAGCCGCGCGATGCGCTCGCGCGGAAGGAGCTGGCCGCGCCTGTCGAAAAGGGGCTTCGCCTTTTCGGATTCGCCGCGCGTGCGCGCTTCCAGCGCCCGCAGCCGCGCGATGAGCGCAAGCATGTGCTCGCGGTTTCGCCGGAACGATTCCGAGCCGGTATCGAGCGTCGAACGGATGACCGGCATCAGCCGAGCACGCGCGGTTTCGCCGCGAGGTGAAAGCCGTTGAACTCCGGGGTCGGCGTGCGATTTGCGACCGGCCGGCCCTGTTTTGCGCTCGGCACCGCGCCGTCCACCCGCAGGCACGCGCCGGAGACGAAGGCGGCCGCCGGCGAGAGCAAAAAGACGATCGCCGCAGACACTTCCGACTCGGTCCCGAGTCGCGCGAGCGGCACGCGCGCGGGAAGCGACCGGATGTGTTCAGCCATCTCCGGCGGATACTGGTCGAGGCCGCTCGAAGCGATCCAGCCGGGGGCGACCGCGTTCACCCGCACCGGCGCCCATTCGAAGGCGGCGGTTTCGGTGAAGTTGAGCATGCCGGCCCGCGCCGCCCCCGAATGGCCCATGCCCGGCATGCCGTGCCACATGTCGGCGATCACGTTCACGATCGCGCCTGCGCCCGCTTTCTTCATCCACTGCACGTAGCACTCGCGCGCCATCAGAAAGCCGCCGGTGAGGTTGGTGCGCACCACCGCGTCCCAGCCCTTCGCGCTGATCGCCTCGAGCGGCGCGGCGAACTGGCCGCCCGCGTTGTTGACGAGAAAATCGAGCTGCCCGAGATCGGCAAGCGCCTGCGAAACGGTGCGGCGCACCGCGTCCTCCTCGCGGATGTCGCACACGTAGCAGCGCGCCTCGCCCCCCGCCTCGGCGATCTCGGCGCGCACGCGCTCGAGTTTCTCCGCTCGCCTGCCGACGAGCGCGACGGCTGCGCCGAGCGAAGCGAGTTCGTGCGCGGTGCAGCGACCGATGCCGGAGCCGGCACCGGTGACGATGCCGGCTGAGCCGGAGAAAAGGCCGGCGCGAAAGACGGAACGGTAGCCGCGCTCGTTCATCGGGAGCGCAAGCTTACCAAGCGATCGCGCTGGCGGCGGCGAAACGCGCGGCTACAATCGCGGACCTGTACTGAGGGGATCGGCGGGCACCGCGGCGCGATACCTTTCGGCATCACGGGTGATGCAGCGCGCCGACGCGCTCGCGCGTTTCTCCGAGCTGGCCGGGGGCGTGACGCGCGTGTCTCTGTCGCCCGAGCAGCGCGCCGCGAACGAAGCGGTGCTCGGCTGGATGCGCGAGGCGGGCATGCGCGCGCGGCTCGATGCGGTCGGAAACTGCGTCGGCCGCTACGAGGGCGAGCGCGACGATCTGCCCTGCCTCATGATCGGCTCGCACCTCGATACCGTGCGCGATGCTGGGCGCTACGACGGCATCCTCGGGGTGCTCGCCGGCATCGAGTGCGTGCACGCACTCGCCGCGGCCGGCGTGAGGCTTCCGTTCGCGATCGAGGTGGTCGGGTTCGCGGACGAGGAAGGCGTTCGCTTCGGCACCACCTTTCTCGGCAGCAAGGCGGTGGCGGGCACGTTCGATCCGGCGGCGCTCGAGGCGACCGACCGCGACGGTGTGCGGCTTGCCGATGCGATGCGCGCCTTCGGGCTGGATCCGGCGCGAATCGGCGAAGCCGCGCACCCGAGGGGCTCGGTGCTCGCCTACGCCGAGCTTCACATCGAGCAGGGGCCGGTGCTGGAAGCCGAAGGGCTGCCGGTCGGGGTGGTCACCGCGATCGCCGGCGCGACGCGCTACCGGCTGGAGATCGAGGGCGTCGCCGGCCACGCCGGCACCGTGCCGATGCGCCTTCGGCGCGACGCGCTCGCCGCGGCCGCCGAGTGCGCGCTCGCGGTCGAGTCGCGCGCGGCCGCCGACCCGGATATCGTCGCCACCGTCGGGATACTGGAAGCGCTTCCCGGCGCGATGAACGTGATCCCGGGCCTGGGCGCGCTTCTCCCTCGATCTTCGCTCGCCCTCTGCGCCACGAAAAGCGCGCCTCCGCAGTGCGCGACCTGCTCGAGGAAATGCAGGCGATTCTGCGCAAGGCGCGGCGTGCGGCTTTCGGCGACGAAGCTGCACGACGGAGCCGGTCGCCGAGTGCGCCCCTTGGATGCAGGAGGCGATCGCCGCGGCGATCGCCGCGGAAGGCCTCGCGGTGCGCAGGCTTCCGAGCGGCGCGGGCCACGACGGCATGGCGATGCGCGCGCTTTGCGACATCGGCATGCTCTTCGTGCGCTGCCGCTCAGGCGTCAGCCACAACCCGGCCGAGTCCGGTGAGCGAGGACGACGTCGCGGTCGCGCTCAGGGTGTGGTTGCGCTTCATCGAGGGCTTTGCAATGCCGGCGCACGCGGCCTCAGGACTCGGCTCGGCCCGCGCCGCGGAGCGCCGCGCCAGCGTAATACAATCGCGGACGTCTGTACTGCAAGGCCGAGGATCTCGGTGCGTCGGACGGCGAACGCCCGTATTCCGCCTCGCCTGGAGCAGAAGCTCGCCGAGTAAGAAGCATCATTGCGCGCGCCGGGGGGTGGACGCGCGCCTGCGCGATCGTGCGCGCGCGCTCGAGCGATTTCTCGACCGCGAAATGGGCGGCCGGGACGCTTGGCAGCCTTGCGGCGGATCTCATCCCCGAAAAAGGCGTCGCGAAGATGCAGGCCGACCGCGTGAGGGAACTGGCGCAGCGGGCGTTTCGCGGACCGCGCGCTCGTCGACACCGGCGCCGTCGCTGCGCCGGTCAATCGGGCCGAGCGCTGGCACGAGCGAGCGGTCGAGCGGTTCCGGAGCTTTCGCGGCGAGTCGCTCGCGAGCGAGGCGGTCGTCACGGAAACGGCCTCTGTGCGCCGCGGCCTCTGTGCTCGCCGCCTCTGCGCCGCACCAGCGCGCCGCCCTGGCCTCGTTCAGCGTGCCCGGCGCGCGCGGCTGCTGCGCAGCGAGCCGGTTGTCGACTATCTCGCGCTCGCGCGCATCCTCGCGCGCTATGCCGACCTGCTCTGCGCGACTACGCGGATGCGACCTTGAGCGCGCCTGCCGAGCGCACCGGCGGCGCGCGATCGCGACGATCGACGAGCGCGATTTTTCGCGTGTACCGCATCCGCGGCGGGACGCCGTTTCGCATCTCTGATCGGCAACCGAGGATCGCGCAGAAACGGCCGATGAGCGCACCGGGCCGTGCCCCGGTCGCGTCTGAGACGCTTGCCGCGCGCTAGAATGCGCTCGCCTTCTCGATCCCCGCCCATGATCCCGCGCACCCTTTTCAAGCCCGAGCACGAGACCTTCCGCGAGACCGTACGGCGGTTTCTGGCGGCGGAGGTCGTGCCGCACGACGCGCGCTGGCAGGAGCAAGGGTACGTCGATCGCGAGGTGTGGAAAAAAGCCGGCGCGCACGGGTTTCTGTGCATGAGCATGCCGGAAGAGTACGGCGGGGCGGGCGCCGACCGGCTTCTTCAGCGTCGTGCTGATGGAAGAGCAGGCGCGCATCGACGACTCCTCGCTCGGCTGGGGGCTGCACTCGGAGATCGTCGCGCCGTACCTTCTTCACTGACGGCACCGAGGCGGCAAAGCGAAAGTACCTGCCGAAGATGGCCTCGGGCGAGATGATCGGCGCGATCGCGATGAGCGAGCCGGGGGCGGGCTCGGACCTGCAGGCGGTCAGGACCGTCGCGGTGCGTCGCGGCGACCGCTATATCGTCAACGGCTCGAAGACCTTCATCACCAACGGCTGGAACTGCGACCTCGTGATCGTGGTGGCGAAGACCGATCCGGCAAAGGGCGCAAAGGGTACGAGCCTTCTCGTCGTCGACACCTCCATGAAGGGCTTTCGCAAAGGGAAGCGCCTGAAGAAGATCGGCCTGAAGGGCCAGGACACCGCGGAACTCTTCTTCGACGACGTCGAGGTGCCGGCCGAGAACCTGCTCGGCGAGGAGAACCGCGGGTTCGTGTACCTCATGCAGGAGCTTCCGTGGGAGCGCCTTCAGATCGCGATCGCGGCGGCGGCGAAGGCGGAGGCGGCGCTCGGCTGGACGATCCGGTACGTGAACGAACGGCGCGCTTTCGGCCGGCCGGTCGCGGGTTTTCAGACGACGCGCTTCCGGCTTGCCGAGGTGGCGACGGAGGTTGCGGTGACGCGCGTCTTCGTCGACCGCTGTATCGAACTGATGATGCAGGGAAAGCTAGACGCCGCCACCGCCTCGATGGCGAAATACTGGGCCTCCGAGGCCGAAGGCCGCGTCGTGGATGCCTGCCTGCAACTTCACGGCGGCTACGGCTACATGTGGGAGTTCCCGATCGCGCAGGCGTACGTGGATGCGCGCGTGCAGCGCATCTACGGCGGCACGAACGAGATCATGAAGGAACTGATCGCGCGCTCCCTCGGGCTCGCCGAGGAGTAGCCTCGCGCCCGGGGCCGGCCGGGGGCCGGAAAGCGCTGGCAAGGAGGTTCGGACGATGCCGGAAGCGATGATCTTCGATGCGATCCGCACCCCGCGCGGCGCGCGGAAAATCGAGCGGCGCGCTGCACGAGGTGAAGCCGGTCGCGCTGCTCGCGGGAATCCTGAAGGAGCTTGCGCGCCGCAACGATCTCGACACCGCCGAGGCTGGACGACGTGGTGATGGGTTGCGTGACGCCCGTGGGCGAGCAGGGAGGCTGCATCGCGAAGACCGCGGCGCTCGCCGCCGGCTGGGATTTCCGCGCCTCCGGCGTGCAGCTCAACCGCGTTCTGCGCCTCGGGACTCGAGGCGGTGAACGTCGCCGCGCAGAAGGTGCGCTCGGGCTGGGAGGAGCTGGTGGCGGCAGGAGGCGTCGAATCGACGTCCGCGCGTTCCGCTCGGAACCGACCGCGGCCCCTGGGCCTGCGACCCGGAGACCGCGTTCGACACCGCGTTCATCCCGCAGGGCGTGAGCGCCGAGAGCCTGATCGCGACCCTCGAAGGCTTCTCGCGCGAGGCGCTGGACGCCTACGCGCTTTCGGTCGCACCGCCGCGCGGCCGCGGCGCGCGAGGCGGGGCGCTTTGCGCGCTCGATCGTGCCGGTGAAGGACGCGCGCTCGGCGATGTGATCCTCGATCACGACGAGCTCATCCGCCCGCAGACGACGATGGAAGCGCTCGCCGCCAGCTCGAACCCTCGTTCGAGGAGGCGGGCGCGCTCGGCTACGACGCGGTCGCGATCCAGCGCTATCCGCAGGTCGAGCGGATCCATCACGTGCATACCGCTGGGAACTCCTCCGGGATCGTGGACGGTGCGGCCGCCGTCCTCGTCGGCAGCGAGGAAAAGGGCCGGGCGCGCTGGGCCTCGAGCCCCGGGCGCGCATCGTCGCGGCGGCGCTCTCGGGGGCGGATCCCACGATCATGCTCACCGGCCCGATGCCGGCCACCCGCAAGGCGCTCGCGAAGGCGAAGCTGCGGATCGAGGACATCGACCTTTTCGAGGTGAACGAAGGCGTTCGCGGTGGTACCGATGAAGTTCATGAAGGAGATGGGCGTTTCCCGAAGAGATCGTGAACGTGAACGGCGGCGCGATCGCGATGGGGCATCCTGCTCGGGGCGACCGGCGCGATGATCCTCGGGACCCTCCTCGATCAGCTCGAGCGCAGAAAGCTCCGCTACGGCCTTGCCACCCTCTGCGTCGGCGGTGGCATGGGCATCGCCACCCCGATCATCGAGCGGCTGGTGATGGACCGTTTGCCGATTCGCTGCAGGATAGGGACGCCGAAGGCGTCGTCACGCTCACGTTCGACGCGCCCGGGGCTGCGGTGGACACCATGACCGCCCGCCTGGGAGCAGGCGTTTCACGACGCGGTCGAGCGCCTGCGGCGCGAAAAGGACGATACCCGCGGCGTGATCCTCGCCTCGGGCAAAAAGACCTTCTTCGCCGGGGCGGAGCCTGAAGGACGTGCTCGCCTTCGGCCCGGAGGACGGGCCGAAGGTCTTTCCGCTGGATCGAGCGCATCAAGAAGGACCTGCCCGCGCTGGAAACGCTCGGCCGTCCGGTCGTCGCCGCGATCGAGGGCGCGGCGCTCGGCGGCGGCTGGGAGATCGCGCTCTGCGCGCACTGCCGCCTGGCGCTCGACGACGACGCGATCCGGCTGGGGCTGCCCGAGGTGACGCTCGGGCTGCTGCCCGGGGCGGGCGGAACGGTCAAGATGACACGGCTGCTCGGATTGCAAGGCGCCTTTCCCTACCTCGTCGAAGGGCGCACCATGACGCCGAAGGAGGCGGCGAAGCTCGGGCTCGTGCAGGGCCTTGCGGCGAACCGCGAAGCGCTCTTTCGCATGGCGCGCGAGTGGATCGCGGCGAACCCTGCGCCGAAGCAGCCGTGGGACGATCCCGGGTGGCGCATGCCCGGCGGCGGCCCGTCGAACCCGAAGATCGCGCAGATGCTCGCGGTCGCCCCGGCGATGGTGGTCGAAAAGACCCGCGGGCTCTATCCGGCGCCGAAGGCGATCCTCGCGGCGATGGTCGAGGGCGCGCATGTGGACTTCGACACCGCGATGCGGATCGAGTCGCGCTACCTTGCGCGCCTTGCGGTTTCGCCGGTCGCGAAAAACATGATCCGGTTCTTTTTCGACCGCACCGCGGCACGCTCGGGTGCTTCGCGGCCGAAGGAGGTGCCGAAGTGGAAGGCGGCGAAGGTCGGCATCCTCGGTGCGGGCATGATGGGCGGCGGGATCGCCTACGCGAACGCGGCGCGCGGCATCCCCTGCGTGCTGAAGGACGTCTCGCGCGAGAAGGCCGAGGCGGGCCGCGCCTACACCGCGAAAGTGCTCGAGCGGCGCAGGAAGGATCCGTCGGCGGCGCTCGCCCTCATCGAGGCGACCGACGACACGCGCGATCTCGCGGGCTGCGACCTCATCATCGAGGCGGTGTTCGAAAACCGGGCACTCAAGGCGCAGGTGACCCGCGAAGCCGAGCCGTTTCTCGCCCCCGGCGGCATCTTCGCGTCGAATACGTCGACGTTGCCGATCACAGGGCTTGCCGAAGCGGCTTGGGCGCCCGAGCGGTTCATCGGGCTGCACTTTTTTTCGCCCGTCGAGCGGATGGACCTCGTCGAGATCATCCGCGGGCGTAAGACTTCGGCCGAGACGCTCGCCAAGGCGTACGACTACGTCCTTCAGCTCGGCAAGACCCCGATCGTCGTCAACGACTCGCGCGGCTTCTTCACCAGCCGCACCTTCGGCGCGTTCGTGAAGGAGGGCTGCGCGATGCTCGCGGAAGGGCTCCCCGCGGCGGTGATCGAGAACGCCGCGAGGCAGGCGGGGATGCCCGTCGGCCCGCTCGAGGTGCTCGACCAGACCTCGCTTGCGCTCTCGGTCGCGGTGATGGAGCAGACTGCGGCCGACCTCGCCGCCGAGGGAAAACCGCTTCCGCCACCGCATCCGGGCGATCGGGTGATCCTGCGGATGGTGAAGGAGTTCAACCGCTCCGGTCGCGCCGCGGGGGCCGGCTTCTACGAGTATCCGAAGGAGGGCAAGAAATATCTCTGGCCGGAGCTTTCCCGCATCTTCGGGCGGCCCGACGCCCGCTGGGACTTCGAGGAACTGAAGGACCGCTTCCTCTATCGTCAGGCGATCGAGGCGGCGCGCTGCCTGCAAGAGGGGGTGCTCGCCACGGTCGCCGACGGCAACGTCGGCTCGGTGCTCGGTATCGGCTTTCCCGCTTGGACGGGCGGCGCGCTTCGGTTCATCGACCACGTCGGCGTCGCGAAATTCGTCGCGCGCGCCGACGCGCTCGCCGCGAAATACGGCGAGCGCTTCGCGCCGCCGGCGCTTCTACGCGACAAGGCGGCGAAGGGCGAGCCGCTCGCGTGAATTCGGCAGGCGCTGCGCCTGCGCCTTGGGCGAAAGACCCGCGCGGGTGCGCGCTCGCCTGTTGGCGTGATACGCTCGCGCGCTCCGCAGGACGAGAGAACGCAACGCATGTCGCTGCCGCCACTTCTCGAACGGTTGCGCCTGCCGGTGATCGGGGCGCCGATGTTCATCGCCGGCAACCCCCGGCTCGTCATCGAGCAGTGCAAGGCGGGTATCGTCGGTTCCTTTCCGGCGTTGAACGCCCGGCCGAAGGAGGCGCTCGACGCGTGGCTCACGGAAATCGAGCAGGCGCTCGCCGCGCACCCGGACGCGGCACCCTTCGCGGTGAACCAGATCATCCACAAGTCGAACGACCGCCTGGAGCACGACCTGGAAGTGTGCGAGCGGCACAAGGTGCCGATCGTGATCACCAGCCTGCGCGCGCCGCACGAGATCGTGCCGCGCATCCACGCCTACGGTGGGCTGGTTCTTCACGACGTGATCAGCGTGCGCCATGCGGAAAAGGCGCTCGAAGCCGGGGTGGACGGCCTCATCCTCGTCTGTGCCGGCGCGGGCGGGCACGCGGGCACGCTTTCGCCGTTTGCGCTCGTGGGCGAGGTGCGCCGCTTCTACGACGGGCTGATCGTGCTTGCCGGCGCGATCACCACCGGCGATGCGATCCTCGCCGCGCAGGCCGCCGGCGCCGACCTCGCCTACATCGGCACGCGGTTTCTCGCCACCCCCGAGGCGAGCATCCCCGAGCGCTACAAGGAGGAGATCGTGCGCGCGACCGCCGCCGACATCGTCTACACCGACCTTTTCTCCGGCGTGCACGGCAATTACCTCAAGCACAGCGTGATCGCGGCCGGCTTCGATCCGGCGAACCTGCCGCGCTCGGATCCGAGCAAGATGAACTTCGGCTCCGGAAGCGATGCCGAGAAGAAGGTCTGGCGCGACATCTGGAGCGCCGGGCAGGGGGTCGGCCAGATCGACAGCATCCTGCCGGTCGCCGAGGTGGTCGAGCGCCTTGCGCGCGAATACGCCGCCGCGCGTCGTCGGCTTCAGCTCGGATGACGTTGCTCGAAATCGAGCCTCGCGGCCGGGCGGTGTGGCTGTGGCTGAACCGCCCCGAGCAGAGAAACGCGCTCAACGCCGAGCTGCAGCAGGCGCTCGGCGAGGCGCTCGCGCGGTTCGAGCGCGATCGGGCGGTGCGCGCGCTCGTGATCGGCGGCCGCGGCGCCGCGTTCTGCGCGGGCGGCGACCTCGCGCGGATGCAGGAGGCCGCGCGCATGACGAAGCCGCGGGCGCGGGCGGAGGCCGCGCGCTTTGCGCGGCTCCTCTATCGCCTGCACACGTATCCGAAGCCGGTGGTTGCGCGCGTGCACGGCGCGGCTTTTGCCGGTGGCTTCGGGCTCGCCGCCGCCTGCGACTTCGTCGTCGCGGCGGAGGCGGCGGAGTTCTGCCTGCCGGAGGTGAGGCTCGGGCTCGTGCCGGCGATGATCGGACCGCACCTCGTGCGCGCCCTCGGGGCGCAGGCGGCGCGTCGCTACATGCTGACCGGTGAGCGCCTTTCGGCTGCCGAGGCGCAGCGGCTCGGGTTCGTGCACGCGTGCGTGCCCGCCGCCGAGCTCGATCAGAGGATCGAGGCGCTGATCGCGCAGCTTTCGGCGGCTGGACCTCAGGCGCTCGCGGCGGCGAAACGGCTGCTTGCGCGAATCGAGGGGGCTCCGCTTACGGCGCGCCTTGCCGCCGAGACGGCGGCGCTGCTTGCCGAAGTGCGCGCGGGCGCCGAGGCGCGCGAAGGCATCGGCG
This sequence comes from Burkholderiales bacterium, assembly GCA_033582675.1. GTDB lineage: Bacteria > Pseudomonadota > Gammaproteobacteria > Burkholderiales > SG8-39 > RBG-16-66-20. The sequence goes on along the minus strand of JAVQZY010000023.1, from coordinate 162,875 downwards.
CGTTCCTCGAAAAGCGCAAACCTAGCTGGTCCTGAGCTGCGGCGCGGGCCTGATCCGGCCGGCCGCGGAGCCGAAGCCGATCGGCACGAACCCTTCGCGTTCGCAGCGCCCAAGGAGCGTCACCTCGTCGCCGTCCTCGAGGAAAAGGCGCGACTCCCCCGAGGGCAGCGCGACCGGCATCTTTCCGCCCTGCGTGAGCTCGAGTAGCGAGCCGGCCGAATCCGGCGTCGGCCCCGAGATCGTCCCGGTGCCGAGGATATCCCCCGGGCGCAGGTTGCAGCCGTTCGAGGTCTGGTGCGCGACGATCTGCGCGATCGTCCAGTACGAATAGCGGAAGCTGCTGCGCGCAAGCCGCACGGGCGGCCGCTTTTCGGCGCGCATCTTCGCGCTCGAAAGCCGGACCTCGAGCGCGATGTCGTAACCGCCTTCGCGCTGGTCGTTTTCGTCGTAAAGATACGGCAGCGGCCGCGGCTCGCCGGCCGAGCGCTCGAAGGCCGGCGCGCGGAACGGCGCGAGCGCCTCGAGCGTCACCACCCAAGGCGAAATGGTGGTCGCGAAGCTCTTCGCGAGGAACGGTCCGAGCGGTTGGTACTCCCAGGCCTGGATGTCGCGCGCCGACCAGTCGTTGAGGAGCACCAGGCCGAAGACGTGATCGAGCGCGCGCGCGACCGGTACCGGCCGCCCGAGGCGATTGCCCGGACCGACGACGATACCGAGTTCCAACTCGAAGTCGAGCCGCTTCGACGGCCCGAACGAAGGCGCGGAAGCCTCGGGCGCCTTCGTCTGACCGTTCGGGCGCACGACCGGCGTTCCGCTCACCACTACCGAGGAGGCGCGACCGTGATACCCGATCGGCACCCAGCGGTAGTTCGGGAGCAGGGGGTTCTCCGGTCGCAGGATCTTTCCGACCGCGCTCGCATGATGGATCCCGGTGTAAAAGTCGCTGTAGTCGCCGACCGAGACCGGAAGGAAAAGCTCGGCCTTCTTCATCGGCACGAGGTGACGCAAGAGGCGCTTTGCCTGACGGGGGTCGGAGAGCGCAGCCGAAAGGCGCCTGCGCAGCGCGCGCCAGACCGCGCGCCCCGCCGCCGCGAGCGAGTCGAGGTTCGGCCCGGTCTTCACCCCGAGCGCGGCAAGATCGAGGATCTGGTCGCCGATCGCCACGCCGCCGCGCGGCGGCTCCTTCGATCCCTTCCTGCGAAAGACGCCGAACGGCAGGTTCTGGATCGGAAAATCGCAGCCCGGCTCGTTCGCGCTCTCGACCCAGCTTCTGAGTTCCGGGTCGTGCGTGCGGTCGGTCATCGTCTGTCCTTGTCGTCGTTTTCGTAACGCGTTACATTATCACGCATGCCGCGTCCTCGCTCCGCAGCCGCACTGTCGGCCGCCGAACGCATGCGCCGTTACCGTGCGCGGCGTCGCGCGGCGGGACTGCGCCCGGCGCGCGGTTGGGCGCCGCGCCTGCCGACCTGGTCGGAGCATCGCGTGGCCGAGGCGCGCTCGCTCGCGCTGCATGTGCTCGCCGCGCGCCGCATCGCGGCCGAGCCCGCGCTGTTAGAGCGCGCGCGCGCGACGCTTGCGCGCTGGATCGAGGGGCGCCGGGATCGCCTTCCGGCAGCGCTCGCCGAATGGCAGGCGCTGCTCGCGCGCCCCTGGCCGGAGGTGCTTGCACGCGCGACCGCGCTCGACGAGGAAGGCGTGCGGCTGCGGCAGTCCTCGCCCCTTGCGACGCTCCTCAGCCCGGCCGAGCGCCGGCGCGTGCATGACGCGTTCCGAGCTTGAACACGTGATCCGCGCGGCCGGCGCGATCACGGAGGACCGAGAGATCGTGGTGATCGGCAGCCAGGCGGTGCTCGGGCAGTTTCCCGACGCACCGGAGGCGCTGCGCGCCTCGATGGAGGCCGACGTCTTTCCGCGCAACCGGCCCGAGCGCACCGACCTCATCGACGGCACGATCGGCGAGGGTTCGCCGTTTCACGAACGCTTCGGCTATTACGCGCAGGGCGTGGGCGAACGCACGGCGGTACTGCCGCGCGGCTGGAAGACGCGGCTCGTGAGGGTGGAGAACCCGAATACCGGCGGAATCGCCGGCCTGTGCCTCGAAGTGCACGATCTCGCGATCTCCAAGTACGTCGCCGGTCGGGAGAAAGACCTCGCGTTCACCGCCGCGCTCGCACGTCACGGCCTGGTGCACAAGGCGACGCTGCTCGAGCGCGCCGCGCAGACGCCCCTTGAGCCCGCGCTGCGCAGGCTCGTCGAAGGCCGCATCCGGCGCGACTTCGAGCGCACGCGCGAGCGCCCGCCTAGGCGAAAAGCTTCCTGAAGCCGTCCCAGCAGCGCTCGTAGTCCTTCTGTCGCTCGCGGGCGGCGAGCGCGTGCTTCGTCGGGCGGAACACGAAGCGCGACTCCCACATGAACGCGAGCGTGTCTTCCAGCTTCTGCGGCGCGAGCGTCGCTGCGGTCGCCTTTTCCCAGGTGGCGAGGTCCGGGCCGTGGCCCTGGAACGCGTTGTGGATCGAGATGCCGCCGGGGAGAAAACCTTCGGCCTTCGCATCGTAGACGCCCTTCACAAGCCCCATCAGCTCGCTCATCGCGTTCCTGTGAAACCACGGCGGGCGGAAGGTGTGCTCGGCGACCATCCAGCGCGGCGGAAAAATCACGAAGTCGCAGTTCGCGACGCCGGGCAGTCCCGAGGGTGAAGTGAGGACGGTAAAGATTGAGGGATCCGGATGGTCGAAGCTCACGGTGTTCACCGCCATGAAGCGGGCGGTGTCGTACTTGAACGGCGCGTAGTTGCCGTGCCAGGCGACGACATCGAGCGGCGAGTAGCGGTACTCGGACGTCCAGAGCTTGCCTTGGAACTTGAGCACCACCTCGCAATGGCGCTCCGTATCCTCGAAGGCGGCCACCGGCGCGAGGAAGTCGCGCTTCTGCGCAAGACCCTGCGCGCCGATCGGCCCCAGTTCCGGCAGCCGGAAATCCGGGCCGTCGTTCTTCGCACACGTTGGCGCGCGCGAGGGTCCCGCCGCCTCGAGACTTTGAACTTCATGCCGCGCGGCACGAGCGCGATTTCGCCCGGGGCGACCTCGAGCTTTCCGAGCTCGGTGAAGAGCGAGAGCGCGCCCTGTTGCGGCACGATCATCAGCTCGCCGTCGGCGCACCAGAAGTAGCGGTCGGTCATGCTGCGGTTCACGCGGTAGACGTGCACCGCGACGCCCGCAAGCGATGCGGGGTCGCCCGAGCCGGCGATGGTCACCAGGCCGTCCAGGAAGTCGGTCGGCTTCGACGGAATCGGCAACGGACTCCAGCGAAGCCGCGCGGGCGGCGTCTCGACCTCGTCGAACGGGCCGGAGCGAATGAGCCCGTTCGACATGCGCCGGTAGGGCGGATGCATCGCCGAAGGTCGAAGCTTGTAGAGCCAGACGCTCAGGTTTTCGGCGCGCGGCGCGGTGAACGCGGTGCCCGAGAGCACCTCGGCATAGAGCCCGAGCGGCGGCCGCTGCGGCGAGTTCTGCCCGACGGGCAGCGCCCCCTTCACCGCCTCGGTGGAGAAGGTGTTCCCGAAGCCGGACTGGTAAGCGAGCGAAGCGCGCGCGGCATCGGCCGCAAGCCGCTTCACTTTCGGACTGACTCTCATTTCCATGGCGATGCTCCTCGAAGCCGCGCGGATGCGCGGGGTACTCACCGTACGAGGATTCTATGCCGGCTTGAGCACGCCGCGGCGAATCTGGTCGAGCTCCAGCGCCTCGAAAAGCGCCTTGAAGTTGCCTTCGCCGAAGCCTTCGTTCCCTTTTCGCTGGATGAACTCGAAGAAGATCGGCCCGAGCAGGTTCTCGGAGAAAATATGAAGGAGAAGCGCCCCGGGCTTGCCATCGACGAGAATGCGGCGGCTGCGCAGCGCCTCCACGTCCTCGCCGTGCCCGGGGATGCGCGCGTCGATCAGCTCGTAGTAGGTGTCGGGTGTGTCGAGTAGCCGGATCCCCGATTCGCGCAGCCGATCCACCGTCCGGTAGAGGTCGGCGGAGCCGAGCGCGACATGCTGGATGTCCTTCGCCGCGGTAGCCGATCGAGGTACTCCTGGATCTGCCCGGGCTTGTCGGTGCCTTCCTCGTTGATCGGGATGCGGATCTTGCCGCAGGGGCTCGCCAGGTCGCTGGACCCGCGCCCCCACGGTCACCTTGCCCTCGATGCTCGAAGTAGCGCATCTCGCGGAAGTTGAAGAGGCGCTCGTAGAACTCCGCCCACTCCGTCATGCGCCCCTTGTGCACGTTGTGGGTGAGGTGGTCGATATAGGTGAGGCCGTGGCCGGGCGGATCGAGCGTAGCGCCCGGCAGCGGCTCGAAGTCCACGTCGTAGAAGCCGATGTTGCCGATGTCCCCGGGTCTTGCGCCGCCTTTGCCGCGCCAGCGGTCGATGAAGTAGATGAGAGAGTCGCCGATCCCCTTGATCGCCGGAATGTTGAGCTCTCCCGGCCCCGCCTGCCCGGCGTAGCCCCAGGCGCCGAGACGAATGCAGCGTTCGTAGGCGGCTTTCGCGTCCGCGACGCGAAACGCGATCGCGCAGATGCTCGGGCCGTGCAGGCGCGCAAAGCGCTGCGCGAACGATTCGGGCTCGGCATTGACGATGAAGTTGATCTCCCCCTGCCGGTAGAGGACCACGTTCTTGTGCCGGTGCCGCGCGATCGCCCGAAAGCCGAGCCGCTCGAAGAGCGCGCCCATCGCCTGCGGGTCGGGCGCGGCGAACTCGATGAATTCGAACCCGTCGGTGCCTGCAGGGTTGTCCCAGAGATCCGCCATCGCGCATGTCTCCTTTGCGCTGCGCCGGATGCGAGTCTATCTCCGCGCGCCCTCACGGCGAAATGCCGCTCGGGTCGAGCCGCGCTGCGCAGCCGACTGCCGCGATGCGAGTCGCGTACGGGCGGCATTCGCGAAAGGTGCGGCGCGGGCTGCCGCACGCGGCCGGTCGGGATTCCGTGGGGCGCAGCCGCCGGGCGCGTCGAATTTGGCCGCGAAACGGTTGCCTGGGCGGGGCGCGCCGACCCGTCGCGCACAGAGCGCGCGAAGTCACGCATCGGTTCTTCCTGAGTTCATTGCGGCGCTCAAGGCGCGCCGGAGGCTTTTCGCGGCGACCGACCGATCGCCGAGCCGCTCGGCGCGGGCGAACTCTCCGCCCCGCAATGCGAAGAGGCTGTCGCGCCAGCGCAGCAGATCGAGCCGGCGACGCGCGAGTGCGTACCCGCGCGTAAAGCCGATCGCGCCGTGCGCCTGACGGCAGGCGTCGCGCACCCGCTCTCGATCGCGCGGCCGGCGTCGAGGGCGGCGCAGTCGAGGAGAAACGCCAAGCGAGGACTCGCCAACCCATCGGTCGCCGCGCAGGCGAGCGCGGCCTCCGCGAGGCGAAGCGACGAGAGGTAGCGCTCCGGGCCGCTACGCTCGAACGCGAGCTCGCTCGTCACCTGCGCCCAGCCGGCGCCGGGCTTCCCCACCAGTCGCGACTCGGGTACGAACGCGCGGCCGAAGACGACTTCGTTGAGCTCGTGCGCGCCGGCCACGTTGACGATCGGCCGGACCTCGACGCCGGGGGCGCGCAGGTCCACGATGAACTGCGACAGCCCGGCGTGCCGGTCGCCCTGCGCATCGCCGGTGCGCGCGAGCACGATCGCGTAGTGGTTGCGATGTGCAAGCGTGGTCCAGACCTTGCGTCCGGTGAGCGACCAGCCGCCGGGGACCCGCACCGCGCGCGTCCGCACCGCCGCGAGATCCGAGCCGGCGTCCGGCTCGCTTATCCCGATCGAGAAGAAAATCTCGCCGCGCGCGATCGCCGGCAGGAACTCGGCGCGCTGCGCCTCCGTGCCGTAGCGAAGAAGGAGCGGACCGCTCTGGCGATCGGCGATCCAGTGCGCGGCGACCGGCGCGCCAACGGCAAGCAGCTCCTCGGTCACCACGAAGCGCTCGAGCATCGAGCGTTCGCCGCCGTAGCGGCGCGGCTAGGTCATGCCGATCCAGCGGCACGCGGCAGCCAGAGCGCGATCGCCGGAAAAAGCATCAGCAGGGCGATCCGTATCAGATCGGCGGCGAAGAAGGGCAGGATCCCGCGCGAGACGACCTCGAGTCGCAGGCCGCCGACGCCTTGCAGGACGAACAGGTTCATGCCGACCGGCGGCGTGATCATGCCGATCTCGGCAGAGCGTGACGAGCAGCACGCCGAACCAGATCGGGTCGAAGCCGAGCGACTTGACGAGCGGGTAACACCGCGCCGAGCGTGAGCAGGATCATCGACAGACTGTCCATCAGGCAGCCGAGCGCGATGTAGAACGCGCAGCAGCGCGAGCATCACCGCCCAGGGCGAAAGCTCCGCCTGCTTCACCCAGCGGATGAGCGCCTGCGTGAAGCCGGTCGCGTCGAGAAACGAAGTTGAAGATCGCGGCGCCGACGAGGATGAGGAAGATCATCGCGGTGGTGCTCGCGGTCTCGGCGACGCCGGCGCGCAGCCGCTCGCGGTCGAGGCGCGCCGCTCGCGGCGGCGAGCGCGAGCGCGCCGAAGGCGCCCGACCGCGGCCGCCTCGGTCGGCGAAAACCAGCCGAGGTACATGCCGCCGAGCACGAGCCCGAAGAGCACGACCACCTGCCAGACGTCGCCGAGGCGCGCCAGCCGCTCGCGCCAACTGCTGCGCTCGCCCGCCGGTCCCATCGCCGGGTCGCGCCGCGTCATCCAGCGCACCGCGCCCATGTAGAGCAGCGTGCCGAGGATCCCGGGCACGATCCCGGCGGTAAAGAGATCGCGAATCGAGTTTTCGGTCATCAGCCCGTAGATCACGAACATGATCGACGGCGGGATCATCACGCCGAGGGTCCCGCCGGCGGCGACGGAGGCGGCGGCGAGCCGGTCGTCGTAGCCGTGGCGGCGCATCTCGGGAAGGGCGATCCGGCCGATGGTGGCGGCGGTGGCGATCGAGGAGCCGCAGACCGCGCCGAAGAGCGCGCTTGCGCCGACGGTCGCCATCGCGAGCCCCCCGCGCAGGTGGCCGATGAACGAAGGCGACGAGCGCGTACAGGCTCCGCGAAAGCCCCCCGTGGCCGGCGAAGACGCCCATCATCACGAAGAGGGGTACCACCGACAGGCTCACCGGGAAACACCGCGTCGAACGGCGCGCGCCCGAGCACGAAACCGAGCGTGCCGAAGCCATACACCACCGGCCCGTAGCCGATCGCGCCGACGACGCCCATCGCCACCCCGACCGGCACGCGCAGCGCGACGAGCGCGAGCACCGCCGGCGAAACCGACGGCGCCGGCGGCGGGGCCTTCCATCAGGGGCAGCGGGCGCGCGCCGCGGCGGCGAGCGCGCCGAGCAAGGCGCAGAGCGCGGAAGCGGCAAGACCCGCGACGAGCGGCGCCCAGTAAAGGATCATCGGAATGCCGAGGGTGGCCGAGCGGTCGCCCTGTATCCAGGCGATGCGCGCCTGCAGCGCGCCGTGGTACGCCAGCGCGCCGACGAAGACGGCGCAGAGCAGTCCCACGCCGCATTCGAGAGCCGCGAGCGCGCGCGGCGCAAGGCGATCGGTGAGGAACTCGACCCCGACGTGCGCGCCGCGCAGGAACGCGACCGGCATCGCGAGGAACACGCACGACATCACCGCGAGCTGCGTGAGGTCGAGCGTGCCGAGAATCGAGACCCCTAAGGCCCATCGCGCGGCGATGTCCGCGATCACGACGAGCATGCCGGCGCAAAGGAGCGAGACGCCCGCGGCAGCCGTCCAGCCCGCGAGGCGGTCGGCGGCCGGCGATCGCCCGCGCCGAGCGCGTCCGCCCGCGCCCGCCTCCGCGCTCATCCTCGTCGCTCTAGCGGGCGAAGCGCGCGACCGTCTTCACCATCTCGTCGTAGATCGCGCGCGCGTTCGCGACGCCCGCCTTTTCCAGCTTCGCGAGCTCGCCGTCGATCACCGGTTTCAGCTGCGCGCGCCACTGCTCGCGCTGCTCGCGCGAGATCGTGACGATCTGGTTGCCGAGCGGCCTCACCGCGTCGAGCCCGGCCTGGTCCCAGCGGTTCCACCAGCCGCCGAACTTGTCGACGAGCGCCTGGCCGGTGGCCGCATCGATCGCCTTCTGGACTTCCGGCGCGAGCGCCCGGAATCGCGCCGGGTTCCATCACCAGGTGAAAGCAGGCGGTGTAGATGCGCGCATCGAGATGGTGTTTGAGCAGCCCCTCGAGGCGAAAGCCGCGGATCGCGTCCCACGGGAACACCGCGCCGTCGATCACGCCCTTCTCGAGGTTTTCGATACCTGTCCCGGCGGCATGCCGACCGGCGTCGCCCCGAGGTGCGAAAGCAGCGCCTGCGTCGGCGGGTTCGGGCGCGCGCATGCGAAGCCCCTTTACGTCCTCGAGCGTCTTCAGCGGCTTTGCGCGGGTGTGGAAAAGCCCCGGGTTGTGGCAGTGAAGCGCGACTACCTTGAACTCCTTCCAGTCCTCGGCGAGCGCGCCCGGCAGCATCGCCCAGAGCGCCTTGCTCGCGGACTCGGCGCTCTCGGCGACGAACGGCAGTTCCATGATCGAGGTGCGCAGGTAGCGGCCGCCGGGAATCCCGTTCAGGCCGAAGCCGAGGTCGACGACCCCTTGCTTTACCTGGTCGGCCTGGTTCTCGACCTTGCCGAAGGGGGAGTTTCCGGCGAAGACGCGCACCGTCGCCTTGCCGCCGGAGAGCTTCTCGATCTCCTTGCCGAGCGGCTCGAGCACGTCCACGACGAAACCGTGCGTCGGCGGCACGTAGGTCGAGAACTTGAGCTCCGTCTGCGCCGCCGCGGTTGCGGCGGCCGCCACGGCGAAAACGCAAGCGATCACCCGCAAGCTCCGCATGGTGTCCTCCTCGGTGGTGCCCGGCCGATTATAGGCCGCCCGCCCGCACCGGCAGGCGCGAGAAGCCGCGAAACCGTGTCGCCGGTCGCGTTCGGGTTCGCCGTGCGCAGCTCGATTCTCGGGAAGCGGGCGAGCAGCCGCGAAAACGCGATCCGCGCCTCCATCCGGGCGACGTTCATGCCGGAGCACGCGTGGTCGCCGTGGCCGAAGGCGACGTGGCGGTTGGGCTTGCGCGCGATGTTGAAGCGCTCCGGATCGGGAAACTGGCGGGGATCGCGGTTCGCGGCGCCGATCGCGATCGTGATCGAGGTGCCCGGATCGAGCCGCACGCCGCCGATCTCCATCGGCGCGAGGAGCCTGCGGTTATTGAGCTGGATCGGGCCCTCGTAGCGCAGCATCTCCTCGATCGCGGTCGGAAGAAGACCCGGCTCAGCGCGCAGGCGGGCGAATTCCTGCGGGTGGGTGAGCAGCAGCCACAGGCCGTTGCCGAGCAGGTTCGTGGTGGTTTCGTGTCCGGCGTTGAGGAGAAAGATGCACTGGTGGTAGAGCTCCTTTTCGCTGAGCCGCTCGCCGTCGGCCTCGCCCTGGATGAGGCGCGTGAGCACGTCGGTTTCCGGGTCGCCGGGGCGCCGCCGCCGCTCGGCGACGAGCACCCGGAGGTAGTCGAGGAATTCGCGCACCGCGCGGTTGCCGCGCTCGAGCATCGCCGCCGTCGGCGCGGGCTCGAGCGCCGCGGAGGATCGCGAGCGACCAGCCGCGAAGCGGCGCGCGCTCTTCGCGCGGAACGGCGAGCAGGTTCCCGATCACCTCGACCGGGATTTTCGCCGCGAACTCGGCGATGAAATCGAATTCGCCGAGGTCGGCCATGCGCGCAAGGAGCGCATCCACCAGCCGCACGACGTCGGCCTCCATGCGCGCGATCGCGCGCGGCGTCAGCGCCCCCATGATCAGGCGCCGCACGCGCGTGTGAAGCGGCGGGTCGTTGAACACGAGGCTCGTCGTGTGGTGCTCGTAGAGGAGCGAATCGCCGAACTTCGGCGCGAACTCGATTTTCTTGTCCGAGCTCGCGCGCGCGGCGTCCCGGTACACCTGCACCGCGTCGTCGTAGCGCGTGAGCAGCACGCCGCCGTCGGCGAAGCGGTGCACCGGGTCCTCTTCGCGCAGGCGGGCAAAATACGGGTACGGGTTGTCGATGAAGTCGGCGGGTGGGGCCTTGAGCTCGAAGTCGATCATTCGTGCATACTACCGCGCCGTGAGACGCCCGGTCGCGAAGCGCTCGCCCGCCGCTGCCGCGGGCCCGGAGCGCTGCCCATGAGTACGCCCGCGCAGCGCAGCTACCGCTACTACGAGTTCGTCATGGCGGCGTTCGTGACGGTGCTCGTCTGCTCGAACCTGATCGGCCCGGCGAAGATCGCGCAGATCGAGGCGCCGCTCGTCGGCACCCTCACCTTCGGCGCCGGAGTGCTCTTCTTTCCGATCTCGTACATCTTCGGCGACATCCTCACAGAAGTCTACGGCTATTCGCGCGCGCGGCGCGTGATCTGGGCCGGTTTCGGCGCCCTCGGCTTCGCCTCGTTCATGGCGGCGGTGGTGGTCGCGCTGCCCCCCGCCCCCTTCTGGACGCATCAGGCCGCCTACGAGGTGGCGTTCGGCAACACCTGGCGCATCGTCGCCGCTTCGATGATCGCGTACTTCTGCGGCGAGTTCGTCAATTCCTACGTGCTCGCGAAGATGAAAATCCTCACGCGCGGCCGCTGGCTCTGGACGCGCACCATCGGCTCGACGATCGCCGGCGAGGCGGTCGATTCGGCGCTCTTTTATCCGCTCGCGTTCTACGGCGCAGGCATCATCCCGGACGAAAAGCTGCCGACGGTGATGCTTGCGCAGTTTCTCGCGAAAACCGGGGTGGAAGTGTTCTTCACCCCGGTCACCTACAAGATCGTCGGATTCCTCAAGCGCGCCGAGAACGAGGACTACTACGACCGGCGCACGAACTTCAATCCGTTCGCGCTGAGGCTCTAGCGGCCGCTACGGGCGCAGGCGGCCCGCGCGCATCTCGCCGAGCAATCGGCGCAGCAGCGCGCGCGTCTCGCCCGGCACGTCGTCGAGGAGGTACTTGCCCTCGACCTCGACGAAGTACAGCGCCGCAAGCGGCGCCGGCGTCGCGCCTGCGGCACGCAGCTCCCAGACGAGCAGCCGGTGCTTGCCGATCGCGATCTCGGCGAGCAGCCGGTTCGCCGGATCGAGGTACTGCGCGAAGACGCGCTTGAATTCCTCCTCCCGACGTCGCGCCGGTATTCGGCGAGCACCTCGAATCGGCGCCGCGGGGCGTTCGAGAGCGCGGCCGCCTCTTCGAGCTCGCCGGTCGAAAGGTGTAGACCCAGAAGCCGCGCGGCGTTGAGCGCCGAATCGGGCGCAAGCACCGCCGCCGGCGCTCGCGCGTGCGCGTCTGGCGCATGTCGGTAGAGCACGTACTCGATGCGGCGGCCGTCTTCCAGTTGCAGCACCCGGGGTTCGCCGTCGGCCGCTGCGGCGTTCGCCGCCGCGAACGCCGCAGCGGCGAGCAGGGCGAGGCTGCGCGCGCTCATGCGGCGGCGCGCATCGGCGCGGCCCGGTAGCGCGCAAGGAGCTCGGCGCGCCTTGCGCGCGCGGCGGCGACCGCCTTCGCCTTGACGTGGCCGAAGCCGCGGATATCCTCCGCGAGCGAGGCGATTTCCACCGCGAGCGCGTGGTTGTCGCGCGACAGCCCCGCGAGAAGCTGCGTCGCACCGTCTCCTCGTATTCGCGGATCAGCTCGCGCTCCATGCGCCGCTCGGCGGTGCGCCCGAAGGGGTCGAGCCAGGTACCGCGCAGCCCTTTGAGCTTCGCGAGCAGCCGAAAGACCGGCAACATCCACGGACCGAAGGCGATCTTGCGCGGTTCGCCGGTGCGGGGATCAGGGCGGGCGATGAGCGGCGGCGCAAGGTGAAAAACGAGGCGCCAGTCGCCTTCGAACATCGACGCGATCTTGCTTTCGAATGCGCCGTCGGCGTACAAGCGCGCGACCTCGTACTCGTCCTTGTACGCGAGGAGCTTCGCGTAGCCGCGCGCCACCGCCTCGGCGAGTTTCGTTCCCCCGACCCGGTCCTTTTCCGCCGCCGCGACCCGCTCGACGAGCGCTTTGTAGCGCGCCGCGTACGCGGCATCCTGGTAGTCGGTGAGGAGCTTCACCCGACGCGCGACCAGTTCTTCGAGGTTCCGCGACGGGCGTTCGCCGATTCCGATCACCTCGGCCGGCTGCGCGATCCGCCGCACGCGCTCGAGATCGACCGCCGCGCGCCGTCCCCAGAGGAAGGCGGCGAGGTTCAGCTCGAGCGCGACGCCGTTCAGCTCGATCGCGCGCTCGAGCGCCGCGCGCGAGACCGGCAGCCAGCCCTTCTGCCAGGCGTAGCCGAGCATGAACATGTTGGTCGCGATCGCATCGCCCATCAAGGCGGTCGCGAGCGCGGTCGCCGGCACGAATTCGGCGTTCGCTTCGCCGCACGCCTCGCGGATGTCGCGCGCGAGGTCGCTGCCCGGCAGCTGCCAGTCGGGATTGCGAACGAAGTCGGCGGTGGGCGTGACTGTCGCGTTGACGAGCGCGCGCGTGCGTCCGGGCGCCATTTTCGCGATCGCATCCGTGCTCGCGGTGACGACGAGGTCGCAGCCGAGCACCACGTCCGCACCGCCGATATCGAGCCGCGCGGTGGGGAGCTTTTCCGGGGCGTCGGCGATCCGCACGTGCGAGATCGACCGCGCCGTACTTCTGCGCAAGGCCCGACATGTCGAGCACCGTGACGCCCTTGCCCTCGAGGTGCGCCGCCATCGCGAGGATCTGGCCGATCGTGATCACGCCGGTGCCGCCGATGCCGGTGACGAGGATTCCGCAGGGCCCGGCGAGCGCCGCGGGCGCAGGTTCGGCGAGCGGCGGAAAGTCGTCTGCGGTCACCGGACTCCGGATCCCTTTCCGCAGGCGGCCGCCTTCGACGGTGACGAAGCTCGGGCAGAAGCCCTTCAGGCAGGAATAGTCCTTGTTGCACGAGGACTGGTTGATCGTGCGCTTTCTGCCGAACTCGGTCTCGAGCGGCTCGACCGAGAGGCAGTTCGATTTGATGCTGCAGTCGCCGCAGCCCTCGCACACCCTTTCGTTGATGACGACGCGCTTTGCCGGATCAGGGTACGTTCCGCGCTTTCTGCGGCGGCGCTTTTCGGAGGCGCAGGTCTGATCGTAGATGAGCGCCGACACGCCCGGCTGCTCGCGCAGCCACCGCTGCACCGCGTCCAGCTCGTCGCGGTGGCGGATCGTGACGCCCGGCGCCCAGTTCGTGCCGGGAGGATCTATCCGGCTCGTCGGTCACGACGACGATCGGGGAGACGCCTTCGGCGGCGAGTTGCCGCGAGATCATCGGCGGATCGAGCGGCCCGTCCACGTGCTGGCCGCCGGTCATCGCCACCGCGTCGTTGTAAAGGATCTTGTAGGTGATGTTCACCTTCGCCGCGACCGCGGCGCGGATCGCAAGGAGCCCCGAGTGAAAGTAGGTGCCGTCGCCGAGGTTGGCGAAGATGTGCCGCTCGTTCGTGAACGGCGCCTGCCCGATCCAGGGGGCGCCTTCGCCGCCCATGTGGGTGAAGGTGGCGGTCGCGCGGTCCATCCACACCGCCATGAAGTGGCAGCCGATGCCGGCGGTGGCGCGGCTACCCTCGGGCACGCGCGTCGAGGTGTTGTGCGGGCAGCCGGAACAAAAGTAGGGCTGGCGCACCGCGGCGACGCGCGGCCGCGCGAGCGCCTTTTCCTTCCGTTCGAGAAACGCGAGCCGCTCGCGGAACTGCGATCCGAGCGCGGCGGTCATGCCGAGTTTCTCGAGCCGCTGGGCGATCGCTTTCGCGACCATCGCCGGGGAGTGCTCGTAGTGCGCGGGCAGCAACCAAGTGCCGGCGGGCTGGCCGTCGGCGCGGCTCCACTCGCCGTTGTCGTCGAACTTGCCGACGACGCGCGGCGCGCGCACGCCCTCCTTCCAGTTGTACAGCTCCTCCTTGATCTGGTACTCGATCAGCTGGCGCTTTTCCTCGACGACGAGGATTTCCTCCAGCCCCTCGGCGAAGCGGCGCGCGCCCTGGGGCTCGAGCGGCCAGCTCATCGCCACCTTGTAGACGCGCAGCCCGATGTCGCGGGCGACGCGCTCGTCGATGCCGAGGTCGGCGAGCGCCTGCATCACGTCGCCGAAGCTCTTGCCGGTGGTGACGATTCCGAGACGCGCGTGCGGCGAGTCGTAGACGATGCGGTCGAGGCCGTTGGCGCGCACGTAGGCGAGCGCGGCGTACACCTTCCAGTCGAGGAGCCGCGCTTCTTGCTCGAGGATGCCGTCCGGCCAGCGGATGTTGAGCCCGCCGGGCGGAAGCGGAAAATTTTCCGGCAGCCGCACTTCGACCCGCTCGGGATCGACGATCACCGAGGCGCCGGATTCGACGACGTCGGTGACGCACTTGAACGCGACCCAGCAGCCCGAATAGCGACTCATCGCGAAGCCGTGCAGGCCGAGGTCGAGGAAATCCTGGACGTTGGCCGGATTGAGCACCGGGATGAGGCAGGCCTTGAAGATGTGCTCGCTCTGGTGCGGAAGCGTGGAGGATTTGGCCGCATGGTCGTCGCCGGCGAGCACGAGCACCCCGCCGTATTTCGAGGTGCCGGCGGCGTTCGCGTGTTTGAAGACGTCGCCGCAGCGATCGACGCCCGGCCCCTTGCCGTACCACATCGCGAACACGCCGTCGTATTTCGCGCCGGGAAACAGCCCCACCTGTTGGGTCCCCCAGATCGCGGTCGCGGCGAGGTCCTCGTTCACGCCGGGCTGAAAGCGGATGTGGTGCGCTTCGAGGTGTTTTTGCGCGCGCCACAGCGTCTGGTCGAGCCCGCCGAGCGGCGAGCCGCGATAACCGGAAATGAAGCCTGCGGTGTTCAGCCCCGCGCGCGCGTCGCGCTCGCGCTGAAGGAGCGCAAGGCGCACGAGCGCCTGCGTGCCGGTGAGAAAAACCCGGCCCTTTTCGAGCGCGTACTTGTCTTCGAGGCTGGCCTTGGCGAGGCGGGCGGCGTCCACCGGAGCGTTCATCGGCCGGTCTCCACAAAAACCGTGTTCGTGCGGCTCGCGCGGCCGGCGCGCGTTGGCGCCGCGTGCGCGCCGCTCGCGCCGCCCGATCGCCTGCGGCGGCGCGCGGCCGAGCTTAGCACAGGGCTCAGGCGGCGCTGCGCGAATCGCGTTCGTTGCGCGCGAGCGGGCGGTCCCAGTAGGGTTCGGGACCGAAGGAGTCGGCCAGAAAATCGATGAACGCGCGCGTCTTCGCTGGCAGGTGGCGCCGGTGCGGATAGACGGCGTAGATCGAGACCTCCGTCGCAAAATCGTAGCCGGGAAGGAGCGCAACGAGCGACCCGTCCTCCAGGTGCCGGCGCACGTCCCAGGTGGATTTGAGCGCGACGCCGAGTCCCGCGAGCGCCCACTCGCGCAGCACCTCCCAGTTGTCGCAGGCGTAGCGTCCGGTGACGCGCACGACACCCCTTCGGCCTTCCGGGTCCCGGTACTCCCAGTTCATGTGAAAGTCGGTCGTCGTGAGGCAATTGTGGTGTACGAGGTCTTCCGGCGTGCGCGGCGTGCCGTGGCGGCGAAGGTACTCGGGGCTTGCGCATACGACGCGCCTGTTCGGCGCAAGGCGGCGCGCAGCGAGCGAAGAGTCCTTGAGCGCCCCGATGCGGATCGCGAGATCGAAGCCCTCCTCGATCACGTTCACCGTCCGGTCCGAGAGGCTGAGCGCGAGCTGCACCTTGGGGTAGCGCTCCGCGAACCTCGGCACGAGCGGCGCAATGTGCAGGTGACCGAAAGAGGCCGGGATCGCGACCTTCAGCACCCCTTGCGGCTCGAGCCGGCTTGCGGAAGCCGCCGCTTCGGCCTCGGCCACCTCGGAAAGAATCCGTGTGCAGGCGTCGTAGTAGCTTGCGCCCTCGTCGGTCAGCGCGATGCGGCGCGTCGTGCGATTGAGGAGCCGGACCCCGAGCCGTGCCTTCGAGCGAAGCGAGTTTCCGGCTTACCGCGGCGGTCGAGACGCCGAGTTCGCGCGCAGCCGCCGACAGGCTACCCGCGCCGACGACCTTCGCGAAAACGGACATCTCGGAAAGCGTGTCGGCCACGATTGTTGCTCTACCAGCAAAGAACTTTTGACGTCCGAAGGGATTGTATCCCCAGCGACAAAGACGTAGATTTTGCGCACCGCAGCAAACGAAGAGCGGCTGCGGGAGAGGTTTCAAGAACGCGCCCGCCGCGGTTTCCTCCCTCCTCCTCCGCGGTTAGGGGTTCGCCCCCTCCGTACCGCCCCAAAGCGGTGCGGAGGGGGCCGCGTCTTTCCCGAAAGCGAAATACTCAGGCGATCGCGCGCCACATCTCGCGGTCGCGCTTCGCGGTCCAGATTCGCGGATGCTTGATGCCGCGCGCTTCGTCGTAGGCGCGCGCGACGTCGAACGGCATGCAGTGTTCGTACACCGGAAAGCCGCCGTAGATCGGATCCATTCGGCGGCGCACTGCCTCGTAGACTTCCTTGAGCGACTTTCCCGCGGCGACGCCGCGGCGCGCGATCGCGTAGAGGTCGCGCACGAATTTCTGCGTGTAGTCGATCGCCTTCTCGCATGCCGCCGGGGTCTTGAGCGCCGGCCCCCGGCCCGGCACGAGCGCGCGGGGCTTCAGCGCGCGCAGTTTCTCGAGCGTCTGCGGCCACTCCGAAAGATGCGCGTCGCCGGTGTAGATGCCGGCGTTGTACTCGACGAGGTCGCCGGAAAAGAGGACGCGCTCCGAAGGCACCCAGACGACGGTGTCGCCTGCGGTGTGCCCTGCGCCCGGGTGAAGGATCCGGACCTCCAGCTTTCCCATCCACAGCGTGATCGAGTCGCGAAAGACGAGCGTCGGCCAGGTGAGCCCCGGAATCGAGTCCTTGCCGCGGAAAAGGCGCGGAAAGCGCCCGATCTCGCTCGCCATGTCCTCGCGTCCGCGCTCGCGGATGAGCTCGCGCGTCGCCTCGCTCGCGATGATCTCGCTCGCGCCGTAGGCCGAGGCGCCGAGCACCCGCACCGCATGATAGTGGCTGAGCACCACGTAGCGGATCGGTTTTGCGGTCACCCGCCGGATGCGCCGGATCACCTGCTGCGCCATCACCGGGGTCGCCTGCGCGTCCACCACCAGCACCCCGTCGTCGCCGACCACGACGCCGCTGTTCGGGTCGCCCTCGGCGGTGAACGCCCAGCAGCGCTTCGACAGCCGGTCGAAGGTGATCTTCTTGTCGGCAAGATCGGCTTCGGAAGCAAAAGGTTTTGTCATGGGACGGCGTCGTCGGAAAGCGAAGGCGCTATGATAGCCGGCACCCCGCATCCGCGAAGAAACCCCCCATGGGCCGCCCGGAAAAAATTCGCCTCGGCGACGTCCTGGTCGCGCAGAAACTCGTCTCCAGGGAGCAGCTCGCAAGAGCGCTCGAAGAGCAGAAGCGCAGCGGCCGCAAGCTCGGCCGCGTTCTGGTGGACGAGGGTTACGTCACCGACGAGCAGATCTGCGAGGCGATCTCGCGCCAGCTGGGCATCCCCTATGTCAACCTGAGGCTCTTCAACTTCAACCAGGAGCTGGTGCGCCGGCTCCCGGAGGCGCTCGCGCGGCGATTCCGCGCCATCGTGCTGGAAGAGCGCGAAGGCGCCTACCTCGTCGGCATGGCCGATCCGACCGACCTCTTCGCCTACGACGAGCTCGCGCGCGCGCTGCGGCGCGAGATCCGCATCGCGGTGGTGAGCGAGCCGCTGCTCGTGCAGACGATCGATCGCATCTATCGGCGTACCGAGCAGATCAGCGGCCTCGCCAAGGAACTCGAGCGGGACTTGGGCGACGCCTACGTGGACTTCGGTGCGCTCGGCGCGGGGGCCGGGGCCGAGGATGCCCCGGTGGTGCGGTTGCTCCAGAGCGTGTTCGAGGACGCGGTCCAGGTGAACGCCTCGGACGTGCACATCGAGCCGCAGGAGGGTAAGCTCCAGATCCGCTTTCGTATCGACGGCGTGCTGATGCCGCAGGCCGAGGCCGACCCGAAGATCGGTCCGGCGGTCGCGCTGCGGCTGAAGCTGATGGCGGGCCTCGACATTTCGGAAAAGCGCCTGCCGCAGGACGGGCGGCTCAACGTGCGCGTACGCGAGCAGCCGATCGACGTGCGCATCTCGACCATGCCGTCGCAGTTTGGCGAGACGGTGGTGATGCGGCTGCTCAATCGCAAGGCCTCGCTCGTGCCCATGGAATCGCTCGGGATGCCGGCGCCGATGCTCGCGCGCTTTCGCGAGGTGATCGCGCGCACTGCCGGCATGGTGCTGGTCACCGGTCCGACCGGAAGCGGAAAAACGACGACGCTCTATGCCGCGCTCGCCGAGCTGAACACCCCGGACCGCAAGATCATCACGGTCGAGGACCCGGTCGAGTACCGCATCGCGGGCATCACCCAGGTCCAGGTGAACGAGAAGATCGACCTCTCGTTTGCGCGCGTGCTGCGCTCGACCCTGCGTCAGGACCCCGACATCATCCTCGTCGGCGAGATCCGCGACGAGGAGACGGCGCAGATCGCGCTGCGCGCGGCGCTCACCGGACACCTCGTGTTTTCCACGCTGCACACGAAGGACGCGGCGAGCACGCCGTTGCGCCTCGTCGACATGGGCGCGCCGGCCTACATGGTCGCCGGCTCGCTGCATGCGGTGCTCGCGCAGCGACTCGTCAGGCTGGTCTGCGAGGCGTGCGCAGAAGACGCCTCTCCCAGCCCCGAAGAGGCGCGCTGGCTCGCCGCGCTGCCCGAGCCGCTGCCGGCCGGCGCCCGTCTGCGCCGCGGACGCGGCTGCGCGCACTGCAACGGCATCGGCTACGCCGGGCGAATCGGCGTATACGAGATGCTCGAGATGACGCCGGAACTGGTGCGCGCGGCGGGCCGCGCCGATCCGAACGTTTTCATCGAGGCGGCGCGCGCAACGCTCAAGGGGCGAACGCTTACCGATCATGCGCTCGCGCTCGTCGCCGCCGGCCGTACGAGCGTCGCCGAAGCGATGAAGGTGGCGGTGCACCTGGAGGACTAGGCGTTGCCGACGTACGCCTATCGCGCGCGCGGCACGCGCGGCGAGCCGGTCAACGGGCGGCTCGAGGCGGCGAGCGCCGACGCGGTCGCGGAGCAGCTGCTCGCGATCGGAATGACGCCGGTCGAGATCCGCGAGACGGGCGCAGAAGGCGCGATCGCGCTGCCTGCGTGGCTTGCGAAGCTGCTCGCTCCGCGCGTCGCGCTGTCCGATCTCGTGCTTTTTTCGCGCCAGATGCACACGCTGCTCAAGGCGGGCGTGCCGATGCGCCGGGCGCTGGCCGGCCTGCACGAGTCGGCGACCAACCCGACCTTCCGCGAGGTCGTCGCCGACCTGCGCGCAAGTCTGGATGCCGGCCGCGAACTGTCGCAGGCGATGCTTCGCCATCCCGACGTCTTCACGCCCTTCTACGTCAGCATCGTGCGCGTCGGCGAGACGAGCGGAAAGCTCGAGGAAGTGTTCCGGCGCCTGTTCGACTACCTCGAGTTCGAGCGCGAGGTGCGCGAGCGCGTAAAGACGGCGCTGCGCTACCCCGCATTCGTGCTCGTGGCGATCGCGGTCGCGATCGCGATCGTCAATTTCATGGTGATCCCTGCGTTCGCGCGCATCTTCGAGGGCGCGAACGTGCCGCTGCCGGCGCTCACGAGACTGCTGATCGGGGTGTCGGACTTCTCCGTGCGCTACTGGTATCTGGTCGTCGGTGGGGCGGCGGGGGCGGTCGTCGGCTTTCAGGTCTGGATCCGCAGCGAACGCGGTCGTTACGCCTGGGACCGCGCGAAGCTCCGGTTGCCGGTGGTCGGACCGATCCTGCTCAAGACCTCGCTGTCGCGGTTCGCGCGCGCGTTCTCGCTCGCGATCGCCGCAGGGGTCCCGATCGTGCAGGCGCTCACGGTGGTGGCGCGGGTGCTCGACAACGTCTATCTCGGTGCGCGCGTCGAGCAGATGCGCGACGGCATCGGACGCGGCGAGAGCATCCTGCGCTCTGCCACCGCCGCCGGCGTGTTCACGCCCGTGGTGCTGCAGATGATCGCGGTCGGCGAGGAAAGCGGTGCGATCGACGACCTGCTCGGCGAGGTCGCGGACATGTACGAGCGCGAGGTGGACTACGAGGTCAAGAACCTCAGCGCGAGCATCGAGCCGATCCTCACGGTCGCGCTCGGCGTGCTCGTTCTCATTCTCGCGCTCGGCGTGTTCCTGCCGATCTGGGAGATGGGCCGCGTCATGCTGATGCGCAAGTAGGCCGCCGGCATGATGTACGGACGGCGTCCGCTCACGCGGCTCGAGGCGGGGCTCTATGCCGCATTGGTCGTGCTGCTGGTCGCGGTGTTCCTCGACCGGATGCTGCGACTTCTCGCGGCCGCCGAGCGCGATGTCGTCGCGCTCACGGTGGCGAATACCGAAGCGGCGCTGCGCACGCGGCTCGCCGTCGCGGTGCTGCTCGAGCGGCCCCTGCCGCCCGACTGGCGCCACCGCAGCCCTCTCGAGATCGCTGGCGTCGAGGTGCGGCACTACGTCGGCGAGCGGGCGCGCCCAGCGCCGGCGGATCTCGAGCGCGGCGCGTGGGCCTTCGACAGCGAGGCGCGCGAGCTTGTCTATCGGCCGAGGTATCCCATCGGGCTGCAGATCGCCGACCGCGGCGAGCTGCTCCGGTTCAAACTGGATGCGGATCCGCGGCAGGGTCAGATCCGGCTGGTCGCCTCGGTCGCCTATACGTGGACTCCGTGACTCTCGGGATCCTGAGCTGCAGACGTCGAGTTGCCCGGGTCTCCTAGCGCTCGGCGCTGACCGATTGGGTTGGCGCGGATTTTTCCGTGCGGATTTTGCGATTGACAACAGAGGGTTATTGCTTTACGTTCGCTCGGCACCTCAAAAGCAGGCGAGACCGTTGCTCTCGATCTTCGGCAACCGCGGGCGAAAGCACTCGGGATGGCTCGCCGTTTCCGTGGACGCGGAGGCGATCCGGTTCGTGCACGTCGAGCGCACGGCCTCCGGAGGCACATCGATCGATTTCGCTGGCGAGCGCAGCGCGTGCGGCGACGCGGCCGATGCGAAGCGCCTTGCGCGCGAACTCGGGTTCGGCCGATATCGTTGCACCACGCTGCTCGCACGCGACGAATACCAGATGATTCTGACCGAAGCGCCGAACGTGCCGCGTGACGAACTGCGCGCTGCGATCCGCTGGCGGGTGAAGGATCTTTTGCGCTGCCATCCCGACGACGCGATGCTCGACGTCCTCGAAATTCCGGGCTCCGGGCCGGGCGAGGCGAGGCCGACTCGCCAGATGTTCGTGGTCGCCGCGGAAAACACGCTCGTTCAGGCGCACGTCGATCGGTTGAGCGCCGCCGGCATTACGTTGTCGGTAATCGACATTCCGGAGACGGCGCAGCGCAATCTTGCGACTGCGGCGCACGGCGAGGAAAGCGCCGTCGCGCTCGTGCACGCGCTCGCACACGGCACGCTCGTCACCATCAGCTACCGCGGAGAACTGTATTTTTCGCGCTGGCTCGACGTCGGCGCCGATCAGCTGTCCGCAGCGCCGCATGGAGGCGGCGCGCTCATGGAACGCATCGCGCTCGAGCTGCAGCGCAGTTTCGACCATTTCGAGCGGCAATACGGCTTCGTCGGGCTCGGCCGAGTGCTCGTCGGACCCCTCGCCTCGGGCGACGATCTGGTCGAGCACCTCGCGCAAAACCTCGGCGTCCCGGTCGAACCGTATCCGATCGGCGACGTGTTCGGCGACCTTCCGGAGGCGCTGCGCACGCGCGACGGCGCCGCGCGGCTGTTTCACCTGCTCGGCGCCGCCTTGCGCGAAGAGACCAAGGCGCCTTGAGCCGCACATGCCGCAGCAGATCAATCTTTTCAGTCCGATCTTCCTCAAGCGCGAGAAGCACTTCTCGGCGCAGGCGATGGCTTGGGGACTCGCCATCGTCGCGGCAGGGCTCGGCGTCCTTTATGCGTTCGCATGGTTTGAGCACCGGGCGCTCGCGAAATCGGTTCGCGAGTACGAGACGCGCGTCGCCGAGCAGCGTGCGCAGTACGCGAAGGCCGCGCAGCAGCTCCTGTCGGAGGACGCGCGCAAGGCGCTCGAAGCGGAGGCGACGCGGCTTGCGCAGGAGATCGCGCGCCGGCGCGCGCTGCTCGAGTCGCTGCACGCCGGCGAACTGGGCAATGCCGAAGGCGTTTCGTCGTATTTTGCAGCGCTTGCGCGCCGCGCGCGGCACGGCGTGTGGGTGACCGGGGTAGAGATCAGCGAAGGCGGCGCCGAGTTCGCGGTCAACGGCCGGATGCTGGGCGCAGAGCTCGCGCCCGCGTACCTGCGCGCGCTCGGCGAAGAGGACGTGATGCGCGGCAGGCGGATCGCGGAGCTCAAGCTCGCGCGTCGAGGCGGGCGCGCGGCGGCCGATGACGCGGGGCGCGTCGATCCGGCGTCGGCCGAGTTCGTCGAATTCAGCTTCGTCGCGTTGCGCGAAGGCGCAGGCGTCGCAACGACCGGCGCAGGGAAGCGATGAGAGCCTGGCTCGCGAGGATCGCCGCGCGCATCGACGACGCGAGCCTGCGCGAGCGCCTGCTCGTTTTCCTCGCCGCCGTCGGCGCGCTGTGGCTGTTCGCTCAGCTCGTGTTTTTCAATCCGATCGAGCAAGCGAACCGGTCGCGGCAAGAAGCGATCCGCGGCCTCCAGCAGGAACTGGAAAGTCTGCAGAAACAGCTCGAGCGCACGCTCGCCGAACGCGGCACCGATGCGGAAAAGCGCGCCCGGGATAACGTGGCGGCGCTGCGCCGGGAACTGGCCGACCTTGGCCGCAGGTTCGCCGAGGAGCAGCGCACGTTCACCCCGCCCGAACGTATGCGCGAAGTGCTGGAGCGGATGCTCGAGCCGCATCCGCGCGTCGCGCTGATCGAGTTCAAGACGCTCGCCCCGCAACCGATCGCCGCGGGCGACCCCAAGGCCGAGCGGCCCGAGGCCTATCGGCACGGCGTCGAGTTCGTCCTGCGCGGCCGCTATCTGGATCTCTACGGCTACCTCGTCGCGCTCGAGGCGTTGCCGAGCCGCGTGTATTGGGGCAAGGTGGAGCTGAAGGCGTCGGACTATCCGGTGCATACGCTGCGCGTGACGCTCTACACCTTGAGCTTCGACCGGGCATGGCTCACCGTTTGATTCTCGCTATTGCGTGCGCAGCCGCGGCGTTCGTCGCACGGGCGGCGCCGCTCGCCGATCCCACTCGACCGCCGCAAGCGCCGGCCGAATCGGCGGAGCCGGGTGCCGCGCCGGCCCCCGGCCGGGTGGACGCGATCCTGATCGCGCCGGATCGGCGTCTGGCGGTGATCGGCGACCGCATCGTGCGCATCGGCGACGAAATCGGGGGTGCCCGCGTCGTCCGCATTCGAGAGGGCAGCGTGACGTTACGGCGCGAGGGCGCGGAAGAGGAGCTGTTTCTCATCCAGGGCATCCAGAAAAAGCGTCGCCCGCGCGCATCCGGGCAGGAGGCGAAATGAGAGGCTTTGTGCCGTTGCTCGCTGCCGGCGCGCTCGCCGGCTGCACACTTCCGCCGGCTCCGCCGTCTCAAGTAAGGCCCGAGATCCTCGGCGAGATGGAGCGGGCGCGCGTACGCAAACCCGAGCCGCCTTCGCCCGCACTCGACGAGGCGCTCCTGCCGCCGCTCAGGATGGAGCTGCCGGCGGTCGCCGGAAAGCCGCTCGAGCCGCGCTTCGACTTGTCGGTGAGCAACGCGCCGGCGCAGCAGGTGTTCCTCTCGCTCGTGACCGGAACCCGCTACAACATGCTGGTGCATCCCTCGGTTTCCGGAACGATCTCGATCCAGCTGAAGGACGTGACGCTCGAGGAAGCGCTGGAAGCGATCCGGGACCTGTACGGCTACGAGTACGAAAGGCAGGGCAGCCGCATCCTGGTGCGGCCGGCGGGCCTGCAGACGCGGGTCTTTCGCGTGAACTATCTCACCGGCCAGCGCCGCGGCATGAGCGACGTACGGGTGCAGAGCGGGTCGGTGAGCGACGTCGCGGGACCGGGCGGCGCGCTGCCGCCTGGGGCGGCGGTCCCCGGCGTGCCGGGCGCTGTTCCGGTGGGCGCGTTTCCGGGGGCGACGCCGGGCCTTGCGCCCGGCATCGCCCGCTCGCTCGAGACGAGCCGGGTGCAGACGCAGCAAACGAGCGACTTCTGGGCTCGGACCTCACCAAGGCGCTCGAGGCGATCGTGGGTTCCGAGGGCGGGCGCAGCGTCGTCGTCACGCCGCATTCCGGCGTCATCGTCGTGCGCGCGATGCCGCAGGAGCTGCGCGCGGTCGAGCAGTACCTGCGCGAGACGCGGCTTGCGGTCGAGCGGCAGGTGATGCTCGAGGCGAAGATCATCGAGGTGACGCTCGCCGACGAATACCAGACCGGCATCAACTGGGCGGCCTTTCGCAATTCCGGGCCGAACGTCGCGGTAGGTCAGGCCTCGAGCGCCGCGGGCACGACCCAGCTGACGACGCGAGGGTCGTCGGAGCCGCTCCTTGCCGGCAATCAGGCGGTAGACACCGCCGCGCGGCTCGCGATCACCGCGGGCTCGGCGATGGCGGCCGCCAATCCCGCGACCGCGATTTTCGGGATCGCGCTCCAGACCTCGAACTTCGCGGCGCTGCTGCAGTTCCTCCAGACGCAAGGCAGCGTGCAGGTGCTCTCCAGCCCCCGCATCGCGGTACTGAACAACCAGAAGGCGGTCCTCAAGGTCGGCACCGACGAGTTCTTCGTCACCAACGTCTCGACGACGACCACCACGACCGGAACCGCGACGCAGCAGACGCCTTCGGTGACCGTGGCGCCGTTCTTCTCCGGGATCGTGCTCGACGTGACGCCGCAGATCGGCGAGGCGGAAGCATCATGCTGCACATTCGCCCCTCGGTGAGCGAGGTGACCGAAAGCCGTAGGGTGGTGGACCTCGGCGGCACGCTGCCGTCCATCAACCTGCCGCTCGCGAAGAGCCAGGTGAGCGAGACGGACACGATCGTGCGCGCGACCGACGGCAATATCGTCGCGATCGGCGGCCTCATGAGCGTGGATGTGCGCGACAACCGCGGCGGACTGCCGGGAGCGCCGGATCCCCTGCGCAACACGGCGCGGCAGACGCGCAAGAAGGAGCTCGTCATCCTGCTCAAGCCGACCGTCATCTGGAGCGACCGCGAGTGGGAGTCCGATCTGCGCGAGACCGGCGAGCGCCTGCGCGAATTTTATGCGCCGCGCGAGGGACGCGAGGCGGCCCCGCGATGAACTATCTCGCGCATTTCGGATTGCGCGAGCCGCCCTTCGGCATTACGCCGGACACGAGCTTCTTCTTCGCCTGCCGCAGCACGCAGGAGGCGCTCAACGTGCTGCTGGTCGCCGTCGGCAACGGCGAGGGCTTCATCAAGATCACGGGCGAAGTCGGCACCGGAAAGACGCTGCTCTGTCGCAAGTTCCTGAGAACCGTCGGGTCCGGCAGTGTCACCGCCTACCTTCCGAACCCCATGGTGGACTCGCGCGGGCTGTTCGCCGCGATCGCCGAAGAGCTCGGCGTCGGCGCGCACGCGCAGGATGAGCCGCGCCTCGTACTGCGCGCGATTACCCATGCGTTGCTGAAACACGCGCGCGAGGGCAGGCGCGTCGTGCTTTGTCTCGACGAGGCGCAGGCAATGCCGATCGAGACGCTCGAGGCGGTCCGGTTGCTGACCAACCTCGAAACCGAAAAGCGCAAACTCCTTCAGGTTGTGCTTTTCGGCCAGCCGGAGCTCGACCATCGTCTCGCCGAACCGCCGATCCGCCAGCTCGCGCAGCGTATCACCTTCGAGTACCGACTTCGCGGCCTCGATGCCGACGAGGTGGGCACCTACCTCTCTCATCGGCTGACGGTCGCAGGCTACCGTCGGGAGCCGTTGTTCAGCGCCGGAGCGATCGCGGCGCTGCACCGCGCGAGCGCTGGCGTGCCGAGGCTCGTCAACATCCTCGCGCACAAGGCGATGCTCGGCGCGTTCGGCGAAGGCGTCGGGCGCGTCGAGCGGCGTCACGTGCGCCTGGCAATCAGCGACACGCCGGCCGCGCGGCCGACCGCACGGTGGTGGGCGTGGCTCGCCCCGGGGTTTGCCCGCGTGCGCACGAGCCGATGAGCCTGATCAACAAGGTATTGCGAGAGCTGGACGAGCGGCAAGCGCTCGCGGGGGAGCCGGGCGCACAGCCGCCGCAGGAGGTGCGCGTCGTGCACCGCCCCCGTGCGACGGGGCGCGAGTGGTTTTGGCGCACGCTCGCGGCGCTGATGCTCGCCGCGCTCGCTTGGGTCGGCTGGGTGGCGTGGCAGATCGCGCCGCGGCCGCTCGTGACTCAAGAAGGGCTCAAGGCGGGTGCAGCGTCAAGGCAGGCCGCTGACCTTGCGCAGGCCCCTTCGCAGGCGGCGACCGCGGCGCCGGCTTCGCCGCCTTCGCCCGTCGCGCCGCAGCCGAGTGCCACCGACGGCGCCCCGTCAGCTCCGCAGCCAGAGGCCGCAGGACCCGTGAGGACGTCGCTGCGGCTTGCCGCCGCGATCGAGACGCCGATCGAGGAGCCCGTTTCGAGCGGCGCGCGCGCTCAGGCGAGTGAAAAGCCGCGGTCCGCGCCGGGGCGCGCAAGGGGCCGAGGCGCCGAAGGCAACGACTCGTTCAGCGCATGATGCGAGCGCGGAGACTGACTCGCCGTCGACGCGCGTTCCTGCCTTGCCGGAGCGCGCCGCCGTGCGGCTGGAGCGCCGCGAGCGCGAGAGCTCTCCTTCCGAGCGCGCCGAGCGCGAATTTCGTCGCGCGCTCGCGCTACTGCGGGATGGTCGTTCCGGCGAGGCCGGCGAAGTGCTGGAGACGGCGCTTTCGCTCGACCGCTCGCACGCGGCCGCGCGGCAGACGCTCGTTGCGCTGGCTCTGGAGCGAGGGCAGCTCGATGAGGCGGCGAAACTGCTCGAGGACGGCCTTGCCATCCATCCTGACAACGTCGCGTTCGCGGTGGCTTTGGCGCGCATCCACGTCGAGCGGCGAAATCCAGCGGGCGCGCTCGCGGTGCTGGAACCGCATCGACGGACCCTGCTTTCAAACCCGCAACAGGCGCAGTTTCTCGCGGCGGTCGAGCAACGTCTCGGGCGGCACGCCGAGGCGGCCGAGGCGCTGCGCGCCGCGCTCGCGGCGAACCCGCAGAACGGTCCCGGATGGGCCGCGCTCGGCGTCTCGCTCGAGGCGCTCGGCCGGCCGGCGAGGCGGCCGAGTCCTACCGGCGCGCGCTCGCGGTGGGTGGTCTCGCAGCGCCAACCCAAGAACACGCGGAAGCTCGACTTCGGGCGCTGCGCTGAACGCCGGGAGGCGGCGACTGAGCGTCGCGGCTTCCCCGCGCGACTTGTCGGTGGCAAGGCGCAGGGCGCAATCGTTCACAGAAACCCTCTGGAAAACAAGGTAAGTTCGCCACATCCGTCATGCTGTGGATTCGAGCTCTCCTCGCGTGTGCACTGATTGCCGCGGCGGGCCCTGTGGCTCGGGCGCAGATCGCGGTGGTCGGTGCAACGCAAGCTCTACGCACCCCAGCCGCCGACGTTTCAGGCCGCGGGCACGGCGGTGTCAGGTACCGGCAGCGTCACGCCCCCATGGCCTGCGCATCAGACGAACGATGTCGCACTTCTCTTCTGCGAGTCGCAGGGAAATGAGCCGGTGACTTTGAGCACGCCCAACGGATTCGTCGGGGTTGCCGGAAGTCCTCAGTTCACGAGTGGAGGGGGCGGACATACTCGCCTGACCGTCTTCTGGGGCGCGCGCAACATCTGGATCCATGCCCTCACCGGTCGTGGCTGATCCCGGTAACCACGTTTATTGCCAGATCCTAACCTACAGAGGTGTGGCTACATCCGGCGACCCTTGGGATGTCACGGCGGAGGCGTCAAGGCGACGGCGAGCACCACCGTCACGGTCACTGGAGTGACGACGAACGTGCCGAACACGCTCGTCGTACAGGCTGTCGCCCGAGCCGACGACTTCGCGGGCGCAGCCTTCAGCGGACAGACGAACGCGAACCTTGCCAGCCTCACCGAGCGGTCGGACGCAGGAACGACGGCCGGAAACGGCGGCGGTATCGGGATCTGGGACGGCATCAAATATGTACCCGGAGCCACGGGCGACACGACAGCGAATCTCGTGAATTCCACCAGAAATGCATTCCTGACGATCGCCTTGCGGCCGCAGCCCGGGCCGCTCACCATCAACGTGCCGGCGGGTACGACGGCCGGACACGTCATGATCGCGACGATCGCGTTTCGACCTTGCAGCGCCACAGACGGCAGCGCCTGTACGACGACGATCACGCCGCCTTCCGGCTGGACGCAAGTGAATACGGTCACCGACCAGACCACGGGCGCGGGCACGGGCGGTCACGGCAGTCGGCTCTTCGTCTATCGTCGCGTCGCGACGGCGTCCGAGCCTTCGAGCTACACCTGGAACTTCGGCGGCACGCCGGTGCTCTACGGGGCGGTGGGCGGAATCATCACCTTCTCGGGGGTGGATACCTCGAGTCCGGTCGTCGCTCAGGCGGGACAGGCGACAGCATCCGGCACCAGCCATACCGCACCGAGCATCGACACCGGCACCGTGACGAACACGATGCTCGTGTCCTCGCATTCCGCGAATTCTTCGACGCCCTGGACGCCGCCCACGGGAATGACCGAGAGGGTCGATGTCGCCTCGATTCCCGCGGTTGACGATCTGGGTATCGCGCTCGAGATGAATACGGAGCTCCGGGCCGCGGCGGGGCCGACCGGGTACGCGTACCGCCTCGTGGACCGCACCACCGGCGGCCGACACCGGAATCACCCACATGCTCGCGCTGCGGCCGGCGGCGGTCGTGCACCACTACGCCATCAGCTATCCGGGAGGGGCGGCCAGGGGTGACCTGCGACCCCCACCACGTCACGATCACGGCGCACGATGCGTCCCACAATCCGGTCGCGCCTGCGGCCGGCACGGTGCTTACGATCAACACTTCGACCGGGACCGGCGTCTGGACGACGCTGGTGAGCGGTAGCGGCACCTGGACGCCTTCCGGGCTCAACAACGGGGTTGCGACATACACGTGGCCGGGAGGGCAGACGAGCTTCACCGCGCGACTGCGGCACAACACCCCGGTGACCCTGAGTATCAATTTGAGCGACACCAACGGAGCCACCGAAGGGAGTGGGGCCGACGATCCGTCGCTCACCTTCGCCAACGCCGCGTTCCGGGTGACCGACTCCGCGGGCAATGCGGTCGCGACCTTCGGCACGCACATCGCCGGCAAACCTTCGAACGTCGGTTTCGGAGCACAGGCCGATCGCTTTCTGCAGGCCATCCGCACCGATACGAACACCGGAAGCTGTGTGGGCGTGTTTCAGGGCAAAACGGTAACCGTACAGATGGCGGGAGCACGGATCAACCCGACCGGCGGGTCGAGCCAGGTGGAGATTCTCAACAGCGGTGGCTCGTTCGTGGCGGTGGCCACGTCCGCCGGCGCGCCGCCCG
Source organism: Burkholderiales bacterium (assembly GCA_033582675.1). Classification (GTDB taxonomy): domain Bacteria; phylum Pseudomonadota; class Gammaproteobacteria; order Burkholderiales; family SG8-39; genus RBG-16-66-20. Next base: position 133,369 of record JAVQZY010000023.1, on the reverse strand, counting down.
GCACCTATACCAACGTCACGCTCGCCTTCGACGCGCAGTCGAAGGCGCCGCTCGTGTTCCGCTATCCGGATGCGGGTCTGATTCAAATCTTCGCCCGCTACGAGCTGCCCTCGCCGCCTTCTGGCGTTTACATGTCCGGCTCGAGCAACCAGTTCGTCGTCCGACCCTTCGGGCTGCGGATTTCGGGTGTGACGACGAGCGCGTCGCCCTCACCTTCGGACCCGGCACCCTACATCGCAGGGCAAAACTTCAACGTGACGCTCACCGCGGTGCAGTGGAAGACGGGAGACGACACCGATACGAACGGCGTGCCCGACAGCGAGGCGCAGATCGCGGGCAATGCCGCCGACGCCGAACTTCGGGCTGGAGGTCTACGCCGGCAACAGTCACGCTCTCGCATACGCTCAACGCCCCTTCGGGAGGCGCCGTCGGTACACTCGGCGGAGCAACCACCTTCAGCGGTTTCTCGGGCGGCTCGAAGACGCAGGCGGTCAACTGGAGCGAGGTGGGCTTCATCAACCTGTTTGCGGCTTCGAACAATTACCTCGGCAGCGGGCAGAACGTCACGAACTCCGCTGCCGGACTGACCGGGGTCGGGCGCTTCAGGCCGGCGCATTTCGCCGTCTCCGGCGCAAGCCTCGCGAATCGCACCGACAAGTCGTGCACACCTGCCTCGACGTTCACTTACCTCGGCGAGCAGTTCGGCTCTCCTTCACGCTCCAGGCGCGCAACGCAGCCGGCGCGGTGACGCAGAACTACACCGGCGCTTACGCCAAGCTGGGCCTGACGACGTTCGCGAACTACAACCTCGGCGTGCGCAGCGGAACGACGAACCTCACCCCGCGCGTTTCCGGACTCGCGGCCTCGGGAACCTGGACGAACGGTACCGCGACGCCCACGCTCACCGCGCTTGTTTCCCGCGCCGCGAACCCGGAGCCGCCCTTCACCGCGGTCCAGTTCGGCATTGCGCCGACGGACGCCGACGGCGTGGCGATGAACACGCTCGACCTCGATGCCGATATCAACGGTACGCCCGAAAGAAAGAACCTCGGCGTCTCGGGCGAGCTGCGCTACGGGCGAATCCGGCTGGAGAACGCGAACGGATCGGAGCTGCTCGACCTGCCGGTGCCGATGCGGCTCGAGTACTACGCGGGATCGAGCGGCTGGCAGAAGAACATCGCCGACACCTGTTCCGCGATCTCCGCCTCCGATTTCGCCTTCGCGTACCCGGTCGATCCGAAAAATCAGCTCGCCGCCTGCGAGACGCGCGCGATCGTGGCCGGGACGCCGCCCGATCAGACGCTCACGCTGGAAAAGCCGGGCGCCGGAAACCAAGGCTGGACCGATCTGACGCTCAACCTCGGGGCGACCGCGAGCGGGAACAGCTGCATCTCGATCGGCGGACCCGGGCCTGCCGCCACCACCGCGAACATGCCGTACCTGCAGTTCAAGTGGAAGTCGCCGTCAGACGAGAACCCGTCGGCGCGAGCGAGCTTCGGCGTGAAGCCTTCGCACGGTCCGCTGATCTACCGGCGCGAGCGCTACTGACGCGCATGACGCGCGAAGGCTTCACGCTGCTCGAGCTGGTACTCGTGCTGGCGCTCGTCGGAATCCTCGCCGTCTTCGCCTACCCGCGCCTCGTCGGCCGCGAGTTCGACGAGCGCGGTTTTCGTGACCAGGTGCTCGCGACCGTGCAGCACGCGCGGCGCCTTGCGGTCGCTGCGCGGCGCTACACCTGCGTGACCGTCGCGCCGGGCACCGGAACCTCGGCGACGGTCTCGATTTCGCGCGACCCGACGGCGCCCGAAAGCGTCGGCACGGTGAATTGCAGCGTCGCGCTGCCGCTTCCGCAGCCGGGCGCCGGATGTGCGGCAAGCAATCAGGTGTGCGCGCCCGGGGGCGTTTCGCTTTCGGCGAGCCCGGCGAGCTTCGCTTTCGATCCGCTCGGCCGGGCGGTGGACAGCTCGAAGGCGGTGCTCGGGTCGGCGCCGACGCTCACGGTGAGCAACCAGCCGGCGATCACGGTGACGCCGGAGACCGGAGTGGCGCAATGAGGCTCGGCGCGTCGCAGGCGCGGCGGCGCAGGCGCCGCAGTCGCGGGTTCTCGCTCGTCGAGCTGATCGTGTTCATCGTCGTTGTCGGGGTCGGCCTTGCGGGTGTCCTCGCGGTGCTCAATCTCGGCGCGCAGAAAAGCGCAGACCCCATGGTGCGCAAGCAGGCGCTCGCGATCGCCGAGCAGATGCTCGAGGAAGTCGCGCTGCAACCCTTCGGGCCGAATCCTGGCTCCTGTACCTACGCGACGCGGGCGAGCTGCGACGACCTTCAGGATTACGACGGGTTCTCCGCGACGACGATCCTCGACCTCGGCGGCAGCCCGGTCTCGGGACTTTCCGGCTATTCGCTCGCCGTCGCGGTGACCTCGACCGGCGATCTCGCCCCGGTGCCCGCGGCCGACGCGCGCCGCATCACGGTCACGGTCACCGGCAAGGGCGAGTCGATCACCCTCATCGGCTACCGCACCCGCTATGACTGAGCGACGGGCGTTGCGGCTTCAGCCTGATCGAGGCGGCGATCGCGATCGCCATCCTCGGCATCGTCGCCGCGGTCGTCGCGGTGTTCCTGCGCAGGCCGGCCGAAGGCTATTTCGACACCGCACGCCGCGCGGTGCTCGTCGAGACCGCCGACAACGCGATCCGAAGACTTGCGCGCGACGTACGTGCGGCGCTGCCGAACAGCGTGCGGCCGGGGCCGACGAACCAGTGCTTCGAATTCCTGCCGACGCGGGGCGGCGGCCGCTATCGGGCGGCGCCCGCAAGCGGCGGCGGCGGCGACGTGCTCGACTTTACGGCTCCCGACAGCGCGTTCGACGTGCTCGCGGAGAGCGGCGCTGCCGAACTTCGCGGCGAAGTCCCGGCGGCACGTATCAGGCGGTGATCTACAACCTCGGAATTCCCGGCGCAGACGCCTACGCGGGAGACAACCGCGCCGGTCTTGCCGCAACCTCCAGCCGCGAGCCTATTCAACCTGACCGCGGCGAAGCAGTTTCCCCTCGCTTCGCCCGCGCGGCGGGTTCAGGTGATCGACAATTTCGCGGTGGTCTATTCGTGCGCGGGCGGCGCGCTGCGCCGGTCCACCCGGGCGATCAGCGCGGCGCCCCTCGCAAGCTGCCCGGCAAGCGGCACCGTGCTTGCGCCGAACGTTTCGTCCTGCGCGTTCGACTACAGCGGCGGCGGTCAATCCGCGCTTCGGTGTCCTTTCGGTGACGCTCGGCATCTCTTCCGGCAGCGAGGCGGTGCAGCTGTATCACGAGATCCATGTCGAAAATGTTCCGTAGCAGGGCTTGCGCAGTCAAGTCGGCGCAGCCGGACGCGGCATCGGCACGATCGCAGCGCTCGTCGTGCTGGTGATACTCGCCGCGCTCGCGGCGGCGATCGCCGTGGTGTCCTCCAGCCAGCATGCCGGGGCGGCGCTCGACCTGCAGGGCGCGAGGGCTCTTCAAGCGGCGCGGGCGGGGCTCGAATACGGGCTCTATCGGGCTGTCGTCGAGACGCCGACCAATTGCGGCACGACGCACCTCAACCTCGCGGCGACCGGATTCGTGGTCACCGTGAACTGCACCGCGGTCGCCTCGGGCAACGCCGTCGAACAAGGGCTCGGCACAATCGTTCGGATTCGGTCCACGGCGTGTCAACCTCCGGCGTCGGGCATCTGTCCGGGGGATGTCTCTTCGCCATCGTACGTCGAGCGCCATGTCGAGGCACTCGCGGAACGGCTCCTGCCATGACGTACAGGTTCGCGGTAGGGTCTCCTTGCGTTCGGTTTGCAAGAGAATCCCAGAAATTTTCGAGATTTTGCAACGAGCTTTTTGATTCTTGGGCTGTTGTGTGGGATACTGCGAGCGACGGACGTGCCCGCTTATTTGGTGGCGGCACGGATTCAGAGATAAATCGGCAATCCTTGGCCGACGGTATGGACTTGGGCTAGGCCAAAGGGCACGAGGAGCAGAAATGGACCGAAAGCTGGAATGGACCGAAATGGACCGAAAGCTGGAACAGTACGGTTTCACTCTGATTGAGCTTATCGTCGTCATCGTCATCCTCGGGATCCTCGCTGCGGTCGCGATCCCGAAGCTTCGTGGACCTGCGCGCCGATGCGAAGAGAGCTGCAGCGCGAGGGATCGCCGGGGGCGCTCGCTTCGGGGGCGACGATCAACTATGCTGCGGCGCTCGCTTCCAATGCGGGATCGGTTCAAATCTCGGGTACGCCGGGATGTGCGGCGATCGCCAACAGTCTGTTGACGGGTGGTACCGCGCAGTACAGTCCGACGTTCTCGTTCTCGGGTTCGGTGACTTGCGGCACCACCGCGGGGACGACCGGCGCCTGCTCTGTCACGAGCACCTCGGCGCCGACAGCGAGCGCTACCGCGACGATCATTTGCACCGGTTGAACGGAGCGGAGCCCACCGCGTCGTCGCGCTTTTTTACGACAGGAGAGGAGCAAAAATGAAGCAAAATCCGGAAGAGCAGGGATTTACCCTGATCGAGCTCATCGTCGTGATCGTCATCCTCGGGATCCTCGCTGCGGTCGCAATCCCGAACTTCGTGGACCTGCGCGCCGATGCGAAGAGCTGCAGCGCAAGGGATCGCCGGGGCGCTCGCTTCGGGGCGACGATCAACTATGCTGCGGCGCTCGCTTCCAATGCGGATCGGTTCGATCTCGGGTACGCCGGGATGTGCGGCGATCGCCGACAGTCTGTTGACGGGTGGTACCGGGCGTGCGGTCCGACGTTCTCGTTCTCGGGTTCGGTGACTTGCGGCGCCGCCGCGGGACGACCGGCGCCTGCTCTGTCGCCGAGCACCTCGGCGCCGACAGCGAGCGCTACCGCGACGATCATTTGCACGCCGGGGCGCTCGCTTCGGGGGCGACGATCAACTATGCTGCGGCGCTCGCTTCCAATGCGGGATCGGTTCAAATCTCGGGTACGCCGGGATGTGCGGCGATCGCCAACAGTCTGTTGACGGGTGGTACCGCGGCAGTACAGTCCGACGTTCTCGTTCTCGGGTTCGGTGACTTGCGGCACCACCGCGGGGACGACCGGCGCCTGCTCTGTCACGAGCACCTCGGCGCCGACGGCGAGCGCTACCGCGACGATCATTTGCACAGGTTAGCGGCCGCGCCTTACGGCGGGCCGCCTGACGAAAACGACGGCGCGTGGAGCGTATCGAGCGAGCAGCCGCGCAGCTCACCGGTGCGTTCGAACGCTTGCTACGCACGCACGGAGCACAAACAGCGGCGCGCGGCCGCACCGAAGTCGTCGCGCAGGAGCGAATCGAAGAGTTCCTGCGTGCCGCCCGGCTCGCGCGTCGGGAATACCGCCTGGGGTTGATCGGGCGGGCGCGCGTCGCGCACCGATTGCAGCAGACGCTGCTCGGAAAGGGATACCCGGCCCAACTCGTTCGTCAGGTGCTCTTCGCGATGCTTGTAGACTCCTTCACTCGCAAGTGAAGGCGTTCATCGGGCGGGTCAGCGCGGCGGCGATCGGATGGTGGCGCGCCAGAAGACTCCTTGAATCGCCGGCAACGATTGTCGGCGAAGCGCGACGGATCGAGAACTGGCCTCCGGACGCAGGCGCAAAGGTCCTGCTGCACGTCGGATGCGGGCATGCGCGCAGGGAGCACATCCCGGTAAGCGCTTTCTCCGGTCCGGAATGGCGGGAGGTCAGACTGGATATCGACGCGTCGGTAAAGCCCGACATCGTCGCGAGCATGACAGATCTCTCGGCGGTGCCCGACGAAACCGCAGACGCAATCTTCTCTTCGCACAACATCGAGCATCTTTTCCCTCACGAGGTGCCGAAGGCGCTCGCCGAATTTCACCGCGTGTTGAAGCCCGATGGGCTTGTGGTCATCACCTGCCCCGATTTGCGCGCCGCCTGTCGCTGGGTGGCCGAGGGTCGCGAAGAGGAGGTCGCATACGTATCCGCCGCCGGCCCGATCACGCCGCTGGACCTCATTTACAGCTACCGCGGATTCACCGCGACCGGAAGCCCGTACATGGCGCATCGGCTGGGGCTTCACGCTGCGCACGCTCGTCGAGGCGGTGAGACACGCGGGCTTCCGCTCCGTGATCGGAGTCGAGCGCGCAAGCGGTTTCGATCTCTGGGTGCTCGCGGCGAAAAGCGGCCGCAGCGAAGCGGAGTTGCGTGAGCTCGCCCGGAGCCATTTCCCGCAGGACTGAAAGGCGCCCGGGGCTCGCGGCAGCGCTCTGGCGGCGCGCGGCCGCCTGGAGCGAGCGGCGAGGGCTCGAAGGCGCAACCCGCGCATTTCTGCGCTTTGCGGGCGAGGCGGGCGATAGCCGTGCGGCGCTCGACCTCGCGAAGCGGCTGCTCGATCGCGACGAGAACCGAGAGGCGGCGCAGCTGCTCGAGCGCTTCGTCGAGCGCGACCCGGCGAACGCGCGCGGCTGGATGATGCTCGGGGCGCGCGCGCCGCAGGCTCGGAGCGATCGAGGAAGCGATCGCGGCGACCCGCCGCGCGCTTTCGGCAGACCCGCGCTACGCCGAGGCGCGAAGCAACCTCGGCGAGATTCTGCTCCTGCGCGGGCAGTGCGGCCGAGGCGCTCGCCGAGTTCGACCGGGCGCTCGCGGACGCTGCCGACCTCGTCGCTGCGCTCAACAACCGCGTCGCCGGCGCTCTACGAGCTCGGCCGCTTCGAGGAGGCGGAACGCTCGGCGCGGCGAGGCGATCGAAAAGCACCCGGAACGTGCCGCAACTGCACGTCAACCTCGGCAACGTGCTTCTGCACACCGCGAAGAGCTCGTCAGGCGGTCAGGGCTTACCGACGTGCGCTCGAGATCGATCCGGCTTGCGCCGAGGCGGCCTTCAGCCTCGCGATGCTTTACGGAGAGACGCCGAGCCTCGGCGCTTTCCGCGACTATCTGGAGAAGGAGATCGCGCTGAAGGGCGAGACGGCGCAGCGGCTTGCAGCGCTCGCGCTCGCTCGCCACGCCGCAGGCGACATTTCCGGCGCGGAAGAATCGGCGCGGCGGGTGCTCGAGCTTCAACCGGCGAACGTCGCGGCGCTCATGACGCTCGCCGGCTGCCTGAGCGCCCGCGGCGAGCATGTCGAGGCCGTCCGCGTTCACGAACGCACCCTCGAGCTCTGGCCGCAGCTGCATGCGGCGGCGTCGAACATCTGCTTCGAGGCGACCTACATCGGGGAATACACCGGCTGAGCAGGTGTTCGAGCGTCACGTCGATTGGGCGCGGCGGTTCGAGACGCCGCGGCTTGCGCGCGCGTACCGGCACGCCCCCGGCGGCGATCCGGAAAAGCGGCTTCGCATCGGCTACGTCTCGGGCGACTTCGGTAACCACCCCGTGGGGTTTCTTCTGCGCGATGTCGTGCGGCACCACGACAAGGCGCGATTCGAAATCCACTGCTTTTCGATGATGCGCAACGAGGACGACATCACACGAGCGATCCGCGAGGCCGCCGACCGCTGGCACGACGTGCTGCTCGATTCCGACGACGAGGTCGCGGAGAAAATCCGCGCCGAAGGCATCGATGTGCTCGTGGATCTCTCGGGCCACACCGCCTACCATCGCCTGTGCGCGTTTGCGCTGAAACCCGCGCCGGTGCAAGCGACCTGGATCGGGTACTTTCATTCGACCGGATTGTCGTCGATCGATTACTTCATCACCGACCCTTATACCAGCCCGCGCGGCTGCGGCCAGCTTTTTTCCGAGACGCCCGTGTGGCTCCCGCACTCCCGCTTTTGCTACTCGCCGCCCGGCTACGCGCCGGCGGTCGCTGCGCCGCCGTGCGAGCGAAACGGCTACGTCACCTTCGGCTGCTTCAACCGGCTGGAGAAGCTCGTGCCCCCCGTGCTCGATACGTGGGCAGAAATCCTTCGCCGGTTGCCGCAGACGCGGCTCTTGCTGAAGGGCAAGGGACTCGGCGAGGGTTCCGAGAGGCGGTGGATCGCCGAGCAGTTCCGCCGCCGCGGCATCGGGCAAGAGCGCTTGGAGCTGCGCGAGCGATCGTCGCATCTAGACATGCTCGCCGAGTACGGCGAAGTGGACATCGCGCTCGATCCTTTTCCCTTCAACGGGGGAATGACGACGCTGGAGGCGCTCTGGATGGGCGTGCCGGTGGTGACGCTCGAAGGCCGCGGCATCGTGTCCCGGCAGACGTATTCGGCGCTCGCCAACCTCGGCTTGACCGAGCTTGCGTTTCCAACGCGCGAAGCCTATGTCGCCGGTGCGGTCGAGCTGGCCGAAGACCGCGCGCGGCTCGCGCGCCTGCGAAGCGAGATCCGCCCCCGCATGGCGGCAAGCCCGATCTGCCGCGCGGAAGAGTTCACGCGCGACCTCGAGGCGCTCTATCGCGCGATGTGGCGCGCCTGGTGCGAGGGGCGGAAGCTTCCCTCGGCGCTCGCGTGAGCGAGGCCTTCAGAGCACCTTTTCCAGCCGGTACCCGTAGTTGTAAACGGGCACCACGCGGTAGCCGCTCTCGGGGCGCAAGTCGAGCTTCTTGCGCAGTTGGCTGACGTGCGTGTCCACGGTGCGCGTCTGGATTTCTCCGCTTCGCCCCCAGACGGCCTCGTGCAGGTAACCGCGCGAAAGGAGCCGCCCGATGTTCCGAAAGAGCGTCGCCGCGAGTTCGAACTCCTTCGGCGTGAGCGCGATCGGGCGACCGTCGCGGCGGATTTCGCCGCGGCGCAGGTCGATCTCGAACGGCGGGAACGAAAGCAGCGGCTCCTCGGCGCGCGGGTACGCCCGCCGGAGCAGCGCATGCACCCGTGCGACGAACTCGGCCTGACGCGGCGGCTTGACGATGTAGTCGTCGGCGCCCGCCTCCAGCGCAAAGACGATGTCCTGCTCGGAGTCGCGCACGGTGACGAAGAGCACCGGCACCTCGCGCGAGACGCGGCCGCGCAGCCACTTGAGCACCTCGATCCCGGGGACGTCGGGCACCTGCCAGTCGAGCACGAAAAGGTCGAAGCTCTCGCGCACCGCCTTCGTCATCAGCTCGCGCCCGGAGGCGAAGCCGTGCACGTCGTGGCCGTCGTGCGCAAGCCAGCGCCTGAGCAGCGCCAGCTGATCCGGATCGTCCTCGAGTATCGCGATACGCAACGCGCGCTCCGCGGCTGCCGGTCGGGGTTCGCACATGATAGCGCCAAGGGAACCGAGAGCGTCCCAGCCCGTGGCAGAATGCGCTCCTTGCACCGTGCCCTTTCGCGATGAAACTCGGACTGCTCGGCGGCGGCACCATCGCCCGGCTCGTTTTGCAGGCGCTCGCTCGGGGCGAAGTCCCCGGTGCGGCGGTCGCGGCGCTCTGCGGCCGCAGCCAGAACTCGCCAGCTTCCGCGCTTGCGCGCGCGCACGGCGTGCCGTACGTGGTCGGCCGCGAAGCGCTGCTGTCCGCGCGCCCCGACGCGGTCCTCGAGGCGGCCTCGCACGAGGCGGTACGCGAGCACCTGGTGCCGCTGCTCGAAGCGGGAGTGTCGGTGATCGTGCTCTCGGCGGGCGCGCTCTTCGAGGATGCGCTTCGCGTTCGCGCCGAGCAGGCGGCGCGCGCGCGCGGCGCGCGGCTCTACGTGCCATCGGGCGGAATCGGCGGGCTCGATGCGCTGAAGGCGGCCTGCGCGGCCGGGGTGGACGAGGCGACGATCCAGGTCGCAAAGCCACCTGCGGCATGGCAGGGAATCCCGTACGTCGAGGCGCTCGGCCTCGATCTTTCGCGCCTTGCGCAGCCGACGGTGCTCTTCGAGGGCCCGGCGCGCGCGGGCGTTCCCCACTTTCCGCAGAACGTCAACATCGCCGCGGTGCTCGCGCTCGCCGGCATCGGCTTCGACCGGACGCGTCTGCGCGTCGTCGCGGATCCGGCGCTCGCGCGCAACACCCACACGATCCGCGTGAGCGGCCGCAGCGGCCGGTTCGAGATCGTGCTGGAAAACGTGCCTTCGCCAGAGAATCCGAAGACCTCGTGGCTCGCCTGCTATAGCGCGATCGCCGCGCTGCGCGAGTTCGGCTCGCCCGTGCGCTACGGCACCTGACGGAGCGTCGCCCCTGCGGGCGGCAATGACGGGGGTATCGGCGCGCGCCTCGCGCAAGCGGCGGGCTCCGCGGCATTGACTGCAAGGCGGGAACGGACCATAATTCGCGGTTCCGCCGGAGGGGTGCCCGAGCGGTTAAAGGGGGCAGACTGTAAATCTGTTGGCCTTGCGCCTACGTTGGTTCGAATCCAACCCCCTCCACCGCATCGACGGCGGTCGCGGCGGCTTTTACGGGTGACAGGGTTGCAAGAGCGGGCGGGTGTAGCTCAATGGCAGAGCAGAAGCCTTCCAAGCTTACGATGAGGGTTCGATTCCCTTCACCCGCTCCAGAACACCGCAGGGGCGGCGGCCCATGTAGCTCAGTGGTAGAGCACTCCCTTGGTAAGGGAGAGGTCACGCGTTCAATCCGCGTCATGGGCACCAGGACCGATCGAAGACTGGACTGAGTGCGACGATGGCAAAGGCAAAGTTCGAGCGTACGAAGCCGCATGTGAATGTGGGCACGATTGGGCATGTGGATCACGGCAAGACGACGCTGACGGCGGCGCTCACGCACATTTTGGCCAAGCGCTACGGTGGGGAGCCGAAGAATTACGATCAGATCGACAATGCGCCGGAGGAGAGGGCGCGGGGCATTACGATCAACACGGCGCATGTGGAGTATCAGACGGCCAATCGGCACTATGCGCATGTGGACTGTCCGGGGCATGCCGACTACATCAAGAACATGATCACGGGGGCGGCGCAGATGGACGGGGCGATTTTGGTGGTGTCGGCTGCGGATGGTCCGATGCCGCAGACGCGCGAGCACATTTTGCTTGCGCGCCAGGTCGGGGTGCCGCACATCGTGGTGTATCTGAACAAGGCCGACATGGTCGATGACAAGGAGCTCTTGGAGCTGGTGGAGGTGGAGGTTCGGGAGCTTTTGTCGAAGTACGATTTTCCGGGTGACAAGACGCCGGTGATCGTGGGCTCGGCGCTGAAGGCGCTGGAGGGCGAGGACTCGGAGCTTGGGGTGCAGTCGGTGCTGAAGCTTGCCGAGGCGCTCGATACGTTCATTCCGACGCCCAAGCGCGACATCGACAAGCCGTTTTTGATGCCGATCGAGGATGTGTTTTCGATTTCGGGCCGCGGCACGGTGGTGACCGGGCGGGTCGAGCGCGGGGTGATCCGCATGGGCGATGAGGTGGAGATTGTGGGGATTCGCCCGACGCAGAAGACGGTGTGCACCGGGGTGGAGATGTTCCGTAAGCTTCTTGATGAGGGGCAGGCGGGCGACAACATCGGGGTGCTGCTTCGGGGCACCAAGCGCGAGGAGGTCGAGCGCGGGCAGGTGCTGGCCAAGCCGGGCACGATCACGCCGCACTCGAAGTTCGAGTGCGAGGTCTATGTGCTTTCGAAGGAGGAGGGGGGTCGGCACACGCCGTTTTTCAACAATTACCGGCCGCAGTTTTACTTTCGCACCACCGATGTGACGGGGGCGATCGAGCTGCCGAAGGGCACCGAGATGGTGATGCCGGGCGACAACGTGAAGATGACGGTGACCTTGATCACGCCGGTGGCGATGGAGCAGGGGCTTCGCTTTGCCATCCGCGAAGGCGGCAAGACCGTGGGCGCCGGCGTGGTGTCGAAAATCATCGAGTAGCGGACGAGGGCCGTAGGGGCATAGCTCAATTGGCAGAGCGTCGGTCTCCAAAACCGAAGGTTGGGGGTTCGAGACCCTCTGCCCCTGCCACCGACTGAAGCGCAGCGGATGCTCGACTACGTCAAGCTAGGGCTCGGCGCCGCGCTCGTCGTGGCGGGGATCGCGGCGTACTACCGGTTCGCCGACGCGCTGCTCGTGCTGCGCGTGCTCGCGGTGGCGGCGGGGCTTGCGGCCGGCGCGGCGGTGGCGGCGACGAGCGCCCCCGGCCGCGCGTTCATCGCGTTCGCGCGCGAGGCGCTCGCCGAGGTGCGCAAAGTCGTGTGGCCGACGCGCAAGGAGACGATGCAGACCACCGCGGCGGTGTTCGCGTTCGTGGTGGTGATGGCGGTTTTTCTGTGGATCAGCGACAAGACCCTGGAATGGGTGCTCTACGAGCTGATCCTCGGCTGGAAAAGAACCTGAGGCACGCGAAGCGCACGCAAGCGCCCATGGCCAAACGCTGGTACGTCGTGCACGCCTACTCGGGGTTCGAGAAAGCGGTGCAGCGCGCGCTGGAGGAACGCATCGCGCGCGCCGGCATGCAGGACAAGTTCGGCCGGATCCTCGTGCCGGTGGAGGAAGTGGTCGAGATGAAGGGCGGGCAGAAGCACACCTCGGAGCGCAAGTTCTTTCCGGGGTACGTCCTCGTCGAGATGGAGATGAACGACGACACCTGGCACCTGGTGAAGAACACGAGCAAGGTGACCGGCTTCGTCGGCGGCTCGGCGATGAAGCCGACGCCGATCTCCGACAAGGAGGTCGAGGCGATCCTGCAGCAGATGCGCGAAGGCGTGGAGAAGCCGAAACCGAAGGTGCTGTTCGAGATCGGCGAGATGGTGCGCGTCAAGGACGGACCGTTCACCGACTTCCAGGGCACGGTCGAGGACGTCAATTACGAGAAGAACCGCCTGCGCGTCGCGGTGACGATCTTCGGTCGCTCGACGCCGGTCGAACTGGAGTTCGGACAGGTCGAAAAAGCGTAGGCGCGGCGGCCTGCCGCGGCAACCGGGGAGGGCGCGCGAGGCGCCCGCGAGCACCCGAAAGGAGAGGACGTGGCGAAAAAGGTGGTCGGTTACATCAAGCTGCAGGTGCCGGCGGGCAAGGCGAACCCCGCACCGCCCATCGGTCCGGCGCTCGGCCAGCGGGGCCTCAACATCATGGAGTTCTGCAAGGCGTTCAACGCGCAGACCCAGAAAATGGAGCCCGGGCTGCCGCTGCCGGTGGTGATCACGGCGTATTCGGACAAGAGCTTCACTTTCGTCATCAAGACGCCGCCCACTACGGTGCTCATCAAGAAGGCGGCCGGGATCGAATCGGGCAGCGCGCGGCCGCACACCGACAAGGTCGGCCGCATCACGCGCAAGCAGGTCGAGGAGATCGCGCGCATCAAGATGCCGGACCTGAACGCCGCGGACCTCGAGGCCGCGATGCGCACGGTCGCCGGCAGCGCGCGCTCGATGGGCGTGATCGTGGAGGGCATGTAGATGGCGCGGCTGTCGAAGCGTCGCAAGGCGATCGTCTCGCGCGTCGAGCCGGCAAAGCTCTACCCGGCGCTCGAGGCGCTGCAGCTCGTCAAGGAAACCGCGACCGCGAAGTTCGACGAGTCGGTGGACGCGGCCGTGAACCTCGGCATCGACCCGAAGAAGACCGATCAGGCGGTGCGCGGCGCGGTGGTCCTGCCTCGCGGCACCGGCAAGAAGGTGCGCGTGGCGGTGTTCGCGCAGGGCGAGAAAGCCGAGGCGGCGCGCGCCGCCGGCGCCGACCTGGTGGGCATGGAAGACCTCGCCGAGCAGGTGAAGGCGGGCAAGCTCGACTTCGACGTCGTGATCGCCGCCCCCGACGCGATGCGGGTCGTCGGCCAGCTCGGCCAGATCCTCGGGCCGCGGGGGTTGATGCCGAACCCGAAGGTCGGCACCGTGACGCCGGACGTCGCCGCAGCGGTGAAGCACGCGAAGGCCGGGCAGGTGCAGTTCCGCGCCGACAAGGCGGGCGTCGTGCACTGCCCGATCGGGCGCGCGTCGTTCACTGCCGAGGAGCTGCGCGACAACCTCGCGGCGCTCATCGAGGCGCTCAACCGCGCGCGACCCGCCGGAGCGAAGGGCGTGTACCTGAAGAAGGTGTCGGTGTCGAGCACGATGGGCGTGGGGGTGCGGGTGGATCCGGCCTCGCTCGTGCCGGCGCGCAGCTAGGAGCGGTCCGACGCGACGCAGAACTTTGGGCCGTCGCGCCGCGCGCCGCGGGCGACAGGCGTCGCCGGCGGCGGGGCGCGGCAGCTGTCAAAGACCGCAGGCGCCGCAATGCGGCTTAATCGGGCAGTGGCCTGCGCAGACGGCGAACCCGGAGAAGGAACAGGCATGAGGTTCCTGAACCAAGGTCGCCATGGGAGGAAGCGCGCGGCAGCGCTTCCGTGGTTACAACACGCAAGGAGGTAGGCCTTGGGTCTCAGTCTCGAACGCAAGCGCGCGATGGTCGACGAGGTCGCCGCGCGCCTTGCGCAGGCGCAGGCGTTGATCGTCGCGGAAAACCGCGGCCTCGACGTCGCATCGATCACCGGCCTGCGCGCCAAGGCGCGCAAGTCGGGGCTCTACCTGCGGGTGCTGAAGAACACGATCGCGCGGCGCGCCGTGCACGGCACGCCGTTCGAGGCGCTGTCCGGCGAGCTCACCGGGCCGCTCGTGTACTGCATCGCGCAGGACCCGGTCGTGGGCGCGCGCGTGCTCGTCGAATTCGCAAAAGACCACGAGCGTTTCGTGATCAAGGGCGGCGCGATGCCCGGCGTGCGGATGTCGGCGCAGGAGGTCAAGGCGCTCGCGACCATGCCGAGCCGCGAGGAGCTCCTCGCGCGGCTGGTCGCGACGCTGAAGGCGCCGATCGTGCAGCTGATGCGGACGATGAACGAGGTGCCCGCGCGGTTCGTGCGCACGCTCGCAGCGGTGCGCGACGCGCGCGAAAAGGCGGCGGCGTAGCCGCGGGCACCGGTCGGGAAACTCACTCATCATGGAGACGACGATGGAACGAGCACAGATCCTGGAAGCGGTGGCGAAGATGAGCGTCCTCGAGCTCTCCCAGCTCATCAAGGACATGGAGGAAAAGTTCGGCGTGTCGGCGGCGGCGGCGGTGGCGGTCGCCGCGCCGGCCGCGACCGCGGCGGCGGCTGCGGCGCCCGCCGAGGAAAAGACCGAATTCACCGTGATGCTGGTCAACGCCGGCGCGAACAAGGTGAACGTGATCAAGGCGGTGCGCGAGGTGACGAGCCTCGGCCTGAAGGAGGCGAAAGACCTCGTCGACGGCGCGCCGAAGCCGGTGAAGGAAGGCGTGTCCAAGGCCGACGCCGAGGCGATCGCCAAGAAGCTCACCGACGCCGGCGCGAAGGTCGAGATCAAGTGACGGCACCGGAAAGGCCCGCGCCTTTCCGCTGACCGCCGAGCGTTCCCCGAGGAGCATCCATGAGCTACTCGCTGACCGAGCGTAAACGAATCCGCAAGAGCTTCGCCAAGCGGGCGACGGTGCAGAGCGTACCGTACTTGCTCGCGACGCAGCTCGATTCCTACGCCGCGTTCCTGCAGGCGAACGTGCCGCCGCACGAGCGCAAGAACGAGGGCCTGCAGGCGGCGTTCAATTCGATCTTTCCGATCGTGTCGCACTCGGGCAACGCGCGCTTGGAGTTCGTGAGCTACCAGCTCGGCGAGCCGCCGTTCGACGTCAAGGAGTGCCAGCAGCGCGGGCTCACCTACGCGAGCCCGCTGCGCGCCAAGGTGCGGCTGGTGATCCTCGACAAGGACGCGCCGCGCCCCACGCCGAAGGAAGTCAAGGAGCAGGAGGTCTACATGGGCGAGATTCCGCTCATGACGAGCACCGGCTCCTTCATCATCAACGGCACCGAACGCGTCATCGTCAGCCAGCTGCACCGCTCGCCGGGGGTGTTCTTCGAGCACGACCGCGGCAAGACGCACAGCTCCGGAAAGCTCCTCTTTTCCGCGCGCATCATCCCCTACCGCGGTTCTTGGCTCGACTTCGAGTTCGACCCGAAGGACTTCGTCTTCTTCCGCGTCGACCGGCGGCGCAAGATGCCGGTGACGATCCTGCTGAAGGCGCTCGGCTACACGCCGGCGCGGATCCTGCGGGAGTTTTTCGCGTTCGACACCTTCCACCTCGACGCCCAGGGCGTGCAGTTCGAGGTCGTGCCCGAGCGGCTGCGGGGGGAGGTCGCGCGCTTCGACATTACCGACAAGACCGGGCGCGTGATCGTCGCCAAGGACAAGCGCATCACCGTCAAGCACGTGCGCGAGATCGAGGCCGCCGGCATCCGGCGCATCGCCGCGCCCGACGACTTCCTCGTCGGCCGCACGCTCGCGCACGACGTGGTGGACGAGGCGACGGGCGAGGTCGTCGCGCGCGCGAACGACGAGATCACCGAAGCGCTGCTCGCGCGGCTGCGCCAGCACGCGATCGCCACGGTGCAGACGCTGTTCACCAACGACCTCGACCAGGGGCCGTACATCTCGCAGACGCTGCGCATCGACGACACCGCCGACATGACCGCCGCGCGCGTCGCGATCTACCGCATGATGCGGCCGGGCGAGCCGCCGACGGAGGATGCAGTCGAGACGCTGTTCAACGGCCTGTTCTTCTCTGAGGAGCGCTACGACCTGTCGGCCGTCGGCCGCATGAAATTCAACCGCCGGATCGGCGCGCCGGGCGAAACGAGCTGGCAGATCCGGCTGAAGAACATCGCGCTTTCGCGCGAGGCGCAGGAGGCGCTCGCGGCCTACTTCGGCCACGCGCCGGAGCTCTCCCTCGGCAAGGTGTCGCTCGAAGGAATCGCGACCGAGGCCGAGGCGCAGGCGGCGGTCGAGAGGATGTACCAGGACCTGAAGGCGAAGGGCGTCGACCGCACGCGGCTCGAGGCGACCGTCGAGCAGCGCTTCACGCTCTCGCCGAAGGATATCGTCGAGGTGATCCGGATTCTGGTCGAGCTGCGCAACGGCCGCGGCGAGATCGACG
Source organism: Burkholderiales bacterium (assembly GCA_033582675.1). Taxonomy (GTDB): domain Bacteria; phylum Pseudomonadota; class Gammaproteobacteria; order Burkholderiales; family SG8-39; genus RBG-16-66-20. The sequence goes on along the minus strand of JAVQZY010000023.1, from coordinate 116,624 downwards.
ACATCGACCATCTCGGCAACCGGCGCGTGCGCTCGGTCGGCGAGCTCGCCGAGAACCAGTTCCGCGCGGGGCTCGTGCGCGTCGAGCGCGCGGTAAAAGAGCGCCTGTCGCAGGCCGAGTCCGAGAACCTGATGCCGCACGACCTGATCAACGCCAAGCCGATTTCGGCGGCGATCAAGGAGTTCTTCGGTTCGAGCCAGCTCTCGCAGTTCATGGACCAGACCAATCCGCTCTCGGAGATCACGCACAAGCGGCGCGTCTCGGCGCTCGGGCCGGGGGGGCTCACGCGCGAGCGCGCCGGCTTCGAGGTGCGCGACGTCCATCCGACGCATTACGGGCGGGTCTGTCCGATCGAGACGCCCGAAGGGCCGAACATCGGCCTGATCAACTCGCTCGCGCTCTATGCGCGCACGAACAAGTACGGTTTTCTCGAGACGCCGTACCGGCGGGTGATCGACGGCAAGGTCACCGATGAGATCGTCTACCTCTCGGCGATCGAGGAGGGGAACTACGTCATCGCGCAGGCGAACGCCGCGGTGGACAAGTCGGGCCGGCTCACCGATACGCTCGTGTCCTGCCGGTACAAGAGCGAATTCACGCTCAAGTCGCCCGAGGAAGTGCAGTTCATGGACGTGGCGCCCTCGCAGATCGTCTCGGTCGCGGCCTCGCTCATTCCGTTCCTCGAGCACGACGACGCGAACCGCGCCTTGATGGGGTCGAACATGCAGCGTCAGGCGGTGCCCTGCTTGCGGCCGGAGAAGCCGCTGGTCGGCACCGGCATCGAGCGCACCGCGGCGGTGGACTCGGGCACCTGCGTGATCGCGCGGCGCGGCGGCGTGGTGGACTACGTCGACGCGAACCGCATCGTCGTGCGCGTCAACGACGAGGAGACTGCCCCCGGCGACATCGGCGTCGACATCTACAAGCTCGTGAAGTACACGCGCTCGAACCAGAACACCAACATCAACCAGCGCCCGATCGTCAAGCCCGGCGAGCGCATCGCGCGCGGCGACGTGATCGCCGACGGCGCCTCGACCGACCTCGGCGAGCTCGCGCTCGGCCAGAACATGCTCGTCGCCTTCATGCCGTGGCAGGGGTACAACTTCGAGGACTCGATCCTCATCTCCGAACGGGTGGTGGCCGACGAGCGGTTCACCTCGATTCACATCGAGGAGCTGACGGTGGTCGCGCGCGACACCAAGCTCGGCCCCGAGGAGATCACGCGCGATATGCTCGAACCTGTCGGAGGCGCAGCTCGCGCGCCTGGACGAGTCCGGGATCGTCTATATCGGCGCCGAGGTCGAGGCGGGCGACGTCCTGGTCGGCAAGGTGACGCCGAAGGGCGAGACGCAGCTCACCCCCGAGGAGAAGCTTTTGCGCGCCATCTTCGGCGAAAAAGCGTCCGACGTGAAGGACACGTCGTTGCGCGTGCCCTCGGGGATCAGCGGCACGGTGATCGACGTGCAAGTGTTCACGCGCGAAGGCATCGAGCGCGACAAGCGCAGCCAGGCGATCATCGAGGAGGAACTGAAGCGCTACCGCACCGACCTCAACGACCAGATGCGCATCGTCGAGAACGACACCTTCGAGCGGCTCGAGCGACTGCTGGTCGGCAAGACCGCGAACGGCGGACCGAAGCGGCTCGCGAAGGGCACGAAGATCACCAAGAGCTACCTCGACTCGCTCGAAAAATACGACTGGTTCGACATTCGCCTGGCGAACGAGGAGGCCGCGGCGCAGGTGGAGGCGCTCAAGGAGTCGCTCGCGCAGAAGCGGCGCGACTTCGACAACATGTTCGAAGCGAAAAAGCGGAAACTCACCCAGGGCGACGAGCTGCCGCCGGGCGTGCTGAAGATGGTCAAGGTGTACGTCGCCGTCAAGCGTCGGCTGCAGCCGGGCGACAAGATGGCCGGGCGCCACGGCAACAAGGGCGTGATCTCGAAGATCGTCCCGGTCGAGGACATGCCCTACATGGCCGACGGCACCCCGGTCGACATCGTGCTCAATCCGCTCGGTGTGCCCTCGCGCATGAACGTCGGCCAGATCCTGGAGACGCACCTCGGCTGGGCGGCGAAGGGCCTCGGCCTGAAGATCGGCGAGATGCTGAAGGCGGGCGCGAAAGCGGCCGAGCTGCGCCGGTTTCTCGAACGCATCTACAACTCGAGCCGGACGCACCGAGGACCTCGCGAGCCTCTCGGACGAGGAGGTGCAGCAGCTCGCCGAGAACCTGAAAGACGGCGTGCCGTTCGCCACCCCGGTCTTCGACGGCGCCTCGGAGGCCGAGATCAACGCGATGCTGGAGCTCGCGGACTGCCCACCTCCGGCCAGGTGACGCTCTACGACGGCCGCACCGGCGAACCGTTCGACCGACCGGTGACGATCGGCTACATGCACATGCTCAAGCTGCACCACCTCGTCGACGACAAGATGCACGCGCGCTCGACGGGGCCGTACTCGCTCGTGACGCAGCAGCCGCTCGGCGGCAAGGCGCAGTTCGGCGGCCAGCGCTTCGGCGAGATGGAAGTCTGGGCGCTCGAGGCCTACGGCGCCGCCTACACGCTGCAGGAGATGCTGACGGTCAAGTCCGACGACATCGCCGGGCGCACCAAGGTGTACGAGAACATCGTCAAGGGCGAGCACAAGATCGACGCCGGCATGCCCGAGTCCTTCAACGTGCTCGTGAAGGAGATCCGCTCGCTCGGCATCGACATCGACCTCGAGAGGTACTGAGGCATGAAAGCGCTACTCGAGCTCTTCAAGCAGGTCCAGCAGGACGAGGAATTCGACGCCATCCAGCATCGGGCTCGCCTCGCCCGAGAAGATCCGCTCGTGGTCCTACGGCGAGGTGAAAAAGCCCGAAACGATCAACTACCGCACCTTCAAGCCGGAGCGCGATGGTCTGTTCTGCGCGAAGATCTTCGGCCCGATCAAGGACTACGAGTGCCTGTGCGGCAAGTACAAGCGGCTGAAGCACCGCGGCGTGATCTGCGAGAAATGCGGCGTGGAGGTGACGCTGTCCAAGGTGCGCCGCGAGCGCATGGGTCACATCGAACTGGCGAGCCCCGTGGCGCACATCTGGTTCCTGAAGTCGCTGCCCGAGCCGCCTAGGGCTCGTGCTCGACATGACGCTCAGGGACATCGAGCGCGTGCTCTATTTCGAGGCCTACGTCGTCACCGACCCGGGTCATCACGCCCCTCAAGCGCGGCCAGCTCCTCACCGAGGACGACTATCTCGCCAAGGTCGAGGAGTACGGCGACGACTTCTCCGCCGCGATGGGCGCGGAAGGCATCCGCACGCTCCTTCGCACGCTCGACCTCAACCGCGAGATCGACGCGCTGCGCCGCGAACTGGACGGCGCGACCTCGGACGCGAAGGTGAAGAAGACTGGCCAAACGCCTGAAGGTGCTCGAGGGGTTCAAGAAGCTCGAACATCCGGCCCGAGTGGATGATCATGGACGGTGCTGCCGGTGCTGCCGCCGGAGCTGCGGCCGCTGGTGCCGCTCGACGGCGGCCGCTTCGCGACCTCGGACCTGAACGACCTCTACCGGCGCGTGATCAACCGCAACAACCGCCTCAAGCGCCTGCTGGAACTCGAAGGCGCCCGAGATCATCGTGCGCAACGAGAAGCGGATGCTCCAGGAGGCGGTTGACTCGCTCCTCGACAACGGCCGGCGCGGCAAGGCGATGACCGGGGCGAACAAGCGCCCGCTCAAGAGCCTCGCCGACATGATCAAGGGCAAGGGCGGGCGCTTCCGCCAGAACCTGCTGGGCAAGCGCGTGGACTACTCCGGCCGCTCGGTGATCGTCGTCGGGTCCGCAGCTGAAGCTGCACCAGTGCGGCCTGCCCAAGCAGATGGCGCTGGAGCTGTTCAAGCCGTTCATCTTTCACAAGCTCGAGGTGCATGGGCCTGGCGCACCACCATCAAGGCAGGCGAAGCGCCTGGTCGAGCGGAGGAACCGGTGGTGTGGGACATCCTGGAGGAGGTCATCCGCGAGCACCCGGTGCTGCTCAACCGCGCGCCCACCCTGCACCGCCTCGGCATTCAGGCCTTCGAGCCGGTGCTGATCGAGGGCAAGGCGATCCAGCTCCACCCGCTGGTGTGCGCCGCCTTCAACGCCGACTTCGACGGCGACCAGATGGCGGTGCACGTGCCGCTCTCGCTGCGAGGCGCAGCTGGAGGCGCGCACGCTCATGCTCTCCTCGAGCACACATCCTGCTCGCCGGCCAACGGCGAGCCGATCATCGTGCCCTACGCAGGACATCGTGCTGGGGCTGCTACTACGCCGACGCCGCGAGGACGATCGAACGCCCGCGGCGAGGGCATGACCTTCGCCGACGCCGCATGAGCTGCGCCGCGCCTGGCTGCAGACGGCTATGTGGATCATCAACGCCGCGTGTGACCGTGCGCATCCGCGAGACGCGTGTATGGCGAGACGGGCGAGCTCGTCACACGGGTCAACCGCTACGAGACCGGCGGCCGGGCGGGCGCTGCTGTCGGACGATCCTGCTCGCCGGGCCTGGACTTCAGCCGACGTCAACAACGCGTGCTGAAGAAGAAGGAGATCTCGCAGACTCATCAACGCCGCCTTCCGCAAGTGCGGGCTCAAGGAGACCGTGATCTTCGCCGACAAGCTCATGTACGCGGGTTTCTCCTTGGCCACCCGGGCGCGGTATCTCGTATCTGCATGCACGACATGCGTGATCCCGCCGCAGAAGGCAGACGATCCTCGCCGAGGCCGAGGCGAGGTGAAGGAGATCGAGGCCAGTACACCTCGGGCCTGGTCACCGCGCGGCGAGCGCTACAACAAGGTGGTCGACATCTGGGGCGCAGCGGCGAGCAGGTGGGCAAGGCGATGATGGAGCAGCTGGCGACCGAGGAGGTCGTCGACCGCGACGGGCGCGAGGTGCAAGCGAGGAGTCGTTCAACTCGATCTACATGATGGCCGACTCCGGCGCGCGCGGCTCCGCGGCCCAGGTCCGGCAGCTCGCCGGGCATGCGCGGGCCTGATGGCCAAGCCCGACGGCTCGATCATCGAAACCCCGATCACGGCCAACTTCCGCGAGGGTCTGAACGTGCTGCAGTACTTCATCTCCACCCACGGCGCGCGCAAGGGCCTCGCCGACACCGCGCTCAAGGCCGCCAACTCCGGGCTACCTCACCCGCCGCGCTCGGTCGACGTCACGCAGGACCTCGTCGATCACCGAGGAGGACTGCGGCACCGTCGAACGGCGTGGCCATGCGGGCCCTCGTCGAGGGCGGCGACGTGGTCGAGGCGCTTGACGCGACCGCATCCTCGGGCGGGTCGCGGCCGTGGACATGCTGCACCCGGACACCGGCGAGGCGGTGCTCTATGCCGGTACGCTGCTTGACGAGGACGCGGTCGAGCGCATCGACAGCCTCGGCATCGACGAGGTGAAGGTGCGCACGGTGCTCACGTCGAGACGCGCTGGGGCGTGTGCGCGCGTCACGGGCGCGACCTCGCGCGCGGCTCGCTCGTCAACGTGGGCGAGGCGATCGGGGTGATCGCCGCGCAGTCGATCGGGGCGCGAGCCGGGCACGCAGCTCACCATGCGCACGTTCCACATCGGCGGCGCCGCCTCGCGGACCGCGGTGCAGAGCCACGTCGAGGCGAAGCTCCGGTGCACGGTGCGCTTTGCGCCGACGATGCGCTACGTCACGAACGCGAAGGGCGACAAGGTGGTGATCTCGCGCTCGGGCGAGATCGTGATCGTGGACGACGCGAACCGCGAACGCGAGCGGCACAAGGTGCCGTACGGGGCGCTCCTTGCGGTGACCGACGGCAAGGCGGTGAAGGCGGGCACGACGCTCGCCTCTGGGGACCGCACCACCGGCCGATCATCACCGAATACGCCGGCACGGTGCGCTTCGAGAACGTCGAGGAGGGCGTCACCGTCGCCAAGCAGATCGACGAGGTGACCGGCCTCGCGACGCTGGTCGTGATCGACCCCAAGCGCCGCGGGGTGGCCGCGCCCAAGGGCGTTCGGCCCTCGGTGAAGCTCTTGAACGAGGCGGGCGAGGAAGTGCGCATCGCCGGCACCGACCACGCGGTCAACATCAGCTTCCCGGTGGGCGCCGTGATCGCGGTGCGCGACGGCCAGCCGGTCGCGGTCGGCGACGTGCTCGCCCGCATCCCGCAGGAGACCTCGAAGACGCGCGACATCACCGGGTGGCCTGCCGCGCGTGGCCGAGCTGTTCGAAGCGCGCTCGCCGAAGGACGCCGCCCGCATCCTCGCCGAAGCGACCGGAACGGTCAGTTTCGGCAAGGACACCAAGGGCAAGCAGCGGCTGGTGATCACCGAGCCGGAGGGCACCCAGCACGAGTACCTCATCCCGAAGGACAAGCACGTGCTGGTGCACGACGGGCAGGTGGTCAACAAGGGCGAGCTTGATCGTCGACGGCTCGACCGATCCCTGCACCACCTGCTGCGCCTGCTCGGGGTGGAAGCGCTCGCGCGCTACATCATCGACGAGGTGCAGGACGTCTACCGCCTGCAGGGCGTCAAGATCAACGACAAGCACATCGAGGTGATCGTGCGGGCAGATGCTGCGCCGCGTGGAGATCGAGGATCCGGGCGAGACCTCGTTCATCCAGGGCGAGCAGGTCGAGCGCGCCGAGGTGCTGGAGGAAAACGAAAAGGCGGTGCGCGAAGGCAGAAAGCCGGCCCACCTACCGCAACATTCTGCTCGGCATCACGAAGGCGTCGCTCTCGACCGATTCGTTCATCTCGGCGGCGTCGTTCCAGGAGACGACCCGCGTCCTCACCGAGGCGGCGATCATGGGCAAGCGCGACGAGCTGCGCGGCCTCAAGGAAAACGTCATCGTCGGGCGTCTGATCCCGGCCGGCACCGGGCTTGCGTACCATCACGTGCGCAAGGCGCAGGCGGCCGAGGCGCCGCTCGCGGAGCTGGCGGGTACCGAGGAGCCGAGCACCGCGGAGGCGACCGCCGGTGGCGGATAGCCCGACGGCCGAGCCGGACGAAGGGCGCTGCGGCGCCCTTTTCTTCGCGGCGCGGTGCGAGCGGGCGCGCGATGAGCGGCGGGCCGGGCACCGCGAGGGATTTCTCCTGCCGGCATGGGATCTCGGCAAGGGTTTCCGCCGCTAATGCTGCTCGCCCTCGTCGCCTGCGCACTATTTTCGCCGGACTGGGTGCCGGCGGTCTACGCGCAGCGATCACGATCCCGCCGGTACCGGGCTTGCCGAGCACGCGACGGCGATCGTGCTCGTTCCCGGCATCGCCGCCGGGTTTGCGGCATGGGGCGCGCGCAGCCGCCTGCCGGATCTGCGCCTTGGCTGGTGGATCCTCGCGTGGACCCTTGCGAGCGTGTATTTCGCCGGGCGAAGAGGTGAGCTGGGGACAGCACCTCTTCGGCTGGCGGACGCGCAGAAACTCTCCAGGCGCTCAACCGCCAGGGAGAAACGAACCTTCACAACCTCAGCTCCTGGCTCGACCGCGAGCCACGCGCGGCGGTCGAGCTGTGGATTCTCGTCGCCGGGCTCGCTGTGCCGCTCTGGCGGCGAGTTCGTGGGCACATCCCGCATGCGGCGCGCCCTGCCGACTGGGTCTGGCCGACGGTCGCCGCCGTGCCTTCGGCGGCGCTGTTTCTCGTCTTTCGCGCGCACAAGTGGTACGCGGAGGCAAGCGGCCGGGAGATCACCGCCTGGCTCTCCGAATCCGAGGTGCGCGAGGAGCTACATTGCGCTCTTTCTCAGTATCGACCTCGGGTCCGATCTGGTGGCGGCTGCGCGGCGCCTGACGAGGCGCGCACGACGCAATCCCCTACGCGGTCAGCACCAGCTTGCCGGTGACCTGACGCGCGGCCATGAGCGCGAGCGCGTCGGCCGCGCGCTCGAGCGGAAACGTCCGCGACACGTGGGGCCTCAGCTTTCCTTCGCGCCACCAGGCGCCGAGCTGCGCGACGCTGCGGGCGAATTCCCGCGGCTCGCGGCGCGCGAACTCGCCCCAGAACACCCCGACGATCGCGCAACCCTTGAGGAGCGGCAGGTTGAGCGGGATCCTCGGGATTTCTCCGGCGGCGAAGCCGACGACGAGCAGCCGTCCGCGCCAGGCGGTTGCGCGAAGTGCAGGCTCGGTGTAGGGGCCGCCCACGGCGTCGTAGACGACGTCGGCGCCGCGCCCGCCGGTGAGCTCCCGGATCCTATCGCGCAGATTCTCCGTCGCATAGTTGACGAGGGCATCGGCCCCGTGCTCGCGACAGACGGCGAGCTTTCTGCGCTCGATGCGCACGCGATCACCTCGGCGCCGAGCGCCTTGCCGATGTCGACGGCTGCAAGCCCGACCCCGCCTGCGGCGCCGAGCACAGCGAGCGTCTCCCCCGAGCGAGCGCTCCCCGATCCCGCAGCGCATGCTCGGCGGTGCCGTAGGTGAGCAGGAACGCCGACGCGGTGACGAAGTCCATCCCGTCCGGGATCGGCACGAGACGGCCCGCGTCCACCTTCACCTCCTCGGCGAACGCGCCGTAGGTGGTGAAGGCGATCACGCGGTCGCCGGGCTTGACGTTCTTCACCCCTTCGCCGACCTCCTTCACCACGCCGGCCATTTCGCTGCCGGGCGAAAACGGCAGCGGCGGCTTGAACTGGTACTTGTTCTGGATGATGAGCACATCCGGAAAGTTGACGCTCGCGGCGCGCACCGCGACGACCGCCTCGCCCGCGGCCGGCCGGGGCGAGGGCAACTCCTCGATCACGAGGGTCTGCGGGGGGCCGTACTGCTTGCAAAGGACCGCCTTCATCGCTGCGCTCGCGCTTTCCGAGTGCTAGTCTAACAACATGCCGTTCCTCGCCACCGACGACGGCGTACGGCTCTACTACGAAGAAGCCGGCAGCGGCACGCCGGTCGTGTTCGTGCACGAGTTCGCGGGCGATGCGCGCAGCTGGGAGCCGCAGATGCGCTATTTTGCGCGCCGCTACCGCGCGATCGCGTACAACGCCCGCGGCTATCCGCCCTCGGACGTGCCGGAGGAGCCCGAGCGCTACTCGCAGGCGCGCGCCCGCGACGACCTCCGCGCGGTGCTCGATGCGCTCGGCATCGCGCGCGCCCACGTCGTCGGCCTGTCCATGGGGGCGTTCGCGACGCTGCATTTCGGCATGGCCTACGGCCACCGCGCGCTCTCGCTCGTCGTCGCCGGCTGCGGCTACGGCGCGCATCCGGCGCATTACGCGCAATTTCAGGCCGAGTCGCGCGCGAACGCCGAATTCATTCGCCGCGAGGGCATGGCGCGTTTTGCGGCCGCGTACGGCTATGGGCCGACGCGCGTGCAACTGCTCGCGAAAGATCCGCGCGGGTTCGAGGAGTTCATCCGAGGGCTCGCGGAGCAGCTCGCCGCTCGGCTCGGCGAACACGCTATCGGGCGTCCAGGCGCGCCGACCGTCGCTCTATGACCTCACCGCCGAAATGCAGGCGATCGACGTGCCGGTGCTGATCGTCGCAGGCGACGAGGAAGAACCGTGTCTCGAGGCGTCCCTCCTGATGAAGCGCTGCATCGCCACCGCCGGGCTCGCGATCCTGCCGAGAAGCGGCCATGCGATCAACCTGGAGGAGCCGGCGCTCTTCAACCAGCTCGTCGCCGATTTTTTCCATCAGGTCGAATCAGGGCGCTGGACGCGGCGGGATGCGCGCGCCGCGCCGCCCTCCGTCTGGGGACCCGGGGGCCGGCCCGGGGGCGCTACGGCCTGAGCTCGGGCGCGAGCTCGCGGCCCGCGGCCTGCTTCGCGCGGATCTCCTCGACGGTCTTCTCGAGCGCGAGAAACCGCTCTGGCGTCGAGGGGTGCGAGGCGGCGAAGCCCTGGCGGCCGATCGCGCCGGGCGAGGCGGCCGCCATGCGTCGCCAGAAATTGGGCGCGCGCGAGACGTCGAAGCCCGCGCGCGCGACGAAGTACAGGCCGACATAGCTCGGCCTCGGCCTCGAACTCCTTCGAGAACACGAGCCCCGCCAGATTGCCGAACGCGCCTTGCGTGTTCACGCCGCGCGCGGCGGCGAGGATATCGAGTATCGTGCCGAGGAGCACGTTGCCTGTCTGTTTTTCGATGTGCTTCATGCTGTTGTGCGCGAGCTCGTGGCCGATGACGACCGCGAGCTCCAGATCGTCGCGCGCAAAGCGCAGCATCCCGCGCATGACGGCGACTTGCCGGCCGTCGGCGAACGCGTTGATCGCGTCGGCCGGATGAAGCACCACCGGGTAGTCGCAGACCGGCTCGGCGGCGATCGCGACGGTGTGCTCGACGCCTGCGCGACGCACTTGCAGCAGGGGCGCTCGGCCGGCTTTTGCGGCCTCGGCGATCGCCTCGACGAGCTTTCGGCCCGCGCCCTCGCCGCGCGGCGCGGGGCGGCCGTCGAGCGCGACGACGACGTCGCGCTCGCGCAGCCCGGCGCGCTGCGCGGGCGAGCCCTCGGCCACCTGAACGACGCTCGGCTCCTCGCCGACCCCGAGCAGCTTTTCGGCCGCCTCGCGAAACTCCTTGGCGAAGTCGGCGCGCGACGCGAAACGCGCGCCGAGCGCGGGCCGCACCCGCTCGCCGCAGAGCGGCGCACCGCGCGCAAGGATCGGCCACGCCACGCGAAAGAGCCGCGCCTGGTCGTCCAGCAGGTCCTGGAGGGCGAGTTCTCGCTGCTTGCGCGTCTCCTCGGCGAGCGCGCGCTCGTCTACCTGCGGGCGCTGCGTCACCGGGGCGCAGGCCGGAAGTAGAGCAAGGCTCAGCGCGAGCGCAATCGGCCGCATCAATGAAAACCCGGCCGTCATAGCCGCAATTATGGCTTCCCTCGCCGGGCTCGTCGCGAATTTGCGTCCGGCGATCCGATGCCGCATAACGGGCCGAGCCAAAGGCTTATAATTCTGCCGTGAACCTCTCGGACGAGGCGCGGAGGAGGCGATGAAGCAGATCGTCCGCGTTGACGTCAACGGTCAGGTGCAATGGAAGTCGCCCAGGCGGCGTCGGGGCAGTGGCTGGGTGTTTGCCATGCCCTCGGGCTTGCGATGCAGGGCGACTCGCTCGACGAGCTTCTGGCGAGCATCCGCGATTCTGTTCAGCTTCTGCTGCAGGATCTGCTTGAATCGGGCGAGCTGGATGCGTTTCTGGAGACATCGCGGCTGGCGCCTCGCGCAGGGTGTACAGCAGGAGGGGCAGATCGAATTCGACGTGCCCATCGCGCTGCTGGTGCGCGCCAGCCGTGATTCGGCGAGAGCACTTCTGCAATAAGCGGAAGGAACTCGGCTACCGCTACAAGCGGGAGACCGATCGCGTCTCGCTCTGGAAGAAGCCCGGCAATTCGTCGTTCGTCGCGGTGCCGTGCAGGGACCTGGTTGACGAGGATTACGTGCGCGCCACGCTGCGTATGTGCGGCTGCAGCCCGCAGGACGTGGAGACGTTCATCGTCGCGTATCGCGTACGGTAGCAGAGTTTCTGTGGCGTGGTTGCGGACGAGCAGCGGTGTCCGCAAGGAAAAAACTGAAAGTCTGAGGATTCGGGAGCTTTGCACGCGTGCGGTGGCGGTGCCGATGCGCCGGCCGCTCGCGACGAGCAACGGCACGATCACGGCGGCGCCGCTCCTGCTTCTCGACCTGGCCACGGACGAAGGGATCACCGGCCGGGCCTACCTGTTCGCGATCCAGACGGCGCACCTCGCGCCGATCGCGAAGCTCGTCGAGGCGATGGGTGAAGCGATCGCGGGCGATGTGTTGGCGCCTTTCGAAATCGAGAGAAAGCTGCGCGCGCGTTACACGCTGCTCGGCGTGCACAACATCGTGCTGTTCGCGATGTCCGGCGTGGATCTCTGCGCATGGGACGCGCTCGGGCAGGCGCTCGGCGAGCCATTCGCGCGGCTCGCAGGCGGCGCGCGGCGACCGCTCCGTGCGTACAACTCGAACGGTCTCGGCCTCATGCCGCCGAAGGCGCTCGCAAGAGAAGCCGAGGCGCTGGTGAACGACGGATTTGCGGCGGTGAAGCTGAGACTCGGCCGCCCGCGGGCCGAAGACGATCTCGCGGCGCTGCGGGCGGTCAAGAAGGCGATCGGACCGGGAATCGCGCTGATGGTGGACTTCAACCAGGCGCTCACGGTCGCCGAGGCGATCCGGCGCGGTCGCATGATCGACGACGAGGGCGGCGTCGCCTGGATCGAGGAGCCGGTGCGCGCCGACGACTTCGCCGGCTGTGCGAAAGTGGCGCGCGAGGTCGCGACGCCGATCCAGATCGGGGAGAACTTCATGGGCCCGGAGCAGATGGCGCAGGCGCTCGCCGAGGGGGCCGCCGATTACGTGATGCCGGACGTACAGCGGATCGGCGGCGCGACCGGCTGGATGCGTGCGGCGGCGCTCGCGCAGGCCGCGGGCGTCGAGATGTCGAGCCACCTTTTCCCCGAGGCGAGCGCGCAGCTGCTCGCGGTGACGCCGACCTGCCACTGGCTGGAGTACATGGACTGGGCCGAGCCGGTGCTCGCCGAGCCGGCGACCGTGAAGAACGGCCAGGTGCTCGGACCTTCGGGGCCCGGTTTCGGCATGCGCTGGAACGAAAAAGCGGTTCGCAAGTACGCGCTCTAGATGGCCGCGTTCACCCGCCACTATCCCTACTGGCCGCCGGGGTTGCCGAAGGCGCTCTCGGTGCCGCAGACCCCTCTCTGGTACAACCTCGAAGTGAGCGCGCGCCGCTACCCGAGCAAGGCGGCGATCCACTATTACGGCACCGCGATCTCCTACGCCGAGCTTTCGCGCGAGGTCGAGGCGCTCGCCGGGTTCCTGCAAGCGCGCTGCGGCGTCGCGCGCGGCGACCGGGTGCTCCTTTACGCGCAGAACAGCCCGCAGTTCGTCGTCGGCTACTACGCGATCCTGCGCGCCGATGCGGTCGTCGTGCCGGTCAACCCGATGAACAAGAGCGAGGAACTCGCGCACTTCATCGCCGATTCCGACGCCCGGGTGGCGATCGCCGGACAGGAACTCTACGACGAACTGAAGGCGCACCTCGGTGCGGGCGGAATCGAGCGCTGCATCCTCGCCGCGTACTCGGACTACGTGCGTGCGCCGATCGATCTCGCGCTGCCGGAGCCGGTGCGCGCGCCGCCCATCGATCCCGGCCGCCCCGAGGTGGTGTCGTGGCGCAAAGCGCTCGCCGAGGGCTGCGCGCCGGCCGCGTCGGTCGCAGGCCCCGAGGATCTCGCGGTGCTGCCCTATACCTCGGGCACCACCGGGCGGCCGAAGGGCTGCATGCTCACGCACGCGAACCTGCTCGCCACCAGCACCGGCGCCTGTCTCTGGACCGCGGGCTCCAGCGAAACCGTGGTGCTCGGCGTGCTGCCGCTTTTTCATCTCACCGGCATGCAGGCGAACATGAACGTGCCGATCCAGCTCGGCGCCTCGTCGGTGCTGATGACGCGCTGGGACCGCGACGCGGCCGCCCGGCTCATCGAGCGCCACCGCGTCACCGCGGTCACCGGGATCACCACCATGATCGTCGATTTCCTCGCCCATCCGGACCTCGGCAAGTACGATCTGTCCTCGATCGTTCGCATCGGCGGCGGCGGCGCGGCGATGCCGGAGGCGCTCGCCGCGCGCATCGAGCGCACCTTCGGCATCCCGTTCGTCGAGGGCTACGGCCTCACCGAGACGGCGGCGCCGACGCACGTCAACCCGCCGCAGCGGCCGAAGCGCCAGTGCGCGGGCATCCCGTACTTCGGCACCGACGCGCGCATCCTCGACCCGGCGACCCTCGCGGAGCTCGGGCCGAACGAGGTGGGCGAGATCGTCGTCTGCGGGCCGCAGGTGTTTCGCGGCTACTGGAAGCAGCCGCAAGCGACGCGCGACGCGTTCATCGAGCACGACGGCAAGCGCTTTTTCCGCACCGGCGACCTCGGCTACTACGACGAGGAGGGGTACTTTTACGTCACCGATCGCCTCAAGCGCATGATCAACTGCGCCGGCTTCAAGGTCTGGCCGGCGGAGGTCGAGGCGATGCTCTACGCGCATCCGGCGGTCGAGGAGGCATGCGTGATCGGCGCGCGCGATCCGCACCGCGGCGAGACGGTGAAGGCGGTGATCGTGCTCAAGGCCGAGGCCCGAGGCCGCACGGCGCCCGAGGACATCGTCGCCTGGGCGCGCGAGCGGATGGCGGCCTACAAGGTGCCGCGCATCGTCGAGTTCGTGGAGGCGCTGCCGAAAACCGCGACGGGCAAGATCTTCTGGCGAAAGCTTCAGGAAGAGGAGAACGCCCGCGCGGAATCCGGCCGCGGCTGATACGCGGGAGCCCTACGCCGGCGTCTCCCCTCGCAGCGCTGCCTCGGCGGCGATCCGCGCGGCGAGCCGGCGCATGCCGCGCAGCCAGCGCTCCCGATCGGCGGCGCGGCGCCGCTCGTACTCCGCGACCTCGGGATGTGGCAGGACGAGAAAGCGCTCCTCGCGCATCGCCTCGACCACGCACTGAGCGACGTAGTCGGGGCTGACCGCGCCTTCGAGAAGAAACGAGCGCCGGTCGCCGCGCGGCCCGAGGAGCATCGGCGTTCGCACGCCTTGCGGGCAGATGCACGAGACACGGATGCCGCGGTCGTGGTAGTTGACCGACAGCCACTCGGCGAACGCGACCGCACCGTGCTTCGAGACCGTGTAGGTGGCCGAATCCGGCTGCATCAGGAGGCCCGCCGCCGAGGCGGTGGCGACGATGTAGCCGCTGCCCTGCGCGAGCATCGCTGGCACGACGAGCTGCGCGGCGACGACGTGCGCAAGAAGATTCACCTCGAGCGTGCGCCGCCAGGCCGCGAGCGGCGCTTCCAGCCCTGCGCGCTCGATGATGCCGGCGTTCGAGCAAAAGACATCCAGCCGTCCGTAGCGCGCAAGCGTTGCCTCCACCACGGCCTTCAGGTCCTCTTCCCGCGCGACATCGCAGCGCAGGCCGAATCCGCCCGTCTTCGCCGCGACTGCGTGCGCGCCCTGCTCGTCGAGGTCTGCGCACACGACGCCCGCCGCGCCCTCGGCCGCGAAGCGCGCGGCGAGCGCCGCGCCGATTCCGCTCGCTGCGCCGGTGACGACGCAGACCCTGCCCGCGATTTCCACGCGGCGATTGTTCCATACAATCGCGGCCGATGGCGGAAATCCTGCTCGTTCGGCACGCGCAGGCCTCGTTCGGCGAGGCGGACTACGACCGGCTCTCGGCGCTCGGCTGGCAGCAGGCGCGCTGGCTCGGCGAATATTTCGCCGAGCGCGCGGCGCGCTTCGACCTCGTCGTGCGCGGCTCCCTCAGGCGCCACGCCGAGACGCTCGCCGGCATCGCCGAGGGCTACGGCGAGGCGCTCGAAGCGCGCGAGGACCCGCGCCTCGACGAGTACGACAGCCATGCGCTCCTTGCCGCGTGGACGCGCGGTGCGGGGCTCGCGACCGCCGACCGGCGCGCGCACTTTCGCGCGCTTCGCGAGGCGATGTACGCCTGGACCGAGGGCAGGCTCGAGGGCGCGGCGCACGAACCGTTCGCCGATTTTCGCGCCCGCGTCCTCGCCGCGCTCGAGGACCTGCGTCGAAGCGGCGCGGGGCGGATCCTCGTCGTCACCTCAGGCGGCCCGATCGCCACGATGCTCGCCGAAGTGCTTTCGATGCCCGCGCGCGGCATGGTGGATCTCAATCTGCAGACCCGCAACACCGGCGTGAGCGAGCTGCGCGCCGGAGCGCGCGCCGTGCGGTGCGTAAGCTTCAACACCATTCCGCACCTCGATCGGCCCGACCGGGCCGGGGCGCTCACCTACGCGTAGGCGGGAAGAGAGCGGGCGACCGCCTCACCCTCGCACGCCGAGGCCGCAGGCGCGCAGCCGCGCGATCTCCTGCGCGCTGAACCCCCAGTCGGCGAGCGCCGCGCCGCCGCCCTCGCCGCGCTCGGGCGGCGGCCGCCTGATCGCCCCGGGCGTGCGCGAAAAACGCGGTGCCGGCGCCGGCTGTGCGATGCCGGCCACGCCGACGAACGTCTCGCGCGCGACGTTGTGCGGATGCGCGCGCGCCTCGGAGAAGCTGAGCACCGGGGCGAAGCACGCGTCCGACCCCTCGAACCGGGCGCACCATTCGTCGCGGGTCTTCGAGCGGAACACCTCGGCGAAGCGCTCGCGCAACCGCGGCCAGCCGGCGCGGTCGTGCTGCGCCGCAAGCGGCTCGTCGGAGAGCCCCAGCCGCTCGAGGAGCTCGGCGTAGAACTTCGGTTCGATCGCGCCGATCGCGACGTGCTTGCCGTCGCGCGTCTCGTAAACGTCGTACCAGGGGGCGCCGGAATCGAGCGCGTTCTCGCCGCGCGCCTCGCGCCAGCGGCCGGCGGCGAGCATGCCGAAGAACATCGTGGCAAGGAGCGCTGCGCCCTCCACCATCGCGGCATCGACCACCTGACCGCGTCCCGAGCGCTGGGCCTCGAGGAGCGCGCAGACGATGCCGAAGGCTAGGAGCATGCCGCCGCCGCCGAAGTCGCCGACGAGGTTGAGCGGCGGCACCGGCGCCTCGCCCCGCCGGCCGATCGCATGAAGCACGCCCGCGAGCGCGATGTAGTCGATATCGTGGCCCGCGCGCGGCGCAAGCGGCCCCGTCTGCCCCCAGCCGGTCATGCGGCCGTAAACGAGCCGCGGATTGCGCGCAAGGAGCACCTCCGGCCCGAGCCCCAGCCGCTCCATCACGCCGGGGCGAAAGCCCTCGATGAGCGCGTCGGCCCTTTCGGCGAGCGCGATCGCCGCCTCTACGCCGCCGGGCGATTTCAGGTCGAGCGTCACCGAACGCCGGCCGCGCAGCATCGTATCGAACCGGCGCTCGCGGCCGAGCCCGAGGCCCGGATCCTCCGGCCGATCCACGAGCAGCACGTCCGCGCCCATGTCGGCGAGCATCATGCCGCAGAAGGGCCCGGGCCCGATCGCCTCGAATTCGAGGACGCGGATGCCCGACAGCGGTCCGGCGCTCATCGCGCGAGCCGTCGGCCGGTCAGTTGTCGAGCTTGACGCCGACTTCGCGGATCACCTCGCCCCACTTCTCGTAGAGCTCGCGCGCGACCCGCGCCATCTCGGCGGGCCGGCATGCCGGACGCTTCCGAGCCGCCGTCGGCGAAAAGCTTCACGATGTCCGGATCGCGGATCGCGCGCACGAGGCGCTGGTAGACCGCCTCGACCGTCGCCGGCGCCATCCCGGGCGGTCCCCAGAACCAGAGGTATCCCCAGTAGCCGACGTCGTAACCCGCCTCGCGCATCGTCGGAAGATCCGGAAGCGCTGCCATTCTGGTTTCGGCCGCGTGCGCGAGCATCTTCACTTTTCCGCTTCTCGCGTTCTGGATCGCGGTGGTCGGGCCGTCGAAGAAAAGCTGCACCACGCCGGAGAGGTGATCCTTCATCGCGTCGGCGCTGCCCTTGTACGGCACGTGCACGATGTCGATGCCCGCGAGGCGCTTCAGGCGCTCACCGTTCAGGTGCGAGGTCGAACCGGGGCTGAAGGAAGCGAAGTTGAGCTTGCCGGGATTCGCCTTCGCGTAAGCCACCAGGCCGGCCACGTCGTTGAACGGCAGCGAGGCGTGCGCGGTGAGCACCGTCGCCGAGCGCGCGCCGGCGGTGATCGGCGTGAAGTCGCGCAGCGGATCCCACGGCGGCGTGCGGTACAGGTGCGGTACCTGGACGTGGGTGGCGATCGTGTAGAGCAGCGTATGCCCGTCGGGCGGCGCTTTCTGCACCTCGCGCGCGCCGATGATCGTGGACGCGCCCGGCTTGTTCTCGACGATGACGTTCAGGCCGCCCGCCTCGGTCATCTTCTGGGCGATCGCGCGCGCCTGGATGTCGGTCTGGCCGCCCGGCGGAAACGGCACGACGATGCGCACCGGCTTGCCGGGAATCGGGAACTGTTGGGCATGGGCGGCCAAGGCGAGCGCGGCCGCCGACAGCGCAGCGGCGAATCGGATCATGCAACCCCCTCCTCGGATGCGTCCGCGCCTAGCCTACCAGAGCGGGGCTACTTGTGAAACGACGGCTTGCGCTTTTCGAGAAACGCGGAAAGCCCCTCGGCACCCTCGGGGCCGAAAAATCCCTCGGCGAAGGACTCGCGCTCGCGCTCAAGGTGCCGCGAAAGATCGTGCGTGCGCGCCTCCGCCAGAAGCCGCTTCGTGCGCCCGATCGCGGCGGTCGCGCCGGCCGCGATCTCGGCCGCCCACGCGAGCGCTTCCTCGCGCGCGCGGCCGGCGGGAACGACGCGGTTGACGACGCCGAAGCGCGCAAGGAGCGCCGCTTCGAGCGGTCGCGCGGTGAGCGCCGCCTCCGCGGCGAGCTGCGGCGGAAGCGCCTGCGCGAGATGCCAGGTGCCGCCTCCGTCCGGGTTGACGCCGATGCGCACGTACGCCATCGTGAAAACGGCGTTTTCCGCGGCGACGACGAGGTCGCAGCCGAGCGCGATCGAAAAACCGGCCCCCGCCGCATGCCCTTCGACCGCAGCGATCACCGGCCGCGGCGTGGCGCGCAGTGCGCGCGCGAGTTCGTTCACCGCCGCGATGCGTTCGATGAGCGCCGGCTTCGACCCGGCCTCGCGAAGCTCTGCGAGCGACTTGAGGTTGCCCCCGGCACAGAAGTGTTCGCCCTCGCCGCGCAGTACGATCGCGCCGATGCCGTCGTCCTCGGCGGCGCGCCGCAGCGCGGCGGTGAGCCCCGCGGAAATCTCCGGCGTGAGCGCGTTGCGCAGCGCCGGATTGCACATCGCGAGTTCCAGCACCCGCCCGTGGCGGGCCTCGAGCACCGCGCTCAATGGATCCCCACCGCGGCCTCGATGTTTCGCACCATCGCGACCAGCCGCGGCCCGATGTCCTCCTCGAGCTGGCCCTTTTTCAGCATGAAGGCGGGCACCCCGCAGTTGAAGGTGACGATTTCGCCGTCGACGCTGCGGCGCATCGGGACCCCCACCGCGTGTACCTCGCGGCGCAGATCCCCGTTCGAGACGCAGAAACCGCGCACCCGGATGTCCTCCAGGCTTTTCGCGATCGCGGCCTGATTGCGGCGCAGCATCTCCGGCTGTTTGACCTTCATCTGGTTGAGGATCGCCTCGCGCTCGGAGGGCGTACAGGCGTAGAGAAACGCGCGCCCGATCACCGACTGCGCGATCGGCACCGAGGTGCCGATATCGGGCAGCGTGGCGACGTTTCCGCTGCGGCAGGACTCGACGTACACCATGTTCAGCCGGTCGCGAACGCCCATGTTGACCGAGCCGCCGGCGTGGTCGGCGAGTTCCTTCATGAACGGGCGAGCGATCTGGCGTAAGCTCATCGACGCGAGCAGCGGATAACCGATCGAGAGCACCGCCGAGCCGAGCTGATATTTTCCGAGGCGAATGTTGTGCCGCAGGTACCCCAGTCGCGTCAGCGTATAGGTGAGGCGCGACACCGTCGGTTTCGGAAGCCCGGTGCGTTGCGAGATCTCCTTGTTGCCGAGAAGCGGCTCGCCCGGCGTGAAGCAGCGCAGGATCTCGAGCCCGCGCGCGAGCGTGGTGGCGAATTGCCGGTCTCCGGCGTAGTCGTCTTCGAGCGCGGCGCTCGAAGCGAGCGAATCGAGGGGTTCGGAAGCGCCCATGGATCGGTTCCTCGTCACTGCGTGCGGGTGAAAAGCGCGGCTGGCGAGCGCCGCGCAGAATGTTTCGCATTTCGATATACGATCCGCACGGCCCGGATGTCAACTTAGTCGCACACGATTTCGCATAGCGGAACGCCGTGACAAGCTCGTTGTTCGACCTGACAGGAAAGGTGGCGCTCGTCACCGGCTCGACCCGCGGCATCGGAAAGTCGATCGCGCAGGAGCTCGCGCGCGCGGGCGCCCGCGTGATGGTTTCGAGCCGCAAGGCGCACGCGTGCGAGGCGGTGCGGCGCGAATTCGAGGCCGAGGGGTTGGAAGTACGCGCGCAGCCCTGCAACGTGTCGCGGCGCGAGGAGCTCGAGGCGCTCGTTCGCGCGACCGAGGACGCCTGGGGCCGGGTGGACATCGCGGTCGCGAACGCGGCGGCGAACCCCTACTATGGGCCGCTTGCGTCGATTCCGGAAGAAGCGCTCGACAAGGTCTGGCTGAACAACGTGAAAAGCGTGCTCTGGCTCGCCAACCTGACGATTCCGGCGATGGCGGAACGCGGCGGCGGGGCCTTCATCGTGGTGGGATCGATCGCGGGGCTGCTCGCCAACACCGTGATCGGCGCCTACGGCATCTCGAAAGCCGCCGACCACCAGCTCGTTCGCAACCTCGCGGCCGAATGGGGGCCGAAGGGCGTGCGCGTGAACGCGATCGCACCGGGGCTGGTGAAGACCGATTTCGCGCGCGCGCTGTGGGAAGACCCGAAGCGGCGCGCCGAGCGCGAAGCGATGACGCCGCTCAGGAGGCTCGGCGAGCCGCGCGACATCGGCGGCATCGCGGTGTTTCTCGCCTCCGAGGCCGCCGCCTTCGTCACCGGACAAGTGATCGTCGCAGACGGCGGCGTCTCGATCGTGTAGCGCGGGCAAACGCACGCCGCGGCGGCTGACATCCGTGAGCTCGGGCATAAGCCGCCGTCGTGCGCGCCGAGCGCGATCGCGCGCGCCTCCGGCGCGGATCGGCTGCTCGCCAGAGGGGCCGAAGGCAAGCCGAAGCCGACCGCCTGCGCTAAACTCGGCGCCGGAGGATCGCCCGATGGATCTCAATTACTCGAAAGAGGAGCTCGCCTTCCGCGACGAGGTGCGCGGCTGGATCGCCGAAAACCTCCCGCAGGACCTTCGCGACAAGGTCGCGAACTACGAAGAGCTGTCGAAGGAGGACCTTCTGCGCTGGCACCGGATCCTCGCGAAAAAGGGCTGGGTCGCGCCGCATTGGCCGGTCGAATGGGGCGGCACCGGCTGGGGCGTGGTCGAGCGCTACATCTTCGAGGAAGAATGCGGCTATGCGGGCGCGCCGCCGCTCGTACCCTTCGGCCTCATGATGTGCGGGCCGGTGCTGCTTCGCTTCGGCACCGAGGCGCAGAAAAAGCGCTTTCTTCCGCGCATCTATAACGGCGACGACTTCTGGTGTCAGGGCTACTCGGAGCCGGGCGCGGGCTCCGACCTCGCTTCGCTCAAGACGCGCGCCGAACGGCGCGGCGACCGCTATATCGTCAACGGCCAGAAGATCTGGACGACGCTCGGGCACTACGCCGACTGGATCTTCTGCCTCGTGCGCACCGACGCGAACGCGGCGAAGAAGCAGGAGGGGATTTCGTTCCTGCTCATCGACATGAAATCGCCCGGGATCACCGTGCGGCCGCTCATCCTGATGGACGGCGGCCACGAGGTGAACGAGGTGTTCTTCGACGACGTCGAGGTGCCGGTCGAGAACCTGGTGTACGAGGAGGGCAAGGGCTGGACGGTGGCGAAATACCTCCTCGGCTACGAGCGGCTGAACACCGGCCGCATCGGGGCGTCCAAGCGGGAGTTGGCAAGGCTCAAGGAGTTCGCAGCGCGTCAGCCGGGCGACGACGGCCGGCCGATCCTCGAGGACCCGCGGTTCCGCGACAAGCTGACGCGGGTGGAGGTGGAACTTGCGGCGCTCGAGATCACGAATCTGCGATTCCTCGACCGGATGCGCCGCACCGGGCAGCCGCCGGGGGCGGAGGTCTCGCTTCTCAAGATCAAGGGCACCGAGATCCAGCAGGCGATCACGGAGCTCTTCATGCAGGCGGCGGGGCCGCTTGCGCGCGCGGTGCGCCCCGCGGACGGCGCCGCGGGCTTCGACCGCTTCACCGGGGTGCTCGCTCCGCGCTACTGCAACTTCCGCAAGACGACGATCTACGCCGGCTCGAACGAGATCCAGAGAAACATCATCGCCAAGATGACGCTCGGGCTCTGAGGAGGCGCGATGAATTTCGACTACAGCGAAGAGCAGCAGCTGCTCGCCGACGCGGTCCGGCGCTACCTCGCGAAAGACTACGGCTTCGAAGCGCGCAAGAAGATCGTCGCCTCCCCCGAGGGCTGGAGCGAGGTCGTCTGGCGCCAACTTGCCGAGCTGGGACTCACCGGCCTTCCGATTCCGGCGGAGTACGGAGGGTTCGGCGGGGGAGCCGTCGACTTGATCGGTCCGATGGAGGCGGCGGGCGAGGCGCTCCTCGTCGAGCCCTACGCGGCGACGATGGTCGCCGCGCGGCTCCTTGCGCGCGCAGGCAGCGAAGCGCAGAAAAAGGCGATCCTGCCGCAGGTGGTCGAAGGCCGGCTGCGGCTTGCGTTCGCCTGCCTCGAGCGGGGCGCGCGCCACGACCTTTCGCGGATCGAAACGCGCGCGCGCCGGGCGGGCGACGGCTGGCGGCTTTCCGGCGAGAAAGTCGCGGTCGTGGGCGCCCCGGCCGCCGGCCGCCTCGTCGTCTCGGCGAGAACCGAAAAGGGCGCAAGCCTCTTTCTCGTCGAAGTCGGCGAGGCGAAGCAGAGGCCCTGCGTGACGCTCGACGAGATGCGCGCGGCCGATGTGCTGCTCGAAGACACGCGCGCGGAACTGCTCGGCGCCGAGGGCGAAGCGATGCCGTGGATCGAGGAAGCGGCCGATTTCGCCACCGCGCTCGTCTGCGCCGAAGCGGTCGGCGCGATGAAGTACGCCTGCGACGCGACGCTCGAATACCTGAAGACCCGCAAGCAGTTCGGCGTTCCGATCGGCAGCTTCCAGGCGCTTCAGCACCGCATGGTGGACATGGTGATCGCGACCGAACAGGCGCGTTCGATGGCCTGCCTTGCCGCGAGCAAGGTGGACGGCGCGGCAGACGCGCGCGAGCGGGCGCGCGCGGTGTCGGCGGCGAAGATCAAGATCTCGGACGCCGCGCGCCACGTGAGCCAGGAGTCGGTGCAGCTTCACGGCGGCATGGGCATGAGCGAGGAGATGAAGGTGAGCCACACGTTCCGGCGGCTGACGGTGATCGCAGGCGAATGGGGCGACGCCGAGCACCACCTTGCGCGGTTTGCCGCGCTCGAGGCGACGCGATGACCCTGAACAAGGCATGGACGCTCGCGAGCCACCCGACCGGCTGGGTGACCGAGGAGAACTTCCGGCTGGTCGAGTCGCCGCTGCCTTCGCCGAAGGAAGGCGAAATCCTCGTGAGGAACCTTTGGCTCTCGCTCGACCCGTACATGCGCGGTCGCATGAGCCAGCAAAAAAAGCTACGTGCGCGGCGTCGAAGTCGGCGAAGTGATGACCGGCGAGACGGCGGGCGAAGTGCTCGAGTCGCGCCATCCGGCGTTTCGCCGCGGCGACAAGGTCACGGTGCACGCCGGCTGGCAGCTTTACTGGTGCGGCAAGGCGGAGCTTGCGACGAAGGTGGACGATCGCGCGGCGCCGCTTTCCTACTACCTCGGCTGCCTCGGCATGCCGGGGCGCACCGCGTACTTCGGCCTGAAGGAAATCGGGCAGCCGAAGCCGGGCGAGACGCTGGTGGTGTCGGCCGCCTCCGGCGCGGTGGGCAGTGTCGTCGGGCAGCTTGCGAAGCACTGGGGCGCGCGCGTGGTCGGCATCGCGGGCGGCGCGCGCAAGTGCGCTTACGTGAAGGACGAACTCGGCTTCGACGCCTGCGTGGACTACAAGGCGGGCAATCTCTACCGCGATCTCAAGGAAGCCGCGCCGAAGGGCGTCGACGTCTATTTCGACAACGTCGGCGGCGAAGTGCTCGATACGCTCCTGCGGCTCATGAACTCGTTTTCGCGCATCGTCGTCTGCGGCCTGATTTCCGACTACAACGCCGTCGAACCCTACGGCGTGCGCAACTTCCGCGCGATCCTCGTCAACCGCATCCGCGTGCAGGGCATGATCGTGTTCGACTGGCGCGACCGCTACGGCGAAGCGAACGCGACGCTCATGGACCTTTACCGCAGCGGAAAGCTGAAGTACCGCGAGTCGGTGCTCGAGGGGATCGAAGCCGCGCCGCGCGGGCTGATCGGGCTTCTGCGCGGCGAGAATTTCGGCAAGCAGCTCGTCAAGCTCGCATAGGAGGCGACGCGTGATCGATCTCTACACGTGGCCGACGCCGAACGGCCACAAGGTCCACATCATGCTGGAGGAGACGGGGCTCGCCTACCGGACGATTCCGGTCGACATCGGCGCAGGCGAGCAGTTCCGCCCCGAGTTCCTGAAGATTTCCCCGAACAACAAGATCCCGGCGATCGTCGACCCCGAGGGGCCGAAGGGAAAGCCGCTCGCGCTCGCCGAATCCGGGGCGATCCTTTTCTACCTCGCCTCGAAGACCGGCCGCTTCTTGCCCCGGGACATCGAGAAACGCTGGCAGGTGATGCAGTGGGTGATGTTCCAGATGGGCCACATCGGCCCGATGCTCGGGCAGGCGCATCACTTTCGCGACTACGCGCCGCAGAAGATCCCCTATGCGATCGAGCGCTACACCAACGAGGCGCAGCGCCTCTACGGCGTGCTCGAGCGGCGGCTTTCCGAATCCGAATACGTCGCCTGCGACGAGTACACGATCGCCGATATGGCGATCCTGCCCTGGCTGCGCACGCCCGAGCGCCAGGGCGTGAACATCGACGAGTATCCGAGCGTCAAGCGCTGGCGCGAGCGGCTCCTTGCGCGCGCGGCGGTACAGCGCGGGCTCGCGGTTCTCGCCGAGCGGCGCAGGCAGGGCCCGATCTCGGACAAGGAGCGCGAGGTGCTCTTCGGCGCGACGCAGTATGCCCGGCGCTGAACTCGCCGGCCGCGTCGCCTGGATCACCGGCGGCGCGAGCGGGATCGGCCTTGCCGGGGCGAAAGAACTCGCGCGCGCCGGCGCCCACGTGGTGATCTCGGGGCGAACGGCGCGCACGAACGAGGCGGCGCTCGAGGAGCTGAAGGGGCTCGGCAGCGCGGAGGCGCTCCTCCTCGACGTCTCGGACCGGCGCGCGGTCGCGGCGGCCGCCGCGGACATCGAGCGGCGTCACGGCCGCATCGACATTCTCGTGAACAGCGCCGGCACGAACATCGGCCGGCGAAGCTTTCGCGACATGAGTGCCGAAGGCTGGGACGAGGTGGTCCGGATCAACCTCGACGGTGTCTTCTACTGCTGCCATGCGGTGCTTGCGGGCATGCGTGCGCGAGGCGACGGCCTCATCATCAACGTCTCTTCCTGGGCCGGGCGCTACGCCTCGGCGCTCACCGGGCCTGCGTACAACGCGGCCAAGCGCGCGGTGATCGCGCTCACCGAGACGATCAACATCGAAGAGGGCGCGAACGGCATCCGCGCGACCTGCATCCTGCCGGGCGAGGTCGCGACCCCGATCCTCGACAAGCGCCCGGTACCGCCTTCGCCCGAGGAGCGCGCGCGCATGGCGCAGCCCGAGGACCTCGGTCGCGCGATCCTCTTCGTCGCGCTCATGCCCGCGCGCACCTGCGTGAACGAAATCGTGATCTCGCCCACCTGGAACCGCTTCTACCTCGGCGGACTGGAAACCGCGAAGCGCTGAGTGACGCCGCCGTCGGACCGCGCCGATCCGCGGGCCGGCGCAGCGCGCGGCGCGGCGCTCGTCCTGCGCGTCTGCCTGCCGTTTCTCGCGGGCTACTTCGTCTCCTACGTGTATCGGTCGGCGAACGCGATCATCGGCCCGGAGCTCGCGCGCGAGTTCGAACTGGATGCCGCGGCGCTCGGCCTGCTCACCGGAATCTATTTTTTCGCGTTCGCCGCGATGCAGCTACCGGTCGGGCTGCTCCTCGATCGCTACGGGCCGCGGCGGGTGAACGCGACGCTCTTTCTCGTCGCCGCGGCAGGCGCCGCCTGGTTCGCGCTCGCGGGCTCGGCGACGGAGCTCACCGCCGCGCGCGCGCTGATCGGGGCAGGGGTGTCGGCCGGGCTCATGGCCTCGATGTCGGCCTTCGCGCTGTGGTTCCCGCCGGGGCAGCTTGCGACGCTGAACGGCATCGCCTTCTCGACCGGAATGGTGGGGGCGATCGCGGCGAGCGTGCCGCTTGAGGCGGCGCTGCGGGTTTTCGGCTGGCGCGAGGTGTTCGCCGGGCTCGTCGCACTCAACCTCGCGGTGTGCGCGCTGCTCGCGTTCGTCGTACCGGAGCGTCCGGGCGAACGGCGGCCGGCGCCGCTTGCGGTGCAGCTTCGGGAATTCGCGAGCATCGGGCGCGATCCGGCGTTCTGGCGCGTCGCGCTCGCGGTGGGCGCAAGCCAGATGGCGGCGGTCTCGCTCGGCACGCTCTGGGTCGCGACCTGGCTGCGCGATGTCGCAGGTTACAGCCGCGCGCAAATCGCGCAGGCGCTGCTCGTCTTCGGCGTTGCGATGATCGCCGGCTACCTCGGCTTCGGGCGCGCCGCCGACCTGCTCGGCCGCCGCGGGGTGAGTTCGGTATCGCTGCTCGCGGGCGGGGTGGCGATCGCCTCGGTGTGCCTGCTCCTGCTCGCCCTCGGCGTCCGGTTCGCGCCGGTCGCGCTCTGGAGCCTCTACTTCGGCTGCGCCACGTCGGTCGTGCTCGCCTACGCGCTCTACTCGCGCCGCTTTCCGAAGGAAATGGCCGGGCGCGCGAACACCGCGCTCAACGTCTTCGTCTTCGCCGGGATGTTCACCGGCCAGTGGGCGGTGGGACTGGTGCTCGACCGCTGGCCGCAGACGCCGAGCGGCTATGCCCCCGAAGCCTACGGCTGGGCGCTCGTCGGCCTCTGGGCGGTACAGACCGCGGGCCTTGCCTGGCTCTGGAGCGGACGGCGGCTATTTCGGTGACCGGGCCCGGAAGGTACCCACCGCCTTGGCGACCAGCGTCCCCATCTCCGAGCGCGCCTCGCCCTCGCAGAAGATCGTCGTGTTTCCGGCGCGGAGCACGCGCCCTTCGGCGCGCAGGATCCCGGTCGCAGTGCCGATGAAGTGGGTCGAAAGGTCGATCGTCATGATCGAGCGCGGCGGATCGAAGAGCGTGCGCGCCGCCATCGAGAGCGTGACGTCGAGCAGCGCGAGCACCGCACCGCCGTGCACCGTGCCCCAGCTCGTCGTGTACTCCGGCTTCACTTCGAGAGAAAGCCGCGCGATGCCCTTCTCGAGCGACTCGAGCTGGATGCCGAGGTGATCGGCAAAGCGGATTTTCTTCAGGAACGCGCCGACCTCGGGCGAGATCGCGCCGTTCATATCAGCGTCGCCCCGCCGTCCACCGCGATCGCCTGACCGGTGATGTGGCGCCCCGCCTCCGAGGCGAGCAGCACCGCGATGCCCTTCAGGTCTTCTTCGCCCCCGAGGCGCCGCGTCGGGGTGGCGCGGCGCACGAGTTCGCCTGCGGCTTCCAGCGTCGCCCGCGTCATCTTCGACGGAAAGAACCCGGGGCAGATCGCGTTCACGGTGATGCCGTGCTCGCCCCATTCGGCGGCGAGTTGTTTCGTCATGCCGACGACGCCGTGCTTCGTGGCGTTGTAGGAGACCGTTTTCACGAGCGCCGGATCGCTCGCGAAGAGCCCTGCGATCGAGGCGACGTTGACGATCCGCCCCCATCTGGCCGGGATCATCGATTTCTTCGCCGCCTGCTGCGACATGACGAAGGTGCCGATGAGGTTGAGCGCGACGAGCTTGTCCCAGGCCTCGAGCGGATGCTCCTCGGCCGGCGCGCCCCACACGGCGCCGGCGTTGTTGACGAGGATGTCCACGCGACCGAATTTCGCGAGCACCTCATCGAACACCGGCGGGATCGTCTCGCGCCGCGACAGATCGCAGACCCAGGCGTGCGCCTCGATGCCGAGCTTCGCCAGATGCGCGACGGCGGCGTCGAGTTCCTCCTTTTTTCGCGCGGTGAGCGCAAGGCGCGCGCCCATCTCGCCGAGCGCCTCGGCGATCTGGAGGCCGAGTCCGCGCGAGCCGCCGGTGACGAGCGCGGTGCGCCCGCCGAGATCGAAAAGCTGCTTGACACCCATCGGTTCTCCACGGATAAGGAAGGCCGCATGCTAGCCCGCGAAAGTCCCTCGCCGCAATGACCGGCGTCGCGCTGGTCGGCGCGGCCGCCGTTCCCTGCGGGCGCATCCAGCGGCCGCGCGAGGCACCCTTGCAGGCGCTCGAGCACGAGACGCTCGCCGGCTGCGTGGTCGCGGCGATGGCGGACGCGGGGCTTCCGAAGGAGTCGATCGGCGCGCTCGTCTTCACCCATCCGCGCCCCTACACGCTGCAGCGCTATTTCGGCACCTTCATGGCGAACTGGCTGCGCGTGGCGACGAACGGGGTGCTCGTCGAAGTGCTCGGCGACGGCATGACCGGGGGCCTCGCGTTCGACGCCGCGGCCGAGGCGATCGCGAGCGGCCGGGCGGAAGTGGCGCTCGCGCTCGGCGTCAACTTCGAGACCGCGACGCCCTCGCCCGAGCACATGAACCTCATCATGCGCGCGACCGGCGACCTCGATTTTCACGTGCCCTTCGGCTTCACGCCGCTGTCGTGGTACGCGATGGACGCGGTGCGCTACATGCACGAGCACGGGGTCGCGCGCGAGGCGCTCGCGACGGTCGCGGTGAAAAACCGGCGCCATGCTGCCCTCAATCCGCTCGCGCAGTACCGGCGGCCGGTGACGCTCGAAGAGGTGCTCGCGCAGCGGCCGATCGTCGAGCCGCTCGGGCTCTACGAGGTCGCGCCGATGTCGGACGGCGCCGCCTGCCTCGTGCTCGCGCGCGAGGAGGTCGCGCGCTCGCTCGGGCGTCCCTACGCGCGCGTTCGCGGGCGAGGCTTCTACCACGAGGGCGCGCACCAGATCTCGGAGCTGCCGAACGACATGATCGCGTTCGACGCCGCGGCGCGCGCCGGGCGCGCCGCGTTCGCCGAAGCGCGCATCGGTCCGCAGGACGTGGACCTCGCGGAGCTCTATGCGCCCGCGACGATCGTCGAGGTGCTCGTCTCCGAAGCCCTCGGCTTTGCGCCGCGCGGGCGCGGCGCGCACGCCGCGGCTGCCGGCGAGACCGCGCTCGGCGGCCGCCTGCCGATCAACACCTCGGGCGGCTTGCTCTCGCGCGGGCATCCGCCCTACATCTCGCCGCTCTACGCGTTCGTGGAACTCGCCGAGCAGCTGCGCCAGCGCGCGGGCGAGCGTCAGGTCGCCGGCGCTGAAATCGGCGTCGCCGCCTGCGAGCTCGGAAACTACAATGCGGCGCTCGTTCACGTGCTGGAGGCGCGCGCATGAAGCTCGCGATCGAGCGGGTGGCCGGACGGCGTCCCTGGCCGCCGCGACTCTCGGAGTTCACCGAGCGCTTCTGGCGCGCGCTCGCCGAAGGCCGCTTCACCACCACCCGCTGCGCGGCCTGCGCGCGCCTTGCGTTCCCCCCGAGGCCTTTCTGCCCGCACTGCTGGTGCGCCTCGGTCGAATGGGCCGAACTGCAGCCGACCGGCACGGTGTATTCCTCGACCGTCGTGCACGCCGCGCCCGCGGTGTTCGCCGGCGAGGCGCCCTACCGGGTCGGGATCGTCGATCTCGACGACGGCCTTCGCATCGCGACGCGGCTCCTCGGCGTCACCGAGGGCTTTGCGGTCGGCGCGCGCGCCGAGCTCGTCGTCCTCGCCTACGACGACGGGCCGCTTTTCGCCGCCCGGGTGCGCGGATGAGCGCGCGGGCGCTCTACGACCGACAGGCGCTTGCGCCGCTTCTTGCGCCGCGCTCGGTCGCGATCGTCGGGATCTCGCCGCGGCCGAATTCCTTCGGCATGCGAACGCTCGAGAACCTCGCGCACTACCGCGGGGCGGTGTACCTCGTGAACCCGAAGTACGAGCGGATCGGCGACCGGCCCTGTCATCCGTCGGTCGCGGCGCTGCCGGAGAAGCCCGACTGCGCGGTGCTGGTGCTGCCGCGCGAGGCGGTGGAACCCGCACTCGAGGAGGCCGCGGCCGCCGGCGCCCGCTCGGCGATCGTGTATGCCTCCGGTTACGGCGAGATGGGGCGCGAGGAGGCGGCGCGCGCCGAGGCGCGCCTTGCCGCGATCGCGCGCGCGGCGAGGATGCCGGTGCTCGGGCCGAACTGCATGGGCATGGTGAACCACGCGCTGCGCTGCGGCCTCACGTTCATCCCGGAGTATTCGCGCGCGCGGCCCGGCGGCGGCCCGATCGCGGTCGTGAGCCAGTCGGGCGCGCTCGGCTACTCGCTCGCGCAGGCGTGGGAGCGCGGCGCCGGAATCGGCTGGTTCTTTTCCGCCGGCAATTCAGCCGATATCGACGTCGCGGACCTCGTCGCCGCCTTCGCCGAGGAGCCGCAGTGCCGCGCGATCGCGCTCCTCTTCGAAGGCGTGCGGAGCGCCGCGCGGATGCTGGAAGCGGGCGAGCGCGCGCGTCGCGCCGGAAAGCCGGTGGTGGTGCTCAAGCTCGGCACGAGCGCAGACGGCGCGGCGGCCGCGCGCTCGCACACCGGCTCGCTCGCCGGCTCGGCGGTCGCCTGGCGCGCGCTTTTCGAGCGGGCCGGTTTCGTCGCAGTCGAGGACTACGAGGCGCTGCTCGAACGGACGAAGTTCTTCGCCGTCGCCGGCGCGCCGCGCGCGCGCGGCGTCGCGGTGGTCTCGGGTTCGGGCGGTGCGGGCGTCATCGCCGCCGACAAGGCGGCCGAGCACGGCGTGCCGATGCCGCAACCTTCGGCCGAGACGGTGCAGGCCCTCCGGGCGATCCTTCCGGAGTTCGGCGCAGCGCGCAACCCCTGCGATCCGACCGGGCAGGTGCTCTCGGATCCCGAATCGCTCGGCCGATGCTGCCGGGCGCTCCTTGCCGATTCCCGGTACGGCGCGCTCGTCCTCTCGATGACGGTGGCGAGCCACGAGATCGCCGAGGCGCGGCTGCAACTGCTGCGCGAGCTGGCGGCAGAGCAACCGAAACCGGTCGCGCTCGTCTGGATGTCCGAGTGGCTCCAAGGCCCCGGCATCGAGGGCTACGAAGCGCTCGAGCGCGTGCCGCTTTTCCGTTCCGCAGGGCGCTGCTTCGCGACGATCGCGGCCTGGCACGCGTACCACGAGCGCGCGAGAGGGCCGCAGGCCCCGCGCGGGCGGCTCTCGGACGAAGGCGCGCGCGAGCGCGCCCGCGGCCTGCTCGCCGCTGCGGGCGAAACGCTCACCGAGCGCGAAGCGAAGAAAGTTCTTGCCTGCTACGGCGTGCCGGTGGTGGAGGAGCGGCTCGCCTCGAGCGCCGAAGAAGCGGCCACCGCCGCGCGCTCGCTCGGCTACCCGGTCGCGCTCAAGGTCGAGTCGCCTGCGATTCCGCACAAGACCGAGGCAGGGGTGGTACGGCTTGGCATCGCCGACGGGGCGGCGCTAGCGCGCGCGTACGCGGAGGTGCTCGCCGCGGCGCACCGGGTCGCGCGCGCGGAGGACATCCGCGGCGTGCTCGTTCAGCCGATGGCGAGCGGGGTCGAGATGCTGGTCGGCGCGCGCGTGGATCCGGTCGTCGGGCCGGTGATCGTGGTCGGCGCAGGCGGCGTGCTCGTGGAACTCGTCGAGGACACCGCTGCGGCGCTTGCGCCGGTCTCGCCCGAAGAGGCGCTCGCGATGCTGCGAAGGTTGAGGAGCTTTCGCCTCCTCGAGGGATTTCGCGGCGCGCCGCGCGCGAACGTCGAGCAGCTGGCCGAGGCGGTCGCGCGCATCTCGGAATTCGTCGCCGATCATGCGGGCGAGATCGCCGAGGTGGACGTCAATCCGATCGTCTGCGCCTCCGACCGGGTGCTCGCGGTCGATGCGCTGATCGTACGCTGCAGAAAGGGCTAGCAATGCCGAAGTATCTGGAAGATTTCGTCGCGGGCGAACGGATCGAGACGCCCGCGCGCACCGTCACCGAGGCGGATGTTGTCGCTTTTGCGGGCCTCTCTGGCGACTACAACCCGATCCACACCGACGCCGAGTTCGCCGCCGGCACCCCCTTCGGCCAGCGGATCGCGCACGGGCTGCTCGGGCTCTCGATCGCGAGCGGCCTTGCCGGCCGCACCGGAATGCTCGAAGGCACCGCGCTCGCCTTCCTCGCGATCGAGGACTGGAGGTTCGCGAAACCGATCCTTTTCGGCGACACCGTGCGCGCCCGGATCACGGTGCTCGAGGCGCGCGCGTCGTCGAAGCCGGGCGCCGGCGTGCTCAAGCGCCGCATCGAACTCGTCAACCAGCGCGGCGAAGTCGTGCAAGGCGGCACCTTCGTCACGCTCGTCAAGGCACGCGGAAAATGAGCGGGCTCTGGAGCACCTTCGGCTTCACCGACGAGCAGCGCCTGATGCGCGAGGCGGTGCTCGACCTGCTCGCGCGCGAGCTTCCCCCGGAACGCATACGCGAGCTCGACGAGCGCGCCGAATTCCCGCACGAGGCGTATGCGGCGCTCGCGCGCGCCGGCTGGATGCGGCTGCCGTTCCCCGAGGCCTACGGCGGCACCGGCGGCAGCCACAAGGACCTCGTGGTGCTCGTCGAGGCGATGGCCTACCACTACGCGAGCATCGCGACCGCCTACCTCATCACCTGCGTCTACGCCGCTCAGCACATCGCGCGCTACGGCGCGGAGTCGCTCAAGCGCGAGTTCCTGCCGAAGGTGGCCGAAGGATCGCTGCGGATGGCGATCGCGATCTCGGAGCCGGAGGCGGGCTCGGACGTCGCCGCGATCCGCACGCGCGCCGAGCGGCGCGGCGACCGCTACGTCCTCACCGGGCAGAAGACCTACATCACCTGCGCGCATGTCGCCGACTATCTCGTCGTCATCGCAAAGACCGACCCGGCGGCCGGTCGCGAGGGGGTGTCGGCGTTCCTGGTGGATGCGCGCGCACCGGGCGTCTCGATCCGGCCGATGCGCACGCTCGGGCGGCGCACCACGCACCCGAACGACGTGTTTCTGGATGCGGTGGAGGTGCCGGCCGAGCGCCGGATCGGCGAGGAAAACCGCGCGTGGGGAAACCTCATGCGCTGCCTGGAGCTGGAGCGGCTGTGTATCGCCGCTTCCGGCTGCGGAAACCTGATGCACGTGGTGGACTACGCGCTCGAATATGCGAAGAACCGGCGGGCGTTCGGCCGCCGGATCACCGAGTTCCAAGCGATCCGGCACAAATTCGCCGACATGCGCATCATGGCCGAGACCGCGCGCGCGGTGACGCTGCGCGCCGCCGAGATGCTCGATGCGGGACTGGAGGCGGGCACCGAGATCGCGATCGCCAAGGTGGTCGCGACCGAAAACGACTTCGCCTGCGCCGACCTCGGCCTTCAGATCATGGGCGGGGCCGGCTACCTCATGGAGCACGACATGCAACGGTTCTTTCGCGACTCCCGCATCGGGCCGATCGGCGGCGGCTCGAACGAGATTCAGAGGAACATCATCGCGCAGCGCATGGGGATCTGAATGCTCGCGGGAACGCACCACTGGCCGGCGCAGCAGCGCGTCGTCTACGGCGTGCCGGCCGCCGAAGCGGTCGCCGACGAGGCACGGCGCGCGGGCGCGACGCGGGTCTTTCTCGACGACGACGCGTTCGCTCTCGGGCGGGGCGCTGCTCGCCGGGATCGTGCGCGCGCTCGGAGAGCGTTTCGCGGGCAAGTTCGACGCGATCGCCGCGCACAGCCCGCGCGAGGCGGTGATCGCAGGGGCGGCGGCTGCGCGCGCCGCCGGCGCCGACCTACTCGTCGCGGTCGGCGGCGGCTCGGTGATCGACGCGACCAAGGCGATGCTCCTTGCGCTCTGGCGCGGCGTGCACACCGTGGAGGAACTTTCCGCGCTCGCCGGAGCCCGCGGCCGGGCTCCGGAGGCGAGCGCCTGGGAGCACGAGCCGCAGCGGCTTCGCATGGTCGCCGTGCCGACCACGCTTTCGGCCGCCGAGTTCTTCCACACCGCCGGAATCACCGATGTGCAAAGGCGCGTGAAGCAGATGTACGCGCACCCGCTTTTCGTGCCGAAGGCGGCGATCCTCGATCCGGCGGCGACGCTCGAGACGCCGATCGAGCTGCTGCTCTCCACCGGCATCCGGTCGGTGGATCACGCGGTCGAGGGCTGGTGCGCGAAGAAACGCGTTCCGATCGCCGACGCGGCGAACCGCGAGGCGATGCGGCTTCTCGCCGGGGCGCTTCCCGCGATCCGGCGCGACCCCGGCGATCTGACGGCGCGCGCGACGGCGCAGCACGCGACCTGGCTCTCGCGCATCGCCTCGATGGCGGGCGTGCCCTACGGCGCAAGCCACGGCATCGGCTACCTGCTCGGCGGCGGACGGGGCGTTCCGCACGGCATCACCTCCTGCGTCGCGCTTCCGGCGGTCATGCAGTGGAACGAGCCGGCGAACGCCGAGCGTCAGAAGGAGGTGAGCGCGATCTTCGGCGATGCGGCGGAGAGCGCCGCGCAGGCGCTCGCGCGCTTCATCGCCGGGCTCGGGCTGCCGACGAGGCTGCGCGAAGTCGGCATCCCGCGCGAAGACCTTCCGGCGATCGCCGCAAGCTGGGACGGCGGCGCACCGATCGCGACCAATCCGCGCCCGGTGCGCGGCGCCGACGACCTGCGGGAGATTCTGGAACTCGCCTGGTAGGCGCCTTGCGCGCCGAAACAGCGCGCTTCGCGCCCGCCCGAACGCGTAAAGGGTGCGAGGCGGCTCGCGCGGCGGCGCGAGCGCCGATCAGCCTTTGAGCTGCAGGCTCTGGTACTCGAGGAATTCCTCCAGCCCGTAGACGCCCGCTTCGCGGCCGTGCCCCGACTGCTTGAAGCCGCCGAAGGGGGCGTTCAGGTTGAAGGCGCCGCCGTTCACGTCCACCTGGCCCGCGCGGATGCAGCGCGCGATGCGCTGCGCGCGCGCTTCGTCCTTCGACCACACCGCCGCCGCGAGGCCGTAGATCGTGTCGTTCGCGATCCGCACCGCTTCCTCTTCGTCCGCGTACGGGATGATCGCGAGCACCGGGCCGAAGATCTCCTCCTGCGCGATCGTCATCGAATTCTTCACGCGCCCGAACACCGTCGGCTTCACGTAGTAGCCGCCGGCGGGTACGCCTTCCGGGGGCTCGGCGCCGCCGGTGAGGAGCTCTGCGCCTTCCTCGATGCCCTTGCGGATGTAGCCGCGCACGCGCTCGAGCTGCGCCTTCGAGGCGAGCGGCCCGAGCTTCGTGGTCTCGGCGAGCGGATCGCCGACGGTGAAACCGCGCGCGATCTCGGCCGCGAGCTTCGCCGCCTCCTCGTACTTCGACGCCGGCACGAGCATGCGCGTGAGCGCCGTGCAGGTCTGGCCGGAATTGAGGTAGCAGGCGTTGACGGTCGGCGCGCACCGCGACGGCGAGGTCCGCGTCCTCCAGAATCACCGACGGCGACTTGCCGCCCAGCTCCAGCGCGACGCGCTTCACCGTCTGCGCGGCGAGTTCCGAGATGCGCTTTCCGGCGCGTGTCGAGCCCGTGAACGAGATCATGTCCACCTGCGGGTGCTTCACCAGCGCCTCGCCCGCGACCGGCCCGTAGCCGGTGACGAGGTTGAAGACGCCAGCGGGCAGACCCGCCTGCTCGATCACCTCGGCGAGGATGAAGGCGTTGAACGGCGCGACTTCCGAGCACTTCAGCACCACGGTGCAGCCGGCGGCGAGCGCCGGCGCGACCTTGAGCGCGATCTGGTGCAGCGGATAGTTCCACGGCGTGATCGCGCCGACCACGCCCACCGGCTCGCGCACGACGAGCGAGTTGCCGACGCGCTCTTCGAACCGGAACTCGCGCACGATCCTCGCGTAGTTGGCGAAGTTGGCGACCGGAAGCCCCGCCTGGATGCGCTGCGAGAGCTTGAGCGGCATGCCGACTTCCTGCGAGATCGTGCGGGCGATTTCGCTCTGCGCGCGCCTTCAGGCCGTCGGAGATCTTCTGCAGGTACTCGGCGCGCACCTCGACCGGCGTCGCGCGCCAGCCGTCGAATGCCGCGCGCGCGGCGGCGACCGCGGCGGCGACGTCGCCTTCGACGCCGGCGGGGACCGTGCCCATCACCTCGCCCGTGCCGGCGTTGTGCACCTCGATCGCGTCGGTGCCCTGCGGGGCGATCCAGCGCCCGCCGATGAAAAACTTGTCGCGTCGGATCATGCGGACCTCTTTCGGGAAGGCGCCTATTCTAGCCGTATACTGCGGCGCGACCGGACGGACGCGGAAAGGACGCGAACATGGCGCGCAAGGCGAAGGCGGCGATCTGCCGCGAGCTCAACAAACCGGTGGTGGTCGAGGAGATCGCGGTCGATCCGCCGAAGCGCGGCGAGGTGACGATCAAGGTCGCCGCCTGCGGCGTGTGCCACTCGGATCTTTCGGCGACGAACGGTACGATCGCGCTTGCCCCGCCGCTCGTCCTCGGGCACGAGGCCGCGGGCGAGGTGGTCGAAGTGGGCGAGGGCGTCGCGGGGCTCGCGGTCGGCGACCGCGTCGTGTCCTCGTTCATCTACATGTGCGGAAAATGCCGCTTCTGCGCGAGCGGCCGGCCCGTGCTCTGCATCGAGCAGGGACGCGCGCTCACGACGCCGCCCGAGGGCACGCCGCGGGTGCGCGACCGCGAAGGCCGGCCGCTCAACGTCTTCTCCGGCTGCGGCGTGATGGCCGAGTACGCGACGCTTTCGGCCGACAACGTCGTGAAAATCGATCCCGGGATCCCGCTCGATCGCGCGGCGCTCGTCGGCTGCGCAGTGACGACCGGCGTGGGCGCCGTTTTCAACACCGCGCGCGTCGCCCCGGGCTCGACGGTGGCCGTCTTCGGCTGCGGCGGGGTGGGCCTCAACGTCATCCAGGGCGCGGCGATCGCCGGCGCCGAGAAGATCCTCGCGATCGACGCGCTCGCGGCAAAGCTCGAGCTCGCGCGCCGCTTCGGTGCGACCGACACGCTCCTCGTTTCGCCCGGCGAAGACCCGACGAAAGAGATCAAGAAGCGCACGGGCGGCGGCCCGGACTACGCGTTCGAGTGCGTGGGCTCGGGGACGCTCGCCGAGTTCGCCTACAAGGCGATCCGCCGGGGCGGCCTTGCGGTGATCGTCGGCGTCGCGCGCCCGACCGAGTCGGCGAGCTTGCGGCCGATGACGATGGTGTTCGAGGAAAAGACGCTCACCGGAAGCTACTTCGGTTCCTGCGTTCCGCGAGTGGATTTTCCCCGGATGCTCCAGCTCTACATGGCGGGGCGGCTGAAACTGGATGAGCTGATCACGCGCCGCTACTCGATCGACGAGGCCCCGCAGGCCTTCGCCGATCTGGAAGCGGGCCGCAACGCCCGCGGCGTGATCGTCTTCTAGTCTGCTAGACTTTCCGCGCCCCGCAGGAGAGTGCGGCGGGCCGAGGGCCCGCCGCCGCCGGAGGCGCAAGCTCCCATAAACGCTCAGGCACAAACACCGCGGGGCGGATTCGCCGGACTGGAGAGAGGCGCGGCGCTTGCCGCGCCCACCGAAGGGGCAAGCGCGCAGGGCGCGCAATCTCTCAGGTAAAAGGACAGGGGGAGCGGCAGCGGGCGCGAACGCGCGCGCGCCGTTCACCCTGGAGCCGAGTCGCGAGAGATGACGCCAGAGACCGCGCTTTGCAGGACGCCGCTCTTCGAGACGCATCGCGCGCTCGGCGCGCGCATGACCGCGTTCGCCGGCTGGCAGATGCCGCTTCACTACGGCTCTCAGCTCGAGGAACACCGCGCGGTCCGGACATCCGCAGGCGTGTTCGACATCTCCCACAT
Source organism: Burkholderiales bacterium (assembly GCA_033582675.1). Lineage (GTDB taxonomy): Bacteria > Pseudomonadota > Gammaproteobacteria > Burkholderiales > SG8-39 > RBG-16-66-20. The sequence continues at coordinate 79,081 of JAVQZY010000023.1, read as the reverse complement.
GTGCGCGGTGGACGCGGAAGGCCGCGAGGCCCGCGCGGCGCTTCGCCGGCTGCTCGCGAACGACGTGGCGAAGCTCGCCGCGCCCGGCCGGGCGCTCTATTCGTGCCTTCTCGACGAGCCGAGGCGGCGTTCTCGACGACCTGGTCGTCACCTGGCTGGGCGGCGAGCGCTACCGGCTCGTCGTCAACGCCGCGACCTGCGAGCGCGACCTCGACTGGTTTCGCGAAGAGCGCGCCCGAGGTGGCCTTCGCGGCGCGCCGGGACCTGGCGATGCTCGCGTTGCAAGGGCCGGCGGCGCGCGAAACGCTCTGGCGCGCGCGGGGCGCCTGGCGGGCCGCGACTGAGGCGCTTACCCGCTTTTCGGCCGCGGAGCTTTCGGGCGACGTGTTCGTCTCGCGCACCGGCTATACCGGCGAAGACGGCTTCGAGGTCATGCTGCCTGCGCTGCAGGCGGCGGCGCTCTGGAACGACCTCGTCGCCGCAGGCGCCGCGCCTTGCGGCCTTGCGGCGCGCGACACGCTGCGGCTTGAGGCCGGGATGATTCTGTACGGCCAGGACGCGGACGAATCGGTCACGCCGTTCGAAGCGGGCGTGGGCTGGACGGTGGATCTTGCCGATCCGGCGCGCGAGTTCATCGGTCGCCGGGCGCTCGAGGCGAGAAGCGCGCGCTTCCAGCTCCTCGGCCTGCGGCTCGAAGAACGCGCCGTGCCGAGAAGCGGCATGAGGGTGCGCACCGCGCACGGCGCAGGCGAGGTAACGAGCGGGACGTTTTCGCCCACGCTCGGGGTGCCGATCGCGCTGCGCGCGGCTGCCGCTTGCCGCGGCGCCGGGTGAAGCCGCCGAGGTCGAAGTGCGCGGCCGCTGGCTTTCCGCGCGCGTCGTCAAACCGCCGTTCGTCCGTCATGGCAAGGAGGTGAGATGAACATTCCGCCTGAGCTGCGCTATACCGCGACCCACGAGTGGGTGCGCGAGGAGGGGGATCTCGCTCGTCGTCGGCATCACCGATCCCGCGCAGGAGATGCTCGGCGACCTCGTCTTCGTCGGCGAAGTCGAGGTCGGGACGAAAGCTCGGCGCCGGGGAAGTCGCCGCGGTGGTCGAGTCGACCAAGGCTGCCGCCGACGTCTATGCGCCCGCGGCGGGCGAGATCGTCGCGTTCAACGAGGAACTCGCGAAAAACCCCGAGATCGTCAACCGCCGGCCGTACGACGCATGGATCTTCAAGCTGCGGCCGGTGCAGCCGCCGCAGAACCTGCTCGATGCCGACGGCTACCGCGCCGCCGGTCGAGGCGAAGAAGGAGGCGCCGTGAGCGAGCTTGCCGCGCTCGAAGCGAAGGACGAGTTCGTCGGCCGCCACATCGGGCCGAGCGAGGCCGAGGTCCGGCGATGCCGCCGCGCTCGGCTGCGATTCGCTTACGACGCTCCTCGAGCAGGCGCTTCCGCCGGCGATCCGCGCCCGCAGGCCGCTTGCGCTCCCCGCGGCGCGGCCCGAGCGCGAGGTGCTCGCCGAGCTGCGGCGCCTTGCGGCGAAGAACCGGGTGCTGAAGAGCTTCATCGGCCAGGGCTACTACGGCACGTTCACCCCGCCCGTCATCCTGCGAAACGTGCCCAGAACCCCGCGTGGTACACGGCATACACGCCATATCAGGCCGAAATCTCGCAAGGGCGGCTCGAGGCGCTGCTCGCTCGTCTTCCAGACGATGGTGAGCGATCTCACCGGCCTGCCGATCGCCAATGCGTCGCTGCTCGACGAGGCGACCGCCGCCGCCGAGGCGATGGCGATGGCGCGGCGCGCGAGCCGCTCGCCGAGCCGCACGTTCTTCGTCTCCGAACGCTGCCATCCGCAGACGATCGCGGTGCTCGCGACGCGCGCCGAATGCCACGGGATCGAGCTGCGCGTGGGCGACGAGCGCACGCCGCCGCCCGAATGCTTCGGGGCGCTCGTGCAGTATCCGGACACGTTCGGCGCGATCGTCGATCACCGGCCGTTCGTCGAGGCGCTGCACGCGCAAGGGGCGCTTCTCGTCGCGGCGACCGATCTGCTCGCGCTCGCGCTCCTTTCGCCACCGGGCGAATGGGGCGCCGACATCGCGGTCGGATCTGCACAGCGCTTCGGCGTGCCGATGGGCTACGGCGGCCCGCACGCCGCGTTTCTCGCCTGCCGCGAGGATCTGGTACGCCAGCTTCCCGGCCGGCTCGTCGGCGTCTCGCGCGATGTGCAGGGCGCGCCGGCGCTTCGCCTTGCGCTTCAGACGCGCGAGCAGCACATCCGGCGCGAAAAGGCGACCTCCAACATCTGCACCGCGCAGGTGCTCCTCGCGGTGATCGCGGCGATGTACGCGGTCTGGCACGGGCCGCAGGGCCTCGAGCGCATCGCGCGGCGCACGCACCGCATGGCGGCGCTCGCCGCCGAGGGGCTCGCGCGCCTCGGTTTTGCGGTCTCGCCCGCCGCATTCTTCGACACCCTCGTGGCGCAGACCGGCGGCTGCGACCGAGGCGATGCCATGCGGCGGCGATCGCGGACGGGATGAACTTCCGGCGTCTCGAAGGGGGGCGGATCGGGCTTTCGTTCGACGAGACGACGACGCGCGAGGATGTGGCGCGGCTGCTCTCGGTGTTCGCGCGCGGGGCAGGGCGGCCGCCGGTCGTCCCGGCGGCGGATGCGCCCGAGCGGCTGCCCAAGGGGCTGCGGCGCGCATCGGGCTTCCTTTCCCATCCGGTGTTTCACGCGCACCGCTCGGAGACAGCGATGCTCCGGTATCTGCGCCGGCTCGCCGACCGGGACCTCGCGCTCGATCGCACGATGATCCCGCTCGGCTCCTGCACGATGAAGCTGAACCCCACGGCCGCGATGATCCCGATCACCTGGGAGAGCTTTGCCGGCATGCATCCTTACGCGCCGGCCGACCAGGCGGCGGGCTACGGCGAGCTGATCGCGGATCTGTGCGCGCAGCTTGCCGAGATCACCGGCATGGATGCGGTGAGCGTGCAGCCGAACGCCGGCGCGCAAGGCGAATTCGCCGGGCTGCTCGCGATCCGCGCCTGGCACCGCGCGCGCGGCGAGCCTGAGCGCGACCTCTGCCTCATTCCGTCGTCTGCGCACGGCACCAACCCGGCCTCGGCGCGCATGGCCGGCATGAGCGTGGTCGAAGTCGCCTGCGACGCGCACGGCAACGTGGACGTCGCCGATCTGCGCGCAAAGGCGGCCGCACACCGCGAGCGGCTCGCGGCGCTCATGATCACCTATCCGTCCACCCACGGGGTCTTCGAGGAATCGATCCGCGAGATCTGCGACCTCGTGCACGCGGCGGGTGGTCAGGTGTACATGGACGGGGCGAACCTCAATGCGCTCGTCGGGCTTGCGCGCCCGGGAGAACTGGGCGCCGACGTCTGTCACGTCAACCTTCACAAGACCTTCGCGATCCCGCACGGCGGAGGCGGCCCGGGAGCCGGACCGATCGCGGTAAAGGCCCACCTTGCGCCGTATCTTCCCGGCGATCCGCTCGCGCCCGCGGGCGCCGTCGGCCCGGTGTCGGCGGCGAAATACGGCTCGGCGGGGATCCTGCCGATTTCCTGGGCCTACATTGCGCTGATGGGCGCAGATGGCCTGCGGCGCGCGAGCGAGGCGGCGATCCTCGCGGCGAACTACATCGCCGCGCGGCTTGCGGCGCACTATCCGGTGCTCTACACCGGCCGCGGCGGCCGTGTCGCCCACGAGTGCATCCTCGATCTGCGGCCGCTGCGCGAGACGGCGGGCATCACCGCAGAGGATGTCGCAAAGCGCCTCGCCGACTACGGGTTCCATGCGCCTACGATGAGCTTTCCGGTCGCCGGTACGCTGATGGTCGAGCCGACCGAGTCCGAGAGCCTCGCCGAACTCGATCGGTTCATAGACGCGATGATCGCGATCCGCGCCGAGATCCGCGAAATCGAGGAGGGGCGCGCCGACCGCGAGGACAACGTGCTGAAAAACGCCCCGCACACCGCCGCGATGTGTGCAGCCGACGAGTGGCGCCACCCCTACCGCCGCGCGCAAGCCGCGTTTCCGCTGCCGAGCCTTCGCGCGGCGAAATACTGGCCGCCCGTCGGGCGCGTGGACAATGCGTGGGGCGACCGGCACCTCGTTTGCGTCCTGCCGCCGCCGGAGGCATCCGCGGCGGCCGGTCGTTGACGGGCAGCGACCGGGAAACTATCTCGCGAGCCGCCGCTCGGCGAGACGCGCGAGCGCGCTCGCGCCCCAGACGAGCGCCGCGTCGTTGAAGTCGTAGTGCGGGTTGTGGACCTCGCAGGCGCCCGGGCCGGCGCCGTTACCGACGTTGAAGAAGCAGCCGGGCACTTCCCGCAGCATGCAGGCGAAGTCTTCGGAGGCCATGTTGAGCGGCGGATCGCGCACGAGCGCCGATTCGCCGGCGAGCTCGGCGCAGACGGCGGCGACGAACTCCGCCTCGCGCGCGTCGTTCACGAGCGGCGGAAAGACGACGCGAAAATCGGTCCGCGCCCGCGCGCCGAAGCCGGCCGCGACCCCGTCGGCGAGGCGGCCGAGCCGCTCGCCGAGCGTTCGCATCACCTCGTCGGAGAAGGCTCGCGCGGTGCCCGACAGGCGCACGCGCTCCGGGATCACGTTGTAGGCGTCGCCGCCGTGAATTCTCGTCACCGACAGCACCGCGGTGTCGACCGGGCGGACGTTGCGCGCGACGACGCTCTGAAGCGCGACGACGAGGTGGGCACCGGCGAGCACCGGATCGACGCCCGCCTCGGGGCGCGCGGCGTGCGCCCCGACCCCCTCGATGTCGATGTCGAAGAAGGCTCCGCCCGCCATCATCGGGCCCGGACGGACCGCGAAGGCGCCGACCGGCAGACCCGGGCGGTTGTGCAGGCCGTAGATCGCGTCGCACGGAAAGCGCCGGAAAAGCCCGTCGGCGATCATCGCCTGCGCGCCGCCCAGACCCTCTTCCGCCGGCTGGAAGACGAACACCACGGTGCCGTCGAAGCGGCGCGTCTCGGCGAGGTAGCGCGCGGCGCCAAGGAGCATCGCGGTGTGGCCGTCGTGGCCGCAGGCGTGCATCCGGCCCGCATGGCGCGAGCGGTGCTCGAAGGTATTCGCCTCCTCGATCGGCAGCGCGTCCATGTCGGCGCGCAGGCCGACGCTTCGCGCCGAGGTCCCGGCGCGCAACACGCCGACCACGCCGGTGCGGCCGATCGCGCGGTGCACTTCGATGCCCCAGGCGGCGAGCTTCCGGGCGACGAAATCGGCGGTGCGCTGCTCCTCGAAACCGAGTTCCGGGTGCGCGTGGAGGTCGCGCCGCCAGGCGGTCATCTCCCCGGCGAAGCGTTCGATTTCCGGCAGCGCCGGCATCGCCGCTAGGCGCAGCCGAGCCGGCGTTCCTTGGCGAGCACGAGCGCCGTCACCGCCTCGTTCACCGGCGCCTGCATCCCGAGTTCCCGCGCGACCCGCGGGATCGCGCCGTTGATCACCTCGATCTCGCTTCGGCGCCGCGCCATCAGGTCGAGGAGCACCGACGGACGCGCCTTCGGGATCTTCGCGCCAAAGTCGCGCACGTAGGCGATCGGATCGGCGATGTCGAGCCGGATGCCTTTCCCTTTCGCCACCTCGAACGCCTCGGTGGCGCAGGCGGCCGAGACCCGCGCGAGATCGGGATCCGCCATCACTTCGCCGGTGGTGCATTCGGCGATCGCGCAAGGGCCGGAGTAGGCGCAGTTGCAGACGAGCTTTTCCCAGACGAGCTGGTCGATGTCGTCGAACACCTTGACGCGAAAGCCTGCGCCCCGCCACAGCGCCTCGACCGCCTTCAGCCGCGGCGTGATCGGACCGCCGAACTCACCGAGGCGCACGAGCTCCATGCCGTTGTGATGCGCGTGCCCCGGCGCGCGGATCGAGGCGCCGAAGCCGCCCACCACGCCCACCATCACCCGTTCGCGCCCGAGCACCGCGGCTGCGGTCTCGGGCCCGCCCAGGCCGTTCTGGATCGAAATGACCGGCGTGTCACCCTTCAGGAGTGGCTTCGCCGACTCGGCCGCCGCGGCGACGTGCATCGCCTTGGTGGCGAGGATGACGAGGTCGCAGGGGCCCGCCTCGCGCGCATCGGTCGTCGCGCGGATGCGCACGGTGCGATCGCCCGAGGCGCCCTCGAGCCGCAGGCCCCGCTCTAGGATCGCCTCGATGTGCTCCGCCCAGCGATCGATCGCCCAGACTTCGTGACCGGCCGAGGCGAAGAGGGCGGCGTACACCGAGCCCATCGCGCCGCAGCCGACGATCGCGATCTTCACGCGACTTCGAACAGCCCGGCGGCGCCCATGCCGCCGCCGATGCACATGGTGACGACGACGTACTTCACCCCGCGGCGCCTGCCTTCGAGAAGCGCGTGGCCGACGAGGCGCGAGCCCGTCATGCCGTAGGGGTGGCCGAGCGCGATCGAGCCGCCGTTCACGTTGAGGCGCTCGTCCGGGATCCCGAGCCGGTCGCGGCAGTAGATCACCTGCACCGCGAACGCTTCGTTCAGCTCCCACAGGCCCACGTCCTCCATGCGCACGCCGCAGCGCTCAAGGAGCTTCGGCACCGCGAACACCGGGCCGATGCCCATCTCGCCCGGCTCGCAACCGGCGACCGCGAAGCCGCGATAGATGCCGAGGGGCTTCAGGCCCCTTTTCGCCGCCTCGCGGTCGCTCATCACCACCTGGGCGGATGCCCCGTCGGAAAACTGGCTCGCGTTGCCGGCGGCGATCACGCCGCCCTCGATCGCCGGCTTGATCTGCGATACCGCCTCGTAGTTGGTGTCCGGGCGGATCCCTTCGTCCTCGGCGGCGGTCACCTCCTTCACCGATTCGGCGCCGGTCTCCTTGTCCACCACCTTCATCTTGGTGGTGATCGGCACGATTTCCTCGCGGAAGAGGCCGGCGGCGCGCGCCCTCGCCGCGCGCTGCTGGCTCGCGACGCCGTAGCGGTCCTGCGCCTCGCGCGAGATGTCGTACTTCTTCGCGACATATTCGGCCGTCTGCAGCATCGGCCAGTAGATCTCGGGTTTGTGCCGGTGCAGCCAGTCGTCCTGCGCATGGTGCTTGTTCGACTCGTTCTGAACGAGCGAAATCGATTCCAGCCCTCCGGCGACGTAGATGCCGGGCTCGCCCGCGAGGATGCGCTGCGCGGCAAGCGCCACCGTCTGCAGGCCCGAGGCGCAGAAGCGGTTCACGGTCATGCCGGAAACCGTCACCGGCAGCCCCGCGCGGATCGCGATCTGGCGCGCGATGTTGCCGCCGGTCGCGCCCTCGGGCATCGCGCAGCCCATGAGGACGTCTTCGACCTCCTGCGGTTCGACGCGCGCGCGCTCGAGCGCCGCGCGCACCACATGCGCGCCCATCTTCGCGCCGTGGGTGAGGTTGAGCGCGCCGCGCCAGCTCTTGCAGAGCGGCGTGCGTGCGGTAGAGACGATGACGGCTTCGGTCATGAGGGTTCCTCGATGCGTCACAGATGGCTGGCAAGAAAGGCCTTGATGTCGGCAAGGGCGCGGGCCTTTGCCTGCGGGTTTGCGCCGACGCTCGCACCCTGACGCAGGCATTCGCGCCGCGCGACCTCCATCAACTGCCGGGGATTCGCCGGATCGATCGGCGTCCCCGCGTGCGACACCAGGCGGCCGTCGTCCTCGATGTAGAAAACGCAGTCCCGGAAATTCTGCGCCGAGGGAAGATGAATGCGCCGCAGGCTCGAAGAGTCGCCGTCGGCAAAACCGTGCGCCGCTCCGGGGTAAGTCTTGAGCTCCGCATTCGCCCCGGCGGCGCGGATGCGCTCGATGTACTGCGCGCACGTCTTCACCCCCGTGTAGTCATCGTCTTCCCCGATGAGGACGAGCATCGGGCCGGACACGCGCGGGTTGCGGTACTGCGTGCTGCAGCCGGGATAGAGCGCCACGTAGGCCTTGAAATTTCCGACGCCGAGACGTGCGCGCGCCTCGGCCTGCTCGCGCGAGTCGGCCGCGCGCATGGCGACCGCGCCGCCGCGCGACATCCCCATGACGGCGATGCGCGCCGGGTCGATCGCCGGCTGCTGGCGCAGGAAGGCAGCGGCCGCGAAGGCGTCGCGCACCATCTGCCCGAGGCTGAGGCGCGTCTGGTCGTCGACGGTGCTCGCGATGCCCCGCGGCGTGAACGAATCGATCGCGAGCACCGCGATGCCGGCCTCGGACAGCGCCCGGCCGTAGTCGCCTTCGCGCGCATCGCGCACGCCGCCTGAGCCGTGCACGAGCACCACGGCGGGAGCCGGCCTTCCCGGCGCCGCCTCCCGCGGAAGGTAGAGGTAGCCGAAGATCGGCTCGGCGGCGAGCTTGTCGTCCAGCGACGCGAACTCCACGCGCGTGCCCCCGCTCGGGGTCTGCGCGAATGCCGGCGCGGCGAGCGCGGCCGCGCAGAGCAACGTGGCGAGCCGGCGCATCGCTACCGGCCGTTGCGGTCGAGATCCGCGAAGCCGCGGCCTTCCGCCGCGAGCCGGGCAAGGAGCGGGGCGACCTGCCACTGGCCGCCCTGATAGCCGTTGCGGAAGCGCTCGATCGCGGCGAGCACCTTCGCAAGGCCCACGGTGTCGGCGTAGAACATCGGCCCGCCGCGGTAGGGCGGAAAGCCGTACCCGGTGAGGTACACGATGTCGATGTCGGAGGCGCGAAGCGCGATGCCTTCTTCGAGGATACGGGCGCCCTCGTTCACGAGCGCGTAGATGCAGCGCTCGACGATCTCCTCGCCGGCGATCGCCCGCGGCGCGACGCCGATTTCCCGGCGGTGCTCGGCGATCAGCGCCTCCACCTCGGGGTCGGGGATCGGCGTGCGGCTGCCCGGCTCGTAGCGGTACCAGCCGCGGCCGGCCTTCTGCCCGAACCAGCCGCGCTCGCAGATGCGGTCGGCGACCTTCGAGTAGACCATCTCGGGACGCTCCTTTGCGCGCCGCTTGCGGATCTCCCAGCCGATGTCGTTTCCGGCCATGTCGTACATGCGGAACGGCCCCATCGCCATGCCCCAGCCCTCGAGCGCCCGGTCGATCTGCTGCGGCGTCGCACCCTCCTCCAGCAGAAACAGCGACTGCTGCACGTATTTTTCCAGCATGCGGTTGCCGATGAAGCCGTCGCAGACGCCCGAGACCACCGGCACCTTGCCGAGGCGCTTCGCGAGCTTCATCGTCGTCGCGAGCACGTCTTTTGCGGTCTTTGCGCCGCGCACGACCTCGAGCAGCCGCATCACGTTCGCGGGCGAAAAGAAATGCGTGCCGAGGACGTCCTCGGGGCGCCGCGTCGCCTGCGCGATCGCGTTCACATCGAGCGTCGAGGTGTTGGTCGCGAGGATCGCGCCGGGTTTGGCGATCGCATCGAGCCGGCGAAAGAGGTCCTGCTTGACGTCCATCCGCTCGAACACCGCCTCGATCACGATGTCGGCCTGGGCGACGTCCGCGAGCGCGAGCGTCGGCCGGATGCGCGCCATGCGCCGGTCCATCTCTTCCTGCGCGAGCCGGCCCTTCGCCACCGTCGCCGCGTAATTCCCGCGGATCGTCGCCATGCCGCGCTCGAGCGCCGCCTCGTTCGCCTCGACCACGGTCACCGGGATGCCGGCATTGGCGAAGCACATCGCGATGCCGCCGCCCATGGTGCCGGCACCCACCACCGCGGCCGTGCGGATCTCGCGCGTCGGGGTGTCTTCGGGCACGTCCGGGATCTTGGTCGTCTGGCGCTCGGCGAAGAACATGTGCCGCAGCGCCTTGGATTCGACCGTCTCGACGAGGTACTGGAAGCGCTCGCGCTCGTAGGCGAGCCCTTCGTCGAAGGGGCGGCTCGCGGCCGCCTCGACGCAGCCGACGATCTCGAGCGGCGCCGGATAGCCGCGCGAGCGCTTGGCGACCTCGGCGCGCGCGCGCTCGAAGAACTGCTTCGGCTCGCCCTCGACCTTGACGGTCAAGTCGCGGATGCGGCGCGGTCCCTTGCCTTCGGCGAGCAGCTTCTTCGCGAACGCGATCGCGCCTTCGAGCAGGTCGCCTTCGACGATCTCGTCGACGAGCCCGAGCGCGCGCGCTTCCTCCGCGCGGATCGGGTTGCCGGTGGTCATCATCTCGATTGCTTTCGCCGCGCCGAGCAGCCGCGGCAGGCGCTGCGTGCCGCCGGCGCCGGGAAGGAGGCCGAGCTTCACTTCCGGCAACCCGAGCTGCGCCCCGGGCAGCGCGACGCGGTAGTGGCACGCGAGCGCGAGCTCCAGCCCGCCGCCGAGCGCGAATCCGCCGATCGCGGCGATCATCGGCTTCGGAAACGCGTCCTGCGCCCGGTTGATGTCCTGCAGCGTCGGCGGTTGCGACGCCTTCGGCGTGTTGAATTCGCGGATGTCGGCGCCGCCCGAAAACGCTTTTGCCGATCCGATGAGGACGAGGGCCTTTACCGCCGGATCGGCCTGCGCGCGCTCGATGCCGGCCAAGATGCCGGGCCGCAGCACGCTGCCGAGGCCGTTCACCGGGGGATTGTTCATCGTGACGACGGCGATGCCGTCGTGCACCGAATACGCTGCCGCTTCGGTCATTTCGCGGGAATCTCCGAAAGAGGGCGGGATCGATCTTTCACCCAGCGCAAGCTGCCGGGCCGCCGGATTCTAGCAAGCGGCGTCGGCGGGCCGGGCGGCGACTTTCGAAAGACCGGGAGGGGGCGCAGGAGGGCGAGCGGAGTGGGAGGCTGCCCAACATCGTGTCGCTCGTTTTTGTGGTTGATTTCCCACGCCCCGCGGCGTACCGTCGGCGCGAAAGAGGAGGCGCCCGTGCAGCTCGCGCAGCCAAGCTCGCTGCTCGAAACCATCGCCGAATTCTGCCGACGCAACCGGCTCGCCGAATCCACCTTCGGCCGGCGGGTGGTGAACGACGGCAAGTTCGTCGCGCGGCTTCGCGACGGCGCGCGCGTGACGCCCGAGACCCTGCAGCGCGTCGTCGCGTATCTCGAGCGCCACGGCGTCGCGGCACCGCAGGCGCCGCGCGAGCTGCGGCCGCTCATCCGCGTCGCCGAGCGGCCGCCCGACGGCGGCGCCGCCGAGCCCGCGTCGCGCCAGTTCCGCTTCTTCGACAACCGCCAGAAATATCTGCTCTTCGTCAGCACCTGCGGCGAAAAGGAAGTGATCGCGCGCCGCATCGGCATGGAGCTCGGCCACCTGCAGCCGCGGCCGCCGGCGGTGCGCGTTTTCGACGCCGGCATGGGCGATGCGACCGTGCTGACGCGCGTCATGCGCGAAATGCACCGGCGCTTTCCGACGATGCCGTTCTACTTCGTCGGCAAGGAGATCAGCCTCGAGGACGTGCGGCTGTCGCTCGACAAGATGGCCGATCGCTTCTTCGAGCATCCGGCGACGGTGCTCGTCGTCACCAACATGTACTACACCGAGGCGCCGTGGCTTGCGCCGAAGGCGGTCGCCGCCGCGACCTCGCTCGTATGGCACGAGGTGGCGCTCACCGGCACCACGGCGCACGAGTTCGGCGAGCAGATCGAGGCGCTCGAGCCGTTTCTCGCGCGCCACTGGCAGGCGCGCCACAGCCCGACGAGCGGCAACCCGGTCTACGAGCGGCCGGTGGTGCTCGTGCTCTACCGCGAGGATTTCCGCTTCCTGCTGCACGACATCGTCCCGCGCCCGGGGCGGGCGGTCGCCGATTTCGACCTGGTGATCGCCTCGCAGCCCTACCGCGCGCGCGCCCCGCTCGAATTCAAGGCGCAGAAGGTGATCGCGCCGCTCGCGCGCGCGCTGCGCCCCGGCGGGCGGCTGATCGGCATCCACTCGAAGGGCGGCGACCCCGGCCTCGAGATCGTGCGCCGAATCTGGCCCGACGAAAACCCGTTCCGCCACGGCCGCCACGAGCTGCTGCGCGCGGTGCGCGCCGAGCTCGGGCGCGAGGCGCGCCGCTACAACTTCAACGCGTATTCGGAAGCGCGCGCGGTGTTTCGCTACGACATGCACACGCTGCCCACCGAGATCGCCGCGAGCATCGGCACCTCGACGCTCCTTGCGGCCTGGAACGCGGCGGTGTACGTCGCGCAGATCGACGACGAGCGGCTCGCGCAGGTGGTCGGTGAGCGCCGCTATCTGGAAGCGACGCGCGAGGTGCTGCAGGCCCACGGCGGGCTGTGGTTCCTCGACGAGTCCTACGCGATATCCCGCAAGAGGAGCTGAACCATGACGGTCGCCGTGCGCCCGCAGGCGGGCGAGCTGGAGCGCATCGCCGCGGAACTGGTCGCCTGCGGCTCGCTGGAGATGAACGCCGACCGCGCGGCCGATGCGCGCGCGATCGCCGCCGAGCTTCCGGTCGGCACGCGCGTCTACGTCAACCATCTGCCGCGGCACACGCTCGAGCAGTCGCTCGCTGCGCTCGTCGCGCTGCGCGAGGCGGGGCTTGAGCCGGTGCCGCACGTCGCCGCGCGGCGCGTGCCCTCGCGCGAGGCGCTGCACGATTTCCTTTCGCGCGCGGTGCGCGAGGCGGGGGTGGCCAAGGTGCTCGCGATCGGCGGCGATCTGCGCGCGCCCGCCGGCCCCTACGCCGATGCCGGGGCGATGCTCGCCGACGGCGTGCTCGCCGACTGCGGGATCCGCGAGGTCGGGCTTCCCGGCTACCCGGAGGGGCATCCGGCGATCCCGCGCCCGGTGCTCGCGCGGCTGCTCGCCGAGCGACTCGGCATCCTGCGCGCGCAGGGCCTCGGCGCGCACATCCTCACTCAGTTCTCGTTCGCCCCGGCGCGCGTGGTCGAATACCTGTCGGAGCTCGCGCGCACCGCGCCGGGCGTACCGGTCTACGTCGGCCTTGCCGGCCCGACCGACCCGGTGCGGCTCGTGCGCTTTGCCCAGCGCTGCGGCGTGAGCGCGTCGCTGCGGGCGCTGCGCGCGCAGGGCATCGGGGCGGTGCGCCTCGTCACCCACACCGATCCGATGGAGCAGCTCGTCGCGCTCGCGCGCCACTGCGCCGGCGCCGCCGAATGCAACGCGGTGGGCGTCCACCTTTACAGCTTCGGCGGGGCGGCCGAAACGGCGCGCTGGATGAACCGCGTCATCACCGTCGCGCGCGGCGGCTGAACCCGCCGGCGGTAGCACGTGACGCGGCAGTGGATCTGCCGCTTCCGGTTCTCCTTGCAGTGCTCGGCGCGGCCGCGGCGCACGCGGCCTGGAACGCGCTGCTCAAGTCCGGTACCGATCCGCTGCTCGATGCGGCGCTCCTTGCGCTCGCGGCAAGCGCGCTCGCCGCGCCGGCGCTCGCGCTGGTCGAGCCGCCGGGGCCGCAGGTCTGGCCGAACCTCCTCGCCTCGGCGTCGATTCGACGTCGGCTACTACGCGACGCTCTCTTTCGCCTATCGCGCGGGCGATCTCGCGCAGGCGTACCCGATCATGCGCGGTACCGCGCCGCTTTTCGTCGCGCTCTTTTCCGCGGCGGCGTTCGGCGAGACGCTCTCGCCGGGCGCCTGGAGCGGCATCGCGCTCATCTGCGCCGGCGTGCTCTCGCTCGGGCTCTGCGGCGGCGGCGCGCAACCGGCGCGCAAGCGCCTGGGCGCTCGCCAACGCCGCGATCATCGCGGCCTACACGCTCGTCGACGGCGCCGGCGTTCGCGCGGCCGGCGGCGCAGAACGCTACGTCGTCTGGCAGCTTTTCCTGATGGGGCTGCCGTTCGGCTTGGCGGTGCTTGCGCTGCGCGGGCGCGCGCTCGCGCGCCATGCGGCGCGCCACTGGCCGCGCGCACTCGCGGGCGCTGCGCTCTCGGGCGCCGCCTACGGGGTTGCGCTCTGGGCGATGACGCGCGCGCCGATCGCGGTGGTCGCGGCGCTGCGCGAGACCTCGGTGATCTTCGGCGCGCTGCTCGGGACCTGGGTGCTCGGCGAAGGGCGCGCGGCACCGCGGCTTGCCGGCGCGGCGGCGGTTTTCGCCGGCCTGATCGCATTGAGGCTCTGACCTGGCGCCTGCCCGGTAAGATCGCGCGAGGGTCGCGCAAGGCGCCCGCCGGAAAAAGGCGACCGCGAGCGACGAGACGGTGCGCTCGCCGACCCACCTGCACGGCGATCCTCGAGCGGCTGCTGCGGGTGCGCGAGGCGGCGGCGAAGGCCGGGTTGACGGGGCTGGTCGAGCGCCTGGCCGATGTCGAGGCGATGTCCGGATCGAAGATCGGCGCAGCGGTCGTCCGCGGCCCTCGCCTGGCTGCAGCAAAGGCTCGCAGACCGAAAACCGTCGCCCAGCTCGAGACCGGGGCGGTCGACCTGAAGAAAGCCGCGTGCGGGCGGCGGGCCGCCCGCGGCGGCCGTGCGACAATCTGTCCCTTCGGTATTGCGGCGAGGCTGCGATGGCGACAAGACCCGACGACCGCCTGATCGAGGCGGAGATCGAACCCGAACGACCTCTGGCTGGAAGAGGTCTACACCGACCGACGCGTCGGCACGATCCGCAAGATGACGCCCGTCAAGAGCGACGGCACGCGCGACCCGAAGCGCGAGATCGCGTGGCTGGGCGAGACGCAGGTGATGAGCGCGGTCGGGATGCTGCCGATCAGTTTCCCGCTCGAGGCGAAGACGCTGGAGGAGGCGGCGCAGAAGTTCGGCGCGGCGGCGAAGGCGGCGATCGAGCGCACGATCAAGGAGCTTCAGGAGCTGCGGCGCCAGGCCGCCTCCTCGATCCTCATCCCGCAGGGCGGGCTTCCCCCGCTCGGGCCGGGCGGTGTACCGGGCGGCGGAATTCCCGGCGGCGGAAAGATCCAGCTTCCCTAAGGGGCGGCGGGTACGGAGGAGGGTCACCGCATGCACGGCCTGATGATGGAGATGCCGCTCGCGATCAGCGAGCTGATCCGCCACGCCGACCGCCATCACGGCGAAACCGAAATCGTGTCGCGGCGCGTCGAGGGCGACGGGCTACACCGCTACGACTATCGCGAGGCGCACCGCCCGCGCGCGCCGGCTCGCGAAGGCGCTCGCGCGGCTGGGCCTTGCGATGCACGACCGCGTCGGCACGCTCGCCTGGAACGGCTACCGGCATTTCGAGCTTTATTACGCGGTCGCCGGCTCGGGGGCGGTGATCCACACGATCAACCCGCGGCTCTTCGAGGACCAGATCGTCTACATCGCCAACCACGCCGAGGACCGGATCCTCTGCTTCGACCTCACGTTCCTCCCGCTCGTCGAAAAGCTCGCGCCGCGGCTCGAGACAGTGAGGCGCTACGTTCTGATGACCGACCGCGCGCACATGCCGGCGAAGAGCTCGATTCCCGGATTGCTCTGCTACGAGGAACTCGTCGAAGCCGAGGACGACCGCTTCGAGTGGCCGCAGTTCGACGAGCGCACGGCGGCGTGCCTGTGCTACACCTCCGGGACGACGGGAAACCCGAAGGGGGTGCTCTACTCGCACCGCTCGACCATCCTGCACGCCTACGGCGCGCGCGCTGCCCGACGTGCTCAACCTGTCGGCGCGCGACGTCGTGCTGCCGGTGGTGCCGATGTTCCACGTCAACGCGTGGGGGCTGCCGTATTCGGCCGCCGCCTGCGGAACGAAACTCGTTTTCCCCGGCCAGCATCTGGACGGGCGCAGCCTCTACGAGCTGTTCGAGGCCGAGCGCGTCACGATGTCGGCAGGGGTGCCGACGGTGTGGCTCGGGCTCCTTCAGTTCATGGACGCGAACCGGCTGAAGTTCTCGACGCTCAAGCGCGTGGTGATCGGCGGCTCGGCCTGCCCGCCGGCGATGATGCGAAAGTTCGCCGACGAGTACGGCGTCGAGGTGCTGCACGCCTGGGGCATGACCGAGATGAGCCCGCTCGGTTGCGTGAACACGCTGAAGGCGAAGCACCTCGCGCTCGATCGCGAGGCGCAGTTTGCGATCCGCGTAAAGCAAGGCCGGCCGCCGTTCGGCGTCGACTGGCGGATCGTCGACGAGGAAGGCCGCGAGCTCCCCGCCGACGGCAAGACGTTCGGACACCTGCAGGTGCGCGGCCCCTGGGTGATGCGCGGCTACTTCAAGGGCGAAGGCGGCGATCCCTTGCGCGGCGGCTGGTTTCCGACCGGCGACGTCGGCACGCTCGACGCCGACGGTTACCTCCAGATCACCGATCGCTCGAAGGACGTGATCAAGTCGGGCGGCGAGTGGATCAGCTCGATCGACCTCGAAAACATCGCGATCGCGCATCCGGCGATCGCGGAAGCGGCGGTGATCGGCGTGCGCCACCCGAAGTGGGACGAGCGCCCCGATCGTCGTCGCGGTGAAAAAGCCCGGCGCCGAGGTGACGCGCGAAGAGCTCCTCGCGTTCTACCAGGGCAAGGTCGCCAAATGGTGGATACCCGACGACGTGGTGTTCGTCGATGAGCTGCCGCACACCGCGACCGGCAAGCTCTCGAAGCTGACGCTGCGCGAGCGCTTCTCCGACTACCGGTTGCCCGGCACATGAGCCGCGTCCTCGTCGAGACCTCGGACCGGGTGCTGCGCATCGAAATGGCGCGCCCGGAGCGCAGGAACGCGCTCACCCCCGACATGTACGAGGCGATGAGCGAGGCGCTCGCGCGGGCGACGGAGGATAGCGAAGTGCGCGCGGTGCTCGTGCACGGCGCGCGCGACTGCTTCACCGCCGGAAACGACCTCAAGGACTTTCTCGAGACGCCGCCCGAAAGCGACGACAGCCCCGCGTTTCGCTTCATCCGCGCGCTTGCCGAGTTCCCGAAGCCGCTCCTTGCCGCGGTGAACGGCCCGGCGGTCGGTATCGGAACCACGATGCTGCTTCACTGCGATTTCGTCTATGCGGCGCCCGGTGCGCGCTTTCAGCTGCCGTTCGTTGCCCTCGGCGTCGTGCCGGAGGCGGGCTCGAGCCTTCTTCTTCCGCTCATCGCCGGCTGGCAGCGGGCGGCCGAGCTTTTGCTTCTCGGTGCGCCCTTCGGTGCCGAGAAGGCGCTCGCCGCGGGCTTCGTCACCGAGATCGTGCCGGAGGCCGAACTCTTCGAGCGCGCGCGCCAGACGGCGGCCGCAGCTCGCCCGCGCTTCCGCCCGCTGCGGTGCGCGCGGCGAAAGCGCTCATGAAACGGCACCTTCGCGAAGCGATCGCCGCGGCGCTCGCCGAGGAAGGCCGCGTCTTTCGCGAGCGGCTGCGGTCGCCCGAGGCGCGCGAGGCGATGACCGCGTTCTTCGAAAAGCGCAAGCCGGACTTTTCCAGGTTCTGATCCGCGCGCGGGGAAACGGAGGCGCTGGCGCGCCGCCGGGCCGCTAGAATCCGGCGCGGGGAGGTGCGATGACGAAGACAGCGTTGCGTCTGCGCGAGCTGGAATCGCGCGTGGGCGAGGAGGTGGGCGTTTCGCCCTGGGTGGAGATGCCGCAGGAGCGGGATCGACCTCTTCGCGAAAGCGACCGAGGATTTCCAGTGGATCCACGTGGACCCGGAGCGGGCGAAATCCTCGCCCTTCGGCGGCACGATCGCGCACGGGTTCCTGACGCTTGCGATGCTGCCGAAACTCGTCGAATCCACCTTCGAGTTCTCCGACCGCAAGATGGGCGTCAACTACGGGCTCGGATCGCGTGCGCTTCACCGCCCCGGTGCCGGCGGGCTCGCGCATCCGCGGCCGCTTTCGGCTCGCAAAATACGAAAAGCTCCCCGACGGCGGCGTGCAGACGACCTGGAACGTGACGGTGGAGCGCGAAGGCGGCGACAAACCGGTGATGGTCGCGGAGGCGATCAGCCGGCACTACTTCTAGGCCCGACCCGTGCCGCCGCGCTGGAAGAACCGGCCGCCCGGCTCGAACTGGGGCGAGTTCGGCCCCGAAGACCAGCGCGGCCGGATGAACTGGGTAGGGCCCGAAAAAGTGCGCCAAGGGGTGGCCGAGGTGCGCGAGGGAATCACCTTCTGCCTTTCGCTTCCGCTCGACTATCCGGGGAAAAGCGTCCTCAACCCGCGGCGCCGGCCGCCGCCGGCTCGCGGCGACCGAGCGCTCGGGCGCGCAGAACTTCTGCTATGCGCTCTCGCGCGACGATCCCCGCTTGACCGACGTCGTCTGCGACGATCAGGCGCTCCTTTCGCTTCAGTACTCGACGCAGTGGGATTCGCTCGCCCACGTCGGCAGCCGCTTCGATGCCGACGGCGACGGCGAGCCGGAAATCGTCTTCTACAACGGCCATCGCGCCGGCGAGGACGTCCTTGCTGCGCCCGGGCCGGCGGCGCCCGACAGGCTGGGCGCGCTACGAGGGCACGCGCGCCGCGCGGCTCGGGATCGAAAACCTCGCCGAGCACGGCGCGCAGGGGCGCGGGGTGCTCGTCGACCTTCACGCACACTTCGGGCGCGAGCGGCGCGCGGTCGGCTACGACGACCTGATGCGGGTGCTGGACGCAGACCGGGTAGAGGTCGAGCGCGGCGACTTCGTGCTCTTTTACACCGGTTTTGCGGACGTGCTCCTCGAGATGCGGAAGAACCCCGACCCGAAGCTCGTTCATGCGACCTGCGCGGGGCTGGACGGCCGCGACGAAAAGCTCCTGCGCTGGGTGAGCGACTGCGGCTGTGCCGCCTTGATCGCCGACAACTACGCGGTCGAGATCATTCCCGAAGGGCCGTGGAAGCCGGTGCCCCACGCGCTGATGCCGCTGCACGAGCACTGCCTTTTCAAGAACGGCATTCACCTCGGCGAGCTGTGGTACCTCTCCGAGCTCGCCCGCTGGCTGCGCGCGGCCGGCCGCAACCGGTTTCTGCTCACCGCGCCGCCCCTGCGGCTTCCGGGCGCGGTCGGTTCGCCCACGACGCCGATCGCCACCGTCTGAGCCGCGCGCGGTGAGCGAGACCTGCGACTACCTCGTCGTCGGCGCGGGCTCGGCCGGCTGCGTGCTCGCCGCCCGCCTGAGCGAGGACGGATCGAGCCGCGTGCTGCTGCTCGAGGCCGGCCCGCCCGATCGCGATCCGTGGATCCACGTGCCGCTCGGCTACGGCAAGCTCTTCGCGCGGCGCGACATCAACTGGGCGTACGAATCGGAGCCGGAGCCGGCGCTCGGCGGCCGCCGCATTTTCACGCCGCGCGGCAAGGTGCTCGGCGGGTCCTCCTCGATCAACGGGCTCGTGTACATCCGCGGCCAACCCGAGGACTACGACGGCTGGGGCGTACCGGGCTGGCGCTGGCGCGATCTGCTGCCCTACTTTCGCAAGAGCGAGGACCAGCAGCGCGGCGCAAACGACTGGCACGGCACCGGCGGGCCGCTCGCGGTCTCCGACCTCGAGCCGCACGAACTCGCCGACGCGTTCGTCGCGGCCTGCGTCTCGCTCGGCATTCCGCGCAACGACGATTTCAACGGCGCGCGGCAGGAAGGCACCGGGTACTATCAGGCGACCGCGCGCGCCGGCCGGCGCTGTAGCGCCGCGGTCGCGTATCTTCGCCCCGCGCGGCGGCGCGCGAACCTGCGCGTCGAGACCGGGGCGCTCGCGCGACGCATCCTCTTCGAGGGCGGCCGGGCGGTCGGGGTCGAATACGAGCAGGGCGGCGCACGCCGCACCGCGCGCGCCGCGCGCGAGGTGATCCTCGCCGCCGGCGCGTTCAATTCGCCGCAGTTGCTGCAGCTCTCGGGCGTCGGGCCGAGGGAACTGCTCGAACGGCACGGCATCCCGCTCGTGCGCGATCTCCCGGGCGTCGGCGAAGACCTGCAAGACCACTTCTACTGCCGCACGTTCTGGCGCGCGAACCGTCCGATCACGCTGAACGACGACATGGCGATCCTGTGGCGCAAGGCGAAAATCGGGCTGCGGGTATCTGCTCTTTCGCCGCGGGCCGCTCACGGTGAGCGCGGGCTACGCGGCGGCGTTCGTGCGCGTGCTGCCGGAATCGACGCGGCCGGATGCGCAGATCTACTTCATCAATTTTTCGAGCGCCCGGCGCGGCGGGGCGCTGCATCCGTTTTCCGGCTTCACGCTCGCGGTCTCGCAGCTTCAGGCGCAATCGCGCGGCTCGGTGCGCATCCGCTCGGCCGACCCGCACGAGCCGCCGGCGATCCGCTACAACTACCTCGCCACCGAGCGCGACCGGCGGGTGATGGTCGAGGGCCTGAAGCTCGTGCGCCGCATCGCCGCCGCGCGCCCCGCTCGCCGACTACATCGCCGGCGAGCAGCACCCCGGGCGAGCGCGTGCGGACCGACGAGGACTGGCTCGCGTTTCTCCCGCGAGTCGGGCGACACCGTCTTTCACCCCACTTCGACCTGCCGCATGGGTAGCGACGCGCGCGCGGTGGTCGATTCCCGGCTTCGCGTGCGCGGGCTGGGCGGCTTGCGCGTGGTGGACGCCTCGGTGATGCCCGCGGTGCCCTCGGGCAACATCAACGCCGCAGTGATCGCGCTCGCCGAGCGCGCCGCGGACCTCATCCGCTCGGAGCCGGCGTGATCCGCGACGCCGCGGCCGGCGTGGTCGCGTCGCTGTGGCGTTATCCGGTGAAATCGATGCAAGGCGAGCCGCTCGAGGAAGCGCGGTTCGAGGCCGCGGGCATTTCCGGCGACCGGGCGTACGCGGTGATTGAGCCGGCTTCGGGAAGGGTCGCGTCCGCGAAATCCGAGCGCTGGGCGAAACTCCTCGAATGCCGGGCGCGCTACGCCGTGCCGTCGGGCGAGGGCGGGCCGCCGAGCGACCTCGAGATCGAGCTTGCCGGCGGCGAGCGGCTGCGCGCGGGCGCGCCCGACCTCGATGCGCGGCTTTCGCGCGCGCTCGGGGTCGGCGCGGCCGCCCTCGACGGCCCGCGACCTGCGGACCCGCAGTTCGACGCGGCGCCGGTCCATCTGATCACGTCCGCGTCGCTCGAACGGCTCGCGGCGATTTGCCGTCTGCCCGCGCTCGACGAGCGCCGGTTCCGGCCGAACGTCGTCGTCGCGACTTGCGAAGGTCTGCGCGGCTTCGTCGAGCAGGACTGGATCGGCCGGACGATCGCGCTCGGCGAGGAGGTACGGCTGCGCATCGAGTCCGCTTGCGAGCGCTGCGCGATGACGCTGCTCCCCCAGCCCGGGCTCGCGCGCGAGCCGCGCGTGTTCGAGACGGTGCGCCGGCGCCGCCGGCGGCTGCTTCGGCGTCTACGCGTCGGTGGTGGCGGCCGGGCGCGTGCGCTGCGGGGACCGCGTGCGGCTCCTGTAGCGCGCGACCGCCGCGCGCCGGGGGCGATGACATAATCCCTGCGATGAGGAAGAAAGGGCCGACCGCGCCCTCTTCGGGCACGGCGTCGCAGTAGCGATGGGGGAAGCCGCTGCGCTCGTCGCGCTCGCCGCCGGCGTGCTTCTGTGGGCCGAGAGCCTCCGCGCGCGCGAGCAGGCGCTTGCGGCCGGCCGGCGGGCCTGCGAGCGTCGGGGCCTGCAACTCCTCGACGACGCGGTCGCGTTCGCCGCGCTGCGGCTTGTCCGCGACGAAGACGGCCGGGTGCGCGTCGAGCGCGTCTATACATTCGAGTTTTCCGACGACGGCGACGGTCGCCGGCGGGGCGCGATCGTGCTCGTCGGCGAACGCGTCGCCGAGCTGCGGCTCGACCCGCCCGGGGCGACGAAGGCCGCGGTATGAGCGGCTGGCTGGAAGGCCGCGTGATCGAGAACCGGCACTGGACCGAGGCGCTCTTTTCCCTGCGCGTTTCGGCCCCTCGGCTCGCGTTCGAGGCCGGGCAGTTCGTTCGCATCGCGCTCGACGTGGGTCCTGAGCGCATCGCGCGGCCGTTCTCCTTCGTCAATCCGCCGCACGACCCGGTGCTCGAGTTCTACGGCGTCGTGGTGCCCGAAGGGCCGCTTTCGCCGCGGCTTGCGCGCCTTCGCGCGGGCGACGCGCTCTGGGTCGCCGACAACCCTGCCGGGTTTCTCGTCCTCTCGGAGGTACCGCCGGCCGAAGACCTGTGGCTCGTCGCGACCGGCACCGGGATCGCGCCGTTTCTGTCGATCCTGCGCACCGAAACGTGCTGGCAGCGCTACCGGCGCGCGGTGCTCGTACACGGCGTGCGCCATGCGCGCGAGCTCGCCTACCGCGAGCTGATCGAGGCGCTGCGCGCCGAGCGGCCCGGGCGCCTCTACTACGTGCCTTTCGTTTCGCGCGAGCAGGCGCCGGGAGCGCTCGCAGGGCGGATTCCGGCGGCGATCCGCGACGGGCGGCTGGAGGCGGCGGCGCTTCCGATCGCGCGGGAGCGGAGCCAGTTCATGCTCTGCGGCAATCCGCAGATGCTCGCGGACGTCACCGCGGCGCTCGCCGAGCGGGGCCTGCGCAAGCACCGCAGGCGCACGCCCGGCCACATCTCGACGGAGGCGTTCTGGTGAGGTTGCGCTTTCTCGCCCTCGTTCTGGCCCTTGGCGCGCTTTGCGGCTGCAGCTCGGTGCGGCTCGCCTACAACCACGCCGAGACGCTGCTCGCCTGGCAGGCGAACAGCTGGTTCGATCTGCACGGCGAGCTCGCCGAGGAGCGCGACCGGCGCATCGCCGCGTTCGTCGCCTGGCACCGCGCGAACGCGCTTCCGCAGTACGCGAGGCTCGCCGAGGAGGCGGCCCGGCGCCTCGAGCGCGGGCTCACGCGCGCCGACGTCGAGTGGGGCTACGAGGCGGTGTTCGCGCAGCTGCGGGAGGCGATCCGCGCCGGCGCGCGCGAGGCCGCGCCGTTGCTCGATCGGCTTTCGCCCGAGAACCTTTCGCATTTCGAGGCGCGGCTCGCGGAGGACAACCGCAAGTTCGCGCGCGAGCACGTGCGTCCGAAGCCCGAAGAGCGACGCCGCCAGCGCCTGCGGCGCATGATCGAGCGGCTGGAGGACTGGGTGGGCGAGCTGTCGGAGGCGCAGCGCGAACGCGTGCGGCGCTACAATGAGCGCATGCCGCTCGCCGGCGAGATGCGCGCGCGCGAGCGCACGCGGCTGCAGCAGGAGCTGCTCGCGATGCTGCGCGCGCGCGAGGCGACGCTGCGCCTTGCCGACTGGGCGTCCCGCTGGGACCGGCAGCGCGAGCCGGACTACGCCGAGGTGGTCGCGCGCAACCGCACGGAGCTCGTGAACATGCTGCTCGAACTGGACGGCACGCTCAGCTCGGAACAGCGGGCGGCGGCGGTGGCGCGGTTGCGCTCGTGGGCGGCCGATTTCGAACGTCTGATGCGCCGATGAGCGAGCGCGGCGAAGCGCGGACCGGCACGCCCGAGCCGCGCGGCGCCGAGGCCGCGCCCGGCTACGCCGGACTGCCGCGCGACGCGCAGCTCGAATACAAGGCGATCCTCGCCAACGCCTCGATCGGCATCGCGTTCACGCGCGACCGCAAGTTCTTCCTCTGCAATCCGAAGTTCGCCGAGATGTTCGGCTGGCAGCCCGAGGAGCTGATCGGGCAGCCGGGGATGGTCGTCTATCCCTCGCGCGAGAGCTACGAGGCGCTCGGCGCGATCGCGATCCCGATTCTTTCCTCCGGGCGCCAGCTCGACCTCGAATGGGAGGTCAGGCGCAAGGACGGCAGCACGTTCCTGTGCCGCATGATCGCGAAGGCGATCAATCCGCAGCGCACGCAGGACGGCACGGTCTGGATCGTCGAGGACATCACCGAAAGAAAACGCCAGGCCGAAGAGCTCGTGCGGCTTGCGCGCGAGCAGCAGGCGATCCTCGACGCCGCCTCGATCGGCATCTGCTTCGTGCGCGACCGCGCCGTCGTGCGCTGCAACCGTCGCTTCGAGGAGCAGCACGGCTACGGGCCCGGCGAGCTGATCGGGCGGCCCGCGGCGGAGCTCTACGCGTCGCAGGACGCCGCGCGGGCGCTCGCCGAAGCCGACGTGCGGCTCGCCGCCGGGCGGACCTTCAGCGCGGTGGCGCTCGCCCGGCGCAAGGACGGCAGCCCTTACTGGTCGCGGCTCACCGGATGCGCGGTAGACCCGGCCAACCCCGCGCGCGGCTCGGTGTGGCTGGATGAGGACATCACCGAGCGCAAGCGCGCAGAGGAGGAGCTGCAGCGCCTGCTCGCCGAGCAGCAGGCGCTCGCCGACAACGTCGCGGTCGGCATCGCCTTCGTGCGCGAGCGCAGGATCGTACGCTGCAACCGCCGCTTCGAGGAAATGTTCGGCCGCGGCCCCGGCGAGGCCGACGGCATGCCGGTGCGCGACCTCTATTTCACCGACGAGCAGTACGCGAAGGGCGGCGCGAACTACGGCGCGCTCGACGCCGGCCGGCCGGTTTCGGACGAGCACTGGCTGCGCCGCCGCGACGGCTCGGGCTTCTGGTGCCGGGTGAGCGGGCGCGCGGTGCTGCCCGGCGAGCCGGCGCGCGGCTACGTGTGGCTGTTCGAGGACGTCACCGAGCGCAAGCGCGCCGACGAGGAGCGCGAGCGTCTGGTGCGCGAGCAGGAGCTGATCCTCGACAACGCCACCGTCGGGATCCTGTTCGCGCGCAACCGCGTCATCCAGCGGGTGAACCGGTGCCTTGAGGAGATGACCGGCTACACGGCGGCCGAACTCGTCGGCCGCCCGAGCGCGGTGCTCTTCGCCGAGCATGCCGACTGGGAGCGGGCGACGCGGCTCGCCTACGACACGACCCCGCCCGGCGGGATCCACGAGACCGAGTGGCGATTCCGCAGGAAGGACGGTTCGACCTTCATCTGCCGCACGCGCGGACGACGCATCGATGCGGGCGAGCCCGAGCAGCAGTGGATCTGGAGCATGGAAGACGTCACCGCCGAGCGCGACGCCGAGGAGCGCGTGCGGCGCGCGCTTGCCGAGCAGGAACTGATCGTCGAAAACGCCCAGGTCGGCATCGTGTTCGTCAACGACGGCGTCATCCAGCGCTGCAACCGGCGCGCAGCCGAAATGCTCGGTCACGCGGCCGAGGCGATGGCGGGCATGCCGGTGCAGGCGCTGCACGCCGACGGCGAACGCGCGCGCACCGAAGGAGCCGACGTTTACGCGCGCACCCCGCCCGGCGGGACCTGCGCGACCGAGCTCACCTTGCGCCGCAAGGACGGCTCGACCTTCATCGGCCGCGCCGTCGGCCGGCGGGTGGACTCGGGCGAAGGCCCGCAGCAGTGGATCTGGATCCTCGAGGACGTGACCGCCGAGCGCGAGATGCGCGCGGCGCTCGAGCGCCTGGTCGCCGAGCGCACGCAGGAGCTGGTGTCGGCGAACCGCCGGCTGGAAGCCGAGATCTACGACCGCAAGCAGGCCGAGGAGCGCGCGCAGCATCTCGCCGACCACGACGCGCTCACCGGTCTGCCCAACCGCCGGCTGCTCGAGGACCGGCTGTCGCAGGCGATCGCGCGCGCCGACCGCACGCAGAAGCCGACCGCGGTGATGTTCGTCGATCTGGACCATTTCAAGGCGATCAACGACACGCTCGGCCACGCGGTCGGGGACCTGGTGCTGAAGGAGGTGGCCGAGCGCCTGGTACGGCAGCTGCGCGTCGGCGACACCGTGTGCCGGCTGGGCGGCGACGAGTTCGTCGTGGTGCTGCCCGAGATCACGCGCGCCTCGGACGCCGCCGGCGTCGCGCAGAAGATCCTGGAGACCGTGGCGCAGCCCTACCGGATCGACGACCGCGAGCTGCAGCTCGCGGCCTCGATCGGCATCAGCGTGTTTCCGGACGACGGCGCCGACGCCGAGACGCTCATCCGCAACGCCGACGCGGCGATGTACCACGCGAAGGAAACCGGCCGCGGCGGCTATCAGTTCTTCACCGAGCAGATGAACCAGGCGGCCGCGCGGCGCATCGCGATCGAGACCGAGCTGCGCCGCGCACTGCAGGAAAACGCGCTGCGGCTGCACTACCAGCCGGTGGTCGATGCCGCAACCGGCGCCGTGGTCGGCTACGAAGCGCTCCTGCGCTGGCAGCATCCGACGCGGGGCCTGGTGCCGCCGGGCGAGTTCCTGCAGATCGCCGAGGATACCGGCCTCATCCTGAGGATCGGTGAGTGGGTGCTGCGCGAAGCCTGCCGCTGGATCGCGTTCGTCGGCCCCGAGCGCGCGCTGCCGGTGAGCGTGAACCTCTCGCCGCGGCAGTTCGCCGATCCGCGGCTTGCCGAGCGCGTCGCCGCCGCGCTGCGCGAGACGGGGGTGCCGCCGCGGCTGCTCGAGCTGGAAGTGAGCGAAGCGACGACGATGCAGCGGGCCGAAGCGGCGCAGGCGACGCTTGCGAAGCTGAAGCAGATCGGCGTGTCGCTCACCATGGACAATTTCGGCGCCGCGTTCTCGAGCGCCGCGCGGCTGCGCCATTTCCCGATCGACCGGCTGAAGATCGACCGTTCGCTCGTCGGCGAATTCGGCAACGCGAAGGATTCGGCGCCGGTGCTCGCGGCGATGGTGGCGCTCGCGCACGCGATGGGCCTGCGCGTGGTCGCCGAGGGCGTGGAAACCGAGGCGCAGCGCGAGTTCCTGCGCGCCTGCGCTTGCGACTATCTTCAGGGGTTTTTGCTCGGCAGGCCGACGGCGCCGGAGGCGTTGCTCGCGCAGCCGGGGGCCGACCTCCCGCCACCTGTCACTGCGCGGGCGGCGGGCGCCGACGCTCGAGCAGACGCCGCAGGTTGAGTTCGACGCCGAAGAGGTTCGGGTTCACCTCCAGCGCGCGGCGCCAGCGGGCGAGCGCCTCCTCTTCCCGCCCGAGCCGCAGCAGCACCTCGCCGCAGCCGGCGAGCGCGCCGAAGTGAAGCGGGTTGCGGCGCAGCACCTCCTCGCAGTCGGCGAGCGCCCGCTCGAGGTCGCCAGCGAGAAATAGGCGCTCGCGCGCCGGTTCCAGCCCTCGACGTAGTCCGGCCGGCGCCGGATCACTGCGTTGAAGGCGGCGATCGCCTCGCCGTAGCGCCCCGCCTGCAGGTCCTCGACGCCCGCGGCCATCAGCCGGTCGATCTCGGTCTCGCCCGAGCGACTCCAGAGCAGCCACAGGCCCTGCTCGGCGAACCCGCGCACGAACGGGCTTTCGTCGCGCAGCCGCGCAAGGAGAAGCGGCTGGTCGGCCATCGTGCCGTGGTTGGCGATCCAGACGATCGCTTCGGCGCGACGCTCGGCGGCGGGGCTGTCGAGTGCGGCGAGCGCCTCGTCGCGGCTGCGCGGCGCAGGGAACGCCTGCGGCGCGGCGCATGTTAAGGTAACGACGAGGGAAAATCCGAGGAGGAGCCGATGGGCAAGCGGGTGCGCCATGCGCTGATGTTAGTCCTGTTCGCCGGGGTCGCGCAGGCCGCCGACGACCAGGGCGCGCCGGCGCGCGACGCGCGGCTCGAGGCCGCGCGCGCGGCGATCGCGAAAAAGGACTGGCCGGCCGCGCAAGCGGTGCTGAAGGAGGCGCTCGAGGCGAACCCGGGGAACGCCGACTACCACAACCTGTACGCCTACGCGATCCGCAGCGCGCCGAACCCGCAGATGGACCTCGTCTTCAAGCACTATCACGAGGCGCTGCGGCTCGACCCGAAGCATCGCGGCGCGCACGAGTACATCGGCGAGGCGTACCTCATGGTCGGCAACCTCGACAAGGCGCGCGAGCACCTGAAGGCGCTCGACCGGCTCTGCTTGTTCAGCTGCCCGGAGTACCGGCAGCTCAGGCGCGCGATCGAGGACTACGAGCGCCGCCAGGCGAAGCGCTGAACGCGTGGCGGCGCGCGCACGGGGCGGACCGAAGCGCCCGAACTTCGTCTTCATCCTCGCTGACGACCTCGGCTGGGCCGATCTCGGCTGCTACGGCGCGCGGCCGCGCGCGGCGGGCGCGCGCTTTGCGACGCCGTCGCCCGTGCTCGACCGCATGGCGCGCGAGGGCCTGCGCTTTACGCAAGGCTACGCCAACTCCTCGGTCTGCTCGCCCACCCGCATCGCGCTCATGACCGGGCGCTGGCAGCACCGGCTGCGCGGCGGCGCCGACGAGCCGATCCGCACGCGCGAGCGCGGTAACCCCGTGCTCGGGCTTCCGCCCGAGCATCCGACGCTTGCGTCGCTTCTTCGCGACGCGGGCTACGCGACCGCGCTCGTCGGCAAGTGGCACCTCGGCTTTCCGCCGCATTTTCATCCGCTGAAGAGCGGTTATCAGGAGTTCTTCGGCTCGCTCTCCGGCGCGGTCGATTACTTCACCCACAAGGACAGCGCCGGCGTGCACGACCTGTGGGAGGGCGAGCGCGAAGCGCGCGCGCGCGGCTACCTCACCGACCTCATCAGTGCGCGCGCGGTGCGCTTCATCCGCGCGCACCGGCGCGAGCCGTTCCTTCTCTCGGTGCACTACACCGCGCCGCACTGGCCGTGGGAGACGCGTCGCGACCGGGCCGAAGCCGGACGCATCGCGAGCCTCTATCACTTCGACGGGGGGTCGGCCGCCGCCTACTACACGATGATCCGCCACATGGACGAGGGCGTCGGCCGCATTCTCGCGGCGCTCGATTCGGCCGGGATCGCGCGCGACACGCTCGTCGTCTTCACGAGCGACAACGGCGGCGAGCGCTACTCCGACACCTGGCCGCTCGTCGGAAAGAAGATGGATCTGCTGGAGGGCGGAATCCGCGTCCCGTACATCGTGCGCTGGCCGGCGGTCATCAGGCCGGGCGGGGTCACGGCCCAGCTCGCGATCACGATGGACTGGGTGCCGACGATCCTGGAGGCGGCGGGGGTCGCGCCGCATCCGGACTATCCCCTCGACGGTCGAAGCCTTCTTCCGGTGCTCCGGAATCCGCAGCGCACGTTCCCGCGGGAACTGTTCTGGAAGATGCGCTACCGCGAGCAGAGGGCGATGCGCGCGGGTCGCTGGAAGTACCTCGCGATCGAGGGTGACGAGTTCCTTTTCGATCTTGCGCGCGATCCTCGCGAGCGCGCGAATCTTGCGCGGCGAGAGCCTGCGCGCTTCGACGCGATGCGCGCGCGCTACGCCGAATGGGAGCGGTCGTTGCCCGAGTATCCGGACGCGACGTTCACGGTGATCGGCGGCAAATCCGACCTCGCGCGGCCGGCCGGGTAGCGCAAACGCTCTCCGTCCGGCGCGGTCAGCCCAAGGTGCGCCGGCGGCGCAGTTCGTCGAACAGCCCACGGAACACCTCGGCGAGGCTCACGTCCGCGTTCCTTAGGATACGCTTCGCCATGCGCATCTCTTCGGGAACGAGGGGATCCTCATCGAGGTCGAGCGGGCGGCCTTCGCCCGGAAGGCCCTGCAGTTCGCCGCGCGCGACCGCCTCCTCGATCCTGCGCTCGGCGATCCATTCGAGGACGTGCATCGGGGCCTCGCTACGCGCGCCGCGCACGCACGCGCATCGGCAGGCCGCCGCGGGGCCTGAGCGTGATCCGCGGCTCGGTGGCGACTTCGCGCCCGGGGATCGCTTCCAGCCGCCAGCGACGCGCGATCGCCCCGAGCACGATCGCGTGTTCCATCATCGCGAACGCGTTTCCGATGCAGATGCGGGGACCGCCGCCGAAGGGCAGATACGCGTAGCGCGGGCGGGCTCGCTCTTCGCCCGGCGCGAAGCGCTCGGGGCGAAACGCCTCGGGCTCGGGCCAATAGTCCGGCCGGCGGTGCAGCGCATACGGGCTGATGACGATGTGGGCGCCCGCGGGCATGCGGTAGGGCCCCAGCTTGTCTTCGGCGAGAGAACGCCGGCTGAAGACGTAGGCGGGCGGATAGAGCCGCATCGTTTCTTCCGCCACCATGCGCGCATAGGGCAGCCGCTCGAGGTCGTCGAAGCCGGGCGCCGCGCGGCTGCCGAGCACCGCATCGAGTTCCGCATGAAGCTTCGCCTCGACCTCGGGATGCTGCGCGAGGAGGTGAAACGTCCAGGTGAGCGCGATCGCGGTGGTCTCGTGCCCGGCAAGAAACAGCGTCACCAGTTCGTCGCGCAGCTGCCGGTCGGTCATCGCGTCGCCGGTGTCCGCATCGCGCGCTTCGATCAGCATCGCGAGCAAGTCCTCGCGCAGGGCCTCGCCGCGCGCGGTGGCCGCGCGCCGCTCGGCGACGATCCGGGCGACGATCCGGTCGAGCGTCGCGACCGCCTGCCGGAACGCCCGCCCGCGCGGGCGCACGAGAAACCCGGGCAGCTCGAAGAACGCCGTCGGCCGCACGCGCCCGGTCAGCTCCTGCAACACCGCCATCGCGTCCGCGACCTCGGCGATCTCGGCCGAAACGTCGGCGCCGAAGAGGGTTTTCGCGACGATTTCCATCGTGACCGCGTTCATCTGCGCCATGACGTCCACGATCGTCCCCTCGCTCCAGCGCGCGGCCGCCGCCGCGGCGCAATCGGCCATCGTGTCGGCGAGCGCGCGCAGCCGCCGCAGGTGAAACGCCGGCTGCATCAGACGGCGCTGGCGGCGCCAGAACTCGCCTTCTGAGACGAGCAATCCGTCGCCGAGGAACGGGCGCAGGTTGTTGCGATAGGTGACCGACTTCGGGTAGTTGGCCGCGTTGTCGAGGAGGATGCGCTTGACGAACTCGGCGTCGTTGACGAAATAGATCCGCTTGCCGAGAAGCCGCGTATAGCAGAGCGGCCCGCGCTCGAGCGTCGCCATGACGTCGAAGCGCGGCGCAAGCCCCAGCCAGCGCGCGAGCGCCGGCGCCTCCTTCATCGGCGGAAACTCGATGCGCGGCGCTTCGAGAGCGGCGGCGGTCATGCGGGCCGTCCGTAACCGCCGCCGCCGGGCGTGCGAGCGACCAGCCGGTCGCCCGCCGGAACGACGTACGTCGCCTTGCCGGGAAGCACCCTGCCGCTTGCGAGCGCGACGTGCGCGGGCTGCCCGTCTTCGCCGCCTGCGCGCCCGCGCGCGGGATGGCGGCGTCGCTCGACGGTCGCGCAAGCGATCGTGAACGGCGCAGGCTCGGTGTTCTCGATCTCGATCACCGAGCCCATGCCGCCGCGAAAGCGCCCCGCGCCGCCCGACCCTTCGGCGAATTCGCGCCGAACGAAAAGGAGCGGCGACTGCGCCTCGGTGACCTCGACCGGAATGGCGCCGACGCCGCTCGGAAACGCGGTGGTGGAAAGGCCGTCCTTCGTCGGCCGCGCGCCCATGCCGCCGATGCCGATGGAGATGACGTGAAAGCGGCTCGCCTCGGGCGGCGCGCCTTCCAGCTCCGGGCCGCCCGCCATCGCCATCACCCAGATGCTGCCTGCGCCTTCGGCAGGCACGCGGCCGCCGAGCGGCTCCTCGAGGCAGCCGAAGACGAGTTCCGGCAGCATCTGGCCGATCACGTGGCGCGCGGCGACCGGCCGCGGCCGGCGCGGTGCGACGATCGAATCCTCCGGCGCCGACACCGTGACCACCTCGAGCGAGCCGGCGTTGTTCGGGATCGCGGGCGCGACGAGGCATTTCACGCCGAACGAGGTGTAGGCGTCGGTATAGCACTTCGGCGAGTTGATGCCGTAGCGCGAGGCGGGCGACGTTCCGGCGTAATCCACGTGGATGCCGGCGTCCGATATGGTGAGCGCCGCGCGCAGCACGATCGGCGCCTCGTAGCCGTCCAGCCGCATCTCGGCACGGAAGGTGCCGCGCGGGAGTTTGCGGATCGCGGCGAGCATCGCCTCGCGCGAGGTCGAGACAATATGCTCGCCGAGCGTATCGAGCTCTTCCAGGCCGAACTCCTCGAGCATCGCCGCAAGCCGCCGAGTCGCGACCTCGTTGCAGGAGACGAGGCCGAGCAGGTCGCCGCGCACCTCGCGCGGTTCGCGCGAATTCGCCGCGATGAGCGAAAGAAGCGTCTCGTTCGGCCGGCCGGCGTCCATGAGCTTCATGTGCGGCACATACAGCCCCTCCTCGTACACCGACTGCGCCTCGGCGACGAAGCCGCGGCCGCCGACGTCGATCACGTGGCACGTGGAGGCGAAAAAGCCGATGAGCCGCCCTCTCAGGAACGCGGGGGTGACCGTGACGAAGTCGAACAGGTGCCCGGTTCCTGTCCACGGGTCGTTCGTGACGAGCACGTCGCCGGGCCTGAGCGTCTCGGGGGGAAAGCGCTCGAGAAAGTGCTTTAGCGCGGCTGCCATGGTGTTCACGTGCCCCGGGGTTCCGGTCACCGCCTGCGCGAGCATGCGGCCTTTCGTGTCGTAGACGCCGGTCGACAGATCGCCCGCCTCGCGCGTGATCGGGCCGAACGCGGTCTTGAGGAGCGCGTTCGCCTGCTCCTCGACCACCGCGATCAGGCGGTTCCAGAGCACTTGCCTCGCCAGTTCGTCCTTCATCGCGTTCACGATTGCCGCTCGAGAATCAGGTGTCCGCCCGCCGACACCGAACAGCGCCAGCCGCGCGGAACGAACGTGGTGGTCTGCGGTTCGGCGACGAGCGCCGGCCCGCGCAATTCCGCGCCGGGCGATAACGCCCCGCGCGGATAGACCGGGATTATCTCCTCGCGACCGGCGACCGGATCGAACACGCGGCGCTCCCCTTGCGAACGCGCGGGGCCGGCCTTCGGGGCGGGCGCCGCCTCAGGCGCTCGCGGCGGCGCCTCGAGGGTCGCTACCGCGACCGACCAGGCGAGGAACTCGACCGGCACGTCGGCGATCCGCAGGCCGTACTGCGCCTCGTAGCGGCGCTCGTACTCGGCGCGAAGCTGCGCCGCGGCCGACGGACGAAGCTCGCCGGCGGGAAGCGCAATCGCCATTTCGTGCCCTTGGCCGAGGTAGCGCATCTCGACCGAGCGGTGCACGGCGAGCGGCGCGCCGAGCGCGCCCGGTGCGACGATCGCGCGCGCCTCGCGCTCCATCTCCGCGAGCAGCCGATTGACCGCGTCGCAATCGAAGCGGTCCTCGCGCTGCGCGAAGCTGCGCGCGAGTTCGAAGGCGACCGGCGCGCGCAGGAACCCGATCGCGGAGCCGACGCTCGCATCGAGCGGCACGAGCACGCGCCCGATCGCGAGCTTTTCTGCAAGGCGTGCGGCATGAAGCGGCGCAGCGCCCCCGAAGGCGACGAGCGTCGAGCGCTCGAGCGTTCTTCCGCGCTCGATCGCGTGCACGCGCGCGGCGCTCGCCATGTTCTCTTCGACGATCTCGGCGATCCCGGCCGCGGCCCAGCGGGGATCCATCGCGAGCGGCGCGCCGATTTTTTCTGCGATGGCGCGCTCGGCGGCGTCGGCATCGAGCGCGAGCGTTCCGCCGGCGAACGCCTGCGGATCGATGCGGCCGAGGACGACGTCGGCGTCGGTGACGGTGGGCTCGGTGCCCCCGCGGCGGTAGCAGGCCGGGCCGGGCTCTGCGCCGGCGCTCTCCGGCCCGACCCGGATGCGCTTCAGTTCGTCCACGCGCGCGATCGAGCCGCCGCCTGCGCCGATCTCGACCATCTCGGTGACCGGGATCCGCAGCGGCAGGCCGCTTCCCCTGAGGTTGCGCCAGACGCGCGCCACCTCGAACTTTCGCGAGCGCTCCGCGCGCCCGTCCACGATGAAGCAGATCTTGGCGGTCGTGCCGCCCATGTCGAAGGAGAGCACCTCGGCGAGCCCTTCCTCGCGCGCGATCGCCGCCGAAAGGATCGCCCCGCCCGCAGGGCCCGATTCGACGAGGCGCACCGGAAAGCGCCGCGCGGTCTCGAGCGTGGTGAGGCCGCCGCCCGAGGTCATCAGGTACATCGGGCAGCGAAAACCGCTTCGGGCGAGCTTTTCCTCGAGCCGGGCGAGGTAGCTCGCGACGAGCGGTTGCACGTACGCGTTCGCGCACGCGGTCGAAAAGCGCTCGTACTCGCGTATCTCCGGGCAGACGGCCGACGAGAGCGTCACCGCGACGCCGGGAAGGCGCGCGGCGAGGATCTCGCCTGCGCGCCGCTCGTGCGCGTCGTTCGCGTAGGCATGGAGAAAGCCGACCGCCACCGCTTCGACGCCCGCGGCGCGCAGCCGCTCAGCCGCCGCGATCACTTCGGTCTCCGCGAGCGGCACGCGCACCGTGCCCTTCGCCGTCATGCGTTCGGTGATCGGGATGCGAAGCTCGCGCGGCACGAGCGGCGCGGGAAGCTCGAGCTCGAGGTCGTAGTGCTCGTAGCGCTTCTCGTAGCCCATCTCGAGCACATCGCGAAAGCCGCGCGTCGTGAGGAGTGCCGTCTTCGCGCCCTTTCGTTCGATCAGCGCGTTGGTGGCGAGCGTCGTGCCGTGGATCAGGACGCCGACGTCCGCGGCGCGCAGCCCCGCCGCGGCGAGCACACGCGCGATCCCCGCGAGCATCCCCTCTTCCGGCGCACGCGGCGTGGTGAGCACCTTCGCCGAATACCGCCGACCGTCGGCTTCCAGCACCACGTCGGTGAACGTGCCGCCGATGTCGGCGGCGAGCCGCGCGACGCTCATCCGTTCGGCCTCGTTCCGCTCGCGTTCCTCATCGCGGTCGGCAATGGTAGCGCGAGTATCCGGCGCGCTTGCCGCAGGGGCGCCGCTGCGTCGCCGAGGTGCGATCGTTTCGCGACGCACCCCTCGCGCTCGGCTAAGCTTTGCCGCCGATGAGCCGGCGCGCCTACCGCATCCTCCGGACGGATTCGAACGCACTCGCCCGCGCTTGGTCGGAAGGCGCGAGGCGGTCGCGGCGAATTCGTATCCCTCGGCGAATGCCGCCATCGAGATGCTGTGCGCCGGAGGCAACGCGGTAGAGCTCGCGGTCGCAGCGACGCGCATCGACGGGGTGTCCGATCCGCGGATGCACACCAGGGCGGGCAGTGTCCGATCCTCGTGGGGGCGGGCGAGCGACGTTTCGCCGCGGCGGAAAGCGACACCGCGGCGCGCGCCACGCGCCGGAGGCTTTTCGCGCGCGCGGACTGGCGCATGTCCCCGATACCGGTATCTTCGCCGCCGGCGTGCCGGCGGCGCTTCGTGCGCTCGTCACCGCGCTGCGTCGCTCAAGCTCGATGCCTTTCGCGCGGTGGTCGCGCCTGCGCTCGATCTGGCGAAGCTCGAAGCCGGCTGCGATCGGCGCGGCGCGAAGGCGGAGTGCTTCCGGTCGATTGACGACGTTTTCTGATCGAAGAGGGCCGCTATGATCCACGTCATCGCCGTCATCACCGCAAAGCCCGGCCTGCGGGCGAAGGTCCTTGAGCTTTTCAACGCCAACGTTCCGGCGGTGCGCGCCGAGCCGGGCTGCCTCGAATACGCCGCGACGGTGGACGCGGAGCCGGGGCTCGCGGTCCAGACGAAATTCGGTCCGGACACTTTCGTCGTCGTGGAAAAATGGGAAAGCCTCGAGGCGCTCAAGGCGCACGCGGCCGCACCGCACATGGTCGCCTACGCGGCGAAGACGAAGGACCTGATCGCAAGCCGCGTCATCTACGTCCTTTCGCCGGTGTAGGGCGGGCGCTACCCTCTCGTGCGGCGGGGCGCGGCTACGCCGTGCGCCGCCTCGGCAGGTCGCGGATCTCGGCAAGGAGCGTTTCGGTCGGGGTCGACGGCGGCAGGGGCGGACGCCTTTTCCTTCGCCTTCATGAGCGTCCCGAGGAACTTGACGATGACGATGTAGAGGACAAGGGCGACGAGGAGGACGTTGACCACCTCGCCGATGAAAAGGGGGGTTCCTTCGTGCCGATCACCCACTTCCAGCCGAGATCGCCCGCGTCGCCGGGCACGCGCAGCCCGACAAGCGGCATGATGAGGTGTTCGACGAGCGAGTCCACGATCTTGCCGAACGCGGTGCCGATGATGACGCCGACGGCGAGGTCGACGACATTGCCCTCGAGCGCGAAGTTTTTGAACTCCTCGAGGAGCGTGCGCGACCGGGTGGAGACTGCAGCGGCAGGGGTCATGCGGGTTTCCCTCCCATGAGATCGAAAGGGCGCTACGCTACACGGCCGCGGCGTAGGTGCACGGAGGACAGGGATGAGCAACGCGCGCTACGAGGCATTGATGGAGGTGGTGAAAAGCCGGGCGACCGTGCGTCAGTTCGATCCCGCGTACCGGGTGCCGCGCGAGCACTACGAGTGGATTCTCGAGGCGGCGCGGCATGCGCCCTCGGGGGCGAACGCGCAGCCCTGGCATTTCATCGTGGTCGAAAACCCGGAGACGAAAAAGGCGATCGCCGACTATTTCGTCGAGGAAGCGCGTCGGCGCGCGCGGCTCGGGATGAAGTTCCCGACGCCCAACTACCGGGGCCTCGAGACCGCCCCCGGAATGATCGTGGTGGTCGCGGATTTCCGCTTCACGCGCGCCTTTCCGGTGCTCATGGACGGCTCCGAGCTCGATCGCAAGTATCACGCGAACGCCGAGCGGATCTTGCTTCAGAGCGTCGCCGCCTCGACGATGTGCGCTCACCTCGCCGCCGCCGCGCTCGGCTACGGGGTCTGGTGGGTGACCGCGATCGGGCAGGAGGACGCGCAGGCGGCGATGCGACCGCTGCTCGGCGTGCCCGACGATCTCGCGATCATCGACCTCTTTTGCTTCGGGCCGCCGGCGAGGCCGCCCTACAAGCGCTGGAAGAAAAGGCTCGATGAGATCGCGAGCTGGGAGCGCTTCGATCCCCGGCAGTACCGGACCCTTGCCGAGATAGACGGAATGGGTGCGCGAGACGCGCCACAAGGTCATGTACCGGGATGAGACGAAGGTGGACGAGGCGGCGCGGTCCGGCGCCGCGCAAGCTGGTGTGTCTGGAGACTTACTGGGCGGACCGGCAGGCGCGGATCTTCCGCGACCGCTCGGTGCGGCCGTTCTTCGAGGGGCTCGCGGCGCAGTTCGATCCGCCGATCGCGATCGCGCACCGCTACCTCGATACCCCGGCGCAGCTTGCGGTCTACACCCGGCGCCCCGACGGGGTGCTCTGGCGCGACCCGGAGGCGTTCGACGCGCCGGTGTTTTACCTCTCGTTTCACGGCTCGCCGGGTCGCATCCACACGGCGCTCGCGCGAATCGGCCCGAAAGCGCTCTGCCGCGCGTTCGCCGGCTGGGGCCGCGGTTACGACAACCTCGTCTATTTCGCAGCCTGCAGCGTGCTCGCCGGACGGCGCGGCGAGCGCTTCGCCGAGGCGTTTCTGCGCGCCTCGGGTTCGCGCGCGGTGCTCGGTTACGCGACCGACGTCAACTGGATGGACAGCATGCTGACGGACCTGCTGTTCCTGCGCCGCTTCTACGCGGATCCGGACCCGTGGGAGAACCTCGGCGCGATCTACGCCTCCGTGTGCACCGATTTTGCGCCGGCGCGCGCGCTCGGCTTCGTGCTGCGCGAGCGCCCGCGTAGCCGCGGGCGGCGGCGTTAGCCGACCGCGGCGGCGAGCTGCCCGGCGACGGCCGAGCGCGCGCGGTTTCGCGCAAGGAGCGCCTCGACCCTCGCGACGATCTCGTCGAGCGCCGCAGAGCGCAGCTCGAACTGCGCGCCGATGCGCTGCACGAGCAGGTCGACGCGCTCGATGTGCTCCGCGCCGGCGAAAAGCGCCCGCGCGGCAGACGACGGACGAACGAGCGACTCGGCCGCGCGCGCGTACTTGTCGAACGGCACGAGGTCGGACTCTGCGGCCCCGAGGCGCAGGCACAGCCGCGCGACCCACTCGTAGATCGCGCGCGAGCGCTCGAGGTCGCCGTGCACCGCTTCGCGGATCGAGACCATGCCGTCGGCGCGGATCGAGCGGTAGTTGCCCGCGATCAGCATCGGCCATTTCGCGAGCGGCACGTAGCGCGATTCGTGCACCTTGAGCTTGACCGGCAGCTCGAGCGCGACGCCGTCGCGCTCGAGCCGGCTCGCCTCGATGTCGGCTTCGAGCTCGCGCAGCAGCGCGGTCGGCGCCTCGGCATCGAACCGGGCGGCCTTGAAATTCGTCGCCAGTCCCACCTCGAGCACGTTCTTCGGCTCGCCCGCCGGACGAAACGCCTGCGGATCGGGGCTCGCGAGCGTGACGAGCGCCGGATCGAAGCCGCGCCAGACGCTCGCGTCGGCGTAGCAGGACTCGAGCGCCGCCATGTCCAGCGCGCCGAGCCGCGCAAGATACGGCGGCGGCGGCATGTTCATGATTGCAAGGCACGGCACCCGCTCGCGCGCGATGCGGGCAAGAAGCGCGCGCACCGTCGGCGCCGCGTAGTGCGCCTCCTGCATCGCGAGCACCACCAGGTCGAAGCCGCGCGGATCGGTCGCCTCGGGCGCGCTCGCGGTGAGCTCGCCCGGGAGCGCGCGCGAGGCGACCTCGAGCGGCGCCGAACCGTCTCGCGCGGGAAACCGTACGCGCACGCCCTCGCGCGCGACGAGCGCCGCCGTCTCGGCGGTGCAGACGAGCCGCACGCGATGGCCGGCCATCAGCAGCCGCACGGCCGGAAGCGACCCGTACGAAGCGCCGAGGATGAGGATGTCGCGCGAGCGGCTCATGAACGTGTTCCTCCTTCTTTGCGCGGCCGGCGTCGCCTGCGCGACCGCGCCGCATAGCGTAAACGCTCGCGAGCGAGAAATTTGACCTTCGGAATTTCACAATGTTAATTTCACTCATCTTTTTGCCTGCCTCATGTCCGTTCCGATCCGGCTGACGCATTTTCTCGGCGCGAAGCTCCGGGCGCTGCGCAAGCGAAACGGGCTGACGCTCGAGGAGCTCTCTGCGCGCTGCATCCAGCGCGATCCGGCGGCCGCGCCCTCGGTGTCCTACCTCAGCATGATCGAGAGCGGAAAGCGCGTGCCCTCGGAGCGGGTGCTCGAGCTGCTCGCGGCGGTGTTCCAGCGCGACCGCGCCTGGTTTCTCGATGCAAGCGCGGACATCGACGCGATCGCCGCGGCGCCGGAAGGCGAACCGCGCGCGATGCCGTTCGAGCCGGCGTTTCTGTTCTCGCGCGAGCTGCTGCAGAAGGCGATCCCGGAGCTGCTCGTTCAGACGGGCACCACCGGACGCCAGTTCGCTCATCTCCTCATCCGCGCGCACCAGGAACTTTCGCGCAACGACTTTCCCGACCTCGAACGCGCCGCCGAAGCGGTCGGAAAGCGCGCGTTTCCGCTCCAGGTCGAGGATCTGTTGCGGCTGTGCCGCGCGCACGGGCTCGAGATTCGCTGGTACCGGGCCGAGCCGGTGCTCGCGCGCGACAGCGACCGCGAGCTGCGCAGCGTGCTGCGATCGTTCTACGAGCCGCCGCGCACCGTCTATCTGAACGAAGCGCTGCGGGCGCAGCCGGCGCGGCTCAAGTTCGACCTCGCGTCGCACCTCGGCCACCGCGTGCTGCACGGCGGCGACGGCGTCAAGTCGCCGCACGCGACCGGCGGCGAGATGGGCGGAAGCCCCGCGGGCGGGCCGCCCTCGGGCGCCGGACCTGAAGCCGCAGGACCTGCTCTACGCCTGGCGAGACTTCGAATGCAGCTTCTTCGCCGGCGCGCTGCTCTGTCCGAAGGTCCCGTTCCGGCGCTTCCTTGCGCGCGAGTCCCACCGCATCGAGGCGGGCGAGCGCATCGGGCTCACGCCCGCGGTGATGATGCGGCGCATGACCAAGGTGTCGCCGTATCCGTACTGGCACTTCTTCGACGCCTACCCGCCGGGGTTCCTGCGCGCGGTCTACCGCGGCAACGGCATACCGCTGCCCTGGGGGAGCCTCGCGCGCGTCGCCGATCCGTGCCCGAACTGGGCGGTGTTTCGCATGCTCGATGCGGCCGAGCGCGCGCCGCACGGCTCGCAGATCTCGGTGTTGCAGGACGGCGAGCGCGCGCTCCTTTACTGCTGCCACTCGCGCCGCGAACGGGACATGGCCGGCAACCCGCACGTGCTATCGGTCGGCATCGACCTTGCGCCGGCGCTCGCCTCGAACGGGGCGCCGGCCGAGCAGCTCGTCGCCGACATCGCCGAAGCCTGCCGCAGACGGCGCGGCGAAGCGCCGGTGCCGCCGGCCGCCGCGGCCGCGATCCGCGCGGCCGCGCGCGTCCTCGGCATCGCGTGGGTGGAAGACGCGCTCGCCGGCCCCGCGCGCATCATCTGCCCGTGCAGTTCCGGCTGTCCGCGCGCCGAGCCGTGCGCCGGCGCGCGCGTCTCGCGCGCGCGCGAGATCACCGACGTGCGCGCCGAGGTGATGCGCGCGATCCGCCGCGCGCGCTGAATCGGATCGTCTCGCGCGCGGGCCGCGCGCGATCGCTATGCCCGCGGCTCGCGCATCGGCAAAAGCCACAGCAGCGCGGCGAGCTGAAGCAGCCCGACGAGGCCGAAGGCGAGCGCGTAGCCGCCTTCGGGCGCGGCGCGCAGGAGCGCGCCGATCCCCCACTGGAACGCGAACGAGGCGAGGAACATGAAGATGTTGCTCGCGGTGACCACGCGCCCGGTGAGCGTGCGCGGGAAATGCCGCGAGAGGATCGCGTAGGCGAGCGCCGCGGCGCAGGCGCCGAAGCCGTAGGCGACGACGAGCGCGCCGGCGACGCCGCCTGCGCCGAAGGCGATCGCGAAGAAGGCCGCGAGCGCGAGCGCCATCCCGGCCTTGTAGGCGCCGAGCCGGGCGCTCATGCGATCGGCGAGCGTGCCGAAGACGACCGAGCCGACGCCGTAGGCGGCCGCCCCCGCAAGCAGCGTCGCCGCGACCTCGCCGCGCGACCGGCCGGCGACCTCGGCGAGCCAGGGCGAAAGCCACAGCCCCTGCAGCGCCTGATAGGCGCCGTGCACGACGACGAGCGGCAGCGCGACGCGCCAGAAGAAGACGCTTTTCAGGATCGCGCCGATCTCGCCGAACTGGCGGCGCCAGG
This sequence comes from Burkholderiales bacterium, assembly GCA_033582675.1. Lineage (GTDB taxonomy): Bacteria > Pseudomonadota > Gammaproteobacteria > Burkholderiales > SG8-39 > RBG-16-66-20. The sequence continues at coordinate 38,620 of JAVQZY010000023.1, read as the reverse complement.
ACTCGGCCGCGCCGAAAGGCTCGCGCTCCGGCACGACGAAGAAGACGAGCGCCGAGACGGCGGCGCAGGCGGCCGCGATCGCCCAGAACACCGCGCGCCAGCCGCAGGCTTGGGCGAGCGCCTCGACCGGCGCGGTGGCGGCCATCGCGCCGAGCGCGCCCACCGCGAGGATCCAGCCGTTCAGCGTCGCAAGGCGCGACATCGGAAACCACAGCGTGAACGCCTTGATCGAGCCCATGAGGCAGCCGGAAACCCCCAGGCCGAGCAGCGCGCGCCCGAGCGCGAGCGTCTCGAGTCCCTCGGCATGGCCGAACGCGAGCGCGCCGAGCGCGGCGAAAAGAAGCAGCGTCGCGACCACTTGGCGCGGCCCGTAGCGGTCAAGGAGCACGCCGAGCGGAATCTGGAAGGCGGCGAAAACGAGGAAATAGACGCTCGTCAGCAAGCCGAGCTCTGCGGCCGAGAGCGCGAACTCCGCCGCGAGATCCTGCGCGATCACCGCGTTCACGTAGCGCAGCAGGATCGAAAGAAAAAACCCGGCCGCGAACGGCGCGAAGACGAGCGCGACGAGCTTCGCGGGCAGCGCGTCGGCCGGGGCGGCTTTCACGGCGCGATTCTAATCGGGTAGGCTTGCGCCGCATGGCGGGCAGGCGGCGCGGCGTCGAGGCGAAGCGTCTGATCGTGGGCGTGAGCGGCGCCTCGGGCGCGATCTACGGCGTGCGCTTGCTCGAGGCGATCGCGCGAACGCCGGGCTGGGAAGCGCACCTCGTGCTCACCGACGCCGGCGTGCTGAACGCCTGGACCGAGCTCGGCATGAAGCGGCGCGAGATCGAGCGGCTCGCCGCGGTCGCCTACCGCCCGAAGGACGTCGGCGCGGCGATCGCGAGCGGCTCGTTTCCGGTCGAGGGCATGGTGATCGCGCCCTGCTCGATGAAGACGCTCGCCGCGGTGGCGCACGCGCATGCCGACGACCTGCTCAGCCGCGCTGCCGACGTGCAGCTGAAGGAACGCCGGCGGCTCGTCCTCGTCCCGCGCGAGGCGCCGCTCACGCTCGCGCACCTGCGAAACATGGTCGCAGCGACCGAGATGGGCGCGATCGTCTTTCCGCCGGTGCCGGCGTTCTACGCGCGGCCGAAAACGATCGAGGATCTCGTCGCCCACACCGTCGGCCGCATCCTCGATCTGTTCGGGATCCGCGTGCCCGGCCTCGTGCGCTGGCAGGGCATGCGCGGCTGAGCCGCGCCGGCTCAGTGGCGCGCGAGGAATTCGCCGAGCGCGCGGTTGAACGCCTGCGGCTGCTCGAGATTCGCAAGGTGCGCCGCCTGCGGGATCTCGACGAGCGCCGAGCCGGGCAAGTGCGCGTGGATCTCGCGCGCCATCGCCGGCGGCGTGCCCGGGTCCTCGGCGCCGACGATCACGAGCGCCGGGCAGCGGATCTCGGCAAGGCGCGCCGTGAGATCGATCTTCGGGATCGCGTGGCAGCAGCCGACGTAGCCCGCCACCGGCGTCGCGAGGATGAGGCGCCGGATCGCCTCCACCGTCGCCGGGTTCGCTTCGCGGAACGCCTTCGTGAACCAGCGCTCGAGCGTCGGCTGCGCAAGCGGCTCCATGCCCTGCGTCTCGGCGATGCGGATGCGCTCGGCCCAGAGCGCCGCGGCCTCGGGGGGATAGCGGCTCGTCGTGTCGGCGAGGACGAGCGTGCGCAAGACCCCCGGGTACTTCAGCGCGAAGGTCTGTCCGATCATGCCGCCCATCGACAGGCCGCAAAAGTGCGCGCGCACGATGCCGAGCGCATCGAGCAGCGCCTTCAGGTCGTCGGCGAGCATCTCGAGCGAGTAGGGACCGGGCGGCGCGTCGGATGCGCCGTGGCCGCGCGTGTCGTAGGCGAGGATCCGGTAGCGGTCGGAAAACGCCGCGATCTGCGGATCCCACATGCGCACGCTGCAGGCGAGGGAATGGCTGAACACCAGCCACTCGCCGCCTTCCCTGCCGTGGATCTCGTAGTACGTCTCGATGCCGTTCGTCTTCGCTTTCATGCTCTCCTCAGGCGTGAGCGACGATGAGCGGCACGAGCATCTCCGCGCTGCTTGCGCCGCCGTGGTTGCCGATGTGCAGGTGCCGGGACTCGCCGGGCACCCAGTCCTTCACCGTCCAGCCGTCCTTCATCAGGATCGCGACGTCGCCGATGCGCTCGGCAAGGCGCGGATGCGGCGCGCCCGGCCCGAACCAGCCTTCCTCGGCGAGCGCGCGGCTCTCGCGCACCTCGGCGCGCTCGCCGAGGAGCTCGCGCGCGCGCGCGAGGAACTCGCGCGGCGCGTGGACATGACAGAACGCGACGCGCCGCTCGCCGCAGAGCGGAAAACGCAGCTGCGCGACGAGCTCGGGCGGTAGCGCCACGCATTTCTCCGGCGGGCTGTCGATGAAGCCGTGGTCGGCGGTGACGACCAGCACGGTGTCGGTGCCGGAAAGCCGCGCGAGCAGCTCCTCGAACGCCGCATCGAGCGCGCGAAAGTGCTCGCGCGCCTCGGCGCTCGCCACGCCGTGCTCGTGCGCGAGCTTGTCGAACTGCGGCCAGTAGGCATAGACGAACTTGCGCTGCGGCCCCGAGCGGACCGCGGCCGCGATCTCGGCGACGAACTCGGCGAGGCTTTCGTAGGCGCGCCGCTCCGCGCCGGCGCAATGGTGCAGGTTGTAGGTCGAGCCGACGATCGAGCGCTCAGTGACGACGATCGGCCGCATCGCGAGCGTGCCGAAGAACGGCGGCAGCGGAAACAGCCGCGCCGGCTCGGCCGGAATCGGGCGCGCCTCGCCGCGGCGCTTGAACGGCAGCGGCGCGCCGACGCAGCCCGCCTCGCCGAAGTAATTGAACCAGCCGATGAGGCCGTGCTCGAGCGGCGAGGCGCCGGTGTAGGAGGTGGTGATCGCCGCCGCCGTCGTCGAGGGAAACACCGCGCTGATCGCGCCGCGCGCGTGCGCGAGCAGCCGGCCGCCCGCGCCGTGCTCGCGCAGGTACGCATCGCCCAGCCCGTCGAAGATGAGGAACACGAGGTTCGTCGCGCGGCGCAGTTCCGCCGGCGCGAGCGCGGCAAGCGGCGCATGGCGCGGCGCGCCGCCCGCCGCTTCGACGAGGGTGGCGACGAGGTTGAGAAAGCCGTTGCCGCGGTAGTCGGGCGCGAACCAGGGGCTGTTCATCGCCCCTATGCTAGCGAATCCGCGCCCTAGTGCAGGACCATCGGCACGTTGAGCAGCGCGTCGTAGTGGGCGAGAAACTCGTCGACCGACTCCTCGCTCGGCTCCTCGGCCGCAAGGCTCGCCATGCGCTGACGGAACTGCAGCGCCACCGCGCCCTCGAGAAACCCGCCGCGGCCGGTGGTCTTGTCGACCAGCTCGATGCCGGCGCGGCCGGGATACTCGGCCACGTAGTAGTGTTCGCTGTTGTAGACGACGTGCATGCCTACCTCCTTGGAGGCGCGCCGTGCCCGCAAGTTCACTCCGTCCGCCTACGCTATAACGGCAGCCGCGGCGCCGAGTTGACGGTCGCCGGGCGGCCGCGGCGCGCGTGCTAGAATGCACTCCCACCCGCTTTCCGAGGTATTCCCGCCATGCGCATGGAAGTGCATTTGCACGCGGAAATCCCCATCCTCGAAGGCGTCTCGCGCAAGCGCATCGAGGAGGCGATCGCGCCGCTTCTCGACTACCTCGACGCCGACAGCATGGCGGAGGTGAGGAGCCTCGAGCAGGACGAACCCGGGTTTCGCTTCGACGAGAAGGATCTGCTGCTCACCTTCTGCTGGACCGGCGAGGTCGGCCGCAACTTCCGCGAGGCGCTCGAGGCGGCGCTCGCCAATCTCGGACCGCTCTGCTACGAGGCGGTCGAGGTGGAGCTGACGCTTTATCCCGAGAACGCGCCGCAGGAGACGCGGCTGCTCTACGTCGGGCCGACCGCGCAGGCGATCCACGAAGCACGCCGCCGCTGCATGGTCGAGGACGTCACCGCGGTGCTCGCGCGCGAGTTCGACAAGGAGCGCATCGCCGAGGTGGTCGCGCTCGTCAACCGCTTCTTCGACCAGGACTGGAAGAACCGCGCCGCCGAGCCGACGCGGCCCGAGCGCGCGTTCGAGACGACGACGCGCCCCTCGCGCAAGCACCTGCACTGACGCGGCGCGCGAGGCCCGAGCCCGCCCCGGGGGACTGAGGCGCCGCAGCGATGGCAGGGCCGAAGTATCCCGGCTTCGACACGCTCGCGCTGCACGCCGGCCAGTCGCCGGATGCGGCGACGGGCGCGCGCGCCGTTCCGATCTACCAGACCACCTCCTACGTCTTTCGCGACACCGAGCACGCGGCCTCGCTCTTCAACATGGAGCGCGCCGGGCACGTCTACTCGCGCATCTCCAACCCGACGGTCGCGGTGTTCGAGGAGCGCATGGCGGCGCTCGAAGGCGGCGTCGGCGCGATCGCGACCGCCTCGGGGCAGGCGGCGCTGCACCTTGCGATCGCGACGCTCATGGACGCAGGTTCGCACATCGTCGCCTCGGCCGCGCTCTACGGCGGCTCGCACAACCTGCTCGCCTACACCCTCAAGCGCTTCGGCATCCGCACGACGTTCGTCGCGCCGCGCGATCTGGACGCCTGGCGCGCGGCGATCCGGCCTGAGACGCGGCTCCTCTTCGGCGAGACGCTCGGCAACCCGGGCCTCGATGTGCTCGATATCCCCGCGGTCGCCGAGATCGCGCACGCGGCCGGGGTGCCGCTCCTTGTCGACTCGACCTTCACGACCCCTTACCTCATGCGCCCGTTCGAGCTGGGGGCGGATCTCGTGTATCACTCGGCGACCAAGTTCCTTTCCGGGCACGGCACGGTGGTGGGCGGCGTGCTGATCGATTCGGGCCGCTTCGACTGGGAGAGAAGCGGCAAGTATCCGCAGCTCACCGAACCGTACGAAGGCTTTCACGGCATGGACTTCGAGGAGGAGTCCGGCACGCGGGCGTTTCTCCTTCGCGCGCGGCGCGAGGGGCTGCGCGACTTCGGCGCCTGCATGGCGCCGATGACCGCGTTCCAGATCCTCCAAGGCATCGAGACGCTGCACCTGCGGATGCCGCGCCACGTCGACAACGCCCGCAAGCTGGTCGCGTTCCTCGCCTCGCACCCGCAGGTGGAAAAGGTCATGTACCCGGAGCTTCCGAGCCACCCGGATCACGAAACCTGCAAGCGGCTGCTGCCGCGCGGGGCGGGCGCGGTGTTCTCCTTCGACCTGAAGGGCGGACGCGCGGCCGGCCGCCGCTTCATCGAGGCGCTGCGGATCTTTTCTCATCTCGCGAACGTCGGCGACGCCAAATCGCTCGTCATCCATCCGGCGACGACGACGCACTACCGCATGTCGGACGCCGACCTCGCGCGCGCGGGCATCGGCCCCGGCACGGTGCGGCTCTCCGCCGGCCTCGAAGATCCGCAGGACCTGCTCGACGACCTCGAGCGCGGCCTTCGCGCCGCCGCGCGCGGCTGATGGAGTTCACGGTCGACGGCCGACGCGCGTTCGCCTACACCGCGGCGCACGCGCCGGATGCGGCGAAGCCGACGATCGTGTTCGTGCACGGCGCGGGGCTGGATCACAGCTGGTGGGCGCTGCAGAGCCGCTATTTCGGCTACCACGGCTGGAACGTCCTCGCGGTTGACCTGCCCGCGCACGGGCGCTCCGAGGGCCCGGCGCTCGCCACGATCGAAGACATGGCCGACTGGGTGATGCGCCTTGTGGATGCTGCAGGGCTCGGTCGCGCAGCGGTCGCCGGGCACTCGATGGGCTCGCTCGTCGCGCTCGAGTGCGCGGCGCGCCATGGGGCGCGCATCGAGCGCATCGCGCTTCTCGGTGCCGCGTATCCGATGAAGGTGTCCGAGGCGTTTCTCGAGGCCGCGCGGACGAATTCGCTCGCCGCGCACGACATGTCGACGATCTGGGGTCATGCGCCGCAGGTGCCGTTCGCCGCGAACCCGTTTCCCGGCATGTGGATGTACGGCGACACGCAGGCGCGGCTTGCGCGCCTTGCGCCCGGCGTGCTTTATAACGACCTCAAGGCTTGCAACGACTACGCGGGCGGGCTCGAGGCCGCGGCGAAAGTGAGGTGCCCGACGCTCGTCGTCGTCGGCGAGCGCGACGTGATGACGCCGCCGCGGGCGGCGGAAGGGCTTGTGAAGGCGATCGCCGGCTGCAGGGTGCGCCGTATCGCCGCAAGCGGCCACTCGTTGATGGCCGAGGCGCCGGATGCGACGCTCGACGCCCTGATCGAGTGGGCAAGAGCGCCGTCCTGAAAGCGGGCGGGCCGGCGCGCTAGCCCGGGCGCGACCAGTCGGCCGCGCGTACCGCGAGCGCGGTGCCGCCGCCCCAGACGACGATGCCGAGCGCAATCAGGGCGAAGAGCGCCGCAAGCGGCGCGCCGAGCGCAACGAGCGCAAAGCCGCCGCCCGCCACGAGCGCAAGGCGCGCGGTGCCTGCGAGCACCGGCCAGACGACCCGCGCCGCCCCCTGCGAGGCGAAATAGAGCGCGATGCCGACGCCGATGAAGGGGTAGAAAGGTCCGACGATGCGCAGGTACGCGGCGCCCGCCTCGAGCACCGCCGGGTCCTCGGAAAAAAGCGACACCCACAGCCGCGGCCAGACGGCGGCGCTTGCGCCGATCGCGAAGCAGACGCCGGCGGCGATCGCCGCGCCGGCGAACGCGACGCGTTTCGCGCGCGCAGGCCGCCCTGCGCCGACGCTCGTTCCGACCAGCACCACGAGCGCCTGCCCGATCGCGAACACGATCGGCACCTGAAGCAGCTCAAGGCGCACGCCGACCCCGTAGCCGGCGAGCGCTGCGGTGCCGAAGCGGCCGACGAGCCCGGTGAGGATCACCGCGGTCAGCACCGTCTGCACCGCCGACACCGACGAGATCGCGCCGACGCGCAGGATCTCGCGGAACTCGCGCCAGGCGAAGCACACGTCCTCGCGCCGCGGCGCAAGCGCCGTTCGCCGCCACAGCCACGCGCCGGCGAGCGCGGCGGCAAAGGCGAACGCGACGACGAAAGCGCACGCCGCCCCCGCGATTCCGAGCCCCGGAAACGGTCCCCAGCCGAGCGTGAGCGCTCCCGAGAGCGGAATGTGCACGAGGCTCGCGCCGACGAGCACGAGCGCGGGCACGAGCGTGTTGCCGCTTCCGCGCAGCACCGCGGCGAGGGTGTTCGCGATCCAGACGAGCACCGCGCCGGAAAAGAGCACGTTCGAGTAGGCGAGCGCCGCCTCGAGCGCCTCGCCCTTGCCGCCGAGCAGCCGGTAGATCGGCCGGCCGAGGGCGAGCACGACCGCGGTGAACGCAAGGCCCGAGGCGAGCGCGATCGCAAGGCCGTGGGCGACGAGCACGCGCGCGCGCGGCGGCGTCCCCCGCGCCGAGCGCGCGCGCGACCGCCGAGGCGACGCCGCCGCCCATCGCGCCGGCCGAGGTCATCTGAAGGAGCATCACCAGCGGAAAGACGAGCGCAAGCCCTGCAAGCGGCTCGGTGCCGAGCCGCCCGACGAAATGGGTGTCTGCGATCGAGATCGCCGCCTGAAAGACGACGAGAAGGAGCCCCGGCGCAGAGAGCCGCAGCAGCGCGGGAAGGATCGGGCCGTCGGCGAGCGCCGAGGCGCGCGCGCTCATCGGCCGCGCACGGGCGCGCTGTCCCGTCTGCGCGCGAGTCCGGGAACCGCCCAGCCGAGCGCGACCCCGGCGGCGTTCGCGACGATGTCGGCGATCTCGCGGTGCCGGTAACCGAGCCAGTCCTGCGCGAACTCGAGCCCGATCCCCATCGCGAGGGATGCGGCGGCGAACGCAAGCCGCGCAGCGCGCGAGACGGCGCCGCGGTAAAGGCAATACATCAACGCGCCGTAAGCGACGACGTGCCCGACCTTGTCTTCGTGCTCGACGCCGGCTTGCGGCGGCGAGGGCGTGAGCGAAAGCCACACGATCGCCGCGGCGACGAGCGCGCCCGCGGCGAGCCACGCGCGCCGTTGCGATGCAGCGTCCGCGGCGGGATCGGAGGCGGCCATGGCGTGAGCCTAGCGCAACGCGCCGGCGCGCGCGGCCTCGGCGAGCGCCGCCTCAGCGAAACAGCGAAAGCTGCGCGCTCGCCCCGGGCGGCCGAAAGCGGCTGCAATCGAGCGCGCCGCGCGAATCGTCGCGAGCGTTTCCTCCCGCGAGCCCCAAGCGCCGGCAGGCAAGCGCAAAGCGCTGCGCGATAAGGCGCGCAAAATGCCCCTCGCCCGTCATTCGCGAGCCGAAGCGGGGGTCGTTTTCGCGCCCGCCGCGCACGTCGCGCACGAGGCTCATCACGTGCGCGGCGCGCTCGGCGTAGTGCTGCGCGAGCCACTGCTTGAAGAGCGGCCGCACCTCGTGCGGAAGCCGCAGCATGATCCAGCCGGCCATCGTCGCGCCGGCCTCGGCGGCGGCTTCGAGCACCGCCTCGAGCGAGCGGTCGGTGAGCGCCGGAATGACCGGCGCGACCATCACGCCGCAGGGAACGCCCGCGCGCGCCAACGCGCGCAGCACATCGAGCCGGCGCCCGGGGCTCGCCGCGCGCGGCTCGAGCCGCCGCGCAAGCGGCGCATCGAGCGTCGCGATCGAAACGAACACGCGCACGAGGTTTTCGCGCGCCATCGGCGCAAGGAGGTCGAGGTCGCGCTCGACGAGCGCCGACTTGGTGACGATCGTGAGCGGGTGGCGGCATTCGGCGAGCAGCTCGAGGATGCCGCGCATGAGGCGGTAGCGGCGCTCGATCGGCTGGTAGCAGTCGGTATTCGTGCCGAAGGCGATCGGCTTTACCTCGTAGCCGGGGCGCGCGAGCGCCTCGCGCAGAAGCGCCACCGCGTTCGTCTTCGCAAACAGCCTCGTCTCGAAGTCGAGCCCGGGCGAAAGCTCGAGATACGCGTGGCTCGGGCGCGCGAAGCAGTAGATGCAGCCGTGCTCGCAACCGCGGTACGGATTGATCGAGCGCTCGAAAGGCACGTCGGGCGAATCGTTCGTCGCGAGGATAGAGCGCGCGCGCTCCTCGCGCACCTCGGTGGCGGGGTCGGGCGGCGTCTCCTCCCGCGCCCAGCCGTCGTCGAACGGCTCGCGCGCGAAGGCCTCGAAACGCCCGGCGATGTTCGATTGCGCGCCGCGCAGCTTCATTTAGAATGAGCGCTCTCCCGCCCGATACTGTATCCATGTCCAGTACCGAGCGCAACGTGCGACGCAACGTCGCGCTGCTCGCCGCCTGCCAAGCGATGCTCTTCACCGTCAACTCGACGCTCATTTCGGTGAACGGCCTGGCGGGGCTGGCCCTTGCGCCGCTTGCCGCGCTCGCGACGCTGCCGGTGACCGCCTGGGTGGTCGGGGCGGCGTTGACGACGATGGCGGCCTCGCTGCACATGCGCCGGGTCGGCCGGCGCGCAGGGCTCGTTCAGGGCGCCGGCATCGGCATCCTCGCCGCGCTCGTCTGCGCCGCGGCGCTCTGGCAGCAGAACTTCTGGCTGCTTTGCTTCGGCGCGCTCGTCTACGGCGCAAGCAACGCCTTCGGGCAGTACTACCGCTTCGCCGCTGCCGACGCCTCGCCCCCCGAGTACCGGCCGACCGCGGTGTCGCTCGTCGTCGCGGGCGGGCTCGTCGGCGGGGTGCTCGGTCCGACGTTGAGCCGCGCGACGGTCGATCTCGTCGGCCCGAAGTTCACCGGGGCGTACCTCGCGCTTACCGTCGCTGGCCTCGTCACGATCGCGCTCCTTTCGCGCGTTCGCATTCCGGAGCCGGCCGCGGCCGGCGAGGCTTCCGGCGGGCGGCCGCTTACCGAAATCGCGCGCCAGCCGAAGTTCCTCGTCGCGGTCGCCTGCGGCGCGATCGGCTACGGGGTGATGAACTTCCTCATGACCTCGACGCCGATCGCGATGCAGACCTGCGGCCACCCCTATGGCGACGCAGCGTTCGTGATCTCCTCGCACGTCGTCGCGATGTTCGCGCCCTCGTTCTTCACAGGGGGGCTCATCCGGCGCATCGGCGTGCTCGCGGTGCTCGCGGCAGGCGCCGTGCTCAACCTCGCGGCCGTGGGGGTAGCGCTCGCCGGCCTCTCGGTCGCGCACTTCTGGGTCTCGCTCGTGCTGCTCGGCGTGGGCTGGAACTTCCTCTACATCGGGGGCACCACGCTCCTTCTCGAAACCTATCGGCCGGAGGAGCGCGCCCGCGCGCAAGGGGCGAACGAGACCGCGACCTTCTGCATGATGGCGCTTTCCTCGTTCCTTTCCGGCTTCATCGTCACCCACGCCGGCTGGGAGAAAGTGAATCTCGCATCGCTGCCCCTGATCGGGGTCGTGCTCGTCGCGATCGGCTGGCTCGCGTTGCGCGATCGCGCGCCGCGCCCGGCGGGAGCCTAGCGCATGCAGCCGCCGCCGGCCGCGGTCGGCATGCGCCTCGAAGAGGTGGACACGCCGGCGCTCGTCCTCGATCTGGCGGTGCTCGAGACCAATCTGCGGCGCATGCGCGAGGCGGTCTGCGACCGCGTGCGCCTGCGCCCGCACGCGAAAACCCACAAGTGCCCCGAGATCGCGCGGCGTCAGATCGCCGCCGGCGCGGTGGGCGTCTGCTGCCAGAAGGTCTCGGAGGCGGAGGCGATGGTCGACGGCGGCATCGCCGACGTGCTCGTCACGAACGAAATCGTCGGCACGCGAAAGCTCGAGCGGCTCGCGGCCCTTGCGCGGCGCGCGCGCATCGGCGTGCTCGCGGACCACGCGCAGAACGTGCGCGACCTGCAGGCGGCGGCGGCGAGGGCGGGCACCCGGCTCGACGTGTATCTGGAACTCGAAATCGGCATGCGCCGCTGCGGCGTTGCGCCCGGCGCACCGGCGCTCGCGCTCGCGCGCGAGATCGCCGCCGCGCCGAACCTTCGCTTTGCCGGCCTGCACGCCTACCACGGCCGCGCGCAGCACATCCGCGCGCAGGCCGAGCGCCGGGCGGCGATCGCGGCGGCGGCCGCCGCGGTGCGATCGACGCGCGCGATGCTGGAAGAAGCCGGGCTCGGCTGTCCGATCGTCACCGGCGCGGGCACCGGAACGTTCGCCTTCGAGACGGAGACGGGCGCCTGGGACGAGATCCAGCCGGGCTCCTACATTTTCATGGACTGGGACTACGCGAAAAACGAGTGGGCGCCGCCGCTTCCGCGTTTCGAGCACGCGCTTTTCGTGCTCGCGACCGTGATGAGCCGGCCGGATGCGCGCACCGCGATCGTGGATGCGGGCCTGAAGGCCTCGAGCGTCGATTCGGGCATGCCGGCGGTCTGGGAGCGCCCGGGGCTCGCCTACACGCGCGCCGCCGACGAACACGGCTGGGTCGAGGCGGCACCCGGTGCCGAGGCGCCGGCGATCGGCGAGAAAATCCTGCTCGTTCCGGGCCATTGCGACCCGACGGTGAACCTGTACGACTGGTACGTGTGCGTGCGCGACGGCGCGGTCGAAGCGCTCTGGCCGATCGCGGCGCGCGGTGCGCTCGCGTAGCGCAAAAGGAGGAGGGCGGATGCGCAAGGAGTATCTCAATCCGAAAGAGCTGTTCGACCCGCGCTTTTTCACCCATACGGTCGCCGTGACCGGGCCGGCGAAACTCGTCTGGGTGTCCGGGCAGGTGAGCTACGATCGCGACGGCCGCGTCGTCGGTCGCGGCGACCTGCGCGCGCAAGCCGAGCAGGTGTTCGAGAGCCTCACCCACAACTTGAAAGCCGCCGGCGCGACCTGGGCCGACGTGGTGAAGATCAACGGCTACATGGTCGACCTCGACGCCGAAAAAGTGAACGTCTACCGCGAGGTGCGGCGCCGCTACCTCGACCCCGAGAAGCTTCCGGCGAGCACGCTCGTGGGGGTGACGCGCCTCGTGCACGAGGACCTGCTCCTCGAAGTCGAGGTGCTCGCCGCGGTGCCTGCGCGAGCGCCGAAGAAAAGCGCGAGAAAGGCCCGGGCGCGGCGGCGCTGAGCGTCACGGTTCTTGCGGCCCGCCGGGGCGCCCGCAAGCTTGCAGGCTTGGTAAGGTCCTGCGCGCGCGCGTACGCTTTTGCGCGATGAGCCGCAAACGCGCAGCCGCCGCACCGAGTCCCGGACCGCCCGGAGAGTTACCCGCGCCGCATCCTCCTTGCGGTGACCGGGCTCTCGCCTCAGGTCGTCACCGAAACGCTCTACGCGCTCGCGGTGCGCCCGCCCGAGGGGCGCGCAGCGTTCGTTCCGACCGAGATCCACCTCGTCACCACTGCGACCGGCGCCGAGCACGCCCGGCTCAACCTTCTCTCCGAGCGCCCGGGCTGGTTTCACCAACTGCGGCGCGACTACGATTTGCCGGAGATCGCCTTCGGGCCGGAGCACCTGCATGTGCTCACCGCCGCCTCGGGGGCGGCGCTCGAGGACATTCGCGCACCGGAGGACAACGAGCGCGCGGCCGATTTCATCACCGACAAGGTGCGCGAACTCGCCGCCGATCCGGCGGCCGCGCTGCACGTCTCGATCGCGGGCGGTCGCAAGACGATGGGGTTCTACCTCGGCTATGCCCTTTCGCTCTACGGCCGCCCGCAGGACCGGCTCTCGCACGTGCTGGTCAGCCCGCCGTACGAATCGCACCCGCAGTTCTACTACCCGACGCCCTACGAGTACGTGTTTCACACGCTCGATACGCAGCACCGGCCGCTCGATGCGCGCAAGGCCGAGGTGACGCTCGCCTCGATCCCGTTCGTGCGGCTGCGCGAGGGGCTTCCGCCGCGGCTGTTGCGCGGCGCGGCGAGCCTGTCTCAGGTCGTCTCGAGCGCGAATCGCTCGCTCGAGCCGCCGCGGCTCGTGCTCGAGGTGCGCGCGCGCCGCGCGCTGGCCGACGGGCTCGACATTCCGCTCGGGCCGACCGAATTCGCGGTGCTGCTCTGGATCGCGGGCAGCGCGGCGCTCGAAGACGAAGGCCTCGACTGGAGCACGCCGGCCGCGGCGGACCAGTTCCTCGCCGTCGCTCGGCGCGTCTATGGCCGAAGCGCAAGCGGCGGCTACGCGCGGATCGAGGAAGCGTTGTCCTGGCGCCGTCACGCGGCCATCAAGCTCGCAAAATACTTCGAGCCGCACAAGGCGCGCATCGCGCGGGCGTTCGAGGAGACGCTCGGGCCGCGAGCCGCGGAGCGCTACGCGATCCGCAAGCGAAAGGCAAAAGGCGCGCAGCCGCGCTACTTCCTTCCGCTTGCCCGCACGCAGATCGAAATCAGGGAGTGAATCGACGCATGACCGGGACCACGCTCAACTGCCCCAACTGCGGGCATCCGATCGCCATCAGCGAGGCGCTCGCCGCGCAGGTCCGCGCAGAGGTCGAGGCCGAAGCGCGCACGCGCGAAGCCGAGCGCATCCGCGCCGCGGCCGCGCAGGCCGAAGCGCGCGCGCGAGAACAGGCGGCGGCGGAATTGGCGCTGCTTCGCGAGCAACTGGCCGAGCAGCAGCAAAAAGCCCGCGAGGCCCAGGCGGCGGAACTTGCGCTGCGCAAAGAAAAGGCGGCGCTCGAAGAGCGCCAGCGCGAACTCGACCTCGAGGTCGCGCGGCGGCTCGAAGCGGAAAAGCAGCGCCTCGAGGAGGCGATCCGGCGCGCGGCGAGCGAAGAGCAGGCGCTCAAGCTGCGCGAAAAGGACAAGCAGATCGAGGATCTCAAGAAGCTCCTCGACGAGGCGAAGCGAAAGAGCGAACAGGGCTCGCAGGAGCGCCAGGGCGAAGCGCTCGAGATCGACATCGAAGCGATGCTCAAGACGCGATTTCCGCTCGACGACATCCGCCCCGTCAAGAAAGGGGCGCGCGGCGCGGACGTCGTGCAAATCGTGCGCAACGAATCGCTCGCCGAGTGCGGCGCGATCGTCTGGGAGGCGAAGAACGCAAAACACTGGCAGCCGGCCTGGATCGCAAAGCTGAAGGACGACCAGCGCGAGGCGGGCGCGGCGCTCGCGGTGCTCGTGGCGACCAGCCTGCCCGAGGGCATCCGCGGCTTCGGGCTCGTCGAAGGCGTGTGGGTCGCGGACCTCGCGAGCTACCCTGCGCTCGCTGCGGTGCTGCGCGCGCAACTCGTCGAGGTCGCGCGCGCCCGCGCGGTCGCAAGCGGCGTCGGCGCGAAGATGGAGGCGCTCTACGCCTACCTCACCGGCCACGAGTTTCGCCAACGGGTGGAGGCGATCGTCGAGGGTTTCGTCGCGATGCAGCAGCAGCTCGAGCGCGAGCGGCGCGCGATGGAGAGGCAGTGGGCCGAGCGCGAAAAGCAGCTCGAGCGGGTCGTGCAGAACACCGTGCGCATGTACGGCGAAATTCGCGGCGTCGTGGGTGCGAGCCTGCCCGAGATTCCGGCGCTCTCGCTCGAGGAGGGCTCGGAGCTTCCGCCGCCTGCGGCCTCCCTGCCGCCGAACAGCGAGCGCCGGCCGTGAACCTGCTCGTCTGCACGCTCGGCGCAAGCTGGGCGGTCGTGCCCGAAGTCTACGGCTTTCTCGCGCCCGAGGTTCTCGACCTGTATGCCGAACACCCGCAGCGCGCGGACCTCGAGCGGTTGCGCGCCGACTACGCGTTTCGCGCCCCTGACGAGATCTGGCTGGTCACGACCGAGGGCGAGCAGGCGGAGGTGGCGCTCAGGACGCTGCGCAGCTGGTGGCGCTGTCTCGGCGAGCCGGTCGCGCTTCGGGTCTGGATCGCCGGCGACACCGATCAGCTCTCGAGCGCGCAAGAGTGCGAGCGAGTGCGCGAACTGATCTATCGGGTCGTCTTGCATGCAAGCGAACTGGCGGACGGCGGCCAGTTGGTTCTGTCGCTCGCGGGCGGCCGGAAAACGATGAGCGCCGATCTGCAAAGTGCCGGTGCCGTGTTCGGCGCGCACGCGTTGCTGCATATCGTGGCCTCCGAGCCCCTGCCTGCGGCGCTGCGCGACTTGCGCGCGCCCGAATTGTTCGCACGGCCGCTCGATCGCGAGCTGGCTTGCGCGCTCGCGCCCGTCGTCGTCGGGCGCGCCGCCCGCAATGAAATGCTCGCGATCCCTCGCGACGGACTGCGGGTGGACGGGGCGACCTTTCCGCTGGACATTCTGCCGATGGAGCAGCGTTGGCGTCCGCCGGCGCAAGGCCCGATGCTCGTCGCCGAAATCGAGCGGCGGCTCGTCGAAGGAAGCCACCTGTACGCGAATTTCCTGCGTGCGTTCGCAGCGAACGAGGCGCGGGAAAACTGGGCGAGCCTTTTTCGCCTCCCGCCCGACCGGATCGAGGCGCTGCGCGCGACGAACCTCGCGCCCGCGCATCGCGACTGGCTGAAAAAGCTGCCGAAAGCCGATCTCCACCGCCATCTCGGGGGCTGCTTGAGTTTGTCGGAGCAACGCCGCGTCGGGCAGGCGATCTGGGAGGCGCTCGATGCGGCCGCGCGCCGCTCGGCGCTCGAGAAGGTGGCACCCCTCATCGACGAGCGCGTCGACTGGCGCGCGGTCTGGACGAAATGCATCCCCGAGCCGCTCCGGACCGCTTGCGCCGCCGCGCTGCTCGTTTGCGCGGACGAAAAGGTGCTCGAGCGAAACCTTTACGGCGTCACCGAGCCGCGGCTGCGGCTGAAGGACTCGCCGCAAGGTTTCGCCGCCTACGAGTGGCCGGGCGCCCTGAGCGGCTCGACGCTGCTTGCCCACCCCGCGGCGATCGAGCCCTACGCGCAAGCGCTCGTCAGGCAGGCAGCCGAAGAGGGTTTGCGCTACGTCGAGATTCGCGGCAGCCCGCAGAAGTATCGTCCTCGCGATCCGGTCGCGTTCGTCGCGGACCTCGAATGGGCGCTGCGGCACGCGCGGTCTTCCGGCGAGGGCGCCGCGGTGCGGTTCTCGTTCGTTTGGATCGTCGATCGCAGGCAAAGTGACGACATCGACGGCGTCGTCCGGTGCGCCGTCGAGGCGCGGGAACGACTCGGCGACTTCGTCGCGGGGCTCGATCTCGCGGGAGACGAGGCGAGAAATCCGCCTGCGGCCCTCGCGGCGGCGTTCCTGCCCGCTTTTCGCGACTGTCTGCGAATCACGATCCACGCCGGCGAAGGTCAGGATGTGCAAAACATCTGGGAGGCGGCCTACCACCTTCACGCCGACCGCGTCGGACACGGCCTGACGCTGCTCGAAAACCGAGGTCTCGCCGCGCGTTTTCGGGACCGCGGCATCTGCCTGGAGCTTTGTCCGACCTCGAACCGCGAGGTCGTCGGATTCGAGGACCCCGAGGTTCCGCAAAGCGCAGGGCTGCCCCGCTACCCCCTCCGGGCGATGTTCGAATTCGGGCTGCCGCTCGCCGTTTGCACCGACAATCCGGGTATCTCGCGAACGACGCTCGTCGAAGAATATCTCGCTGCTGCGCGGATGTCGGGCGCCATGACCCTCTGGGAGGTGCTTGCGCTCGTTCGCTCGGCCTTCGCATCCGCTTTTTTGCCTGCGCCCGAGCGCGCGCGGCTGATCGCAGAGGCCGAAAGCCAAGTCTTCCGCTGCACCGCCGAAATCCTTCGCATCGACGCTCGCGGGCTCACCCCTTGAGCTTCTCGCCATCGAAAATAAAATGCCCATGACGAGGGGAGGGGTGGACGGGCTAAGACAGCAGGCGCAGGCACGCGGTCGAAAGCCTTCGCTTTTCCGGGCCGCATCTCGCGATTCGTCTCGCGGCCCGGAGCCTGAGATCGACGGCAGCGTGCATAAGACGCGCGGTCGAGCGTGCGGCCGCTCGCCCTCGAGCCGACGCAGCGCGGCGCTTGCAACCGACCCAGCCGCAGCCTTCGCTGGCAGCCGAGTCGATGCGCCGATCCGTCCGCCTGCCGAAAGTCTTCTTGAGCCGGAGGGATCGCGCTTGTGCCTTTTCCGACGCGGGGAGCCGATCGCATGACCACGCTCATCTCGTTTTTGGGCAAAAGCCAGCTCGATAGCGCGCACGGCTACCGGCAGGCGCGCTACCGGTTCGCCGACGGACGCGAGGTCGAGACCGCCTATTTCGGCCTTGCGCTCGCCGAGCATCTCGCCGCCGAGCGCGTCATCCTCGTCGGCACCGCCTCGAGCATGTGGGACCTGTTGGTAGAGGCGGTCGTCGGCGACGCGGCTGCCGAGGAACTCCGCCTCGAGCTCATCGAGGCGGTGCGCAGCGAAACCGTGACCGAGCCGCTTCTCGAGCAGCTTGCGCCGGCGATGGAAAAGCGCGTCGGCCGTCCGGTGCAGCCGATCGTCATCCCGTTTGCCGAGCGGTTCGACAACCAGCAGGCGCTGCTCGTGAAACTCGCCGACCGGCTGCGTCGCGGCGAAGCGGTGGCGCTCGATGTCACGCACGGCTTCCGGCACCTTGCGATGCTCGCGCTCCTTGCGGCGCGCTATCTTGCGCGCGAGCGCGCGGTCACCGTGCGCGGCCTGTATTACGGCGCGCTGGAGATGTCGCGCGAGGGGGTAGCGCCGGTCGTCGAACTTCACGGGCTCGCGCACGTTCAGGAGTGGGCGGAAGCGCTCGCTGCCTACGAGGCGAGCGGCGACTTCGCACGCTTTGCGCCGCTTCTTGCGCGCGACGGTTTTCCGCGCGAGGCCGCCGCGCGCCTCGAGGAAGGCTGGCAGCTGCTCAATCTGAGCAACCTGGTGGATGCGGCGCGCAGCCTGCGCGCTGCTTACCAAGCGCTCGGCGAGCCGCTCGCGGGCGCATCCGAACTCTTCCGCGAACGGCTGCGCAAGGCGTTACGCTGGGTGAGCGTCGAGCCGCTTTCGGAAAAGCAGCGCATGCTCGCGCTCCAGTGCCTCGAGCGGGGCGACATCATGCGCGCCGCCCTCTTCGGGCTCGAGAGCTTCCTTTCGAGGGAAGTGGAGAGCGCGGGCGGCGACCCCCTCGATCATCGCGCGCGCGAAGACGCCGAGGCGCGCTTTCGCCTCGAGCTGCAGGAGGGCGAGCATGCCGACTGGAAGCGGAGCGCGTTCTGGCTGCTCAAGAACGTGCGCAACGCGGTCGCGCACGGCACCGTGCCGCGCTATCCCCGACACGCCGAACTGCTGCGCAACCCGCGCAGGTTGCGCGGCGAACTGAGGGCGACCCTCGACCGGCTGACGAACGCCCCCTGAGGTCGCCTGCAAGCTTGCGAGCTGCGACGCCAAACAGCCATCGGAGGAAGCTGAAGCCATGACGACCACCGACAACGCGGCGACCCCGGCCCTGCGGGCCGCGACGGCAATGCGGGTCCTGAAGGTGCGTTGCACTTTCCTTACTCCCGCTTTTCTCGGCGACGCCCAGCAGTCGGGCCGCTGGCGAACTCCCCCGTTCAAGCACCTGCTGCGGGAATGGTGGCGGGTGGCTTATGCGGTGGACCACGGGTTTCCCGCGGATACAGCCGACATGCGACGGGAGGAGGGCCTATTGTTCGGTAACGCCTGGCTGGAGGATGCGTTTTGCAAGAGCCTGGTGCGCATCCGCTTGGAGCATTGGGAGGAAGGCGCGCTCAAAAAAGCCAACTGGCCACAGGACAAGCAAATCGAACACCCTGAAGTGAAAAACCGAAAAGGCCAAGTTGCGCCGATCGGCAGCGCGCTCTACCTTGGCTATGGGCCATTGATCTACGACAACCAGCAACGACGCACCTTATTGAAAGGCAACGCCGCTATCCAAGCGGACGAGTCGGCGCGACTTCAGCTGGCTTGGCCGGAGATTTTGCCCGGTGATTTGCGCGCCTTGTTGGAGAAAGCTACCCCGCGTCCCCGTTCGGAAAAAGTCGGCGCGCGGCTCGAGCGCGCACTGTGGTTAGTGGATCGCTATGGCGCGCTAGGCGGCCGCTCGCGTAACGGCTGGGGCTCCTGTGCCTTGACTCCTCTTCCCCAAGACGGGCGGCTCAAGGCTCCGTTGCGCCCATGGCGCGATTGTCTCGCCCTTGACTGGCCGCACGCGATTGGTAGCGACGAGCTCGGCGCGCTCATTTGGCAGACCGAGCCGCATCAAAACTGGCAAGCGCTGATGAAGACGCTCGCCATCCTCAAGATCGGACTTCGCACGCAGTTCGTATTTACGGCCGAACGTAACGCACCCCATGCCGAACCGCGGCACTGGCTCTCCTATCCCGTTACCAATCACTCGATCACCGCTTGGAGCAGCCTTAGGCTGCCCAACCAGCTCCGGTTCAAGGTGCGCAAAACCCAGAACGGCGCGCTCGTCGGCGTCATCTTCCACATGCCGCATTTGCCGCCGCCGGCTTTCGGCCCCGTACGGGGGAACATCGAACGCGTTTGGGAACAAGCACACCGGCTGCTGGACGAGCTTACGCTCGATGCGAACAAGCGTACGTACGCGATGATTCCTGACGTTCAGCCCGCGTACCGGCGCCGCTCCCTGAAGCCCAGTCTCGACGCCATCTCGCTGAAGCGCATCCCGGAGTAGGCCATGGACGACAAAATCTGGCAAACCAAAGTCGCCGCCCGGCTGCATGACCCGATCGAGAAGGCGCTCGTCCTGCTGCGCGACCCTGCAGGACACGAAAACGGGACGTCGCGCGCGCTCGCGCGCCTGCTTGGCTATCACGAGCTTCCTGAAGCGGTGGATCCGGACAACCAGCACGCGCTCGTTCGCACCGTTCTCGCGGAAAAGACCGGCTTCGGCGCGCAAATTCCTCGAGCGATGTACCGCTGCGTTCAACGCGCCGACTGGTGGTCGGCGGCGGCGGATCGCCCCCAGTGGCCGATGGAGGAAGTGCAGGTGCCGGGAAAGGACGGCAAGACGCTCGCGATCGTGCGCCAGGCGCAGGTACGGTGGACAGAAACACCGCAGATCATCCATCCGTTGACGGGGGATGCCCTCGATCTTCACTGGCTCGAGGTCTCCATACAAGCAGCCAAGAAACGTGCTTTCGATCACTTCAGCGCGCTGCTCGTAAAGCTAGGCGCGGGCCAGGGCGCTCCGATCGACTGGCGTCGCGTGCTTTTGACCTTCTGGCGCTTCGGGCCGGAACTGGATGCGACCGGGGCCGACACGCGCGACAACGAGCGTCTCGGTGCGCTCTGGGAGTTGCTGCCTGCGGACACGCGTGTGCCGGATCACTCCATTTGGGAGCACCTCGACCTCGCCTCCGCCTTCGCCGGGGCCTTCTGCGCGGATGCTCGAGGGGAAGCCGCGCTGCTCGCCATCGCCCTCGGCCCCGTGCAAGGCTTCATTGCGCAGGCGCGAAAGCTCGACGATCTGTGGGCAGGGTCGCATCTGCTCGCCCGCCTTGCATGGGAGACGATGAAGCCGGTGGCAGAGACACTCGGGCCGGACGCGATCCTGTTTCCGAAACTTCGCGGGCTCGCACAGGTAGACGTGTGGCTTCGAGAGGAGATGAAGCTGCCGTCGGAGCTATTCGAGCGCTGCGAGTGGACTCGCGGCGAATCGGACGCGAACCCCCTGTTCGCTGCGGCATTGCCGAACCGCTTCGTCGCGATCGTGCCCGCGGATCGGGCGCAAGCCCTCGCCGAACGGTGCGCTGCAGCGGCGCGTGCCTGGATCAACGAACTCGGGCAAACGGTGGTGCGCCGCCTTCTCGAAGTCGCCGGGCTCGATGATCGTCCCGACTGCCCCGCCTACGCCCAGATGCGCGCGCAGCTCGCGGGCTTCCCTGAAATCTACTGGGCGACAGTTCCCTTTTCGCTCGTTCGGTGCCGCGACGAAGAGCGCCAGCGCGATCTCGATGTCAGCGCGCTTCTGCGCGCGATGGCGCCCTTTTTCGGAACGGAGCCTGACGAGCTTTGCGGATTCCTCGACAGCCCTGCGTGGAAGGCGCTCGGTTCGGACCTCGAGGTTCGGCAGGGCGGGCGCACGACGCGATTTTGTGCCCCGAATCCCGGCGTGCTGTACCCCGCGGTATACGACCTCGTGGAGCGGCTCCTTGCCGCGGCGAAGTCCACGCGCACTTTCGATCGACTCGAGCAGGGCGGGTGGCGCGAGTCGCTCGCCGGAGAAGTCGAGTGGCTGACCCACGATCGAGCGCAGCTCGCACTGCCGCCGGGCGAGCGCCGCAAGGCGGATACGTTATGGACGCGAATCGCGAAACGAGAGCGGCGCCCCGCATGGGCGAGAGAGGGCGAGCACCTGGGCGCGCTCGCGGCGCTCAAGCGCCTCTGGCCCACGCTGTTTGCAGAGGAGGTTTCGCGGGTACTGGGGCGGCCGATCGACCGCTATCCGGTGAGTACGCACACGATGGCGCTCGCGGCGCAGCTCGACGTCTGGCTGGAAAAGGGCGGACTCACGTCGGGGCTTGACGAAGCGGAGAAACTGCTGGAACAGCTGGAAGGCGAAGCTCGCCCGGTCGCGCTTCCGAGGCGGCTGGTTATTCGCCATCGTGCTCAGGAAAAGTCTCTCAAAGACGCCCGACGAATCCCCGCGCTTCTCGACGAGGCGTCCGACGCCGACGAAACCAATCCGAGCAACGCCGAGGCCGTTCGGAAAATCCGCACCGCAGTAAAGTGCACTCTCGCGACCGCGGTGGACGAAGACCAGCGCAAGTCCTTCAGGGTGGAAACGTATTACGGCCTGCTCATGCTGGACGGCGACCGGATGGGCGCGATTCTCTCGGGCGACCCGCAAACCGCGATTTCGTACAGGGGCAGCCTGCACCCGGAGGTGCGCAAGGGGTTCGACGAGCTCGCCGCGGGCAATTCGGGGCTGACTGAGTACGGCGAGGCAAGCGCGCGCAGTCTCGCCTGCGCGGCACATGGCGATTTCCGCGGCCCTCAATGACTTCTCCCAGTTCGTGGCGCGACACGTGGTCGAGGAAGAGTACCGCGGCCGGCTCATCTATTCGGGCGGCGACGACGTGCTTGCCGTTTTGCCGGTCGCCGATCTTCTCGGATGTGCGCAGCGGCTGCGGCACGCCTACAGTGGGGTGTTACCGGAGCACGCGGCGAAAGACTGGCGCGAGATCAAGAAGGACCGCGAAAGGCTCTATTGCAAAAACGGCTACGCCTGGCTGCGAGGAAGGCTCATGCGGATGATGGGCAGTCGCGCAACCGCTTCCGCCGGCGTCGTCGTCGCACACCATCAGGCGCCGCTCGCGATGGTGCTGCGCGAGTTGCGGGAAACGGAGCAGGCCGCGAAGCACGAAGGCGAGCGCGACGCGGTGGCCGTGCGCGTCATCAAGCGCTCGGGCGGCGCAGCCGGAATCGTTCTCAAATGGGCAGACTTGCCGCTGCTGCAAGAAACGGTCGAGTATCTGCGCCATCCGGACACCTCGCGCCGGGCCGTTTATCACAGCCTCGCGTGGTTACGCGATCTTCCCGACCCGCGCGACCATGCGTCGATGTGCCAGAGCTTGCTCGCGTATCAGTTCGAACGACAAAGCAAGCATCCGGGCGCGCGGAGTCTCGCGGTAAAACTCGTCGAATGGGCTGCGGCGCGCAGCGATGCGCGGCAGAGGCTCTGCAACCTGCTGCAGACGGCGGAATTCCTTGCGCGCGAGGTTCGCGCACCGGAGGCAGGCGATGCGCTCGCCCCGTCGAGCACGCGAAGGACGGAGGTGGCTGTATGAATCGGCGGACGGTGCTCATCGAACCGCTCGACGTTCTTTCGTTTCGCGGTAACCGGTTGTTCGGCGACGCCGGAAGTTTCGGCGAAGCGCTGATGCCGCCATGGCCGTCGGCGCTCGCCGGCGCGCTGCGCAGCCGAATGCTCGTCGACGCGGGCATCCCGCTCGACGCGTTCGCGAAAGGCGAGGTCGAGCATCCATCGCTCGGCCGTGTCGGAAGGCCCGGTTCGTTCACGCTCGTTCGCTTCGCGCTCGGGCGCCGGCAGCACGACGGCGCGCTCGAGGCCGTCATGCCTTTGCCGGCCGACCTGTCGATAGCGGAACAAGCCCAACGGTGCGGTCCGTTGCAGTCGAATGCAGCCAGTGGACGCGGCTTCGTTGTCGCTCATCTGTTCGAGCCCCCTTCCGAGAGTGGCTGCGCTCGCGGAGCCCGAGCGCGGCAAGCCGCTGAGCGGATACTGGCTGAGCGCGCGCGGCTGGACGCAATATCTCGCGGGGCGAATGCCCGAGGCGCGCGACCTCATCGTGCAAAGGTCGCTCTGGGACTACGACCTTCGAATCGGTGTCGGCCTCGAGACGGCGCGGCGGGTCGCGGCCGAAGGACGGGCTTTTCGCCGTTCAGACGATCGCAATGAAGGAAGGCGTCGGCTTGCTGGTCGAGGTGGCCGGAGCGAGCGAGGTACCCCGCGATGGGTACGTCCGGCTGGGCGGCGACGGTCGCTCGGCGGCGGTCTCGGCGGCGAGTGTCGAATGGCCCGAGCCCGACTGGGCGGAGATCGTCGCTAAGCGCTGCTGCCGAATGGTCCTTACAAGCCCCGGTCTCTTCGAATACGGCTGGCTACCGACGGGTAGCGCCGTGCCGATCGCTCGAGGAGGAGCGCGATTCGACTCTGGGCGGCGTGCGCGGGCGAATCGTCTGTGCCGCGGTGCCGCGCGCGCAGGTCGTTTCGGGATTCGACCTCGTGGGCTGGAAGCCGAAGCCCGCTCAGCGTGCGGTCCCGGCCGGAAGCGTCTACTGGCTCGAGCTCGACGAGGGCGTAGCGGCCGAGGATCTGCGCAAGCTTGCGGAGCGGGGGCTCTGGACCGAAGAGCAATACAGTCGCGACATGCGCCCGTGCTGAAGGCTTCAACCGGGTTACCTTCGCCGTCTGCATTGAGTAGGAGAGAGACCGATGTACCAGAGATCAGCGGCGGTTTTTCTTTATGCGGTAAGCCCCGTGCACATGGGGGCCGGACAGGCGATCGGGGTGATCGACAACCCGATTCAACGGGAGCGGCACACGTCGCATCCGACGATCGCTGGAAGCGGGATCAAGGGAGCCCTGCGACACGCGTGGACGGCGCTGAACGGCGACAACGACCACGTCATCAAGCGCATCCTCGGCCCCAAGCCGGACGACGGCGAACTCTACGCCGGCGCCGCCTCCTTCGGGGATGCGCAACTCGTGCTCTTTCCGGTGCGGGCTCTCCGCGGCGGGTTCGTTTACGCGACCTGTCCGACGGCGCTTTCGCGAGCGCGTCGGCTTCTGAGACACCTACGGATAGCCTGCGACTGGGGCGAGATGCCCTAAGGTGAGCGAACAGCGTTGCGTCGTCGCGAACCGGGACCTGCTTTCTGGCAAAAAGCTTCATCTGGAAGCGTTCGAGTACGAAGCGAACGAGCAATCGAGCACCGTGCTGCAAAACGTCGGCCAATGGCTTGCAGCGAACGCACTGCCGAGTGACGATGGATTCGCGTTCTTCCGCGAGAAGATCAAAACGGACATTGCCCTGCTTTCGGACACGGATTTCGCCTACTTTGCGCAGCACGCGACGCTCGTCGAGCCCCATGTTCGGATCAACGATGCGACGGGCACGGCCGATGAGGGCGGATTGTTCTATACAGAGAACCTGCCGCCGGAGTCGCTGCTCGTTGCCTCACTCATGACGAGCGACGCGCGGCGCGAGGGGGACGATCTGAAAGCCGAAGAGGTTCTCAACCGGATTCGCACCGTGCTCGAGGGAGCATTGCTGCAGCTCGGTGGCGATGCGACGACAGGGCGGGGGCTCGTAGCAGCGAAGGTCCTCGTGGGAGGGACGAAATGAGCGCACCGATCCGCGGAGGGGCGATGCAGGGTGGAACGAAGCTTCCGACGCTCGAGCAACAGCGTGCGCGAGACGCTTGGGAGACCGCAGCACGGCTCAAAAAGGAGAAGCACCGGAACTTTGTAAAGGGATTGCCGGCG
The DNA here is from genome assembly GCA_033582675.1 of Burkholderiales bacterium. Lineage (GTDB taxonomy): Bacteria > Pseudomonadota > Gammaproteobacteria > Burkholderiales > SG8-39 > RBG-16-66-20. The sequence continues at coordinate 13,882 of JAVQZY010000023.1, read as the reverse complement.
CTCATCATAAGTTCCGGTCTCATGCAGGTGCTCGCATTCTGTCGTGACAAAGGCGGGGAGCAAGAAGACGTCGCAGGCGAACTGCGGCGATGGCTCTATTGGCGCTTTCGCAATGACGGCCAGGACCCGGGTTTCGAGAAGTTCATGGACTTTCTGGTGGAGGCGAAGCCGCAGGAATTCCAGCAAATAAACGCTGAAGCTTTCGCTTGGCTGAAGTGGCTGCGCCTCATGAGCGCGGCAAGGAGTTAGCGATGCCGATCGCAGCGGTTCCTCGCTACCTGGAGGCGGATTTTTCCAGGCGTCCCCGGGCCTTCGTTTCGGCATGTTGCTGCCTATCTGGACAAGCCGGAGCGACCAGGAGAGGGAGGTTCGAGAACGCGCGGCAAGGCAAAGTGACGAAGGCCGAGCCATCGCAGAAATGCTCAGTCGCCAAGGCATGGATGCCACCATTAAAGAACTCTGCCAGCGCAAGAAAAATCCTTTGCCTTTCCTCTGGAAAAAAAACGATTCGGGCGCACGTAAAAGTTGGGACGTCATAAGACGACTTAACGAGGGTCAACGTGCGCTGATGCAAGCGCTCGTTGAGCGACAGCGCGCCTCGGCGAGCCAGATGCACGGTTGCGTACGGATACCAGCGAAGGCGATTGCGCCGTTTACCACGGGGCTCGGGAACGCCCATCCGCTTGAGAACGGTTTCGCTTTTCTTTGGCCCTACGGACTTCCGTATCTTGCGGGAAGCGGGGTGAAGGGAGTAGTCCGGCGCGCTGCGCAAGAACTCGCCCACGGAATGTGGGAAAACAGCCGAGGCTGGAGCAAGCTGGGGGACCCGTGCTTTACGATCGAATACCGTAGCGGCAAGGAAAAGCGCGCGGTTGGGCTCTCCGTGATCGACGTCCTCTTCGGTCGCGCAGCCGCCGCCGGGTGACAGCGATGCCGTTCGCGGAGCGCTCTCGTTCTGGGATGCGATTCCGCAGATCGAGGGCGACAGCCTGATGGTCGAAATCATGACGCCGCACCAGTCAGCACTATTACCAAGAAAGGCGGGAGCCGCGCTCGGGTAACAGCAGCTCGCCGCACGATTCGGGTCAGCCGACTCCGATCTGCTTTCTCACGGTGCCGCCGGGATCGGCCTTTACCTTTTACGTCGTTTGCGACGAGCGGGCACCTCGCGCGGTTGACCGCAAGCCCGAACGGCGCAGATGCGCCGAAGCTGCTCGAAGAGGGCGACAGCCACTGGAAGAGGCTCGTCGGCGCCGCTTTCGAGCACGCGTTCGAATGGCTCGGCTTCGGCGCAAAGACCGCGGTCGGCTACGGGGCGATGGCGAAAGCCGAAACGGCGGCGCCGGCGAGGGGCGCAAGCGCTTCCGATGCGGACCGGGCTCGGTCGAGCGTTTGGGAGGACGCTAAGCTCGTCTGGAACCCCGGCAGCCAGGAGCTCGTTGCGGTGAAGGGCACCGAGCGCACCGCACCGGTCAAGGGCCGCGACGCGGCGCGCGGGCTGTTTTTCGGATCCGGCGCAGTTCGAAAGGCTGACGAACCGGCGTGAACTCGCCAAAGTGCGCGTCGAAGTGAGAGTCGAGGGCAACATGCGTACCCTGGTCCGCGTGCTCGGATGAGCTCGCGGCGATGAACGCCCGACGGGCGAGCTCTCATATTGGTCAGTCGTCAGGACCCTCGGATCAGACGTTCGAACATCTGGCGCGGTGAGACGATCCGCATACCCTCGACGGCTTTCATGTCCAGCAAGGCCTTGTCGCCGGTGACGAAGAACTCGGCGCCGGCCGAGAGCGCTGCGGCAAGCAACGGTGCGTCGCTCGCGTCCGGGGTGTCGAGCGCAAGCGGTGGATCGGGGGTGGCCACTGCCTCGCATTCGGCAAGAACGCTGCGAGCTACCCTGCGATCCGGCGGCGGGACGCCGAATTTTTCCTCCAGCACCCGCTCCAGCTCGTCGAGGAGCGGCGCGCTGACGAGCAGCTCGTGTTCCTCCAGCACGAGGCGAAGCAAGTCGAGGCAGAGACCGCGGGTACCGAACGCGCTCGCGAGGACGTTGGTGTCGAGAAAGAGCTTCAAGACACGTCGCGGAACACGTCCTCGTCGGTCAGGATAACCCGCTTTTTCGGCATACGGCACCATCCGGCGGCGCGCATCCTCGAATTTTTCGATCAAGAGCCGCCTGCGCAGCATCTCCCGCGCGAGCTCGCTCTTGGTGCGCTTGCCGCCGCTTTGCGAGGCGGGCGAGTTCCCGGTTGCAGCTTGTCGTCGAGCCGTATCGTGAGTGTCGCCATGGATGTTTCGCGCAAATGGACGTAAGACAGTGTAACACGACGCTGTTCCGTGCTCGGAACGCTGCGCCCGGGCGAACCGAACCGAAGCGACGCGGCCCCCGATGCTTCGAAGCGAGCGCAGTCGCTCGCACCCGGCGCGCGCATTCCGGTCGGCCGCTACCGCCTCGTCTTTCGCATGGCGGAGGACCTCCGGCTTCCGGAGTTCGCCGGCTCGCTTCTTCGCGGCCAGTTCGGTGCGACGCTCAGGCGGGCCTCCTGCGTCACCGGCGCGCCGACCTGCGCGGGGTGCCCGGTGCTCTCCGCCTGCGCCTACCCGCAGATCTTCGAGACGCCGCCTCCGGCCGAACACCGACTGCAAAAGTTCAGCCGGGTGCCGAACCCGTACGTCATCGAGCCGCCGCCCTTCGGTACCCGCAGCGTCGCGCGCCGGCGATCGGCTCGTATTCGATATCGTGCTCGTCGGCCGGGCGATCGAGCGGCTCGCGCTCGTCGTGCACGCGTTCCGGCGTGCGCTCGGCCCAGGGACTCGGGCGCAGGCGCGCGCGGGGTGTTCTCGAGACCGTCGCCGTAGAGGACGGCGACGCGCTGGCGCGAAATCTGGAGCGCAGGGCGCGGCGAGATCCTGGCGCACGAAGCGCGGTCCTGTCGGTTCCGGCTTTTGCCGACGTGCGTTCGGCGACCCTGCGCATCGTAACGCCGCTCAGGCTGCAGAACAACGGCAGCCGCTTCGATCGAACGGCTGAGCCCGCCGGGCGCTGATTACGAACCTCATGCGGCGCGCAACGCTGCTCCTCGAGCTGCACGGCGGCCAGCCCCCGCTTCGACGAGGGCACCGCGGACAGCGCTCGCCCGGCACGCGGAATCGTTCTCCGACGAAAAGCGCCTGCGCTGGCAGGACTGGACGCGCTACTCCTCGCGCCAGAAGCAGGAGATGACGCTCGGCGGCGCGGTCGGCGAATGGCGGCTTGTGGGCGATCTCGGGCCGGTGCTGCCCTTTCTCTGGCTCGGTCAGTGGCTGCACGCGGGAAAGAACGCGACGATGGGCATGGGCCGTTACACCCTCGGTCTCGACTCGATGGCTGGAGTCCGTCGCCTCGTCAGCTTTCTCGGCACCGGCAGCTACCAGGCGATCCGCTACTTCTGGTCCGGTGTGAACGACGAAGGGATCGAGTCGCGCTACGTCGCTTTCGCGCTTGCGCGCATGCTCGAGCCGCGCGAGGTGTGCATCGCGTGCACCGAGGCGGCCGAGGCGACTCACGGCGAAGCCGTTCGGGCGGCCTTTGCGAGCGCCGGTCTTGCGCCGCCGAGCTTCGAGCGGCTTCCCCAGGGCGGCGGGACCGACGAGGCTTTGGCGGGGCTTTGCGGTGCTCGGCGGCTTCTTGACGCGGCGCCGAGGCGAAGAGCTGGTGCTCGACATCACGCACGGATTTCGTTCGCAACCGTTTTTCGCCGGGGCCGTCGTGTCATTCGTTCGCGCCCTCGTACCGGATTCGTCGCTCCGGATCGTTCGGTGCCTACGATGCTCGCCAGGACGGGCGGGCGCCGATCTGGGAACTCACGCCGTTCGTGGAACTCGTCGACTGGACGCACGCGATCCGGCAGTTCGTCGCCACCGGAGATGCGCGGCCTCTGGTTCGACGCGCCGAAATCTGGGTCGCTCACTTTCCAAGCGCTGGGCGCTCGACGGAGCAGCAGGGCGAGCGGCCGCGGCTCCGCGAGTTCGCCGAAGCGCTCCGAAAGTTCGGCGATGCGCTGGCGGCGGTGCGGGTGGGAGAGTTGCTGCTCGGAAGGCAGGGCAAACCTCGGCCGCTGCACAGCTCGTGGCGGCCACCGCTGCAGCGCGCGCCGACATCGGTCGCTATGCGCCGCCCCTTGCCGAAGTGCTCGGCGAGATCGAATCGAAAGCGAGGGCGCTGCGTCATCGAGCGCGACGATTTGGCCGGATTGCCCGGCGCAGAGACGCGATGGCGGCGCTCGCAAAGCTCTACCTCGGCGTCGGCCGACTCGCCGAAACGCGCGATCACGCTTCGCGAAGGCTGGGTCAGCTTGTCGCGCGACGCGCGCCGCCTGCCGCCCGGGTTTCGAGGATTTCGACGATGCGGAGCGCGAGAAAGCGGAAAAGGTCTGGCTGCGCGCCTCGAGCCGCCACCCCACGCTCGGGCGCGTGAGGAACGACCTCGGACACGGCGGCTTCAGAAGCAGACCCGACCCGGCAGCCGCGATCCGCTCGCAGCTCGAGCAGCTCACCGAAGAGTTCAGTCGCGCAGAGCCGCCGCAGCCGCAGGGCGCGGCGGCAGGAACGACGTGGTTCGTTTCCCGCCACGCCGGTGCGATCGAATGGGCAAGCCGCCGGGGAATCGCGGTCGACCGCATGGTCGCGCACCTCGACGTGGACGACGTGTCGCCGGGCGACACGGTGATCGGAACGCTTCCTGTCAACCTCGCTGCCCGGGTCTGCGCGCGCGGTGCGCGCTATCTCAATCTGTCGCTCGAGCTTCCGGAGGACGCGCGCGGCCGCGGGCTTCAGCGCGGACGACGATGTGAGCGCTACGGTGCGCGGCTCGAGCCCTTCGACGTTCGGCCCGGCGCCGCCTGACGCGGCGCACGAGGCGGCCGACCGGAAGGACTCCCGCTTGCAAGCTTGCGCGGGCCGCGACGGCGGCGGCGCTCGCTCGCTCTCGTTCGCGCATCGCGTCACACGAAAGAAGGAGGCCGTCCGCCGTGGAGACCCGCTCGCTTTACCTCGCCGCCTACGACGTGGCTGATCCGCGTCGACTGCGGGCGGCGCTCGACCTCGTCAAGGGTTTCTCCACCGGGGGACAGAAGTCCGTGCACGAGTGCTTCCTCACCGAGGGCGAACGTGCCCGTCTGCTCGCCGACGCAGCGATGGTGCTCGAGGAAGCCGAGGACAGCTTCTGCTGCTGCGGCTCGATCCCCGAGCGCGCGTCTATACGCTCGGGAAAGGCGTGCCGCCGGTGGACGCCCCGTATTTCTACGTCGACTGACGATGGCGACCCTGCTCGTCGACCGAAGCGGCATCGAGCTTCGCGCAGACGGTGCCGCGCTCGCCGTCTACGAGGAAGGCGAGCGCCGCGGCACCGTGCCGATGAAGCTGCTCGAGCGCGTCGTCCTGCAAGGCACCATCCGGCTCGATACCGGCGTCCTTACGCGCCTTGCCGAAGCGGGGGTGCCGACGCTCGTGCTGGGCGGGCGTACGAGCCGGCGGGTCGCGCTCCTCGTCGGCCCCGGCTACCGCGATGCGTCGGTGCGGCTCGCCCAGTTCCAGTGCGCGCTCGATGCCGCGTGGTGCGACGCGTGGTCGCGCAGGCTCGTTCTCGGAAAGCTTCGCGCCCAGCTTCGCCTGCTGCGGCGCGCGCTCGAAGAAAGACCGGATGCGAGAAAGCCGCTGTTCGACGCGATCGCATCGCTGGAGGAGATGTACCGCACTCTGAAGTCGAACGAACGCCTCGCTGCGGCGAGCGTGCGCGGCATCGAGGGCGCGAGCGCAGCCGCCTACTTCCGCGGTTTCGGCGCGCTTTTCCCCGAGGGCCTCGGCTTTCGCGGCCGCAACCGCCGTCCGCCCAAGGACCCGGTGAACGCCGCGCTCTCGCTCGCCTACACCTTGCTTCACTTCGACGCCGTGCGCGCGACGCTCGCCGCCGGGCTCGATCCGATGATCGGCTTCTACCATCGGCCTGCGCACGGGCGCGAGTCGCTCGCCTGCGACTTCATCGAGCCGCTGCGGCCGCACGCCGACGCATGGGTCCGGGCGCTGTTCCGGCAGCGCACGCTGCGGGCCGAAAGCTTCGCGATGGACAAGGGCGCGTGCCTGCTCGGCAAGGCGGGCCGCGCCGCGTTCTACGAAGGCTGGGAACGTTTCGCGCCCCTGCTGCGGCGCGCGCTGCGGCGCCAGTGCGCAGCGCTCGCGCGCGCGCTCCGGCAGCGAGGCGAGCCGCTGGTGGAGAAGGGCGAAGAGAGCGGAGACGAACCATGAACGCGCCGGCCCCGCGCTTTCGCACCGATGACCTTCCCGGAGCCGAGGAGGCGCGTCGGCCGCTTTACATCGGCCGCGGCGTCGCCGCGCGCGTCGACCTGGACGGGCCGGCGCTTCGCCTGCGGGCTCGTCGGCGCGCCGAGCGGCGTTATCCCCTCTACCGCATCTCGCGGGTCGTCGCTGGCCCATCGGTCGAATGGGGCGCGGACGCGGTGCGCGCGTGCCTTGCGCAGGCGATCCCGATCGTCATCGTCGGCGACGACGGCGCGCCGCTCGGCTGGATCTACCCCGCGCGATCCAAGACGTCGAGGTTGCACAGCGCGATCGAAGAGCTGCTCGACCGGCCCGACTGGCGCGAGTGGTACGGAAACTGGCTGCGCGCGATGCGCATGCGCACCGTCGTCGACTGGCACGAGAGGCGCCAGACCGAAGGCACGCAGCCAGACCCGCTCGAGTTGCGCGAACTGATCCGGCGCCATGTTTATGCGTCGCAGACTTCGGTCGAAGTCGAGATCGGCGGCGTGTGCCGAGGGGCGCTTTGCGCGCTCGCCGCGCAGGTCCTTTCGCGCTTCGGGCTCAAGCCGGTGTACTTCGGCCACGGAGGGGAGCCGCTCGAGCTGCTTGGCGACCTCGCCGGGCTGCTCGCGTTGCGGCTCTCGCTCGAAGTCCGGCCGGCCATGCATGGCGTTTTCGAGCGCGAGGCGAGCGCCTTGCGGGTGCTGCATGCGCTATCGGACAAGCTGAACGGGCTAGCGACAGAGGCGATCGCCTCCCTTGCGCGCCGGCTGCGGGAGACCCTGGACGAATGGCGCTGAACGCCGCACGCAACTGGTTGATCGCCTACGACATCAGCGAGCCGCGACGGCTGCGCCGCGTGCACCGGTTCCTCGTTCGTCATGCGGTGCCTGTTCAGTATTCCGTGTTCGCGACGCGCGCGAGCCCGATGAAGCTGGGCGAGATCCGCGCAGGGCTTGCCGAGATTATCGACGCCCGCGAGGACGACGTGCGCATCTACCCGATTCCAGAGCCTGCGGATCTCGCGGTGTACGGCCGCAAGGCACTTCCCGAGGGGCTGCGAATCATCGAGGGCCGCTCGAGCGTCGCCCTCGGGCCGATTCGCGTCCGGTCGCAGAGGCGATAACATCAACGTCGACCGATGAGGAGCCACGGAAAGCGCTGGGAATTCCAGTTAGGTCCGATTCACCCTGCGTCATTTGGCAACCCTGGGGACAACCGGCTGGCGCAAAACGGCTTTCCTGGACGAGCAGTGATCACGCGTGCCCTGATGTAGAAGGGATTAAGACCGTGATCGCAACGCAGCGTCTCGCTGACGCCGAACGGTGATCACGCGTGCCCTGATGTAGAAGGGATTAAGACGCGTCGCACTGGCGAGGCTCCGTCGCGTCGTACGCGTGATCACGCGTGCCCTGATGTAGAAGGGATTAAGACGTTTCGAGGTCGATGCAGCCTGTACGCCATCGCGCGTGATCACGCGTGCCCTGATGTAGAAGGGATTAAGACGCCAGATCCGAGGCCTCGACTCTTGCGCGACTTGCGGTGATCACGCGTGCCCTGATGTAGAAGGGATTAAGACCGGTCGCGGCGTCGAGTGCGCGCTCGCCGCGCAGCGTGATCACGCGTGCCCTGATGTAGAAGGGATTAAGACTGTCGACGCGGCGGCATACTGGCTTGGTCGCACCGAGTGATCACGCGTGCCCTGATGTAGAAGGGATTAAGACGCGCAACGCTGACCCGGCAGCCGCGCGCTCAGGTGATCACGCGTGCCCTGATGTAGAAGGGATTAAGACCGGACCGCGACGCCTTCGCCGAGTCTCGACGTCGGTGATCACGCGTGCCCTGATGTAGAAGGGATTAAGACCGCCTACGTCCGCGACCGTCGGCGTTCGCTACGTGCGTGATCACGCGTGCCCTGATGTAGAAGGGATTAAGACCGCATGCGCTACGCGAGCGCGTCCAGCCGTGCGGTGATCACGCGTGCCCTGATGTAGAAGGGATTAAGACCGCAGTCGGCAGACGCCGTGCTGCACGGCCGCGCCGTGATCACGCGTGCCCTGATGTAGAAGGGATTAAGACCGCCGAAGACGTGGAGCGCCCGGCGATGCCCTGTGATCACGCGTGCCCTGATGTAGAAGGGATTAAGACGTGTTTCGAATGCGAATCATTGGTGATCTCTCTTGGTGATCACGCGTGCCCTGATGTAGAAGGGATTAAGACTCGAGGTCACGCGCGATACGTCGCTAGATTCGCTGCGTGATCACGCGTGCCCTGATGTAGAAGGGATTAAGACGCTAGCACGCTGCGACTCATGAGCGCTACGACGCGAGTGATCACGCGTGCCCTGATGTAGAAGGGATTAAGACCGCTGTGCACCGGCGTTGCGAGCGCGTAGCATGGCAGGTGATCACGCGTGCCCTGATGTAGAAGGGATTAAGACGACGCTGTCGCGTCGAATCACGAGCGTGCTCGCACGAGTGATCACGCGTGCCCTGATGTAGAAGGGATTAAGACATGTATGCGCGCCGCACGATCACTTCGATGCCTGCGGTGATCACGCGTGCCCTGATGTAGAAGGGATTAAGACGCATGTGTCTCTGCCGACTTCTTGCCGGCTCTCATGGTGATCACGCGTGCCCTGATGTAGAAGGGATTAAGACCGCATCGGCCGCGGTTTACGCCGCGCTATGGCGGTCGGTGATCACGCGTGCCCTGATGTAGAAGGGATTAAGACCGACGATGCGCTGTACTCGCTACCGAGTCGCCGATCGTGATCACGCGTGCCCTGATGTAGAAGGGATTAAGACGCATACTCCTCCGCGACCCGATCAGCGGTCTGCAGGTGATCACGCGTGCCCTGATGTAGAAGGGATTAAGACGACTTCAGCTCGCTGCCAGCTTCTCGCGCCGACTATGTGATCACGCGTGCCCTGATGTAGAAGGGATTAAGACGCTCACGTCTTGGAGCGCGATCATCGCGCTCTGCACGTGATCACGCGTGCCCTGATGTAGAAGGGATTAAGACACCGATCCGCTTGGTGCGCGTCATCGCTCTATCCAGCGTGATCACGCGTGCCCTGATGTAGAAGGGATTAAGACTCGTAGCCGGAGCCATTGATCCGGCGCACTGTGCCGTGATCACGCGTGCCCTGATGTAGAAGGGATTAAGACCGCGACCTCGGGCGCGAGGCGCCAGACGGATCGAGGTGATCACGCGTGCCCTGATGTAGAAGGGATTAAGACCGCATCACGACTCACGCGCGATGCTCGACCGCGCGTGATCACGCGTGCCCTGATGTAGAAGGGATTAAGACCGTCCCGGACGGATGCGCGCGGCCGCTCATGACGGCGTGATCACGCGTGCCCTGATGTAGAAGGGATTAAGACGCCTACGCGCACGGCCGCGATCGCGCGTCGCCGCAGGGTGATCACGCGTGCCCTGATGTAGAAGGGATTAAGACTCGAGCGGCCGCCATCGTCGGCATACAGCTTCCGTGTGATCACGCGTGCCCTGATGTAGAAGGGATTAAGACCGCAAGTCGAGGCTGGTCGAGTCACCCTGCCGCGAGTGGTGATCACGCGTGCCCTGATGTAGAAGGGATTAAGACGCCATCGCTGAGATCGTACACGGCCGATCTATGGCGGTGATCACGCGTGCCCTGATGTAGAAGGGATTAAGACAGTTCATGGCGACGCTGCATTCTCCTCGCTGACGACGTGATCACGCGTGCCCTGATGTAGAAGGGATTAAGACAGCAGTAGCTGCAGATCATCGGCTCCGCTGACGCAGTGATCACGCGTGCCCTGATGTAGAAGGGATTAAGACCGCCTCGGCGGCGCACGGTGCAGGGCCACGTCGACGCGTGATCACGCGTGCCCTGATGTAGAAGGGATTAAGACCGAATCGCTCGCGAGTTCGCTCGCGCATTCGCGCGGTGATCACGCGTGCCCTGATGTAGAAGGGATTAAGACGCCGTCCGCGATCGCCGGTCGTGACTTCGACGCGTAGTGATCACGCGTGCCCTGATGTAGAAGGGATTAAGACTGCGCGCGGAGGCTGCTCGATGCGCGCCTGACTCGCGTGATCACGCGTGCCCTGATGTAGAAGGGATTAAGACGTGTCACGCGCTGAAAGTACGCGTCTCGATAGTCGAGTGATCACGCGTGCCCTGATGTAGAAGGGATTAAGACAGCCGCGATCGCATGCGTTCGATCACCGCGTCTGCGTGATCACGCGTGCCCTGATGTAGAAGGGATTAAGACCGGTCAGGCCGCGGCCTCGACCGACTGGTCCGTGATCACGCGTGCCCTGATGTAGAAGGGATTAAGACCGCGCCCATGCACCGGGCTTCACGACGAGCTACAGCGTGATCACGCGTGCCCTGATGTAGAAGGGATTAAGACGCGACGCGATCGCCGCCTCAGCGGCGCAGGTAAGGTGATCACGCGTGCCCTGATGTAGAAGGGATTAAGACCGCGAGTGATCGCTGCAAGGCTCACGCACTTGCGCGGGGTGATCACGCGTGCCCTGATGTAGAAGGGATTAAGACGCTGTGACGCGCGGCCGACTCGTGCCGCCAGATCGCATGTGATCACGCGTGCCCTGATGTAGAAGGGATTAAGACAGCGCGCGGCACGCCGACAGCGCACGAGCCGCAACTGTGATCACGCGTGCCCTGATGTAGAAGGGATTAAGACGCCGCTCTCGCGATCGTCGGCGCCGCGTCAGACGGGTGATCACGCGTGCCCTGATGTAGAAGGGATTAAGACAGGCGGCCTCTCGCCGCCCTCGTGACAGTGCCCGGTGATCACGCGTGCCCTGATGTAGAAGGGATTAAGACCCGAGACAGTTCTACGGCTGTCGCCTCGCTCGCGGTGATCACGCGTGCCCTGATGTAGAAGGGATTAAGACTCATTGCGACGCGCAATGCTGTCACGGAGCTCGATGTGATCACGCGTGCCCTGATGTAGAAGGGATTAAGACAACGGCGAGTAGCGATCGACTCGAATGTCATGATGTGATCACGCGTGCCCTGATGTAGAAGGGATTAAGACATCACGAGGCCGCGCACGCGATCCAGCCCGCGTACGTGATCACGCGTGCCCTGATGTAGAAGGGATTAAGACCGCTTAAACCGTCGCCAGCCGTGCCAGGCTGGCGACGTGATCACGCGTGCCCTGATGTAGAAGGGATTAAGACGCCATAGGAGTCAACATGAACGCTGCGCTCGATCGCGTGATCACGCGTGCCCTGATGTAGAAGGGATTAAGACACGCGGTTTCATGCTCATTCGTCGCTACTGCGTCCGGTGATCACGCGTGCCCTGATGTAGAAGGGATTAAGACAGGCTTGAGCGACTCTGAACACACGTCGCCGGCAGACGGTGATCACGCGTGCCCTGATGTAGAAGGGATTAAGACGTAACAGACCGGCCGCGTCGCGGCTTCGCCGCGAAGTGATCACGCGTGCCCTGATGTAGAAGGGATTAAGACTGCGGCTCGGCGGCGAGATGCCGTCGCTCGGACGGTGATCACGCGTGCCCTGATGTAGAAGGGATTAAGACGCTGCCGTTGCAAGCGATCGAGCGCCGCACGTCGCGTGATCACGCGTGCCCTGATGTAGAAGGGATTAAGACGCGTGCCGCGGCGAGTGGTGTCAGCCGCGCGCAAAGGTGATCACGCGTGCCCTGATGTAGAAGGGATTAAGACGACGGTCTGCGTCCACGATGTACGCCGCTTGGCCTGTGATCACGCGTGCCCTGATGTAGAAGGGATTAAGACTCGCGACGTCCGCGCGAGTCGTTCCGGCGCCGTCGCGTGATCACGCGTGCCCTGATGTAGAAGGGATTAAGACCGACGTCGCATGCTGGCTTCGCGTCGCACGTCGGCGTGATCACGCGTGCCCTGATGTAGAAGGGATTAAGACGCCGCTCCGCGGCACGCGACTGTCCGTCGCAGTCGCGTGATCACGCGTGCCCTGATGTAGAAGGGATTAAGACGCGCCTGCCGCTCATGACGCACGGTCGCCTGCGAGCGTGATCACGCGTGCCCTGATGTAGAAGGGATTAAGACCGCATCCGGTCGACGTGCCGGATGCGTTCGATCGCGTGATCACGCGTGCCCTGATGTAGAAGGGATTAAGACCGCGCTCGCGCGATCAGCGATCTCCGGTCGCTATGTGATCACGCGTGCCCTGATGTAGAAGGGATTAAGACTCGAACGAGCGTCGCTGGCGCGTCCATCGAGCGCTGTGATCACGCGTGCCCTGATGTAGAAGGGATTAAGACCCGCTGAATTCGGCGAGCCGACTCGTGCGCTAGCTGGTGATCACGCGTGCCCTGATGTAGAAGGGATTAAGACGACAGCACGCGGGTCCTTATCACGGCGACGCAGGTGATCACGCGTGCCCTGATGTAGAAGGGATTAAGACGCCGCGATGACTCCGCAAGTCCGGTCCGCGACCTGGTGATCACGCGTGCCCTGATGTAGAAGGGATTAAGACGAGCGCAAACGCGCAGTGCCTCGCTCAGACCTGCGTGATCACGCGTGCCCTGATGTAGAAGGGATTAAGACCGCGTAGCGGCAGCATCTCGCCGATGTCGGGCGCCCGTGATCACGCGTGCCCTGATGTAGAAGGGATTAAGACCGGCCGGCGATCTCCGAAGTCGTCGAGTCGGCGTGATCACGCGTGCCCTGATGTAGAAGGGATTAAGACTGCGACTGCTGGCGATGGGCGCGAGCGATGTCACGTCCGTGATCACGCGTGCCCTGATGTAGAAGGGATTAAGACCGAGCACGCCGTAGACGCGTCTGCGCTCGAGCTGTGTGATCACGCGTGCCCTGATGTAGAAGGGATTAAGACGCGGTCACAGTCGGATCAGCACCGCGCGCTCTGCGTGATCACGCGTGCCCTGATGTAGAAGGGATTAAGACGTCGTGCAGCGCCGGTCGCTATTCGCATCGAACGCGCGTGATCACGCGTGCCCTGATGTAGAAGGGATTAAGACGCTAGCTGCACAGGCGGCTGCCGCGTCCGTCACTGTGATCACGCGTGCCCTGATGTAGAAGGGATTAAGACCGCGGAAGCACCCGCAACGACGCTGCCCGCGTAGGTGATCACGCGTGCCCTGATGTAGAAGGGATTAAGACGCTAGCGGACTGCGTCGTGGTGCGTCGCGACGCACGGTGTGATCACGCGTGCCCTGATGTAGAAGGGATTAAGACGCTGCGATCCGTGCTCGGACGCGCGCTACGCTGCGTGATCACGCGTGCCCTGATGTAGAAGGGATTAAGACGGCGCCGCGCTGCAGCTGTGATGTCCTCGAACGTTCGTGTGATCACGCGTGCCCTGATGTAGAAGGGATTAAGACCGCGAGCTGCCGCACTCGGCCTGCGCGTCGATGTCGGTGATCACGCGTGCCCTGATGTAGAAGGGATTAAGACGTCGCCGCCTCACGTAATCGTCGGTCACGATGTGGTGATCACGCGTGCCCTGATGTAGAAGGGATTAAGACTCGATCGCGTGCGACGCGGTCGTACCGCATGACGCGGGTGATCACGCGTGCCCTGATGTAGAAGGGATTAAGAC
>JAVQZY010000022.1:0-87864 GCA_033582675.1 Burkholderiales bacterium | reverse complement strand
CTTGGGCGGGCGCGAGTACCGCCTCGTCGGCCACAAGTGGTTTTTCTCCGCGCCGATGTGCGATGCGTTTCTCGTGCTCGCGCAGGCGCCCGGGGGGCTGTCGGTGTTTTCTCCTTCCGCGCTTCACGCCCGAAGGACGGCCGAACGAGATCCGCATCCAGCGCTTGAAGGACAAGCTCGGCGACCGCTCGAACGCGAGCTCCCGAGGTGGAATTCTGGGGCTCGCGCGCCTTGCTCGTCGGCGAGGAAGGCCGCGGCGTGCCGATCATCCTCGAGATGGGCACCTACTGTCGTCTCGACTGCGCACTCGGCACCGCCGGCTTGATGCGCGCGGCGCTCACCCAGGCGCTTCATCATTGCTCGCACCGCATCGCCTTCGGCAGGCGGCTCGTCGAGCAGCCGCTCATGCGAAACGTGCTCGCCGATCTCGCGCTCGAATCGGAGGCGGCGACCGCGCTCGCGATGCGGCTTGCGCGCGCCTTCGACGCTCAGAAGGACGAAGCCGAAGCGCTGCTCCGGCGGGTGCTGACGCCCGCGGCGAAGTACTGGATCTGCAAGCGCGGCCCGGCGTTCGCCGCCGAGGCGATGGAGGCGATCGGCGGCGTCGCGTACGTGGAGGAAAGCGTGCTGCCGCGCCTTTATCGCCAGATGCCGCTCAACTCGATCTGGGAAGGCTCAGGGAACATCATGTGCCTCGACATCCTGCGCGCGTTCCGCAAGCATCCGAAGACGCTGGACGCGCTCGCAGCAGCGATCGAGCGCGGCGCCGCGCGGGAACCCAGGCTTTCGCGCTTTGCGGCGAAGACTCAAGGACGAGCTGCGGCGCCCGGAGGAGCTGGAGGTCCGCGCCGCGCGATCGCGCAGGCGATCGCGCTCGCGGTGCAGGCGGCGATCCTCGTCGAGCACGCGCCCGGTTTCGTCGCGGAAGCGTTCTGCGCCTCGCGCCTCTCGGAGCGCGCCTTCGCGGGCGGCGCGTTCGGCGAGCTTTCCGCCGCAACCGACTTCGGCGCGATCCTCGCGCGCGCCTGGCCGGCGATCGCCGGCTGAATGGCCGAACGCAAGCCGCTCGACGCGGCCGCCGTCTTGCTCGTCGTGCTCCTCTGCCTCGTCTGGGGCGTGGGGCATACGGCGGCGAAGCTCGCCGCCGAGGGCATCTCGCTCGTCTTTCAGTCGGGCCTGCGTTCGGCGATCGCGACGTTCCTCCTTTTCGCCTGGAGCCGCTGGCAGGGGATCGCGCTCTTCGAGCGCGACGGGACGTTGCCGGCCGGCATCGTCGCAGGGCTGCTCTTCGGCGCCGAGTTTCTCTTCATCTTCGGCGGGCTCGCCTACACCGACGCTGCGCGGATGGCGGTGTTCGTCTATCTCGCGCCCTGTCTCACGGCGCTCGGCCTTCACTGGTTCGTGCCCGCCGAGCGGCTCGGGTGGCTGCAGTGGGCGGGGATCGGCATCGCGTTCGCCGGCATCGCGCTCGCGTTCGCCGACGGCTTCGCCGCCGGCCGCGGCACCTGGCTCGGCGATGCGGCGGGCGTCGTCGCCGCGGCCCTTTGGGCGGCGACCACGGTCGTCATCCGCGCGACGAAGCTCGCCTCGGCGAGCGCGACGAAAACGCTTTTCTACCAGCTCGCGGTCTCGGGCCCGCTGCTCCTTGCCGCCGCGCTCGCGATCGGCGAGCCGGGGGTGACGCGGCTCACCCCCGTGGTGCTTGGCGCGTTCGCCTACCAGTGCGTCGTCGTCGCGTTCGCGAGCTTCCTCGCCTGGTTCTGGCTGCTGCGGCATTATTCCGCCGCACGGCTTTCGGTGTTCACGTTTCTCACACCGCTCTTCGGCATGATCGCCGGCGTCCTTTTGCTCGGCGAGCCGCTCACGCCGCGCTTTGCCGCCGCGGCGCTTCTCGTGGGCGCCGGGATCTTTCTCGTCAACCTGCGCGCTTCGCGCTGACGCGAAGTCGGCGCCGGACGCGACGGTAGAATCGCGGCGATGGAGCCGGCGGCGAACGCGCAGGAAGCGGCGGCACAGTTCAAGCAGGCGATGCGCGCTTTCGCCGGCGCAGTCACGCTCATCACGAGCAGCCACGCCGGGCACCGCTACGGCATGACCGCGACCGCGGTCTGTTCGGTGTCGGCGGATCCGCCGACGCTCCTCGTCTGCATCAACCGCGCGACCCGCACGCACGGCGCGATCGCCAAAAGCGGCGTGTTCTGCGTCAACGTGCTGCGCTACGAGGACCGGGAACTGTCGGCGATCTTCAGCGGCGCGCAGAAGGGCGAAGGGCGCTTTCGCGCCGGCGAATGGCTGCGGCTTGCGACCGGCGCGCCGGTGCTCGCGAGCGCGCTCGTTTCCTTCGACTGCCGGGTGGCGGCGCGCCACGACCACGGCACGCACAGCGTGTTTTTCGGCGCGGTCGTGGCGCTGCGCATGGGCGCAAAGGGCAGACCCCTCCTCTACGCGAACGGCCAGTACGCGGAGCTCGCCGCGCTGCACCACGGCGAGCCGCTGCCCGAAGGGCTCGACTACTGGGGCTACTGACGTGCAGGCGCCGCAGGGCGGGGCGCGGCCGCCGAAGAGCCTGCGCGAACTTCTTCGGATTCGCCGCGATCGGCGCGCGCTCGTTCGGCGGCGTGCTGCCGTGGGCGCACCGCGTGATGGTGGAGGAGCGGCGCTGGCTCGCGCCGACCGAGTTCGGCGAAGTGATCGCGCTCTGCCAGTTCCTGCCCGGGCCGAACGTCGGCAACGCCGCGGTGGTGCTCGGCCGGCGCTGGTTCGGCGCGGCGGGCGCCGCGGTCGCGTTCGCCGGCCTGGTCGCGCCGCCGCTCCTCTGGGTGCTCGCGCTCGTCGCGCTCTACGCCGACTGGGCGTCGCATCCGGCGGTGCGCGCGGCGGTCACCGGCGTCGGCGTCGCCGGCGGCGGGCTTTTCATCGGCACGGCGCTGAAGCTCGCCGCGCCGATCGCCCGGCGACCAGCAGGTGTCGCGATCGCGGTCGGCTGCTTCGCCGCCGTCGCGCTCGGGCGCGTGTCGCTCTTCGTCGTGTTGCCGATCGCGACCGCGCTCGCCTGGCTTGCGGCGCGCGCGGGCAGGCTCTGATGGCGGAGCTCGTCCTTTATCTCGCGCTGCTTTCGCTCGTCTCGGTCGGCGGCGTGCCCTCGGTGCTGCCCGAAATGCAACGGCTCGTCGTTGAGCGAAGGGCTGGATGAGCGCCGCCGAATTCACTCAGCTTTTCGCGGTGGCGCAGGCCTCGCCGGGGCCGAACGTGCTGATCACCGCGCTGATCGGCTGGAAGCTCTTCGGCTGCCCGGCGCGCTCGCGGGGCTCGCCGCGTTCTGCGTGCCGGCGGCGGCGCTCGCGTATTGGACGGGCCGCCTCTGGGACCGCATGCGCGAGGCGCCGTGGCGCGAAAAGGTGCAGCGCGCGCTCGTTCCGGTGACTGTCGGGCTCGTGCTTTCGGGCGGCTGGTTGCTCGCGACGCCGCTCGGGGCGGACGACTGGCGCACCGGCGCGATCGCGGGCGCGAGCGCCGCGGCGCTCTACGCGACGCGGCTCAATCCGCTCTGGATCCTCGCCGCCGGCGGCGCGCTCGGCGTCGCGCTCTTCGACCGGCGCGACGGGGTATAATCCGCGGCCTCGCGCCCGTAGCTCAGTTGGATAGAGTACCTGGCTACGAACCAGGGGGTCGTGGGTTCAAATCCTGCCGGGCGCGCCAGATTCCTCCCGGGTCGCCGCCGCAGGCAGCGACCCTTTCCGTTTCGCGCGAATTCCGGCCGGCGCGGGTTCGTGACGGGCCGAACGATTGCGCCTATCATGGGTCTTCATGCCAGCGCCCCGGCCCTTCGTCTTCGATGACGAGGAGGTTTTTGCGCCGACGGAGAAGGGCAACCGGCATCTCAAGTCCGGGGAGTCCGGGCTCTCGTCGCTCGAGCTGCAGATCCTCGTGCTCGTGGACGGGATCCACAGCGCGGGCGAGATCGCGAAGCGGATCCCGGAGGCCCCGCGCGAGGCGGTCGCCGCCGCGTTCGCGAAGCTCGCCGCCCAGAAGCTGATCGTGTCGCTGAAGGCGCTCGGCTCGGACGTCGACGCCTCGGGGTTTTCCATCATTGCCGTCCCGCCCGGGTTTTTCAGTCTCGGAGCGGACGCCGAGGACGAGGCGGACAGCGGGATCGCGCAGCTCAGGAGCGAGGGGTTTTACGTGAGCTTCGCCCGGCGGCGCGCCGCGCCGCCGGAGAAAAAGCCGGGGTGGAGGCCGACGGTTCTGCTCGTGGACGACGACGCGGACTTGCAGAAACTCTTCCGCATTTACCTCTCGCTCGAGGGATTCCACATTCGCTCCGCTTTCAACCGGGGAGCAGATCGTGCAGGGGCTCGCGCAGCAGCCGCGGCCGGACCTCGTGCTGCTGGACGTCCAGCTTCCCGACGTGAACGGCTTCGACGTGCTCGCGAAGATGCGCCTGCACCCGCTGTTCAAGTCGATCCCGGTGATCATGCTCACCGCGCAAGCGACCCGCGAGGCGGTGTTGAAGGGCCTGCGCGGCGGGGCGGACGGCTACATCACGAAACCGTTCGAGCCGGACACGCTCGTCGCTGCGATCAAAGCGGTGCTGGGCCTCGGGGCACCGGCGGAGCAGAAATAAGCGCGGCTCGGATTATCATCGCGCCCGTACGAACCCTTTTCCGAACGGAGGTGCTCCATGAAACGCAAGTACGGCGCGCAGCTCGCGATGGAAACGGAAGCCGAGCGGCGCATGCGCGAGCGCGCCAAAGAGCTGGGCACGAACCGGTTCAATTTCGGCACCGAGCTGCGCAAGGGCGCGGTCACCCGCGGCAAACGGCGCAGCCGCTCGGTGCGCCGCGGGCTCTAGGCTACTCCGGCTTCATGCCGGTCGCGCGCACGAGCGCGCCCCACTTGGGGATCTCCTCGCGCAGGAAGCGTTCGAATTCGGCGATCGTCATCGGCATCGGCTGCGCGCCCTGCCGGGTCCAGGCCTCCTTCACGTCCGGCGCATTCAGCACCTTCACCACCTCGGCGTTCAGGCGCTCGAGGATCGGGCGCGGCGTACCCGCTGGCGCCATCAGGCCGAGCCAGATTCCGGCCTCGTAGCCCGGCACGCCCGCTTCCGCGAGCGTCGGCACCTCGGGCAGCACCGTGGAGCGCGTTCGGCCGGTCGTACCCATCGCCTTGACTTTGCCTGCGCGCACGTTCGGCGCCATCGTGGTGATCGCGTCGATCATCATGTGCACCTGACCGCCGAGGATGGCGACGCGCGCGCCGTCGCTGCCCTTGTACGGTACGTGCACGAGGTCGACGCCCGCCATGTGCTTGAAGAGTTCGCCGGCCATGTGGTAGGGCGTACCGGGGCCGGAAGACGCGTAGTTCAGGCCGCGCGGCTTCGCCTTCGCGAGCGCGATGAATTCCTTCAGGTTGGCCGCCGGTACCGACGGGTGCACCACCATGAGGAGGTCGGAGTAGTTGACGCCGGCGATCGGCGCGAGGTCGCGCAGCAGCTCGTAGGGCTTTTGCGGGATCAGCGTCTCGTTCACCGTGTGGGTGTTCGACATCATGAGCAGCGTATGCCCGTCCGGGGCGGACTTGGCCACCGCTTCGGTGCCGACGATCGCGCCCCCGCCGGGGCGGTTCTCGACGACGAACGATTGGCCGAGCGCCTCGCCGAGCCGGCTGGCGAGGAACCGCGCGTAGAGGTCCGCCGGACCGCCGACGCCGAACGGCACGACGATCTTCACCGCGCGGCTCGGCCAAGGCTGTTGCGCGAGCGCGCTGCTTGCGGCAAGCGCCGCCGCGAGCGCCGCTAAAATCGATCGCATCATGGCTTCTGTCCTCCGCAAAACACGCCTTCTAGCGCAAGCGCGGCGCGCCGGTCCATGACGCCCGGCAAGCGGCGTCGCACGATCCCGATCCTGCCCTCGCGGGTCACCGTCGAGGGCCTCGTACCGCGCGCCGCACCGCGCGTTCCTGCGCGGGCTCGGCCTCTCGGACGCCGATCTCGCGCGGCCGTTCGTCGGCGTGGTTTCGACCGACGGGCGCGTGACGCCGTGCAACGCGCTTCTCGGGGCGTTCGCGAAAGAGGCCTGCGAGGGCGTGCGCGAAGCGGGCGGCGTGCCGTTCGATTTCGCCTCGATCGCGGTCGCCGACTCGATGTCGATGAACCACGCCGGCATGCGCTATTCGCTGCCCTCGCGCGAGATCATCGCCGACGGCGTCGAGGCGGTCGCGCGCGGCCACGCCTACGATGCGCTCGTCGCGATCGCCGGCTGCGACAAGACGCTGCCGGGCATGATGATGGCGATGGTGCGCCTGAACCTCCCGTCGGCGTTCCTTTACGGCGGCGCGGCGCTGCCCGGACGGCTCGCCGGGCGCGAGGTCACCGTGCTCGACACTTACGAAGCGGTGGGCGGCGTCTACGCCGGCACGGTGAGCCGCGAGGAGCTCGCGGCGCTCGAGCACGCCTGTCTGCCGACACTCGGCGCCTGCCCCGGGCAGTTCACCGCGAACACGATGGCGATGGTCGCGGAGACGCTCGGGCTCGCGTTGCCCGGTTCGGCGACGCTTCCGGCGGTCGCCTCCGAACGGGCGGCGCTTGCGCGCAGAAGCGGCCGCGTCGCGATGGAGATTCTTCGGCGCGGCGGGCCGCTGCCCCGCGATCTCGTCACCCGCAAGAGTCTCGAGAACGCATGTGCCGCGGTCGCCGCGACCGGCGGCTCGACGAACGCCGGGCTTCACATCCCGGCGATCGCGCACGAGGCGGGGATTCGCTTCTCGCTCGACGATCTCGCGCGCGTTTCGCGGCGAACGCCGTACCTCGCCGACCTGAAACCCGGCGGCAAGTACCTCGCAAAAGACCTGCATGCGGCGGGCGGCGTGTACGCGGTGCTGAAGGCGTTGCTCGAGCGCGGTGTGCTGCACGGCGACTGCCTCACGCTCGAGGGCATCACGCTCGAAGCGGCGCTCGCGCGCCACCCCGGCGCAGACGGCGAGGTGGTGCGCCGCGAGCCGATCCTGCCGAGCGGAGGGCTGGTCGTCCTGAAAGGGACCCTTGCCCCCGAGGGGGCGCTCATCAAGGTGGCGGGGCTGAAGTCGCTGCGGTTCGAGGGACGGGCGCGCGTCTTCGACAGCGAGGAAGCGTGCCTCGAGGTGGTCCGCCGGCGCTCGTATCGGCCGGGCGAAGTGCTCGTCATCCGCTACGAAGGCCCGCGCGGCGGGCCCGGCATGCGCGAGATGCTCGGCATCACCGCGCTCCTTTACGGGCAAGGCATGGGCGAGCGCGTCGCGCTCGTCACCGACGGGCGGTTTTCGGGCGCGACCCGCGGGATGATGGTGGGCTACGTGTCGCCGGAGGCGGCCGCTGGCGGCCCGATCGCGCGGGTGCGATCGGGCGACCGCATCCTCATCGACGCGGAGGCGGGAAGGCTCGATCTCCTCGTACCGGAAGCGGAGCTGAAGCGCCGCACGCCGAAGGCGCCGCGCCGCAGGCTCTCGGGCGCGCTCGAAAAATACGCCGCGCTCGTCGGCTCGGCGTTTCGCGGCGCGGTGACGCACAGGGGAGGCGCGAAATGACGCTCGGCTTCATCGGCATCGGCCTGATGGGAAAGCCGATGGTGCTGCGGCTGCTCGCCGCCGGCTACGAGGTCCGCGTCTGGAATCGCACGCGCGAAAAGCTCGCGCCGGTGCTGGAGAAAGGCGCACGGCCGATGGAATCGCCCGCGGCGCTCGCGCGCGCCTGCGAGATCGTGATGATGTGCGTCACCGACCAGCATGCGGCCGAGGCGGTGCTTTTCGGCCCTGCGGGCGTCGCCGAAGGCGCCTCGCCCGGTACGCTGGTCGTCGATTTTTCGAGCATCGCGCCGCAGGCCGCGCGCGAGTTCGCACGGAGACTCGAAGAAAAGGGTGTCGGGCTCGTCGATGCACCGGTCTCGGGCGGCGTGCCCGGTGCGGAAAACGGAACCCTCGTCGTGATGGCGGGCGGCGCGCCCGAACACATCGAGCGCGTGCGCCCGGTCGTCATGCATCTTGCGCAGCGTTTCACCCGCATGGGGGATTGCGGCGCCGGGCAGACGACCAAGCTTTGCAACCAGGTGATCGTCGGAAGCCTCCTTCCGGTGATCGCCGAGGCGGTGCGCCTTGCCGAGGCGGCGGGCGTCGACGCAACGCGCCTGCCGGAGGCGCTCGAGGGGGGCTTTGCCGATTCGCTGCCCTTGCGGATCTTCGGTGCGCGCATGGCGGCGCGCCGCTTCGAGCCGCCGCTCGGCGCGGCCGCGACCTTGCTCAAAGACCTGGAAAACGCCGCTGCGCTTGCGCGCGAGCGCGGCGTTCCGCTGCCGATGGCGCGCACCGCGGCCGAACTCTACCGCCTGCTCGAAGCGCAAGGCAGATCGGGCGAGGACCCTGCGGTGCTCGTGGAACTGCTCGCCGGGCGCACCTCGCGCTGACGCACTCGCCGTGACGCGGCGCGAACGCCGTCCCGGCGACGGCACGCGCCGCGAGCGTCGGAGGCGGGCATTTGATTTTTGTGCGCCGCCGGCGCAGACTTCGCGGCCTTTCGACCGCTACCCTCGCGCGCCCTGGCGAACGGTCATCTTCGTCGCAAGTCCGGTACGGCCGCGCTGACGCTCGCCGCGCTCGGCGTCGTCTTCGGCGACATCGGCACGAGCCCGCTCTACGCGGTGCGCGAGATCTTTGCGCCCGGTCACGGCATCCCGCTCGACGAGCCCGAACATACTCGGCGGGCTTTCGCTCGTCTTCTGGTCGCTGATGGTGGTCGTGTCGCTCAAGTACGTGCTGCTGATGATGCGCGCCGACAATCGCGGCGAAGGCGGCATCATGGCACTTCTTGCGCTCGCGGCCTCGGGCGTGAAGGACCGGCCCGAGTGGCAGGGCGCGCTCGTCCTGATCGGCATCTTCGGGGCGGCGCTCTTCTACGGCGATGCGGTGCTCACGCCGGCGATCTCGGTGCTCTCGGCGGTCGAAGGGCTGGAGGTCGGCACCGCCGCGCTCAGGCCCTGGGTCGTGCCGATCGCCGTCGGGGTAATCGTCGCGCTGTTCGTTCTGCAAAGCCGCGGCACCGCGGCCGTCGGCATGCTCTTCGGCCCAGTGACCCTCGCGTGGTTCCTCGCGCTCGGCGCGGCGGGACTCTGCGGCATCGTGCGCCATCCGGGCGTGCTCGCCGCGCTCGATCCGCGGAACGCCTTGTGGTTCGTCACCGAGCACGTCGCCGAGACCTTCGTCGTGCTCGGCGCGGTGGTGCTCGCAGTGACCGGCGCGGAGGCGCTCTACGCCGACATGGGGCACTTCGGCAAAGGGCCGGTGAGGATCGCCTGGTTCAGCCTGGTCGCGCCCGCCCTCGTGCTGAACTACTTCGGGCAAGGGGCGCTGCTCATCGCCGATCCCGCCGCGGTGCGCCATCCGTTCTATCTGCTCGTTCCGTCGTGGGCGCTCTATCCGATGGTGGCGCTCGCGACCGCCGCCACCGTGATCGCCTCGCAGGCGACGATCTCGGGGGCGTACTCGATCACCCGCCAGGCGATCCAGCTCGGGTTCCTGCCGCGCATGAACGTGGTGCAGACCTCGGCGCGCGAGCGCGGCCAGATCTACATCCCGGTGGTCAACTGGCTGCTCGCGGTCGCGGTGCTCCTGGCGGTCGTCGGCTTCGGATCGTCGTCGCGCCTTGCGGCCGCCTACGGCGTCGCGGTGACCGCGACGATGCTGGTCGATACGCTCCTCGCCTTCTTCGTCGTGCGGTTCCTCTGGAACTATCCGCTGTGGCTGTGCCTTGTCGCGACCGGCTTCGCCGCGATCGACCTCGCGTTCTTTTCCGCGACGCTGCTCAAGCTCGTCGACGGCGGCTGGTTCCCGCTCGCGATCGGCGCCTGCGTCTGCGTGCTCATGCTCACCTGGCGGCGCGGGCGCGCGATCCTCTACCGGCGCCTTTCGGCCTCCTCGGTGCCGCTTGCGGATTTTCTCGCGGCGCTCTTTCGCGAGCCGCCGCCCGGGTGCCCGGCACCGCGGTGTTCCTCACCGCGACGCCCGAGGCGACGCCGCACGCGCTGCTGCACAACCTCAACCACAACAAGGTGCTGCACGAGCGCGTGATCTTCTCACGGTGGAGGTGACCGACGAGCCGTGGGTGAGCTTCGACCGGCGCGTGCGGCTGGAAAAGCTCGGCCACGGCTGCTGGCGCATGCGCGTGCGCTACGGGTTCATGAACGAACCCGACATCGCGCAGGCGCTCAAGATCGCGGCCTCGATGGGCCTCGACGTCGACCCGATGAGCACCTCGTTCTTCCTCAGCCGCGAGACGGTGGTGCCGACGGGCGCGGCCGAGATGGCGCCGTGGCGCGAGCGGCTGTTCGCGATGCTCGCGCGAAACGCCGGCAACGCCGCCGATTACTTCAAGCTGCCCGCGAACCGCGTGATCGAGCTGGGGACGAAGGTCGAGATCTAGCGGCGCGCCTACTTCATCAGGCTCGGCAGATAGAGCGAGATCGCGGGAAACGCGACGAGGATCGCAAGGCGCACGATGTCGGCGACGACAAAGGGGGTCACGCCGCGGTAGATCGCGGTGATCGAGACCGCCGGCAGCACGCCGCGCAGCACGAACACGTTGAGACCGACGGGCGGCGTGATCAGGCTCAGTTCGGTGACGCACACCACCAGGATCCCGAACCAGATGAGGTCGAAGCCGAGGTGCTGCACGAGCGGGTAGAAAAGCGGCACCGTGAGCAGGATCATCGACAGGCTCTCGAGCACGCAGCCGAGGAGCACGTACACCACGAGGATCGCGACAATCACCATGAGGGGCGAAAACCCCGAGCCGCCGACGAAGTCGCGCAGCGCCGCCGGCATGCCGGTGAGGTTCACGAAGTTGGAGAAGATCATCGCGCCGATGAGAATCGCGAAGATCATCGCGGTGGTGCGCGCCGACTCGACCAGGATCTGAACGAGGATGCGCCACGAAAGACCGTGGCGGAACAGCGCGAAAAGGAACGCGCCGCCGGCGCCGACGCCGGCGCATTCGGTCGGGGTGGCGACGCCGCCGTAGAGCCCGCCCATCACCAGGCCGAAGAGGAGCAGCACGCCCCAGACGTGCGATAGCGCCCGCAGCCGCTGCGGCCAGCCTTGGCGTTCGCCCGGCGGGCCGGCCTGCGGGTCGCGGCGCACGACGTAAAGCACTGCACCGAGGTAGCAGAGCGTCGCCACCACCCCGGGCAGGATTCCGGCGGCGAAGAGCTGGCCGATGTTCTGCTCGGTGAGGATGCCGTAGATGACGAGGAGCACCGAGGGCGGAATGAGGATGCCGAGCGTGCCGCCGGCGGCGATGCAGCCGGCGGCGAGCGTGTCCTTGTAGCCGAAGCGCTTCATCGAGGGGTAGGCCACCTTGCCCATCGTCGCGGCGGTGGCGAGGCTCGAACCGCAGATCGAGGAAAAGCCCGCGCAGGCGACGATCGTCGAGAGCGCAAGGCCGCCGCGCAGGTGCCCGAAGAAGGCGTAGGCCGCGTCGTACAGTTCCTCCGACAGGCGCGCGCGGGTGACGAGGTTGCCCATCAGCACGAACAGCGGTACGACCGAGAGCGCGTACGACATGCTCGTCTCGTAGGCGATCTGCCCGATCATCGAAAGCGCCGCCGGCAACGACACCTTCCAGGTGAAGCCGAGCGTGCCGACCAGGATCATCGAGATCCACAGCGGCACGCGCAGGAACGCGAGCGCGAGGAACGCCGCGAATCCGACGAGCGCCTCGGCCACCTCAGTTCCGCGGGAGTCGGCGCACCGGCGGCCGGAACGCGAGCACGAGGAGGATCGCCCCCGCGAGCGCCATCATCGCGCTCATCGTGAAGGCGAGCGGATAGAGCGTGATCTTGAGCACTGCGGTGGTGTCGCCGTAGCCCATCATGCGCAGCGCCCGCAGCGCAAGACGCCAGGCGAGCACGAAGCACACGCCCGCCGACAGCAGACAGGCTACGGTGTGCTGGATGCGCAGCACCCAGTCGGGGGTGAGCGCATCGAAGACGTCCGCGGTGACGTGCTCCTCGCGCAGCGTCACCAGCGGCAGGGCGAGGAACACGGTAGCGGCGACGAGGATCTCGATGATCTCGAGCGCCCCCGGCACCGGGCGCGTGAGCAGGTAGCGGCCGACGACGTCCACGCAGGTGAGCGCCATCATCGCGAACAGCACCGCGGCGACCAGCACGGTGCTGTTCGGGTTTATCGTGTTTCCCTATTAACCTTAGCAATACGTAACTGTACGTAGCGTCTTCGCAACGTATTGCTAAGGTTAATAGGGAAACACGATAAGTCCGGAACAGCGCCTGCTGGTCGCCGCGGTGCTGTTCGCGATGATGGCGCTCACCTGCGTGGACGTCGTCGGCCGCTACCTGCTCACGCGCCCGGTGCCGGGGGCGCTCGAGATCATCGAGATCCTCGTCGCCGCTACCGTGTTCCTCGCCCTGCCGCTGGTGACGCTGCGCGAGGAGCACGTCGCCGCCGCGACGTCTTCGATGCGCTCACCCCCGACTGGGTGCTGCGCATCCAGCACACCGTAGCCTGTCTGCTGTCGGCGGGCGTGTGCTTCGTGCTCGCCTGGCGTCTTGCGCTGCGGGCGCTGCGCATGATGGGCTACGGCGACACCACGCAGTGCTCGAGATCACGCTCTATCCGCTAGCCTTCACGATGAGCGCGATGATGGCGCTCGCGGGGGCGATCCTCCTCGTGCTCGCGTTCCGGCCGCCGGTGCGCCGACTCCCGCGGAACTGAGGTGGCCGAGGCGCTCGTCGGATTCGCGGCGTTCCTCGCGCTCGCGTTCCTGCGCGTGCCGCTGTGGATCTCGATGATCCTGGTCGGCACGCTCGGCTTCACCTGGAAGGTGTCGTTGCCGGCGGCGCTTTCGATGATCGGGCAGATCGCCTACGAGACGAGCATGTCGTACGCGCTCTCGGTCGTACCGCTGTTCGTGCTGATGGGCAACCTCGTCACCCGCGCGCGCCTGTCGGAGGAACTGTACGACGCGGCCTACGCCTTCTTCGGGCACCTGCGCGGCGGCCTTGCGCTCTCGACGATCGTCGCCTGCGCGGGCTTTTCCTCGATCTGCGGTTCGAGCCTCGCCACCGCCGCGACGATGGGCAAGGTGGCCTACCCCTCGATGAAGCGCTTCGGCTACAAGGACACGCTCGCCGCCGGCTGCATCGCCGCCGGCGGCACGCTCGGCATCCTCATTCCGCCCTCGGTGCTCCTCGTCATCTACGGCATCCTCACCGAGCAGAACATCGGCCAGCTCTTCGCCGCCGGAATCCTGCCCGGGGTGGTGGCGACGCTCTGCTACCTCGGTGCAGTGCTTTACGTCGTGCGCCGCGACCCGCAGGCCGGCCCGCCGGGCGAACGCCAAGGCTGGCCGCAGCGGCTGCGGGCGCTATCGCACGTCTGGGGCGTGCTGCTCCTCTTCGGCCTCGTGATGGGCGGGCTCTACGGCGGCGTCGCCACCCCGACCGAATGCGCCGGCGTCGGCGCCGGCGGCGCGTTCCTTTTCGCGCTGTTCCGCCACGGTCTTTCGTGGCGCATCCTCGTTCAGATCCTGGTCGAGTCGGCGCGCACCACCGCGATGATCTTCGCGATTCTCATCGGCGCGATGATCTTCTCCAACTTCGTGAACCTCACCGGCATGCCGGCGGCGCTGCGCGACTTCGTCGGCGGCTCGGGGTTTCGCCCCTCATGGTGATTGTCGCGATCCTCGTGGTGTACGTGCTCCTCGGCTGCGTGCTCGAGAGCCTGTCGATGATCCTGCTCACGGTGCCGCTTTTCTACCCGCTCGTGCAGCACCTCGGCTTCGACCTCATCTGGTTCGGGATCCTGGTGGTGTGCGTCACCGAACTGAGCCTGATCACGCCGCCCGTCGGTCTCAACGTGTTCGTGCTGCGCGGCGTGCTGCCGGCGGTCTCGATCACCGCGATCTACCGCGGCGTGACCCCCTTCGTCGTCGCCGACATCGTGCGCCTTGCGATCCTCGTCGCGTTTCCCGCGATCTCGCTCTATCTGCCGAGCCTGATGAAGTAGGCGCGCCGCTAGATCTCGACCTTCGTCCCCAGCTCGATCACGCGGTTCGCGGGCAGCTTGAAGTAATCGGCGGCGTTGCCGGCGTTTCGCGCGAGCATCGCGAACAGCCGCTCGCGCCACGGCGCCATCTCGGCCGCGCCCGTCGGCACCACCGTCTCGCGGCTGAGGAAGAACGAGGTGCTCATCGGGTCGACGTCGAGGCCCATCGAGGCCGCGATCTTGAGCGCCTGCGCGATGGCGGGCTCGTGCATGGAACCCGTAGCGCACGCGCATGCGCCAGCAGCCGTCGCCGAGCTTTTCCAGCCGCCGCACGCGCCGGTCGAGCTTCGCCCGCGGCTCGTCGGTCACCTCCACCGTGACGAAGAGATCACGCGCTCGTGCAGCACCTTGTTGTGGTTGAGGTTGTGCAGCAGCGCGTGCGGCGTCGCCTCGGGCGTCGCGGTGAGGAACACCGCGGTGCCGGGCACCCGGGGCGGCGGCTCGCGAAAAGAGCGCCGCGAGAAAATCCGCAAGCGGCACCGAGGAGGCCGAAAGGCGCCGGTAGAGGATCGCGCGCCCGCGCCGCCAGGTGAGCATGAGCACGCAGACGCAGGCGCCGATCGCGAGCGGGAAGCCAGCCGCCGTCGACGAGCTTGAGCAGCGTCGCGGAAAAGAACGCGAGGTCGATCGCGGCGAAAAAGCCCGGTCGCGACAAGGCACAGCCACAGCGGATAGTTCCAGAGGAACCGCACGACGAAGAAGGCGAGGAGCGTATCGACCAGCATCGTCGCGGTCACCGCGACGCCGTAGGCGGCCGCAAGGCGCGACGACGATCCGAAGCCGACGACCGCCAGGAGCACCGCGACCGCGAGCAGCCAGTTGACCACCGGGATGTAGATCTGGCCGCGCTCGCGCGCCGAGGTCTGCACCACGTTCATGCGCGGCAGGAACCCGAGCTGGATCGCCTGGCGGGTGATCGAGTACGCCCCCGAGATCGTCGCCTGCGAGGCGATCACGGTGGCGGCGGTCGCGAGCGCCACCATCGGATAGAGCGCCCACGACGGAACGAGCAGATAGAACGGATGGCGCACCGCGGCGGGATCGGCGATGAGCAGCGCCCCTTGCCCGAAGTAGTTCAGCACGAGGGCGGGCGCGACCAGGCTGAACCAGGCGATCCTCACCGGCCCTTTGCCGAAGTGCCCCATGTCGGCGTAGAGCGCCTCCGCGCCGGTCACTGCGAGCACCACCGCGCCGAGCACGACGAAGGTCTCGGCGACGTGCTCGGTGACGAACCACAAGGCGTTCCGCGGATCGAGCGCGGCGAGCACGCCCGGATGGCGCACGATGCCGCAGAGTCCCGCCGCGCCGAGCGCGAGGAACCACGCGAGGGTCACTGGGCCGAAGAGCATGCCGACGGCCGCGGTGCCGCGGCTTTGCAGAACGAACAGCGCGACGATTACCCCGACGGCGATCGGCACGACCCAGGGCCTGAGCGCGGCGGTGCCGACCTCCAGCCCTTCGACCGCCGAGAGCACCGAGATCGCCGGCGTGAGCACCGCATCGCCGTAGAAGAGCGCCGCCCCGAAGATGCCGATCAGGACGAGCGCGCCCTGCCACTCGGGCCGGTCCTTCACGCCCGAGGCCGCGAGCGCAAGAAGTGCCATGATGCCGCCTTCGCCGCGATTGTCGGCGCGCATCATCAGCAGCACGTACTTGAGCGACACGACCACCATCAGCGACCAGAAGACGAGCGAAAGCCCGCCGAGTATGTTCGGCTCGTCGAGCGGGATGCCGTGACCGGGCGCAAAGATCTCGCGCACCGCGTAGAGCGGGCTCGTGCCGATGTCGCCGAAGACGACGCCGAGCGCGGCGAGCGTCAGCGCGGCCGTACCGGACTTGCGACGAAGATGACCGTTCGCCAGGGCGCGCGAGGGTAGCGGTCGAAAGGCCGCGAAGTCTGCGCCGGCGGCGCACAAAAATCAAATGCCCGCCTCCGACGCTCGCGGCGCGTGCCGTCGCCGGGACGGCGTTCGCGCCGCGTCACGGCGAGTGCGTCAGCGCGAGGTGCGCCCGGCGAGCAGTTCCACGAGCACCGCAGGGTCCTCGCCCGATCTGCCTTGCGCTTCGAGCAGGCGGTAGAGTTCGGCCGCGGTGCGCGCCATCGGCAGCGGAACGCCGCGCTCGCGCGCAAGCGCAGCGGCGTTTTCCAGGTCTTTGAGCAAGGTCGCGGCCGCGCCGAGCGGCGGCTCGAAGCGGCGCGCCGCCATGCGCGCACCGAAGATCCGCAAGGGCAGCGAATCGGCAAAGCCCCCCTCGAGCGCCTCCGGCAGGCGCGTTGCGTCGACGCCCGCCGCCTCGGCAAGGCGCACCGCCTCGGCGATCACCGGAAGGAGGCTTCCGACGATCACCTGGTTGCAAAGCTTGGTCGTCTGCCCGGCGCCGCAATCCCCCATGCGGGTGAAACGCTGCGCAAGATGCATGACGACCGGGCGCACGCGCTCGATGTGTTCGGGCGCGCCGCCCGCCATCACGACGAGGGTTCCGTTTTCCGCACCGGGCACGCCGCCCGAGACCGGTGCATCGACGAGCCCGACACCCTTTTCTTCGAGTCTCCGTGCGAACTCGCGCGCGGCCTGCGGCGCGATGCTCGAAAAATCGACGACCAGCGTACCGGGCGAGGCGCCTTCGGCGACGCCCGCAGGGCCGAAAAGCACCGCCTCGGCCGCATGCTGGTCGGTGACGCACATCATCACGATCTCGCAGGCGCGCGCGAGCGCCGCGGGCGATTCCATCGGCCGTGCGCCTTTCTCCAGCACCGGCGCGAGCTTTTCGCGCGTGCGATTCCAGACGCGGACCTCGTAGCCGGCGGCGAGCAGCCGCAGCACCATCGGCTTTCCCATCAGGCCGATGCCGATGAAGCCGAGCGTCATTTCGCGCCTCCCCTGTGCGTCACCGCGCCGCGAAACGCCGAGCCGACGAGCGCGGCGTATTTTTCGAGCGCGCCCGAGAGCCTGCGGCGCGGCGCCTTCGGCGTGCGGCGCTTCAGCTCCGCTTCCGGTACGAGGAGATCGAGCCTTCCCGCCTCCGCGTCGATGAGGATGCGGTCGCCCGATCGCACCCGCGCGATCGGGCCGCCAGCGGCCGCCTCCGGCGACACGTAGCCCACCATCATCCCGCGGGTCGCGCCCGAAAACCGCCCGTCGGTGACGAGCGCGACGCGCTCGCCCATGCCTTGCCCGTAAAGGAGCGCGGTGATGCCGAGCATCTCGCGCATGCCGGGCCCGCCGCGCGGGCCTTCGTAGCGGATGACGAGCACTTCGCCCGGCCGATACGAGCGCCGGCGGACCACCTCGAGGCACGCTTCCTCGCTGTCGAAGACGCGCGCCCGTCCCTCGAACCGCAGCGACTTCAGCCCCGCCACCTTGATGAGCGCCCCCTCGGGGGCAAGGGTCCCTTTCAGGACGACCAGCCCTCCGCTCGGCAGGATCGGCTCGCGGCGCACCACCTCGCCGTCTGCGCCGGGGTGGCGCGCGAGCGCCGCTTCGAGCGTGATGCCCTCGAGCGTGAGGCAGTCGCCGTGCAGCACACCGCGCTCGAGCAACGCCTTCAGCACCGCGTACGCGCCGCCCGCCGCATGCAGGTCTTTTGCGAGGTACTTGCCGCCGGGTTTCAGGTCGGCGAGGTACGGCGTTCGCCGCGAAACGCGCGCGAGATCGTCGAGCGAGAAGCGAATCCCCGCCTCGTGCGCGATCGCCGGGATGTGAAGCCCGGCGTTGCGTCGAGCCGCCGGTCGGCGGCGACCGCGGCACATGCGTTCTCGAGACTCTTGCGGGTGACGAGATCGCGGGGCAGCGGCCCGCCGCGCCGAAGAATCTCCATCGCGACGCGGCCGCTTTTCTGCGCGCAAGCGCCGCCCCGTTCGGAGGCGACCGCCGGAAGCGTCGCCGAACCGGGCAACGCGAGCCCGAGCGTCTCCGCGACCATCGCCATCGTGTTCGCGGTGGCCTTGCCCGGGGCAGGCGCCGAGTGTCGGCAGACAGGCGTGCTCGAGCGCCGCGAGCTCCTCGCGGCTCACCGTGCCGGCGTAGACGCCGCCCACCGCTTCCGTAAGTGTCGAGCACGGTGACCTCGCGCCCGGCGAGCCGTCCGGGCAGCGCCGCGCCGCCGTAAAGGAACGCCGACGGGAGGTTCAGGCGCACCATCGCCATCATCATGCCCGGCAGCGTCTTGTCGCAGCCGGCGATCGCGACGAGCGCATCGTAGGCGTGGCCGCGCGCGACCGCCTCGACGCCGTCGGCGATGATCTCGCGCGAGGGCAGCGAGGTCCAGCGCATGCCGGCGTGGTTCATCGACATCGAGTCGGCGACCGCGATCGAGGCGAAATCGAACGGCACGCCGCCCGCTTCGCGCACGCCCTCGCAGGCCTCTTTCGCGAACGCCCCGAGAAGCGCGTTGCACGGCGTCACGCGCCCGTCGGTCGAAACCACGCCGACGAACGGCCGCGCGAGATCGGCGTCCGAGAGGCCGAGCCCGCGCAGGAACGCGCGGTGCGGCGCGCGGAACCGAGGCCCTCGACGGTGACCCGCGAGGGCAGGATCGGGATCGTGCGACGCCGCTTGCCGGGCGTCATGGACCGGCGCGCCGCGCTTGCGCTAGAAGGCGTGTTTTGCGGAGGACAGAAGCCATGATGCGATCGATTTTAGCGGCGCTCGCGGCGGCGCTTGCCGCAAGCAGCGCGCTCGCGCAACAGCCTTGGCCGAGCCGCGCGGTGAAGATCGTCGTGCCGTTCGGCGTCGGCGGTCCGGCGGACCTCTACGCGCGGTTCCTCGCCAGCCGGCTCGGCGAGGCGCTCGGCCAATCGTTCGTCGTCGAGAACCGCCCCGGCGGGGGCGCGATCGTCGGCACCGAAGCGGTGGCCAAGTCCGCCCCGGACGGGCATACGCTGCTCATGATGTCGAACACCCACACGGTGAACGAGACGCTGATCCCGCAAAAGCCCTACCGAGCTGCTGCGCGACCTCGCGCCGATCGCCGGCGTCAACTACTCCGACCTCCTCATGGTGGTGCACCCGTCGGTACCGGCGGCCAACCTGAAGGAATTCATCGCGCTCGCGAAGGCGAAGCCGCGCGGCCTGAACTACGCGTCTTCCGGCCCCGGTACGCCCTACCACATGGCCGGCGAACTCTTCAAGCACATGGCGGGCGTCGACCTCGTGCACGTACCGTACAAGGGCAGCGACGGCGCGCGCGTCGCCATCCTCGGCGGTCAGGTGCACATGATCATCGACGCG
Organism: Burkholderiales bacterium; assembly: GCA_033582675.1. Lineage (GTDB taxonomy): Bacteria > Pseudomonadota > Gammaproteobacteria > Burkholderiales > SG8-39 > RBG-16-66-20. Next base: position 68,545 of record JAVQZY010000022.1, on the reverse strand, counting down.
ATCACCACGATGGCGCCGAACGTGCGCGCAGGCAAAGTCAAGGCGATGGGTACGACCGGCCGAACGCGCTCCACGGTGCTGCCCGAGGTGCCGACGCTCGCGGAAGCGGGCGTGCCGGGCTACGAGGCCGGAATCTGGCTCGGCCTGATGGCGCCAGCGGGTACGCCGCGCCCGATCCTCGAGCGCCTGAACGCCGAGGTGGTGAAGGTGCTGAATGCGCCGGACGTGAAGGAGGCCTGGACCCGGCAGGGCGCGCAGCCGATGCCGATGACGATCGCCGAATTCGAACGCTTCCTGCGCGAGGAGATCCCCAAGTGGGGCGCGCTCGTGCGCGCGACCGGCATGAAGCCGGAGTAGCCTAGAGCCCGCGGCGCACCGAGCGGCTGCGCCGTTTGCCGCGGGTGACCGCGCCCTTGCGCAGCTCGGTGCCGAAATTGAACCGGTTCGTGCCCAGCTCTTTGGCGCGCTCGCGCATGCGCCGCTCGGCTTCCGTTTCCATCGCGAGCTGCGCGCCGTACTTGCGTTTCATGGAGCACCTCCGTTCGGAAAAGGGTTCGTACGGGCGCGATGATAATCCGAGCCGCGCTTATTTCTGCTCCGCCGGTGCCCCGAGGCCCAGCACCGCTTTGATCGCAGCGACGAGCGTGTCCGGCTCGAACGGTTTCGTGATGTAGCCGTCCGCCCCGCCGCGCAGGCCCTTCAACACCGCCTCGCGGGTCGCTTGCGCGGTGAGCATGATCACCGGGATCGACTTGAACAGCGGGTGCAGGCGCATCTTCGCGAGCACGTCGAAGCCGTTCACGTCGGGAAGCTGGACGTCCAGCAGCACGAGGTCCGGCCGCGGCTGCTGCGCGAGCCCCTGCACGATCTGCTCCCGGTTGAAAGCGGAGCGAATGTGGAATCCCTCGAGCGAGAGGTAAATGCGGAAGAGTTTCTGCAAGTCCGCGTCGTCGTCCACGAGCAGAACCGTCGGCCTCCACCCCGGCTTTTTCTCCGGCGGCGCGGCGCGCCGCCGGGCGAAGCTCACGTAAAACCCCTCGCTCCTGAGCTGCGCGATCCCGCTGTCCGCCTCGTCCTCGGCGTCCGCTCCGGAGACTCGAAAACCCGGGCGGGACGGCAATGATGGAAAACCCCGAGGCGTCGACGTCCGAGCCGAGCGCCTTCAGCGACACGATCAGCTTCTGGGCGGCGAGCTTCGCGAACGCGGCGGCGACCGCCTCGCGCGGGGCCTCCGGGATCCGCTTCGCGATCTCGCCCGCGCTGTGGATCCCGTCCACGAGCACGAGGATCTGCAGCTCGAGCGACGAGAGCCCGGACTCCCCGGACTTGAGATGCCGGTTGCCCTTCTCCGTCGGCGCAAAAACCTCCTCGTCATCGAAGACGAAGGGCCGGGGCGCTGGCATGAAGACCCATGATAGGCGCAATCGTTCGGCCCGTCACGAACCCGCCCGGCCGGAATTCGCGCGAAACGGAAAGGGTCGCTGCCTGCGGCGGCGACCCGGGAGGAATCTGGCGCGCCCGGCAGGATTTGAACCCACGACCCCCTGGTTCGTAGCCAGGTACTCTATCCAACTGAGCTACGGGCGCGAGGCCGCGGATTATACCCCGTCGCGCCGGTCGAAGAGCGCGACGCCGAGCGCGCCGCCGGCGGCGAGGATCCAGAGCGGATTGAGCCGCGTCGCGTAGAGCGCCGCGGCGCTCGCGCCCGCGATCGCGCCGGTGCGCCAGTCGTCCGCCCCGAGCGGCGTCGCGAGCAACCAGCCGCCCGAAAGCACGAGCCCGACAGTCACCGGAACGAGCGCGCGCTGCACCTTTTCGCGCCACGGCGCCTCGCGCATGCGGTCCCAGAGGCGGCCCGTCCAATACGCGAGCGCCGCCGCCGGCACGCAGAACGCGGCGAGCCCCGCGAGCGCGCCGGGCAGCCCGAAGAGCTTCCAGCCGATCAGCGCGGTGATCAGCACGTTCGGCCCCGGCGAGGCCTGCGCCACCGCGGAAGCCGAGCGAATTCGGCGGCGCTCATCCAGCCCTTCGTCTCGACGACGAGCCGTTGCATTTCGGGCAGCACCGAGGGCACGCCGCCGACCGAGACGAGCGAAAGCAGCGCGAGATAAAGGACGAGCTCCGCCATCAGAGCCTGCCCGCGCGCGCCGCAAGCCAGGCGAGCGCGGTCGCGATCGGCAACACGACGAAGAGCGACACGCGCCCGAGCGCGACGGCGGCGAAGCAGCCGACCGCGATCGCGACACCTGCTGGTCGCCGGGCGATCGGCGCGGCGAGCTTCAGCGCCGTGCCGATGAAAAGCCCGCCGCCGGCGACGCCGACGCCGGTGACCGCCGCGCGCACCGCCGGATGCGACGCCCAGTCGGCGTAGAGCGCGACGAGCGCGAGCACCCGCGAGGAGCGGCGGCGCGACCAGGCCGGCGAACGCGACCGCGGCGCCCGCCGCGCCGAACCAGCGCCGGCCGAGCACCACCGCGGCGTTGCCGACGTTCGGCCCGGGCAGGAACTGGCAGAGCGCGATCACTTCGCCGAACTCGGTCGGCGCGAGCCAGCGCCGCTCCTCCACCATCACGCGGTGCGCCCACGGCAGCACGCCGCCGAACGAGCGCGCGCCGATCGCGGCGAATCCGAAGAAGAGTTCGCGCAGGCTCTTCGGCGGCCGCGCCCCGCCCTGCGGCGCCTGCACGTCAGTAGCCCCAGTAGTCGAGCCCTTCGGGCAGCGGCTCGCCGTGGTGCAGCGCGGCGAGCTTCGCGTACTGGCCGTTCGCGTAGAGGAGGGGTCTGCCCTTTGCGCCCATGCGCAGCGCCACGACCGCGCCGAAAAACACGCTGTGCGTGCCGTGGTCGTGGCGCGCCGCCACCCGGCAGTCGAAGGAAACGAGCGCGCTCGCGAGCACCGGCGCGCCGGTCGCAAGCCGCAGCCATTCGCCGGCGCGAAAGCGCCCTTCGCCCTTCTGCGCGCCGCTGAAGATCGCCGACAGTTCCCGGTCCTCGTAGCGCAGCACGTTGACGCAGAACACGCCGCTTTTGGCGATCGCGCCGTGCGTGCGGGTCGCGCGGTTGATGCAGACGAGGAGCGTCGGCGGATCCGCCGACACCGAACAGACCGCGGTCGCGGTCATGCCGTAGCGGTGCCCGGCGTGGCTGCTCGTGATGAGCGTGACTGCGCCGGCGAAAGCGCGCATCGCCTGCTTGAACTGTGCCGCCGCTTCCTGCGCGTTCGCCGCCGGCTCCATCGCCGCGATTCTACCGTCGCGTCCGGCGCCGACTTCGCGTCAGCGCGAAGCGCGCAGGTTGACGAGAAAGATCCCGGCGCCCACGAGAAGCGCCGCGGCGGCAAAGCGCGGCGTGAGCGGCTCGCCGAGCAAAAGGACGCCGGCGATCATGCCGAAGAGCGGTGTGAGAAACGTGAACACCGAAAGCCGTGCGGCGGAATAATGCCGCAGCAGCCAGAACCAGGCGAGGAAGCTCGCGAACGCGACGACGACGCACTGGTAGGCGAACGCGCCAAGCACCACGGGGGTGAGCCGCGTCACCCCCGGCTCGCCGATCGCGAGCGCGGCGGCAAGGAGCAGCGGGCCCGAGACCGCGAGCTGGTAGAAAAGCGTCTTCGTCGCGCTCGCCGAGGCGAGCTTCGTCGCGCGGATGACGACCGTGGTCGCCGCCCAAAGCGCCGCCGCGACGACGCCCGCCGCATCGCCGAGCCAGGTGCCGCGGCCGGCGGCGAAGCCGTCGGCGAACGCGAGCGCGATGCCGGCGAACGCGATGCCGATCCCCGCCCACTGCAGCCACCCGAGCCGCTCGGCGGGCACGAACCAGTGAAGGCCGAGCGCCGTGAGACAGGGCGCGAGATAGACGAACACCGCCATCCGCGCAGCGTCGGTGTGGGCGAGCCCGCCGAAGATGAAGAGGAACTCGCCGCCGAAGAGCAGCCCCGCGACGATGCCGGCCGGCAACGTCCCGTCGCGCTCGAAGAGCGCGATCCCCTGCCAGCGGCTCCAGGCGCAAAGGAGGAACGTCGCGATCGCCGAACGCAGGCCCGACTGAAAGACGAGCGAGATGCCCTCGGCGGCGAGCTTCGCCGCCGTAGTGCCCCACGCCCCAGACGAGGCAGAGGAGCACGATCGAGCAAGACGGCGGCCGCGTCGAGCGGCTTGCGTTCGGCCATTCAGCCGGCGATCGCCGGCCAGGCGCGCGCGAGGATCGCGCCGAAGTCGGTTGCGGCGGAAAGCTCGCCGAACGCGCCGCCCGCGAAGGCGCGCTCCGAGAGGCGCGAGGCGCAGAACGCTTCCGCGACGAAACCGGGCGCGTGCTCGACGAGGATCGCCGCCTGCACCGCGAGCGCGATCGCCTGCGCGATCGCGCGGGCGCGGACCTCCAGCTCCTCCGGGCGCCGCAGCTCGTCCTTGAGTCTTCCCGCAAAGCGCGAAAGCCTGGGTTCCCGCGCGGCGCCGCGCTCGATCGCTGCTGCGAGCGCGTCCAGCGTCTTCGGATGCTTGCGGAACGCGCGCAGGATGTCGAGGCACATGATGTTCCCTGAGCCTTCCCAGATCGAGTTGAGCGGCATCTGGCGATAAAGGCGCGGCAGCACGCTTTCCTCCACGTACGCGACGCCGCCGATCGCCTCCATCGCCTCGGCGGCGAACGCCGGGCCGCGCTTGCAGATCCAGTACTTCGCCGCGGGCGTCAGCACCCGCCGGAGCAGCGCTTCGGCTTCGTCCTTCTGAGCGTCGAAGGCGCGCGCAAGCCGCATCGCGAGCGCGGTCGCCGCCTCCGATTCGAGCGCGAGATCGGCGAGCACGTTTCGCATGAGCGGCTGCTCGACGAGCCGCCTGCCGAAGGCGATGCGGTGCGAGCAATGATGAAGCGCCTGGGTGAGCGCCGCGCGCATCAAGCCGGCGGTGCCGAGTGCGCAGTCGAGACGACAGTAGGTGCCCATCTCGAGGATGATCGGCACGCCGCGGCCTTCCTCGCCGACGAGCAAGGCGCGCGAGCCCGCAGAATTCCACCTCGGAGCTCGCGTTCGAGCGGTCGCCGAGCTTGTCCTTCAAGCGCTGGATGCGGATCTCGTTCGGCCGTCCTTCGGGCGTGAAGCGCGGAAGGAGAAAACACGACAGCCCCCCGGGCGCCTGCGCGAGCACGAGAAACGCATCGCACATCGGCGCGGAGAAAAACCACTTGTGGCCGACGAGGCGGTACTCGCGCCCGCCCAAGGGCTCGGCGCGCGTCGTGTTCGAGCGAACGTCCGAGCCGCCCTGCTTTTCGGGTCATGCCCATGCCGAGGGTGACGCCCTTTTTCAGCGCGGCCGGCAGAGGCCGCGGGTCGTACTCGGGCGAGTAGATCCGCGGCAGCCACTCGGCCGATAGTTCCGGATCGCGCGCGAGCGCCGGTGCCGCCGCATAGGTCATCGTCGTCGGGCAAAGCGTTCCGTCTTCCACCTCGGCGTAGAGCATGTAGAACGCGGCGCGCTTCACATGCGCCCCCGGGACCCGATTCGCCCACGGCTCGCCCGAAGCGCCGTGGCGCTTCAAGTAGGCCATCAGCGCGTGATATGCGGGGTGGAACTCCACCTCGTCCCGGCGGTTGCCGCGCGCGTCGAACGCGCGAAGCACCGGTGGATTGCGGTTCGCCTGCTCGGCCCATTCGCGCATTTCGGCGCCGCCCAGTTCCGCACCGCGCTCGGCGAGCCAGTCGCGTGCCCAGCCTGCGCCTTCGCGCGCGAGCGCCTCCTGAAGCGGAACGTTCGACGCGAAGAGGTTCGCCCCTTCGAGCGGCGGCGGCTGGTTGAAGACTTCGTGCGTGGCGACAAGGAGCGGCGGCGTCGGGATCATGCGTCTTCCTCAGAGGATGCCGAAGCGGCGCGCGGCCATCGCACGGTGCACGCCGCGCACGGCGAGATCCAGCGCCGCCTCGCGGGGCAAGCGGCCGGTCCTTGCGGCCTCGGCGAGCACCGCCTCGGTGTTCGCGCGGATTTTCTCGGCGATCGCGTCGAACGCGGCGCGCTTCGTCGCGCCGGCGTACTCCATCGCAGCGCAGATGACGCCGCCGGCGTTCGCGATAAAGTCGGGAACGACCAGCACGCCGCGCGCGGCGAGCATGCGCTCGGCTTCCTCGGTGAACGGGATGTTCGCGCCCTGAAGAACGAGCTTCGTCTTGAGGCGCCCGGCGTTGTCGGCGCGCACAACGTCCGGCCGCGCCGCCGGAATCCAGATGTCGCACTCGACGTCGAGAATCGCCTCGGGGCCGGACTTTCGCCCCTGCGGGTGGTCGAGGACGCTACGGCCTGCCTCTTTCAGCGCGGCGAGCGCCGCGACATCGAGCCCCCCTGGATCGTGGACCGTGCCTTTCGAGTCGGAGGCGGCAACGAGCACGGCGCCGCGCTCGGCGAGAAAGCGCGCGGCGTGCTTTCCCACCGCGCCGAAGCCCTGCACCGCGACGCGCGCGCCGGAAAGCTTTACGCCTGCGCGCGGCGCGGCGACCTCGGCGCAGTGCGCAAGGCCCCAGCCGGTTGCGCCTACCTCGTCGAGCGGGATGCCGCCGAGCTCCGGCGGAAGCCCCGCCGCGCGGCCGATCTCGTCTTTTACCCACGCCATCGCGCGCTCGTCGGTGCCCATGTCGGGGCCGAAGATGTAGTCGGTCTCGTTCCGAAGCGCGTGCGCGAACGCGCGGATCAGCCGCTCCTTCTTTTCGACAGGCATCCGGGGATCGCCTGCGAGCACCGATTTCGCGCCGCCGTGAGGAAGGCCCGCCGCCGAGTTCTTGAGCGTCATCGCGCGCGCAAGCCGCGCGCACTCTTCGAGCGTCACGTCGGACGCCATCCGAAGCCCCCCGATCGCGGGACCGCGGGCGACGTTGTCCACCACCAGCGCCGCTTCGAGTCCGAGCGCCGGCTCGCGCACCTGGATGATTTTGGCCGGCCCGAGTTCGTCGCCGGCCACCGTGATCATCGTCGTCATGTCGGAAAATCGAGCACGAAGGATCGCGCAGGCGCTTGACCTGAAGTCAAAGCGGGCGCTTCGCATCGGGGCGCGCCTCGCGCTCAGGCTTTTCCCCGGCCGCGCGAGGTCGGGCGCTTGGCGAGTTCGCGCACGCGCGCGGGATCCGGCGCAAAGCCCAGGCCCGGCGCCTCCGGCAGCGCAAGCCAGCCGTCTTCGGGTTCAGGCAAAGGCCCGAAGATCTCCTCGCACACCTTCGCCGCGGCGTAGTGGTACTCGACGAGCCCCCCGTGCGCGAGCCCGGCGTGAAGGTGCATGTTGTGGTGCGCCCAGGCGCCGCCGTTCGCCATCGGCATGTTGTACGCCGAGGCGATCCCGGCGATTCGCAGGCACTGCGTGAAGCCGCAGCCGATCACGACGTTCGGCTGGATGATGTCCACCGCGCGCGCGGCGATGAGGTCGCGAAACCGCCAGGCGAGCCCCTCGTTCTGCCCAGCGGCAAGGGGCAGCCGCGTCTCGCGCCTGAGCGCAAGAAGCGCCGGGATGTCGTTTTCCTTCACCGGCTCCTCGAAAAAGCCGACGCCCAGCGGCTCGAGCGCACGCGCAAGCCGGCCGGCGTGGAACGTATCGAGGCTGCAGTTCGCGTCCACGTGCAGGTCCACCGCGTCGCCCACTGCGTCGCGCACCGCGCGCACGCGGCGCACGTCCTCCTCGATCACCGCTTCGAGCGGCCGCGGCTCGCTGCGCGGCGCGCAGCGCATGATGCCCGACGACCATCTTCAGCCTTCGGTGCCCGCGCGCGACCCACCACTTCGCCGCCTCGGCGAGTTCCTCGCGCGAGTAGGCGCCGAAGCCGAACGTGGTGTAGACGGGGACTTTCGCGCGCGCGGCACCGAGCAGCCGCCAGATCGGCAGACCGAATATCCTGCCCTTCAGGTCCCAGAGCGCGACGTCGATCGCCGCGATCGCGTGGCTCGCGTAGCCCGTCTGCCCGCGCGGGCTGAGGAGCCAGTAGAGCTTTTCCAGATGCGCTCGTGCGCGAGCGCGTCTTCGCCTGCGAGCGCGTGTGCGGCGACCTCGTTCACCGCCGCAGCGACCACCTCCTCCTCGGTGATCGCGGTCATGCCGTGGCCGATGCGCCCGGCCGCGTCCTCGACTTCGACGAGACAGACCGAAAGCGAGGTCTTCTTCTCGATTCCGGCGGCATCGAGCGTCACCGGCACATCGAGCGGTGTCGCGCTCACCCGCCGGATCGCGCGCGAGGGCAGCGGTCATTCGACCTTGATTCCGGCGTCCTTCACCACCTGCGCCCAGCGGCGCGTCTCCTCCGCGACCAGCGCGGCGAGTTCCCGCGGGCGCAAGCGGCATCGGCGTTGCGCCCTGTTTGGCGAAGCTTTCCTCGACGTCTTTCGCCGCGAGCACCGAGCGAAGCGCCGCCGAGAGCTTCTGCACCACGGCTGCCGGCGTGCCCACCGGTGCGACGAGAAAGACGCTCGGCGACGCGCTGAAGCCGGGCAGCGTCTCCGCCATCGCCGGCCACTCGGGTACGCTCGGCATGCGCGCAGGGCTCGTCACCGCGAGCGCACGGATCTTTCCGCCTCTGGCCGCCCCCTGCGCGGCGAGCGCGCTCACCACGCCGATCTGCACCTGCCCGCTCATCAGGTCCGGCATCATCGCCGCCGCCCCCTTGTAGGGCACGTGAAGCGCATCCACGCCCGCCGCGCGCCGGAACTGTTCGAAGGCGAGGTGCTGGAGCGTTCCGATACCGGGCGAGGCGTAGCTGTATTTTCCGGGATTCGCCTTCAGCACCGAGACGAGTTCTGCCACCGTGCGCGCAGGAAACTCGGCGTTCACGACGAAGGCGAGCGGAAGCGTACAGACGCCGCCCACCGGCGCGAACTGGCGCACCGGATCGAGCGCGACCTTGGAATTCACCGCCGGAAGCGCAAGCGTTCCGGATTCGGCGAGCATCAGCGTGTAGCCGTCCGGCGCCGAGCGAACGAGCGCTTCGGCCGCCACCCCGCCCGAGGCGCCGGGGCGGTTTTCGACGACGAACGGCTGGCCGAGCGCATCCGAAAGTTTCGGTGCGACGATGCGCGCGATCGTGTCCATGCCGCCGCCTGCCGCGTAGCCGACGAGCATGCGCACCTGCCGCGCCGGATATTCCTGCGCAAACGCTGCCGCCGAAAAAAGCGCAAGCGCCGAAAGCCAGAGTCTTTTCATCGCCTCCTCCCCGCGAGTCGCGGCGTCATTTTCCCTCGTAGGCGACGCGCTCGGCGACGAGGTCCCACATGAAGCGCGCGGCGGGCTCGGTCTGCTCTTCGCGCAGGTGCCCGACCAGCCCCGCCGCGCGGCTCACGACCGCCACCCCGCGCATCACCGGCTGCGGAATGCCGATCTCGCCGAGGAGCGCCGCCACCGCCCCGGTCGCGTTGATCGTCAGATGCCGGCCGAACGCGGCGTCCACCTCGGCGGCAAGGAGCCGCAGCGCCCGGATGTGCCGGCCGGGCACGCCCGCGCCTTCCGCGATCGCAAGTAGCTTCGGCGAGCGCGGATCGTCGGGCTTGTGGTGTGGATGGCCGAAGCCGGGCACCGGGCGCTTTTGCCTCGCGGTGCCGGCGCGCGATCGCCCGCGCCCGCTCGGCCTCGCCTTCGGGTGCCGAAAGGATTTCCTCGAGAAGCGCCGCGCACCCCTCCATCGTGCCGACGAAGTTGCTGCCCACGGCGAGAAGCCCCGCCGCCATCGCCCCCTGGAGCGCATCGGGCGAGGAGTCGTACACCATGCGCGCGGCGATCACCGAGGGCGTGATGCCATGTTCCATCAGGGTGACAAGCACCGCATCGAGGATGCGCGTCTCGCCAGCGCTCGGGCGCCTTCCGGTCCAGTGGAAGTACATCATCTCGGTGAACGTGAGCCCTCCGATCAGCTCCTCGGCGAGGCTCGCCCCGCGCACGTAGATCGCGTCCGTCGTGTAGCGGCAGATGCGCGTGACCGGGTCTTTCATCGGTGGGTCCTCGAAGGTCGAGCGATTCTTGCCACCATTATCCAGCGAGTCGGTTGTTCTCGTTCGCATACCGATGGTAAAGCACCGCGATCAGGACCTCCTGTTATTCGATTCGCGCATCGGCGCCGCAGCCGAGACTCGCGAGAACGTGATTTCGTGTCTCTTCGTCCTCGATCCACAGGTAGCACCCGCTCATTGCGCGCGTGAGCAGGATTCGGTAAAAGAGCACAGCGTAGAAGCGCGCGCGATGGCGGCGGAGGCGCCGGCGGGCGTCCGCGCCGAAGTAAAGGATCGTCGCATGGCCCCGATGGTCGAACGCCTCGCGGCCCCAGTCAAAGAGCTCATCGAGCGCCTCGGGGGCGATCGCGCGCTGCTCGATGCGCGTGCGGGCGTGCGCGGCGAGCGCGAGCGCCACGGCTGCACCTCACTCGGCAAAGAGCGAAAGCAGGCCGATCGCCGCGAGCGGCACAAGCAGGACGACGAATTCGAGCGGCTCGATCATGGCGCGATCGTGCGCCGCGCCGGGCTCACCACATGAGCCTGCCGGCCGCGCCCCGGCCCGGACGCCGATCCGCGTCGGGAGCGCTCAGCGATACTTTCGCGCCGCCGCCTCGAGGCGCTCGGCCACACGCGCGCGGAGCGCCTCGGGCGCAAGCACTTCGACGTCGGGCCCGTACTTGAGGATGTCCATGAGCAGTTCGCGGTCGTCGGCGTACGGGACTTCGAGCACGTAGCTGCCGTCGGGCTCGAAGCGCGACCGCTGCTTCGAGTGCCAGGTCTGCGCCGACACCCAGCGCGCGGCGAACGGCGAGAACCGCAGCGACGCCCACGCGACCGCGCGGCCGGCGAAGATGCCGTAGCCGCTCTTCAGGTACTCGTCCAGTTCCGCTTTCGGCACCTCGCGCGCGCGCTCATCGAGCAGCTCTGCCTCGCGGATCGCGTCCACCGCGAAGCTCCGCAGCCCCTCGCGCAGGTGGCAGTAGGCGTCCACGTACCAGTTGTCGCGATAGTGAACGAGCCGCTGCGGCGAGATCGTGCGCTCGGTCTCGCGGTCTTCGAGCCGGTTGTAGTGGCGGATCCGCAGGCGCCGGCGCCTGAGGGTCGCATGTGCGACCGTCGAGAAGTGCTCGTGCTTCAGCTTTCGCGCCGCAAGCTGAAGCACGCGCACGCGGCGCGCGACCTCCGCCTCCGAATGCTCGCCCGAGCCGAGGATCGAGCGCACGCGATCGAGAAGCGGCTCGAGGTGGGGCGCAAGAAGCCCCGGTTGCAGGTTCTCGAGGAGATGGCGCATGGTAAGCAGCGCGTGAATTTCGGCCGCCGAGAACCAGAGCCCGGGCAGTTCATAGCGCGGCCCCGCGAGCGGCCGGCCGAAGCGGTAGCCGCCCGCATCGCGGTCGTACTCGATCGGGGCATTGAGCCGATCGCGCATGTAGGCGAGGTCGCGCTTCAGTTGCGCGCGCGAGATGCCGAGCGCTTCCTGAAGCTCGGCGAAGGGAACTGCGCGGCCCGCGCGCAGCATCCGGTCGATCCTGTAGAAGCGCTCGGTGCGGTCCACGGCGCACCCGGAGGTTCGGTCGGGATTCTACCGGCTGCCGCGCTCAGATCCGGTTCCGCTCGATCAGCTGGCGCGCGATGATGATGCGCTGCATCTCGTTCGTGCCCTCGCCGATGCACATGAGCGGCGCATCGCGCAGGAGCCGCTCGATCGGGTACTCCTTCGAATAGCCGTAAGCGCCGTGGATGCGCATCGCCTCCAAGGCGTTTTCGAGGCCCGCTTCGGACGCAAAATACTTCGCCATCCCGGCTTCCATGTCGCAGCGCCGGCCTTCGTCGTAGGCCTGCGCCGCGTATTCGACGAGTAGCCGCGCCGCCTCGTAGCGCGTCGCCATCTCGCCCAGTTTCAGCTGAATCGCCTGGTGCTCGCAGATGGGTTTTCCGAAGGTGCGGCGGATCTGCGCATAGCGCACCGATTCGTCGAGCGCGGCCTTGGCGATCCCCGCGCCGCGCGCGGCGACGTTGATCCGGCCGAGTTCCAGCCCGCTCACCGCGAGGTAGAACCCCTGCCCTTCCTCGCCGATGCGGTTCGCCGCCGGAAGGCGAAAGTTGTCGAAGACGAGTTCCGCGGTGTCCACGCCCCGGTAGCCGAGCTTCTCGAGCTTTCGGGACGCAGTGTAGCCCGGGCCCTTTTCGGCGATGAACATCGTGAGGCCGCGGCGCGGGGGATCGGCCGAAGGATCGGTTTTGACGAGCAGCGCGCAGCAGTTTCCCTCGAGCCCGTTCGTGATCCAGAGCTTCGTGCCGTTCACGACGTAATGGTCGCCCTCGCGCACCGCGCGCGTGCGGATGCCGGAGAGGTCGGTGCCGGCGTCGGGTTCGGTGAGCGCGAGTCCCCCGCGCAGCTCGCCCGCGGCCATGCGCGGCAGCCAGCGCGCCTTCTGAGCCTCGGTGCCGAAGCGCTCGACGAGCACGGCCATCATGAGGTGCGAGTTGAAGATGCCGGTGAGCGACATCCAGACGCTCGAGATCCGCATCACGATCTTCGCGTAGGTCGAGGCCGAAAGCCCGAGTCCCCCCACTTAGGGTCGAGCACCGCGCCGAAAAGGCCCATTTTCTTCATCGTCTCGACCATCTCGTGGGGGTAGAGGTCCTCGCGCTCGAGGCGCGCCGCCTGCGGCCGCACTTCCTTCTCGAGCCAGCGGTCGATCGCTTCCAGCAGCGCCGCTTCCTCCGCGGGATCGGTGCGGCGCGGCGTGCGCGGTGCGGGGGTCGGTTTCATTGCGCGGTCTCCTTCGCGCCTCTAGTAGTTGGCCTTCAGCTCCAGGGCATTCCCCGAGCGCTTCATGACGAGGATCGTGCGCTTGAACTCGCACACCTTGACGCCGTTCTGATTGAAGCCGCTCGTGCGCACGGTAACGATGCCGGCGTCCGGCCGGCTCTTCGATTCCCGCTTTTCCAGCACCTCGGATTCCGCATAGAGCGTGTCGCCGGGATAGAGCGGGTGCGTGAGGCGGATGTCGGTCCAGCCGAGGTTCGCGATCGCCTTCTGGCTGACGTCGGTGACGCTCATGCCGACCATCAGCGCGACCGTCAGGGGGCTCGCCACGATGCAGCGGCCGAACTCGCTGTGCTTCGCGTACTCCTCGTCGAAGTGAAGCGGATGCGTGTTCATCGTGAGGAGCGTGAACGCGATGTTATCGTACTGCGTGATCGTGCGCCCGGGCCGGTGCTGGTAGATGTCGCCCACGCGGAAGTCCTCGTAGTAGCGCCCGAAGCGCTCGCGGAACGTGCGCTCGCCGACCTCTACCGCTTCGCCTGCCATCGCCGCCTCCCGGATACGAAGCCGGTAAAATTGTACGGACAATATATGCCTGCGGCAACCCGCTCGCGCCGGCGGCGCGGCGCGCCGGCCGGCCCCCGCTATGCCGCGATCGCGCGCGATCTGCGGCGCGCGATCGCCGAGGGGCGCTACGCGCTGGGCGCGCAGCTTCCCACCGAGCTCGCGCTCTCGCGCAGGCTTCGGGTCTCGCGCCACACGGTGCGCGAGGCGATCCGCCTGCTCGCCGCCGAGGGGCTCGTTCGCCGCCGTCCGCGCGCCGGCACCGTCGTCGCCGCGCTTCCGGACGAGACGCGCTACAGCCACGGCATCGCGTCGCTGCGCGATCTTTCGCAGTACGCGCTCACCACCGACTTCGAGTACCGCTACATCGGCCGCGTCGGGCTGACCAAAGCCCAGGCGCGCGCGCTCGGCGCGAAACCCGGCGAGGAATGGATCTGCGCGGTCGCGCTGCGGCGCGAGACGCCCGGCGGCCGGCCGTTCGGCATCACGCGCCTTTACCTCAACCCGGCGCTGAAAGGCATCGAAGCCCGGCTGCGCCGCGCGAAAGGCCCGGTATACGCCCTGATCGAGCGCGAGTTCGGGCTGCGCATCGAACGGGTCGAGCAGACGATCGCCGGCGTCGCTTTGGAGCCCGAGGACGCCGAAAGCCTCGGCGTTCCCGCCGGCGCGCCGGGGCTTGCGATCCGGCGCCGCTACTTCGACGCGCGCGGCCGGGTGCTGGAGCTCGCCGACAACGTGCACCCGTCGAGCCGCTACACCTACCGGATCGAGCTGCGGCGCTAGAGGCCGGCTTGACAGGCGGGCGCCGGCGCTCTATTGTCCGTACAAATGAACGCCGCCGGCGCCGCCGCTCCGACGCCCTCGGCCGCGCCCGCTGCGCCGGCGACGGCGAGCATCTCGGAGACCCTTGCGCGCTTCGCCGCGGACCTCTCGCCCGGCGCGATTCCGGAGCGCGTCCGCCGCCGGGCGAAGCACCTCGTCCTCGACGCGATCGGCTGCGCGTTCGCCGCCCGCGGCGAAGCTTTCGCCGAGCGGATCGTGCGTTCGGTCGCGCGCCTTGCCGGGCCGGGCGCGCGCGGCGTGATCGGCCGGCGCGAGCGGCTGCCGATGCGCGATGCGGCGCTCGCGAACGGCGCGCTCCTTCACGGGCTGGATTACGACGACACGCATCCGGCGGGCGTCATTCATCTCACGGCAGCCGCGTCTCCCGCCGCACTCGCTGTCGCCGCGGAGCGCGATGCCTCGGGTGGCGAACTGCTCGCCGCCTACATCGCCGGCGTGGAGGCAGGCGCGCGGCTTGCGAGCGTCGCAAAGGGCGGCTTTCATCAGGTGGGGTTTCACCCGACCGGGCTGATCGGGGCGTTCGCAGCAAGCCTCGTCGCAGGCCGGCTCATCGAGTCTCGACGCGAGCCCAGCTTTCCTCGCGCGCAGGGCATCGCGCTCTCGTTCGCAAGCGGAAGCCTCCAGTTCATCGAGGACGGCGCCTGGACCAAACGACTGCACCCCGGCTGGGCCGCCGCCTGCGGCATCACCGCGGCGGCGCTCGCGGCAGACGACATCCCCGCCCCGCGCGAGGCGTACGAAGGCCGCTTCGGGCTCTTTCGCAGCTACCTTGCGCCTGCCGAGTTCGCCGCCTGCGACCTGGCGGCTGCGACCGCCGGGCTCGGACGTGTCTGGGAAACCGAGAACGTGTCGGTGAAGCCGTACCCCGCGTGCCATTTCGTGCATGCCGCGATCGAGGCGGCGATCGCGCTTCATCGCGCGGGCGTGGATCCTGCGCGCGTGCGTTCGGTGCGCGCGCTCGTTCCGGCGGGCGTCGTGAAGTCGGTGTGCGAGCCGCTCGCGGCAAAGCGCCGTCCGAAGAGCGACTACGACGCCAAATTCAGTCTGCCCTACGCGGTCGCCTGCGGTCTTGCGCGCGGCTGCTTCGGCCTGGCCGAGCTTCGGCCGGAGGCGTTCCGCTCGCCGGAGATCGAGGCGCTCATGGACAAAGTGGACTATGCGGTGGACGAGGCGAGCACCTTTCCCCGGCACTACAGCGGCGAAGTGATCGTCGCGCTCTCGGACGGCCGTACGCTCTCGCATCGCGTCGCGGTGAATCCGGGCAACCCCGACCGGCCGCTTTCGGAAGCGGAGATCGAACGGAAGTTCTTCGAGAACTGCGCGCAGACGCTGGATGAGCCCTCGGCGCGGCGCATTCGCGACTGCGTGCTCGATCTCGATGCGCGAAGTGCGCGCGAGCTCGAGGCCGCGGTTTGCGACGCGCAGGCGGCGCGATGAGCGGCGAGGAGCCCGTCGGCGCGCCGCCGCCGCTTGTCGGCCTTCGGGTGCTCGCCGTCGAGCAGTACGGCGCGGGACCCTTCGGCACGTCGTTTCTCGCCGACCTCGGCGCCGAGGTCGTCAAGATCGAGAACCACAAGGACGGCGGCGACGTCGGCCGGCGCGTCGGGCCGCATTTCTTCGGCCCCGGCGATAGCCACTTCTTCCAGACGTTCAACCGCAACAAGAAAAGCGTCACGCTCGACCTGAAGCACCCGGAAGGCCGAGCCGCGTTCGCCGCGCTCGCCGCGCGCGCGGATGCCGTTCTCGACAACCTGCGCGGCGATCTTCCGGAAAAGCTCGGTCTCACCTACGAGCATCTGAAGGCGGCCAATCCGAGAATCGTCTGCGTGCATCTTTCGGCCTACGGGCGCAGCGGCTCGCGCGCAAGCTGGCCGGGCTACGACTACCTGATGCAGGCCGAGGCCGGCCACATGTCGCTCACCGGCGAGCCCGACGGGCCGCCGGTGCGCTTCGGGCTGTCGGTGGTGGACCTGATGACCGGGCTCGTCGCGGCGTTCGCGCTGCTCGCGGGCGTGCTGCGCGCGCGCGCGACCGGTCGCGGCATGGACCTCGACACCTCGCTCTTCGACGTCGCGCTCCACATGCTCAACTACCCGGCCACCTGGTACCTGAACGCAGGCGCAACGACCGGCCGCGCGCCGCGCTCGGCCCATCCGAGCCTCGTGCCGAGCCAGCTCTACCGCACGCGCGACGGCTGGATCTTCATCATGTGCAACAAGGAAAAATTCTGGGGCGTGCTCGCCGATGCGCTCGGCCGGCCGGAGTGGAAAACGGATCCCCGCTTTGCCGATTTCGCGGCGCGGCTCGCGCACCGCGAGCTCCTCACCGAGCTGCTCGATGCCGAGCTTTCTCGGCGCACGACCGGCGAGTGGCTCGAGCGCTTCGCCGGAAAAGTCCCGTGCGCGCCGGTGTACGACGTCGCGCAGGCGCTCGGAAGCGCCTTCGTCGCCGAGCGCGGCTGCATCGGCGAGTACACGTATCCCGACGGCCGCCGCGCGCGCACGATCGGCTCGCCGATCCGCGTTCCGGGCGTGGCGCTTCCCGCGCGCGCCGCGCCGGCGATGGGCGAGCACACCGAGGCGCTTCTTCGCGAGGCGGGCTACACGGAAGCGAAAATCGCCGCGCTGCGCGCGGCCGGCGCGATCGCGCCCGAGCCGGACGCGACGTCGCAAACTGTTCCTGCGAGGTGAACGAATGTCCGCAGTTTTGCTCGAAACCGACCGACGCGGCGTCGCCACCGTCACCCTCAACCGACCGGAGGTGAACAACGCCTACGACGGCGCGCTGATCGAGGGGTTGCTCGAGGCGTTCGCGCGCATCGCCGGCGACCCGGCGGTGCGCGTCGTCGTCCTGCGCGGCGCCGGACGGCATTTCCAGGCGGGTGCCGACCTCAAGTGGATCGCCGAGACGAGCCGTCGGGACGAGCGCGCGAACCTCGAAGTCTCGCGCCGCACCGCCACCGCGATGCGGGGGCTGAACGAGCTCGCCAAGCCTACGATCGCGCTCGTGCAGGGCGCGTGCATCGGCGGCGGAACGGGACTGGTCGCCTCCTGCGACGTGGTGATCGCCGAGCGCACCGCGACCTTCGCGATCAGCGAAGCGCGCTGGGGGCTCACCGCGGCGATCATCTTCCCGCAGCTCGTCGCCGCGATCGGCCTGCGGCAGGTGCGCCGCTACGCGCTCACCTGCGAGCGGATCAGCGCCGAGCGCGCGCAGGCGATCGGTCTCGTGCACGAACTCTGCGAGCCGGGCGCGCTCGATTCGGCCGCGGCGCCGGTGATCGAAGGCCTGCTCAAGGCGGGGCCGGAAGCACTCGCCGAAAGCAAGCGAAGCGCGATGCGCGTCGCGGGCGCGCTCGTCTCCGACGCCGAATTCGAGCGGCTCGTCGCCGAGCACGCCGCAAAGCGCCGCAGCGCCGAGGCGGCCGAAGGCCTTGAGAGTTTCGCCGAGCGGCGCGAGGCGCGCTGGTATCCGGGCTGAACGACGTAAGCGCCGCGCGCCCGGCTCAACCCGCGCTGCAGAGGTCGAGGAGCACCGCGGCGCCGAAGGCCGCGAACACCGCCGCCGCGACCGCGCGCAGCAGCCGCACCGGCAGTCGCCGTGCGATCCGCTCACCGAAGAGGACGACCGGGACGTTGGCGATCATCATGCCCGCCGTGGTTCCTGCGACGACGCTCCAGAACGCCGCGTACTGCGCCGCAAGCGCGGCCGTGGCGATCTGCGTCTTGTCACCCATCTCGACGAGGAAAAAGGCGACGAGCGTCGCGCCGAACACCCCGTAGCGCCCCGCGCTCGTGCCCGACGATTCGAGCCTGTCCGGAACGAGCGCCCAGACGGCCATCGCGAGAAACGAAAGCCCGAGGATCCAGCGAAGGAGCACGGGGCCGAGCGCCGCCTGCGCCCAGGCGCCCACCGCCGCCGCGAGCGCATGGTTCGCGAGCGTCGCGGCGAGGATTCCGAGGACGATCGGCGCGGGTCGCCTGAAGCGCGCGGCGAGGACGAGGGACAAGAGCTGGGTCTTGTCGCCGACCTCGGCCAGCGCGACGATGCCGGTCGAGACGAGCAGCGCTTCCATGCGGTTCTCCCAGGCCGGATCCGGGACCCGTGACCGCGCTCCCGCCCGGCCTCGCGCGAGCGGCGCGGTCAAAGGTCTCACCGGGCCCGGAGACCGAACGCGCCACGCCCGATGAGGCGAGTGTGTTGACGCGCTCCCCTCCCGCACGGGAGGTCGGCTACTCCCCAATGACGGCGCGCATTGTAGCCGACCGCAGCGCAAAACGAGCGGCCGACGCGTCTTTTCGGATCACGGAAGGAAGGGCGGCGAGATCAGCCGCACGCCGATCGAAAAGAACCGCTCGGCGCCGCCGCGTCCCAGACGATCGCCGAAGGTCGCGTCTATCTGCACCCGGTCGCGCACGATCCAGTGCCGCACGCCCGCCTGATAGAACGGCCGGCCTTCGTTGCGGCCGAACGTCTCGGCGATCAGCCAGGTGCCGGCGGCCAGTTGAAGCTCGGTGCCGAGCCCCCAGGTGAGGAAGCGGCGGTCGCTCGTCTGCTCGTGCAAAAAGCCCAAGTTCGTATGCACGATCACCCGGTCTTCGCGGAACGAGAACGTCGCGGGTACGTACGCGTAGAGGTCGCCGAGCAGCCAGCGCTCGCGATCGAGGCGCGGATGCCGCACGGTGCCGACGACGAGTCCCCAGGACCAGCCGCCCGGCTCGAGCGTGCGGAAAAGGGTCTTTCCTTGAAGGACGACGTCGGTCGGTTGCTCGCCTTCGGCGTCGCGGATGCGCGTGCCTCCGAGCGTCACCTCGAGGTTGCCGCTGAAGTTGCAGGCCGGAAGCGCCCAGCGTTCGGTCACCTCGCGATCGCGCTTCACCCACGCTTCGAGCTGGCAGGCCTTCGCATCCACGATCCTCGCATCGTCGGTCACCATCGGGCGCGCGGCGCGCGCGCCTTCGGCAACGAGAAACCCGAGCGCCGCGACGCTCGCGCAGAGCGAGGCGCGCGCGATTCCCGCGCGGCCGAGATCCCTTGCGCCTGCGGTCACTGCCATCCGAACCTCCGCGCATAGAAGATTTTCATCAGCGTCGCCAGGGCGACGTAGCCGGCGAGAATCGCCGCGAGGATCGGGAAAAAGGCGGGCGGCAGCGGCTGCAGCTTGAAGTACTCCGCAAGCGGCCCCATCGGCAGAAAGATACCGATCGCCATGATCGCGACGGTCGTCGCGAGCAGAGCCGGCGACGGCCGGCTCTCGACGAACGGCAGGCGCGGCGTGCGGATCATGTGCACGACGAGCGTTTGCGTGAGCAGCCCGACGACGAACCAGCCCGACTGAAAGAGCGTCTGCTCCTCGACCGTGTCGGCCGAGAACACGTACCACATCACCGCGAAGGCGACGATGTCGAAGATCGAGCTCACCGGCCCGAAGCAGACCATGAAGCGGCCGATGTGCCCGGGGTTCCAGCGTTGCGGCTTTCTCACCAGCTCCTCGTCCACGTTGTCGAACGGGATCGCGATCTGCGAGATGTCGTAGAGCAGGTTCTGCACCAGAAGGTGCAGCGGCAGCATCGGCAGGAACGGCAAAAAGGCGCCCGCGACGAGCACGCTGAAGACGTTGCCGAAGTTGGAGCTCGCCGTCATGCGGATGTACTTCAGCATGTTGGCGAACGTCCGGCGTCCCTCGACGACGCCTTCCTCCAGCACGCGCAGGCTCTTCTCGAGCAGGATGATGTCGGCGGCTTCCTTCGCGATGTCCACGCCCGAGTCCACCGAGATGCCGACGTCGGCGGCGCGCAGCGCCGCGGCGTCGTTGATGCCGTCGCCGAGGAAGCCGACCGTGTGGCCGCTCGCCTTGAGCAGCCGGACGATGCGCTCCTTGTGAGCGGGCGTGAGCCGGGCGAAGACGTTGCAGCGCCGGGCGGCGGTCGCGAGCTCGGCGTCGCTCATGCGCTCGACGTCGGCGCCGAGAAGCATGCCGTCGGGCGCAAGGCCCACCTGCTGACAGACCTTCGCGGCGACGCGCTCGTTGTCGCCGGTGAGGATCTTGACCGCCACGCCGTGCTCGGCAAGGGCACGCAGTGCCGGCGCGGCGCTCTCCTTCGGCGGATCGAGAAAAGTGATCAGTCCGACGAGGGTGAGATCGGTTTCGTCGGCGACGCCGTACACGTTCTTGACGGGCGGGAGCGCCTTTGCGGCGACCGCGACGACGCGCAGGCCCTCTTCGTGCAGCGACGCGGTGAGCTCGCGCACGCGTTCGAGGCGCTCCGCGGTAAGCGGCTCCTCGCGGTCCCCGTCGCGCACGCGCGAGCACGCGCCGAGGACCTCCTCGACCGCCCCCTTGCAGATCAGCAGGTGATGCGCGTCGTGCTCCGCCACCACGACCGACATGCGCCGCCGCTGAAAATCGAACGGCACCTCGTCCACCTTGCGGAACGCGGTGGCGACTTCGAGCTCGCGGAGCTCTTCCGCGTGCGCGAGCACCGCCACGTCGAGCAGGTTCTTGAGGCCCGTCTGGTGGTAGCTGTTCAGATAGGCGTACTCGAGGACGGTCTCCGAGCGCTCGCCCCGCAGGTCGATATGCCGCTCGAGCGCGATCCGGTCCTGCGTGAGGGTGCCCGTCTTGTCGGTGCAGAGCACGTCCATCGCGCCGAAGTTCTGGATCGCGTCGAGCCGCTTGACGATCACCTTTTTGCGCGAGAGCGCCACCGCGCCCTTCGCGAGCGTCGAGGTGACGATCATCGGCAGCATCTCCGGGCGTGAGACCGACCGCGACCGAGAGCGAGAACAGGAACGCTTCGAGCCAGTCGTGCTTCGTGAGGCCGTTCAGGATCAGCACGAGCGGTGCCATCACCAGCATGAAGCGGATCAGCAGCCAGCTCACGCGGTTGACGCCCGCCTGGAACTGGTTCGTGCCCGGTTCGAACGCGGTGACCCGCGCGGCGAGCGCGCCGAAGTAGGTGCGGTTGCCGGTGTGGACGACGATCGCCGTCGCCGTCCCCGAGACCACGTTCGTGCCCATGAAGAGGAGGTTCTCCAGCTCGAACGGGCTCGACGCAGGACTGCGGACGGTCGCGAACTTCTCTACCGGCAGCGATTCGCCGGTCATCGCCGCCTGGCTGACGAACAGGTCCTTGGCCGACAGTACCCGGCAGTCGGCCGGGATCATGTCGCCGGCGGAGAGCACGATCACGTCGCCCGGCACCAGATCCCGGATCGGGATTTCGACCTTGCGCGCGGGCTTGACGCGAATCTCCGCTCCGAAATACCGACGGAAGATCGGCGCGGCGTCCTCGGAGATGTCGCGCCGCATCACCGTGGCGGTGGTATGCACCATCGCCTTCAGCTTTTCCGCCGCGCGGTTCGATTTCGACTCCTGCCAGAAGCGCAGCAGCGTCGCGAGCACCACCATCGTGCCGATGACGGTCGCCGCCTTCATGTCCTCCGTGATCAGGGACACGGCGGCAAGAAGCGTCAGCAGCAGATTGAACGGCGTGCGATAGGCGAGCCAGAGGTGCTTCCACCACGGAAGCGGCCGCTCGTGGTCCACCTCGTTCGGTCCGACGCGTCGGCGAACCTCCCGCGCCTGAGCCTCGGTGAGGCCGTCCGGGTGCGACCGCAGCCGCGCGAAAAGCTCGTCGGGACTGCACTGCGCGGTGCCGGCGAGCTCGCGGGCGAGCGCGGGCGGGATTTCGCGGCTGACGCCGGTGCGCGCGACCGTTTCGAGGAGCGCCAGACGGCGGAAATGACGCAGGAATCTCCGCGCGCGAATGAATGCGACAAAGAGCTCCCTGAAGACCGGAATCCTCATGCCGCCCTCCGGTTATTCTCGAGAACCTGTGTGACGGCCGGACGAACGCGGTGCTCAACGGTCCGCGCCCGGCGCCAGAGCGGCGCGCGCAGAACGTCCCGCGATGCGCCGCTTGTGCGAATTGCGATCTGCATCACGGCCTCCCTTGATCAGGACGAAGCCGCGCCGGGGACGCCGTTCTTGCCGCGCGCGGCGCCCGGTCCGCAACCGGACCGAGACGCGAACGCGCCGAAACGGTGAGAGTGCCTGCGAGGACGCCGAAAGGGGTTTTCGACGTCGCCGCCGCCCGCCCTCGGCAGGCAGGCGGGGCGGATACGCGGACGCTACCTTGCCGAGCGCTCGCCGGTCAGAAAGAACCGGCGCCTACCGTAACTCGAACAAGGATCCACTGCGCGTGACTCCGCGTTGCCTCCGATGGGCGCGCATTGTAGGCGCGCGAATCGCGCGCGGTCAATGCGGCACGCGACGTTTCAGGCGCAAGGCGCAGCGCAGTCCCGCAGCGGCGCTGCGTGAACCGGTGCTCGCTCCGTCGCGGAACGCACCCTCCGTCCGCGATGCGAAAGCGAAGGCCGCGCGTTACACGGCCAGCGCCTCGCGCAGCGCCGCGGCGTGCGCCTCGGGCCGCACCATGCTGAAGTTCTCGCCGAGCAGAAGCTGAAGGTAGGCGACGTCGGAGTTGTGGAGCTCCGGGTGAAGGTAGAAGCGCGGCAGGAAACGCGCGCCGAGCCAGTGCCGGCCCGAGACGGCGCCTTCGAAATCCGGAAAGAGCGTGAGATTGAAGCTCCAGTGCCCGAGGCGCGCGTACGCGGACGCAAGCCGCGCGAGCGTCGCGGCGAAAAGCCGAACCTCCTCGTCGCCGCACTCGGTAAGCGTCGCGCGGCCGCGGATGAGCGCCTGGGCATCCCCGAGCATCCCGACCGGGCAGTAGGGGACCCACCAGAGGACCGGGCCGTCCTCCAGCACCCGCCGCTCGCCCGCGCGCTCGGCATCGAGCAGCGCCTGTGGCCAGGGGAGACCGTGGCGCTCGAGAAAGCGCGTCTCGGCCGCAAGCGCCCGGGCGAGCGCGTTGCCCGGCGCGTCGGTGACGATCACCTGAAGGTGCGGATGCACCTGCGAGGCGCCCGACGGCGGCATGTAGTTCCAGGTGACGATGCCGAAGGCTTGCCGGCCGGAGAACGCCGGCGCCGTACGCGCGATGAAATCGCGCGCAAGGAGCAGCGCGTCGGCGATCGCCTCGGCGCGCAGCGCGTGCATCGGCACGAAATGCGCGCGCTCGATCGCGACGATCGCCGAGAGGTCGTCGTACGGAAAGAGGTTCGGGAAAAGCAGCGCCTCGCCGCGGCGCAGGCGCCCCTCCGGCAGCACCTCCGCCGGGTAGCGCGGCGTCACCGATTCGATGCGCTCCGGGCAGAACGGGCAGGCGGCGCGCGTCGCCTCCGCGATCGGCGACAGATCGGGAACCTTGCGCGGCGGAAACGCGAAGTGGCAGATGCGCGCGGTCTCGCCGGTGAGCGGGTCCTCGCGCACCTCGCTTTCGATCTCCGTGAGCGCGAACCCGCGCCGCGGATCGTGGATGCGCGCGATTTTTTTGCGCGCGCGGTATTGCACGGGCGGCGGCGTCTCTGCCGCCCGCAGCGGGCCTGCGGGCGCCCGCGCGAGGGCGCCTGGGAGAGCGCCCTGCTCGGTGGGCGGCGTCAGCTCGCGCCAGCGGTAATCGATGATTTCCAGAAGTACGCCGTTCACCGCCTTCGGATGTACGAACGCGTACTCGCAGTCGCGAAACGGCCGCGGGGCGCCGACGATCGGATAGCCCCGCGCTCTCAGCTCCTCGATCGCGGCGCGGGTGCTCTCCACGTTGAAGGCGACGAGCATCACCCCCTCGCCGTGACGCTCGATGAACTTCGCGACCTCGCCGTCCGGCGCGAGCGATTCGATCAATTCAAAGCCGACGCCGCCCAGCCAGTAGCGCGCGACGCGGATTTTCTCCGGCGCGTCCACGTAGGCGTCGTCGGGGGCCTCTTTTCCGAGGATCGGCTCCCAGGCGCGGCGCGCCGCCTCCAGATCGCGCACCGCGATGCAGACGTGGTCGATCTTGTTGATCTTCATTCGCGCGGCTCAATCCCCGGGGAACCGTCGCCGCGCGGCGGCCAGCGAACGCGCACCGCCCGGGCGACGCGGCGCGCGCGCCGCTCGGCCCCGATCCGCTCGGCGCGTACGCGAATCGGGACCTCTGGCGGAGTGAGAGGGATTCGAACCCTCGATACGAGGTTTAGCCTCGTATAACGCCTTAGCAGGGCGCCCCCTTCGGCCTCTCGGGCATCACTCCGTTCGCTTCGCTCGGGTTCCTTGCGGCGTCGGACGCTCGCGCCTGCGGACCGCGGCGCACCTGCGACGCCGCCGCCCACGCCTCGCACCGGTAGCGGCGATTCTACCCCTGCTCGAGCCCGAAGGCCCGGTGCAGCACGCGCACCGCGAGCTCGGCGTACTTCTCGTCGATCACCACCGAGATCTTGATCTCGGAGGTCGAGATCATCTGGATGTTGATTCCTTCCTCGGCGAGCGTGCGGAACATCTTCGCCGCGATGCCGGCGTGCGAGCGCATGCCGAGCCCGACGATCGAGACCTTCGCCATGCGGTCGTCGCCGGTGATGTCGCGGCACTGGATGTGCGGACGCACCTGCTCGTTGAGGATCTGCAGCGCCTTGGCGAGATCGCCGCGCGCGACGGTGAACGACAGGTCGGTCATGCCGTCGTGGCTCACGTTCTGCACGATCACGTCGACGTTGATGCCGGCATCGGCGATCGGGCCGAAGATGCCGTAGGCGATGCCCGGCCGGTCGGGCACCCCGTGCACGGTGATCTTCGCTTCGTCGCGCTGCGCAGCGACGCCGGATACCACTGCCTGTTCCATCGCCATGTGCGGATCTTCCTCGAAAGTGATGAGCGTGCCCGAGCGCGCCTCCTCCTCGACCGGAACGAGCGGATCCGTGAGGCTGGAGAGCACGCGGGTGGGCACCTTGAACCGGCCCGCGAACTCGACCGACCGGAGCTGCAGCACCTTGGAGCCCGCGCTTGCCATCTCGAGCATCTCCTCGAACGTGATCGTTCGCAGCCGGCGCGCGTGCGGCTCGATCCGCGGGTCGGTGGTGTAGACCCCATCGACGTCGGTGTAGATCTGGCACTCCGCGGCCTTGAGCGCAGCCGCGAGCGCCACCGCCGAGGTGTCCGACCCGCCGCGACCGAGCGTCGTCACGTTGCCGGCGGCGTCAACCCCCTGAAAGCCGGTGACCACCGGAATGACGCCCGCGGCGAGGTCGCAGCGCAGCCGTTCCTCGTCGATCGCCTGGATGCGAGCGCGGGTAAACGCCGAATCGGTGAGCACGCGCACCTGCCAGCCGGCGTAGCTGCGCGCCTTGACGCCGAGCTCGAGCAGCGCCATCGCGAGCAGCCCGGCGCTTACCTGCTCGCCGGTCGCCGCGACCATGTCGAGCTCGCGCGGATCCGGCTGCGGCTGGATTTCTTTTGCGAGCGCGATCAGGCGGTTCGTCTCGCCCGCCATGGCCGACGGCACGACCACGAGGTCATGGCCGGCAGCGCGCCATTTGGCGACGCGCCGCGCGACGTTGCGGATGCGCTCGACCGAGCCGACCGACGTGCCGCCGTATTTCTGGACGATGAGAGCCATGCGCTGCCGGGATGGAAAAGTGCGCGATTCTAGCGGAACGCGCATGTCCCGAAACAGGGCGGTCGCGGCTTGGCGGAAGGGGAGGGATTCGAACCCCCGAGGGCGGTTAGGCCCTTCCGGTTTTCAAGACCGGTGCATTCGACCGCTCTGCCACCCTTCCGCAGCCCCTGCCTTCGTTCGCCTTCCGGTTTTGGCGTCGGCATCACCTTGTGCGCTGCGCGCAAAAGGTGAGCCGCCGCCGCAATTGGCCGGCGTTCGCCGGCAAATTGTCAAGACCGGTGCATTCGACCGCTCTGCCACCCTTCCGCAGTCCCTGCCTTCGTTCGCCCCCCGGTTTTGGCGTCGGCATCACCTTGTACGCTGCGCGCAAAAGGTGAGCCGCCGCCCGATCGCGCGCGCCGGGTCGCCCGGGACCGCCCCGCCCCATTTTATCCACCGGCGACGCCGGGGCACCCGGCACGCGCGGCCGTAATCGAAACTTCGGCCGATTCTGGTAGTCTTTACGGCGACACACAGGAGGAAACCGATGGAACCCGATCGCCGCCATGAAGGCCTGTACGGCACGGTCGCCCTGCCGCAGGAGGCCGTGCTCGCCCCGCAGGCGCAGAAAGTCCTGCGCAACACCTACCTGCTTCTTGCGCTCACGATGGTGCCGACGGTCGCTGGCGCCTGGCTCGGCATGGCGACTGGCTCGGTGATCGCCTCGGCCCCGATCGTCAGCTTCCTCGTGATGCTCGCGGCGGTGATCGGGCTGCAATTCGGCATCGCGCGCTTCCGCAACAGCGTGGTCGGCATCGGGTTGCTGCTCCTGATGACCGGGCTGCTCGGCTGGTTCCTCGGGCCGCTGCTCAACGCCGCGCTCGCGCTCAAGAACGGCGCCCAGCTCGTCGGCTACGCCGCGGCGGGCACTGGCGCCGTCTTCGTCGGCATGGCGGCGATCGCGACGACGACGAGGCGCGATTTCAGCTTCATGGGCAAGTTCCTCTTCGTCGGCATGATCGTGCTGCTCGCGGCGATCGTCGCGAACCTGTTCCTGCAGATCCCGGCGCTCGCGCTGACGATCTCGAGCCTCGTGATCGTGGTGTTTTCGCTCTTCCTGCTGCACGACCTTTCTCGCATCGTCACCGGCGGCGAGACGAACTACCTGATCGCCGCGACCGGCGTGTACCTCAGCCTGTTCAACATCTTCGCCAATCTGCTGCAGCTGCTGATGGCGTTCACCAGCGAGCGCGAGTAGCGCGCACTGTCCGGCCTCGGGAAGGCGCCTGCGGGCGCCTTCTTTGTTTTCCGCGCGCGCTAGCTCGCGATCGCGCCGCCGACGAGTTCGGCCATCGCCGCGGCCGCCTCGCCCCCTTCGCCGCGCAAGCCGTCGACGACGCCCGCGCGATCCGCGGCGGTGCGGTTCTGACTCGCCTTCCACTTGCCGGCGAGGCTCGTCACCGTCAGCTCGATGCCGACGATCGCCTCGAGCATGCGTTCGACGAAGTCGGCGGGCGCATCGCCGACCGACCACGGCGCGGCGCGTCCGGCCTCGTGCCGATCGGTGAGCCGCTCGACGAGCGCGCGCAGCCACGCACGGTCCTCGATCGCGCGCAGGGTGCCGCGCGCGTGCACGACCGCATAGTTCCAGGTCGGCACCACCTTTCCGTGCTCCCGCTTCGACGGATACCACGACGGCGAAACATAGGCTTGCGGCCCGTGAAAGATCGCGAGCGCCCGCGGTTCGCGCGCGAGCCCGCGCCAGAGCGGATTGGCGCGCGCGACGTGCGCCCGCAAGGTGCCGAACGGCGCAGGCTCGGGGTCGAGTTCGAACGGAAGGTGGTTCGCCTCCGGCCCTTCGGGGCCGAGCGTGACGAGCGTTCCGAGCGGAAAGGCCCGAATGAGCGCATGCAGGACCTCGATGCGCGTCTCGGCGAAATGGGCGGGCAGGTACATGCCGGGATTGTGCCGCAAGCGCGCGCGCTCAATCGCGCTCGAACAGGCACACGGACTCGACGTGCGCGGTGTGCGGGAACATGTTGACCACGCCGGCGGCGACGAGCCGGAAGCCCTTGACGTTGACCAAGACGTTCGCATCGCGCGCGAGCGTCGCAGGATCGCACGAGACGTAGACGATCCGGCGCGGCCAGGCATCCGGCAGCGCGTTCGCGACCGCGATCGCGCCCTCGCGCGGCGGATCGAGGACCAGCTTTTCGAACGGCCCGAAGCGCGCGAGCGCAGGCCGCGCGAGATCGGCGATCTCGAACTGCGCGACGAGACCGTTCGCGCGCGCGTTTTCGCGCGCGCGCGCGACGAGCGCCGCGTTCGCATCGAGACCGAGCACTGCGGCGCCGGCGCGCGCAAGCGGCAAGGCGAAGTTGCCGAGCCCGCAGTAAAGGTCCGCAACGCGCTCGCCCGGCTTCGGATCGAGCAGACGCACGGCGCGCGAAACGAGCACGCGGTTCACGCTCGCGTTCACCTGCGTGAAATCGGTCGGCGCAAAGCGGATGCGCACGCCGTATTCCGGCAGATCGTAGTAAAGCGGATCCGGATCGGCCGGATGCAGGGGGCGGGCGGTCTCCGGCCCGCCCGGCTGCAGCCACACGGCGACGCCGTGCGCGTCGGCGAATCGCCGCAGCGCTTCGAGGTCTTGCCCCTCGAGGGGGTCGAGATGCCGGAAGACGAGCGCGACCGCGGCGTCGCCCACCGCCACCTCGATCTGCGGCAGCCGGGCGCGCGCAGCGAGCCCTCCGACCAGCTCGCGCAGCGGCACGATGAGCGAAGAGACCGGAGGCGCGAGCACCGCGCAGCTTCGCAGTTCGGCGATGTAGCTCGAGGCGCGTTCGTGAAAGCCGACGAGCACGCCGCCCTTCTTTTCTACCAGCCGCACCGCCAGGCGCGCGCGGCGCCGATAGCCCCACTCCGCGCCGTAGACGATCGGCAGCATCGTCTCGGGGCGTACCCGGCCGATGCGCTCGAGCGCGTCCTCGAGCCAGCGTTGCTTGGCCGCCATCTGGGTACGCGCGTCCGCGTGCTGGAGCGTGCAGCCGCCGCAGCGCGCAAAGTGCGGGCAGGGCGGCTCGCGCCGGCCGGCGGCGGCGGCGAGCACGGCGCGCACGCGCGCGAGCGAAAAGCGCCGCCGCGCGCGCACCGGCTCCACTTCGACCGTCTCGCCGGCGAGCGCGCCTTCGACGAAGACGACCTTGCCGGAGGCGTCGCGCGCGACGCCCCGGCCGCCCGTGTCCAGCGCCTGGATGTTCAGCCGCTCCAACGCGAAAGGAACTCCCGCGACCACGGCG
The DNA here is from genome assembly GCA_033582675.1 of Burkholderiales bacterium. Taxonomy (GTDB): domain Bacteria; phylum Pseudomonadota; class Gammaproteobacteria; order Burkholderiales; family SG8-39; genus RBG-16-66-20. The sequence continues at coordinate 39,651 of JAVQZY010000022.1, read as the reverse complement.
CCCTGTGCCGTTCCAGCGCCTCGCGCACGAGCGCGCACTCCCGGCGATGGGATTTTTCGTCGAGCGCCCCGCGCAGCAGCTGAAACCGCAGCCAGAGAAGGTAGGTGTTCACCGTGTCCGCTTCGCAGTAGGCGCGGATCTCGGCGATGCGGCCGGCGCGGTACGCCTCCCAGACGCCCGCGCCGCCGACGCCGATCTTGCCGGGCAGCCCGGCGAGCTGCGCCACCTCGTCGAGCGGCGCATTGTTGCGCGGCTGATAGAGCGCGAGCACGTCCATCAGATCCACGTGCCGCCCGTGGTAGCGCGAGACGTAATTGTTGAAGCGGAACTCGCGGTCGTCTTCGCCCTGATCCCAGAATTTGGCGGCGCGCACACCGTGCACGAGCGCCCGGTGCGCGAGCACCGCCAGATCGAAGCCGCCGCCGTTCCAGGACACGAGTTGCGGTACATAACGCTCGATGCCGTCGAAGAACCGCTGAATCGCCTCGCGCTCGCCGACCTCCGGCTCGCCGAGCGAAAAGATCCTCAGGCCTTCGCCCTCGCGCAGTACGCACGAGATCACCGCCACGCGGTGCAGATGCGGCGGCAAAAAGTCGGTGCCCGCCTGCGCCCGGCGTCGCTGGAACGCGACCTCGGCGACTTCGGCCTCGGGGAGCGAGTCCGGCAGGCCGTACAGCCGCCGGATGCCGCCGCAGTCGGGAATCGTCTCGACGTCGAAGGCGAGGACGGGGGTCACCGCAGAATCCTACCTTCCGCACGCGCAAGGCGGGACAGGAAAACGCCCCGTGGGCCGGCCGTTCGCGCGGCTTCCGCACCCACCGCGACGCACCGTTCAGTCGGGAAACACGCCGGTCGAGAGATAGCGATCGCCGCGATCGCAGACGATGGCGACGATGACGGCGTTCGCGAGCTCGCGCGCGATGCGCAGCGCGACCGCCATCGCGCCGCCGGAGGAGATCCCGGCGAAGATGCCCTCTTCGCGCGCCAGGCGCCGCGCCATTTCCTCGGCCTCGGCCTGACTGACGTACTCGAGCCGGTCGACCCGCGCCGGATCGTAGATTCTCGGCAGATACGCCTCGGGCCACTTGCGGATCCCGGGAATCTGCGAGCCCTCCTCCGGCTGGCAGCCGATCACCTGGATCGCCGGGTTCTTCTCCTTGAAAAAGCGCGAGCAGCCCATGATCGTGCCGGTGGTGCCCATCGAGGAGACGAAATGCGTGATTTTGCCGCCGGTGTCGCGCCAGATCTCCGGTCCGGTGCCTTCGTAGTGCGCGAGGGGATTGTCGGGGTTGGCGAACTGATCGAGCATCACGCCTTTGCCTTCGCGCACCATCTGTTCGGCGAGATCGCGCGCCGCCTCCATGCCGCCGGTCTTCGGCGTGAGGATGATCTCGGCGCCGAAGGCGCGCATCGTCTGGCGGCGCTCGACCGAGAGGTGCTCCGGCATGACGAGGATCATGCGATAGCCGCGGATCGCGGCCGCCATCGCGAGCGCGATGCCGGTGTTGCCCGAGGTGGGCTCGATCAGCGTGTCACCCGGCCGGATCGTGCCGCGCGCCTCGGCGCGTCGGATCATCGAGATCGCCGGCCGGTCCTTGACCGAGCCGGCGGGGTTGTTGCCCTCCAGCTTCGCGAGGATCGTGTTGCCGCGGCGCGCGTTTTCGGCGCCCGGCAGGCGCTGCAGCCGCACGAGCGGCGTGTTGCCGATGAAGTCCTCGATCGTACGCATCAGTGTCCCTCCTCGAGTTCCCGTACGTAGGCGGCGACGCCCTCCTCGACCGGCATGAACCGCGCGCTGTAGCCCGCCTCGCGCAGGCGCGCGAGATCGGCTTCGGTATAGGCCTGATAGCGCTCGAGAAGCTGCGCCGGAAACGGCACGTACTCGATCAGCCCCTCGCGCGCGAGTTCCGCCGCCGTGCGGCTCGTGCCGCGCACCGCGTTGATCACCGCGGCCGCGACGGCGTTGAAGCTCTGCGCGCGCCCGGTGCCGCAGTTGAAGATGCCCGAGACGTCGCGCCGCTCGAGAAAGAACAGGTTCACGCGCACCGCATCGTCGACGTGGATGAAGTCGCGCCGCTGCTCGCCGTCGCCGTAGCCGTGCGAGCCGACGAAGAGCTTCACCTTGCCTTCGGTGCGCAGCTGCCGCCAGGCGTGGTAGGCGACCGAGGCCATGCGCCCCTTGTGCGCCTCGCCGGGCCCGTAGACGTTGAAGTAGCGCAGCCCGACCACCTGCGCGGTGCGCGCGGACAGCGTGCGCCGCACGTACTGGTCGAAGAGGAACTTCGAGTAGCCGTACACGTTGAGCGGGCGCTCGCAGGCGCGCTCCTCGACGAACGCGCGCCCGGCGCCGTAGACCGCCGCCGAAGAGGCGTAGATCATCGGCACCTCCTCTTCTTGCGCCCAGTCGAGGAGCGCCTTCGAGTACTGGTAGTTGTTCTCCATCACGTAGCGCCCGTCCGGATGCATCGTATCGGAGCAGGCGCCCTGATGCAGCACCGCCTCGATCGAACCGTCGAAGTGCCCGGCGGTGAGCCGCGCGAGGAACTCGCGCTTGTCCATGTAATCCTCGATGTCGAGCGCCGCGAGGTTCGCGACTTTCGCCGGGTTCTCGAGATTGTCGACCGCGAGGATTTCGGTGACGCCCGCATCGTTCAGGGCCCGCACCAGCCGCGAGCCGATGAAACCGGCGGCGCCGGTCACGACAGTGCGCATGCGACCTCCGTGCTATGACGTTGCGAACAGCTCCTCGCGCGTGACGACCGCGGTGCCGAGCTTGGTGACCTTGATGCCGCCGGCGCGGTTGGCGAGGCGCACCGCCTGCGTCAAAGGCAAGCCCGCAGCGAGCATCACGCCGAGGGTGGCGATCACCGTGTCGCCCGCGCCGCTCACGTCGTAGACCTCGCGCCGGTCCGCCGGTACGTGCAGCGCGCCCTCGGCGCGGAAAAGGGTCATGCCTTCCTCGCCGCGGGTGACGAGCAGCGCCTCGAGCGCGAGCGCGCGGCGCAGCCGCTCGGCACGCCGCGCGAGGTCGCGCTCGTCCTTCCACGCGCCGGTCACCGCGCGAAGCTCCGCGGCATTCGGCGTGACGACGGTCGCGCCCCGGTAGCGCGACCAGTCGTCGCCCTTGGGATCGACGAGCACGCGGCGGCCGGCCGCGCGCGCAAGGCGAATCATGCGCGCGATGTGCGCAAGTCCCCCCTTGCCGTAGTCCGAAAGGATCACCAGGTCGCAGCGCGCCACCGCAGTCGCGAAATCGGAGAGCTTGGCGGCGAGCACCTCGTGCGAGGGCGGCGTCTCGAAATCGACGCGCAGCAGCTGCTGGCGGCGGCCGATCACGCGCAGTTTCTGCGTGGTGCGGATCGCGCGATCGACGTGGAACCCCACCTCGACGCCAGCTCGTTCGAGCAGCTCGCGCAGCCGCTCGCCTTCGGCGTCGTCGCCGATCACCGAAAGCAGCGTCGTGCGCGCCCCGAGCGCCGCGCAGTTCGCGGCGACGTTCGCGGCACCGCCCGCGCGCGTCTCCTCGCGCGTAAAGAGCACGACCGGCACCGGCGCCTCGGGCGAGATGCGCGTCGCCTCGCCGTGCCAGTAGCGGTCGAGCATCACGTCGCCGACGACGAGCACGCGGGTGCGCGCGGTGTCCGGGATGCGGCCGCGGCGCGCGGGCGCGCGCGGGCGGACAGCGGCGTTCATGCAGCACGCCCGATGCCGTGGTACTCGAACCCGCTGCGGCGCAACGCGTGCGGGTCGTACAGGTTGCGGCCGTCGAAGATCACCGGCGTCTTCAGCCGCCGGCGCAGCTCGGCGAAATCCGGGCTGCGGAACTCCTGCCACTCGGTGACGACGACGAGCGCATCGCAGCCCTCGAGCGCCTCGAGCGCGGCATCGACGATCTCGACGCCAGGCGTCGCGGCGAACAGGCGCCGCGCCTCGGCGCCGGCGGCCGGATCGTAGGCGCGCACCGCGGCGCCCGCTTCGACGAGCTCCGCGACGAGCGCGCGGCTCGGCGCCTCGCGCATGTCGTCGGTGCCGGGCTTGAATGCAAGCCCCCAGAGCGCGAAGCGCCGGCCGTCGAGCCGCGCGCCGAAGCGGCGCCGGATTTTCGCCGCGAGCACCCGCTTTTGCGCCTCGTTCGCCTGCGCGGCGGCGGCGACCACGCGCAGCGCGCAGCCGGCCTGCTGGGCGGTGACGAGGAGCGCGCGCAGGTCCTTCGGAAAGCACGAGCCGCCGAAGCCCGCGCCGGCGTAGAGGAAATGGGTACCGATGCGCGGGTCGGCGCCGATCGCGCGCCGGATTTCTTCGATGTCCGCACCGAGCGCCTCGGCGAGGTTCGCCAGTTCGTTCATGAACGAGATGCGCGTCGCGAGCATCGCGTTCGCGGCGTACTTCGCCAGCTCCGCCGAGCGCACGCTCGTCACCATCAGCCGCTCGCGGTTGCGCTGAAACGGCGCGTAGAGTTCGCGCAGCAGCGCGGTCGCACGCTCGTCCTCGGAGCCGACGAGGATGCGGTCCGGTCGCATGAAGTCCTCGACCGCGCCGCCTTCCTTGAGGAACTCCGGATTCGAGACGACGCTGAACTCGTGCGCCGCGCCGCGCCGCGCGAGTTCCTCGGCGATCGCGTCGCGCACGCGCTCGCAGGTGCCGACCGGCACGGTCGATTTCACCGCGATCGCGCGGTAGCCGTCCATGTGGCGCCCGATCGCGCGCGCGGCGGCCAGCACGTGCGCGAGGTCCGCGGCGCCGTTTTCATCGGGCGGCGTGCCGACCGCGATCATCTGCACCACGCCGTGCGCGGCTCCCGCCGCCGCGTCGGTCGTGAACGCGAGCCGGCCCGCTGCGCGGTTACGCGCAACGAGCGGCTCGAGACCCGGCTCGTAGATCGGCACGCGGCCCGCCTCGAGCGCCGCGATCTTCGCCGCGTCGACGTCCACGCAGAGCACGCGGTTGCCCATTTCGGCGAGACAGGCGCCGGTCACCAGCCCGACGTAGCCGGTGCCGAAGATGCTGACGTTCATTCAGGCTCCTTCGAGGTTCCTCTCAGGCCGCGAGCTCGAATTCCTCGCTGCGCCGCGGGGGGTAGCTTTCCCACGCGCCGCAGCCGGGGCAGAGCCAGTGGAACTGCCGCGCCCGAAAACCGCAGTTCTCGCACCGGTAGCGCGCGAGGCGCCGCGTCTGGCTATGCACGAGGTTGCGCACGAGTTCCAGATCGCGGCGCCGCTCCGGGTTCGCGGCGGCGATGATCTGCGCCTCGAGCAGCCGGTCCAACCCGAGCAGCGTCGGATTGCGTCGCAGCTCGTCCCGCACCAGCCGGTAGGCGGCTTCCGCCCCCTTCGCCTCGAGCGTACACTGGAACACCGCATCGAGCAGGTCGAGCGAGGGATAGCGCTCGAGATAGCCGGCGAGCAGCGTCAGGCCCTCTTCCAGCCGCCCGGTGTCGCGGTAGGCCTCGAGCAGCCGCTGCGCGACGAGCGCGAGATACGCCGGCTCCTGCGATTCGATGCGCTTCCAGTGCTCGATCGCGCCGTCGATGTTGCCGGCGGCGCGCTCGAGGTCGCCGAGCGCGAGGCTCGCGCGCACGCAGCGGCGGTTGGTCTCGAGCGCCTCGGCGAGATACGCGCGCGCCCGCTCCGGACGCGAGTGCGTCGTCTCGATCGCGGCGAGCTCGCACAGGAATTGCGCGACCTCGCGCGCGCGCGACACCCCGGTCTCCTTTTCCAGCCGGCGCGCCATCTCGATCGCCCGGGTCCAGTCTTTTTCCTGCTGGAAGATCTGCAGCAAGCTCGCGCGCGCCTCGGCCGCGTGCGGCCCCTGCTCGGCGAGCTGCCGGAAGATCTCCTCGGCGCGATCGAGGATCCCTGCCTTGAGGTAGTCCTGGCCGAGCTCGTAGAGCGCCGCCGCGCGTCGCTCGGGCCCGAGATCGGCGCGGTCGATCAGGTGTCGGTGCATGCGGATCGCGCGGTCGTATTCCCCGCGGCGGCGAAACAGGTTGCCGAGCGCGAAGTGCAGCTCGACCGTCTCGGGATCCACCTTCACCACTTCGATGAACGCCTCGATCGCCTTGTCGGGCTGCTCGTTCAGCAGGAAGTTGAGGCCGCGAAAATACGACGCCGGCAGCGCGCGCGAATCGCGCACAAGATGCTTGATGTCGATGCGGGCGGCGAACCATCCGAGCCCGAACAGGATCGGGATGCCGAGCAGCCACCAAGGCTCGAACTCCATTCAGCCCTCGGCCGGACGCGGCGGCACAGGGGGCGTCGCCTCGCCCGCGCCGGCGCGCTGCGCGCGCTCAAGCCGCGCGAGCTTGCGCCGCTGGCGCAGCAGCGCGCCCGCCGCGGCGAGCAGCCCGAGCACCGCCCCGCCGACGAAGAAGCCGAGCAGCAGCGCGGCGAGCGGCACCTGCCAGCTCGCGTCGAAGAAGAAGCGCAGCGTGACCGGCTCGGTGTTCTTCGCGGCGAACGCAAGCAGCAGCACGAAGAGCGCGAACCGCAGCACCCAGGTGAGGGTTCGCATCCGGCGGGTCCTCCGGCGTGGCGCGACGCGCGGCTCGGGCGCGAGCGCGTCAGGAATTCGCCGCGCGTTCCGGCCGCGGCGGCATCAGCGTCCTCGCCTGCGGATCCGCGTCGGACGGCGACGCCGGCTGCGCGCTCGCGGCCGCGCCCGAGGCCGGCGCGTCGAGCCCGGACGGCGCGGGCGGCGTCTGCGGCCGCAACCGCGCCGGCATCGCCACGCTCGGCGCCGGCGCCGCGGCGCGGTCGACCCGCTCGCGCAGTTCCTTGCCTGCCTTGAAGTGCGGCACGTACTTTTCCGGCACGTGCACCTTTTCGCCCGACTTCGGATTGCGCCCGATGCGCGGCGGACGGTAGTTGAGCCCGAAGCTGCCGAAGCCGCGGATCTCGATGCGGTTGCCCTCGAGCAGCGCCTGCGTCATCGCGTCGAGGATGGTCTTCACCGCGAACTCGGCGTCCTTCGCGACGAGCTGCGGATAGCGCTGCGCCAGCCGGGCGATCAGTTCGGACTTGGTCATCGGCCGCCTCCCTGCGCCTGGGCTCGGAGCCCGGCTACTGCGCCGGATTGCCGCCCCCCTTGTCGAGCTTCGGGCGCAGCAGCGCGCCGAGGTTGGTCGCGCCGGCGCTCGCTGCGGCCTGTTCGGTGCGCAACTGCTTCATCGCATCGGCTTCCTCGGCCAGCTCCTTCGCCTTGACCGACAGGTTGATCGCGCGGTTCTTGCGATCGACGTTGATGATCATCGCCGTGACCGTGTCGCCTTCCTTGAGGGCCGTGCGCAGGTCGTCGATGCGGTCGCGCGAAAACTCCGAGGCGCGCAGGTACCCCTCGACCTCGGGCGTGAGCGCGATCACCGCGCCCTTCGCGTCGACCGATTTCACGGTGCCGGTGACGACGCTGTTTTTGTCGTGCGCCGCGATGAAGCTTGTGAACGGGTCGCTCTCCAGCTGCTTGATGCCGAGCGAGATGCGCTCGCGCTCGACGTCGATGCCGAGGACCACGGTTTCGACCTCGTCGCCCTTCTTGAAGCGCTTGACCGCCTGCTCGCCGGGCTGCGTCCAGGAGAGGTCCGACAGGTGCACCAGGCCGTCGATGCCGCCCGGCAGGCCGACGAAGACGCCGAAATCGGTGATCGACTTGATCGTGCCCTTCACGCGGTCGCCCTTCTTGTACTCGCGCGCGAAATCCTCCCAGGGGTTCGGCATGCACTGCTTCATGCCGAGCGAGATGCGGCGGCGCTCCTCGTCGATTTCGAGGATCATCACCTCGACCTCGTCGCCGACCTGCGCGACCTTGGACGGGTGCACGTTCTTGTTCGTCCAATCCATTTCGGACACGTGCACGAGCCCCTCGATGCCCGGCTCGATCTCGACGAACGCGCCGTAGTCGGTGAGGTTGGTCACTTTTCCGAACAGGCGCGTGCCGCGCGGGTAGCGCCGCGCGATGCCGATCCACGGGTCCTCGCCGAGCTGCTTCAGACCGAGCGAAACGCGGTTCTTCTCGGCGTCGAACTTGAGCACCTTCGCGGTCACCTCGTCGCCGACGTTGACCACTTCTGAAGGATGCTTCACGCGCCGCCAGGCGAGGTCGGTGATGTGCAGCAGTCCGTCGATGCCGCCCAGGTCGACGAACGCGCCGTAATCGGTGATGTTCTTGACGATGCCCTTGACGATCGCGCCCTCCTGCAACGTCGCAAGCAGCGCCTCGCGCTCGGCGCCGACGGTCTCCTCGAGCACCGCGCGGCGCGAAACGACGACGTTGTTGCGCCGGCGGTCGAGCTTGATGACCTTGAACTCCATCTGCTTGCCTTCGTAGGGCGTCGTGTCCTTCACCGGCCGAAGGTCGATCAGCGAGCCGGGCAGAAACGCGCGGATGCCCTTCACCATCACCGTGAGACCGCCCTTCACCTTGCCGGTGATCACGCCCTGCACCTTCTCGCCGGTCTCGAGCGCTTTTTCGAGCTCGAGCCACGCAGCCATGCGCTTGGCCTTTTCGCGCGAGAGCCGCGTCTCGCCGAAACCGTCCTCGAGCGCCTCGATCGCCACCGGCACGAAGTCGCCGGCCTTCACTTCGACCTCGCCGGCGTCGTTCATGAACTCCTCGATCGGGATGAGGCTTTCCGACTTCAGGCCCGCGTTCACCACGACGTAGTTCTCGTCGACGCGCACGACTTCGGCGGTGATGACCTCGCCGACGCGCATTTCCTTGCGCGTCAGGCTTTCCTCGAACAGGGCGGCGAACGATTCGGCGTCGGATTGCGGGGCGGACGAAGCGGGTGCGGCAGGAGAGACAGCGGCCATGAATCGAGTGTCGAAGAACCTTCGTTACCGCGCGCCCGGGAGAGCCGCGCGGGTTGGTTGCACAAGGGAGCGCCTTTCAGGCGGTCCCGCCGGTCCTTTCCCCGACCCTGCGCCGGTAAAGCGCCAGCACTTGCGCGACCGCTTCCTCGATCGTCAAAGCCGTCGTGTCGAGGAGCACGGCATCGGCCGCCGGTATGAGGGGCGCGACGCTTCGCGCCGCATCCCTTGCGTCCCGGTCTTCGAGATCGCGGGAAAGGGCGGCGAGATTAGCACGGATTCCCTTGTCTATCAACTGCTTATAGCGGCGCTCGGCGCGCACCGCGACGCTCGCCGTGAGAAACACCTTGAGCAGCGCGTCGGGAAAGACGACAGTGCCCATGTCGCGACCTTCAGCGACCAGTCCCGGCGGCCGGCGGAAGGCGCGCTGACGCGCAAGCAGCGCCTGCCGCACCGCCGGCAGGCGGGCGATCTCGGAGGCGCGGTTTCCGCACTCTTCAGCGCGCAGCGCCTCGGTGACGTCCTCCCCGGAAAGCAGCGTCCGCTCGTCGCGGAACTCGGCCGCGAGCGCGGCCGCGAGCGCGGCGATGTCGGCTTCGCGCTGCGCGCCGAGGCCGGCCCGCAGGCTGGCGAGCGCGACCAACCGGTAGAGCGCGCCGCTTTCGAGGTAATGGAATCCGAGGGCGGCGGCCACGCGCCGGGCGACGGTGCCCTTTCCCGAGGCGGATGGCCCGTCGATCGCGACGACGGGGATGGCGGAATCGCTCACGCCGGCGCGCCTCCCGGCGTGCGGTGCGCGAGCAAGCGAGGCGGACGTGCGACACCCATCGGACGGGGCGGATCATACCCGCCGCGCGTTCTGCTACGCTGCGCGCCGTCACACGGCCGCCCGGAGACACCGTGAGCGAAGACATTCACATCCAGTTCACCCGCTTCTCCGCGTTTTACTCGCCGCTCATCGTTGCGATCGCCGGCGGCTGGCTCGAGCGCGAGGGCCTGCGACCCCGGCATTCGGTCGCGCCGGCGGGAAAATCCGCGATCGCGGCGCTCGCCGACGGCAGCGCGCAGGTGGTGCAGTCCGCCCCCTCGCAGGCGATCGTCGCGCTCGACCGCGGCGAGGTGCCGGCGGCGGTGCATTTCGCGCAGATCAACGAGACCGACGGCTTCTTTCTCGTCGGGCGACGCTCCGAGCCGGATTTCGACTGGAAGCGTCTTGAAGGGCGCGAGGTGCTCGTCGATCACGGCGAGCAGCCGCTCGCGATGTTCCGCTACGCCTGTCTTCGGCGCGGGGCGGATTTCGCCGCGATCCGCGCGGTCGACGCCGGACCGCCCGAGCGCATGATCGAGGCGTTCCGCGCCGGCCGCGGCGACTACGTGCACCTGCAGGGGCCGGCGCCGCAGCAACTCGAGTTCGAGCGTTGCGGTCACGTCGTCGCGGCGGTCGGCGCGGCGGTCGGCCCGTGCGCGTTCTCGAGCCTCGCGGCGAGGCGCGCCTGGCTCGCGACGGAAGCGGCGCGCGCGTTCATGCGCGCCTATCGCAAGGCGCGCGCGTGGCTGATCGCCGCACCCGCGCACGAGGTCGCGGCGCTCGAGGCGCCGTTCTTTCCCGAGGTCGCGCCCGAAGCGCTCGCGGCCGCGATCGCCGCCTATCAGAAGCTCGGCACCTGGACGCCGCACGTCGAGATCACGCGCGCGGCCTACGAGGCGACGCTCGATGTGTTTCAGCACGCCGGCCGTATCCGGGGCCGGCCCCGCTACGAGGACGCGATCGCACCGCCGCCCGCGGACTAGGCGCGGCAGATCGAGGCGAAAACCTCGAAGTAGTCCGGAAAGGTCTTCGCGACGCAGCCGGGATCGCGGATCGTCACCGCGACGCCGGCGAGCGCCGCGAGAGAAAAGCACATCGCCATGCGATGATCGTCGTAAGTGTCGACTGCGACGCCGGCGGCGAGCGCCGCGGGCGGCGCGATGCGAAGAAAATCGCGCCCCGCCTCGACCGTCGCGCCGAACTTTCGCAGCTCGGTCGCCATCGCCGCGATGCGATCGGTTTCCTTGACCCGCCAGCTCGCGATGTTGCGCAGCGTGCTCGTGCCGCGCGCAAAGAGCGCAGCGACCGCCGCGGTCATCGCCGCATCCGGTATGTGGTTGAGGTCGAGATCGAACGCCGCAAGCGGCGGCGCGCCGCTCGCCTCGATCCAGTCCTCGCCCATCGCGACGCGCGCGCCCATCGCCTCGAGCACCTCGACGAAGCGCACGTCGCCCTGGATGCTCGCGCGGCCGGCGCCCTCGACGCGCACCGGCCCGCCGGCGATCGCTCCCGCGGCGAGAAAATACGACGCGCTCGAGGCGTCGCCCTCGACCGCGAGCGCGCCGGGACTGCGGTAGCGCGCGCGCGGGACGCGAAAGCGCCGCAGGCCCTCGTGCGTCACCTCGACGCCGAAACGGCGCATCAGCGCAAGCGTCATCTCGACGTAAGGCCGCGAGATCAGTTCGCCCTCGACCTCGACCGCGCCGCCGCCGGCAAGCGGCAAGGCCATCAGCAGCGCGCTCACGAACTGCGACGAGACCTCGCCCCGGATGCGCACCGGGCGCGAGGCGTCGATCCGCCCCGGCCCGATCGCGAGCGGCGGAAAGCCCTCGGCGCCGAGGTACGCGATGTCGGCGCCGAGCGCGCGCAGCGCATCCACCAGGTCGCCGATCGGTCGCTCGTGCATGCGCGCGCTGCCGAAGAGCCGGTAGCGGCCGCCGGCGAGCGCGAGCACCGCGGTGAGCGGGCGAAGCGCGGTTCCGGCGTTGCCGAGAAAAAGCTCCGCATGCGCCGCAAGCCGGCCGCCTGCGCCGCGCACGAGGGCGCACGCCGCGTCGCGCGGCTCGATCGCGACGCCGAGCCGGGCGAGCGCCGCGCTCATCAAGCGCGTGTCTTCGGCGTCGAGCAGGCCGCGCAGCTCGGTCGCACCGTCGGCGAGCGCGGCGAGCAGGAGCGCGCGGTTGGAAATGCTCTTCGAGCCCGGCAGCCGCACGGTGCCGCAGGCGCGGCGATACGGCCCGAGCGCGAGGGCGCTCATTCGCTCGCGCCCGCCAGCCAGCGCGCGCGCGCAGCGCGCGCCTCCGCAAAGAGCCGCTCGAGCGCTGCGCCGTCGCCCGCCTCGAGGAAGGCGCGCGCCTGCGCGAGCGCCGCCTGATAGCGGGCGAGCTCGACCCCGAGCAGGTCGCGGTTCGCGAGGCAGATGTCGCGCCACATTTCGGGGTGGCTCGCGGCGATGCGGGTGAAGTCGCGAAAGCCGCCGGCCGCGCACGCAAAAAGCCGCGCCGCGTCCGGCCGCGCCGCGATCTCGTGCACGAACGCGTAGGCGAGCAGGTGCGGCAGGTGGCTGACCGCGGCGAGCGCCTCGTCGTGCGCCTGCGCGCTCATGCGCGCAAGGTGTGCCCCGCAGGCGCCCCAGGCCGCCTCGACCGCGGCGAGCGCCTCGGGCGGATTTTCCTCGAGCGGTGTGAGCACCACCCGCCGCCCGCGAAAAAGATCGGCGCGCGCTGCGGCCGCGCCGCTCTGTTCCCCGCCGGCGAGGGGATGCGCCGGAACGAAGCGCGCGGCGGCGGCGCCGAGCGCCCGGCGCGCGGCGGCGACGACGTCGCGCTTGGTGCTGCCGGCGTCGGTAAGGAGCGTGCGCGGGCCGAGGTGCGGCGCAAGCGCCGCAAGCGTCGCCTCGATCGCCCCGACCGGGGTCGCGACGAGCACCAGGTCGGCTGCGCGCGCCGCCGCCGGCCCCTCGGCGATCGCGTCGAGGATGCCGCGCGCACGCGCGTCTTCGAGAGTCTCGCGGCTGCGCCCGAGCCCGATCGCCTCGCGACAGGCACCGGCGCCCTTCAGCGCGAGCGCAAACGAGCCGCCGATCAGCCCGACGCCGACGACGAGCACCCGCTCGAAACGCGGCGCGGCCGCCGGCGCGCTCATCCGTCCTTCAAGGAGGCGGCGAGCGCGGCGAGAAACTTTTCGTTCTCGGCCGCGGTGCCGACGGTCACGCGCAGGTGCTCGGGCAGCTCGTACGGCCCGCCCACCGGGCGCACGATGACGCCGCGCCGCAGCAGCCGGCGGTAGATCTCGTTCGCCTTGCCGACGCGGATCGCGAGGAAGTTGCCGCGCGACGGGATCCAGTCGAGCCCGAGGCGCCGCGCGCCCTCCTCGAGCTGACGCATGCCCTGCAGGTTCTCTGCGTAGCTGCGCGCGACGAACTCCATGTCCTCGAGCGCCGCAGTCGCCGCCGCGAGCGCGAGGCTGTTCACGTTGAACGGCTGGCGCACGCGGTTCAGGACGTCGGCGACCGACGGATGCGCGAGCGCGTAGCCCACCCGCAGCCCCGCGAGCCCGTAGGCCTTCGAGAACGTGCGCGTCACGACGAGGTTCGGGTAGCGCTTGAGCCATTTCACCGTCTCGGCGCGCAGCTCCGGCGGCAGGTATTCGTTGTAGGCTTCGTCCACCACCACGAGCACGCGCTCGGGCACGCGTCGCACGAACGCTTCGAGCTCCGCGGGCGCAAGGTGCGTGCCGGTCGGATTGTTCGGGTTGGCGACCCAGACGACCGCGGTGTCCGCTTCGATCGCCGCGGCCATCGCGGCGGGGTCGTGCCCGTAGTCCTTCGCCGGCACCTTGATGCCGCGCGCACCGCGCGCCTGCGTGGCGAGCGGATAGACCGCGAAGCAGTGCTGCGAATACACCGCCGAGCGGCCGGGCCCGAGAAACGCGAGCGAGACGAGCTCCAGCACGTCGTTCGAGCCGTTGCCGAGGACGATCTGGCTCATGTCCACGTGGTGCCGGCGCGCGAGCGCGACCTTCAGCTCGTGGCCGTTGCCGTCGGGATAGCGCGCGACGTCGGCGATCGCCGCCTCGATCGCGGCGCGCGTGCGCGGACCGATGCCGTGCGGGTTCTCGTTCGAGGCGAGCTTGACGATCGCCTCCTCCTTCAGCCCCATCTCGCGCGCGAGCTCCGAGATCGGCTTGCCGGGCTGGTACGGGGCGATCGCGCGGATATGGGAGGGGGCGAGCTCGCAGGGATCGATGGACATCGTCAATCGGCGCACGGGTAGGAACCGAGGATTTTCAGGAACGGCGCAAGCTGCTCCAGTTCGGCGAGCGCCGCGGCGACCGGCGGATCGTCGCGGTGGCCCACCAGATCGGCGTAGAAGTAGTACTCCCACTGCCCGAGGCGCGTCGGGCGCGACTCGAGCCGCGAAAGGCTCACGCCGTGCCGGGCCATCGGCGCAAGCAGCGCGTGCAGCGCCCCGGGGCGGTTCGGCGCCGACATCACGAGCGAGGTGGCGTCGCGGCCGCTCGGCGCGGGCTCGAGTGTCCCGAGCACGAGAAACCGCGTGCGATTGTTCGGTTCGTCTTCGACGCCGGAGGCGACCACCTTCAGCCCGTAGCGGCGTGCGGCGAGCGCCGGCCCGATCGCGCACGCGCTCCTCTCGCGCGCCGCAAGGCGCGCGCCCTCGGCGTTGCTCGCCACCGGCACACGCTCGACCTGCGGCAGGTGACGCGCGAGCCACTTCTGGCACTGGGCGAGCGACTGAGCGTGCGAGTACACGCGCCGCACGCCCTCTAGGCCCGCCTGCCGCCGCATCACGCTCTGGCGCACGCGCAGCACCACTTCGGCGCAGATCCGGAGGGGCGTCGCGAGCAGCAGATCGAGGCTGCGCCCGACCGTGCCCTCGGTCGAGTTCTCGACCGGCACCACCGCGTAATCGGCGTCGCCCGTCTCGGCGGCGCGGAATACCTCGTCGATGCCGGCGCAGGGACGCGCCTCGACCGCGCTGCCGAAATGCCGCAGGGCGGCCACCTCGCTGAACGTGCCCCGGCGGGCCGAGGTAGGCGACGCGCAGCGGCTGCTCCATGGCCCGGCAGGCCGAGATGATTTCGCGGAACACCCCGCGCACGCGCTCGGCCGGAAGCGGCCCCGGGTTCGCCGCCGACACGCGGCGCAGCACCTGCGCCTCGCGCTCGGGCCGGTAGGCGGAGCCGGCGCCCTTCAGCGCGCCGATGCGGCGCGCGAGCGCCGCGCGCCGGTTGAGCAGCCGCAGCAAGCGGTCGTCGAGGCGGTCCACCTCGCGGCGCAGCCGGGCGATGTCGCGTTCGCTCATGCCGGAGCCGGAATGTAGCGTACCGCGAGCACGCCCTCGATGCGCTCGAGCGCCGAAAGCGCCTCCTCCGGCACCGGGCTGTCCACGTCGACGAGCGTGTAGGCCGTCTCGCCCTTCGACTTGTTGAGCATGTTGTGGATGTTGATGCGCCGCGCCCCCATCACCTGCGAGATCTGCGCGAGCATGTTCGGCACGTTCGCGTTGGCGATCGCCAGGCGCCAGGGCGATTCGCGCGCCATCTGCGCGTCGGGAAAATTGACCGCGTTGCGGATCGTGCCCTCCTCCAGGTACTCGCGTACTTCGTCGACGACCATCGCTGCGCAGTTTTCCTCGGCCTCGCGGGTCGAGGCCCCGAGGTGCGGCAGCGCCACCACCCCCGCGCGCCCGAGCAGCTCGGCCGAGGGAAAATCGGTGACGTAGGCGTGAAGGTGCCGTGCGGCGAGCGCTTCGGCGACCGCACGAGTGTCGACCACGTCCGCGCGCGAGAAATTGAGCAGCACCGCGCCGCGCTTCGTGAGCGCGAGTTGCCGCGCATCGACGAGGTGACGCGTGCGCTCGGTGAGCGGCACGTGCAGGGTGACGTAGTCGGCCGCCTTCAGCACCTCGCCGAGCGCGTGCGCTTTTTTCACCTGCGCCGGCAGACTCCAAGCCGCCTCGACCGTGATCTCCGGGTCGAATCCGAGCACGTGCATGCCGAGCCGGATGCCGGCGTCGGCGACGAGGCTGCCGATCTCTGCCGAGCCCGATCACCCCGAGCGTGCGCCCGGGGAGCTCGGTGCCGACGAACGCCTTCTTTCCTGCCTCGATCTGGCGCTCGAGGTCCGGAGCGCCGCGATCGAGCGCGCGAACGAATTCGAGCGCGGGCGCGAGATTGCGCGCGGCGATCAGCATGCCGGCGAGCACCAGTTCTTTTACCGCGTTCGCGTTCGCCCCCGGCGCGTTGAACACCGGCACACCGCGGCGCGACAGCGCCGCGACCGGGATGTTGTTCACTCCGGCGCCCGCGCGGCCGACCGCCTTCAGGCGCGCGCCGAACTCGAACCCGTGCATGTCGTGCGAGCGCACGAGGATCACGTCCGGGTCGCGGGCGTCCCTCACGACGGTGTACCGTTCGGGCGGCAGCCGCTTCAGGCCCGCGTGCGCGATCGCGTCGAGGCAGAGCACCTCGATCTTTCGCGCGCTAGCCATGGCGTTGCGCGAACTCCCTCATGTAGGCCGCGAGCGCCTCGACGCCTTCGAGCGGCATCGCGTTGTAGATCGAGGCGCGCATGCCGCCCACCGACCGGTGCCCCTTCAGCTGCAGCAAACCGCGCGCCTCGGCCCCCTCGAGGAAAGGCGCATCGAGGCGCGGGTCGGGCAGCGTGAAGGGCACGTTCATGCGCGAGCGATCGGCGGGCGCGACCGGGTTGCGGTAAAAGCCGCTCGCGTCGATCGTGTCGTAGAGAAGCTTCGCCTTGGCGATGTTTCGCTGCTCGATCGCCGCAAGCCCGCCCTGCGCCTTCAGCCATTCGAACACCAGTCCGGCGACGTAGATCGCGTAGGTGGCCGGGGTGTTCAGCATCGAGTCGGCTTTCGCCTGCGCCGCGTAGTCCATCACCGAAGGGGTGCCCTTCGCCGCGCGGCCGATCAGGTCCTCGCGCACGATGACGAGGGTGAGCCCGGCCGGGCCGATGTTCTTCTGCGCCCCGGCGTAGATCAGGCCGAAACGGCTGACGTCGAGCGGGCGCGACAACAGATGCGAGGAGGCGTCGGCGACGAGCGGCACGTGCCCGGTCTCGGGGATCCAGTGGAACTCGACCCCGCCGATCGTCTCGTTCGAGCAGTAATGCACGTAGGCGGCGTCCGGCCGCACGCGCCACTCGCTCTGCGCCGGCGTGCAGGCGAAGCGGCGGTCCTCGGTCGAGGCGGCGATGTGCACGTCGCAGAACGCCTGCGCCTCTTTCGCCGCTTTCTTCGACCATTCGCCGGTGATCACATAATCGGCCTTGCCGCGGCCGGCGAGCAGATTGAGCGGAACGCCGGCGAACTGCAGCGTCGCGCCGCCCTGCAGGAAAAGCACCTTGTAATGATCGGGAATCGCGAGCAGCTCGCGCAGGTCGCGCTCGGCGCGCGCGGCGATGCCGACGAACTCCGGCCCGCGGTGGCTCATCTCCATCACGCTCATGCCCGAGCCGTGCCAGTCGAGCATCTCGGCGGCGGCGCGCGCGAGCACCGCCTCGGGCAGCATCGCCGGGCCGGCGCCGAAGTTGTAGACGCGCCGCATGCGGCGCGCTAGTGCACCGTCGGCGCGGGCGGCGCGGCGCCGTCCTCGCCCGCGCCGCGGCCTGCGCCCGCCTCGGGGCCGCCGTCGTCGCGGCCGTTTCCGCCGTTGACCGCCTCGTCGCGCTCGACGATGCGCGCGAGCCCCGCGAGCTTTTCGCCCTCGGCGAGCGCGATCAGCGTCACGCCCTGCGTCGAGCGGCCCATTTCGCGGATCTGCGCGACCTCGGTGCGGATGAGCACGCCGCCGGTCGAGATCAGCATCACCTCGTCGTCCTCGTCCACGAGCACCGCGCCGACGAGCCTGCCGTTGCGCTCGCTCGTCTGAATCGCGATCATGCCGAGGCCGCCGCGGCCGTGCCGCGTGTACTCGGCGATCGGCGTACGCTTCCCGTAGCCGTTCTCGGTGGCGGTGAGCACCGAGCGCGTCTCGTCCTTCGCGACGAGCATGCTCACCACCCGCACGCTTCCTTCTTCCGGCAGCCGCATGCCGCGCACGCCGCTCGCCTGCCGCCCCATCGGGCGCACCTCCGTTTCCGGAAACCGGATCGCCTTGCCCTCGGAGGAAAAGAGCATCACGTCGTAGCCGCCGTCGGTGAGCGCCGCGTCCACCAGATAGTCGCCTTCTTCCAGGGTGACCGCGAGGATGCCGGCCGGCCGCGGGCGCGAGAACTCCGCGAGCGGCGTCTTCTTCACCGTGCCGCGCGCGGTCGCCATGAACACGAAGTGGTTCGCGTCGAACTCGCGCACCGCGAGGACCGCGGTGATCTTCTCGCCCTCGGCGAGCGGGAACATGTTGACGATCGGCCGGCCGCGGCTTGCGCGCGTGCCCTGCGGCACCTCGAAAACCTTCAGCCAGTAGAGGCGCCCGCGGTTGGAGAAGCACAGCAGGTAGTCGTGCGAGTGCGCGACGAACAGCCGCTCGATGAAATCGTCGTCCCGGATCGCCGCGGCGCTGCGGCCGCGCCCGCCGCGGCGTTGCGCACGGTAGTCGGCGAGCGGCTGCGACTTGACGTACCCGCCGTGCGAGAAAGTGACCACCATGTCCTGCGGCGCGATCAGGTCCTCGATCGACAGGTCCTCGGCCACCGTCACGATCTCGCTGCGACGCGCATCGCCGTGTTCGGCCTTGAGCGCCTTCAGCTCGTCGGCGACGATCGCCGTGATGCGCTCGGGCCGCGCGAGGACGTCGAGCAGGTCGGCGATCGCGGCCATCACCTCGCCGTACTCCTCGCGGATGCGGTCCTGCTCGAGACCGGTCAGGCGCTGCAGCCGCATGTCGAGGATCGCCTGCGCCTGCTCGGGCGAGAGCCGGTAGCCGTCCTCCTTCATGCCGTAGTCGGCCGCGAGCCCCTCCGGCCGGAAGCGCTCGGCTCCGCCCGCGGCCACGCGCGCAAGCAGCTCCGAGACGAGCGCCGAGGGCCAGGCGCGCGCAAGCAGCGCCGCTTTTGCCTCCGCGGGCGACGGCGCCGCCTTGATGAGCGCGATCACCTCATCGACGTTCGAGAGCGCGACCGCGAGGCCCTCCAGCACGTGGCCGCGCGCGCGCGCCTGGCGCAGGTCGAACACCGTGCGGCGGGTCACCACCTCGCGCCGGTGCCCGAGGAAGGCTTCGATCATCTCCTTAAGATTGAGCAGCCGCGGCTGGCCGTCGACCAGCGCGACCATGTTCATGCCGAAGCTGTCCTGAAGCTGCGTCTGCTTGTAGAGGTTGTTGAGCACCACCTCCGGCCGCTCGCCGCGCTTCAGTTCGATGACGACGCGGATGCCCTCCTTGTCCGACTCGTCGCGGATGTCGGCGATGCCTTCGAGCCGCCGCTCGTTGACGAGTTCAGCGATGCGCTCAAGGAGCGCCTTCTTGTTCACCTGATAGGGCAGCTCGTCGACGACGATCGCCTGGCGCTCGCCCTTGCCGACGTCCTCGAAGTGCGTGCGCGCGCGCACCACCACGCGGCCCCGCCCGGTGCGGTAGCCCTCGTGCACGCCGGCGAGGCCGTAGACGATGCCCGCGGTCGGAAAGTCGGGCGCCGGAATCCGGCGGATCACCTCGTCGATCGTGCACGCCGGGTTTTCGAGCACGAGCAGGCACGCATCGACCACCTCGCCGAGGTTGTGCGGCGGGATGCTCGTCGCCATGCCGACGGCGATGCCCGAGGCGCCGTTCACGAGCAGGTTCGGGAGGCGCGCCGGCAGAATCGAGCGGCTCGCGCTCCGCACCGTCGTAGTTCGGCCCGAAATCGACGGTCTCTTTTTCGATGTCGGCGAGCAGCTCGTGGCCGATTCTCGCCATTCGGATCTCGGTGTAGCGCATCGCGGCGGCGTTGTCGCCGTCGACCGAGCCGAAGTTGCCCTGCCCGTCGATCAGGGGATAGCGCAGCGAAAAGTCCTGCGCCATGCGAACGATCGTGTCGTAGACCGCCGCATCCCCGTGCGGGTGGTACTTGCCGATCACGTCGCCGACGATGCGCGCCGATTTCTTGTACGGCCGGTTCCAGTCGTTGCCGAGTTCGTGCATCGCGTAGAGCACGCGGCGGTGGACCGGCTTCAGGCCGTCGCGCACGTCGGGCAGCGCCCGCCCGACGATCACGCTCATCGCGTAATCGAGGTACGACCGGCGCATCTCCTCTTCGAGGCTGACCGGTATCGTCTCCTTGGCGAAGCTGTCCATGATGTTTTGCGGGCGGCCGGCGGCGGGCGCGGCGCGCATCGCAGCCGGGGTTGCGCGCCGCAGAAGGCTGCTGCGTCGAGAGCGAATTTTAGCACGCAAGCGCCCGATTTCCCTCGTATTTCCGCCGCATGCGCGCTTGTCGAACGGCGTCCGCTGTGATTTAATCGGCCGGCCATACGAGAAGGGAGGAACGCGGTGAAAACGACCCCGATGATTCTTGCCGCGTCGCTTGCGGCAGCCCCCGTTGCCGTCGCAGCGCAGGGCTACTGGAGCGGGCCGGGCGGTGCGGTGTGGAAGAACAGCGCAGGGCAGTGCTGGCGCGCCGGCTACTGGACCCCGGCGATGGCGACCGCGGAGTGCGATGCCGACCTTCTGCCGAAGCCCGCGGTAAAGCCGACGCCGCCGCCCCCGCCTCCCCCGCCGGCGCCGAAACCCGAGCCGAAACCCGAGCCGAAACCCGAGCCGAAGCCGGAGCCGAAGCCGGAGCCGAAACCCGAAGCGAAGCCGGCACCCAAGCCGAAACCGGTCGTGCTGCGCTCGACGGTGCTCTTCCCGCTCGGCGGGTCGAAGCTCGACGAGATGGCGAAGTTCCGCCTCGACCGCGACATCGTCGAGAAGCTTCCGACGGTCGGGCAGATCAGCTACGTGCACGTCAACGGCCACACCGACCGCCTCGGCTCGCGCCATTTCAACCAGAAGCTCTCCGAGCGCCGCGCCGAGGCAGTGAAGGCGTATCTCGTTTCGAAGGGCATGAACGCCGCGCAGATCGAGACCTTCGGTTACGGGCAGACGGTGCCGGTGAAGAGCTGCCCGGACGAAAAGAACCGCAAGGCGCTCGTGATCTGTCTGGAGCCGAACCGCCGCGTCGAGGTCGAGCTGCAGGGGGCGCCGAAATAGCCGCGCCAGGAACCGCGCGCAAAGCCCCGCCCGTGCGGGGCTTTGTTTTTTTCCGATGACGCAGAAGCTGCTGATCGCCGCGCGCTGGGTGGTGCCGGTCGAGCCGGCCGGGGCGGTGCTCGCCGATCACGCCGTCGCGGTGCGCGATGGCCGCATCCTCGCGGTGTGCCCGCGCGCCGAAGGCGAGGCGCGATTCGCCGATTTCGCGCGGATCGATCTTCCCGCGCATGCGCTGATTCCGGGGCTCGTCAACGCGCACACGCACGCGGCGATGACGCTGCTGCGCGGCGTCGCGGACGACCTGCCGCTCATGCGTTGGCTCACCGAGCACATCTGGCCGATCGAAGCCAAGCACGTCTCGCCGCAGTTCGTGCGAGACGGCACCCTCGTCGCCTGCGCCGAGATGCTGCGCGGCGGAATCACCTGCTTCAACGACATGTACTTCTTTCCGGAGGCGGCGCTCGAGGCGGCGCTCGCCGCCGGCATGCGCGCCGCACTCGGCATCATCGCGGTCGAGTTCCCGTCGGCCTACGCGGCCGACCCGGAGGACTACCTCGCGAAGGGGCTTGCGCTGCGCGACCGCTGGCGCGATCACCCGCTTGTGTCGTTCTGTTTTGCGCCGCATGCGCCGTACACGGTGTCGGATGCGACGTTTCGGCGGCTCGCGACGCTCGCGGGCGAAATCGAGATCCCGGTCCACATCCACCTGCACGAGACGGCGGAAGAGGTCGAGCGCTCGGTCGCCGAGCACGGCGTGCGTCCGCTCGAGCGGCTGCGCCGCGCGGGCCTGCTCGGTCCGGGGCTGCTCGCGGTGCACGCGGTGCACCTCGCGCCGGCCGAGATCGAGTCGCTCGCGCGCCACGGCGCGAAGGTCGTGCACTGCCCGTCGTCGAACCTGAAGCTCGCGAGCGGCTTTGCTCCGGTGGCGAAACTCGCGCGCGCGGGCGTCGAAGTCGCGCTCGGCACCGACGGGGCGGCGAGCAACAACCGGCTCGACCTCTTCGAAGAGATGCGGCTCGCCGCGTTGCTCGCAAAAGCGGTGGCGGGCGACACCGAAGCGATGCCGGCGCACGCGGCGCTGCGTGCGGCGACGCTCGCCGGCGCGACGGCGCTCGGGCTGGAGGCGCGCATCGGCTCGATCGTGCCGGGCAAGGAAGCCGATCTCGTCGCGGTGCGCATGGACGACCTGCACATGCAGCCCTGCTACGACCCGGTCTCGCACCTGGTGTACGTCGCAAGCCGACAGCAGGTGAGCCACGTCTGGGTCGCAGGCCGCGCGCTCGTCGCCGACGGCGAGTTGCAAAACGACGCCTTCGCGGGCTTGGACAGCAGAATCAAGTTGTGGCAAAATGCGCTCGGCGCGCGTCCACCGCGTTGAATCGAAAAGCAAATCGGACCGGCGCCGAGAAATCCAGAACGCCGCACAGGGGAATCGCATGAAAAAGAACTGGACACCTTTGTTGCTCGCTGCCGCGGTCTCGCTTTCCGGCGCCTCGTTTACGGCCGCAGCGCAGGGATACTGGACGGGCCCGGCGAACCAGGTCTGGAAGAACAACTTCGGCCAGTGCTGGCGCGCGGGCTACTGGACGCCCGCGATGGCGACCGCCGAGTGCGACCCCGACCTCGTGCCGAAGCCCGCGCCGAAACCCGAACCGAAACCCGAGCCGAAGCCGGAGCCGAAGCCGAAGCCTGAGCCGAAACCCGAGCCGAAGCCTGAGCCGAAACCCGAGCCGAAGCCGGAGCCGAAACCCGAGCCGAAGCCGGAGCCGAAGCCGAAGCCGATCGCCGAGAAAGTGACGTTCGCGGCGGACGTGCTGTTCGACTTCGACAAGGCGGCGATCAAACCCGAGGGTAAGTCGAAGCTCGACGACCTCGCGAACAAGATCCGCGACATCAACCTCGAAGTGGTGATCGCGATCGGGCACACCGACTCGATCGGTTCGGACGCGTACAACCAGCGGCTGTCGGTGCGTCGGGCCGAATCGGTGAAGGCATACCTCGTCTCGAAGGGCATCGAGCCGAACCGGATCTACACCGAGGGCAAGGGCGAGAAGCAGCCGGTCGCGAGCAACAAGACCCGCGAAGGCCGCGCGAAGAATCGCCGCGTCGAGATCGAGGTGATCGGCACGCGCAGGAACTAGCGCGCAAAACGCGCTATCCTCGCAGCCCCGGTGCGCCGGGGCTTTTTGTTTTCCATGGGCGAGGTCTCGCAGAACGCCGATCCGGCCGAGCTGGCGAAATTCGCCGCGGCGGCGCATCGCTGGTGGGATCCCGAGGGCGAGTTCCGACCCCTGCACCAGATCAACCCGCTGCGACTCGCCTGGATCGAGGCGCAGCTTCCGCTCGCCGGAAAGACCGTGCTCGACGTGGGCTGCGGCGGCGGCCTGCTCGCCGAGGCGATGGCGCGCGCCGGCGCGCGCGTCACCGGAATCGACCTCGCCGAACGCACGCTGCGCGTCGCGCACCTGCACCTGCGCGAAAGCGGTCTGACGGTCGAGTACCTCCTGCGTTCGGCGGAGGCGCTCGCCGCGGAACGACCCGCCGCCTACGACGCGGTGGTCTGCATGGAGCTGCTCGAGCACGTTCCGGATCCTGCGCGCACCGTCGCCGCGTGCGCGGCGCTCGCGCGGCCGGGGGGCCAGGTATTTTTCGGCACGATCAACCGCAACGCGAAAGCCTATCTTCTCGCGGTGATCGGCGCAGAGTACGTCCTGGGGCTGCTTCCGCGCGGCACCCACGACTACCGTCGCTTCGTCCGCCCCTCGGAACTCGCCCGCTGGTGCCGCGCGGCAGGACTTCGCCCGCAGCGCGCGGCCGGCCTCGGCTACAACCCGCTGACCGCGACGTTCCGTCTGACCGACGACTGCGACGTCAACTACCTCCTTGCGTGCACCAAGGATGAGTGACGCGCCGGCGCCGGTCGCTTTGCGCGCCGTCTTGTTCGACCTCGACGGCACCCTCGCTGACACCGCCCCGGACCTCGCGCACGCGCTGAACGAGGTCCGGCGCGAACGCGGACTGGCGCCTTTGCCGCTCGCCGCGTTGCGACCGTTCGCCTCCGCCGGCGCGCGCGGGCTGCTCGCCGCCGGCTTCGGCGTCGGTCCCGAAGACGAGGCGTTCGCGCCCCTGCGCGAGGCTTTCCTCCGCTTCTACGGCGCGCGGCTGTGCGCCGCAACGCGCCTTTTCCCCGGCGTCGCGGAACTTCTCGCGGCGATCGAGGCGCGCGGCCTCGCCTGGGGTATCGTCACCAACAAGGCCGCCGCGCTCACGCACCCGCTTCTCGGCGCTCTCGGGCTGGCAGAGCGAGCCGCGTGCGTCGTCTGCGGCGATACGACGCCGCACGTAAAGCCGCATCCGGCACCGCTCCTTCACGCCGCCGACGCGCTCGGGCTTTCGCCGCGCGAGTGCCTCTACGCCGGAGACGACCTGCGCGACGTGCAAGCCGCGCGCGCAGCCGGCATGCCGGTCGTCGCGGTGCTGTGGGGCTACGGACAGGGGATGCACGCCTGGCAGGCCGACGCGGTACTCGCGCACCCCGCGGACTTGATGTCCCGCCTCGGCGCACCGATGTAGAATGCCGCGCGCAGCGTGCTTGACCGAACCGGGGGCGACCTGGTTTCGACGCGGGTCACGAAGCAGCGCGGGGCATGCCGAGGGACGGAGCACCTCGTAAATCCAACCGTAAGCAAACAAACGCCAACGACGAGCGTTACGCTCTCGCCGCCTAATACCGGCGAGACGCTGCACTAGCTTGCTGGCGGGCTAGGCCTTCCGCGAGGAAGGTGCAGCGCCATTCACACCAGCCTCTCCGCCGGGCCTGGCCGCTTGGCCCGTCGGATCCGTCGAAGCGGCTGGCCGAACGTCAGCCTGCCGGTCGGCGGGCGCAAGGCGAGACGCAAACGACCGCGCTAAGCATGTAGTCCCGACTGCGGAGGATTCGCGGACGCGGGTTCGATTCCCGCCGCCTCCACCATCCCGTCGGCCCGGCTTCGGCCGCCTCGCCGGGGCGAGACCGGTAACGACGCCTCAGCGCGCCGGCGGCGCAAGGCGCAGCACTTCCTTGAAGGTGAAGATGTGGCGCACCGCCTCGGCGTCCACGACCTCGAAGCTGCGCAGCCCCTCGACCTCGCCGTCCACGTAGATCTCGCGCGGGTGGCGGATGTTGTGTTCGAGGTCTTCGCCGATCGCCGCGAAGAGGTCGCCCTTCGGGTCGTACGACACGCCCGTCAGGGTCGTGCCGCGGGTCTCGCGCTGTGCCCCGAGACGCGGTCCGACGATCGCGATTTCGACCACGTTGGCACCGAGCGCCTTGGAGACGCGCTCGAAGTACGACTGCCACTGATCCTTTTCCAGCTTCCTCGCCATGTCATGATCCTCGCGATGACGTTCGCAGCCATTAAAGGCGGACGCGCCGCCGCGGTGCTTGACGGCGATCAAAGGAAGGCCGCCGGCGCGCCTTCGTCCGGCCGCCTTCGCCGCGCGCGCAGCCGCGCGGGTACGCCGCGCTCGCCAAACGCCTTCTGCGCCGAACGCGTGCGGCGACGGGAGACGCCTTGAACGCGCCGCACTCTCTGCGCGCCTTCCGGCATCGCGACTATCGCCTCTATTTCGTCGGGCAGGGGATATCGCAGGTCGGAACCTGGCTCCAGCTCGTCGCGACGAGCTGGCTCGTCTACCGCCTCAGCGAGTCGGCGCTGATGCTGGGACTCGCGTCTTTTGCGCTGCAGATTCCGTTTCTCGTGCTCGCGCCGCTCGCCGGGGTGCTCGTCGACCGGCTGCCCAAGCGCCGCGTGCTCTACTTCACCCAAGGCACCGCGCTCGCGCAGTCGCTCGCGATGTTCGCGCTGGTCGCCGCCGGTCGCATCGAGCCCTGGCATCTGGTCGCCGGGAACCTCCTTCTCGGGATCGTCAACGCGATCGACGGTCCGGCGCGCCAGGCGATGGTGCTCGAACTCGTCTCCGGCCGACGCGAGGACCTGCCCAACGCGATCGCGTTCAATTCGGCGCTCATGAACGGCGCGCGCTTCGTCGGCCCGATCGTCGGCGGCGCGGTGATCGCGGCGCTCGGCGAGGTCTGGGGCTTCGCGCTGAACGCGCTCTCCTACGGCGCGGTGCTCGTCGCCCTTGCGCGCATGCGCGGCGCACCGCGGGCGGTCGAAACCGGCCGAGAGAGCTGGCTGCGCCAGTTCGCGGCCGGCCTCGGCTACGCCTTCGGGTTCCTGCCCACGCGCGCGGCGCTGCTGCTCCTTGCCGCGGTGAGCTTCTCGGTGCAGCCGTACCAGTCGCTCGCGCCGTATTTCGCGCGCGAGGTGTTCGGCGGCGACGCGCACACGCTCGGGCTCCTGATCGGCGCGGGCGGCTGCGGCGCGGTCGCCGGCATGATCTACCTCGCGGTGCGGCCCGGCGTGCGCGGTCTGCTCTCGCTGATCCCGGCGGCCGGCGCGATCGCCGGCGCCGCGCTGATCGGCTTTGCCGCCTGCGCACGCCTCTGGCTCGCACTGCCGCTGCTTTTCCTCGTCGGCTTGGGCGGCATGATCACCGCCGCCGGCACGAACACGGTGCTGCAGACGATCGTCGCCGAGCACATGCGCGCGCGCGTCGCGGCGCTCTACATGACCGCGTTCCTCGGCACCGCGCCGCTCGGCGCGCTCGCCGCCGGATCGCTCGCCGAGCGCATCGGGCCGCCTGCAGCGCTCGCGGCGGGCGGCGCGCTGGCGCTTGTCGCCGCCGCGGCCTACGCGACGCGGCTCGCCGCGATCCGCCGTGCGATCCGCCCGGTCTACGAACGGCTGGGGATCCTGCCCGCGGACGAGCTCAAGCCGCCGCCTTGAACGTATCCAGCCGAATGCGCTCGCGCTCGAGCGCCGCGGCCACCGCGGGTGCCGCCATCACGCGTTCGGCGTACGCCTTGTAGGCCGGAAGCGTCGCCGGATCGATGCCGGCGAAGCCGCCCCAGCGCAGCAGCGTGAAAGCGTAGGCGTCGTGAAACGAGGGTTGCGCCCCGAACCAGTAGGGCGAGGCGCCCGCGACCCAGCCCTGGATGCGCTCCAGATACTCCCGGTAGCGCGCTTTTGCGACCGCGCGCACGTCGGCTCGACCCGCCTCGGTGTCGGCGAAATTCTCGGGCCTGAAAATGTGGGTGAAGGTCGGGTGCACGGTGTTGTTCATCCACGCGAGCTGCGACATCGCCTGCGCGCGCGCCCAAGGTTCGACCGGCAGCAGCTGCGCCTGCGGAAAGCGCCGGTCGAGGTACTCGCAGATGGCGATGATCTGATTGAGCGGCCGGCCGTCGACCACGAGAACCGGAACCTGGCCGTTCGGATTGAGCGCGAGAAATTCCGGCGTCTTTTGCTCGCCCTTGTGCAGCTTGACGAGCTTCGGCTCGAAGTCGGTTCCGGTCGTCGCCTTAACGATCTCCAGCCCGACGTGCGGCACGAACGAACAGGCGCCGGGCGAAAAATAGAGCTGCATCATGTGAGGGTCCTCCGCGGTCTGCCTGCGTAAGTGTACTTGCGACGCGGCGCGCGCGCAGCCGCGCGCGGGCCGTCGGCCGCGCGCCGCGCTCAGACGCGCACCGAAGGCGCGCTGCCCTCGGAACCAGCGCGCCCCTCGTCGGCGGAAAGCAGCGTATCGAGCGGCTCCGGCCGCGCGACACCGAAGCCTTGTATGAGCGGAACGCCCAAGTCGGCGAGTCTCGCGCGCACTGCTTCCTCCTCGACGCATTCGGCGATCACCTTCGTGCCGGTCACCTGCCCGACGCGCGCGATCGCCTTCAGCTTCGCCTGGGCGGACGCGGACACGGCCACCGCGCGCACCACCGTGCCGTCCACCTTCACGTAATCGGCGAGCAGCGCCTTCAGCGGCTCGAACGACACCGAGCGGCGTCCGAAACCGTCCAGCAGCACGCTGCAGCCGAGCATCTTCACGCCCGCGGCGAAGCGTTCGCACGCGGCGCGCCGTTCGACGACGTCGTTTTCGTCGATCTCGATCACGAGCGCGGACGGATCGACGCCCGAAAGTCGCAGCTGCACCGCGACGAACGGCACGAAGGAGCCCTCTTCCAGGGTACGCGAGGAGACGTTGATCGAGAGCCGGGGAAGCGATCGGCCGCTCGTCTCGAGCCGGCGCAGTGCGCTGCGCACCACCCAGCGATCGAGCTCGCCCATCATGCCGTAATGCTCGAATGCCGGAAGGAAATCGCCCGGCGGAAGCAAGCGCTCTTCCTCTTCGGCGAGGCGCACGAGCACTTCGACGAGCTCGGCGCGGCCACCGCCCTCGGTCGGCAGGATCGGCTGGCCGTAGAGGCGAAAGTGATCGTGATCGAGCGCGTCGCGAAGGCGCTGCGCCGGATTTTCCCACCCGGTGAGCCCGGGATCGGCTTCTTCTTTTCGCGGCGGCGCAGCCATGGCCGGGGCCGGATTGTAAGCGATCTATCTCATTTCGAGATCGTTAAAATCGCACCGGCCCTTCTCCGACGCCTCGCTCGCATGGCCCTCGACGAAATCGGCTGCGGCACCCGTTGGAATGCGCTCGCGGTGGCGCCGCGCGGTCATCGGTTGCGAAACCTTCGCCTGCCCGATGCGCCTCGCGCGCTTGCGGGCGTTCGCGTGCGTCGGCGTGCGCTGCGCCGCCGCGGCAGAAATACGCCCGCACCGGATTCGGATTCGCGCAGCCCCCCGACTGAGGAACGAGAGCGCGCCGAACGTGCAAACCGCGCCGCCTGCGGGCGATGAAGATCGTCGTCCTCGGCGCGGGACTTGCGGGCGTGGCGAGCGCCTGGTACCTGCGCGCCGCCGGACACGACGTCACCGTCATCGACCGTCAGCCCGGGGCGGCACTGGAGACGAGCTTCGCGAACGGCGGCCAGATCTCGGTGAGCCACGCCGAGCCGTGGGCGAATCCGCGCGCCCCGGCGAAAGTGCTGAAGTGGCTTGCGCGCGCCGACGCGCCGCTCCTTTTCCGCCCGCGTGCGGATTTGCGGCAGTGGCGTTGGCTCGCTCGGTTTCTCCTCGAGTGCCTGCCGGCGCGCGCGCGGCGCAATACCGCGGCGCTCGTGAAGCTCGGCCTCTACAGCCGCGCCGCGCTGCAGGAGTTGCGCCGGGAGACCGGCATCCGCTACGACGAGCTGACGCGAGGGATCCTGCATTTTTACACCGATCCGCGCGAGTTCGAGGCCGCCTGCCGCGCGGCGGAACTGATGCGCCGCCTCGGCCTCGATCGCGAGGTGAAGACGCCCGCCGAATGCGTCGCGATCGAGCCGGCGCTCGCGGCCTGCCGCGCGCGGCTCGCCGGCGGCACCTACGCCGCGAGCGACGAGTCGGGCGACGCGCACAAGTTCGCGCAGGCGCTCGCGCGGCTCGCGCAAGCGCGCGGCGTCGAGTTCCGTTATCGCACCGCGATCCGGCGTCTGGAAGCCGCCGGCGGCGCGGTGAGCGGCGTCGCGGTGAGCCCACCCGAGGGGGCCGATGAGCGGGTGCGCGGCGACGCCTACGTCGTCGCGCTCGGCGTCTGGAGCCCGAAGCTCCTTGCGCCCCTCGGCATCCGCCTCGACATCTATCCCGCGAAGGGCTACTCGGTGACGATGCCGGTGCGAAACCCCGAGGCCGCCTGGACCGTGTCGCTCACTGACGACGAGCGAAAGCTCGTCTACTCCCGCCTCGGCGAGCGGCTGCGCATCGCCGGCACCGCCGAGCTCTCGGGCTACGACCTCCGAATCGACCGCGCGCGCTGCGCCGCGATCCTCGCGCGCGTCGCCGAGCTCTTTCCGGAGGCGGGCGACGCCGACAAGGCGGAGTTCTGGGCGGGGCTGCGGCCCTCGACGCCGGGAAACGTCCCCTACATCGGGCGCACCCGCTACCGCAACCTGTACCTCAACACCGGCCACGGCACGCTCGGCTGGACGCAGGCCTGCGGCTCAGCGCGCGCGCTCGCCGAACTGATGAGCGGCCGACGCCCGGAAGTCGATTTTCCCTTCCTTCTGTAG
Organism: Burkholderiales bacterium; assembly: GCA_033582675.1. Classification (GTDB taxonomy): domain Bacteria; phylum Pseudomonadota; class Gammaproteobacteria; order Burkholderiales; family SG8-39; genus RBG-16-66-20. The sequence continues at coordinate 9,911 of JAVQZY010000022.1, read as the reverse complement.
CCCCGCCGCGGGTTTTGCGCGCAAGGCGCCGGATCGTCGGATCCGGCGGGGGCGAGAGAGCGCCAACGCGCTCCCCGCGCGGGCGGCCGTCGACGGGTCTTCAGAGGACGCGGTTGAACCAGAACAGCGAGAGAAGCCCCGCTACGAGCGCGACGAGCGCCGAGGCGGCGGCGAGAAGCGCGGAGATCTCGGTTTCCCTGCGTTCCAGCACGAGCCGCGCGCTGAGCGACTCGTACACCTTCTTCAGATCCGCCGCGGTGCCGGCGTAGAAATACTCGCCCCGGGTCATCTGCGCGATCTGCTTGAGCGTTTCCTCGTCCAGCCGCACCCGGAACGACCAGCCCTCGAAGCCGATCACGTCGCCGTGGACCGTGCCGAGGCCGACGGTGTAGATGCGAACGCCGCGGTCGGCGGCCATCTTCGCCGCCTCGATCGAATCGGGGCCGGTGGTGCGCTGCCCGTCGGTGAGGAGAATGATCGCGCCGCCGGTGTAGGAGCCCGGGGGCACCGGCTTGAACTCCTTTTTCGCGTCCTTTTTTGCGTCGGCGAGCGGACGCGAGCGCCAGGCGCGGTCGCCGTAGACGTATTCGCTCACGTCGATGCCTTCGTCGGGAAAGAGCGTCGCGAGCGACACGATGATGCCGCTGCCGATCGCGGTCGCGCGCTGAAGCTGGAAACGCTCGATCGCGGCGAGCAGGTCCTCCTTGTTGTCGGTCGGCTGCTGCACGACGGAGGCCGTGCCGGCGAACGAAACGATGCCGATCTTCGTGTTGCGCGGCACGTCCTGGATGAACTGGCGCGCCGCCGCCTTCATCGCCTCGAAGCGGCTCGGCTCGACGTCTTTGGCGCGCATGCTGCCCGAGACGTCCATCGCGAGGATGATCGTCTGGCGCGAGACCGGCAGCGTGAGCGTCGCGACCGGGCGTGCGCTCGCGACGACGAGGCCGACGAGCGCGAGCAGAAGGAGCGCCGGCGGGATGTGGCGCCGGATGCGGCTCTGCCCCTGCATCGCCTCGCGGACGAGGCCGAGGTCGGCAAAGCGAAGCGCCGTCCGCCGCTTTCGGCGCAGGATCAGCACGTACAGGGCGACGAGCGCCGGCACGAGCGCGAGCGCCCACAGCGCCTCAGGCCACAGGAAGCTCACGGCGCCTCCCTTGCGCCCTGCGCAAGAGCACCGGCGACGCGCCGGCCGCGCAGCTTGCGAAGGGTCGCAAAGCGAACGATCGCCTCGGTCAGGTCTTCGCCGGTGGCGATCTCGAGCGCATCCACCCCGGCCTCGCGCAGGCCCGCGCGCAGCCGCTCCTCGCGCCGCGCGGCAAGCGCCGCAAAGCGCCTGCGAAAGGCCGGTGCGCCGGTGTCCACGAAGAGCTGCTCCCCGGTCTCGGCGTCCTGTACCAGCACGAGGCCGACGTCCGGGATCTCCATCTCGAGCGCATCATACAAGCGCACCGCGAGGACTTCGTGTCGCAGCGCAAGTTGCGCGAGCGGCCGCTCCCAGCCCGGCGTGCTGAAGAAATCCGTGACGAGAAAGACGAGCGAACGGCGCCTGAGCAGGTTCCCGGCATCGCGCAGGAACGCCCCGAGATCGGTCGGCGCCGAGGTCTGCGCCGCCGGTCGGCGCTGCAGCCGGTACAGGATCTCCAGCACTTGCTTGCGTCCGCCGCGCGCCGGAACGACGGTGTCGAGCCGCTCGCCGTAGAGGAGCGCGCCGACGCGGTTGCCCCGGCGCGTCAGAAGCCGCGCGAGCACCGCAAAGAATTCCTCCAGCACCGCCCGCTTTCGCGCCGCAGAGCCGAACTCCATCGAGGGACTCACGTCGAGCAGGAACCACGCCGTCACCTCGCGGTCCTCGTAATACTCGCGCACGTACGGCGTCTGAAGCCGCGCGGTGACGTTCCAGTCGATGTAGCGCACGTCGTCGTGGTACTGGTACTCGCGCAGGTCCGCGAGGTCCAGGCCGAAGCCCCGAAAGAGCGTGCGGTAGTCGCCGTGCAGAAGCCCGTCCAGGCGCTTGAGGACGGTCCACTCGAGGCGCTTGAGCAGCGCCTCAGGATCCGGCCGCGACCCGGACATGCGTCTCGAGGGGTCTGGCCGGCGCCGGCAGCTTCGCGAGCAGCCGCGCGATCAGGTCGTCGGCGGTGACGCCCTCGGCGAGCGCCTCGTAGGTGAGGACGAGCCGGTGCCGGAACACGTCCGGCACCACGTCCACCAGGTCCTCGGGCAACGCGTAGCTCCGGCCGCGCAGGAACGCGAGCGCGCGCGCCGCCTCGACGAGGTGGATCGAGGCGCGCGGGCTGACGCCGAAGGAGACGTACTTCGCGAGGTCCGCCAGACCGTAGCGCGCTGGCTCGCGCGTCGCCGCCGCGAGCTTCACCGCGTACTGCATCAGCGAGGGATCGACGAACCCGCTGCGGCACTCGCGCTGCAGCGCGAGCAGCTCCTCGGTGGTGGCGACCGCGTTCACCTGCGGCTCGCCGCCCGTGATGCGCTCGACGATCACGAACTCCTCCTCCTCCGACGGATAGCCGACGCGCACCTTCATCATGAAGCGGTCCACCTGCGCTTCGGGCAACGGATACGTGCCCTCGGTCTCGATCGGATTCTGCGTCGCCATCACGAGGAAGGGCTCCGGCACGCGGTAGGTCTCGCCGGCGATCGTCACCTGCCGCTCCTGCATCACCTCGAGCAGCGCGCTCTGCACCTTGGCCGGCGCGCGGTTGATTTCGTCGGCGAGCAGCAGATTGGTGAACACCGGCCCGAGCGAGGTCGCGAACTCGCCCGTCTTCTGGTTGAAGATTCGCGTGCCGACGAGGTCGGCGGGCACCAGGTCCGGCGTGAACTGGATACGGCGGAAGCTGCCGCGCACCGCGCGCGCGAGCGTCTTCACCGTGAGCGTTTTCGCGAGCCCGGGCACGCCTTCGACGAGCAGATGCCCCTGCGCGAGCATCGCGACCAGCACCCGCTCGAGAAAATGGTCCTGCCCGACGACCACCTTCTTCACCTCGTACAGGACGTGCTCCATGCGGGAGGACGCCGCCCTCGGCTCCGGGTTCGCTCGCTCCATATCGGCCCCCTGGCGCGGAAAACTCAGAACGGCGGCACCCCGACGGCGGCCGCAGCGGCCTCGATCGGCACCGCGAAGCCGAGGCCGACGAAGAAGCGCTGTTCGGTCGGGTTGAGCAGTCCGGTGACGATGCCGACCACCTCACCTTCCGCGGTGACGAGCGGTCCGCCGGAGTTGCCCGGATTGACCGCAGCGTCGAACTGGATGAGGTTCGAGAGGATCCGCTTGCCCTCCGGCGAGCGGTATTCGCGTCCCAAGCCCGAGACGACGCCGGCGGAAACCGACGGCCCGACGCCGAACGGGAATCCGACCGCGATCACCCGGTGACCGGGCGCGAGGTCGTGGGTCGAGCGCAGCGTCGCCGCGACGATGTCGTCGGGCAGGTTTTTCGCGCGCAGCACCGCGAGGTCGTTTTCCGGCTGCGCGCCGATCAGCACCGCCTCCGATTCCAGCCCGTCGGCGAAGGTGACCGACAGCCGCCGCGGGTTCTGTACCACGTGCAGGCTGGTGAGGATGACGCCGCTTTCGAGGACGATGACGCCGCTTCCGGTGTTGAGCACCGTCTCCGGCTCGTGATCGGGCACGCTGTCGGAGAAGCTGCGCACGCGCACGACCGACGGCCGGATTTTTTCCCACGCCCTCGCCGCCGGCGACGGAAGCGGCAACGTCTCGAGCGCCTTCGCGACCGCGTGTTCGATGTCCTCCTGCGTGAGCCCCGAGGGCGCGCGCTCGAACCCGCCAGCGAGAAGCGCGAGCGCCCCGGCGACGAGCGCGCCGGCGGCAAAGAGCGCGACGCTGTGCAGCCGCGGCCGCGCGAGCGCACGCGCAGCCCGCGCTCGCAGCGAGGTCGCCGCCGCCGGCTGCGCGGGGCCCGCGCGCAGCGTGCGTCGCGGCGAGCTGCTGTAGAGCGTCTGTCTTTTCACGCGCGTCGGTCCTGCGCCGCCCCGGGGCGGCGCGCCGACGCCCATGCTATCCGATCTCAGAGCGCTTCGGCGAGCTTCAGGCGCTGGATCTTTCCGCGACGGCCCCTTCGGGAGTTCCGCGACCAGCCGGAATTCGCGCGGCGTCTTCGAAGCGGCCGAGTTCCGCGATGCACCATTCGCGCAGCTCCTCGACGCACAGGAGCCGCGTGCGGTTTCGGAACGACGAACGCGACGATTTCCTGGCCGTAGGCGGGATCGGGAACCCCGACCGCCGCAGCCTCCAGCACCGCCGGATGGCGCAGCAGCGCCTCGTCGATTTCGCGCGGCGCGATGTTCTCGCCGCCTTTGATGATCAGCTCCTTCAGCCTGCCGGTGACGAAGTAGTACCCGTCGGCGTCGCGGTAGCCGAGGTCGCCCGAGCGCAGGAAGCCGTCGCGGTCGAACGCCTGCGCGGTCTGCTCGGGCGACTCCTTGCAGTAACCCGCCATGACGTTCGGGCCGCGCAGGCAGATCTCGCCCGCGACGCCGTCGGGAAGCGCCCGGCCGCTTGCGGGATCCACCACCTTCGCCTCGACCCCGCAGGGCAGTCCGACCGAACCGTACTTGCGCCGCGCCGGATCCTGCGGATTGCAGAACGCGACCGAGGCGGTCTCGGTCATCCCCATCGCCTCGAACACCGGAATGCCGAAGACGCGCTCGAATGCGCGCTGCTGCTCGGGCGCAAGCGGCGCGGAGGCCGAGCGCGCGAAACGCACCGACGGAAAGCGGCGCGCGCCGGCGCCGCTCGCGGCGCTCAGCAGATACGCGATGATCGTGGGCACCAGGTTGATCCAGGTCGGCGCGTGCCGCTCGACGATTCCCACCACGCGGCTGACGCTGAAGCGCCGCGGCGCGATCACGGAACCGCCGGAGACGAACGGGGCGAGCGTCGCGATCACCTGCCCGTTCACGTGATAGAGCGGGAAGCGACGACAGGCAGCGGTCCGCGGCCGAGAGCCCGTGCCAGGCGGCGACGCTACCCGCCGCCGCGAGCAGGTTCGCGTGCGTAAGCAGCGCCCCTTTCGGCGTGCCGGTCGTACCCGAGGTGTACATGAGGAGCGCCGGATCGGTCGGCGCGACCGGCGCCGCCGCAGCGCGCGCGAGCGGGCGGCCGCCGAACTGCCCCGGCGCGTCGGGGTCGACCTCCACCGCCTCGATCGCGCGCGCCGCGCACCTCAGCGGCGCGCGGCGAGCGCGGGCGCAAGCTCGTGCGATGGTGAACACCAGCCGGCAGTCGCAGTGCTCGAGCACGTAGGCGAGCTGCGCGCGCTGCGCAAGGAGGTTGAGCGGCACCACCACCCGTCCGGCCGCCATCGTGCCGAGAAAGACGAGCGTCGCCTGCAGTCCGTTCGGCAGGTAGAACGCGACCTTGTCGCCGCGGCGGACGCCGCGCGCCTCGAGGAAGCCTTCGAGCGCGCTGCCGCTCGCGGTGCAAGCGCCGCGTAGGTGAGCCTCGCACCGGTCTCCGGCGCGATCAGAAAGACGGCGTCCGGTTGCCAGCGCGACGTGCCGCGCGAGCACGTCCGCGAGCGCCTCGCTCATCGCCCGTACTTGGCCCACCAGGCGCCGAGGAGTTCCTCCTCGGTCGGCACCCGCGGCGGGATCGGCCGCGCGATGCGCGTGATGTCGAGGAAGTGGCGCCAGTGCATGTTGTCCGAGAAGCTGTTTCTGCCCCAGGTGCCGCAGCCCATCGAGAGCGAGAACGGCAGGCCGTTGTCGAAACTGCCGCCGGTAGCGAAGCAGTGCGCCTGGTTGACGATCACGCGCGCGACCGGAAGCTCGAGCCCGAGGCGCAGCACCTGGCCCTCGTCGCGCGTGTGGATCGACACCGAATGCCCCTTGCCCTGGTACTCGTAGATCGCCGCGGTGATCGCAAACGCCTCGTCGAAATCGCGCGCGCGGTAGACCGCGAGCACCGGGGAGAGCTTCTCGCCCGAGAACGGATGCGCGGGCCCTGCGCCCGCTTCCTCGACCATCGAGAAAGCGCGCCGCGCGCGCCGCCGGGCGCTCCAGTCCCGCCATCGCGGCGATGCGTGCGGCCGGCTGCGCGATCGCCGCAGACGCGAGCCGCCCCTCGGGAAACATGAACGCCGCAAGCCGAGCCTTCTCCGCCGCATCGAGCAGCACGCCGCCCTCGCGCGCGAGCGCGGCGAGCATCGCGTCGTAGACCGGCGCGAGGATCACCGCCGCGTTCTCGGAGGAGCAGCTCGTCGCGTGATCGAACGTCTTCGAGCGCGCGATCTTTTGCGCGGCGTCGTCGAGGTCGGCCGAGACGTCGACGATCGAGACGACGTTGCCGAGGCCCACCCCGAGCGCCGGCGTGCCGCTCGAGTACGCCGCGCGGACGTTCGCCTGCGAGCCGGTCGCGGCGACGAGGTCGCAGGCGCGCATGAGCGCCTGGGTCGCTTCCTTCGTGACCGGCGCAGGCAGCATCTGCACCAGGTCGCGCGGCGCGCCGACCTTGGCCAGTTCCGCGTGCGTGAATTCGAGGAGCAGCGCACAGGTCGACCAGCCCTTCGGCGAGGGCGCGAGCACGATCGCGTTGCGGCACTTGACCGCGTTCACGATCATGTTCGCCGGGGTCGCGGCCGGGTTGGTCGACGGCGTGATCGCCGCGACCACGCCCACGGGCCGCGCGATCTCGGTGATGCCGCGCTCGGGATACTCGGCGATCACGCCCACGGTGCGCACGCCGGCGATGTCGCGCAAAAGGCCGAGCGTCTTGCGGTGGTTCTTTGCGATCTTGTCGGCGACATCGCCCATGCCGGTGTCGCGCACCGCGGTCTGCGCAAGCCGCCGGTTGTTCTCGGGCTTGAGGATCGCCCAGCCGCAGGCGAGCGCCGCCTCGTCGACGCGCTCCTGCGGCCAGCGCTCGAACTCGCGCTGCGCGGCGCGTGCGCGCGCAACGAGCGCCGCCACCGTCTCGGACGCCGTCTGCGCCTGCGGGTTCGCCGCCATTCGGCCGCGCTCAGTCGGCCTTGATTCGCGCCGCGCGCACGACCTCGGCCCACTTCTTGAGCTCGGCGCGCACCACCCGCTCGAGCGCTTCCGGCGTCGAGCCGACGGTGTCGCCGCCCTGTTCGAGCAGCTTCTGCTTCACGTCCGGCAGCTCAATCACGCGCGCCACCTCGCGCTGCATGCGCGCGATGATCGCCGGGGGGGTCTTCGCCGGAGCGAAGATCGCGTACCACGAATCCACCTCGTAGTCCGGGATGCCGAGCGCCTCGGCCACCGTCGGAATCTCGGGCGCACCCGGCGAGCGCTTGAGCGTGGTCACCGCGAGCGCGCGGAGCTTGCCGGCGCGCACGTGCGACATCGCCGCCGGCATCGTGACGAAGAGCAGCCACACCTGCCCGCCGATGGTGTCGGCGACCGCGGGCCCCCCGCCCTTGTACGGCACGTGCACGATGTCAATACCGGTCTTCAGCTTCAGCAGCTCGCCCGCGATGTGCGACGGCGTGCCGTTGCCGACCGAAGCGAAATGGAGTTTGCCCGGATGCGCCCGCGCGACCGCGATCACGTCCTGCATCGTCTTGAGCGGCGAGGCGGGATTCGCCGCGACGAGCTGCGGCACGCTCACGATCAGCGTCACCGGCGCAAAATCGCGCTCGACGTCGTAGCCGAGCTTGTAGAGGAACGGGTTGATCGTGTGCGACGAAAGCGTAAAGAGGAACGTGTAGCCGTCGGGCGCCGCCTTTGCCGCCGCCTCGGTGCCGACCACGCCGCCCGCGCCGCCGCGGTTCTCGATCACGATCGTCTGCCCGAGCGCCTCCGCAAGCCGCGGCTGGACGATGCGCGCGATGACGTCGGTTCCGCCGCCCGGCGGATAGGGCACGATGAAGCGGATCGGCTTTGCGGGCCAGTCTTGGGCGAAGGCAAGGGCCGACGCAGCGAGCCCGAGGACGAACGCGAAGAGCCTGCGCATGACCTCCTCCTACGTGTACGCGCGGTATTTTTCGAGCAGGCGCACGGGTTTGCGCAGCGCGTCGCGCCGGAACGGATCGCCCAGTTCGCGCGTGCACATCATCTTCGAGCACCGTCGTCTTTCCCTCCTTCTGCGCGCGGCAGGCCGCGCGAAACGCCTCGGCCACGTCCGCGACGCGCTCGACCGTGACGCCCTCGGCGCCCATCGCGCGCGCGATGCCGGCAAAGCTCGGGTTCTCCAGGTCCACGCCGAGGAAGCGCTGCGAGTAGAAGTCCACGTGGTTCTTCTTCTCCGCGCCCCACTGCTGGTTGTTGAACACGACGGCGGTCGACCGGGATTTTTTCGCGCACGCAGGTGAGGATCTCGCCCATGCTCATCCCCCAGGCGCCGTCGCCGACGAAGGCGATCGCCGTGCGCTCGGGCGCGGCGACCTTGCAGCCGATGATCGCCGGAAACGCGTAGCCGCAGTTGCCGAACATCATCGCGCCGAACATCGAGCGCGGCCGCTCGAACCGGAGGTAGGCGTTCGCGATCTGGCAGATGTTGCCGATGTCGGTCGAGACCATCGCGTCCTCGGGCATCGCGCGCGCGAGCTCGCGCAGCATCTGGCGCGGATGCATGTATTTCGAGTCCTTCGCCACTTCGAGGCTCCAGGGGTCCTTTTCGAAGTCCCAGGCGGCGAGCTCGGCCGCCCAGGCTTCTTTTTCGGCGCGCACGATCCCGAGCCGCTCGTCGCGGTTCGCCGCGCAGGCGAGCGTGCGACCCTTGAGGCGCGCCGCGAGCGCGAGCGCCGCCTCGCGCGCATCGCCGCAGACCGTGACCGCGGTTTTCTTCGACGAGGCCGAGCACCCGCGGATCGGCGTCCACCTGGATGAGCTTGGCCGCCGCCGGCCAGTAGTCGATGCCGTATTGCGGCAGCACGCCGAAGGGCCCGAGGCGCGAACCGAGCGCAAGCACCACGTCGGCGCGCGCGAGCACCTTCATCGCCGCCTTCGAACCGTGATAGCCGAGCGGGCCGCACCAGAGCCGGTGGCTCGCCGGGAACGTGTCGTTGTGAAGGTAGGAGTTGCACACCGGCGCATCGAGCGTCTCGGCGAGCGCGATCGCGGCGTCCATGCCGTTTGCGAGCGTCACGCCGCCGCCGGCGATGATCACCGGAAAGCGCGCCTGCGCGAGCAGGATCGGCGGCGGCATCGAGGCTTGCGGCTCCGCCCGCGCCGCGCTCGATGCGCACCGGCTGCGGGATCTCGCATTCGATCTCGCCGTAGAAGAAGTCGCGCGGGATGTTGAGCTGCGTCGGCCCCATCTCGAGGAGCGCGCGGTCGAAGGCGCGCGCGGTGAGTTCGGCCATGCGCGCCGGGTTGTTGACGTGCGCTTGGTACTTGGTGATCTTCGAAAAGATCGCCAGTTGGTCGGTTTCCTGGAAGCCGCCGAGGCCGACCGTCATCGTGCCCGCCTCCGGCGTGATCGCGACCACCGCGCTGTGCGCCCAGTAGGCCGCGGCGATCGCCGTGACGAAGTTCGTGATGCCGGGCCCGTTCTGGCCGATGCAGACGCCGTGCCGGCCGCTTGCGCGGTAATAGCCGTCGGCCATGTGCGCCGCGCCCTGCTCGTGCACCGTGGGGATGAAACGGATGCCCGCGGCGGGGAAAAGGTCAAGGGCGTCCATGTAGGCGGAGCCGACGATGCCGAAGACGTGCCGCACCCCTTGCGCGACGAGCGTCTCGACGAACGCCTCCGACGGCGTCATGCGCTGCCGGCCGGCGACCACCATGCGATTCACTTCGGCGAGTTCGGTCATTGGGATCCTCCTGCGCGGATGCTCAGTGTCTCCACGACTGGCGAAAAATTGCGTTCCGGATTTCGATAAACTGCCGGATTGTGCCGCGAAAGGAAGACGACGTTCCGGCCACCCTGCGAGCGATGGCGGTGCTGGAGGCGCTCGCCGCAGCCGACGCCC
>JAVQZY010000021.1:0-87574 GCA_033582675.1 Burkholderiales bacterium | reverse complement strand
CCGAGGTCGCCGACTTGGACGAGGCCGGCCGATGCGCAGCAAACTCGCGCAAAAAGTCGCCCGCGTGCGCGGCACGCCGACTTTCTCGGTGATCGGCCTGGACGGCCGCGAGCTGCTGCGCCACTACGGCCCGACGCGGGACGCGGAGGAATTCATGCTCTTTGCCGACTACGTTGCGAGCGGCGCGTACCGCGCGCAACCGTTCGACGCGTGGCGGCGCGAGCGGCTCGCCCGCCGCTGACCGGCGGCGAGCGACACCGGCAAAGGAGGAAGCGATGAACAAGCGTAACGCGGCGGCCGGGCTTCTTGCCCTCTCGCTCGTCGTGTCCGGGTGCGCGGCGACGCAGGGGATGGTCGGACCCGACAAGGTCGTCTATCACATCAACAACACCGAGGCGCAGGCAAGCGATGCGCTGCGCAACATCGGCAACCACCTGGAGGTCAACCCGCAGGCGCGAATCGTGGTGGTGACCCACGCGCGCGGCGTGGATTTCCTCATGCACGGCGCCAAGGACGCGACGGGCAAACCTTATCAGGTCGCCGTCGAGCAGCTCAAGCTGCGCGGCGTCAAGTTCGACGTGTGCGAGATCACGCTGCGCAATCGCAATCTGACGAAGGACCGGTTGACTCCGGACGCGACCTTCGTGCCTTCGGGGGTGGCCGAAATTACCCGCCTGCAGCAGCGCGAGGGCTTCGCGTACCTGAGGCCCTGAAGCGCGCCCGGCGCCGGCGAAAGCGTGCTATCGTCGGCGCGGGGAGACGCGGGCGATGCACGCGCGACGCGGCAACATGCTCGGGGCGGGCCGGGCGCCCGTCCGCCCCGAAGAAGGTCTGCGACCGCCGCCTGTCGGCCCGGCAAGCGGCCAGAAAGGCCGCGGCGGCGAAGCGGCTAGGCTCGGCGAGCCTAGCGGCAGCGCCCGGATCGAGGACACGCTCGCCTGAACCCGCTCGGGCGCCGCCTCATGCGCCTCGGGCCGGCCGCGCGCAGCGCCTGCGCGCTCGGTGCCGCGACCGCGCTCAACCTGCCGTTCGGCACGCTCTACGCCTTCAGCGTGCTCCTTGCGCCGATCGAGGCGAGCCTGGCGATGATGGCGCGCAGCGACGAGCTTCGTGTTCGCGCTTGCGATCGTGACGCTCACCGCCGGCATGATGCTCGCCCCGCGGCTGTATCGCACGACGCCGCCTGCGCTTGTTGCGCTCGGCTGCGGGACGGCGAGCGCGGCGGGCCTTGCGCTCGCCGCCTCGGCCCGGGAGTTTGCGCAGTTCGCGCTCGGCTACGGCGTCCTTTTCGGCCTCGGCGCAGGCGTCGGCTACATCCTCGTGCAGCAAGGCGTCAACCAGACCGTGCGCGCGCGAAGCGGGCTCGCCAACGGCTACGTGGTGAGCCTCTATCCCCTGGGGGCGATGATCGGCGCGCCGCTTCTTGCCGGCGCGAACGCGCGCTGGGGGCTCGCCGCCGCCCTCGCAGGGACCTCGCGGCTGTGGCGTTTGCCGGCTGCACGCTCGCCGCCGCGTTGTACCGGGCCGCGAGTATCCGGATGCACGACGCCTCAGGCGGCGTCCCCTCCGCCGAGCCGCAGTGGCCGCTCTTTGCGGCTCGGCACGCTCTTCTTTCTCGCCGCCTCAGCCGGGCTGCTCGTCCTCAGCCAGGCGGCCGGAATCGTGCGCGCCTACGGGGGCGAGGCCGCGCTTGCGGTCGGCGCGACCACCTTCATCACTGGCGCGATCGCCGCCTCCCGCATCGCCGGCGGCTGGTTGACCGACCGCTTTCCCGGTGCCGCAGGTCGCGGTCGGCGCGAACCCTGGTCGCTCGCCGGCGCTCTCGCGCTCTGGCTCTGGCCTGCGCCGCAGATCGCGGTGCCCGCGCTTGCAATGCTCGGCATGGGCTACGGGTTCGTCTCGGGCCTTTCGGCGGCGGCGATCGCGCAATACTGGCCGCGCAACGCCTTCGGCCAAGTCGCAAGCCGCCTGTACGTCGCCTGGTGCCTCGCGGCGCTTCTCCTTCCGGTCGTCGCCGGATGGCTTTTCGACCGCACCGGTGGCTATGGCGCCGCGGTCGCGATCGCCGGGGCGCTCAGCGCCGCCGGCGCGCTCGTCGGTGCCCGCCTGCCGCGGCGGCCGGGTACGGCCGCGCCGAAGGGCCGCTGAGCTACGCGCGATCGACGGCGGCTTCGTGCAACGACACGCGCCGCAGGAGCGGTTCGAAATCGGCGAGCCCGGGCGTGCGCGCCCCCGGCTCTTTGGCCCGGTCGTCCCAGCGCCGCAGCCGCACGGCGTCAAGCGCGTAAGGCCGGGCGATGAAGCGCTCGGCTTCGAGCGGCGAGAGCGGCCCGCCTTGCAGCTCCAGGCTGTGGCGCGAGGCGCTCGAGAGCCGCTCGAGGTACCGCCGGTCGGCGCGGCAAAGGAACCGTTTCGCATCGACGTGCAGCCGGATCGGCTCGAGCACCGCCGCCGGAAAAAGGCCGCGCAGGAACGCGACCGCGACCCGCTCGTGCGCGTCGTCCACGTCGCGCTCAAGGCTGTGCGGCACCTCGGTCACCAGGTGCCCGAGGTCGTGCAAGAGCGCCGCCGCGACGAGCGGCTCGCTCGCCCCTTCCTCGAGGGCGAGCGCCGCGCACTGCAGCGCGTGCTCGAGCTGGCTCACCGCTTCCGAGCCGTACCAGCGCGCGCCGCGCGATGCGTAGAGCTCGAGGATCGCGCTCACGTCGCGGGCCATCGCGCAGCCGTTCATACGAGGGCGCGGCGCAGGCGCGCGGAGGCGAGGTCGACGAGGCTCACGGTGGCGACGACGATGATCAGCACCGCGCAGGTCTCGGCGTACTGAAAGCCGCGGATGATCTCCCAGAGCACCAGGCCGATGCCGCCCGCGCCGACCATGCCGACGACCGACGCCGAGCGCACGTTCGCCTCGAAGCGATAGAGCGAATACGAAATCCAGAGCGGCATCACCTGCGGCAACACGCCGTAGGCGATCTCCTCCAGCTTGCGCGCGCCGGTCGCGCGGATGCCTTCGACCGGCTGCGGGTCGATCGCCTCGACCGCCTCGGAAAAGAGCTTCGCGAGCGTGCCGGTGGTGTGCACCCAGAGCGCGAGCACGCCGGCGAACGGCCCGAGACCGACCGCGACCACGAACAGCATCGCGAACACCATCTCGTTGATCGCGCGGCAGGCGTCCATCAGGCGCCGCACCGGCTGGTGGATCCACCACGGCGCGATGTTCGCCGACGAAAGCAGCCCGAGCGGCACCGCGCACGCGACCGCGAGCGCGGTTCCCCAGAGCGCGATCTGCAGGGTGACGAGCATTTCCTGCAGGTAGTGGCGCCACTGGCGGAAATCCGGCGGAAAGAAATCGGCGGCGAACTTCGCCATGTTGCCCGCGTCGCGCACGAGGTCCATCGGGCGCAGGTCCGCCCCCTGCCAGGAGGCGGCAAGCAGCGCGAGCACGACGCCCCAGGCGAGCAGCGTCGGCAGCCCCGGGCGCGGCAGCGCCGGGCCGTGGGCGAGCGCCGCGTTCACCGCGCTACCTCGCGAGCGCCGCCATCTGCGCGTTCAGCTCCGCGAGCCGCCGATCGATGTCCGCGATCCGCGTCTGTTTCTCGACGGCGGGCAGGCGCTCGTCGCGCTCGAGCGCGAGCCTCTGGCGAAACAGCTCGAGCTGTCGGATCGGCAGCAGCTGGTTGTTGTCGGAGGCCTTGAAGCCGGCGATGCCGATGCGGCGCAGCGCCTCGCGTTCGCGCTCGTTCTTGCCGTAGTTGAGGAAGAACGCGCGGATTTTCTCCTTGAGTTGGGGGTCGAGGTCGCGGCGCCAGACCATCGGATCGGAGGGAATGAGGGGCGACTTCCAGATGATGCGCAGCTCCCTGGCGCGCTCCGGGTAGCGGCGCGCGAATTTCTCGTAGCTTTCGTTGTTGCCGGTCGCCACGTCCACCTGGCGCATCGCCACCGCCATCATGTTCGTCTCGTGGTTCGCCTGGCGCATCGCCTTGAACGAGGTCTTGGGATCGAGGCCGTTCAGCGCCATCGCGTAGTAGCCGGGCACGAGGTAACCGGAGGTCGAGTTCGAGTCGCCGAAGCCGAGGACGATGTTCTTCGCGTTCTTCTTCACGTCCTCGAGCGAGTGGTAGGGGCTGTCGCGATGGACGAACAGGTACGACCAGTAGCCCGGGGCGCCGTCCTCGGCGATCTGCTGCGCGAACACTTCGCCGAAGGCGCGGTCCACCGCCTCCATGCCGGACTTGTTGCCGTGCCAGGCGATCTGCACCTTGCCGAAGCGCATCGCCTCGATGATCCCGCCGTAGTCCGGCGCGAAAAACGCGTTCACGCGGATGCCGAGGTGCTTCTGAAGGTCTTCGAGCAGCACCGCCCAGTCCTGCTTGAGCGCCTGGGTGGATTCGGTGGAAATGATGCCGAAGTTGATCTCGGCGGGCGTCTGGGCCGACGTCGGCGCGGCGAGCGCCGCGGCGGCGGCGAGGCCGGCGAGCAGTCTTCTGATCATCGAACGCTCCTTTTTCGCAACCGCGGGCGGCGTCGTTCAGGCGGCGAGCGCCGCCCGTCTTGCGTCCCGCGCGCCGGCCGCCTGCTCGCGGCGCTCGGGAAGAGGAATCCAGTCCGGCAGGCCGAGGATCTCGTCGGCCTCGGCGCCGTAGAGGCGCCGCAGCGTCTCGGCGTCGAGCGCGGCCGAGGGCCCGTCGTAGACCACGCGGCCGGCGGCGAGCGCGACCACGCGCGCGCAGTAGCGCAGCGCCACATGCACCTGGTGCAACGACACGAGCACGGTGCAGCCGTCCTCGCGGTTGATCGCAGCGAGGATCTCCATCACCCGGCGGGCGGATTCCGGATCGAGCGAGGCGATCGGCTCGTCGGCGAGCACGACGCGCGCGCCCTGCACCAGCGCGCGCGCGATCGCCGCGCGCTGTTGCTGGCCGCCCGAGAGGGTCGAAGCGCGCTGCGCAGCGAACTCGGCGATGCCGACGCGCGCGAGCGCCTCGTAGCCCGCGCGCACGTCCTCGCGACGAAAGAGCCGCGGCAGCGTCCGCCACAGCGGCGTGCGGTGCAGCGTGCCGGTCATCACGTTGACGATGAGCGGCAGCCGCCCCACCAGGTTGAACTGCTGGAAGACGAAGCCGATGCCGGCGCGCACCTCGCGGATGTCGGCGGCAAGGCGCCCGGCGCGCTGAACGAGCCGACCGTGGACGCGGATTTCTCCCGTGCCGCGGTCGGCGACGGCGAGCCCGGCGATGTGGCGCAGCAGCGTGCTCTTTCCCGAGCCCGAGGCGCCGATCAGCGCCACCATCTCGCCGGGCAGGATCTCGAGCGAGACGCGGTCGAGGGCGCGGCGCGCGCCGAACGTCTTCGTCAGGTCGGCGATGGCGATGGCCGGCGTCATGGCGTGCGATCTACGGCGAGCGCGAGTCTGGGGCGGCGAGGTGACAGGCGATTGACGGCTCGATGACGGAATCGCGTCGCGCCTCAGGCGACCCGCACGCCCTCGCGCCAGACGGCACGCACGACCGGCTGCTCGCCCGCGAGGCGCACCTGCACGAGGTCGGCGCGCAGCCCCGGCGCGATCGCGCCGCGGTCCTCGAGCCCTGCCGCGCGCGCCGGCTGCAGGCTCACCGTCGCCACCGCCTGCGCGAGCGTGAATCCGGCCTGCGCGACCAGGCGAAACGCGCCCGCGAGCAGGCTCGCCGGCACGTAATCCGAAGACAGCGCGTCGAGCAGTCCGGCGCGCGCGAGATCGAGCACGGCGACGTTGCCCGAGTGCGAGCCGCCGCGCACGAGGTTCGGCGCGCCGGCGACGATCGTCATCGCGCGGCCGCGCGCCGCGCGCGCCGCCTCGAGCCGCGTCGGGAATTCGGCGATGGTGGCGCCGTCGGCGTGCGCCTCGGCGACGTGCTCCGGCCGCGTGTCGTCGTGGCTCGCGAGCGGGATCGCGCGCGCCCGCGCCCAGTCGCAGAAGAAACGCCGGTTGGGCGCCGCATGGCGCGCCTGCAGCTCGCGCGCCTCGGCGAGCATGCGCGCGAACTTCGCCTC
The DNA here is from genome assembly GCA_033582675.1 of Burkholderiales bacterium. Classification (GTDB taxonomy): domain Bacteria; phylum Pseudomonadota; class Gammaproteobacteria; order Burkholderiales; family SG8-39; genus RBG-16-66-20. The sequence continues at coordinate 81,541 of JAVQZY010000021.1, read as the reverse complement.
CGACCAGCCTTTCTTTCCGCAGTAGTACACCCGCGCCTGCTCGACGTCTTCCCACTGGCGCTGGCCCGGGGTGTGGTCCATGAGCGAGACCAGCCCGACGAGCGGATGCTCGGCGAACGGCGCGAACAGCTCGCGCGCGTTCGGCGCCGGAAGCTCGATGCGCGCGTGCACGCGGTGCTCGGCACGCAGCAGCCCCTCGCGCGCGGCGCGCGCGATCGCCGCGAGCACCGGCGCCATGTCCTGCCCGCGCACCGCCTCCGGGTCGGCGTCGCCCACGCCGAGCGCGTCGAACACCGTGGTGATGCCCGCGGCCGCCACTTCGGCGTCGTGCGCGAGCAGCGCCGGCAACGCCGGCCAGTGCACCTTCGGCCGCGGCATCAGGTGGCGCTCGAAGTTGTCGGTGTGCAGCTCGACGAGCCCCGGCAGCAGGAAGTCGCCCTCCAGGTCGGCGCCGACCAGCCCTGCGCCCGGGTCCGACCGCGACGATGCGCCCGTCGCGCACCGCGACCGAGGCGCGAACGACCTCGCCCTCGGTCACCACGCGCGCGTTGCGCAGCGCGAGCGCCGCGCCGCTCATCGCCCGCGCTCCAGGTCGAAGACGCGGGTCGCGACCGCGTCGCGCACCCGCGCGTCGTGAAAGATGCCGACGATCGCGGCGCCGGCGCGCCGCCGCTCGCCGATCAGCGCGACGACGCTCGCGCGGTTGTCGGCATCGAGCGCGGCGGTCGGCTCGTCGAGCAGCAGCACGCGGCCGCGGCTCGAGCAGTGCGCGCGCGATGTTGACGCGCTGCTGCTCGCCGCCGGAAAAGGTCGCCGGGGGCACCTGCCACAGGCGCATCGGCACGCGCAGGCGAAGCAGCAGCTGCCCCGCGGCGCGGCGCGCTGCGGCGAGCGCCTCGGCGCTTTCGCCGCAGCGCTCGATGAGCGGCTCGGCGACGACGTCGAGCGCCGGGCACGCGCGGGACCGCGCGCAGGAACTGGCTGACGTAACCGATCGCGTCGCGCCGCATGCGCACAGGAGCTGCGGGCGTCGGCGGCGCGCCAGACCGATCTTCGCGCCCGCATGGCACAGCGGATCGAGCCGGCGTCTCGCGCGGTAGGTGCCGTAGATGCATTTGCAGCAGCGTCGCTCTTGCCGGCACCCGAACGGCCCTTCGAGCGCCACGCATTCGCCCGCCGCGCACCGTCGAGCGAGACGTCCCGTCCAGCACGACGCATGCTCGACCCCGCCCTGCGCGATGCAGGACGAACGACTTGGCACAGACCCCCGGATCCGCAGCAGCGCGTGCATCGTTCATGGCCGCGAGCGCCGAGGCGACGAGCTGCTGGGTATACGGGATGCTGGGGATCGTCGAGCACGCTGGTCGGCGAGGCCGGTCCTCGACCACGCGCCCGTCCGTTCAGCACCATCATGCGGTGCGCGAGCAGCCGCGCGACGCCGAGGTCGTGGGTGACGAGCGATCGCCGCGAGCGCCGAGATCGCCGCACGAGCCCGCGCAGGAGGTCGAGCAGCCTGCGCCTGCACCGAAACGTCGAGGCCGCCCGTCGGCTCGTCCATGAAGACGAGGCGCGGGCGCGTGACCAGGTTGCGCGCGATCTGCAGCCGCTGGCTGCATGCCGCCGGAAAACGCGAGCGGCGGATCATCGTCGATGCCGCGCCGAGTCCATCTCGACCTGCGCGAGCCAGTGCGCCGCCTGCTGCGCGGATCCGGCCGTAGTGCCGCGCCGCCGAGCGGCCATCAGCCGCTCGCCGACGTTGGCGCCCGGCCGACACGGTCATGCGCAGCCCCTCCTCGCGGCTGCTGGTAGCACGAACCCCCAGTCGGCTGCGTATCGAGCAGCCGCCTGCGCCGGCCTCCGATAGGGCGTGCACGTCATGCAGCCAGCCCTCGTGGCGCGTCCGCGAACTCGACCGTGCCCGGCATCCGGGCGCCATGCCGCCCCGCGAGAGCAGGCGCAGCAGGGTGCTCTTTCCCGAGCCCGCTCTCGCCGACCACCGCGAGCACTTCCCCCGCCCACAGTGTCGAGCGAGACCTCGGCGAGCGCGATGGCGCGCGCCGAAGCGCTTGGCTGAAGGCCCGCCGCGCGCCAGCATCGGCGCCTCGCTGCTCACCGCGCGTCTGCGCGCGCGCGCCGCGCGGCGCACCAGTCGGTGTCCGAGCACACGTACAGCCGCCCGCCGCGGTCGTCGGTCGACCACCTCGTCGAGGAAGCTTTCGCGCGCAGCCGCACAGCGCGCACGCGGCCTGCGCAGCGCTGCACCGGTCGGAACGGATGGTCCTCGAAGTCCGAGGCTCTCGACCGCGCGTGTACGGCGGCACCGCGTAGATGCGCTTTTCGCGTCCGGCGCCGAAGAGCAGCAGCGCCGGCGATCATGTGCAGCTTCGGATTGTCGAACTTCGGGATCGGCGAGGGCGCCATCAGGTAGCGGCCGTTCACGATCACCGGGTAGTCGTACGCTGGTCGACGACTGCGGCCGTAGCGCGCGATGTCCTCGTACAGCTTGACGTGCATCAGCCCGTAGTCGGCGAGCGCGTGCAGGCGCCGCGCTCTCGCGACACGCGCGGCTCGAGCCGTTGCATCGGGGCTCGGGCACCGGCACCTGAAAGACGACGATCTGGCCCTCGGCTGAGCGGCGTCTCCGGAATGCGATGGCGCGTCTGGATCACGGTCGCAGCCCGCGGTGCGACTCGGTGGTCGCGACGCCCGCGGTGCGCGCGAAGAAGCGCCGGATGTTCACCGCGTTCACGGTGTCGTCGGCGCCCTGGTCGATCACCTTCAGCACGTCATGTCGGGCCGATCACGGCGCGCGGTCACCTGCATGCCGCCGGTGCCCCAGCCCCAGGGCAGCGGCATCTCGCGCGCGGCGAACGGCACCTGGTAGCCCGGGAATCGCGACCGCCTTCAGCGATCGCGCGCCGGATCATGCGCTTGGTGCGCCTCGTCGAGATACGCGAAGTTGTAGCCGCCGGCCGCTGCGCCGGCGGCGCGCACCGCGGCAAGCGCTGCGCGCGCGCTCACTGCCGGCGCGCTGCCCCGGCCTGCGCGCGCAGGCTGCCGTACGAGCTTCCGAGCTCCGCTCTGGAAATCGACGTAGTGCGGAAGCTTCAGGTGCTCGCACGAAGCCCGGAGGCTTTCGACGAGCGTCCGCAGTGACGCGAGGACGAACTCTTCCATCTGCGCCGGCGCGGTCACCGCCTCGCCGAGCTCCTCGGCGCGCTGCAGCGCGCGGTCGACGAGCGCCATCGCCATCGCCTTGCGCTCGCTGCGGCCGAAGCGCGAGACCGTAGCCGCGGGTGAACTGCGGCGGGCGGGTCCTGGCGCTGCCCGCGAACTGGTTGATCATCTGGCATTCGGTGAGCTCCACCTCGCCGACGACGACCGGAAAGCCGAGCTCTTCGGGCGCGATGCATTCGACTTCGACGGTCGCCGTACGCGCAGCTCGCCCGCGAACGGGTGCGTGTTGCGCGTAGCCGCGTTGGGTCGAATAGCCGAGCGCGAGCAGGAAGCCCTTCGTCGGCGCGCGCGAGCGTTCTGCAGCCGCGCGGCGCGCGGGGCGGGAAACGAAAGCGGCTCGCGCGTGAGGTCCGGCGGCTCGCCCGCTGCCCGGGCGGTTCGGCCTCGGCCTCGACGAGGCTCCTCGGCCAGCGAGCAGCTCGAGTCGCGCTCGGGGCGTGGCATTCGGGGACGGCTCGGCGCCTCCGGCGCGGGCGGCGGCGGCGCGGGCGCTTCGCAGCGCGAAATCGAGTAGCCGCTGGCTGTAGTCGAACGTCGGGCCGAGGAGCTGGCCGCCCGGCAGGTCCTTGAACGCCGCGCGAGATGCGCCGCGCGAGGCGCATCGCGCGCGGTCTCGAGCGGCAACGAGCTAGCCGAGGCGCGGCAGCGTCGTCGCGGTAGGCGCGCACGCAGAAAGATCGCCTCCATGCGTGTCGCCGCTGCGCCTGCTTCGAGCGCGAGCGCCGCGAGCTCCGCGGTCGGTAGAGCGAGCCCTCGGCCATCACGCGGTCGACCGCGAGCCGCAGCTGCTCGCGCACCTGCGCGACCGAGAGCTCCGGCACCGCCGGATCGCCGCGGCGGCCGCTCAGCAAGGAGCGCGAGCGAATTCTCGATCGCGCGCTCGCCGCCCTTTACCGCGACGTACACGCTCAGCCCTCGATGCGCGTGGTGCGCGCGAGCGCGCACAGCCGCTCGCCGCAGGCGAGGTAGAGGTCCACGCCGCGCGGAAACGCGCGGTGGTTTTCGTCCCACTGGGCGAGAAACCCGGCGTCGAGATCGGGCACCGCGAGCCGGCGCTCGCCGCGCACCCCCGGGCCGGCGAGCCGCCAGCCGGCGCCCTCGGCGAGCGCGGAGACCTGTACGACGACGCTCGCGGAGCGCTCCGGATAGAGGTCGGTGCCCCAGGCGAACGCCGCGAGCGGCGGAAGCTCGGCCGCCGAGGCGACGAGCGCGAAATCCGCTTCGGCGCAGTCGGCGACCAGCCGGCAGCCGGTGTGAAAGCGAAGGTTCGCCGCCGCCGCCGCGCCGTCGCCGAGCGAGGCCGACAGCCACAGCCGCGTGTCCGCATCGAGCAGCGCAAGCAGCAGAGCCTGCGCCGCCGGCGCGACGCCCGCGAGCGGCGCGGCCGGGCGCGCGACCGCGACGATCGTGCCCGGCTGCGCCATCGCCGAAAGCGCCGCCCGGAACGCGCGCTGGCTGTCGAGCACCGGGTCGGCGAAGCCGGGCACGATCCGGTCGAGCGCCATCGCGTTCACGCCGGCTCTCCCGGGGCGCGCGCGAGGGTGAAGAATTCGACGCGCGTCGCCTGCGCCTTGCGCGCCGCGCGCTCGGCCTCGGCGGCAAGGCGCGCCCGTAGCGGCTCGACGAGCCGCGCGCGCACCGCCTCGCGTCGCTCGGGCCGCTGCAGCAACGCATCGGCGAGCGCCGCGAGCTCCGCCTTGCGCGCCGAGCGGCCCTGAACGTAAGCGATGCCCACTTCGCCCGAGTCGAGGCGCAGCGCGCAGCGCGTGATCGTCATCTCGCCGAGGTTGAAACGCGCGCCGCTGCCGCCGGCGCGCGCGCGCAGCATCACGAGCCCGGTCTCCGGCGGCCGCAGCCAGGTGCGCGCCGGAAGCGGGCCGGCGAGCTGCTCGGCGCGCGCCCACTGTTCGAGAGACGCGAGCGGCGCGCGCGCGAGCAGCCCCATCCAGTCGCGGCGCGCCTCGCGCAGCGCTTCGTCAACCGCGTGCCACATCGAGTCGGCATGCTAGCGGCCGTGCGTGACGCTTTTTTGAACGGCGCCGCGGACCGCGGCCGCCTGGTGTACCTCGTCGGCCCGTCGGGCGCAGGCAAGGACAGCCTGCTCGCGTGGGTGCGCGCGCAGCGCCCCGCGGGCGTGCGCATCGCGCCGCGCGCGGTCACGCGCGCGACCGGCGGGGGCACCGACTTCGCGGTGAGCGAGGCGCGCTTCGCCGCGCTGCTTGCGCGCGGCGCGTTCGCGCTCCACTGGCGCGCCAATGGCCTCGCCTACGGCGTGCCGCGCGCGATCGAGCGCTGGCTCGCCGCCGGCCTGACCGTCGTCGTGAACGGCTCGCGCGCGCACCTTGCGGAGGCGCGCCTGCGCTTTCCGGCGCTCGAGGCGGTGCACGTCACCGCGCCGAAGCTCCTCCTCGCCCGGCGGCTCGCGCAGCGCGCGCGCGAGCCGCAGGGCGAGATCGTGCGACGGCTTGCGCGCAACGAAGACGCCTTCGCCGCCGTGCCGGAGGCCGCGCTCACGATCGTGAACGACGGGCCGCTCGCGCACGCCGGCCGGCAGCTGCTCGAGTTTGTCGAACCGCGCCCGGTGCCCGTTCGCGAGCGTGCGCTCCCGTCAAGGAATCTCTGAGCACGCCTCCGAGAATCATCTCCGATCGTCTCCGAGGCGTGAGCGCTTCGATGCGATCGCCGGTCGGGGCGGCGCTTCAACTGCAAGCGCTCGCGCGCTCGCGCCTCGGGCGAGCTTGCCTTCCGCGTGCTCAGGCGCCTCTGTGGGGCTTTGAGAAGACGTGCAACCGGGGCCGGTACAAGACCACGGTACGTGCCGTCAGCATGGTCGCCCTGGCAAACCTCTACCGGCTCCGGGCGCGAAATTGCTGCCACCGGGCGCGCAATGCGCCGCCCGAGAGCAAAAACGCAGAAGCCGCGCACCGAAACGGTGTCGCCTCGGCTGCCCGAGTCCGCCTCCACCTGCCTTGGAACCGCAAACCTGCACATGATCGCAGCCAAACACATCGCTTCAATCACTTGCGAGTTTCCCGAGGAATGCCTCGGCGATTTCCCCGGTGCAGGCGCGCTCGCCAAAGACCGGCGCGAACCCCGCCGGCTGCGCTACGTCGTCGCCAACGCGCCGGTCTGAATCGGTTCCGTTCGCTCCTCGAACGGCGCGTCCGCCTCGGTCGCTGCGGCGCGGCCGTAGATGCGGGCAAGCGCCGGCAGGTCAAGCGTGCTCGCCGGCCCGTCGAAGACCACGGTGCCGTTTGCGACTCCGACGATCCGGTCCGCGAATCGCCGCGCGAGCGGTACCTGATGCAGGCTCACGACCGCGGCGATGCCGCCGCTACGACAGACCTCGCGGAGAAGGTTGAGGATGTGTTCCGCGTTCGCTGGATCGAGGCTCGCCACGGGTTCGTCGGCGAGCAGGATCTGCGGCTGCTGCGCGAGCGCTCGGGCGACGCCGACCCGCTGCTGCTGGCCGCCCGAGAGCTGATCGCAGCGGCGCAGCGCGTGCTCGATCAGCCCGACGCGTTCCAGCGCTTCCAGCGCGATCTGCCGGTCCGCGCGCGGAAGCGGAAACAGCGTGCGCAGCCCCGAGTGGAATCCGAGCCGCCCGGTGAGCACGTTGGCGAGCGCGGTGAGGCGGCCGATCAGCTGGTGCTGCTGGAACACCATCGCGACCTGGCGGCGCAACGCGCGCCGCTGCTTCCGCTCGCGCACGATCCCGAGGGACCGCATCCATACCTCGCCCTCGGTGGGTTCGACCAAACCGTTCAGGGCACGGAGCAGCGTGGACTTGCCAGCTCCCGATGGCCCGAGCAAGACGACGAATTCTCCGGGGGCGATGCGCAGAGTCGTCGGATGCAGCGCGCGCACGCCGCCGGCGTACACCACGCCGATGCCACGCGCCTCGAGCAGCGGACTCGTCGCATGCAGCGCACCGGTCGCCATCGCGGATCGCCTTTCTTTGCGCCCGAGCGGAAACGCGCCGAGGGTACCCGCGCCCGATTACGGCCGAATGACGTCGTCGGGTTCGTCGCGTCATCGTTCGGTCATCGGGCACGCGCAATATCGTTGCGGTCGCAAGGGGCGAGCGCGCCCCGCGGTCGCAGCGCCAAAACGGAGGCTCCCGCATGACTCGGCCTGTCGTCCTCGTCACCCAGCGCGTCTTTCCCGAAACGCTCGAGTTGCTGAACGCGCGCTTCCAGGTGATCGCGAACCGCGACGAGGAGCCGCTTCCTCAAGAGGAGCTGCTTCGGCTCGCGAGCGGCGCCGATGCGATGCTCGCCTTCATGACCGATCGCGTCGATGCGGGATTCCTCGACGGCATGTCCGCGGCTTCGGGTGGGTCGCCTGCGCGCTCGCCGGTTACGACAACTTCGACGTGCAGGCCTGCACGCGCCGGGGCGTGTGGCTGACGGTCGTGCCCGACCTGCTGAGCGACCCGACCGCCGAGCTCGCGCTCGGGCTAGCGATCGGTCTGGCGCGTCACATCGCCACCGCCGACCGCATCGTGCGCGCGCTGGCCGGTTCGCGGGATGGCGCCCGCGGCTGTACGGCACCTCGCTCGACGGAAGCAGCGTCGCGATCGTCGGGGGCGGGCGTCTCGGCCGCGCCATCGCGCGCAAGCTGGCGCGGATTCGACTGCGCCGTTCTCGTCTGCGACCCTCGTCCGAGCGAGGGCTTGCCGGAAAACGCGCGCTACGCCACGCCGGAGGAGGCGCTCGTCGGCGCCGATTTCGTGTTCCTCGCGGTTCCGCTCGAGGCGACGACCGCGAAGATGGTGAACGCGGCGTGGCTCGAGCGCCTGAAGCCCGGAGCGCTGCTCGTCAACTGCGCGCGCGGCTCGGTCGTCGACGAGGCGGCCGTCGCTAGAGCGCTCGAGGCGGGCCGCCTCGGAGGCTACGCCGCCGACGTTTTCGCGTTCGAGGATTGGGCGCGTCCGGATCGGCCGGCGTACGTCCACCCGACGCTGCTCGCGCTTCCGGAGCGCACCCTTTTCACCGCGCATCTCGGCTCGGCTGTCGCGCGCGCTCGCCGCGAAATCGAGCGCTACGCGGCGCTCGCGATCGTCGAGGCGCTGGACGGCGCCCGTCCGCGGGGCGCGGTGAACGTACCGGCGCCTGCGGGCGCCTAGGCCGCACCCGGCCCCGCTGCTTCGGCGTTGTCGGCTACTTCAGTCGACGCCGTAACCAGGCGCCGAGGCTGTCGACGACGACGACGCAGCCGAGGATGGTGAGAAGCAGCGCCGAAACCTCCGCGTAGGAGATCAGCCGCAGCGCCGCCATCAGTTCGAAACCGATTCCGCCGGCGCCCACGATGCCGAGCACCGCGGAAGCCCGGAAGTGGTACTCCCAGCGATAGATCGTGATGTCGGCGAGCTGCGGCAGCACCTGCGGAAGGACCGCGTGCGTGATCACCTGAAAACGCGTCGCGCCGGCCGCAGCCGCCGCCTCGAGCGGCTTCGGGTCCACATGCTCGATCGCCTCGGCGTAAAACTTCGCGACCATGCCGGTCGAGTGCAGGGCGAGCGCAAGCACCCCCGGCAGCGCCCCGAAACCGACCGCGGCCACCAGAATCACCCCGAAAATGATTTCCGGCACCGAGCGGAAGGCGGCGAGCAGCGTGCGCGCCGCGTAGTAGACCGCGCCGCCCGGCGAAGTGTTCGAGGCCGCAAGCAGCGCGAGCGGCAGCGACAGCACCACCGCGAGCGCCGTGCCCGCGACCGACATCGCGAGCGTCTCCCCAAGCGGCCGCACCCAGGAGCGCCAACGGCTGAAGTCGGGCGGCACCATCTCGCGGGCGAGCTGAGCGATCGCCGCGCCGCCCTCGACATAGCGGCGCAGGTCGAAAAACCCTGTGACCGCGAGCGAGACGACGCACACGAGCAGCACTGCCCCCGCGAGCCGCGCGCGCGCAAGGTTGCGTCGGCGAGCGCTCGCGAGGATCGCGTCGTAGTGTGCGGCCGCGCCGGTCGTCATTTCATCTTCGTCAGATCGATGTTGAGGATGCGTGCCGTCTCGCGCAGCACGTCGTACGCACGATCGTCGGTCGGGGCAAAGCCCTCGACCCGAAACGCCCGGAGCACCTCCCGGTCCTTCATCTCGAGGAAGGCCGCGCGCAGCGCCTGCTTCAGTTCAGGGGCGAGGTAGCCCTGCATGGTGACGGGATAGTTCGGAATCGGATCGGAAAGCGCGATCTGGACCAGGCGCGCGCTGTCGATCGTCTTGCGTTCGACGAGCTGTCGGTAAATCTGCTCCGAGAGCGCGCCGGCCGGAACCTGTCCCACCTGGACTGCTCGCGCCACCGCGTCGTGCGTGCCGAGATGCACGACCTTGTAGTCGCGGTCTCCGACCAGATCGGCTTTGCTGAGAAGAAAAGCCCGGGGAACGAGATGACTCGAGGTCGACGCCTGATCGCCGAAGGCAAAAGCGCGGCCGCGGATATCGGCCAGCGTCTTCACCGGACCGCCCGCGGTCGCGATCAGAATCGACCGATACGTCGGCTCGCCGCGCTCGACGCCGACCGCGAAGGCTTCGATGCCGGGCGCCTTCGACTTCGCGAGCACATAGGAGAACCCGCCGAAGTATCCCACCTCGATCCGGCCGAAGCGCATCGCTTCGATCATCGACGAATAGTCCGTGGTCACCACGATCTCGATGTCCTTTTTCAACCTTTGCTCGAGGTAGGCCTTGAGCGGCTGCGCGTTGCGGATCAACGTCGAGGCGTTCTCGTCGGGCAGCAGCGCGACCCGCAGTTTCTCGGGATCGGCCCTCTGTGCCCACGCGGCGCCGAAGGCCCCGCAGGCGATCAGTGCACAGGCAATCCACCTCGCAAAAGTGCATCGTGTCATCGGTTCCTCCAAGCCGTCATGGCGTTCGAAAGATTCGAAGGCGGCAGCGACGGCGAACGGGCCTTTCCGCACCGGACTGCCCGGTGAGCAGAGCGGCACCCCCGCGCGTCGCTCGCCGAAGGCGCGCGCGTCGGCGTCCATCCGCCCGAGGGCGCCCCGAACGGCGGCCGCTACGCGCACCTGATCTTCTTTTTCAGAGTGTGAAGCGAGGGCGTGACGCCGCGTTGACAGCGCGGTGACAGTCGGAAGTCACGCGCCCGAAGGACGAGGCCCGGGTGCGCGCTCCCGGGCTGCGCGGTCGAATTGCACCGTTACTTTCGCGCGCCGCGCGCCGTAAGGCGCGCCGCCTACGCGTTCGCCATGCCGGCCATCTCGCCCGCCTCGAGGCGCCGCTCGCGCGGCCAGGTCGAGCGTGCCGAGCCGCGCGAGCAGCTCCTCCTGCACGCCCCGCGCGCGGCCGCGGCGCGGCGCGCGCTCGTAGCCGCCCTCGGCGTTCATCAGCCAGCTCTGCGCGCTGTCCTCCAGATAGGCCTCGAGCCCCTCGCGCAAGACGCGCGCCTTCAGCGCCGGATCGAGCACCGGAAACGCGATCTCGATGCGGCGGAAGAAATTGCGGTCCATCCAGTCGGCGCTCGCGAGATAGACGTCCTCGGCGCCGTCGTTCGCGAAGAAGAACACCCGCGCGTGCTCGAGGAACCGCCCGACCACCGAGCGCACGCGGATGTTGTCGGACAGCCCGGGCACGCCGGGCCGCAGCGCGCACGCCCCGCGCACGATGAGGTCGACCTGACACGCCGGCCTGCGAGGCGCGCGTAGAGCTCCTCGATCACGTCTCGGGCTCGAGCAGCGCGTTCATCTTCGCCGACGATGCGCGCCGGGCGGCCTTCCTTCGCGATGCGCGCCTGCGTTCCTCACCGCGAGCCACCAGCCGCTCGGTGCAGCGTGAAGGGCGACATCCACAGGTGCTTCACTGCGAGCTCGCGGCGCCCGAGACCGGTCAGCTGCTTGAACACGCTCGCTCACGTCTCGGCGGTGATCGTCCTCGCGCGCGGTGAGCAGCCCGAAGTCGGTGTACTGGCGCGCGGTCGTCGAAGGTGATAGTTGCCGGTGGCAAGATGTGACGTAGCGCCGCAGCACCGGCCGCCGAAGGCCCCTCCTCGCGGCGCACGACGAGCGCCATCTTCGCAGTGCGTCTTGTGCCCGACCACGCCGTAGACGACGTGCGCGCCCGCTTCCTCCAGACGCGCGCGCCCAGCCGGATGTTCGCCTCCTCGTCGAAGCGCGCCATCAGCTCGACGACCACCGTGACCGTCTTTGCCGCGGCGCGCGGCCGTGCGCATCAGCGATCTCCATCAGCTCGGAGTCGGTCGCCGGTGCGGTACACCGTCATGCTTGATCGCGATCACGGCGGGAATCGGTGACCGCGGCTGCGCATCAGCTCCGACCACCGGCGTCGAACGACTGGTACGGGTGGTGCAGCAGGATGTCGCCCGAGCGCAGCGCCGGCGTAGATGTTCGCGCTCGCGCGCGAGCGGCTCGGGCAGGCCGGGGCGAAACGGCGGATAGAGCAGATCGGGCCGATCGCACCTGCTCGGGCACCTCGCGCAGCCGGTACAGGTTCACCGGCCCGTCGACGCGATAGAGGTCCTGCGCGCCGAGGTTGAACTGCTGCAGCAGGAAGTCGGCGACCTCGGCGGGGCAGCTCTCGGCCACTTCCAGTCGCACCGCGTCGCCGAAGTGCCGGTGCAGCAGCTCGCTCTGCACCGCGAGCCTCAGGTTCTTGATCTCCTCCTCGTCGACGAACAGGTCGGAGTTGCGCGTCACGCGGAACTGGTGGCAGCCCTTTACCTCCATGCCGGCGAACAGCTCGTCCATGTGCGCGTGCAGGATCGAGGAGAGGAACACGAACGCGAAAGGGGCGCCTGCGATCTCGGCCGGCAGGCGGATGAGCCGCGGCAGCGCGCGCGGCGCCTGCACGATCGCGTGGCGCGACTTGCGCCCGAAGGCGTCTCGCCCGGCGAGCTCGATCGCGAAGTTGAGGCTCTTGTTGTAGCACGCGCGGGAACGGGTGCGCAGGGTCCAACCCGATCGGCGTGAGCACCGGCAGAAGCTCCCGCTCGAAATAGTCGCGCAGCCAGGCGCGCTGCGCCTCGGTCCATTGCTTCGCGCCGCGGAAAGACGATGCCCTCGCCGCGCGAGCGCGGGCAGCAGCACCTCGTTCAGCAACCGGTACTGCTCGGCCACCAGCGCGTGCGCCTCGGCCGAGACCGCCTCGAACACCTCCGCCGGCGAGCGTCCGTCGGGGCCGGCGACCTTCACGCCGAGCCGGATCTGCTCCTTCAGGCCCGCGACGCGGATCTCGAAGAATTCGTCGAGGTTGGACGAGACGATCGTGAGAAAGCGCAGCCGCTCGAGCAGCGGCACGGCGTCGTCGGCCGCCAGCGCGAGCACGCGCCGGTTGAACGCGAGCACTCCGAGCTCGCGGTTGAGGAAATGCGACGGCGGCAGTGCCTTGCGGGTCATCGAAGCGGCTCGCCTGCGGACAGACGCGGGCCAAGGTGCCCGCTATTCTATTGCCGCGAGATGACGCGCACGTGACGGCGGTTTGCGCCGCGCGGACCGCGGTGCTAACGTGTCCGCATGAACCGGCCCGACGTGCTCGCCGCGGTCGACCTCGGCTCGAACAGCTTTCACCTGCTGGTCGGTCGGGTCGCCGACGGCGTCGTCTATCCGCTCGACACCGTGCGCGAGCCGGTGCGCCTCGGCGCGGGGCTCGGCGCCGACAAGCGGCTCGATCGGGCGACGCAGCTGCGGGCGCTCGAAGCGCTCGCGCGCATCGGCGAGCGGCTGCGCGGCATGCCGCGCGAGGCGGTGCGCGCGGTCGGCACGAACGCCTTGCGCGTGGCGAAGAACGCGCCCCAGTTCCTGCGCGAGGCGCGCCGCGCGCTCGGCTTTCCGATCGAGGTGATCGCCGGGCGCGAGGAGGCGCGGCTCATCTATATCGGCGTCACGCACACGCTGCCGCCGGCGGCGCACCGGCGCCTGGTGGTGGACATCGGCGGCGGCTCGACCGAGCTCATCATCGGCACCGGACTCGAGCCGCAGCTCACCGAATCGCTCTACGTAGGCTGCGTGAGCGCGAGCCTGCGCTTCTTTCCCGACGGCCGCGTGGACAAGGCGCGCATGAAGGCAGCCGAAATGGCGGCGCGGCAGGAACTGGCGGCGGTTGCCGGCGCCTACCGCGCGCACGGCTGGCAGGAAGCGGTCGGCGCCTCCGGCACCATCCGCGCGATCGAGGCGATCCTCGCCGCGCACGGCTGGGCCGAGGAAGGCGTCACGCGCGAAGGACTGGAACGGCTACGCGCGGCGCTCATCAAGCACGAGCGCGCCGATCCGGGGCGCATCGCCGGTCTGCGGCCGGGCCGCGCGCCGGTGCTGCCCGGCGGCGTCGCGATCCTGCGCGCGGTGCTGGATGAGCTCGGCGTCGAGCGCATGCGCGTCGCCGAAGGCGCGCTGCGCCACGGCGTGCTCTACGATCTGCTCGGCCGCGTCGAGCAGCGCGACGTGCGCGCGGCCACCGTCGCGCAGCTGATCGAGCGCTATCACGTCGATCCGGGCCACGGCGAGCGGGTGCGCGCGCTCGCGCTGCGCATCTTCGATCAGCTCGAGCCCGAGCGCCGCGGCGCCGAGCACGAGGCCGACCGGTTGCTGCTCGGCTGGGCTGGCCAACTGGCCGAAATCGGCCTCTCGATCGAGCACTCGCAGTACCACAAGCATTCGGCCTACATCCTCGCCAACGCCGACCTGCCGGGCTTTTCGCGCATGGAGCAGGCGCGACTTGCGCGCCTCGTGCTCGCGCATCGCGGCAAGCTCGCCAAGGTGCGCGACGCCGACATGGACGCCGCGGACTGGCGCATGGTGTTCGCGCTGCGCCTCGCCGCGCTGCTGCTGCGCCGCCGCGCCGAGATCGAGCTGCCGCCGCTGCGCGTTTCGGCCGACGACGAGGGTTTTGCGCTCGCGCTGCCCGAGGACTGGCTCGAGCGCAACCCGTTGTCGGCGGCGGCGCTCGAATCGGAAGCCGGCTACTGGCGCGCGGTCGGCATGAAGTTCGCCGTCGCCGCGCTCTCGGACCGGCGCGCGCTCGCCTCAGCGTAGCGCTCGCGCGGCGGCCGCGCGGCGCGAGGATGCTAAACTGCGGGCTCCAGTCCCGCGCACCGATGAACCTGCGCAATTTCGGCGCCCGCCTCGCGGTGCTCCTCGGCGCCTGCGCGATCGCGCTTCAGACGCTGTGGCCGCTCGCCGGCGCAAGCGCCGCTCCCCGCGCGCCGACATTGGAGCTTTGCGCCCCCGAGAGCGGCTCGCCGGCGCAGCAGGCGCCCGCCGAAGGACACAGCCTCTGCGCGCTCTGCCTCGTCGGATGCGAGCGCGCGGCGGCGGCGCCGAACGCGAAGGCGGAAGCGGCGCAGCCGCCGCGCCGCTCGAGCGAGGGCGCGGCGCTCGCGCGCGCCGCGCCCCGCGAGCCGCAGCTGCACGGCGCCCCGCGCACGAGGGCCCCGCCCGCTCGCGCCTGAACGAATCGGGTCTGCGCGCCGGGCGTGGCCGGCGCGCCGGCATGGGGTTCACCGACGTCGAGCGAGGTACGGTGGCGAGGGTATCCGCGATATCTCGTTCTGGTCGTCGCGCTCGCGGGCTGTAGCCCGCAGGGCCGAGCGCTTCTACGGTACGGACCTCACCGGGGTCCAGTGGGGACGGGAGCTCGTTCTTCAGGACCCCGACGGCCGCACGCGCTCGCTCGCCGACTTCCGCGGCAAGGTCGTCGCCGTGTTCTTCGGCTTCGTGCTCTGTCCCGACGTCTGCCCGACGGCGCTCGCGCGGGCCGCCGAGGCGAAGAAGCAGGCTCGGCGCCGACGGCGAGCGGCTGCAGGTCGTCTTCGTCACCGTCGATCCGGAGCGCGACAGCGCGGAGCTGCTGCGGCAGTACACCGCCGCGTTCGACCCGTCGTTCCTCGGCCTGCGCGGCAGCGCCGAGGAGACGCGTCGCGTCGCCGCCGAATTCAAGGTGTTCTACGAGAAGGTCCCCTCCGGCAGCTCCTACACGGTGAACCACAGCACCCTCACCTACCTGTTCGACACCCAGGGCAGGCTGCGCGTCGGCGTTCCCCACGCGATGAGCGCCGAGCAGCTCGCCCACGACATCCGCCTGCTGCTCAAGCAGGCGTCGTGAACGAATCTTCGAGGAGATGCCCATGAAGCGAATTGTCTTCGCCTCGCTTTCTGTCTCGCTGCCACCGCCGCGTCCGCTCAGGTGACGGTCAAGGACCCGTGGGTGCGGGCGCGACCGTGCCCGCGCAGAAGGCGACCGGCGCCTTCATGAAGCTCGAATCGTCGCGAGGACGCGCGGCTGGTTGCCGCGAGCTCGCCGGTCGCCGGCGTCGTCGAGCTGCACGAGACGGTGATGGAGGGCGACAGGATGAAGATGCGCGCGGTGCCCTCGATCGCCGTTCCGGCAAGCAAGGGCGCCGAGCTGCGTCCCGGCGGCCATCACGTGATGCTGATGGAGCTGAAAGGCCAGATCAAGGAAGGCGACGCCGTTCCGCTCAGCCTTACCTTCGAGACGAAGGACCGCCAGCTCGCCCGGCGCAGGTCGAGCTGAAGGCGCCGGCGCGGCCGCTGAAGACCATGCCGGGCCACGACGAGCCGGCGATGAAGAAGCATTGACGGGCGGCGCGGGCGCGCCGCGCCCGCGCTAGCCCGGATATTTCATGAGCTGAGGTCGGCGGATTCCGGATTTGTGCGTTGAGTCAGTTGGTTAATGCTGATTTCAACGTGGAGTCCGCCGATGCCAGATTGTACGGCGAAGCGAATCGCGTTTGAGCGCCTTGCTCGTCGCCGTGTCGAGGTAGATTTCGACGGCGGCGATGTCTCCAGCGACGGTGGCTTGCTGCTGCTGCGCAGGCTCGAGCATCGCCTAGGGCTGCTCGATGCGGTGGCGGGAGTGCTTGCCGATGCGCGCGACCCGCAACGGATCGAGCACACGCTCAGGGACATGCTGCGCCAGCGCGTCTTTGGCTTGGTGCAGGGCTACGAGGACCTGAACGATCACGCAAGGCTCAGGAACGACGTGCTGATGCAGACCGCGTGCGAGCGCGATAGGCCCTTGGCATCGGCTCCGACGCTATGTCGCCTTGAGAACCGCGCCAGCCGCGCGGCGGCCTGGGCGATTCACGAGGTGATCATCGAGAAGTTCATCGCCAGCTTCAAGACACCGCCCCGGGAGCTGGTGTTGGACTTTGACGCCACCGACGATCCCCTGTACGGCCGGCAGGAGGGCCGATTCTTTCACGGCTACTACGACCGCTACTGTTACCTGCCGCTCTATGTCTTCTGTGGCGAGCGGCTGCTGGTGGCTTATCTTCGGCCCTCCAACATTGATGAGTCGCGCCATGCCGGGGCGGTGTTGAAGCTGCTGGTTGCGCGGCTGCGCCAGGCCTGGCCCGAGGTGAGAATCCTCCTTCGGGCCGATTCGGGCTTTTGCCGCCGCCGGATCCTTGCCTGGTGCGAGCGAAACGGCGTTGGCTACGTCGTCGGACTGGCGAAGAACAGGCGCCTGAACCGAATGACCGCGGTGCAGCGCTTGGCGCTTGCGCAGCAGTATGCCCAAAGCGGACAGAAGCAGCGCGCCTTTGCCGAGCTGCGCTACGCGGCCCGCACCTGGAAGACCGAGCGGCGGGTCATCGCCCGGCTCGAACACATGGACAAGGGCGACAACCCCCGCTACCTCGTCACCAATCTCCAAGGGGATGCGAGATCGGTGTACGAGGACCTTTACTGCGCCCGCGGCGAGATGGAAAACCGCATCAAGGAGGCGCAGCTTGGGCTCTTTGCCGATCGCACCAGCTGCCAGCGGCTCCTGGCCAACCAGTTCCGGCTGCTGCTCTCGGCCCTTGCCTACATCCTCACCGAGCGGCTGCGCGCGCTTGCGCTTGCCGGCACCGAGTTCGCGCGGCTTCAGGCGAGCACCTTACGCGCCAAGCTGCTCAAGATCGGTGCCGTGATCCTGCGCAATACCCGTCGCGTGCGGGTCATGCTCAGCTCCGCCTTCCCCTATCAGGCCGTCTATCTCGCCGCCGCCCGAGCGCTCGACTCCTCCTGATCCCGCCCGAGTGCTGTCCCCGGCACGCTGACAAACAACGGGGGTAAGGGGGCGCTTTGCCCAAATTCGGCAAAACCGCCCCGCAACAGACTTCGCCCGCCGCTCCAATTGCAAAATCGCTCGCTAACGGCACACCGCTCGCCCGAGCGCAATGCTTATGAAAAATGCGGGCTAGCGGCCGGCGGGGCTGGCTGTCGCGGCCGGCCGCGGCGTCGCGGTCGCCGCCGCGAGCAGCCGCGACGCCGGAAAGCGCGCGGCAAAGCGGCTGCCTTTGCCGGGCGTGCTTTCGATCGCGAGGGTGGCGTTGTGGCGCGCGAGCGCGTGCTTGACGATCGCCAGCCCGAGCCCGGTGCCGCCGGTCTCGCGCGAGCGGCCGCGGTCGACGCGATAGAAGCGTTCGGTGAGCCGCGGCAGGTGTTCGGGGGCGATGCCGATGCCGGTGTCCTCGACCGCGAACTCCGCGCCCCAGTCGCCCGAGCGCCAGGAGAGGCGAACCTCGCCGCCCTCGGGCGTGTAGCGCACCGCGTTCGTCACCAGGTTGGCGAACGCGCTCGCGATCTCGGATTCCGCGCCGGCGAGGTCGTGCGCCCAGTCGACCGCGAGCGAGATGCGGTGCTGCCCGCGCGACAGCGACTCGGCGTCGGCGCGCAGCCGCTCGAGCAGCGGCCGCACCGCGATCCGCTCGTCGGCGGGCGGCGGCGGCGCGTGCTCGAGTGCCGAAAGCGTGAGCAGGTCCTCGACGAGGCGCTTCATGCGCTCGGCCTGCGGCGCCATCAGCCCGACGTAGTCGCGCACGCGGTCGGCGTCGAGCTTGAGGTCCCGGATCGTCTCGAGGAAGCCGATGAGCACCGTGAGCGGCGTGCGCAGCTCGTGCGAGACGTTGGCGACGAAATCGCGGCGCATCGCCTCCAGGCGCTCGGCGCCGGTGACGTCCTGCGAGAGCAGCAGGTACTCCGCCTGGCCGAACGGCACGATCTGGAGGGCAAAAGTGCGCTCGCCGGCGCGCACGACCCGCACCGGCTGCGAGAAATCGCGCGCTTCGAGGTACTGCACGAACGCCGGCTCGCGCACGAAGTTGGCGATCGGCTGGCCGCGGTCCTTGTCCGGATCCAGGCCGAGGTGCGCCGCCCCGGCGCGGTTGCACCAGTCGAGCCGCAGGCCGGCGTCGAGCACGGCGACGCCGTAGGGCAACGCCTGTGCCGCACGCCGCTGACGCACGATCAGCTCGGCGAGCCGCCGCCGGCGGCGCAGCCCCGCGCGCCGGTGCCGGTGCAGATGGTCGAACACCTCGCCCCAGACGCCCTCGCCCTCGGGCGGATCGGCAAGGCGCGGCTGAGCCGCCCAGTCGCGTAGCCGGCGCAGCTCGCGCCGCTCGCGCCACAGCAGCCACGCGAGCACGGCGACCGCGATGCCGAGGGCGAGGACGAGGAGGATCATTCGGATCGCGGGCGCGCCTCCGCGACCTGGGGCTCCGGCCGCAGCACGTAGCCCGAGCCGCGCACCGTCTCGATCAGCGCGTCGTGCCCGCTCGGCGCGAGCGCCTGCCGCAAGCGGCGGATGTGCACGTCCACCGTGCGCTCCTCGATGAAGACGTGATCGCCCCAGACTTCGTCGAGGAGTTGCTTGCGCGAATACACGCGGTTCGGGTGCGTCATCAGAAAGCGCAGCAGACGGAACTCGGTCGGCCCGAGCGCGAGCGGCTGGCCGTGACCGGTCACGCGGTGCGCCGCGGGGTCGAGCCGCAGCCCCGCGATCTCGACCGGCTCGGTGCCCTGGTGCGGCTTGCGCCGACGCAGTACCGAACGGATGCGCGCGACCAGCTCGCGTCCGGAGAACGGCTTGACGACGTAGTCGTCCGCGCCCGCCTCCAGGCCCGCGATGCGGTCGGGTTCGTCGGCGCGCGCGGTGAGAAACAGGATCGGCAGGTCGCGCGTGCGTGCCTCGGCTCTCAGCCGGCGCGCGAGCGCAAGCCCCGACTGCCCGGGCAGCATCCAGTCGAGCAGCACGACGTCGGGCAGCGAATGCGCGAGCAGCCGCAGCGCTTCCTCGGCGCTCGCCGCGCGCCGGGTGCGGAAGCCGGCGTGCTCAAGGTTGACCGCGACCAGTTCCTGGATCGCCGGCTCGTCCTCGACGATGAGCACGGTCGCGCTCATCCCGGCCTCAGCTTCTCGACAGCTCCCGCTCGACGTCGGCGAACGAGGTATGGCGTACGTCGGTGCCGCGCACGATGTAGATCACCTGCTCGGCGACGTTTTTTGCGTGATCGCCGATGCGCTCGATCGCCTTGGCGACCCAGACGATCTCCAGTCCGGCGGTGATCGTACGCGGATCCTCCATCATGTACGTGATCGCCTGGCGCAGCACCGAGGTGAATTCCGAATCGATCGTCGGGTCCTCCTTCAGCACCTCGGCCGCCGCGGCCGCGTCCAGGCGCGCGAACGCGTCGAGCGCCTGGCGCAGCATGCGCACCGCGGTGTCGGCCGCATGCCGGATCGCCGGGAAGCGCTGCGCGTGCTGCGGTCCCTGCTGGTGCAGCGCGCGCGCCATGCGCGCGATCTTCTCGGCCTCGTCGCCCATGCGCTCGAGGTCGGTGACGATCTTCGAGATGCCCATGATGAGGCGCAGGTCGCTCGCCGCCGGCTGGCGGCGAACGACGATATTGCTGCAGGCGCTGTCGATCGCCACCTCGTAGCCGTTCACGCGCCGGTCGTTCTCGATCACCTGCTCGACGAGCGCCGCGTCGCCCGAAGCGTAGGCGCGCATCGCGGCGAGGATCTGCGCTTCGACGAGTCCCCCATCTGCAGCACGCGCGTGCGCGTTTCCTCGAGGTCCGCCTCGAAGGCCTTCGAAATGTGCTCGGTCGGCGGCATCACGCCCTCGCGGCACTGCGGTTCGCGGTCATCCGAACCTCCCGGTGATGTAGTCCTCGGTCTGCTTGTGCTTCGGCTTGATGAACAGCTCGTCGGTGCGGCCGAACTCGATCAGCTCGCCGAGGTACATGTACGCGGTGTAGTCCGAGACGCGCGCCGCCTGCTGCATGTTGTGCGTGACGATGAGGATCGTCACGCGCGATTTGAGCTCGGTGATCAGCTCCTCGATGCTCGCGGTGGCGATCGGATCGAGCGCCGAGGTCGGTTCGTCGAAGAGCAGCATCTCCGGGTCGGTCGCGAGCGCGCGCGCGATGCACAGGCGCTGCTGCTGGCCGCCCGAGAGGTTGAACGCCGGCTCCTCGCAGCCGGTCCTTCACCTCGTCCCAGAGCGCCGCCGCGCGCAGCGCCTGCTCGACCTTGTCGGCGAGCGTCCGGCGCGAGCGCTCGCCGCGCACCCGCAGCCCGTAGGCGACGTTCTCGAAGATCGACTTCGGGAACGGGTTCGGCTTCTGGAACACCATCGCGACGCCGCATGCGCACCTCGATCGGGTCGACCGACGCATCGAGCAGGTTCATGTCGTCCGGGTAGAGCCGGATCTCGCCCTCGTAGCGGTTGCCCGGGTAGAGGTCGTGCATGCGGTTGAAGCAGCGCAGGAACGTCGACTTGCCGCAGCCCGAGGGTCCGATGAGGGCGGTCACGCGGTGCTCGTGCACCACGAGGTCTATGTTCTTGAGCGCCTGGACCTCGCCGTAATAGAAGCTCAGGCCGCGCGCCGCGGCCTTCGGCGCGGGGTCCGGTTCGGTCTCGGCCCGCGGCGCCGGCACGGCGGCCGACACCGGTCGCACGGAAGCGGTGCTCACCATTGGATCCTCTTTCGCAGACGGTAACGCAGCCAGATCGCGAGCGCGTTCATCGCGAGCGTCGCGACGATGATGACGATGCCGGTCGCCGCGGCATTCAGCAGGAACTTCTCGTCGGGCCGCGACACCCAGTTGAACATCTGGATCGGCAGCACGGTGAACGGCGACAGCAGCCACTCGAACGACACGTAGGGCGCCTCGCTGCGCAGCGGCGAGGGCGGCAGGAAGGCGATGAAGGTGAGCGCGCCGACGGTAATCAGCGGCGCGGTCTCGCCGATCGCGCGCGCAAGGCCGATGATGACGCCGGTCATGATCCCGCCGATCGAGTACGGGAGCACGTGGTCCGCGACCACCTGCCAGCGGGTCGCGCCGACGCCGTAGGCCGCCTCGCGGATCGAGACCGGAATCGCGCGAATCGCCTCGCGCGTGGTGACGATGATCACCGGAAGGATGAGCAGCGCGAGCGTCAACCCGGCGGTGGCGATGCTCTGTCCCAGCCCGAAGATGTAGACGAAGAGCCCGAGCGCGAGCAGCCCATAGACGATCGAGGGCACGCCCGCGAGGTTGGTGACGTTGATCTCGATCAGGTCGGTCACCCAGTTCTTCGGCGCGTATTCCTCGAGGTAGATCCCGGCGGCGACGCCGAGCGGCACGGCCGCGACCATCGTGACGAGCATCACGAGACAGGTGCCGACCCAGGCCGACAGGATCCCGGCGCGCTCGGCGTGCCGCGACGGGAAGTTCATGAAAAAGTCGCGCGAAAACCGCGGCAGGCCGTCGATCATCAGGTCGACGAACAGCACGAGCAGCGTCACCACGCCGACCATCATGCACACGAGCCCCACCAGCCCGAAGACGATGTCGGCGCGCTTGTGGCGGCGGATCAGTTCGCGCATCGCCGCCAGTTCCGCGCTGCGCGGCGGCTGCGGCGCGTCGGTGCGCATCTCAGTACCTCTCGCGGAAACTGCGCCGCAGCAGATGTCCGATGACGTTGAAGGCGAGCGTCATCAGCACGAGCACCAGCCCGGCGGCGAAGATGCTCTGGTAGGCGATCGAACCGTGCGGCAAGTCGCCGAGCGCCACCTGCACGATGTAGGCGGTGATCGTCGCCGCCGACTCGGTCGGATTGAACGTGAAGTTCGGCTGCTGTCCGGCGGCGACCGCGACCACCATCGTTTCGCCCACCGCGCGCGAGATGCCGAGGATGAACGCGGCGACCACGCCCGAGAGCGCGGCGGGCAGCACCACCTTGATCGCGGTCTGGAAGCGCGTCGCCCCCATCGCGTAGGAGCCTTCGCGCAGGCTCATCGGCACCGCGCGCATCGCGTCCTCGGAGACCGAGCTGACGTACGGGATGATCATGATGCCGATGACGATGCCCGGGCTGAGCATGTTGAACCCGGGAAGCTCAGGCATCAGCTTCTGAAGCAGCGGCGTCACGAAAAGCAGCGCGAAATAGCCGTACACCACCGTCGGCACGCCCTCGAGCAGCTCGAGAAACGGCTTTACCGTCTCGCGCACGCCGTGCGGCGCGAATTCCGAGAGGTAGATCGCGGTCACCAGCCCGAGCGGGACCGCGACGACGAGCGCGACCCCCGCGGTCGTCACCGTGCCGGCGACCAGCGGCAGCACGCCGTACTGCGGGTTGCTGAAGAGCGGCGTCCAGACGGTGCCGGTGAGGAATTCCCGCAGCGAGACCACCTCGAAGAATCCGAGCGACTCGTAGAGCAGGATGACGACGATCGCGACCGTGGTCGCGACCGCCGACAGGGCACACAGAAACAGCACCGCCTCGATCGCGCCCTCCTTCAGCCGCCGCGCGCGCTTGTGCGCGAGCCGCGCGACCTGGACCGACTGCGCGACGGGCATGCGGATGTCGACCTGCTCCATGGCGGGGACGGGGAAGCGGTATTTTATCGATTCAGGGCGCAAAAAAACGGAGGGCCGAAGCCCTCCGTTTCGCGGGGCAGGAATTCCGTCAGAGCTTCGCCTCGAGGGCGATCAGCTCGTCGATCGTCAGGCCGACCCTGTTCTCCCCGCCGAACTTCGTGCCGACGACGCGCCGCGCGACCTGCTGCGCGTTGTGCTCGTAGGCCTTCGCCGGCAGCGGAACGTACTTCACTTCCTTCGCTAGCCTCGCGCCGTGGCGGTTGTAGAACTCGACGAACTCGCGCACTTCCGGCCGGTCGAGCGACTTGGCGTTCACGTAGATGAAGATGGGACGCGACAGCGGCTGGTAAGTGCCGTCGAGCACGGTCTTTTCGCTCGGCTCGACCGCGGGCGCGCCCTCGCGCGCGACGATCGGCACCGCCTTCAGCTTGTCCTTGTGCTCGGCGTAGTACGCGTAGCCGAAGAAGCCGAGCGCGTTCACGTCGCGCGCTACGCCCTGCACGAGGACGTTGTCGTCCTCCGAGGCGGTGTAGTCGCCGCGCGAGGACTTCGCCTTGCCGACGATCGCCTCGGTGAAATAGTCAAAGGTACCCGAATCCGCGCCGGCACCGAAGAGCTTGAGCGGCGCATCCGGGAAGGCGGGATTGACCTGGTTCCAGCGCGTGATCTTGCCCTGCGCCGCCGGCTCCCAGACCTTCCTCAGCTCGGCGACCGACAGCTGCTTGACGAAATTGTTCTTCGGATTGACGACCACCGTGAGCGCGTCGTAGGCGATCGGCAGCTCAATGTAGGCGATGCCGGCCTTCTGGCACTCGGCCATCTCGGCCTTCAGGATCGGGCGCGAGGCGTTCGAGATGTCGGTTTCGCCGCGGCAGAACTTCTTGAAGCCGCCGCCGGTGCCGGAGATGCCCACGGTCACCTTGTATTTGCCCTTCACCGCTTTCTGGAACTCCTCGGCGACCGCCTCGGTGACCGGAAACACGGTGCTCGAGCCGTCGATCTTCACCACCTGCGCGAACGCCGCCTGCGACGCGAGCGCCGCGCCGGCGAACGCCAGGACCTTGGCTGCCTGTCTCAGCTTCATCGCTTTGCCTCTCCTGTCAATTGAAGACGCCAGTCTAGGCGTCGAAGGTTACAGGTTTGTGACAGCGCGCCCGTGGCCGCGCGCGCGCCGCGCCGGGCGCGCGGCGAATAGCGCGGCGCGGCGCGCGTCTCTTCGAAAAGATAGGCGGCGCTGCGCGCGAGGAAGTCGCGCACGATCGCGTCCGCGCAAACGGGCTCGGGCTGCATCGCGCGCGGTACGATACCGTCGCTCGGCGACAGCCCGATGACAGCGCGCGCTGCG
The DNA here is from genome assembly GCA_033582675.1 of Burkholderiales bacterium. Classification (GTDB taxonomy): domain Bacteria; phylum Pseudomonadota; class Gammaproteobacteria; order Burkholderiales; family SG8-39; genus RBG-16-66-20. The sequence goes on along the minus strand of JAVQZY010000021.1, from coordinate 57,341 downwards.
CCTCGGTGCGCAGCGTGTTGGCATACTGTGCGCTATGCGCGTCTTCAACGTCCTTTTTCTCTGCACCGGGAACTCGGCGCGCTCGATCCTCGCCGAGGCGTATCTCAACGCGCGCGGCGGCGGCCGCTTTCGCGCCTTCAGCGCCGGCAGCCGTCCCGCCGGGCGCGTGAACCCGCTCGCCCTCGAGCTGCTCGCCGCGCGCGGCATCGCGACGGATGCGCTGCGCTCGAAGTCGTGGGACGAGTTCGCGCAACCGGCGGCGCCGCGCATGGATCTCGTGATCACCGTGTGCGATTCGGCAGCGGGCGAGCACTGTCCGTTCTGGCCGGGGCAGCCGATCACCGCGCACTGGGGCGTACCGGATCCGGCCGCGGTCGCAGGCGACGACGAGGCGCGGCGCCGCGCGTTCGCGATCGCGTTCGAGCGACTGCGCGCGCGCATCGATCGGCTGCTCGAACTGCCGATCGAGTCGCTCGAACCGCGCGCGCTGCGCGAGCGCCTCGCCGAGATCGGCCGCACCACCGACCGATGATCCTTCGGCGCGCCGCCGCCGAGGCGCTCGGTGCCGCGCTCCTTGCCGCAGCGGTGGTCGGCTCGGGCATCATGGCCGAGCGGCTCGCGCGGGGGGAGGAGGCGCTCGCCCTGCTCGCGAACGCGATCGCGACCGGCTGCGCGCTCTTCGTCCTCATCGAAGCGTTGAAGGGCGCAAGCGGCGCGCACTTCAATCCCGCGGTCACCGTCGCGCTCGCGCTCGCGCGCCGGCACCCGGTGCGCGAGATCGCGCCGTACGTCGTCGCGCAGCTTCTCGGCGCGCTCGCGGGCGTGCTCGCCGCGCACGCGATGTTCGATCTGCCGCTCGTTCAGCTGTCGGGGAAAGCGCGCGGGGGCGCCGGGCAGTGGCTCGCCGAAGCGATCGCCACCTTCGGTCTCGTCTTCGTCGTCCTGCGCGGCGTGCGCACCGCGAGCGCCGCGTTGCCCGCCGCGGTCGCCGCCTACATCACCGCCGCCTACTGGTTCACCGCGTCGACCTCGTTCGCGAACCCGGCGCTCACCGTCGGTCGCGCGTTGACGGGCACGTTCTCGGGGATTGCCCCGGAGCACGCCCCGGCGTTCATCGTTGCGCAGCTGGGCGGCGCCGCGGCCGCCTGGGCGTTCGAGCGCTGGCTCTCGGCGCCGCTTGCCGACGCCCCGGCGCTGGCGCCCCGGCCCCTCAGAACGGATACGCGGTCGCGCGGTCCTGGATCGTCACCCACTGCCACTGGGTGAACTCCTCCCAGTTAGCGACGCCGCCGTGCCGGCCGCCGTTGCCGGAGGCGCCCAGTCCCGCCGAAGGGCACCCAGGGTTCGTCGGCGACCGTCTGGTCGTTGATGTGGATGATCCCGGTCTTCAGCCGCGCGGTGAACGCGAGCGCCCGCTCGAGCGACTGCGTGATCACGCCGGCCGACAGTCCGTATTCGGTGGCGTTCGCGAGCGCGATCGCCTCCTCGTCCGAGTCGAACGGCATCACCGCGACCACCGGTCCGAACACCTCCTCGTGGACGACCCGCATGCTGGCGTTGACGCCCTCGAGCACGGTGGGTCGGTAGCACAGGCCTTCGTAGGTGCCGCCGGCGCGCAGCACCGCGCCCTTCGCGATCGCGTCCTTGACGATGCCGTCCACGCGCTCCAGTTGCCGCGCGTTGATGAGCGGGCCGAGGGCGACGGTGCCCGAGAGCGGATCGCCGACCGGCAGGCGCTTCGCTTTTCGACCAGCCGCTCGGTGAGATCGCGCGCGATCGAGCGGTGCGCAAGGACCGTGCCGGTCGCCATGCAGATCTGCCCCTGGTGCAGATACGCGCCCCCAGGCGACGCAGGAGGCAGCGACATCCAGATCGGCGTCCTCCAGCACGATGGTCGAGTTCTTGCCGCCCAATTCCAGCGTCACCTTCTTCAGGTGCCGGCTCGCGAGCTCCCCCACCTTGCGACCCGTGGCCGAAGAGCCGGTGAACGAGATCATCGCGACATCGGGATCGGCGACGAGCGCTTCGCCCGTCGCCGCTCCTCCGGGCAGCACGTGCAGCAGCCCCGGCGGCAGGCCCGCCGCCTCGAACAGCCGCGCGAGGATGAAGCCGCCGGTGATCGGCGTCTGCGGATCGGGCTTGAGGATGACGGCGTTGCCGAGCGCGAGCGCCGGCGCGACCGCGCGCGTCGAAAGGATGAGCGGAAAGTTGAACGGCGAGATCACGCCCACCACGCCGTGCGGCACGCGCCGCGCAAAGCTCATGCGCTTCGGGCCCGAGGGCAGCATCACGCCGGGCGGTTGCGTCGCGATCGCCGCCGCCTCGATGAGGATCTCGGTCGCGAACTGGATCTCCTTGTCGGCCTTCGGCGCGATGCCGCCGGTCTCGCGCATGATCCAGGGGCGCAGCTGCTCGGCGTGCGCTTCCAGAAGCTGCGCCGCGCGCCGCAGCACCGCCGCGCGCCGATCGGCCGGGGTCGCGGCCCATTCGGGCTGCGCGGCGCGCGCCGCTTTCGCCGCCTCGCGCACGTCCTCGGCGTCTGCGATACCGACCTCGGTGAGGACCTTGCCGGTCGCCGGCTCGATCACCTCGCGCGTGCCGCCTCTCGGCATCAGCCAGCGGCCGCTGTAGACCTTGCCCTTCCAGGCGTTCTCGGCGGCGAGGGTGACCGCCGTCGTCTGCTGCGTGGACATGAACAATCCTCCTTTCCAGGTGAGGGCGCCGGGGCGAGCCTCGGCGCCGAGATAGGCGGCGCGCAACCGCTCGGAGCGAAGGAGCTTTGCCGCCGGCCCCTGCATCACCACCGCGCCGCGCTCGATCACGTAGGCGCTGTCGGCGATCGCGAGTGCCTTGGCGACGTTCTGCTCGACGAGGAGAACCGTCACCCCTTCGTCGCGGATGCGGCGAACGATCGCGAGCAGCTCATCCACCATCTTCGGCGCAAGGCCGAGCGAAGGCTCGTCCAGCATCAGAAGCCGCGGCTGCCCCATCAGCGCGCGGCCGACCGCGAGCATCTGCTGCTCGCCGCCGGACATCGTGCCGGCCAGTTGCCCGCGCCGCTCTGCAAGCCGCGGAAAGAGCGCGAATACGCGCGCAAGCCTTGCCGCGCGCTCTGCGCGCGGGACCAGATACCCGCCGAGCTCGAGGTTTTCCTCCACCGTCATCTGCGCGAAAAGCTGCCGGCCCTCGGGCACCTGGACGAGGCCTTTCGCGACGATCGCGGCCGGGGAGGCCGGCAGCGGCTCGCCGTCGAGCAGCACGTCGCCCGAGCGCGGCAGAAGGCCCGAGAGCGCGCGAAGCAGCGTCGTCTTGCCGGCGCCGTTCGGACCGACGACGACGGTGAGCTCGCCCGCCGGCACCTCCAGATCGACGTTCTGCAGCACGCGGATGCCGCCGTAGCCGGCCGAGAGCCCGCGCACGACGAGCCCCGCGCCGCGCGTCGTCGCTTTCGCTTCGGGCTTCGCGCTCATGCGGCCAGACGCTGCGGTTCGATCTTCTTCGCCGAGGTAGGCCTCGACGACCGCCGGATCGCGCGCGACCGCGCGCGGATCGCCGTCGGCGATCTTTCTGCCCTGGTGCAGCACCGCGACCCGCTCGACGTGATCCATCAGCACGCGCACCGCGTGCTCGATCCAGACGACCGCGATGCCCAGTTCGTCGCGCACGCGCCGGACGAGCGCCGCGCTCGCTTCGAGCTCTGCGTGCGTGAGGCCGGCGGCGACCTCGTCGAGGAGAAGCACCCGCGGCCGCGCGGCAAGCGCCATGCCGATCTCGAGCAGCCGCTGGCGGGCAGGGGTGAGCGCCCCGGCCGGCACTGCCGCCGCTTCGCCGAGCCCGAGGAAGCCGAGGATCGCCTGCGGGTCATCGAAGGCGTCGTGCGCGTGCACGCGGCTGCGGCCGGCGAACTCCAGCCCGAAACGGACGTTCTCGAGCGCCGTCATGTCGCGAAAGACGCGCGGCGTCTGAAAGGTGCGCGCAACGCCGTGGCGCGCGAACACGTGCGCCGGCCGGCCGGTGAGGTCGGCGCCGCCGACGAAAAGGCGCCCGGCGTCTGGCGCGAGCACGCCCGAGAGCGCGTGAAAGAAGGTGGTCTTGCCCGCGCCGTTCGGCCCGATCAGGCCGACCAGTTCGCCCGCGCGCACGTCGAGGTCCACGCCGTCACAGGCGACCAGGCCGCCGAAGCGCACCGTCACCGCGCGCGCCGAAAGCACCGGCTCAGGCATGCCGCTGCCTCCATTTCCAGCGCTCGAGGAGCGAAGCGAGCCCGCCCGGGAGGTAGAGCACGAGAAGGATCAGGAGCGCGCCGAGCACGATCAGGTAGGCGTAGGGAAACTGAAGGCGCAGCAGTTCGGTGAGCACGCTGAACACGACCGCGGAGGCGATCGGGCCGGCGAGCGTGTGCGCGCCGCCCACCATCGCGATCAGCACCGTCTGAAAGCCGATGAACGGGTTGAAGACCGACGCCGGCTCGATGTAGGTCCAGCGCACCGCGACCGCCGCCCCGAGCGCACCGGCAAAAAACGCCGCGAGCGCAAAGCCCCCCGTCTTGACGAGCCGGGTGTTCACCCCGAGCGTGCGCGCCCGTTCCTCGTCCGAGCCGATGCCGGCGAGCGCAAGGCCAAAGCGGCTCGTGCGTACCGCGGCCGCCGCGGCGACCGCTGCGAGCGCGAGCGCGAGCACGACGAGATACACCCCCTCGGTCGTTGGCGGGTCCGAGATCACGCGTCCGACGGTGCGCGCCCAGGTCTTCTCGCCGTAGGTGATCGCGTGGCGCACGAGCTCGCCCAGGCCGAAGGTGATCACCGCGAAATAGGCGCCCCGCAGGTGAAGCACCGCGGCGCCGATCGCGGCGGCAAAGAGCGCGGCGGCCAGTCCCCCGAGCGGCACCGTGACCGCATACGGAAGCGTGCCGTGGCCCCAGGCGGTGACGTAGGCGCCGATGCCGAAGAACGCGGCGGTGGCGAGCGAGAGGTAATTGGTCGCGCCGGAAAACATCGCCCAGCTCACCGCGAGCCCGACGTACATGAGGCAGGAGAGCGTGAGCGAGAGCGCGAAATCCGTGACGACCCACGGCGCCGGCGCAAGAACGAGCCCGGCGATCGCGCAGGCGGCAAGCGCGGTCGCGAGCCTCATCGCGCGAAAAGCCCTTTCGGCCGGGCGAGCAGCACGCCAATGAACACCGCGTAGGAGAGGAGCATCTTGAGCAACGGGCTCGTGAAGTGCATGCCGAGCGCCTCGACGACGCCGAGGAGCAGGCCGCCGGCGAGGCAGCCTGCGGCGCTGCCCAGTCCCCCCAGAGTGATGACGATGAGCGCGGTCACCGTGTAGGGCTCGCCCATCGCGGGCGTGATCTCGTACACCATCGAAAGGAGCCCGCCCGCGACCCCGGCGAGCGCGAGCCCCGCACCGAACACCACCGGGTGCAGCACCGCGGTGTCGATGCCGACCAGTTGTGCGCCCGCGGGCGATTGCATCATCGCGCGCACCGCCTTGCCCACGAGCGTCCAGCGCAGGACCGCGACGAGCAGAAGGCTCACGGCCACCGCGAAACCGAACGCCGCGAGCCGATTGCCGGTGAAGCGCGCCCCCATGATCTCGACCGGCTCGGCGAGGAACGAGTAGCCCCCGCAGGTCGGCGCCCCAGACGAGGAAGGCCGCGTTCTGCACGAGGTACATCAGGCCGAAACCGACGAGGAGGCTTCGCGCCTCGATCAGCTCGACCGCGGGCGAAGTGCGCGCGATGCGCCGAAAGCACAGGCGATAGACGAGCAGCCCCGCGCCGAAGAGCGCGAGCGCGACCACGGGCAGAAAGGCGAGGGGATTGACCCCGGCGACCGTGTAGGCGAGCCAGGTGAGGTAGGCCCCGAGCATCAGGAACTCGCCGTGCGAGATGTTCATGATGCGCATCAGGCCATACTGGAGGTTCAAGCCGATGGCGACGAGCGCGTAGATGCCGCCGGTGATCAGGCCGGAGGCAAGCAGCTCGAGCCAGAATCCCATGCGCGTCCGAGCCCCGCAAACGAAAAGGCCCCGCCGATGCGGCGGGGCCGCGCGCGACTCCTCGCCTAGCGCCAGGCGGGCTTCGGGAAGAGCGCCGGCGCGGTCGCCTGTCGGGCGGCCAGACGACCTCGAACTCGCGGCCCTGCCACTGGCTGACGACGCCCGGCGTCGTCACGTTCTCGCCGTCCTTGAAGCGGACCTTGCCGATTACGGTATCGAATTCGCCGGTCGCGATCGCATCCCGCAGCGCCTTGCGATCGAGGCCGACCTTGGCCACCGCCTGCTCGAGCGCCTGAAGCGCGGCCCAGGCGTGCGCGCTCGCCCAGCGATCCGGCTCCTTGTTGTGCTTGGCGACATGCGCGTCGAAATACGCCTTCGCCGCCGGGCTCGACTTCGGGTTGAGGGTCCCGAGCCCCATCACGCCTTCCACCGCCGGCCCGGCTTGTCGCGGTAGATCGGGAACGCGGTGCCGACCGCGGCGTAGAACGCCTTCGGATTGAACGCGATCTCGCGCGCCTGAGCGGTGACGAGGAAGGTGTCGGGCGGATACGAAAGCGCGATGAACGCATCCGGGTTCTTCGCCTTGATGTCGTTCAGCACCGGCTTCAGGTCCTTCACCCCGAGCGGATAGGTCTTCTTCTCGATGATGCGGATGCCCTTTCCCTTGAACGCCGCCTCGAGCCCGGTGTACTGCTCCAGACCGAAGAGCTCGTCCACATGGATCACCGCGGCGGTCTCCACGCGCCGCGCCTTCAGGAACTCGGCGAGCGCCTCCATCATGCGGTCGGGCTGCTGCAGAATCGCGAAGAAGTAGGGATTCTTCATGCCGAGGAGCCTGCGGCCGGTCGCGGTCGGCGCGATCATCGGATACGCCGTACTTCTGGATGAGCGGCATCACCGCGAAGTTGGCGCCGGTGCCCCACGGCGGAAGGATGAGATCCACCTTGTCGCTCCCCATCAGCTTCTCGTAGGTGCGAACGACCGTTTCCGCCTCGCTGCGGTCGTCGAAGCCGACGAGTTCCACCTTGCGCTTTCTGCCCTTGACGTTGAGGCCGCCGGCGGCGTTCACCTGATCGGCCCACATGATGTAGTTCGGCTCCTGTGTGAGCTGCGCGCCCGCCGCCCACGGGCCGGTACGCGCGATCGCGTAGCCGATGCGCACCAGGCGCCTCCTGCGCGGCCGCCGGCGGAGCGCCGCGGCCGCCAGCGCGACCGCCGAGAGAATCCCGCCGAAACGGGCGATGGACATGGTCACCTCCTTCCGCGAAATGCGAGCGCTGCAGCGCAGCTCGCGGCGCGCTGTACGGAGCGCGCGCCGCCGCTGTCAAGCCGATTGTTTGCGCGTCCAACAAACCTGCGCCGCCGCACGCGGCGTGCGGGACGCGGCGTAGAATGCTGCCACGCAACGCACGAAAGAAGGAGAGCCCGATGAACGCCCCCGTGTCCTCCGGTCTTCCAGCCATCGGCCTCAAGGATCCGAAGCTCTACCGCGACCGAGCCTACGTGAACGGCGAGTGGTCCGCTGCCGCCTCGGGCAGGACCTTTCCGGTGACCGATCCGGCGAGCGGACAGACGATCGCGCGCGTGCCCGACCATGGATGCGCACGACGTGCGCCGCGCGATCGAGGCGGCGAATGCCGCGTTTCCCGGTTGGCGGGCAAAACCGCGAAGGAGCGCGCGGCAATCCTTCCGCCGCTGGTACGACCTCGTGATGGCGGCGCAGGACGACCTCGCGCTCCTTCTCACCACCGAGCAGGGCAAGCCGCTTGCGGAGGCGCGCGGCGAGATCGCCTACGGCGCCTCCTTCCATCGAGCTGGTACGCCGAGGAAGGAAAGCGCGTCTGCTACGGCGACGTCATTCCGCAGCGCCGAGCCGGACAAGCGGCTGCTCGTCCTCGAGCAGCCGGTCGGGGTCTGCGCTGCGATCACGCCGTCGAGGATGTCCCGAACGCGATGATCACGCGAAAGGTCGCGCCCGCGCTCGCCGCTGGCTGCGCCGTGGTGCTCAAGCCCGCCGAGCAGACGCCGCTTTCGGCGCTCGCGCTCGCCGAACTCGCCGAGCGCGCGGGGGTTCCTGCCGGCGTCCTCAACGTCGTCACGACGAACGACCCGGCGGCGGCGGGCGCCGAATTCACCTCGAACCCGCTCGTTCGCGAAATCGCCTGCGCCGGCTCGACCGAGGTCGGCCGCATCCTCATGCGCCAGTCGGCCGACCAGGTGAAGAAGATCTCGTTCGAGCTGGGCGGAAACGCGCCGCTCATCGTCTTCGACGACGCGGATTTGGAGGCGGCGGTCGAAGGCGCGATCGCCTCCAAATACCGCAACGCCGGGGTGCAGACCTGCGTGTGCGCGAACCGCATCTACGTGCAGGACGCGATCTACGATGCGTTGCGCGAGGAAGTTCGCCGATCGCGTCGCTCGCTTCAAGGTCGGTCCCGGCACCGAACCCGGGGTGGTGATCGGCCCGCTCATCGACGCGCAGGGGCTCGCCGCAAGGTCGAGGAACACGTCGCCGACGCGCTGCGCCAAGGGCGCGCGCGCGCTCGTCGGCGGTCGGCGCCACGCGCTCGGGGGTCTTTTCTTCGAGCCCACGGTGCTTGTCGGAGCGACCCCCGAAATGCGCCTTGCGCGCGGAGGAGAACCTTCGGACCGGTCGCGCCGCTCTTTCGCTTCCGAACCGAGGAGGAGGCCGTTCGCATGGCCAATGCCGCCGAGTTCGGGCTCGCGGCGTATTTTTTTGCGCGCAGACGTCGGGCGCCCTCTTTCGCGTCGCCGAGGCGCTCGAAGCCGGGATCGTTCTCGGTGAACACCGGGATCTTTTCGCAGGAAGTAGCGCCCTTCGGCGGCGTGAAGCAGTCGGGCATCGGGCGCGAGGGCTCGAAGTACGGCATCGAGCCGTTTCTCGAGATCAAGTTCGTCTGCCTGGGCGGCATCCAGCCCTGAGCGCGCCGCTCGCGGCGCGGCTGCGCGCGCTTTATCCGGCGCTCGCCTCGCTCCCCGCGGGCGAGTTCGAAACGCTCGCAGGCGAGCTGGAACCCGTGCGGCTGCCCGACCGCGCGCTTCTCTTCGAGGAGCGTTCGCCCTGCCGCGGCTTTCCGTTCGTGCTCGAAGGCCGCGTGCGAGTGGCCAAGCTCTCCGCGAGCGGCCGCGAAATCGTGCTCTACCGGGTCCGTCCGGGCGAAGGGTGCGTGCTCACTTCCAGTTGCCTCCTTGGCCGCCTCGACTACAGCGCTCGCGGAACGGCCGAGGGCGAGGTGCTGCTCGCGCTCCTTGCCAGCACGCGCTTCGATGCACTGCTCGCATCGCACGCACCCTTTCGCGAGTACGTGTTCCGGCTCTTCGGCGAGCGCGTCGCGGAACTCATGCAGCTCGTCGAGGCGGTGGCGTTCCAGCGCCTCGACCGGCGACTCGCGGCGCTCCTTCTCCAGCGAGGAAACCCGGTGCGCGCGACGCATCAGGCGCTCGCCGATGAACTCGGCAGCGTGCGCGAGATCGTGACGCGGCTGCTGCGGCATTTCGCCGAGGAGGGGCTGGTTGCCCTCGGCCGCGAGCGGATCGAGGTCCTCGACGCCGCGCGCCTTCGGCGGCTCGCCGCCGGCGACTGACTCTGTAACCGAGGTCACAGACCTGCCCCTTGCGCCGGCGGCAGACTGCACCCACATCGTGCCTACAAGGAGGTGACCATGACGACCAACGTCGGCGCAATCGACAAGGCGGTGCGGATCGTGGTGGGGCTTGCGCTGCTCTCGCTCGTCTTCATTCTCGAGGGCGGCGCGCGCTGGTGGGGGCTTGTGGGCCTCGTGCCTCTCGGCACGGCGCTCGTCGGCCACTGCCCGCTCTACAGCCTGCTCGGCGTGAGCACCTGCCCGGCCGAGAAAAAGCACGCCTGATGTGCGATCATCCGGCGCGATGAGCGCGCCGGAGATCGCCTGGAGGCCGGACGCCGCGACGCTCGCACAGGCGAACCTCGCGGCGTTCATGCGCGCGCTCGGCGTCGCTTCCTACGACGACTTGTTGCGGCGCGCGGACGAAGAACCCGAGTGGTTCTACGCAGGGCTATTGCGCCACCTCGACTGGCGCTTCTACCGCCCCTTCGAGCGCGTGTTCGACGGCTCGCGCGGTGCGCCCTGGACGCGCTGGTGCACGGGCGGAACGACCAATGTCGTGCTGAACGCGCTCGATCGCTGGCGCGGCACGCCGTCGTACGCGAAGACCGCGCTCGTCTGGGAGGGCGAAGACGGCGCGCGGCGCGAATATTCCTACTCCGACCTCGACCGCGAAGTCTGCCGTGCCGCGGCGATGCTTCGCTCGCTCGGGCTCGGCCGCGGCGACGTGGTCGCGCTCTACCTTCCGAACATCCCCGAGGGGATGGTCGCGATGCTCGCGGTGCCGAAGATCGGCGCGATCGCGATGCCGCTCTTTCCCGGCTTCGGCGCGGAAGCGGTACGCGCGCGCCTGGAGCTCGGCGGCGCCCGCGCGATCGTCACCGTGGACGGCTCGAGCCGCCGCGGCGAGCTGGTCGATGCGAAGGCGGTCGTGGACGAAGCCGCCGCGGGACTTGCGGGGCTCGAGCGAGTGCTTGTCATCCGGCATGCCGGAAACCCTGTCTCGTGGCAGGCGGGCCGCGACCGCTGGTGGCACGAGGAGATCGCGCGCGCCCCGACGGAGGCGCCGACCGAGCCGATGGGCGCAGACGACCCCTACCTCCTCGTTTTCACCTCGGGCACCACGGGAAAGCCGAAGGGCGTGGTGCACGCGCATCTCGGCTTTCCGGTGAAGATCGTGATGGATCTCGCGCTCGTCATGGACTGCAAGCCCGAGGACCGGCTCCTCTGGATGTCGGACATGGGCTGGGTGGTGGGGCCGCTCATCGTGTACGCGACGCCGACGATCGGGGCGACGCTCGTCCTTGCCGAAGGCGCGCCGAACTATCCGGATGCCGATCGCATGTGGCGGCTCATCGCCGAACACGGCGTGACATATCTCGGGGTTGCGCCGACCACGATCCGCACGTTCGTCGCGCAGGGAAGCGAGCCGTGGAAGCGCTACGACCTTTCTCGGCTGCGGGTGATGGTCTCGAGCGGCGAACCGTGGACGCCGCAGGCGTGGTGGTGGCTCTTCGGGCGCGTGGGCGAAGGGCGGGTGCCGCTTCTCAACTTTTCGGGCGGCACCGAGATGATGGGCATCCTCGGCTGTACGCTCCTTCGGCCGCTCAAACCCTGCGCGTTCAACACGCCGATTCCGGGCACCGGCGCGGACATCGTCGAGGACGAGCAGGGCCGCTCGGTCGCGCCGGGCGTCGTCGGAGAACTCGTGATGCGCCGCCCGGTGATCGGGCTCACGCGCAGCCTGTGGAAGGACGACGAGCGCTACCTCGAGACCTACTGGAGCACGTGGCCGGACGTCTGGCACCACGGCGATTTTGCGAGCCGCGACGCCGACGGCCACTGGTACATCTGGGGAAGGTCGGACGATACGCTCAAGATCGCAGGCAAGCGCACCGGGCCGGCCGAGATCGAGTCATTGCTCGCCGCCACGGGCAAGCTCGCCGAGGCGGCCGCGATCGGGGTGCCGGATCCGGTGAAGGGCCAGGCGCTCGTCCTCGTGTGCGTGCCGCGGGCCGGGGTCGCGGCGGGCGATGCGCTCGCCGAGGAACTCTCGCAGGCGGTGGTGCGGGGGCTTGGCGTCCCCTTCCGCCCGAAGGCGGTGGTGTTCGTCTCCGATCTGCCGAAGACGAGGAATCTGAAGATCATGCGCCGCGTGATCCGCGCGGCGTACCTCGGCGAGAACCCGGGCGATCTCTCGGCGCTCGTCAACCCCGAGACGATCGCCGAGATCGCGGCACGGCGATAGCGGCGGGCGCGGGCCAGCCGGCGCGCGCTCGGTGAGCGATTCGAGAAACGCGACGAGATCCGCCGCCTCGCCGGGCGAGAGCTTCAAGGGACGAAGGATCGCCTCGCCGTCGGTGTGCAGCCGCTCGAGCGGAAGTTCCGAGTAATGCCGCACGACATCGGCGAGGGTCGCGAGGCTTCCGTTGTGCATGTAGGGCGCGGTGCGCGCGACGTTACGCAGCGAGGGCACCTTGAACTCGCCGAAATTGCGGTGCTGAAGCTCGACATGCCGGGTCTTTGCGACGGCTGCGCCGCTCGGATCGTCGTTGTAGCGGCCAAGGAGGTTGAAGGGGCTCGCCGCAAGGCGCCGGATACCGCCGTGCCGGCCCGGGTCCACGCTGCGGTCGGGGTTGAAGAACGGGATGCCGATGTCGTGGAACTCGCCGTTCGTGAACGCCGGGCCGAAGTGGCAGACGTTGCAGCGGCCGCGGCCGACGAAAAGGCGCGCGCCGCGCTGCGCCGCCGCCGGATAACGCGCCGCGGCCCGCGCGTCGCCCGCCGCGAGCGCGTCCCGGAAATCGTCGAAGGGCGTGCGGCCGGAGACGAGCGTCTCCAGAAAAGCCGCGAGCGCCTTGCCGATGCCGACAAGGACCGCTTCGTCGTCTGCCGGCGCAGGCGCACCGAACGCTCTCTTCCAGCGACAGACGTAGTCCGGGTCGTTTCTGACGAGCGCCGCCGCGCGCGCGGCACCCGCGCCCATTTCGCGCGGATCGAGGATCGGGCGGATGCTCTGCGCCCAGAGCGAGTCGCCGGCGCCGTCCCAGCCGAACCAGCGCTGGTAGCGCACGTTGAGGAGGCTCGGGGTGTTGCGCTCGACCTCGAGCCGGCCGAAGGCGCGCGCCCGCCCGTCCTGCCAGTCGCGGAACGGAACGTGGCAGGTCGCGCAGTTCACCGACGCGCCCTCCGAGAGCCGCACGTCGAAGAAGAGCCGCTCGCCGAGCGCGGCGGCATCGGCGCTGCCCGAGACCCGGTTCGATGGATCCGGCTTCCAGGGCGGCGGCCACGGGCCGTGGCGGAGCAGCGCGCGGCGCTCCTCGGCGGTGAAGTCGAGAAGCTCCGCGGCGGCGCTTGCGGCCGCGAGCAGCGCGACGGCGGCCGCAAGCGCTCGCTTCACTCGACCTCGACGCGATCGGTGAGGCGCTCGCCCGCCGCCTGGAACACGAACTCCCAGCTCCCGGGCATGTGAAAGAGCCAGCCTTCGGAGCGATAACGCCCGGCGCCGAGCGCGCGCATCTCGGGCCGGTAGTTCATGCCGTGGCGATGTTCGGGCATCCAGGCGTCGGCGCGCGGCGGCTGGGTGAGCGACACGCCCGGCCGCGGGCAGACGACGATCTCCAGCGCGAAATGCTCCCCGATCCTGATCGGCGCCGGGAGCGTGCGGTAGGCGAGCGAAAACGCGCGGCCCTCCAGGCGCTTTGCGCCGGCGAGATCGCAGGCGAAGCCTGCGAGCGGCGCAAAAACCGCTAGTGCTGCAACGGCGCGACGAAGAGCGCCTCGCCGTTTTTCCATGCGATCCGCTCGGCGACGTCGCGCGGCAGGTGCGCGAGCCAGGCGCGCGACCACGTGGCGTGCTCGCCGACGTAATGCCAGCGCTCGGGGGTGAAGGTGTCGGTGCCGACCATGAAGCGATCCGGAAATTCGAGGAACAGCTCGCGCCACTCCGGCGCCGGTCGTCCGCCCTGTGCGTGGTCGCTGCGGAACGCGAGGTCGCACCAGAGGTTGCGGTAGCGGCGAAGCATCTCGCGCACTTTCTCCGGGCGCTCGAAGCCGGCGTGCGCCCAGAGGATGCGCGCGCCGGGCCACTGGCGGAACAGCCGCTCGACCGCGTCCGCGTCCGAATGCGCGTGCAGCAGCAGCCCGTGCCGGCGCGCAAGTTCCACCATACGCCGCGGCACCGGGAGATCCGCGTCCGCCCCGTAGAGGTGAAATTCCCCGATCGCGACGTAGCGGTAGCGCGCAAGGCGCTCCTCGAGGTAAGGGATCACGGTCTCGTCCCGCACCCAGGTGGAGAGATCGGCGCGCGTGCGGTAGGGCCGAAGCGACGGCAGGACGAGGTCGGGCGCGGCTGCGACCATGCGCTGCTGGCCGTCGTCGCCGGAACTCGAGACGAGCGCACGACGCACGCCCGCCTTCCTCAGGATCGCGATCGCCGCCTCCGGCGGAAGCACGTCCCAGGCGTCGTGCGAGTAATGGATATGCGCGTCGAAGATCGGCAGCTCGGTCGCGGCCGCACCGGCGGCGAGCGAAAGCGCGAGCGCCGCGAGCCATCGCCGCATCGCGCGCCGCCCTCAGCCCCTCGCGCCGTGGCGCTCGAGCAGCCGCACGAGCGCCGCATCGCCGCGCGATCGCGCGATCGCGAGGGCGCTGCGGCCGTCGGGGGCGCGCAGGTTCGGATCCGCTTTGTGCGCAAGGAGCAGCTCGACGATCGCCGCATCGCCGTTCGCCACCGCGACCATGAGCACCGTCAGTCCGTCGCTCTGGCGCGCATCCGGGTTCTTGCCGTCGGCGAGCAGCTCCTTCACCGCCTGCGCGTCGCGCATCACCACGGCGGTGACGAGATCGTTGTATTTCGAGTAGAGCGGGCGGATGTTCGCCGGGCGCTGGTAGCCCGGCGGCTCGCTCGGCGCGGTCGCGACCGGCGCCGCCTTCGGCGCGGCGACCGCGGGGGCGGGCGCGGCATCCGCCTGCTTCGCCGCCGACGCCCGGCGGGCGAGTTCCCGCTCCAGCGCGAGCTCCGCCACCTCGCGCGCGAACGGGCGCACGCGTTTCTCCATCGCCGCGCGCATCGCGTTCGCGAGGATCTGCCAGCCCCAGCGGCCGCTGTCTCGCTCTCGAGCAGTTTCGCGTATTCAGCGAGCGCCTCGTCCGTAGCGCCGCGGAAGGCAAGCTGCATCAGCGCACGAAACCCGGCGCGCAGCTGCGGCTCGAACGCGCCGATCTGCGCGTTGGCTCGCTGGCGCGCCTCGCGCTCGGGCCGGCGGCCGGCCTTCTGCAACCCCTCGAACACCGCGTCCACCATCTCGCGCGCCGCGAGCGTGGCGAGAAAAACGCCGAGTTCGGATGCGCGCGCGATCTCGTCCACGGTCTGCACGAGCTTCTGGCGGCGGCGGGCGGCGGGTTCCGCGCAACTCCTCGAGGAACCGGTTGACGTTCTTCCGCCGCAAGGCGCGGCGCCTCCGGCTCCGCCATCTTCTGCGCGATCGGCTGGCGCAGAAGTTCGAGCAGCCGCCCCATGCGCTCGGCTTCGAACGCGCTCTTCGACGCCGGTCGCGATGTCCTCGATCAGCTCCGGATAGTCGAGTGCTTGCGCGCGAGATCGTCGATCAGCCGCACGGGAGCCGGTTCAGTGCGCTCCTGCCCCGTCTGGCTCGCGGCGAACGCGGCGCTGCCGATTTCCGGCCCGAGAAGCGCGATCAACTTTCGGAGGCCGGCAGCGTCGACGATCTCGGCGACGAGCCGGTCGGGGTCGGTCGGGATCGGCTTCGCCGCGGGCTTTCCAGGCGTCGCCTTGCCCGTGTCGGCGGCCGTCGGCGCCGCAGGCGATTTTGCGGGCTCGGCCGCCTTCGTCTCGGCCGCAGGCTTTGCCGCCGGCGCCTTCTTCGCCGCCGGTGGCGGCGCGACAGGCTCGTCCTGCAGGAACAGGAACCAGGCCGCCGCGCCGGCGACGACGAGCGCACCGACGCCGGCGTAAATCGCGACTCGCGGATTGACCTGAATGGCCATGCGACCTCCTCGACGGATGCGAGCGCGCGGCACCGCGCGCCCGGCGCGCCCGGCACCGGCCGATGATACCCGTCGGCCGACCGCGCTCAAAGGGCGTGCGCTACACTCGGTCATGGCCCGCGATCTCGTCGCCCAGCTGCGCGACTGCGAGCTTTGTCGACGCCTTGCGCCACAGGAGCTCGAGGCGCTCGCCGCGATCGCCGAGCGCTTGGAGCTGCCCGTCGGCGGCAGGCTCTTCGACGAAGGAGACCCGGGCGACGGCCTCTATCTGCTGCTCTCGGGCGAGATCGAGGTGAGCAAGCGCGCGCGCCCGCTCGCGCGGCTCGGCGCGGGCAGCGTCCTCGGCGAGATCTCGCTTCTCACCTCGGAGCCGCGCTCGGCTTCCGTGCGCGCGATCGCGCCGACGGTGGCGCTTCGGCTGCCCGCGGCGCGCTTTGCCGCCTTGCTCGCGGCGGGGTCGGAGGCCGCGCTGAAGATCGTCGCGGCGCTCGCCGAGGTGCTCGCGCGGCGCCTCGCGGCGACGAGCGCGACGCTGGTCGCGCTCTCCGAACGTCTCGAGGAGACAGGCGGCGACGATCCGAACGCGAAGGACGAGAAGCTCGTCGAGCTACACCGCGCGCTTCAGGTCTGGTCGTTCTAGAGGGCGCGCCTGCGCTCAGACGTTGAAGCGAAAGCGGATCACGTCCCCGTCGCGCACGACGTAGTCGCGCCCTTCGAGGCGCATTTTTCCGGCTTCCTTTGCGCCCTGCTCGCCGCCGCAGGCGAGGTAGTCCTCGTACGCGATCACTTCGGCGCGGATAAAGCCGCGCGCGAAATCGCTGTGGATCGTCCCGGCAGCCTCGACCGCCGTACGCCCGGCGCGCAGCTGCCAGGCGCGCGCTTCCTTCGGTCCCGCGGTGAAGAACGTCTGCAACCCGAGCAGCGCGTAGGCGGCGTGAACGAGGCGTGCAAGCCCCGGCTCGCTCAAGCCGAGCGGCGCGAGGAATGCGCGCTGCTCGTCGGGCGCGAGGTCGGCGATCTGCGCCTCGAGCACCGCGCAGATCGCGACCGCCTGCGCGCCCTCGGCGGCGGCGCGCCGTTCGATTTCGGCGAGCCGCGGGTTGTCGCAAAACCCGTGCTCGGCGACGTTCGCGACGTAGAGCGTCGGTTTCATCGTCAGCAGACAGAGCGGCTCGAGCAGCGCGCGCTCCTCGGCCGCCCAGTCGAGCGCGCGCGCGGGCCGGCCGACATCCAGCGCCGCCTGCGCCTTTTTCAGCACCGCGACCCGCCGCTGCGCCTCCTTCGCGCGGCCTGTCTGCGCCGGCTTTTCGTGTTTCGCGAGCTGACGCTCGATCGTCTGCAGGTCGGCGAGCGCGAGTTCGGTGTGCACCGTCTCGATATCGGACACCGGATCCACGCGGCCGGCGACGTGCGCGACGTCCGGATCGTCGAACGCGCGCACCACGTGCACGATCGCGTCCACCTCGCGGATGTGCGCGAGGAACCGGTTGCCGAGCCCTTCGCCGCGCGAGGCGCCGGCGACCAGCCCGGCGATGTCGACGAACTCGACCGTCGCCGCAACGACGCGCTCGGCGCCGGCGATCGCGGCGATCCGCGCAAGGCGCGGATCCGGCACCGGTACGACGCCGACGTTCGGCTCGAGGGTGCAGAACGGATAGTTCTCGGCAGCGACCGAGGCCTTCGTGAGCGCGTTGAAGAGCGTGGATTTGCCGACGTTCGGCAGACCCACGATCCCGCAGCGAAGGCCCATCAGGCGTTTCGCCCGGGATCGAGCGGCGGGCGCGCGCCGCGCGCGCGCGGCGCATCGTCCGTCGCCTGCGGGGCGTCCGGCGACGGCGCCCGCTCCGGCGCGGTCCTGCGCGCCGCCCGCTCCGGATCGGTGTGCAGGCGCTGCATCGCCGCCTGCATGTCGCCCGCAAGCAGAAGCGGCATCACCGCGAG
Source organism: Burkholderiales bacterium (assembly GCA_033582675.1). Lineage (GTDB taxonomy): Bacteria > Pseudomonadota > Gammaproteobacteria > Burkholderiales > SG8-39 > RBG-16-66-20. The sequence continues at coordinate 39,786 of JAVQZY010000021.1, read as the reverse complement.
CGCGCGCTCGATCGCCGCGTCGATCGCCGCGCGCTCCTCGGCTGGCGGCCGCGAGAGCACGTAGTCCGGCACCGCGTTCTTGTCTCCCGGATGGCCGACACCGAGGCGCAGCCGCCAGTAGTCGTGCGTCGCGAGCCGCTGCGAGATGTCCCGCAGCCCGTTGTGGCCGGCGATGCCGCCGCCCAGCTTCAGGCGCGCAACGCCCGGCGGGAAGTCCACCTCGTCGTGCGCGACGAGGATCTCGCCGGGCGGGATCCTGAAGAACGAGGCGAACATCTGCACCGGCCGGCCGCTCGCGTTCATGTAGCTCTGCGGCAGCAGCAGCCACGCGCCGCTCGAGGCGAGCCGCCCGACGAGCACCTGAAACTTCGCGTCCTTGCGCAGCGTGGCGCGCTCGCGCGCGGCGAGCCGCTCGACGAGCCAGAAGCCCGCGTTGTGGCGCGTGCGCTCGTACTCCTTGCCCGGATTGCCCAGGCCGACGATGAGGCGGATCGCGGCCAGTTACTTCTTCTCTTTCTTCTCGGCCTTCTCGGCGCCCGCCTCCGGCGCCTTCTGCGGCGCCGCCTGCTCGGTCGTCGGCACCTCGGCCGCCGGCACCGCTTCGGCGGTCGCCTCTTCGCTCGCGAGCGCCGGCACGATCACGGTCGCGACCACCGGGTCTTCGCCCCGGCGCAGCACCGCTTCCACGCCCTTCGGGAGCTTCAGGTCGCTCACGTGCACCGAACGCCCGACCGCGAGACCGGAAAGATCCACCTCGATGTACTCGGGCAGATCGTCGGGGAAGCAGCGCACGTCCAGTTCGTTCAGCACGTGGTTGACGACGCCGCCCTGCTCCTTGACGCCCGGCGCCTTGTCCGCGTTGACGAAGTGCAGCGGCACCTTCATGTGGATCTTGCGGTCGCGGGCGACGCGCTGAAAATCGACGTGCAGCACCTGTGGCTTGTACGGATGCATGCTGAAGGCGCGCAGCAGAACCTGCTCCTTCGCCCCGTCCAGGTCGAGCGTCAGGATCGAGGCGTGAAACGCCTCGGTCGCGAGCTTCTGCATCAGGTCCTTGTGGTCGAGCTGAATGCTGACGGGCGCGCCGTTGCCGCCGTAGACGACCCCGGGCACCAGCCCCTTGCGGCGCAGCCGGCGGCTCGCGCCCGTGCCTTGTACGGTGCGCCGCTGGGCGCTCACCTCGATCTTCATCGCGTCACTCCTTTATACGTGGTGCGCCGGCGCCGCGCGCCGGCGCCGGCGGTTGCAACTCCGTCTATTCGGTGAACAGCGAGCTCACCGACTCCTCGGTGTAGATGCGCAGGATCGTCTCGGCGAGCAGCGCCGCGACCGACAGTTGCCGGATCTTCGGGCAGGCGCGCGCCTCCTCGCGCAGCGGAATCGTGTCGGTCACCACCAGCTCGTCGAGCGCCGATTCGGCGATGCGCGCCACCGCGCCGCCCGAGAGCACCGGGTGCGTGCAGTAGGCGACCACGCGCGTCGCGCCTTCCTTTTTCAGCACTTCGGCCGCCTTGCACAGCGTGCCGGCGGTATCGACCATGTCGTCCATCAGCACGCAGGTGCGGTCCTTCACTTCGCCGATCACGTTCATCACTTCGGCGACGTTCGCACGCGGGCGCCGCTTGTCGATGATCGCGAGGTCCGAGTCGAGGCGCTTGGCGAGCGCGCGCGCGCGCACCACCCCGCCGACGTCGGGCGAAACGACGATCAGGTTGTCGTAGTTCTGCTTCCAAACGTCGCCGAGCAGCACCGGCGCGGCGTAGATGTTGTCCACCGGCACGTCGAAGAAGCCCTGGATCTGGTCGGCATGCAGATCCATCGTCACCACGCGCGCGACGCCGACCGAGGCGAGCATGTTGGCGACCACCTTGGCGCTGATGCCGACGCGCGCCGAGCGCGGACGGCGGTCCTGGCGCGCGTAGCCGAAATACGGGATCACCGCCGAGATGCGCGCGGCCGAGGAGCGGCGCAGCGCGTCCATCATCACCATCAGCTCCATCAGGTTGTCGTTCGTCGGCGCGCAGGTCGACTGCAGCACGAACACGTCCCGGCCCCGAACGTTCTCGAGGATCTCGACCATCACCTCGCCGTCGGAAAAGCGCCCGACGATCGCGCGCCCGAGCGACATGTTGAGGTGGCGCACGACGTCCTGCGCAAGACGCGGGTTCGCGTTGCCCGCGAAGATCATGAGGCGATCGAGCGCCGCGTGCGGAATGTTCGGCCTCATCGCGCGGAAATGGCTGGGGCGCCAGGATTCGAACCTGGGAATGCCGGAATCAAAATCCGGTGCCTTAAACCAGCTTGGCGACGCCCCATCCGGACAACCCTCGCAGTCATTCGGCCCAGTCGTACAGCGGGTGGCGATCCAAGCCCCGGGCGACGAAGCCGCGCATGCGCGCCGGAAGCTGCGCGGCGAGCGCCCGGGCCTGCGCGCCGCTCGCGAACTCGGCGAACACGCAGCCGCCCGAGCCGGTCATGCGCGCCCCCGCCGCGCGGTCGCGCAGCCACGAAAGCGCGGCGGCGACCTCCGGGTGGCGACGCGCAACCACCGCCTCCAGGTCGTTACGTCCCTGACCCGGGGAAAAGGGCGGTATTGTGAGTCGTTTCGTATCTCGTGTCAACGCTGGGTCGGCGAAGATTTCCGCCGTCGAAACCGAGACTTGCGGAACGAGCACGAGGTACCAGGCGGGAGGCAGCTCGAGCGCGGTGAGCCGCTCGCCGCGACCTTCGCCGAGCGCGTTGCGGCCGAAGACGAACACCGGGACATCGGCGCCGAGCTCGGCCGCGAGCGCGGCAAGGGCCGCGCGCGACAGGCCGCAGCCCCAGAGGCGGTTGAGCGCAAGGAGCACGGTCGCTGCGTCCGACGAGCCGCCGCCCAGCCCGCCGCCGACCGGGAGCCGCTTTTCGAGGGCGAGATCGGCGCCGAGCACGGCGCCGGTGCGCGCCTTGAGAAGCCGGGCAGCGCGCACGCACAGGTTCTCCTCCCCGTAGTCGCCGGCGAAGCGGATCTCGCCGTCGGCGCGCAGCGCGACGCCGACGCGGTCGCAGCGGTCGATCAGGCGAAAGACGGTTTGCAGCTCGTGGTAGCCGTCGGCGCGGCGACCGAGCACGTGCAGGAACAGGTTGAGCTTGGCCGGCGCCGGAAACCAGCGCATCGCGGCGTCGGTCATTTCCACTCGCCGATCGCGAGCCGCAGCTCGATCCCCGGATACGCAAGGCGCAGCCGCACCGGGCGCGCGCCGGCGTACTCCAGATAGTCGATCGTCCAGCCCGACTGCTCCAGCTGCGCGAGGCGCCCTTCGGCGTCGAGCCGCGCGCGCGACGGGCCCGGTGCCGGCCGCGCGCGCACCCAGTCGGCAAGCCCGGTAAGCGGCAGGCGAAAGCCGAGCGCCTGCTCGGTGAGCCCTTCGGCGTCGGTTGCGCGGTACTGCCGGCTTTCGGCGGTCGTCAGCACGAACTCGGCGCCCTCGCGCCGGATGTGCGCGATGCCTTGCCCGAGCGTCGAGCCGATCCGCAGTTCTTCGGCGCGCTCGGCCCAGCGCCAGGCGACGCTGCCGCTTGCCGCCTCGCCGCGGTACCACACCGCAAAGCGCGCGGTGAGCTCGAACTCGGCCGGGGCGGAATCCGGCGCGAGCCCCGGCGCAGCGCAGCCGGCGAGCACGCACACAGCCGCCAGTGCGACGCGCCGCGCCGCGTGCGCCGAGCCTCCGACCATCAGGGGTTGAAGCGCTTGAGCGTCTTTTGCAGCGTCTCGTTGTCCGGGCCGAGCTTTTCGGCCTCGCGCCAGATGCGGCGCGCCTCCTCGCGCTCGCCGAGCACCCAGAGCACCTCGCCCAAGTGGGCGCCGATCTCGCCGTCGGGACGGCCTTCCCACGCCTGGCGAAGGTAGCGTACCGCGCCCTTGAGATCGCCGAGTCGGTAGAGCACCCAGCCCATGGAATCAAGGATGTAGGCGTCCTCGGGCGCAAGCTCGAGCGCCTTCTCGATCAGCTTCTTCGCCTCCGCGAGACGCAGGTTTCGGTCGGCGAGCGTGTAGCCGAGCGCGTTGTACGCGTGGGCGTGGTCGGGTCTGAGCTGGATGAGGCGCTTGAGGTTCGATTCGAGCACGTCCAGGCGGTCGAGCTTCTCGGCGGTGAGCGCCTGGTCGTAGAGCAGATCCGGCTGGTCGGGCTCGCGCGCGAGCGCCTCGGCGAGCAGGTCGAACGCCTCCTGGTGCCTGCGTGCCTCGCGCAGCAGCTGCGACTCGGCAAGAAGCAGCTGCACCCGCTGCTCGCCGCTCGCGGCGACGTTGCGCAAGTAGGCGCGCGCGGCCTCGAGCCGCCCCTGGCGCGCGATCGCCTGCGCGGTGCGCATGCGCGCCGCGAGCGCGAGCTCCCCGCGCTCGATCTTGTCGTACCACTGCACCGCACGCTCCCAGTCCTTCCTTTCCTCGGCGATCTGCCCGAGCGTGTAGTGCACGCGGTCGGCATCGCGCGCGCCGAGCTCGAGCAGCCGCGTGAGCTTCGCTTCCGCGGTCTCGTAGTCTTTTGCCTGCATGGCGAGCACTCCGACGGCGTAGATCGCGTCGGCGTCCTGCGGCTGCGCGGCGAGGATGCGCTCGAACTCGGCGCGCGCCTGCGCGACGCGCTTGTCGGCCGCGAGCAGCCGCGCGTACTGCAGCCGCACCTCGCGCGAGCCGGGGTTGCGCGCGAGGAACTCCTCCAGTCGCGCCGCGGCCGCCGCCGCCGAACGCCGCTCGAGGAGCTGTGCCTCGGCGAGCGCGGCGAGCTCCCAGTCGGGCCGCAGCGCCTGCGCGGCGCGCAGCGCCTCGAGCGCGCGTTGCTCCTCGCCGGCGGCCGCGGCGATCTGCGCCACGGCGAACTGCGCCTGGGCGAGCGTCGGATACCGCGCCGCCAGGCGCTCGACGAGGCGCAGGTTCGCCGCCGGATCGTGGCTTGCGGCGAGCACGCGGGGCAGCTGCATGAACACGTTCGCCGCCGCCGCCGGCTGCGCCGCGAGCAGCTTCGCGAGCACCGGCTCAGCCTCCGCCACGCGCTTTTGCTGCACGAGCAGCTGCGCGAGGGACTGCATCGCCTGCGGCGAGTCCGGGTCGGCCTCGTGCCACAGGCGCGCCGCCTCGAGCGCGAGCGCCGGCATGCGCGCGGCGCTCGCCAGTTCCAGCGCGCGCCGCGCGATGCGGGCGTCGCGCGTGCGCCGCGCGAGCGCCACGTACGTCTGCGCCGCCAGCTGCGGCTCGCCGCGCTGTGCCGCGATCTCGCCGAGGAGGAATTCGTAAAGCATCTGCGGCGTCAGCTCCTGCGCCGGCGCGCCGGCGCCGCCCGGCCTCGCCTGTGCGACGACGGCACCGACGAGCGTGGCGGCGAGCGCGGCGAGGACGGCGGCGAGCGGCGAGGACTTCGGCATGGGGGTCTCAGTCTAGGTATATTCCCTGCCGCGCACAAGGCGACGGTGCGCCGATGCCCGAATTGCCCGAAGTCGAGGTGACGCGCCGCTCGATCGCGCCGCACGTCGTCGGCCGCAGGATCACCGGCGTGACGGTGCGCGAGCGGCGGTTGCGCTGGCCGGTGCCGGCGGCCCTTGCGCGCGCGCGCGGGCGCACGCTGCGCGCGGTACACCGTCGCGGCAAATATCTGCTGCTCGACTGCGGCCGCGGCCACATCATCGTGCACCTCGGCATGTCCGGAAGCCTGCGGCTCGTCGCGCCCGGCACGGTCCCGGGCGCGCACGAGCACGTCGACATCGCGTTCGGCGACCGGCTGTTGCGGCTGCGCGATCCGCGCCGGTTCGGCGCGGTGCTCTGGACCGAAGGGCCGCCGCAGGCGCATCCGCGCCTTGCGCAGCTCGGCCTCGAGCCGCTGTCGCGCGCCTTCAGCGGCCGGCGCCTGTACGCGCTCGTGCGCGGGCGCCGCACCTCGATCAAGCAGCTGCTGATGGACGGGCGGCGCATCGCCGGCGTCGGCAACATCTACGCCTGCGAGGCGCTGTTTGTCGCCGGCATCCGCCCGATGCGGCGCGCGGGGACGCTGTCGCTGGCGCGCTGCGAGGCGCTCGCGCGGGCGCTCAAGCGCACGCTGCGCGCCGCGATCCGGGCCGGCGGCGCGACGCTGCGCGATTTCGTCGCAGGCGACGGCGCGCCGGGCGAGTTCCAGCGTCGCGCCTGGGTGTACGGCCGCGCCGGTCTGCCCTGCCGGCGCTGCGGCATCCCGATCCGGCGGCGCGTGCAGGGTGCGCGCGCGAGCTTCTACTGCCCGCGCTGCCAGCGCTAGCCGCGCTGCGCCTGCACCTTCGCGAGCAGCCGCTCGCGCACCGTCGGGTGGACGAACTTCGAGACGTCGCCCCCGAGCTGCGCGATCTCGCGCACGAGCGTCGCCGAGATGAACATGTGCTGCTCGCCGGGCGTGAGGAACACGGTCTCGAGGTCCGGGTACAGGGCGCGGTTCATGCCGGCGAGCTGGAACTCGTATTCGAAGTCCGACACCGCGCGCAGTCCGCGCAGCACGACGCGCGCGCCCTGGGCGCGCACGAACGCCGCGAGCAGCCCGGAGAAGCCGACCACGGTGACGTTGGCGAGGTCGGCGAGCACCGCGCGCGCGATCTCGACGCGTTCCTCGAGCGAAAAGAACGGGCGCTTCGCGCGGCTGTCGGCGACACCGAGCACGACGTGGTCGAACAGGCGGCTCGCGCGGCGCACGAGATCCTCGTGCCCGCGCGTCAGCGGATCAAACGTGCCCGGATACACCGCTCGGATCATCGCCGCCTCCGTCTTGCGCCCATTCGAGAAGCTGATAATGGACCTGTCCCGCCGCGCCGCGGCGTAGCTCGCGCCACGGCGCCGGCGCCACGATCGGCGCCGGCGCCTCAACGTAGACGCGCGCGCGCGGCGCAAGCACCGCGCCGAGCCGGGCGAGCAGCGGCGGAACGGCATTGTGCCCGAACGGCGGGTCGAGGAAAACCACGTCGAAGCGCTCGCGCGCGCGCGCGAGCCACGCGCGCGCGTCGGCGCGCACGATCTCGACCTGCGCCGCACCGAGCGCCGCGCGCGTGCGCGCGAGCGCCGCGACGGCGGCGCGGTCGCGCTCGACGAGCACCACGCGCGCCGCCCCGCGCGAGGCGGCCTCGAAGCCGAGCGCGCCGCTGCCGGCGAAAAGGTCGAGGCAGGCGAGCCCCTCCAGACGCTGCCCGAGCCAGTTGAACAGCGTCTCGCGCACGCGATCGGGCGTCGGGCGCAGCCCGGGGCGCGCGATCACCTCGATGCGGCGGCCGCGCCATTGCCCGGCGATGATGCGCACGCGCCCGCGCGCGGCGGGCGCGCGCCGGGACGCGGTCGCCTTGCGGGTAGAATGCACGCATCCATGGTAGCAGCGGCGTCCTGGGCGCAGCGCCTGAAGGCGGGCCTTGCGCGCACGCGCGAGGCGCTCGGGGCGGGACTTGCGGCGCTCGCCGGTCGCCGCCCGATCGACGAGTCGCTCTTCGAGGAGCTGGAGGCGGCGCTGCTCGTCGCCGATTGCGGCGTGCCGGCCGCCGCTGAACTGATCGCGCAGCTTCGCGCGCGCGCGCGACGCGATCGTCTTCAGGAGGCGGCGGCGCTGCGCGCCGCGCTGAAGGACTGTCTCGCGGAGCTGCTCGCGCCGCTCGAGCGGCCGTTCGCGCTTCCGCCGACGCGTCCGTGCGTCATCATGGTGGCCGGCGTCAACGGCTCGGGCAAGACGACGTCGATCGGCAAGCTCGCGAAATGGTTCCAGGACCAGGGGCTCGCGGTGCTGCTCGCCGCGGGCGACACGTTCCGCGCGGCGGCGCGCGAGCAGCTCGCCGCCTGGGGCGCGAAGAACGGCGTGCCGGTGATCGGCCAGAGCGGCGGCGATCCGGGCGCGGTCGTGTTCGACGCGATCGGCGCGGCGCGCGCGCGCGGCACGGACGTCGTGATCGCCGACACCGCCGGACGGCTGCCGACGCAGCTCCATCTGATGGAGGAGATCCGCAAGGTGAAGCGGGTCGCGGCGAAGGCGCTCGAAGGCGCGCCGCACGAAATCCTGCTCGTGCTCGACGCGGGCACCGGGCAGAACGCGCTCGCGCAGGTGAAGGCGTTCGACGACGCGCTCGGTCTGACCGGGCTCGTCCTCACCAAGCTGGACGGCACCGCGAAGGGCGGCGTCGTGTGCGCGATCGCGCACGCGCGCGGCGCGGCGCGGCCGATCCCGCTGCGGTTCATCGGGGTCGGCGAGGACGTCGCCGACCTGCGCCCGTTTCGCGCCCGCGAGTTCGCCGAGGCGCTCGTTGATTAGCTTTTCGGGCGTCTGCAAGCGCTATCCGGGCGGTCAGGAGGCGCTGCGCGACGTCACGTTCTCGATCGAGCGCGGCGAATTCGTGTTCGTCGCCGGGCACACCGGCGCCGGCAAGACGACGCTGCTCAAGCTCGTCGCCGCGCTCGAGCGGCCGAGCGCCGGCGCGGTGATCGTCGCCGGCCAGAACGTCGGCGCGCTGCGACCCGCGGCGGTCCCGTACCTGCGCCGCAACCTGGGACTCGTGTTCCAGAATCAGAAGCTGCTCTACGACCGTAGCGTTTTCGACAACGTCATGCTGCCGCTCGCCTTCGGTGACCTGCCCGAACGCGAAGCCGCGCGCCGCGCGCGCGCGGCGCTCGAGAAAGTGGGGCTCGCCGGGCGCGAGCGCGCCAATCCGATCGAGCTCTCGGGCGGCGAGCAGCAGCGCCTGGCGATCGCGCGCGCGGTGGTCAACCGCCCGGCGGTGCTGCTCGCCGACGAGCCGACCGCGAATCTCGACGCCGCCGCCGCCGGCGCCGTGCTCGAGCTTTTCTCCGCGTTCAACCGGGTCGGGGTCACCGTGCTTATCGCGACGCACGACGAGGATCTGATCGCGCGCGCCGGGCACCGGGTGATTCGCCTCGCGGCCGGTCGCCTCGCCGCGTGAAGGCGTGGCTGCGGCAGCATCGGCGCGCCGCGGCGGCGGCGCTCGCGCGCATGGCCGCGCACAAGGCCGCCACGGCGCTCAACCTCGCGGCGATCGGAATCGCGCTCGCGCTGCCGGCGGGCGCCTACGCGCTGCTCGAGAGCCTGCGCGCGGCGGCCGCCGGCGTCTCGCTCGAGCCGCAGATCGCGGTCTACCTGAACCCCGAGGCCTCGCGCGCCGAAGCCGAAGCGCTCGGCGCACAGCTCGCGAAGGCGCCGAGCGTGCGCGAGGTGCGGTTCGTGCCGCGCGAGCAGGCACTGCGGGAGCTGCAGGCGGTCGAGGGTCTCGCCGAGCTCGCCGCAGCGCTCGAGACCAATCCGCTGCCGGACGCCTTTGTCCTGCGGCTGCGGCCGGTGTCGGGCTCGGGCGCGGCGCGGGCGGCGGCCGTCGAGGCGCTCGCCGCGCAGTTGCGCGCGCTTCCTGCGGTGGCGCACGTTCAGGCGGACCCGCTCTGGGCGCGACGGCTCGCGGCGCTCGTCGCGATCGGCAGGCTCGCGATCGCGCTTCTTGCGGCGCTGCTCGCCTTCGGCCTGATCGCGATCACGTTCAATACCATCCGCCTGCAGATCCTCACGCAGCGGGCCGAGATCGAGGTCGCGAAGCTGATCGGGGCGACCGATGCGTTCATTCGGCGCCCGTTCCTTTATCTCGGCGTGCTGCAGGGACTCGGCGGAGGCGCGCTCTCGCTCGCCCTCGTGTGGGGTGCCCTTGCCGCGCTCGATACCGCGGTCTCCGAGCTTGCGGCGACCTATGGCTCCGGCTTTCGGCTCCGGTTCCTCGAACCGGCCGACGCCGCCGCGGTCGTCGCCTTTTCGTGCTTCCTCGGTTGGCTGGGAGCGTTTATGTCTGTGAGCAGACACTTACGAGAAATGGAGCCGAGCTAGCAGTGCTTGTAATGCGAGGAACTCCGGAGGCGCTTAGCACTCTAAGGCCGAGAGTGCTAAACTGGCGCCCAAGGGAGGAATAGAGGATGCAAGCGACGATGGCAGCCGTGCCGGTGTGCGCAGGGGGATTGCCGACGCCGGCTGCGGGGAGCCTGGAAGCCTATATCCAGGCGGTCAACCGCTTTCCGATTCTGTCGGCCGAGGAGGAGCGCGAGCTCGCCGAGCGCTTTCGCAAGCACAACGACCTCGAAGCCGCTCGCCGGCTGGTGCTCTCGCACCTGCGGCTCGTGGTCTCGGTCGCGCGGGGCTACCTCGGCTACGGCCTGCCGTACGCCGACCTGATCCAGGAAGGAAACGTCGGGTTGATGAAGGCCGTCAAGCGGTTCGATCCGGCGCGGGGCGTGCGGCTCGTGTCGTTCGCGATTCATTGGATCCGCGCCGAGATCCACGAATTCATCCTGCGCAACTGGCGCCTGGTGAAGCTCGCCACCACCAAGGCGCAGCGCAAGCTCTTCTTCAACCTGCGCTCGATGAAGCACGATTTCGCGCCGATGTCGAAGGAGGAGATCGGTCGCGTCGCGCGCGAGCTGAACGTGCGCCCGCAGGACGTCGTCGAGATGGAGACGCGGCTCTCGGGCCAAGACCTCGCCTTCGAACCGGAGGCGAGCGAGGAGGACGCCTACGCGCCGGTGCACTACCTCGCCGCCGACCCGGAGGCTGAACCCTCGCGGATGCTCGAAGCCGCCGAGACCGAACGGCTGCGCGCCGAGGGCCTGCAGCGCGCGCTCGAATCCCTCGACCCGCGTAGCCGGCGCATCATCGAGGCTCGCTGGCTGAGGGAGAAGAAGCCTGCGACGCTTCACGAACTCGCGCGCGAGTTCAAGGTCTCGGCCGAACGCATCCGGCAGCTGGAAGCCAAGGCGCTGGAGAGAATGAAAAAGACGATACTCGCCGCGAAGCCTGCGCCTGCGGCGCTGCCCGCCCCCGCGCTCGCCTGAGGCCAGAGCGGCGCGCCCGAGGGCCGCTCTCGGGCGGCCGCCCACGCCGAGCTTAGTGCTCCACCCGCGTCCGCGCTCAGCGCGCGAGATAACGGTCCGCGAGCAGCGCCGCGAAGAGGAGCGCGAGGTAAGCGATCGAGTAGCGGAACGCGGATTGCGCGAGCCGTTCGTCCTCGGAGCGGAGCAACCGCACCGCGTAGCCGATGTAGACCGCGCCGAGAAGCACCGCCGCGGCGAGGTAGAGCGCCCCGCTCATGCGGATCGCGAACGGCAGCAGCGACACCGCGAAAAGAATCAGCGTGTAGAGCAGCACCTGAAGGCGCGTGTAGCGCTTGCCGTGCGTGACCGGCAGCATCGGCACCCCGGCGCGCGCGTAGTCCTCGGTGCGGTAGAGCGCGAGCGACCAGAAGTGCGGCGGCGTCCACGCGAAGATGATCAGAAAGAGCAGCATCGCCTCGGTGGTCACCTCGCCGGTCACCGCCGTCCAGCCGAGCACCGGCGGCATCGCACCGGAGGCGCCGCCGATCACGATGTTCTGCGGGGTGAGGGGCTTCAGGATCACGGTGTAGACGATCGCGTAGCCGACGAAGGTCGCCAGCGTCAGCCACATCGTGAGCGCGTTCACGTACTGGCCGAGGAGCCACAGGCCGACGCCGCCCGCCACCCCGGCGAAAACGAGCGCTTCCAGCGCCGAGAGTTCCCCGCGCGGCAACGGGCGCCACGCGGTGCGCCGCATGCGCGCGTCGATACCGCGCTCGACCAGGCAGTTGACCGCCGCCGCCGCGCCGGCGACGAGGGCGATCCCGACGGTCGCGGCAAGGAGCAGCCCCGGCGCGACCGATGCGGGCGCGGCGACGAGCATCCCGATCACCGCGGTAAAGACGATGAGCGCCACCACGCGCGGCTTGGTGAGCGCGACAAACGCGCGCGCGCGCGCAAGGAGCTGCGCGCTGCGCGAAGGGGAAACGGAGTGCGCGGACAAGCGGTCGAATTCTATCATCGCACCTCCGTGCCGATCAGCCGAAGCGCGAGACCTTGAGCAGCCGTTGCAGGTCCTTCAGCATCCGCGACGGGTCCGGATCGCGCGGGAACCGCAGCATCAGGTTGCCGAGCGGATCGACGAGATAGATGTGCGCCGCTGGCGACTCCTCGGCGGGAAAACGCGCGAGGAGGCCGGCGTCGGCGCGCGCGATCACCGTGCCCTCGATCGCGGCAAGAAGCGCGGGCGCCGGCGCGACGTCGTCGCTGACCAGCCAGAGCCGTTCGACGCGCCTCATGTCGCGGCCGGTGGCGCGGCGCAGCTGCCGCATGAAATAGAGCTTGCGTTCACAGTAGGCGTCGCAAGCGCCGCCGTCGATCTGCACGAGCACCCAGCGGCCTTTGAGCGGCGCGAGCGCCGGCGCCTCGAGCGGCTGCGGCGCAATCAGCGTGCCGTAGTTTCCGGTCGCCCCCGGCGCGAGGTCGAGCCACCAGGCGAGCCAGGCGCCGGCCACCGGCAACGCGAAAAACGCAGCGAGCAGCGCGAGCTTTGCCCGCCCGCGCAAAACCGGATCAGCCGGAAGGAGGCGCATCGCGACGAAACCCGAGCGCGAAAAAGAGAACGACCGCGAGCGCGGCGAGGGCGTACCACTGAAGCGCATACGCGCGGTTTTTATCTGCCCCTTCGTCGGGCGCCGGCCAGGCGCGCACCAGCCCGTCGTCGAGCGGCGAGTCCTGAAGCACCACGTAGGGCGCAAGCGCCAGTCCCGACCATGCGGCGAACTCGTCCCGCTCGACGTTCTGCCAGACGCGACCCTCGCGCCCCCCGGCCGCTTGCAGCGCGCGCGGGAAGCGTTCGAGCGCGACGCCCTCGATCCGCACCGCGCCCGCGGGCGTGACGACCGGCGGCGGCGCGCCCGCAGGCGTGCCGGCCGCCACCCAGCCGCGGTTGACGAGCACGTGCTCGCCGGCGGCCGTGCGCAGCGGCTGCACCACGTGAAACCCCGGGCGCCCGCGGTGGAGCCGGTTGGCGAGAAACACGGTGTGCTCGGGGAGAAAGGTTCCTGCGAGCGCGACGCGCTTCTGCGCGGCGGCGGCCGCGCGCTTCGCCTCGGCGCGCTGCCATTGCCAGTTGCCGAGCGCGATTCCCGCGACGCAGGCCGCGACCGCAGCGAGCGCGGCCCACAGGGGAGGCCGGAAGCGCGCGGGCCCGGCGGCGCAAGCCATGCGTCGGCGCTACACTCGCCCGGTGCGGATTCTCGTCATCGCTGTCCTCGCCGCGATCGTCGCAAGCCTCGGCTCGGCGCTCTACTACCTCTTCACCGACCGCAGCGGCTCGAAACGCATGGTCAAGGCGCTCGCGGTGCGCGTCGGGCTGTCGGTCGCGCTGTTTCTGTTCCTGATGGCGGGCTATTACTTCGGCTGGATCACCGGCCGGCTCTAGCGCGCGCCGGCTACAGCCAGTAGACGAAGACGAAGAGACCGAGCCACACCACGTCGACGAAGTGCCAGTACCAGGCCACGCCCTCGAACGCGAAGTGACGGTCGGGTTTGAAGTGCCCGGCGAGGCAGCGCAGAAGGATCACCGTGAGCATGATCACCCCCACGGTGACGTGGAAGCCGTGAAAGCCCGTCAGCATGAAGAACGTCGAGCCGTAGGCGCCGGTCGAGAGCTTGAGGTTGAGCTCCGCGTAGGCGTGCCCGTACTCGTAGACCTGACACCCGAGGAAGACGACGCCGAGCAGGATGGTGAGCAAAAGGAACAGGTTCAGCATCTCGCGCCGGTTTTCCTTGAGCGCCCAGTGCGCGATCGTGACGGTGACGCCGGAGGACAGCAGCAGCAACGTGTTGATCGCCGGAATGCCCCACGCCTTCATCGGCGTGAACTTTTCCTCGAACCCGGGTCCGGCCGACGGCCAGTGGCCCTCGAACCCCGGCCAGAGCATCTCGCGGTGCGTGATGCTCGCGAGGTCCGGCACCGACAGCGCGCGCACGTAGAACAGCGCGCCGAAGAAGGCGGCGAAGAACATCACCTCCGAAAAGATGAACCAGCTCATGCCCCAGCGGAACGAGACGTCCTCCCAGCGCCCGTAGCGCCCGCCCTCGGACTCGCGGATGACGTCGCCGAACCAGCGGAACATCATGTAGACGAGGAGCATCAAGCCGGCGGCCAGGCTGACCCAGCCCGCCCGCACGCCGTTGAATACGAACACCGCGCCGAGCGCCATCAGGAAAAGCGCGATCGAGCCCATGATCGGCCACGGCATCGGCGCAGGCACCCAGTAGTGCGCCTGACGTTCGTGGGGGATGGTTGCGCCCTGAGCCATTTTCCGCGTTCCTCCTGTGCAAGGCTAGCCGGCGACGATGCGCGCGATCGCGACGAGCGTTCCGACGAAGAGCAGCACGAACAGCACCGCCGCGACGACGAGGTGAACCGGATCGAGGCGCGCGCGCTCGTGCTCGGCGCGCCGCCGGATGCCGACCGCGCCGGCGAGCACCGTCTTCACCGTGTCGGCGAAAGAGCTCTCGCGCATCGCGCCCGCCATCAGCCGCCGCCCCCTTTTCCGGCCACCTCGAAGAACGTGTACGAGAGCGCGATCGAGCGGATATCGGCAGGAAGCTGCGGGTCGACGACGAAGGTGACCGGCATGCGTCGCGTCTCGCCCGCCGCGAGCGTCTGCTGCGTGAAACAGAAGCAGTCGAGCTTCTTGAAATGCTGGCCGGCGATGCGCGGCGCGAAGCTCGGCACCGCCTGGCCGGTCACCGGCCGGTCGCGCACGTTCGCGATCTCGTACTCGACGGTGACGAGCGCCCCCGGATGCACGCTCACGTGGTTCACGAGCGGCCGGAAGCGCCACGGCAGGTTGTGCGCGTTCGCGTCGAGTTCGATCGTCACCGTGCGCGAGACGTCGACCTGGGTGTTGACCGGCCCCGCCGCATCCGGCTTAACGAAATAGTCGATGCCGAGCGCTTCGCAGATCGCACGGTAGAACGGCACGAGCGCGAACCCGAAGCCGAACATCGCCACCGCGACGACCGCAAGGCGCACGAGCAGCCGGCGGTTGTCGCGCGCGAGCGCCTCGTTCGCCGCCGTCATCCGCCGAGCAGCCAGTACTTGGCGACGATGCCCGCGCAAGTGGTGAGCGCGATCGAGGCGAGCACGAGCGCCGTTTTCAGGTTGCGCCTGCGCAGTTCCGCGTCCATCGGCCTACTTCAGCACCGGGGCGGTCTCGAACGAGTGGTACGGCGCCGGCGTCGGCAGATGCGTCCACTCTAGGGAATCGGCACCCTCCCAGGGGCGCTCGGGGGCTTTTTCGCCGCTGCGGATCGCCTTGAGCACGATGTAGAGGAACAGCAGCTGGCTCAGGCCGAAGCCGAAGGCGCCGATCGAGCTGATCTTGTTCCAGGTCTCGAACATCAGCGGGTAGTCCGGAATGCGCCGCGGCATGCCGGCGAGCCCGAGGAAGTGCTGCACGAAGAACGTGATGTTGAAGAAGATCATCGACAGCCAGAAGTGCCACTTGCCGAGCGTTTCGTCGTACATGCGCCCGGTCCACTTCGGCAGCCAGAAATAGACGCCGGCGAACGCCGCGAACAGCGCCCCGGCGACCATCACGTAGTGGAAGTGCGCCACGACGTAGTAGGTGTCGTGCAGCTGGATGTCGATCGGCACGAGCGAGAGCACGAGCCCGGTGAAGCCGCCCATCGTGAACAGGAAAAGGAACCCGATCGCAAAGAGCATCGGCGTCTCGAAGGTGAGCGAGCCGCGCCACATCGTCGCCACCCAGTTGAACACCTTCACGCCTGTCGGCACCGCGATCAGCGTCGTCGCGTACATGAAGAAGAGCTGGCCGGTGACCGGCATGCCCACGGTGTACATGTGGTGCGCCCAGACGATGAAGGACAGGACTGCGATCGCGGCGGTCGCGTACACCATCGAGGTGTAACCGAAGAGAGGCTTGCGCGAGAACGCAGGAATCACCTGCGAGATCACGCCGAAGGCCGGAAGCGCGATGATGTAGACCTCCGGGTGGCCGAAGAACCAGAAGATGTGCTGATAGAGCACCGGGTCGCCGCCGCCCGCGGCGTTGAAGAACGTGGTGCCGAAGTGCCGGTCGGTGAGCGTCATCGTCACCGCGCCGGCGAGCACCGGCATCGCCGCGACCAGCAGGTACGCGGTGATCAGCCACGTCCAGCAAAAGAGCGGCATCTTCATGAGCGTCATCCCCGGCGCGCGCATGTTGAGGATCGTCGTGATGATGTTGATCGAGCCGAGGATCGAGCTCATGCCGAGGAGGTGGACCGCGAAGATGGTGAGATCCATGCCGATCCCCATCTGCACGGTGAGCGGCGCATAGAGCGTCCAGCCGACGCCGGGCGCCCCCCCCGGCACGAAGAACGACAGGATGAGCAGCAGCGCGGCGAACGGCAGCAGCCAGAACGACCAGTTGTTCAGGCGCGCAAACGCCATGTCTCGGGGCGCCGATCATCATCGGGATCTGCCAGTTCGCAAAACCGACGAAGGCCGGCATGATGGCGCCGAACACCATGATCAGGCCGTGCATCGTCGTCATCTGGTTGAAGAAATCCGGATCGACGACCTGCAGACCGGGCGAGAAAAGCTCGGCGCGGATGACGAGCGCCATCACGCCGCCCACCATGAACATGACGAAGCTGAACCACAGGTACAGCGTGCCGATGTCCTTGTGGTTGGTGGTGGTGATCCAGCGCATCACCCCGCGGTAGCCGCCGTGGTGCTCGTGCGCGTGGCCGTGCCCGTGGACGTGTTCTGCGACTGCGCTCATCGAGGTCTCCCGAATCTGCCGCGCGCGCCTACTTGCGCAGCGCCTTCACTTCGGCGGGCTGCACCGCGTCGCCCGTCCGATTGCCCCAGTTGTTGCGCGTGAACGTGATCACCGCCGCGATCTCGACGTCGTTCAGCTGCTTGCCGAACGCGGCCATCGCGGTGGGCTTGCCGTCCTTGACGACGCCGTTCAGCACGATCTCGATCTGCTTTTCCTTCGGCCCGAGGACGAGCGGCGAGCCGTCGAGGGCGGGGAACGCCGGCGGCGCCCCCTTGCCGTTCGCCTGATGGCAGGCGACGCAGTTCGCGGCATAGACCTTTTCGCCGCGCGCCTTCAGTTCGGCGAGCGTCCACGGGCGGTTCGGATCGTCGGCGAGCGCCGCGAGCTGCTTCTTCTTCTCGCCGACCCACTTCGTGTAATCCTCCTGCGAGACCACGCGCACGACGATCGGCATGAAGCCGTGCTCCTTGCCGCAGAGTTCGACGCACTGGCCGCGGTACACCCCGGTCTTGTCGGCGCGGAACCAGGTGTCGCGGATGAAGCCCGGGATCGCGTCCTGCTTCGCGCCGAACGCCGGGATCCACCACGAGTGCACCACGTCGGCGGCGGTCGTGAGCACGCGCACCTTTTTTCCGACCGGCACCACGAGCTCGTTGTCCACTTCGAGGAGGTAATGCTCGCCCTTCGCCTGCCGCCCCTCGATCTGCTCGCGCGGCGTGGCGAGCCGCGACATGAAGCTGATACCCTCGCCCTCGCCCTTCAAGTAGTCGTAGCCCCATTTCCACTGGTAGCCGGTGACCTTGATCGTGAGGTCCGGGTTAGAAGTGTCCTTTTGCGCGAGCACCACCTTCGTCGTCGGCCAGGCGATCACGACGAGGATGAGCGCCGGGATCACCGTCCAGACGACCTCGACCGCGGTGTTTTCGTGAAACTGCGCCGCCCGATGGCCGCGCGACTTGCGGTGCGCCCAGCAGGCGTAGAACATCGTGCCGAACACGCCGACGAAGATCACCGCGACGAGCAGCATGATGTACTCGTGGAGCGCGTGGATGTCGGCCGCGATCGCGCTCGCCGGCGGCTGCAGGTTCCACGGCAGCGCGAGCGCCGCGCCCGAGGCGGCGGCGCCGAGCGCCGCCGCGATCACTGCGAGAATGCGCACTGTTCTGGTCGCCATCGTCCGATCCGCCCCGATTCCGCCCGCCCGCCGGCGCCGCGCTCAGTCGCCTTCGCCGGTCGGCGCGCAGAGATCGCCGCCGGGGGCGCGCCGCGCCACCGCGACGAACGCCGCCGCGAGCGCAGCCGCCTCCAGTCCCGCGAACGGCAACACCAGCCAGGCGCCGACGGCGGCAAACGCCGCGCCGATTCCGACCGCCGCCGCCGCGAGCAGGCCGAAGACGCAGGCAAGTCCCCGCGGCGAAATCGAGCAGTGGCGCAAGCGCGTCGCGACCGGGAGGGAAAGCGGGGCGAAATCTACCACAGGCGAGCGCCGTCCCTCAAGAAAAACCCGATGAAAACGCGCGCGCCGCTCAGCGCGCGCGCACGATGCGCACGATGTCGCGGCCGGCGGCGCTGCGCCGCGGTGCGCTCTTCCACGCGTGGCCGTAGATCACCTCGTAGGTGATCTCGATCCGCCCGTCGCGGCGCAGCGCCTCGAGCGCGCGCTCAAGCCGCGCGCGAAACCCGCGCCCGGCGAGACCGCGCGGCCGCTCGGGCGCCGCGCACGTCTGCCCGCTCGCGCGCAGATCGGCGAGGAACGTCGCCGCGTCCGCGTAGGCGACCGTCACGTACTCCATGTCGATCACCGGATCGGCGAGGCCGCAGGCAAGGAGCGCGTCGCCCACGTCGTGCATGTCGGCGAAGCGGTGTACGCGCGCTTCGCCCGCTGCGGCGCGCAGCTCCTTCAGCGTGTCGGGACCGAGCGTGGAAAGCGTCAGCAGCCCGCCGGGCGCGAGCACGCGCGCGAATTCGGCGAGCGCCGCCTGCGGCGCGGCGGCCCAGTGAAGCGCCATGTTCGACCACACCAGATCGAGGCTCGCGGCGCGTAGCGGCAGGCGCGCAAAATCGGCGCACACCGCGAGCGGCGTCCCCCCGAGCCAGCGTCGCAAGCCGCGGCGCGCGAGCATCGCGAGCGCAAAATCGAGCGCGATCACCGTCGCCCCGCGATAGCGTCGCGCGAGCGCGCGCGCCCACTGTCCCGGCCCGCTGCCGGCGTCGAGTACGAGCCGCGGAGCGAGCTTGACGTAGTCGAGGCGCGCGAGCATCCGCGCGCCGATCTCGGCCTCAAGGCGCGAGGCGCGCGCGTAGGTCGGCGCCGCGCGCTCGAAGCGCCTGCGCGCAAGGCGCGCGTCGATTCCGGCCATGGTGCGGGCCAGTCTAGCGCACAATAGGGGCGATGCTGTCGTTGCGCGGTCTCGCGGGCGCGCTCTTCGGCGGCGCCTGCGCGCTGTGCCGCGGCGCGGCGCGCGGGCCGCTCTGCGCCGCGTGCGAGGCGGACCTGCCGCGCGCCGCCGCCGAGCGCTGCCCGCGCTGCGCGCTGCCTGCTCCGGGCGCTTCGCTCTGCGGGCGCTGCCTCGCGCAGTCGCCCGCCTACGACGCGACGATCGCCGCGCTCGAATACCGTTTCCCGGCCGACGTGCTCGTGCGCGAGCTGAAGTTCGCCGGCCGGCTCGCGCTCGGCGCGCTCGCGGGCGAGCTCCTTGCGCGCGCGGTCGTCGCCGCCGGCGAGCCGCGGCCCGACTGCGTGGTGCCGGTACCGCTCGGCCGCGCGCGCCTTGCCGCGCGCGGCTTCAATCAGGCGACGCTGATCGCGCGCGCGGCCGCGCGCGCGCTCGCCGTCCCGATGCGCCCGGCGCTTTGCGAGCGGGCGCGCGAAACCGCCGTTCAGAGCGAGCTGCCGCTCGAGAAACGCGCGGCGAACGTCCGCGACGCGTTCGTCTGTCCCGCGCTCGTCGGCGGCCTGGCGATCGCGGTCGTCGACGATGTGATGACGAGCGGCGCGACGCTCGAGGCGGTCGCCCGCGCGCTGAAAGCGGCCGGCGCCGCGCGCGTCGTCAACTGGGTGCTCGCGCGCACGCCGCCGCCCGCGTAAGCGCCGCGCGCTACGCCTCCTCGCGCGGATCGCGCGCGAGCAGCCGCTCGACGGCGTCGGCCGGCGCAAGGCGTCCTTCGAGCACCTCGTGCACCGCCTCGGTGATCGGCATCTCCACGCCGCGCGCGCGCGCGAGCCGCGCGATCGCCGCGGCGCTGCGCACGCCCTCGGCGACGTGACCCAGACCGGCGAGGATGTCGCCGAGCGCCCGCCCGCGCGCAAGCGCCAGCCCGACGCGGCGGTTGCGCGACAGGTCGCCGGTGGCGGTGAGCACCAGGTCCCCGGCGCCGGCGAGCCCCATCAGCGTCTCCGGGCGCGCGCCGAGCGCTGCGCCGAAGCGCACGATCTCGGCCAGCCCGCGCGTGATCAGCGCCGCGCGCGCGTTCTGCCCCAGGCCGAGCCCGTCGGAAATGCCGACCGCGATCGCCATCACGTTCTTCACCGCGCCGCCCACCTCCACCCCGAGCACGTCGGTGCTGTAGTACACGCGCATCCTGCCGCCGTGCAGGAGCGCGGCCGCGTGGCGCGCGAATGCGCGCTCGCGCGCCGCGAGCGTGAGCGCGCAAGGCAGCCCCTGCGCCACCTCGAGCGCGAACGACGGTCCCGAGACGCGCCGCACTGCGCGTGCGCGCCGAGCACGCGGCTGGCGATCTGGTGCGGCAGAAGGCCGCTCGCCTCCTCGAACCCCTTGCACAGCCACACGACCGGCACGGCGCCGACCCGCGCGAGCGATTCGCGCAGCGCCGCGACCGGCGTCGCGACGAGCGCCAGCTCGGCGCCTTCGAGCGCCGCGCGCGCATCGGCGGTCACCGCGAGCGTGTCGGGCAGCGCGATCTCGGGAAGGTAGCGCCGGTTGCGCCGCTCGCGCCGCATCGCCTCGGCCTGCGCCGGGTCGCGCGCCCAGAGCGCGACCGCGTGGCGCGTGGACAACGCGACCGCGATCGCCGTGCCCCAGGCGCCGGCGCCGAGGACCGCGATGCGGCTCACGCGCCCCAGACGAGCGCGGCGCGCAGGTAGCCGCTCGCGCCGTCGGCGTGGCGTACCCGCAGCCAGCCGCCGGGCAGCGTCTCGAGCAGCTCGAGCACGACGTTCTGCGCCGCGCGAAAGACGAGCGGGGCGTTCTCCTGCGGCCGCTCGCGCACCTCGGCCGCGGTTGCGGTGACGAGCACCATGCGTCGCGCCGAGAGCGCCCTGCGCTCGGCCCACGCGAGCGCGCCGGTGTGGTCGCGCACCTTGACCCAGGACTCCTGCGCGAGCACGACCTCGAGCGGATAGTGGCGCGAGACGACGTAGAGCGGCTTTGCGGCGCGCGACGGCGCGTCGTAGAGCACTGCCGCGGGCTCCTGACCGAACGGAACTCCGTCGCCGCGGCCGCGCCGCAGAGCAGGCCGAGCGCAGCCGCGAGGCGCGCGCGCACCGTCTAGCCCGCGATCTCGGCGCGCGAGCCGTCGCCCGCGGCCTCGCGCCGCTTGCGCTCCAGATAGAGCTGCTCGAAGGAGATCGGCTGCAGCACCACGGGCGGGAAGCCGGCGCGCATGACGAGGTCGGAGATCGCCTCGCGCGCGTACGGAAAGAGAATCGTCGGGCAGCCGACGCCGAGCAGCGGCTCCAGATCGTTCGCCGGCACGCCGCGCACCGCGAAGATGCCCGCCTGTGCCGCTTCGGCGAGAAACACCGGCTTGTCGCCGGCGCGCGCGGTGACGGTGACGGTGACGACGACCTCGAACAGGCCGTCGGCGAACTGCGCCGCTTCGTTTCTCACCTGGACTTCGAGCTGCGGATTGAGCGGTTCGAGAAAGACCTGCGGGCCGTGCGGAACCTCGAGCGAGATGTCCTTGACGTAGAGCTTCTCGATGCTGAAGCTGGGCGAGGGCGCTTGCGGTTCGGTGGCGGACAAGGAATTCTCCTAAGGCGAGGCGGCGGCGCCGCTCGCGGCAAGGAGTGCGTCGAGCTCGCCCGAGCGATCGAGCGCGTACAGGTCGTCGCAACCGCCGACGTGGCGCTCGCCGATCCAGATCTGCGGCACGGTGCGCCGGCCGCTTCGCGCCTGCATCTCGGCGCGGCGCGCCGGTTCCAGGTCGACGCGCACGCGTTCGATGTCGTGCACGCCTTTGGCCGCAAGGAGCCTTTCCGCGGCACGGCAGTAGGGGCAGGTTGCGGTGCAGTACATCAGCACGCGCGGCGCGCCGGCCCGGCTCATTTCTCGACCGGCAGCCCCGCCTGCTGCCAGGCGGCGTAGCCGCCGGCGAGGTTGTAGACCCGCTCGAAGCCGTGCCGGCGCAGCGTCGCGATCGCGCCGAGCGAGCGGTTGCCGCTCGCGCAGGCGACGATGATCGGCCGCCCCTTGTAGCGCGCCAGGTCCTCGGCGCGTCGCTCGAGCTCGTCGAGCGGGATATTGCGCGCCCCGAGGATATGGCCGCGCGCGAATTCCTCCGGCGCGCGCACGTCGAGCACCAAGGCGTCCTCGCGGTTGATGAGCTGCGTCGCCTCGAGCGTGCCGACGCTCGCGCCGCCGGCGGCGGCGCGGCGCACCCAAGGCCAGATCAGCATCGCGCCCGACACGAACGCGAGCGCGATCAGCATCCAGTTGTTCTTGACGAAATCCAGAGTCCGCCTCTAGGCGCAGGGGTCGACGGTGGTAACCCATCATTATAATTGAGCGCATGTACCGCCTCGTGCTGCTGCGGCACGGCGAATCCGTCTGGAACCGCGAGAACCGCTTCACCGGATGGACCGACGTCGCGCTGTCGCCCGCGGGCGCGGAAGAGGCGCGCGCGGCCGGCCGCCTGCTCGCGGCCGACGGTTGGCTCTTCGACCTCGCGTTCACGTCGGTGCTGAAGCGCGCCATCCACACGCTCGATCTCGTGCTCGAGGCGCTCGACCAGTGCTGGATCCCGGTGGTGAAGGACTGGCGGCTGAACGAGCGGCACTACGGCGCACTGCAGGGGCTCGACAAGGCCGAGACCGCGGCGCGCTACGGCGAGGCGCAGGTGCTCGCCTGGCGGCGCAGCTACGACACGCCGCCGCCGGCGCTCGACGCCGCCGATCCCCGCGCCCCCTGGCACGACCGGCGCTATGCCGGCATTCCGCGCGAGCGGCTGCCGCTCGCCGAATCGCTCAAGGACACCGTCGCGCGCGTGCTGCCGTGCTGGCACGAAGCGATCGCGCCGCAGGTGCGCGCCGGCCGGTCGGTGCTCGTCGCCGCGCACGGCAACTCGCTGCGCGCGCTGGTGAAGTACCTGGACGACATGTCGGAGGCGGACGTGGTCGGGCTCAACATCCCGACCGGCGTGCCGCTCGTCTACGAACTCGACGCCGCGTTGCGGCCGCTTGCGCGCCGCTACCTCGGCGACGCCGACGAGGTCGCGCGCCGCATCGCGGCGGTCGCCGCTCAGGGCAAGGCGCGGGTCTGACGGCGCCGGCCCTCGTCGCTGCCCTGTTCGCCCTCGCGGCAAGCTGCGCCGGCGCGCGCGAGCACGATCTCGCGGCCCTGCGCGCGCGGCTTGCGACGCTGCAGGCGCGACTTGCCGAGCGCGAGGCCGAGCGCGAGGAAGCGCGCGAGGCGCTGCGCGCCTCCGAGACCGCGATCTCGCAGGCGCAGCGGGCGCTCGCCGCCGCCGAGCGCGAGGCGCGCGAGCTGCGCGCGCAGATCGGCGCGCTCGCCGCCGAGCGCGAGGCGCGCGAGCGCGCGCTGCGCGCGCGCCAGGCGCTGCTTGCGCGGCTGCTCGTTGCGCGCGCCGCCCGGGCGCGCGACGGCGAAGTGCCACCCGCGCTTCAGCTTGCGCTTTCGGCGAGCGACCCGCTCGAGGGCGCGCGGCGGATCCGTTACCTCGAGCACCTGTCGCGTGCGCTCGCGCGCGAGATCGCCGCGCACCGGGCGGGACTCGCCGAGCTGGCGCGGCTGCGGGCCGCGCTCGCCGAGCGCGCCGAGGCGCTCGCCGCGCTCGGCGAGCGCCAGCGCATCGAGCGCGAGCGGCTGCTCGCCGAGCGGCGCGAGCGCCGCCGGGTGCTCGCGCGCATCGGCGCGGAGCTTGCCCGCGCGCGCCGCGAAGCGGGCCTTCTCGCCGCCGACGAGCGGCGGCTCGCGCGGCTGGTCGAGGAAATCGGCGCGGCGCTCGGCGCTCGCGGCGACGCGGGCGAGCGCGCGGCGGGCGGCGCCCTCGGCGCGCAGGCGCCGTTCGCCGCGTTGAAAGGGCTACTGCGGCTGCCGGTGCGCGGCAAGATCGCCCGCCGCCCGCCTTCGGCGAAGGGTGTCTTCATCCGCGCGGCCGAAGGCGAGCCGGTCCGGGCGGTCGCCGCCGGCCGCGTCGTCTTCGCCGACTGGATGCGCGGCTGGGGCAATCTGCTCATCGTCGATCACGGCGAGGACTACCTCAGCGTGTACGCGAACAACGACGCGCTCCTCAAGCAGGTGGGCGAGGCGGTCGCCGCGGGCGAGCCGCTCGCGACGGTGGGCGCAAGCGGGGGCCGCGAGGAAACGGGTTTATACTTCGAATTGCGGCATCTCGGGCGGCCGCTCGATCCCCTCGAGTGGACGCGAGCGCAGCCCCGTCCGGAGCGGGTGCGCATGCCGCAAGGGGCGCGATGACCAAGCTCAGACAGTTCGGACTGATCCTTCTCGGGGCCGTCGCCGGCATCCTGGTGAGTCTCAACTTCCAGGCGGTCGGACAGCTCGCGAGCCGCTCGCCGCTGCCGGTCGAGGAGCTGCGCGCGTTCACCGACGTTTTCGGCGCGATCAAGGCGAACTACGTCGATCCGGTGGACGACAAGAAGCTCATCACCGAGGCGATCAACGGCATGCTCGCCGGCCTCGATCCGCATTCCGCGTACCTCGACGCCGAAGCGTACAAGGAGCTTCAGGTCGGCACCCAAGGCCAGTTCGGCGGCCTCGGGATCGAGGTCGGCATGGAGGACGGCTTCGTCAAGGTGATTTCCCCGATCGAGGACACGCCGGCGTTTCGCGCCGGCATCAAGCCGGGCGACCTCATCATCAAGCTCGACGACGTGTCGGTGAAGGGGATGACGCTCAACGAGGCGGTCAAGCGCATGCGCGGCAAGCCGAACACCCAGATCACGCTGACGATTTCGCGCAAAGGCGAACCGCAGCCGATCGTCATCACGCTGACGCGCGACATCATCCGCGTGCAGAGCGTGAAATCGCGCATGGTCGAGCCGGGCTACGCCTGGGTGCGCGTCTCACAGTTCCAGGAAACGACGCTCGACAGCCTCGTGCGGCATCTGGACGGGCTGTTCAAGCAGGGGCCGGTGAAGGGCCTGGTGCTCGACCTGAGGAACGACCCGGGGGGCCTGCTCTACGGCGCGGTCGGCGTGGCGGCGGCGTTCCTGCCGCCGAAGGCGCTCGTCGTCTCCACCGACGGGCGCACGAGCGACGCGCGCAAGAAATTTCACGCGGTGCCCGAGGACTACGCGCGCGGCGCGCGCGACGACGTGCTGAAGACGCTGCCGGCGGCGGTCAAGACCGTGCCGATGGTGGTGCTCGTCAACGCCGGCTCGGCCTCCGCGTCCGAGATCGTCGCCGGCGCGCTGCAGGACCACAAGCGGGCGACCGTCATGGGCACGCAGACCTTCGGCAAGGGGTCGGTGCAGACGATCATGCCGCTCGGCAACAACACGGCGCTCAAGCTCACCACCGCGCGCTACTACACGCCGAGCGGGCGCTCGATCCAGGCAAAGGGCATCACGCCCGACATCGTCGTCGAGGAGCCGGGCGCGGCGGCGCACGCGCGGCTGCGCGAAGCCGACCTCGCGCGGCACCTAGACGAGGGCAAGGGCGGCGAGCGGACCGCGCCGCGCGCAAAACCGGCGCCCGCGCCCATGACCCCGGGCGAGGCGGCGAAACCCGTGGAGCTCGGCTCGAAGGACGACTTCCAGCTCCAGCAGGCGCTCGCGTTCCTGAAGGGCGAGCCGGTGAAGAGCGCGCCGCCCTCGGTCGCTCAGGGGAAGCCCGACGACAAGCCGAACTAAGCCGCTCACTGAACGACGAGCAGCTTCTCCGCTACAGCCGCCACATCCTGCTGCCCGAAATCGGCATCGAGGGACAGGCGCGGCTGCGCGCCGCGCGCGCGCTCGTCGTGGGCGCAGGCGGCCTCGGCTGCCCGGCGGCGCTCTATCTCGCCGCAAGCGGCGTCGGGCGGCTCGTGCTCGCCGACCCCGACCGCGTCGACCTCACCAATCTGCAGCGCCAGATCCTCTACACGACGGCCTCGATCGGCGCGCTGAAGGTCGAGGCGGCGCGCGCGGCGCTCGCCGCGCTCAACCCGGAGGTCGAGGTGGTGCCGCTCGCCGCGCGGCTGGAGGGCGCGGCGCTTGCGCCGCTCGTCGCCGAGGCCGACGTCGTGCTCGACTGCAGCGACAACTTCGCGACGCGCCACGCGGTGAACCGCGCCTGCGCCGCGCAGCGCCGCCCGCTCGTCTCGGCGGCCGTCGTGCGCTTCGACGCTCAGCTCATGGTCTTCGACCTCGCCTCGCCGGGTTCGCCCTGCTACGCGTGCCTCTTTCCCGAGGACGCGCAGGCGGAGGAAGTCGCGTGCGCGCAGCTCGGGGTGTTCGCGCCGCTCGCGGGCGCGGTCGGCGCCCTTCAGGCGATGGAGGCGGTGAAGCTGCTCGCCGGCGTCGGCGAGCGACCGCGCGCGCGTTTTCTGCTCCTCGACGCGCGCCGCGGCGAGTGGCGCAGTCTCAAGGTGGCGAAGGACCCGGGCTGCGCCGTCTGCGGCGCGCGCCCCTCAGGCCGCGCTCAGGGCGGCAGGTACGGCCGCTCGAGCCCGTAGCGCTCGAGCGGCTTTTTGCGGAAGCCGCTCTTCGCGTACTGGTGCAGGCTGCCGATCACGTAGCGCGTGAGCGCGCCCGCCTGCGCGCTCGCCTCGCCGTCGGCGGGCGCCTCGCCGGCGGGCGCCGCCGGCGCGCGCAGCGCCTGGCGCAGCGTCGCCTCGAAGCGCTCGAAGAACTGGTTCATGCGCGCCTGCAGCCGTTCGTGCTCGCCCACCAGGACGTCTCCGATCATCACCCGCACCATGCCGGGGTTTTTTTCGGCGAACGCGAGCAGCATCTCGACCAGTCGCGCCGCTTGGCGCCGGCCGTCGGGTTCGTCGGCGGCGATGCGGTTGGCGAGCGTGAAGACTGACGTCTCGATGAACTCGATCAGGCCTTCGAACATCTGCGCCTTGGAGGCGAAGTGGCGGTAGAGCGCCGCCTCCGACACCGCGAGCCGCGCCGCGAGCGCGGCGGTGGTGATGCCGTTGCACTGTGGCTGCTCGAGCATCGCGGCGAGCGCCCTCAGGATCTCGAGACGCCGCTCCCCTTTCGCGCGCGGCATGCGCGCAATTCTACGCGCCGTCAGTGGCCCGCGCGCGCGAGCCGGCGCGGCAGCTCGACGACCGACGCGACGCGCAGATCGACGAACGGCGCGCTGCGCGGCTCGGCGCTCACCCACACGGTCGACATGCCGAGGCGCTTCGCCGCGCGCAGGTTCGGAAGCGAATCGTCGACGAGCGCGCAGCGGCGCGGGTCGAGGTCGTGGCGGCGCAAAAGCACGCGAAAGCCGGTGAGCGCGGGCTTGGCCGCGTAGCGCGCGCTCTCGATCGTGTAGACGGCGTGAAAAAGGCGCGCGACGCCGAGCAGCCGCAGCACCTCCTCGACGTAGTGGCGCGGCGCGTTGGAAAAGACGAGGCGCGTGCCCGCGAGCCGCGCGAGCGCATGGCGCAGGGCGTTTTCGCCCACGACCATCGCCTCGAGGGCGGGGAAACGGTGCGTCTCGCGCAGGAACGCGCGCGGGTCCTCGTCGTAGCGGCGCATGAGGCCGGCGAGCGTCGTGCCGTAGCGCTGCCAGAGGATGCGGCGCATCGCGTCGGCGCCGGCCTCGTCCACGCCGAAGCGCCGGCGCAGGTACGCGTTCATCTGCGCGTGCATCGACGGAAAGATGTGCGGGCGCGCGTCGTGCAGCGTATTGTCCAGATCGAAGATCCAGACCCGCCGCGACGGCGGCAGCGCGCCGATGCGCATCGCCTACTTCGAGCGGATGAGGGTGCCGACGCCCTGATCGGTGAGGATCTCGAGCAGCAGCGCGTGCGGCACGCGGCCGTCGATGATGTGGCAGGACCGCACTCCGGCGCGCGCCGCCTCGAGCACCGAGGCGATCTTCGGCAGCATCCCCCCCGAGATCACGCCTTTTTCGACCAGCTCGTCGATGCGCCGCGGGGTGAGCCCGGTGAGCAGCCTGCCGTCCCGGTCGAGCACGCCCGGCGTGTTCGTGAGCACGACGAGCTTTTCGGCGCGCAGCACTTCGGCGAGCTTGCCGGCGACCAGGTCGGCGTTGATGTTGTAGGTGGTGCCGTCGGCGCCGGTCGCGATCGGCGCGACCACCGGGATGAAGCCGCCCTGCTCGAGCGTGAGGATCACCGAGGGATCGATCGATTCGATCTCGCCGACGTGGCCGAGGTCCACCGCGCCCTCGCCGCCCCCCGCGTCGGCGAGCACCATCTTGCGCGCGCGGATGAGCGCGCCGTCCTGGCCGGTCAGCCCGACCGCCTTTCCGCCCGCCTGGTTGATGAGCTCGACCACCTCCTTGTTCACCTGCCCGCCGAGGACCATCTCGACCACGTCCATCGTCTCGGCGTCGGTGACGCGCATGCCGCGCACGAACTCGCCCTTTTTTCCGAGGCGCGCGAGCACCTCGTCGATCTGCGGCCCGCCGCCGTGCACGACCACCGGGTTCATGCCGACCAGTTTCAGCAGCGCGACGTCGCGCGCGAACCCGGCCTTCAGCGCCCCGTCGATCATCGCGTTGCCGCCGAGCTTGACGACGATCGTCTTGCCGTGAAAGCGCCGGATGTAGGGCAGCGCCTCGGCGAGGATGCGCGCTTTCTCGGCGGCGGGGACTTCGCTCGTGGAGGGCGCGCTCATCGCCGCGCGATTCTACCGAAATGCGCGCGCGACCTCGGGCGGGGCTACAGCACGTAGCGCGCGAGGTCGTCGTTGCCGGCCAGTGCGGCGAGGCGCGCCTCGACGTAGGCCTCGTCGATCACCGCGGTGCGCGCGCCGCCCCGACCGGCGTCGAAGGAGATCTCCTCCAGAAGCCTTTCCATCACCGTGTACAGACGCCGCGCGCCGATGTTTTCGGTGCGCTCGTTGACCCGATACGCGATCTCGGCGATGCGCCGGATCGCGCCGCGGCGGAATTCGAGCGCGACGCCTTCGGTCGCGAGCAGCGCCTCGTACTGCTTGACGAGACTCGCGTCGGTGGCGGTGAGGATGCGTTCGAAGTCGTCGACCGAAAGCGGATCGAGCTCGACGCGGATCGGAAACCGCCCTTGCAGCTCCGGAATGAGGTCGGAGGGCTTGGCGAGGTGAAACGCGCCCGAGCCGATGAACAGGATGTGGTCGGTTTTCACCATGCCGTACTTGGTCGAGACCGTCGTACCCTCGACGAGCGGCAGCAGGTCGCGCTGCACGCCCTCGCGCGAGACGTCCGCCCCGACCGACTCGCCGCGGCTCGCGATCTTGTCAATCTCGTCGAGGAACACGATGCCGTTCGCCTCGACGCTCGCGAGCGCGCGCGCGCGGATGTCCTCTTCCGAGACGCGCCGCGCCGCTTCCTCGTCGGCGAGCGCGCGCAGCGCGTCGCGGATCTTCATGCGGCGCGCGCGCCGGCGTGCGCCGCCGAGGTTCTGGAACATCTGCTGGATCTGCGCGGTGAGCTCCTCCATGCCCGGCGGCGCGAGGATCTCCATCTGCGCGGCGGCGAGCGCGACCTCGATCTCGATCTCGCGTTCGTCGAGCTCGCCCGCGCGCAGCCGCGCGCGGAACTTCTGCCGCGTCGCCGAGTCTTCGCCTTCCAGCCCGCGCGGCGCCGGCAGCAGCGCATCGAGCACGCGCTCTTCGGCCGCCGCTTCGGCTTCGCCGCGCACGCGCGCGAGCGCGCGCTCGCGCTCGGCCTTCACCGCGACTTCGACCAGATCGCGGATGATGGAATCGACGTCGCGGCCGACGTAGCCGACCTCGGTGAACTTGGTCGCCTCGACCTTGATGAACGGGGCGTCGGCGAGCCGCGCGAGCCGGCGCGCGATCTCGGTCTTGCCCACGCCGGTCGGACCGATCAGCAGGATGTTCTTCGGCGTGATCTCTTGGCGCAGCGGTTCGGCGACCTGCATGCGGCGCCAGCGGTTGCGAAGCGCGATCGCGACCTGCGCGCTTTGCGCGCGCCTGACCGACGATATGCCGGTCGAGTTCGTGCACGATCTCCTGCGGCGTCATCATCGTCATTCGAGCGTCTCGATCGTGCGCTGGTGGTTGGTGTAGATGCAGAGGTCGGCCGCGATCGCGAGCGCGCGCTCGACGATCTCGCGCGGCGAAAGCGGGGTGTTCTCGAGCAGCGCGCGCGCCGCGGCCTGCGCATAGGGTCCGCCCGAACCGATCGCGACGATGCCGTGTTCCGGCTCGAGCACGTCGCCCTGGCCGGTGACGACGAGCGATTTTTCCCGGTCGGCGACCGCGAGCATCGCTTCCAGCCGCCGCAGAATCCGGTCGGTACGCCAGTCCTTGGCCAGTTCCACCGCCGAGCGCAGCAGGTTCCCCTGGTGCTTTTCGAGCTTCGCCTCGAACCGTTCGAAGAGCGTGAACGCGTCGGCGGTGCCGCCGGCAAAGCCCGCGAGGATCCGGTCGTGGTACAGGCGCCTCACCTTCTTCGCGCTGCCCTTGACGACCACGGTGCCGAGCGTCACCTGACCGTCGCCGCCGAGCGCGACCTGCGCGCCGCGCCGGACCGAAAGGATCGTCGTGCCGTGCCAAGCCTGCACGGCCGACATTCTAGACGCCGCGCAGGCGGCGCTCAGGACGTCGCGCGAAGCCCGGCCTGGAGGCTGCGCCCGGGAAGCGGCGCGCTGTCTTTCAGAAACGAGGTATGCACGCGCATGTCGCGGTGAAGGAGGTTGTTTGCGACGAGAAAGGCGCTCACGCTCTGCGGACCCGCCTGCCGCAGCCGCCAGGAAAGACCGGCATTGAGCCGCGTGTACGCCGGCGTCGCGGTCTCCTGCGCGGCGGCGATGCGCGCCTGCCGAAAGGCGCGCAGCAGCGTCGGGTGCGCTTCGAGCGCGCCCTCGCGCCAGGTGAGATCGGGGCCGATGCGCGAAGGCGCGATGCGTGGCGCGGGGCGACGCCCTCGATGGTTCCGCGTGCACGGTCGGCGAAGAGCCGCACCCCCAGCCCGTGCGGCGGCCGGAAGGCGATTTTCGCTTCAAACCCGCGAAAGCGCGCCGCCGCCTGCCGGTAGTGGAGGAGCACGAATTCGCCGGCCGGGTCGGGAGCGCCGGTGTCGTCCACGCGATCGAGCGCCGGGTCGAACACGCCGTCGCCGTCCACGTCCTGAAGGGCACGAAGATGTAGTTGCTGAACCGGTTGACGTACACGCCCGCCTTCCAACGCCAGTGGCCGGCGCGGCCGCGAAGGCCGACGTCGAGGTTGCGCGCGACCTCTTTCGCAAGCGTCGCATCGCCCACTTCGAACGTGCCGGTCGCATGATGCGGCCCGTTCGCGTAAAGCTCCTCGATCGCGGGCGCGCGCTCTGCGCGGGTGGCCGACACCGCGAGGCTGTGGCTCGGCGCGAATTCCCAGGCGAGATCGGCGGAGAGGGTGGCGGGCGAGAAGCGTCGCGCGACAAGGCCCGCCGCCTTCTGCGGGCGGTGCCGTTCGCGCTCGATGTGTGCGCCGACTTCCACGCGAAACGCCCCGGCGCGCGCTTCCTCGACGAGAAAGAGCGCATGGCCGCGGCTCCTCGTCGGGAGAAGAAAGGTCTCTTCGCCCGTCGCCGAGAACCGCCTGCCGTGGCCCGAAAGGCCGAAGACGCCCGTCAACGGCCCGAGCGGCCGATGCGAGAGCTCCAGGCGCGCCTCGGTCTGGCGGTTGCGAAAGCGGGTGGCGATCCCGCCCGTCTGCTCGATCTCGTCGTGGGCGTAGCTTCCGAGCGCGATGCGCAACCGGGCGCGCGCGAATCCCGCGAAGGGCTCTTGAACTTCCGCGGCGAGATCGGCACGGGTGTTTGCGAGGTCGATGCGCGCCTGCTCGCCGCCGGGCACGCCGTAGAACGCACCGAGCCCTGCGAGCGCCGCACCGGCGTAGCCGCGGCTGCCGATGAGCGTGCGCCGACCGAGGCGCCTTTCGCCTCGACGAAGCTGTTTGCGACGCGCCCGACCGGGCTTGCCGGATCGTTCGGGTTCTGCGCGCCGCGAATACGGTAGTCGCCCGCCTGCCGCCGGAAGGCGTCGAGGTGCCAAGCAAAGCCTCCGCTTCCCCCGTTCAGGTCGAGAAGCCCCACGACTTCCCGCCCCGCGCCGCCCGCCCGAAGCTCCGCGACGCCGACGACGCGTTCGATGCGCTCGCGCGGGATGCGCTTGGTGACGACGTTGACCAGTCCCCCGATCGCGCCGCCGCCGTGAATGAGGGTCGCCGGCCCCCGCAGGATCTCGACCTGGGTCGCGCCGATCGTTTCGGCCGCGATCCGGTGATCGGGGCTGATCGAGGAGACATCCATCACCCCGAGCCCGTCTTCCAGCACCCGCACCCGCGGCGCGTCGAGGCCGCGGATCATGAGGCGCGAGGCACCGCGGCCCATGCCGGCGGAATGGAGGCCCGGCTCCCGATCGAGCGTGTCGCCGAGGCTCGCCGCCTCGCGCCGGCGAAGCGCGTCGCCCGAGAGCACGCTCGCCGGCTGAACGATCGAGGCTTCGTCGCGATCGAGTGGCGTGACGTAGACGGCATCCGCTTGCGCGCGGGCGCTCGAGGCCGCGGCGGCAAGCGCACGCAAGAGCGCGCGCCGAAAGCTTTTTGCGCATGACACTCCCCCTGAAACGAACCAAACCGGCCCCGGCGCTCTCGCGGCGCACGGGGGTCTGGAAATCCCGGCTCAGGTAAGTGCGGTGGGCGCCTGGCTGCGGTAGCCAAGCGATGAAGCGCCGGGCGGCGCCTGCACCGACGCTCGCCTTGCGATAGCCCCCCGGGCCGCCGGCGAACCCGGCGGGGCGGGGCGCCCGCGGGCACGCACGCGGCGAGCGCCGCGATCGCATCGCAGAGGGCGTCGGCCGCCGCGCCACCCTCGCTGCCGCGCTCGGGGCAGCCATGGGCCAGGTGAACGAGCGCGCCCGCCTCGTCCGCGTGCACGAGCGGATGAACGAGCGCGGTCTGCGCTCCGACCGCTAGCGCGAACGCGAGCGCGAGCCGGGCGACGACGGCGAGGCGCATGCGTCTAGCCTAGCGCCGCACCGTTACTTTTGCAACTCTATTGCAAGAGCGCGCTGGCGCGCGCCCGGCCTATTTGGCGAGCACTGCGTCGCTTAACCGGTAGAAGACGCCCGTCGGGTCGTCCTTGAGCACTTCGAACCGGCCGGAGAGCACGATCGGCTCGAAGCCGTAGGGGACCGGGCGCCGCGCGCGCACCTCGACCATGCTCTCGGGGCCCCCGGGCATGCAGAAGGCGCAGGTCTGCGGCATCGCGGTGAGGACGAAGTGCGACTGCTTGTCGCCCATCTGCAGCGGCACCACTGAAGCCCTGAAGCTTCACCTCTTTGCCGTGCAGCGCGGCCACGCCTGCGGAAAACTGCGGCACGAAGCGGTCTTTTGCGCGCACGAGCTCCACCTGCGCAAGAAGTTTCCAGGAGACGACGTCCTTGCGCTCAGGAAGCGGCTTGAAGAACGTGGGATCACCCGGCGGCATCCCGTGCGCGCCGGGCGGCGTCTGCGCCTGCGCCCCGAAGAGCGCGCCCGCGCCGAGCAGGGCGAGCACGAACCGTGTCACGCCGCGCATTCTAGCGCCGCCCTCAGTGCTTGTGGCGTAGGCCGCAGTATTTTCCGATGCCGGCGCCCTTGCAGTCCCTAGCGAGCTGCGCGTGGCATTCCTTTTCCGGCTTGCCGGCTTCGAGGCACCTTGCCGCCGCCTCGTGCGCCGCAGCGAGCGTGCGGTGCTGCGCGATCGTCTGCTTGATGTGCGCGTCGTCTTTCTTGTCCGAGTGCGCCGCCGCCCAGAGGGGCAGCGCGAGCGCGATCGCGAGCGCAAATTTCATCTCGTCCTCCTTACGTCAGCCTTCGGCGAGCGCGTGCGCGACCTCGGTGCGCATCGCTCGAAGCGCCGGCACAAGCGCCGCAGCCAATCCCACTGCGAGCGCGCCGGCGACGATCCACAGCTCTTCGGGCAACCATAGCAGACCTGTCAAGGGGCCCTGCTGGCGGGCCTGAAGGAGCGTCCCGAGCGCCTCGGTCGCCGCGTGCCCGAGGGCAAGGCCAAGGACGACGCCGCCCGCCGCGAGCAACAACCCTTCCAGCACGAGCAGCGCGAAGAGCCTGCCGCGGCCGGCGCCCAGCATCCGCATGATCGCGAGGTCGTAGCGGCGCTCTTCGAGCGCCTGCGTGAGCGCGATGAAGACCGACAGGCCCGCCGCGAGCATCAGCACCACCCCGAAGGCGCGTAGCACCTCCACGCCGACGCCGATCATGCGGAAGAGCCGCGCGCTCTCGTAGGCGGGCGAGGCGGCCTGAAGCGCCGGGTTCGCGTTCACCGCGCGCGGCAGCGTCGCCGCGGCAAGCGGCGTGGCGTAGCGAACGAGGAGCGCGGTGATCTCCTGGTACTCCTCCGGCTCGCCGCCCGTGCCGTGCACTTCCCAGACCGATT
The DNA here is from genome assembly GCA_033582675.1 of Burkholderiales bacterium. GTDB lineage: Bacteria > Pseudomonadota > Gammaproteobacteria > Burkholderiales > SG8-39 > RBG-16-66-20. Next base: position 5,395 of record JAVQZY010000021.1, on the reverse strand, counting down.
CCACCGCGGTGAGGACGAGCCGATCGAGCACCGTGCCGGTCGGCGCGAGCACGCCCACGACCTCGTAGGGCGACTCCTCGTGCAGATGCTCGGTCTCCTGCGCGCCGATGCCGTGCGCGCCGAGGATCCTTGCGCCGAGCGCGACGCCGGTCGCGCGCGCGACCTCCGCCCCGAGCACCGCCTGCATCGGCGCCTCCCACAGCCGACCGGCGGCAAGCCGCGCGCCGTAGTGCGCGGCGTAGTCGTGCGTCGTGCCGACGATGCGGTAGCCGCGGAAGCTGTCGCCGAGGGCGAGCGGTATCGCCTTTTTCACCGCCCGGTGCGCGGCGAGCTTCTTCGCTTCCTCGAGCGGAATGTTGCCCGCCGGCACGTCCACGTGGAAAACCGCCGAGAGGACGAGCTGCATCGGGCTGCCTTTCGCGCCGACGACGAGGTCGATGCCTTCGGCGTCGCGCAGCATCCGCGACTCGATCTGGCGCGAGGCAAGTAGCAGCACCGTGACGGTGGCGACCCCGAGGGCAAGGAGCACGACGTTCAGCGCCGCGGCGAGCGGCCGCGCGCGCAGGTAGGCGGCGCTGATTCCGGCGAGCGTCATTGGCCGAGCCGCACGTTGCCGCGCAAAGCGCGCCGCGGCGCGCCGGTCGTGGCTCGCGACGACGAGCGTCGCCCCGCAGGCGTTCGCTTGCGATTGCAATAGCTCGAGCGCCGCCTCGCAGGCGGCGTCGTCGAGGTTCGAGGTCGGCTCGTCGGCAAGGAGCAGTTTCGGCCGGTTCATGACCGCGCGCGCAACCGCCACCCGCTGCTGCTCGCCGTGGGAGAGTTCGGCCGGACGCGCGAGCGCCTTCGCCGCAAGGCCGAGGTCCGCAAGCAGCGCGCGCGCGCGCGCCGGCTCCGGCGCAAGCCCCGCGAGATAAGGCGAAAGCAGCAGGTTCTGCTCGACCGTGAGGCTCGGCACGAGGTGCAACTTCTGCGGAACGATGCCAACCGTGCGGCCGCGCCAGCGGTCGAGCCGCGCGCCGTTCATCCGGTCGAGCCGCTCACCCGCCACCTCGATCTCGCCCTCGTTCGGCGAAAGGAGGCCGGCGAGAAGGTGCAGCAGCGTCGTCTTTCCGCATCCGGAAGGGCCGAGCACCAGCCAGTGCTCGCCGGCGGCCGCCTCGAAGCGCTCGAGCGCGAGCGCCTCGCGCTCGCCGTAGCGCTTGCGCACGCGGTGGCAACGGATCATCGCGCCGCGCGTCGCGGAACGCGATGCTGCCGCGCTAGCGGCAGCCGCGGCACAGGCCGCGCACCGTGACTTCTATCCCGTCGGCGCGAAACCCCGGCGGGACCGGCGCGGCGACCCGCGCCGTTTTCGCGCGTTCGAGGCAGAGAACCTTGCCGCAGCCGCGGCAGTGAAAGTGCGCGTGCGCCTCGTGCCCGCCGCCCGCGGCGACGAACCGCCAGGCGCGGTCGGCGGCCGCGATGCGCCGCGCGAGCCCGCGCGCGACCAGCCACTCGAGTACGCGATAGAGCGTCACCCGGTCCATGCGCGCGTGTGCGACGCGCCGCTCCAGTTCCGCGTGCGACAGCGGCGCCCGCGCGCCGAGCAGCGCCGCGAGTACCGAGACGCGCGCCGCGGTCACCCGCTCGCCGGTTTCGCGTACCCGCGCCGCCGCCTGCCGTTCCCGCGCGCGTCGTTCGGCCATCGCGACGATTGCAGGAAGCGCCCGATCGCTCGCGCAACCGGGCGCCGACTGCCCCGCGTCGCTACGGCACGAGGCACTGATCGAGCCCGGCGACGAAGAGCTCTTTCGGCAGGTTCCGGCCGATGAAGACGAGCACCGATGCCCTCTTTTCGCCCGTCGCCCACGGCCGGCCGAGGTCGGCGCCCATCATCATGTGCACGCCCTGGAAGACCACCCGGTTCGCCTTGTCCTTCAGCCAGAGCACGCCCTTGTAGCGCAGCAGGTCCTGCCCGTAGACCTGCACCATGCCGGAGAGGAACGCCTCGAGCTTTTCGCCGTCGAACGGTCGCTCGGCTCGGTAGACGAACGAGCCCACTTCGTCCGCGTGGTCGTGATGGGTCTGAGTGAGGAACCCCGGATCGAGCTCGAGGATCGCGTTCAGGTTGAAACCGCGGATGTCGAGGATGTCCTCGAGCGGCGTGCGTCCGAAGTGCACCGGTTTCACCGGTGCGCGCGGGTTGATGCGGCGCAGGCGCGCGATCAGCCGCTGCACCTCGTCCTCGGCGACGAGGTCGGTCTTGGAGAGCAGAATCCGGTCGGCGAACCCCACCTGCTCCTGCGCTTCGCGGAAGCGGTCGAGCTGCGCCGGCGCGTGCTTTGCGTCCACCACCGTCACGATCGCATCGAGCAGGTAGTACGCGGCGATGTCGTCGTCGGTGAAGAAGGTCTGCGCGACCGGCCCCGGATCGGCCATGCCGGTCGTCTCGATGATGACGCGGTCGAACGCGCAGCGCATTTTTCCTCGCGCCGGCGCTTCAGGTCCCCGAGGATGCGGATGAGGTCGCCGCGCACCGTGCAGCAGAGGCAGCCGTTGTTCATTTCGACGACCGTCTCCTCGGTCTTTTCGACCAGATCGCCGTCGACGCCCACCTCGCCGAACTCGTTCTCGATCACCGCGATGCGCTGCCCGTGATCTTCCTTCAGGATACGGTTGAGCAGCGTCGTCTTGCCTGCGCCGAGAAATCCGGTGAGGATGGTCACCGGCACCATCTGCGACTGTTCCATGCGACCGTGCCGCGCGCGTCGTTCGTGCCGCGACCGATTGTAGCGCTTCAGGCCGCGCGCACGAGGAGCAAGCCCTTCAGGTATTCGCCCTCGGGAAATTCGAGCGCGACCGGATGGTCGGCGCCGGCGCCGAAGCGCTCGAGGATCTTCGCCTGTACCCCGGCGTCGAGCGCCGCGCCGGCGACGATCGACTGAAAGAGCGCCGGCGCGATCGCGCCGGAGCACGAAAACGTCGCGAGCAGCCCGCCCGGGGCGAGCAGCTTCAGCGCGAGCAAGTTGATGTCCTTGTAGGCGCGCGCGGCCGCCTGCGCCTGCGCCGCGGTCGGCGCGAACTTCGGCGGATCGAGCACCACGAGGTCGAAGCGCGCGCCGCGGTCGCGCAGCTGCCGCAGGAACGCGAACACGTCGGCCCGCTCGAAGGCGATGCGCGCCGCATCGAGCGCGTTCGCCGCGAGGTTTTCGCGCGCGCACCTCAAGCGCCGCCGCCGAGCTTTCGACCGCGAGGACGCTGCGCGCACCCCCGGCGAGCGCCGCGAGCGCAAAGCCCCCCGTGTAGCAGAAGGCGTCGAGCACCTCGCGGCCGGCGGCGAGCGCCCGGATCCGCTGGCGGTTTTCGCGCTGGTCGAGAAAGAACCCGGTCTTCTGCCCTTCGGCGACGTCGACGCGAAACTGCAGACCGTATTCGACGATCGGGCAGCGGCGCGCCTCGCGGCTGCCGCGCACGAACCCGGCGCGCGGGGCAAGCCCTTCGAGCGCGCGCACTTCGGCGTCGGAGCGCTCGTAGATCGCCGCGCAGCCGCTCGCCTGCTCCAGGGCGTCGAGGATCTCGGCGCGCCAGCGCTCGGCGCCGGCCGAAAGAAACTGTGCGACCAGCACATCGGCGTAGCGGTCGACCACCAGCCCCGGCAGGCCGTCGGATTCGCCGTGCACGAGCCGCAGCGCGTTGGTGTGACGCGCCGCGGGCAGCGCCTCGCGCAGCCGCAGCGCCGCGCCGATGCGCGCGGCGAAGAACGCCCGATCGACCGCTTCGCGGGGATCGAACGTCCAGATTCGCGCGCGGATGCGCGAGCGCGGACTGTAGGCCGCGAGCGCGAGCGGCTCGCCCGCGTCGCTGCGAACGAGGACCGTTTCGCCCGCGCCGGGCTCGCCCTCGACGCGCGCGACCGCGCCCTCGTAGATCCAGGGGTGGCGGCGCCGCACGGACTTTTCCCGTCCCGGCGCGAGCACGAGCGTCGGACGCATCACCGTTTCCGCGCGCGCGGATGCGCGCGATCGTAGACCTTCGCGAGCGCCTGGTGATCGAGGTGCGTGTACACCTGCGTGGTCGCGATGTTCGCGTGTCCGAGAAGCTCCTGCACCGCGCGCAGGTCCTGCGAGGACTCGAGCAGGTGCGTCGCGACGCTGTGGCGCAGCAGGTGCGGGTGCACCGGGCTCGCGAGTCCGGCCGCGCGCGCCCGCGCGGCAAGGCGCGCCTGCACCACGCGCGGCGAGATGCGCCGGCCGCGCGCGCCGACGAAGAGCGCGCGCTCGCCGGGCGCGGCGCGGCGCGCGCTCCGCGAGCCAGGCCGCGAGCGCCGCACGCGCTTTCGCGCCCACCGGCACGGTGCGGGTTTTCCCGCCTTTTCCGGTCACCGTCACCTCGCCCGCGCGCAGGTCGAGCCGGCCGTCGTCGGCATCGAGCGAGACCAGCTCGGCAAGCCGCAGCCCCGAGGAGTAGAGCGGCTCGAACGTCGCGCGGTCTCGCGCGTCGTCCACGGCCCGGGCGGCTGCGGCGCATCGAGCAGCCGCGCGGCCTGCGCGACCGAGAGCGCCTTCGGCAGGGTGCGCGGCGCGCGCGGCGCGCGCACGCCCGCCGTCGGATTCGCGCCGAACCCGCGCTGGCGCGAAAGCCAGCGGTAAAGGCCGCGCCAGGCCGAGAGCGCGAGCGCGAGCGCCTGCCCCCCAGCAGCCCCGACCGCGTGCAGCCGCGCCGAGCGCCTCGACGGATCGCGGCCTCGTTGCACCTCGGCAAGGCGCGCCTCGCCCGCGAGCGCCAGCAGCCGCGCCGCCGTGCGCGTGCGCGGTGCAGCGTGCGCCGGCGCAACGCCTGCCAGCTCGCCGGCCGCCAGCGGCGAGCCAGGCGTCGACGAGCGCGGCGTCCGGGGTGCGCCGCCGACGGCGCGCCGCGGCCGGCTACCCGGACCGGCACGCACGCCTAGCTGCGCGCGGCGAGCGCGCCGGCGGCCAGTTCCCCGATGCGCCGCAGGTACAGCGTGCCCATGTCGGCGTAGAAGCGCTGCGGGTCCTCGCTCGCGAGCGCGAGCACGCCCACCGCGCGCGTCTGTCCGAGCGGCACCACCGCGATCGAGCGCAGCCGATCGGCCGCCTCGCCGAAGAGGGAAAGGAAAGGACTGCCGGCCGCGGGGCCGCAGACCCGGGCGCGCCCATCGTCGCGACCTGCTCGGCGTAGCGCCAGGGCGACCGCAGGGCCGAAAGTCCGGCCGCCGTCTTCCGCTCCCCAGAAGCGCAGCGCGACGTGCGGCACCGCGAAGTCCTCGCGCAGATGAAACAGGAGCGCCGCCGCCGCGGCCTCGAAATCGGGCGCCCCGGCGAGCGCGAGCGCGAGGCGGTGCACCTTCTCGCTGATCGCGTCGTTGTCCTCGCCGATGCGCATCAGCTCGGCGAGC
>JAVQZY010000020.1:0-393184 GCA_033582675.1 Burkholderiales bacterium | reverse complement strand
TCACCGCGCGACTGCGGCACAACACCCCGGTGACCCTGAGTATCAATTTGAGCGACACCAACGGAGCTACCGAAGGGAGTGGGGCCGACGATCCGTCGCTCACCTTCGCCAACGCCGCGTTCCGGGTGACCGACTCCGCGGGCAATGCGGTCGCGACCTTCGGCACGCACATCGCCGGCAAACCTTCGAACGTCGGTTTCGGAGCACAGGCCGATCGCTTTCTGCAGGCCATCCGCACCGATACGAACACCGGAAGCTGTGTGGGCGTGTTTCAGGGCAAAACGGTAACCGTACAGATGGCGGGAGCACGGATCAACCCGACCGGCGGGTCGAGCCAGGTGGAGATTCTCAACAGCGGTGGCTCGTTCGTGGCGGTGGCCACGTCCGCCGGCGCGCCGCCCGGCACCTATACCAACGTCACGCTCGCCTTCGACGCGCAGTCGAAGGCGCCGCTCGTGTTCCGCTATCCGGATGCGGGTCTGATTCAAATCTTCGCCCGCTACGAGCTGCCCTCGCCGCCTTCTGGCGTTTACATGTCCGGCTCGAGCAACCAGTTCGTCGTCCGACCCTTCGGGCTGCGGATTTCGGGTGTGACGACGAGCGCGTCGCCCTCACCTTCGGACCCGGCACCCTACATCGCAGGGCAAAACTTCAACGTGACGCTCACCGCGGTGCAGTGGAAGACGGGAGACGACACCGATACGAACGGCGTGCCCGACAGCGAGGCGCAGATCGCGGGCAATGCCGCCGACGCCGAACTTCGGGCTGGAGGTCTACGCCGGCAACAGTCACGCTCTCGCATACGCTCAACGCCCCTTCGGGAGGCGCCGTCGGTACACTCGGCGGAGCAACCACCTTCAGCGGTTTCTCGGGCGGCTCGAAGACGCAGGCGGTCAACTGGAGCGAGGTGGGCTTCATCAACCTGTTTGCGGCTTCGAACAATTACCTCGGCAGCGGGCAGAACGTCACGAACTCCGCTGCCGGACTGACCGGGGTCGGGCGCTTCAGGCCGGCGCATTTCGCCGTCTCCGGCGCAAGCCTCGCGAATCGCACCGACAAGTCGTGCACACCTGCCTCGACGTTCACTTACCTCGGCGAGCAGTTCGGCTCTCCTTCACGCTCCAGGCGCGCAACGCAGCCGGCGCGGTGACGCAGAACTACACCGGCGCTTACGCCAAGCTGGGCCTGACGACGTTCGCGAACTACAACCTCGGCGTGCGCAGCGGAACGACGAACCTCACCCCGCGCGTTTCCGGACTCGCGGCCTCGGGAACCTGGACGAACGGTACCGCGACGCCCACGCTCACCGCGCTTGTTTCCCGCGCCGCGAACCCGGAGCCGCCCTTCACCGCGGTCCAGTTCGGCATTGCGCCGACGGACGCCGACGGCGTGGCGATGAACACGCTCGACCTCGATGCCGATATCAACGGTACGCCCGAAAGAAAGAACCTCGGCGTCTCGGGCGAGCTGCGCTACGGGCGAATCCGGCTGGAGAACGCGAACGGATCGGAGCTGCTCGACCTGCCGGTGCCGATGCGGCTCGAGTACTACGCGGGATCGAGCGGCTGGCAGAAGAACATCGCCGACACCTGTTCCGCGATCTCCGCCTCCGATTTCGCCTTCGCGTACCCGGTCGATCCGAAAAATCAGCTCGCCGCCTGCGAGACGCGCGCGATCGTGGCCGGGACGCCGCCCGATCAGACGCTCACGCTGGAAAAGCCGGGCGCCGGAAACCAAGGCTGGACCGATCTGACGCTCAACCTCGGGGCGACCGCGAGCGGGAACAGCTGCATCTCGATCGGCGGACCCGGGCCTGCCGCCACCACCGCGAACATGCCGTACCTGCAGTTCAAGTGGAAGTCGCCGTCAGACGAGAACCCGTCGGCGCGAGCGAGCTTCGGCGTGAAGCCTTCGCACGGTCCGCTGATCTACCGGCGCGAGCGCTACTGACGCGCATGACGCGCGAAGGCTTCACGCTGCTCGAGCTGGTACTCGTGCTGGCGCTCGTCGGAATCCTCGCCGTCTTCGCCTACCCGCGCCTCGTCGGCCGCGAGTTCGACGAGCGCGGTTTTCGTGACCAGGTGCTCGCGACCGTGCAGCACGCGCGGCGCCTTGCGGTCGCTGCGCGGCGCTACACCTGCGTGACCGTCGCGCCGGGCACCGGAACCTCGGCGACGGTCTCGATTTCGCGCGACCCGACGGCGCCCGAAAGCGTCGGCACGGTGAATTGCAGCGTCGCGCTGCCGCTTCCGCAGCCGGGCGCCGGATGTGCGGCAAGCAATCAGGTGTGCGCGCCCGGGGGCGTTTCGCTTTCGGCGAGCCCGGCGAGCTTCGCTTTCGATCCGCTCGGCCGGGCGGTGGACAGCTCGAAGGCGGTGCTCGGGTCGGCGCCGACGCTCACGGTGAGCAACCAGCCGGCGATCACGGTGACGCCGGAGACCGGAGTGGCGCAATGAGGCTCGGCGCGTCGCAGGCGCGGCGGCGCAGGCGCCGCAGTCGCGGGTTCTCGCTCGTCGAGCTGATCGTGTTCATCGTCGTTGTCGGGGTCGGCCTTGCGGGTGTCCTCGCGGTGCTCAATCTCGGCGCGCAGAAAAGCGCAGACCCCATGGTGCGCAAGCAGGCGCTCGCGATCGCCGAGCAGATGCTCGAGGAAGTCGCGCTGCAACCCTTCGGGCCGAATCCTGGCTCCTGTACCTACGCGACGCGGGCGAGCTGCGACGACCTTCAGGATTACGACGGGTTCTCCGCGACGACGATCCTCGACCTCGGCGGCAGCCCGGTCTCGGGACTTTCCGGCTATTCGCTCGCCGTCGCGGTGACCTCGACCGGCGATCTCGCCCCGGTGCCCGCGGCCGACGCGCGCCGCATCACGGTCACGGTCACCGGCAAGGGCGAGTCGATCACCCTCATCGGCTACCGCACCCGCTATGACTGAGCGACGGGCGTTGCGGCTTCAGCCTGATCGAGGCGGCGATCGCGATCGCCATCCTCGGCATCGTCGCCGCGGTCGTCGCGGTGTTCCTGCGCAGGCCGGCCGAAGGCTATTTCGACACCGCACGCCGCGCGGTGCTCGTCGAGACCGCCGACAACGCGATCCGAAGACTTGCGCGCGACGTACGTGCGGCGCTGCCGAACAGCGTGCGGCCGGGGCCGACGAACCAGTGCTTCGAATTCCTGCCGACGCGGGGCGGCGGCCGCTATCGGGCGGCGCCCGCAAGCGGCGGCGGCGGCGACGTGCTCGACTTTACGGCTCCCGACAGCGCGTTCGACGTGCTCGCGGAGAGCGGCGCTGCCGAACTTCGCGGCGAAGTCCCGGCGGCACGTATCAGGCGGTGATCTACAACCTCGGAATTCCCGGCGCAGACGCCTACGCGGGAGACAACCGCGCCGGTCTTGCCGCAACCTCCAGCCGCGAGCCTATTCAACCTGACCGCGGCGAAGCAGTTTCCCCTCGCTTCGCCCGCGCGGCGGGTTCAGGTGATCGACAATTTCGCGGTGGTCTATTCGTGCGCGGGCGGCGCGCTGCGCCGGTCCACCCGGGCGATCAGCGCGGCGCCCCTCGCAAGCTGCCCGGCAAGCGGCACCGTGCTTGCGCCGAACGTTTCGTCCTGCGCGTTCGACTACAGCGGCGGCGGTCAATCCGCGCTTCGGTGTCCTTTCGGTGACGCTCGGCATCTCTTCCGGCAGCGAGGCGGTGCAGCTGTATCACGAGATCCATGTCGAAAATGTTCCGTAGCAGGGCTTGCGCAGTCAAGTCGGCGCAGCCGGACGCGGCATCGGCACGATCGCAGCGCTCGTCGTGCTGGTGATACTCGCCGCGCTCGCGGCGGCGATCGCCGTGGTGTCCTCCAGCCAGCATGCCGGGGCGGCGCTCGACCTGCAGGGCGCGAGGGCTCTTCAAGCGGCGCGGGCGGGGCTCGAATACGGGCTCTATCGGGCTGTCGTCGAGACGCCGACCAATTGCGGCACGACGCACCTCAACCTCGCGGCGACCGGATTCATGGTCACCGTGAACTGCACCGCGGTCGCCTCGGGCAACGCCGTCGAACAAGGGCTCGGCACAATCGTTCGGATTCGGTCCACGGCGTGTCAACCTCCGGCGTCGGGCATCTGTCCGGGGGATGTCTCTTCGCCATCGTACGTCGAGCGCCATGTCGAGGCACTCGCGGAACGGCTCCTGCCATGACGTACAGGTTCGCGGTAGGGTCTCGTTGCGTTCGGTTTGCAAGAGAATCCCAGAAATTTTCGAGATTTTGCAACGAGCTTTTTGATTCTTGGGCTGTTGTGTGGGATACTGCGAGCGACGGACATGCCCGCTTTTTTGGTGGCGGCACGGATTCAGAGATAATTCGGCAATCCTTGGCCGACGGTATGGACTTGGGCTAGGCCAAAGGGCACGAGGAGCAGAAATGGACAGAAAGCTGGAACAGTACGGTTTCACTCTGATTGAGCTTATCGTCGTCATCGTCATCCTCGGGATCCTCTCTGCGGTCGCGATCCCGAGGTTTCTGGATTTGCGCGCCGATGCGAAGAGAGCTGCAGCGCAAGGGATCGCGGGGGCACTCGCTTCGGGGGCGACGATTAACTACGCGGCGGCGCTCGCTTCCAATGCGGGATCGGTTCAAATCTCGGGTACGCCGGGATGTGCGGCGATCGCCAACAGTCTGTTGACGGGTGGTACCGCGCAGTACAGTCCGACGTTCTCGTTCTCGGGTTCGGTGACTTGCGGCACCACCGCAGGGACGACCGGCGCATGCTCTGTCACGAGCACCTCGGCGCCGACGGCGAGCGCGACTGCGACGATCATTTGCACCGGTTAGCGGCCGCGCCTTACGGCGGGCCGCCTGACGAAAACGACGGCGCGTGGAGCGTATCGAGCGAGCAGCCGCGCAGCTCACCGGTGCGTTCGAACGCTTGCTCCGCACGCACGGAGCACAAACAGCGGCGCGCGGCCGCACCGAAGTCGTCGCGCAGGAGCGAATCGAAGAGTTTCTGCGTGCCGCCCGGCTCGCGCGCCGGGAATACCGCCTGGGGCTGATCGGGCGGGCGCGCGTCGCGCACCGATTGCAGCAGACGCTGCTCGGAAAGGGATACCCGGCCCAACTCGTTCGTCAGGTGCTCTTCGCGATGCTTGTAGACTCCTTCACTCGCAAGTGAAGGCGTTCATCGGGCGGGTCAGCGCGGCGGCGATCGGATGGTGGCGCGCCAGAAGACTCCTTGAATCGCCGGCAACGGTTGTCGGCGAAGCGCGACGGATCGAGAACTGGCCTCCGGACGCAGGCGCAAAGGTCCTGCTGCACGTCGGTTGCGGGCATGCGCGCAGGGAGCACATCCCGGTAAGCGCTTTCTCCGGTCCGGAATGGCGGGAGGTCAGACTGGATATCGACGCGTCGGTAAAGCCCGACATCGTCGCGAGCATGACAGATCTCTCGGCGGTGCCCGACGAAACCGCAGACGCAATCTTCTCTTCGCACAACATCGAGCATCTTTTCCCTCACGAGGTGCCGAAGGCGCTCGCCGAATTTCACCGCGTGTTGAAGCCGGATGGGCTTGTGGTCATCACCTGCCCCGATTTGCGCGCCGCCTGTCGCTGGGTGGCCGAGGGTCGCGAAGAGGAGGTCGCATACGTATCCGCCGCCGGCCCGATCACGCCGCTGGACCTCATTTACAGCTACCGCGGATTCACCGCGACCGGAAGCCCGTACATGGCGCATCGGCTGGGGCTTCACGCTGCGCACGCTCGTCGAGGCGGTGAGACACGCGGGCTTCCGCTCCGTGATCGGAGTCGAGCGCGCAAGCGGTTTCGATCTCTGGGTGCTCGCGGCGAAAAGCGGCCGCAGCGAAGCGGAGTTGCGTGAGCTCGCCCGGAGCCATTTCCCGCAGGACTGAAAGGCGCCCGGGGCTCGCGGCAGCGCTCTGGCGGCGCGCGGCCGCCTGGAGCGAGCGGCGAGGGCTCGAAGGCGCAACCCGCGCATTTCTGCGCTTTGCGGGCGAGGCGGGCGATAGCCGTGCGGCGCTCGACCTCGCGAAGCGGCTGCTCGATCGCGACGAGAACCGAGAGGCGGCGCAGCTGCTCGAGCGCTTCGTCGAGCGCGACCCGGCGAACGCGCGCGGCTGGATGATGCTCGGGGCGCGCGCGCCGCAGGCTCGGAGCGATCGAGGAAGCGATCGCGGCGACCCGCCGCGCGCTTTCGGCAGACCCGCGCTACGCCGAGGCGCGAAGCAACCTCGGCGAGATTCTGCTCCTGCGCGGGCAGTGCGGCCGAGGCGCTCGCCGAGTTCGACCGGGCGCTCGCGGACGCTGCCGACCTCGTCGCTGCGCTCAACAACCGCGTCGCCGGCGCTCTACGAGCTCGGCCGCTTCGAGGAGGCGGAACGCTCGGCGCGCGGAGGCGATCGAAAAGCACCCGGAACGTGCCGCAACTGCACGTCAACCTCGGCAACGTGCTTCTGCACACCGCGAAGAGCTCGTCAGGCGGTCAGGGCTTACCGACGTGCGCTCGAGATCGATCCGGCTTGCGCCGAGGCGGCCTTCAGCCTCGCGATGCTTTACGGAGAGACGCCGAGCCTCGGCGCTTTCCGCGACTATCTGGAGAAGGAGATCGCGCTGAAGGGCGAGACGGCGCAGCGGCTTGCAGCGCTCGCGCTCGCTCGCCACGCCGCAGGCGACATTTCCGGCGCGGAAGAATCGGCGCGGCGGGTGCTCGAGCTTCAACCGGCGAACGTCGCGGCGCTCATGACGCTCGCCGGCTGCCTGAGCGCCCGCGGCGAGCATGTCGAGGCCGTCCGCGTTCACGAACGCACCCTCGAGCTCTGGCCGCAGCTGCATGCGGCGGCGTCGAACATCTGCTTCGAGGCGACCTACATCGGGGAATACACCGGCTGAGCAGGTGTTCGAGCGTCACGTCGATTGGGCGCGGCGGTTCGAGACGCCGCGGCTTGCGCGCGCGTACCGGCACGCCCCCGGCGGCGATCCGGAAAAGCGGCTTCGCATCGGCTACGTCTCGGGCGACTTCGGTAACCACCCCGTGGGGTTTCTTCTGCGCGATGTCGTGCGGCACCACGACAAGGCGCGATTCGAAATCCACTGCTTTTCGATGATGCGCAACGAGGACGACATCACACGAGCGATCCGCGAGGCCGCCGACCGCTGGCACGACGTGCTGCTCGATTCCGACGACGAGGTCGCGGAGAAAATCCGCGCCGAAGGCATCGATGTGCTCGTGGATCTCTCGGGCCACACCGCCTACCATCGCCTGTGCGCGTTTGCGCTGAAACCCGCGCCGGTGCAAGCGACCTGGATCGGGTACTTTCATTCGACCGGATTGTCGTCGATCGATTACTTCATCACCGACCCTTATACCAGCCCGCGCGGCTGCGGCCAGCTTTTTTCCGAGACGCCCGTGTGGCTCCCGCACTCCCGCTTTTGCTACTCGCCGCCCGGCTACGCGCCGGCGGTCGCTGCGCCGCCGTGCGAGCGAAACGGCTACGTCACCTTCGGCTGCTTCAACCGGCTGGAGAAGCTCGTGCCCCCCGTGCTCGATACGTGGGCAGAAATCCTTCGCCGGTTGCCGCAGACGCGGCTCTTGCTGAAGGGCAAGGGACTCGGCGAGGGTTCCGAGAGGCGGTGGATCGCCGAGCAGTTCCGCCGCCGCGGCATCGGGCAAGAGCGCTTGGAGCTGCGCGAGCGATCGTCGCATCTAGACATGCTCGCCGAGTACGGCGAAGTGGACATCGCGCTCGATCCTTTTCCCTTCAACGGGGGAATGACGACGCTGGAGGCGCTCTGGATGGGCGTGCCGGTGGTGACGCTCGAAGGCCGCGGCATCGTGTCCCGGCAGACGTATTCGGCGCTCGCCAACCTCGGCTTGACCGAGCTTGCGTTTCCAACGCGCGAAGCCTATGTCGCCGGTGCGGTCGAGCTGGCCGAAGACCGCGCGCGGCTCGCGCGCCTGCGAAGCGAGATCCGCCCCCGCATGGCGGCAAGCCCGATCTGCCGCGCGGAAGAGTTCACGCGCGACCTCGAGGCGCTCTATCGCGCGATGTGGCGCGCCTGGTGCGAGGGGCGGAAGCTTCCCTCGGCGCTCGCGTGAGCGAGGCCTTCAGAGCACCTTTTCCAGCCGGTACCCGTAGTTGTAAACGGGCACCACGCGGTAGCCGCTCTCGGGGCGCAAGTCGAGCTTCTTGCGCAGTTGGCTGACGTGCGTGTCCACGGTGCGCGTCTGGATTTCTCCGCTTCGCCCCCAGACGGCCTCGTGCAGGTAACCGCGCGAAAGGAGCCGCCCGATGTTCCGAAAGAGCGTCGCCGCGAGTTCGAACTCCTTCGGCGTGAGCGCGATCGGGCGACCGTCGCGGCGGATTTCGCCGCGGCGCAGGTCGATCTCGAACGGCGGGAACGAAAGCAGCGGCTCCTCGGCGCGCGGGTACGCCCGCCGGAGCAGCGCATGCACCCGTGCGACGAACTCGGCCTGACGCGGCGGCTTGACGATGTAGTCGTCGGCGCCCGCCTCCAGCGCAAAGACGATGTCCTGCTCGGAGTCGCGCACGGTGACGAAGAGCACCGGCACCTCGCGCGAGACGCGGCCGCGCAGCCACTTGAGCACCTCGATCCCGGGGACGTCGGGCACCTGCCAGTCGAGCACGAAAAGGTCGAAGCTCTCGCGCACCGCCTTCGTCATCAGCTCGCGCCCGGAGGCGAAGCCGTGCACGTCGTGGCCGTCGTGCGCAAGCCAGCGCCTGAGCAGCGCCAGCTGATCCGGATCGTCCTCGAGTATCGCGATACGCAACGCGCGCTCCGCGGCTGCCGGTCGGGGTTCGCACATGATAGCGCCAAGGGAACCGAGAGCGTCCCAGCCCGTGGCAGAATGCGCTCCTTGCACCGTGCCCTTTCGCGATGAAACTCGGACTGCTCGGCGGCGGCACCATCGCCCGGCTCGTTTTGCAGGCGCTCGCTCGGGGCGAAGTCCCCGGTGCGGCGGTCGCGGCGCTCTGCGGCCGCAGCCAGAACTCGCCAGCTTCCGCGCTTGCGCGCGCGCACGGCGTGCCGTACGTGGTCGGCCGCGAAGCGCTGCTGTCCGCGCGCCCCGACGCGGTCCTCGAGGCGGCCTCGCACGAGGCGGTACGCGAGCACCTGGTGCCGCTGCTCGAAGCGGGAGTGTCGGTGATCGTGCTCTCGGCGGGCGCGCTCTTCGAGGATGCGCTTCGCGTTCGCGCCGAGCAGGCGGCGCGCGCGCGCGGCGCGCGGCTCTACGTGCCATCGGGCGGAATCGGCGGGCTCGATGCGCTGAAGGCGGCCTGCGCGGCCGGGGTGGACGAGGCGACGATCCAGGTCGCAAAGCCACCTGCGGCATGGCAGGGAATCCCGTACGTCGAGGCGCTCGGCCTCGATCTTTCGCGCCTTGCGCAGCCGACGGTGCTCTTCGAGGGCCCGGCGCGCGCGGGCGTTCCCCACTTTCCGCAGAACGTCAACATCGCCGCGGTGCTCGCGCTCGCCGGCATCGGCTTCGACCGGACGCGTCTGCGCGTCGTCGCGGATCCGGCGCTCGCGCGCAACACCCACACGATCCGCGTGAGCGGCCGCAGCGGCCGGTTCGAGATCGTGCTGGAAAACGTGCCTTCGCCAGAGAATCCGAAGACCTCGTGGCTCGCCTGCTATAGCGCGATCGCCGCGCTGCGCGAGTTCGGCTCGCCCGTGCGCTACGGCACCTGACGGAGCGTCGCCCCTGCGGGCGGCAATGACGGGGGTATCGGCGCGCGCCTCGCGCAAGCGGCGGGCTCCGCGGCATTGACTGCAAGGCGGGAACGGACCATAATTCGCAGTTCCGCCGGAGGGGTGCCCGAGCGGTTAAAGGGGCAGACTGTAAATCTGTTGGCCTTGCGCCTACGTTGGTTCGAATCCAACCCCCTCCACCGCATCGACGGCGGTCGCGGCGGCTTTTACGGGTGACAGGGTTGCAAGAGCGGGCGGGTGTAGCTCAATGGCAGAGCAGAAGCCTTCCAAGCTTACGATGAGGGTTCGATTCCCTTCACCCGCTCCAGAACACCGCAGGGGCGGCGGCCCATGTAGCTCAGTGGTAGAGCACTCCCTTGGTAAGGGAGAGGTCACGCGTTCAATCCGCGTCATGGGCACCAGGACCGATCGAAGACTGGACTGAGTGCGACGATGGCAAAGGCAAAGTTCGAGCGTACGAAGCCGCATGTGAATGTGGGCACGATTGGGCATGTGGATCACGGCAAGACGACGCTGACGGCGGCGCTCACGCACATTTTGGCCAAGCGCTACGGTGGGGAGCCGAAGAATTACGATCAGATCGACAATGCGCCGGAGGAGAGGGCGCGGGGCATTACGATCAACACGGCGCATGTGGAGTATCAGACGGCCAATCGGCACTATGCGCATGTGGACTGTCCGGGGCATGCCGACTACATCAAGAACATGATCACGGGGGCGGCGCAGATGGACGGGGCGATTTTGGTGGTGTCGGCTGCGGATGGTCCGATGCCGCAGACGCGCGAGCACATTTTGCTTGCGCGCCAGGTCGGGGTGCCGCACATCGTGGTGTATCTGAACAAGGCCGACATGGTCGATGACAAGGAGCTCTTGGAGCTGGTGGAGGTGGAGGTTCGGGAGCTTTTGTCGAAGTACGATTTTCCGGGTGACAAGACGCCGGTGATCGTGGGCTCGGCGCTGAAGGCGCTGGAGGGCGAGGACTCGGAGCTTGGGGTGCAGTCGGTGCTGAAGCTTGCCGAGGCGCTCGATACGTTCATTCCGACGCCCAAGCGCGACATCGACAAGCCGTTTTTGATGCCGATCGAGGATGTGTTTTCGATTTCGGGCCGCGGCACGGTGGTGACCGGGCGGGTCGAGCGCGGGGTGATCCGCATGGGCGATGAGGTGGAGATTGTGGGGATTCGCCCGACGCAGAAGACGGTGTGCACCGGGGTGGAGATGTTCCGTAAGCTTCTTGATGAGGGGCAGGCGGGCGACAACATCGGGGTGCTGCTTCGGGGCACCAAGCGCGAGGAGGTCGAGCGCGGGCAGGTGCTGGCCAAGCCGGGCACGATCACGCCGCACTCGAAGTTCGAGTGCGAGGTCTATGTGCTTTCGAAGGAGGAGGGGGGTCGGCACACGCCGTTTTTCAACAATTACCGGCCGCAGTTTTACTTTCGCACCACCGATGTGACGGGGGCGATCGAGCTGCCGAAGGGCACCGAGATGGTGATGCCGGGCGACAACGTGAAGATGACGGTGACCTTGATCACGCCGGTGGCGATGGAGCAGGGGCTTCGCTTTGCCATCCGCGAAGGCGGCAAGACCGTGGGCGCCGGCGTGGTGTCGAAAATCATCGAGTAGCGGACGTGCAGAGCCAGAGAATCCGCATCCGTCTCAAGGCGTTCGACTACCGGCTGATCGACCGCTCGGCGCTCGAGATCGTCGACACCGCCAAGCGTACCGGGGCGGTGGTGCGGGGTCCGGTGCCGCTGCCGACGCGCAAGCAGCGCTTCGACCTCTTGCGCTCGCCGCACGCGGACAAGACCTCGCGCGAACAGCTGGAGATCCGCACGCATCTGCGGCTGATGGACATCATCGATCCGACGGACAAGACGGTCGATGCGTTGATGAAGCTCGATCTGCCGGCGGGCGTCGACGTCGAGATCAAGGTGCAGTAGGGCGTCGCGCGGTGGCGGAGGGTCTCGCAGGATTCGGGTTTCGCTGCCGGCCCATTGCAGCCGGCGCCCGGGGCGGGGAGCCGTCGCCCCGGGCCAACGAGAAGAGGACGGTATGGCGTTGGGATTGGTCGGCCGCAAGGTCGGCATGATGCGCATCTTCTCCGAGGAGGGCGACGCCCTCCCGGTGACGGTGCTCGACGTGTCCGACAACCGCATCACCCAGATCAAGACGCCGGAGCGCGACGGCTACAGCGCGGTGCAGGTCGCCTTCGGGCGGCGGCGCGCGAAGCGCCTCACCCGGCCGCTCAAGGGCCACTACGCGAAGGCGGGCGTCGAGGCCGGGCGCGTGCTGAAGGAGTTTCGCGCGACCCCCGAGGAGCTCGCGAACCTCAAGGTGGGCGCAAAGCTCGCCGTCGAGCAGCTGTTCAAGGTCGGGCAGAAGGTGGACGTGCAGGGCGTGACGATCGGCAAGGGGTTCGCCGGCGTCATCAAGCGACACCATTTTTCCTCCAACCGCGCGACACACGGCAACTCGCTCACCACGAACGCCCCCGGCTCGACCGGCATGCGCCAGGATCCGGGCCGCGTGTTCCCGGGCAAGCGCATGGCTGGCCACCTCGGGAACGTACGGCGCACGGTGCAGAACCTCACGGTGGTACGCATCGACGCCTGAGCGCCAGCTGCTGCTCGTCAAGGGCTCCGTGCCGGGCCACGCCGGCCGCGACGTGATCGTGCGCCCGGCGGCGAAGGCGGCGGCGCGGGCGGGCTGAGCGAGGGCGCGCGATGGAACTGAAGCTCATCAGCGAACAGGGGGCGGCGGGCACGCTCGCGGTGCGCGACGAGGTGTTCGGCCGTCCGTTCAACGAGGCGCTCGTGCACCAGATCGTGGTCGCGTACGCGGCGAACGCCCGCCGCGGCACGCGCAAGCAGAAGGACCGCGGGGACGTGCGCCATTCGACGCGCAAACCCTGGCGCCAGAAGGGCACCGGCCGGGCGCGCGCCGGCATGGTCTCGAGCCCCCTGTGGCGCGGGGGCGGCAAGATCTTCCCGGCGACACCGGACGAGAATTTCGCGCACAAGGTCAACCGCAAGATGTACCGCGCGGGCATCTGCGCGATCCTTTCGCAGCTTGCGCGCGAGGACCGGCTGCGCGTCGTCGAGGACTTCCGCGTCGCGCAGCCGAAAACGAAGCTTCTCGCGCAGAAAGTGAAAGCGATGGGGTTCGACGAGCTGCTCGTCATCACCGACGACTTGGACCGCAACCTGGCGCTTTCAGCGCGCAACCTCCCGAACGTCGAGGTGCTGCCGGTGCAGCGCGCCAATCCGGTGGCGCTCGTGCGCTATCCGAACGTGCTGCTCACGCGCGGCGCGGTGGCGAAACTGGAGGAGATGCTCGCATGACCGCGACCCGCAAGTACGCGCCGGAGCAGCTGATGAACGTGCTCCTTGCGCCGGTGGTGTCGGAAAAGAGCACGCGCGTCGCGGACAAGTACCGCCAGTACGTGTTCCGCGTCGCCGACGGCGCGACCAAGCCGGAGATCAAGGCCGCGGTCGAGCTGCTCTTCAAGACGAAGGTGGAGGACGTGCGCGTCGCGCGCGTCAAGGGAAAGGCGAAGCGCTTCGGCCGCTTCGCCGGGCGGCGGCGCCACTGGAAGAAGGCGTACGTGCGTCTTGCCGCCGGGCAGGAGATCAACTTCGGCGCGATGGAGTGAGGCCGCCATGCCGCTCGTCAAGGTCAAGCCTACCTCGCCCGGGCGCCGCGCCTACGTGAAGGTCGTCACCCCCGGCCTGCACAAGGGCGGGCCGCACGCGCCGCTCACGCGGGCGCAGAAAAAGAGCACCGGGCGCAACAACGCCGGCCGCATCACGATGCGCCACAAGGGCGGCGGCCACAAGCAGCGCTACCGCATCGTCGATTTCCGCCGCGACAAGGACGGGATCCCGGCCCGCGTCGAGCGCCTCGAATACGATCCGAACCGCAGCGCGCACCTTGCGCTGCTGCTCTACGCCGACGGCGAGCGCCGCTACATCATCGCGCCGAAGGGGGTCGCCCCTGGCGCCGAGCTCCTCTCGGGGCCGGAGGCGCCGATCAAGCCGGGCAACGCGATGCCGCTCCGGAACATTCCGGTCGGCACGACGGTGCACTGCGTCGAGATGCTGCCCGGCAAGGGCGCGCAGCTCGCGCGCGCGGCGGGCGCCTCGGCCCAGCTCCTTGCGCGCGAGGGCTCGTACGCGCAGCTGCGGCTGCGCTCGGGCGAGATCCGCAAGGTGCACGTCGACTGCCGCGCCACCATCGGCGAGGTGGGCAACGAGGAGCACAACCTCGAGTCGGTCGGAAAGGCGGGGCGCATGCGCTGGAGGAACGTCCGGCCGACGGTGCGCGGCGTGGCGATGAACCCGATCGACCACCCGCACGGCGGCGGCGAAGGCCGCACCGCCGCGGCCGGTCCCCCGCAGTCGCCCTGGGGGGTCAAGAGCAAGGGCTTCAAGACCCGGCGCAACAAGCGCACGCAGGCGATGATCGTGCGCGACCGGCGCCAGGCGTAGACGGAAGGATCGCATGGCTCGTTCGATCAAGAAGGGTCCGTTCGTGGATCTGCATCTGCTGAGGAAGGTCGAAGCGGCGCGCGCGAGCGGCGACAAGCGGCCGATCCGGACCTGGTCGCGGCGCTCGACGATCGTGCCGGAGTTCGTCGGCCTGACGCTCGCGGTGCACAACGGCAGGCAGCACGTGCCGGTCTACATCACCGAGAACATGGTCGGGCACAAACTGGGCGAGTTCGCGCTCACGCGCACTTTCAAGGGCCATTCGGCCGCGGGCAAGAAGACCGAGACGCCGGTCGGCGGTGCCGCCGGCGCAAAGAAGTAGAGGCGGCGATGGAGACGCGGGCGGTCCTGCGCGGCGCGCGCCTGTCGGCCCAGAAAGGGCGGCTGATCGCCGACCTCATCCGCGGCAAGCCGGTCGACAAGGCGCTCAACATCCTCGCCTTCATGCCGCAGAAGGGCGCGGCGCTTATGAAGAAGCTGCTCGAGTCGGCGATCGCGAACGCCGAGCACAACGACGGCGCCGACATCGACACGCTGAAGGTGAAGCGCGTGCACGTCGAGCGCGGCACCTTCCTCAAGCGCTACCACGCGCGCGCCAAGGGACGCGGGGCGCGGGTGCACAAGCACACCTGCCACATCTACCTCACGGTGGGGGACTGAGAACGGCCATGGGACAGAAGATCCATCCGGTCGGCTTCCGGCTGTCGGTGAACCGCAACTGGAGCTCGCGCTGGTACGCCGAAGGGCGGCATTTCGCGCCGATGCTCGCCGACGACATCAAGGTGCGCGCGTTCCTCAAGAAAAAGCTCGCGCACGCGTCGGTGAGCAAGGTGCTGATCGAACGGCCGGCAAAAGACGCGCGCATCACGATTTTCTCCGCGCGTCCCGGCGTCGTGATCGGCAAGAAGGGCGAGGAGATCGAGGCGCTCAAGGCGGAGCTGCGGCGCCTGATGGGCGTGCAGCAGGTCCACGTCAATATCGAGGAGATCCGCAAGCCCGAGACCGACGCGCAGCTGATCGCCGACTCGATCGCGCAGCAGCTGGAAAAACGCATCATGTTCCGGCGCGCGATGAAACGCGCGATGCAGAACGCGATGCGCCTCGGCGCGCAGGGCGTGAAGATCATGAGCTCCGGGCGCCTGAACGGCCACGAGATCGCGCGCAGCGAGTGGTACCGCGAGGGGCGGGTGCCGCTGCATACGCTGCGCGCCGATATCGACTACGGCTTCGGCGAGGCGAAGACGACCTACGGCGTGATCGGCGTCAAGGTCTGGGTGTACAAGGGCGAGGTGCTGGACCGCAGCGAGGCGCAGCCGCAGGCGAGCGCCGGCGCGGCGGCGCCCGCGGTCCCGGCGCCGGCGGCGCCCGAGCCCTCCGCCGAGCCGAAGAAGGCGAAGAAGCCGGCGCCGAAACCGGCCGCGAAACGCGCCGCCGCCGCGAAGCCGAAGGCCGACGGCGGCCAGAAGCCGGCCGCAGGCGGCGAGGAGCGCAAGCCTGAGGGCGCGAGCGAGAAGAAGCCGGCGGCGGCCAAGGCGCCGAAGACGAGCGTCAAGCGCGCGCGCAAACTCGCGAAGGAAGGCGAGGGCAGCCTCGAGTCACCGGGGGGATCGGCCGACGAGGGCGACGCGCAGGAGACGAAAAACTGAGGGGGCGGCATGCTGCAACCGGCACGCACCAAATATCGCAAGCAGCAGAAAGGGCGCAACAAGGGCGTCGCGACGCGCGGCACCAAGGTCGCGTTCGGCGAGTTCGGCCTGAAGGCGATCGGCCGCGGGCGGCTCACCGCGCGGCAACTGGAGGCGGGGCGTCGGGCGCTTTCGCGCCACATCAAGCGCGGCGGGCGCATCTGGATCCGCGTCTTTCCCGACAAACCGATCTCGAAGAAGCCGGCCGAGGTGCGCATGGGCAACGGCAAGGGCAACCCGGAGTACTTCGTGTGCGAGATCCAGCCCGGAAAGATCATCTACGAGATGGACGGCGTCGAGCCGGCGCTCGCGCGCGAGGCGTTCGCGCTCGCGGCGGCGAAGCTCCCGTTTCGCACCGTGGTCGTGCAGCGCACGCTCGGCTAGGGGAGGGAACCGATGAAGGCGAGCGAACTGCGCGCGATGGATCCTGAGGCGCTCAAGAAGGAACTGAACGAGCTGCTGCGCGCCCGGTTCGGCCTGCGCATGCAGCACGCGACGCAGCAGCTGGCCAATACGAGCCAGCTGAGGAAGGTGCGGCGCGACATCGCGCGCGTGCGCACCGTGCTGAGGGAGAAGGCGGCGAAATGAACGCGACGACGAATCCGGACGCGAGCGCACCGGCGAAGAACCGCAGGACGCTCGTCGGGCGCGTGGTGAGCGACCGGATGCAGAAGACGGTCGTGGTGCGCGTCGACCGTCGGGTGCAGCATCCGGTGGTCGGCAAGACGATCACGCGTTCGAAGAAGTATCACGCGCACCTCGAGGGCCTCGAGGCGCGTGTGGGCGACACGGTCGAGATCGCCGAATGCCGGCCGATCTCGAAGACGAAATCCTGGACGGTGACGCGCGTCATCGCGCGGGCGCGCGCGCTGTAGCGTTGCCGCCGGCGCGCCGCGCGCGGTAAAATACGCACCCTTTCCCCTCGCGGGGTCCAAGACTGCCGTCCGGACGGGCGGCAAGTTGGAGAGGAAAAAACAAGCCATGATCCAGATGCAGACGTTGCTCGACGTCGCCGACAACACCGGTGCGCGCTCGGTCATGTGCATCAAGGTGCTCGGCGGCTCGAAGCGCCGCTACGCCTCGATCGGCGACGTGATCAAGGTGAGCGTAAAAGACGCCGCGCCGCGCGGGCGCGTCAAGAAGGGCGAGGTCTACGACGCGGTGGTCGTGCGCACGGCGCACGGCGTGCGCCGCCCCGACGGCTCGCGTATCCGCTTCGATTCGAACGCGGTGGTGCTGCTTACGCCGAAACTGGAGCCGATCGGCACGCGCATCTTCGGGCCGGTGACGCGCGAGCTGCGCACCGAGCGATTCATGAAGATCGTGTCGCTCGCGCCCGAAGTGCTGTAAGGAGCGGCCGATGCAGCGCATCCGCAAGGGCGACGAAGTGGTGGTGATCGCCGGGCGCGACAAGGGCAAGCGCGGCACCGTGCTGCGCCGGGTCGGACCCGAGCACGTGGTGGTCGAGGGCGTCAATCGCGTGAAGAAGCACCAGCGCCCGAATCCGATGAAGGGCCAGCCGGGCGGCATCGTCGAGAAGGACATGCCGATCCATGTCTCGAACGTCGCGCTCTGGAATCCGCAGACGGGCAAGCCCGACCGCGTCGGCTTCAAGGTGCTCGCCGACGGGCGCAAGGTGCGCGTGTTCAAGTCGACCGGGGAACAAGTCGAGGCGTAGGGACCGGCGATGGCGAAGGCAGAGGACAAGCCGGACAAGACGAAGGCCGCAAGGCCCCAGCCGCAGAAAGCGACCGCGCGCAAGGCGCCGGCGCCGGCGCGCGAGAGCGCGCCGGCCGCGCCCGTCGAGACCGGTCCGGAGCCGCCTGCGCCGCCGGCGCGCCTTGCGCTCTACTACCGCGAGAAAGTGGTGCCCGAGCTGATGAAGAAATTCGGCTACAAGACCGTGATGCAGGTGCCGCGCATCACGAAGATCACGCTCAACATGGGCGTCGGCGAGGCGGTCGGCGACCGCAGGGTGCTCGACGCCGCGATCGCCGACATGACGCGCATCGCCGGCCAGAAGCCGGTGGTGACGCGCGCGCGCAAGTCGATCGCCAACTTCAAGGTGCGCGCCGGGTTTCCGATCGGCTGCATGGTGACGCTGCGCGGGGCGCGCATGTACGAGTTCCTCGACCGGCTGGTCAACATCGCCATGCCGCGCATCCGCGATTTCCGCGGCGTGTCGCCGCGCGCCTTCGACGGCCGCGGCAACTACAACCTCGGCATCCGCGAGCAGATCATCTTCCCGGAGATCGAGTACGACAAGATCGACGCGATCCGGGGCCTGAACATCGCGATCACGACGACGGCGAAGACGGACGAAGAGGCGCGGGCACTGCTCGCGGCGTTCCGCTTCCCGTTCCGGAACTGAACCGCACAGGGACGAACGCATGGCCAAGCTCGCTGTGAAGCTGCGCAACGAGAAACGGCGCAAGATGGTGGAAAAGTTCAAGGCGAAGCGTCAGGCGCTGCTCGAGGTGCTGCGCGATCCGCGCGCGACCGAAGAGGCGAAGCAGCAGGCGCGCGCGAAGCTCCAGCAGCTGCCGCGCGACGCGTCGCCGGTGCGCTTGAGGAACCGCTGTGCGATCACCGGGCGGCCGCGCGGGTTCTACCGCCGCTTCGGCTTGGGTCGCAACAAGCTGCGGGAACTGGCGCTGCGCGGCGAGGTGCCGGGCGTCATCAAGGCGAGCTGGTAGGGGGCGCCGATGGCGATGAGCGACCCGATCGCGGACATGCTCACCCGGATCCGCAACGCGCAGATGGCGGGGCACGCGGACGTGAGCATGCCGTTCTCCAAGCTCAAGCACGCGATCGCGCAGGTGCTGAAGGACGAGGGCTACATCGAGGACCTCGCGGTGCGCGGCGAGGGGGCGCGGCGCGAGCTGCGCATCGGCCTCAAGTACTACGCCGGCCGGCCGGTGATCGAGCGGCTGGAGCGCGTGTCGCGGCCGGGGCTGCGCGTCTACAAGGGGCGCGACGAGCTGCCGCGCGTGATGAACGGGCTGGGCGTGGCGATCGTCTCCACCTCGCGCGGCGTGATGACCGACCGCAAGGCGCGCGCAAGCGGCGTCGGCGGCGAAGTGCTCTGCATCGTCGCGTAGGGGGCGAGCGTGTCCCGCATCGCGCGCAATCCGGTGCTGTTGCCGAAGGGCGTCGAGGTGACGCTCACGCCGACGCACATCGTCGTCAAAGGGCCGCTCGGCACGATCGAGCGGCCGAGCGATCCGCTGGTCGAGGTGACGCGCGAGGGCGACGCACTGCGCTTTCGCGCGCGCGGCAATTCGCGCCAGGCGCGCGCGATGTCGGGGACGATGCGCGCGCTCGTGGCGAACATGGTGACCGGCGTCACCAAGGGGTTCGAAAAGCGCCTCACCCTGGTCGGCGTCGGCTACCGCGCGCAGGCGCAGGGCGACAAACTCAGCCTCTCGCTCGGGTTTTCGCATCCGGTCGTGCGCACCATGCCGAAGGGCATCAAGGTGACGACGCCGACGCAGACCGAGATCGTCGTGAGCGGCATCGACCGGCAGTTGGTCGGCCAGGTGGCGGCCACGATCCGCGACGTCAAGCCCCCCGAGCCGTACAAGGGCAAGGGCGTGCGCTACGCCGACGAGACGATCGTGCTGAAGGAAACGAAGAAGAAGTAGAGGGCAGAGCGCATGAAGGACAAGAAGTCGGCGCGGCTGCGCCGCGCGCGCGCGACGCGGCTCAAGATCCGCGAGCTGGGCGCGCTGCGCCTGACCGTGCACCGCACGAACTTCCACATCTACGCGCAGATCACGACAGCGCGCGGCGACCGGGTGCTCGCGTCGGCGTCGAGCGCGGAAAAGGAAATGCGCGCGCAGCTCGCGAACGGCGGCAACCGCAAGGCCGCGGAAGCGGTGGGCCGGCGCATCGCCGAAAAAGCGCGCGCGGCCGGCATCGAGCGCGTCGCGTTCGACCGGGCCGGCTACCGTTACCACGGACGCGTCAAGGCGCTCGCCGAGGCGGCGCGCGCCGGCGGCCTGAAGTTCTAGGGAGCGACGATGGCGAAAGTCCAGGCCCGCGTGCAACCGCAGGAAGAGCGCAGCGAGGGACTGCGCGAGCGCATGGTCGCGGTGAACCGCGTCACCAAGGTGGTCAAGGGCGGCCGCGTGCTCGGGTTCGCGGCGCTCACGGTGGTCGGCGACGGCGACGGGGGCATCGGCATGGGCAAGGGCAAGGCGCGCGAGGTGCCGCTGGCGGTGCAGAAGTCGCTCGAGGAGGCGCGGCGCAACATGGTCAAGGTGAGCCTGAAGAACGGTACGCTGCACCACGCGGTGATCGGACACCACGGCTCGGCGCGCGTGCTGATGCAGCCGGCCTCGCCCGGCACCGGCATCATCGCCGGCGGCGCGATGCGCGCGGTGTTCGAGGTGATGGGCGTGACCGACGTGCTCGCGAAGTGCCTCGGCTCGACCAATCCTTACAACGTCGTGCGCGCGACGATCAAGGGGCTGCTTTCGATGAGCACGCCGGCCGAGATCGCTGCCAAGCGCGGCAAGAAGGTCGAAGAGATCCTCGCCTGAGGGCGTGCATGGCGGAAAAGACGCTCAAGGTGAAGCTGGTGAGGGGCCTTGCCGGATGCAAGGCGGCGCACCGCGCGACGGTGCGCGGGCTGGGGCTCAGGCGCCGGCACCAGGTCGGTCGAACTGCCGGACACGCCGGAAGTGCGCGGCATGATTCGCCGCGTCGAGTACCTCGTCAAGGTGGAGGGCTGAACCGATGCGGCTGAACACGCTCAAGCCCGCCCCGGGCGCGAAGCGGGCGCGCCACCGGGTCGGCCGCGGCGTCGGCTCCGGCTGGGGCAAGACCGCCGGGCGCGGCCACAAGGGCCAGCACGCGCGCGCCGGCGGCTATCGCAAGGTCGGCTTCGAGGGCGGGCAGATGCCGCTGCACCGGCGGCTGCCGAAGCGCGGCTTCACCTCGCCGACGCGCGACGCGGTGGCCGAGGTTCGGCTTTCGGACCTCGAGAGGATGAAGGCCGAGGTGGTCGATCTTGCCGCGCTCAAGGCCGAAGGCGTGGTGCCGCGGCACGCGGTCGCGGCGAAAGTGATCGCGAGCGGCGCGCTTGCGCGCAAGGTGGTGCTGAAGGGCGTCGGCGCGACGCGCGGCGCGCGCGCCGCGATCGAGGCCGCGGGCGGCGCGGTCGAGCCGTCGCCCGCGACCGCGCGGCCGGCGAGCTGCCGAAGAAGCCGCCGAAGGAATAGGACGCCTTGGCGAACGGGCTTTCCAGCGTCGGCAGAACCGGGCGCTACGGCGACCTCAAGAAGAGGCTGCTGTTCCTGCTCGGGGCGCTGTTCGTGTTCCGTATCGGCGCACATCCCGGTGCCGGGCATCGACCCGAACGTGCTCGCCGAACTCTTCCGCGGCCAGCAGGGCGGGATCCTCGGCATGTTCAACATGTTCTCGGGCGGGGCGCTTTCGCGCTTCACGATCTTCGCGCTCGGGATCATGCCCTACATCTCCGCCTCGATCATCATGCAGCTGATGACCGCGGTGGTGCCCGCGCTCGACCAGCTGCGCAAGGAAGGCGAGAGCGGGCGGCGCAAGATCACGCAGTACACGCGCTACGGGACGGTGTTCCTCGCGCTCTTTCAGGCGACCGGGATCTCGATCGCGCTCGAATCGCAGCCGAACCTGGTGCTCGAGCCCGGGCTCGCGTTCCGCCTCACCGCGATCACCTCGCTCGTCACCGGCACGATGTTCCTCATGTGGCTCGGCGAGCAGGTGACCGAGCGCGGCCTCGGCAACGGCATCTCGATCATCATCTTCGCCGGCATCGCCGCCGGGCTGCCGAGCGCGATCGGCGGTACGCTGGAACTCGTGCGCACCGGCGCGATGCATCCGCTGACGGCGATTTTCATCGCCGCCGGAGTCGTCGTCGTGACCGCGTTCGTCTGCTTCGTCGAGCGGGGCCAGAGGAAGATCCTCGTCAACTACGCCAAGCGCCAGGTCGGCAACCGCATCTACGGCGGGCAGAGCTCGCATCTGCCGTTCAAGCTCAACATGTCGGGGGTGATTCCGCCGATCTTCGCAAGCTCCCTCATCCTCTTTCCGGCGACGTTGCTGTCCTGGTTCGGCGCCTCGGAGGGGTTGGTGTGGCTGCGCGATCTGGCGGCGACGCTCTCGCCCGGCCAGCCGATCTACGTGCTGCTCTACGCCGGGCTGATCATCTTCTTCTGCTTCTTTTACACTGCGCTTCAGTACAACCCGCGCGAGACCGCCGACAACCTGAAGAAATCCGGCGCGTTCGTGCCCGGCATCCGCCCCGGGGACCAGACTGCGCGCTACCTGGAGAAGATCCTCACTCGCCTCACCCTCGGCGGCGCGGTGTACGTGACGCTCGTGTGCCTGCTGCCCGAGTTCCTGATCCTCAAGTGGAACGTGCCGTTCTACTTCGGCGGCACGTCGCTGCTCATCATCGTCGTGGTGACGATGGACTTCATGGCCCAGGTGCAGGCCTACATCATGACGCACCAGTACGAAAGCCTGCTGCGCAAGGCGAATTTCAAGGGCGGGCTGAGCGCACGCTAGCGAGGGGAGAGCGATATGAAGGTGATGGCATCGGTCAAGCGCATCTGCCGCGAATGCAAGATCGTGCGGCGCAAGGGCGTCGTGCGGGTGATCTGCAAGGACCCGCGCCACAAGCAGCGTCAGGGCTGAGCCGCTTGTAGGGGGTTGACCAGACGAATATAATTTTGCGTTTTTCCGGACGGCGAGCATGGCCCGAATCGCAGGCATCAACGTTCCCAACCACCAGCACGCCGGAATCGCGCTCACCGCGATCTACGGCATCGGCCGCTCGCGCGCGCGCGCCATCTGCGCCGCCGCGGGCGTCGATCCGGCGCGCAAGATCAAGGACCTCACCGACGCCGAACTGGAGCGGCTGCGCGAGGGCGTCGCGCGCTTCACCGTCGAGGGCGAGCTGCGACGCGAAGTGCAGATGTCGATCAAGCGACTGATCGACCTCGGCTGCTACCGCGGCTCGCGCCACCGCAAGGGCCTGCCGGTGCGCGGCCAGCGCACCCGCACCAACGCGCGCACGCGCAAGGGCCCGCGCCGCGCGGCGGTCAAGCTGAACGTCCCCGCCGGAAAAGCAGGCTGACGCGCACGCATGGCGAGCCGCAACAACCCGACGCCGCAGCAGCTTGCGCAGACCGCCGCCGCGCGCGCGCGCAAGAAGGTGAAGAAAAGCGTCGCCGAGGCGATCGCGCACATTCACGCCTCGTTCAACAACACCATCGTCACCATCACCGACCGCCAGGGCAACACGCTCGCTTGGGCGAGCGCGGGCAACGCCGGCTTCAAGGGCTCGCGCAAGTCGACGCCGTTCGCGGCGCAGGTCGCCGCCGAGCGCGCCGGGCGCGCGCGCGCTGGAGTTCGGCGTGAAGAACCTGGAGGTGCGCATCAAGGGCCCGGGGCCGGGGCGCGAATCGGCGGTGCGGGCGCTGAACGCCACCGGCCTCAAGATCACCGCGATCGCCGACGTCACCCCGATTCCGCACAACGGTTGCCGGCCGCCGAAGCGGCGCCGCGTGTAGCCGGCCGGCCGCGCAAGGAGCCGCCATGGCAAGACCGACCGACGCAAGATGCCGCCTGTGCCGCCGGGAAGGCGAAAAGCTCTTCCTGAAGGGCGAGAAGTGCTTCACCGACAAGTGCGCGATCGAGCGGCGCGGCTACGCGCCCGGCCAGCACGGACAGAAATCGGGCGCGCGGCTTTCGGACTACGGCAAGCAGTTGCGCGAAAAGCAGAAGATGCGTCGCATCTACGGGGTGCTCGAGCGCCAGTTCCGCCGCACCTACGAGGAGGCGTCGCGCTCGAAGGGCGTCACCGGCGAGCGGCTGCTGCAGCTCCTTGAGTCGCGCTCGGACAACGTCGCCTGGCGCATGGGGTTCGGCGCCTCGCGCGCCGAGGCGCGCCAGATCGTGCGCCACAACGGAATCCTCGTGAACGGCAAGCGGGTGAACATCCCGTCGTACCGGTTGCGTCCGGGCGACGTGGTCGAGGTCGCGCCGAGAGCGCGCGAGCAGCTTCGCATCAAGGCCGCCGTCGAGGCCGCCGAGTCGCGCGGCTTTCCCGAGTGGCTGCAGGTGGACGCGAAAGCGCTCAAGGGCACGTTCAAGTCGCTGCCGGCGCGCAGCGATCTCGGCTCGAACCTGAACGAGAGCCTCGTCATCGAGCTCTACTCGAAGTAACGCGGCAACGGACCGACCGACCATGGCATTGACCGGACTTCTCAGGCCGAAGATCGTCGACGTGCAGAACCTCTCGCCCACGCACGCGCGGGTGACGATGGAACCGTTCGAGCGCGGCTACGGCCATACGCTCGGCAACGCGCTGCGCCGGGTGCTGCTCGCTTCGATGCCGGGCTACGCCGCGACCGAAGTGCAGATCGCGGGCGTGGTGCACGAGTACTCGACGCTCGACGGCGTGCGCGAGGACGTGGTGGACCTGCTGCTCAACCTGAAGGGCGTGGTGTTCCGGCTGCACAACCGCACCGAAGCGATCCTCACGCTCAGGAAGAAGGGCGAGGGGCCGGTCACCGCCGGCGACATCGAGCCGGCGCACGACGTCGAGATCGTCAACCCCGAGCACGTGATCGCGCATCTTGCGGCGGGCGGCAAGCTCGAGATGCAGATCAAGGTCGAGGCCGGGCGCGGCTACGTGCCGGGCAACATGCGCTACCTGCCGGAGGAAACGAAGGGGATCGGCCGCATCGTGCTCGACGCCTCGTTCAGCCCGGTAAAGCGCGTCGCCTACACCGTGGAATCGGCGCGCGTCGAGCAGCGCACCGACCTCGACAAGCTGATCCTCGATATCGAGACGAACGGCGCGATCGAGCCGGAGGAAGCGGTGCGCTACGCGGCGCGCATCCTCGTCGAGCAGCTGTCGGTGTTCGCGCAGCTCGAAAGCACGACGCTGCCGGTCGAGGAGAAAAAGCCGGTCGCCGTCGACCCGATCCTGCTGCGTCCGGTCGATGACCTCGAGCTGACGGTCCGTTCGGCGAACTGCCTGAAGGCCGAGAACATCTACTACATCGGCGACCTCATCCAGCGCACCGAGACGGAGCTTCTGAAGACGCCGAACCTCGGGCGCAAGTCGCTCAACGAGATCAAGGAAGTGCTCGCCTCGCGCGGCCTCACCCTCGGCATGAAGCTCGAGAACTGGCCGCCGCCGGGGCTCGAGCACCCCCACCCGAGGGCGCAATAGCCATGCGGCACGGCCACGGCCTGCGCAAGCTCAACCGCACCACGAGCCATCGCCTCGCGATGCTGCGCAACATGGCGGTCGCGCTGCTCACGCACGAGGAGATCCGCACCACGGTCCCCAAGGCGAAAGAGCTGCGGCGCGTGGTGGAGCCGATGATCACGCTCGGCAAGAAGCCGACGCTCGCCAACCGGCGCCTTGCCTGGAACCGGCTGCGCGACGAGGCGGCGGTCGCCAAGCTCTTCAAGGAGCTCGGCCCGCGCTACGCGAGCCGAAACGGCGGGTACCTGCGTATCCTGAAGACCGGGTTCCGCAAGGGCGACAACGCCCCGATGGCGCTCGTGACGCTCATGGACCGGCCCGAGCCCGCGCCCGAGGGCGCGAAGAAGGAAGAAGAAAAGGCCGAGGCGAAGAAGGCCGCCTAGCGGCGCTTGCGCCGCGCGATCGCGCGGCGCCGCTTTCAAAGACGCGTGCGCGTCGTCCTCTTCACCGACTTCGGCTCGGCCGATATCTACGTCGGCCAGGTGAAGGCGGCGCTCGCCGCCGAGGCACCGGGCGTTTCGGTTCTCGACCTTCTCAACGACGCGCCCGACTACGACGTCGAGGCGGCGGCGCACCTCCTTGCTGCGCTCGCGCCCGAGTTTCCGGCCGGCAGCGTCTTTCTCGCGGTGGTCGACCCGGGCGTCGGGACGGCGCGCGATGCGATCGTCGTCGAAGCCGACGGTCGGCGCTTCGTCGGCCCGGACAACGGGCTCCTCTCGGTGCTTTACCAGCGCGCGCGCGAAAAGCGCTGCCGCGCGATCCTCTGGCGGCCGCAGCGCCTGAGCGCGTCCTTTCACGGGCGCGACCTTTTCGCGCCGGTCGCCGCGCGGCTTGCTGCCGGAACACTGCCCGACGGATGGCTTGCGCCGAAGCCGGCGCCCGACGTGCTGCTCGATCCGGGGCCTTTGTGGCGGGTGATCTACGTCGACCACTACGGCAACTGCGCGACCGGAATCCCCGCCGCGGGCCTTGAGCGCGCGGCGCGGCTCGCGGTCGTCGGCCGCGAGATCGGATGGGCGCGCGTCTTCGGCGAGGCGCCGCCGGCAGAGCCCTTCTGGTACGAGAACAGCTCCGGCCTCGTCGAAATCGCGATCGCGCGCGCAAGCGCCGCGCGAGCCCTCGGCATCGGCGTCGGGACGCCGATCAGTCAGGCAGCACCAGGATCGCCCTGTAGTCGTTGACGTTGGTGCCGGTCGGGCCGGTGACGACAAGGTCCCCGAGCGCGGCGAAGAACCCGTAGCTGTCGTTCGCGGCAAGGAGCCGGCGCGCATCGGCCCCTTGCGCGGCGGCGCGCGCGAGGGTGTCTGGCGAAAGCAGCGCCCCGGCGTTCTCTTCGGTGCCGTCCAGCCCGTCGGTGTCGGCGGCGATCGCGTGTACGCCGGGAAGCCCGCCGAGTTCGACCGCGAGCGAGAGCAGGAACTCGCTGCAGCGCCCGCCGCGTCCGCCTTTCGCGCGCAGCGTGACCGTGCATTCGCCGCCGGAGATGAGCGCGACCGGCGGTCGAAAGGGCTCGCCGCGAACGCGCACCTGGCGCGCGATCGCCGCCATGACCTTCGCCGCCTCGCGCGCTTCGCCGCTCACCGAGTCGGAAAGGATCGCCGCGGCGATGCCGGCGTCGCGAAACACGCGCGCCGCCGCCTCGAGCGAGCGCTGCGCGCTCGCGATCACGCGATTTTCGACGCGCGCGAAGACGGGGTCGCCCGGCTTCGGCGTCTCCGGCCGCTCGCCGCGCACGCCGGCCACCAGGTGCTCGAGCACCGCACGCGGCGGGCGGATCGCGTAGCGCTCGAGCACCTCCAGCGCGTCCTGATAGGTGGTCGGATCGGGCGCGCAGGGCCCCGAGGCGATGTGCGTCGGCTCGTCGCCGGTGACATCGGAGATCGCGAGCGCGAGCACCGGCGCGCGGCAGGCGGCGGCGAGCCGCCCCCCTTGAATCGCCGAGAGGTGCTTTCGCACCGCGTTGATCTCCTGGATCGTCGCGCCGCAGGCGAGAAGCTCGCGCGTCACCTGCCGCAGGTCCTCGACCGTGATGCCCTCGGCCGGAAGCGCAAGGAGCGCCGAGCCGCCGCCGGAAACGAGCGCAAGGAGGAGGTCCGCCGAGCCGAGCGCGCGCGCGGCCGACAACATTTCGCGCGCCGCTTCTTCGCCCGCGCGGTCGGGCAGCGGATGCGAAGCCTCGCGCAAGCGGATGCGCTCGAGCGCTCGCGCGTGCCCGTAGCGCGTGAGCGCGATGCCGTAGAGGGGCTTCTCGGCCGGCCAGTGGCGCTCGACGGCAAGCGCCATGCCGCAGGCGGCCTTGCCGAGGGCGAGAACGAGCGTCCTGCCTTCGGGCGGCGGCGGCAGATGCGGCGGAACCGCTTCGAGGGGATCGGCGGCCGCGACCGCGGCGCGAAAGCTCGCCTCGAGCAGCTCGCGCGGACTCAGCCGAAGCGCTCCTTCGC
Source organism: Burkholderiales bacterium (assembly GCA_033582675.1). GTDB lineage: Bacteria > Pseudomonadota > Gammaproteobacteria > Burkholderiales > SG8-39 > RBG-16-66-20. The sequence continues at coordinate 365,573 of JAVQZY010000020.1, read as the reverse complement.
CGCCTCGCGCCCGAGCGCGTAAAGCGGCGGATAGTGCTCGCGGAACGCTTGCTGGATCTCGGCCGCCGGCACGTCGGCGAAGGTGCCCCGCTCGCGCACGTACTCCATGTGCCGGCGGTTGTCCTCGTCGAAGGGATGAAAGATCGAGTCCTCGCGCCCGTCGAATTCGAGCGGCCGCACGCGGAATCGCTCGCACAGCTCGCGGTTGAACGCGGGGGTCGCCTTCACCCAGCGGCCCGCGAGGAAGAGCTCGGTGTAGCCGTGGTAGACGAAGAGATCGGTGCCCATGCGGGCGCGAAGCGCCGGCGTCGTGAGATGGTTCTTCACGTCGGCAAAGCCCACGCGCGCCGGGATCCCCACGGCGCGCGCGCAGGCGGCAAGCAGCGCCGCCTTGCCGACGCAAAAGCCCTGACCGGCGGCGAGGACGTCCGAGGCGCGAAACACCGCCTCATCGGAAAAATCGAGGAACGGGTTGTAGCGGATCCCGTCGCGCACCGCGTAGTAGAGCGCGACCGCACGCTCGCGATCGTCCGCCCCGCGCGCCTGCGCGCGCGCAAACGCCGCCACCTGCGGGTGCGCGCTGTCGATGTAGCGGCCGGGTTCGAGGTATTGCTTCATCGGTCGAGTTTCATCAGGCGCCGCGCGCCCTGAAAGAGCGCGCTCTGCGGGTCCGCGAGCGCGTCCATCACCGAGAAGTGGTTCGCGCCCGGGAAGCGCGATGTCGCCGGCGAAGACGCCCCGCCAGCGCTCGGCAAGCAGCGCGTTCTGCCGCTTGAATTCGGAGCTCTCGGCGCCGCCGACGCAGGTCATCACCGGCGCGCGCGTCGCCGGCGGCAAAAACGCGGGCGAGAGCCGCAGCGCCGTTTCCTCGTCGAGCCGCAGGTCCGGCTGCAGCCAGTCGACGTGAACGAGCGGACGCAAATCGTAGAGACCGCTTATCGCGAGCCCGCCTTTCCACAGGTCCTTCGGCAGCCGCGGGTCGAACACCGGCCAGAGCGCCGCCATCATCATCGCGGTGAGATGGCCGCCGGCGGAATGACCGCAGACGTAGAGCCGGTCCTGGTCCATGCCGTAGTCCTCGGCGTGCAGCCACAGCCAGCGGCTCGCGCGCAGCATCTGGCGTACGATCTCCTCGATCGTCACCGCGGGGCAGAGCGTCGTAGTTGACGATGGCGAGCGACACACCCGCGTCCACCCACGCCGGCGCGAGGAACGAGAAATCCGACTTGTCGAGCGAGCGCCAGTAGCCGCCGTGGATGAACATGAGGCAGGTGCCGTCGCCCTTGCGCGCAGGGAAAAGATCGAGCGTCTCCCCGGGCGAGTCGCCGTAGCGCCGGTCGAGGTAGCAGATCATGCGCGCGCGCGCCGTCTTCGATGCCTCGGCCCAGCGGCGGAAATACTCCGGATGCTCGGGCACGAGCGCACGGTTGTTGTACTCGCGCGAGTAGAACTCGGAGGCCTTCGGCGCGGCGTCGGCCGCCGTCGGACGGCGCGCCGCGCGGCTCATGCCCGCGCCTCGCGCCACAGGCCGAGCGCGAGCTGGGCCGGGCGGTCGGAAAAGGAAAAGAGCACGCACTCGGAGCGCGCCGCGACGCGCAACGGCCGCCACGAGGGCACGACGAAGATGTCGCGCGGCTCGAACGCAAAAACCTCGTCGCCGACGCGCGCCTCGCCCTCGCCCTCGAGCGCGAGATAGACGGTCGCATCGCTCGAGCGGTACGGCGCCGGTGCGAAAGCCCGCGGGCAGAAGCTGGAGGAACGCGCCGATCGTCGGCATCGCCGGGCCGCCGGTCGCCGGGTTGATGTACTGCATCTTGAAGCCGTGACAGGGGTCCGGGTCGCCCGCGCGCGCGAGCGCCGCGATCGCCTCGCGGCTGCGCGCGTACGGGTAGCAGAAGACGGGCGACGTCTTGCCGAAGCGCGAGCCACCCTCGAGCGGCGCGAGGTTCGCGCCGTAGCGCGCCGCGGCGTCGCCCTCGGGGCGCACGACCGGCTGCACCTCCTCGGGGTAGTTTTCCGCGAATGTCGCATCGAAAAGCTGCGCGATCGGGATGTCCAGCCCGTCCATCCAGACCACCGGTTCCGTGCCCGGGTTGCCGTGGTCGTGCCAGGTCCAGGCGGGCGTGATGATGAAGTCGCCCGGGTGCATGGTGACGCGCTCGCCGTCCACCGCGGTGTAGGCGCCCGAGCCCTCGACGACGAGCCTGAGCGCGGTCTGCGTGTGGCGGTGGCTGGGTGCGACCTCGCCCGGCAGAATCAGTTGCAGGCCGCAATACAGGCTCGTCGTGATGCGCGACTGGCCGCGCAGCCCGGGGTTTTCGAGGACGAGCACGCGGCGCACCGCTTCGCGGGCGCTGATGAGGCGACCGGACTCCTCGATGTAGGGGCGCACGGCGCGGTACTTCCACAGCGCCGGCCGGCAGGCGCTCTGCGGCGCGGGCGGCACGAGCGCGTGCAGCACCTCCCACAGGGGGGCGAGATGGTCGCGGTCCATCCGCCGGTAGAACTCGCGCCGTGCCGCAGCCACCGGGACGCCGTCGCGGTTCTCGAGGACGCTCGCCATGCGGATCTCCGAAGGAAACAAGGCGGATTCTCGCCCGGCGCGCCGAGCGTCGCAACGGCGCGCGGGCGGCGTTTCGAGCCGAGCGCGCGGCCTACGCTTGCGCGATGCCGGCGCGCTGACGCACCGACCCCAGCGGGCGAGCTCGGCGCGCATGTGCGCGCCGAGCGCCGCCGGGGGCCGAGCCCTCGCTCGCTTCGAAGGCGGCGTTCGACATCTGGCGGCGCGCGTGCCGGCGCGCGAGAACCGAGCGCAACACGCGGTTCGCCTGTTCTGCTGCGCTGCGGCAAGCGGGGCGGCGAGAAGCGATGCGAAAATGGCGAGGTGTCGGCGCGGCAGCTTTCGAAGCTGGCAGCGCTCGGCGGGGGCGTCAACCGCGCATGAAAGGGGCAGGGCGATGTCCGAGCGGGACGACAAGCTCGCGATCTTGGAGGTGGTCAACAATTGGGTGCTGTGGCGCGACGCCGGCGACTGGGAGCGGTTTCGCACCGTCTGGCACGAGGACGGCTGGATGACGGCGACCTGGTTCCAGGGCCCGGCGGAGAAATTCATCGAGGCGAGCCGCGCCGGCTTCGAGAAAGGGGTCAACATCCTTCACTTCCTCGGCGGAACGAGCGTCGATCTGGCGGGCGAGCGCGCGATCGCGCAGACCAAGATGACGATCGGGCAGCGCGGCGAGGTGGACGGCGTGCTCGTCGACGTGGTGTGCACCGGCCGTTTCTACGACTTCTTCGCCAAGCGCGCCGGACGCTGGGCGATCGTGCGCCGCCAGCCGATCTACGAAAAGGACCGCATGGACCCGGTGGATCCGGCCGCGCGCCTCGCGCTCGACGCGCAGCTTCTCGCGCGGTTTCCGGAGGGCTATCGGCATCTCGCGTATCTGCAGACGAAGCTCGGCTTTACCGTCAAGCTCGACCTGCCGCAATTGAAAGGGCGGGCGGTCGAGACGCTGTATGCGCAGGGGCGCGCCTGGCTCGCGGGCGCGCCCTCGGCGTTTCCCGACACGCATCTCTAAGGAGGAGGAAGACGATGATTCGATTGCTCGTTGCGCTCTGTGCCGCGGTTGCGGGGTTCGCTGCCCCGCAGGCTTTCGGGCAGGCGTGGCCGGCGAAGCCGGTGCGCATGGTGGTCAACTTTCCGCCGGGCGGCGCGGTCGATCAGCTCGCGCGCGCGCTCGCGCCGCGGCTGCAGGAGGCGTTCGGCCAGCCGTTCGTGGTCGAGAACCGTGCCGGGGCGAACGGCTCGATCGGCGCGGGCGAAGTGGCGAAGGCCGCCCCCGACGGCTACACGATCCTCATGTCGGCCGGAAGCTCGATCGCGGTGAACGGCCTCATCTACCGCAACCTCGACTACGACCCGATGAAGGCGCTCGTCCCGGTCGCGCCGGTCGCCGTGGTCTCGGTGTTCCTCGAGACGCGCGCGACGCTCCCGCCGAACACGCTCGCCGAATTCGTCGCGCACGCGCGCGCCAACCCGGGCAAGCTCAACTACGGCTCGCCCGGCAGCGGCAGTTCGCCGCACCTCGCGGGCGAAATGTTCAACCGCGCGGCGAAAATCCAGACCGTGCACGTACCGTACAAGGGCGCGGCGCCGGCGCTCACCGACCTTCTTGCCGGCACCCTCGACTTCATGTTCGACCCCGGCGTCGGTCTTCCGCACGTGAAGGCCGGAAAATTGAAGCTCCTCGCGGTCGGCAGCCCGCGCCGGCACCCGCAATATCCCGACGTGCCGACGGTCGCCGAGGTGCTCGGCGTCGAGTTCGACACCGACACGGTGTTCGGAGTCTATGCGCCCTCGGGCACGCCGCGCGAGATCGTCGCGCGGCTGAACGCCGCGATCTCGCGCGAGATGCAGGGCGGGCCGGTCGCCGAGCGCGCCCACGCGATCGGCGCGCAGCCGCTCGTGCTCGCGCCCGAGCCGTTCGCCGCGCGCCTGCGCGCCGAGCACGAGCGGCTCGCCGCGCTCGTGCGCGAGACCGGGCTGCGGGCCGACTGAGGCGCTAGGAGCGCACCGGCTTCAGCCAGGTCACCGGCCGGCCGAGCGCGCCGCCGAGCGCCTTGCCCGCGGGGTCGGCGAGCGCCGCCTCGCGCGCGCGGCGGATCGCGGCCGCCTGCTCGGCCGGATCGTCGGTCGGCGGGTTTTCCACCAGCGCGTCGAGGATCGCGAGAAAGTTCGCCCGCCCGCGCCGGTGGGTTTCGCCGTAGCCCTTGAGAAGCTGCGCGCAGCGCGCGATCTCGAGCGCAAGCGGCGGGCTTTTCGCCGCCGCCTCGCGCACGCGTGCAAGCCACCGCTCGATGAGCTTCTGCTCCTCGCGATAGCGGTACGTGTACGGCCGCCAGGGCCGCAGCTTCGCGAGCGCGCGCACGAGCAGGAACCCGAGCACGCCGGAGGTCTTCACGCGCAGCCCGACGTTGAACGCGGCGAGCTTTCCGCGGCGCTCGGCCCAGGCGAGGAGACGCGCGCCGAGCGCTGGCGGCAAGAGCGCTGCGAATTCCTCGAGGCCGGGCTTGAGGTAGTCGACGACGACGACCGGCTCGCCGTCCTTTGCGCGGACCTCCCGCCGGATGCGCGCGAAGCGCTCCGGCCGCGTCTTCAGGTCCGCCACCCGGATGATGTCCTCGTAGCACATCCAGAGGACGAGTTGGCGGGCGACCTCGGCCGCGAGCGCCGGCTCGGCGTCGAGGAACGGCTCCAGCCGTCGTCGGTAGAGCGCGACGTACGCCTCGCCCTGGTATTCGCGCAGGCGCGCGACGGCGAGATCCACGATCTCGGCGAGCGCGGTCGCGCGCTTCGGCGGCGCCGGCGGCTGCGGCGCCGGGCGCCGTCCCGCGGCGACCTCGAAGCCTGCGGCGAAACCGCGCAGGCTCGCCTCCGCCCCGCGGCCGCTCGCGCGGATCGCCGCTTCGCACTGCTCGCGCGCAAGCGGCAGCACGCCCGCCCCCGCCATCGCGCCGAACAGCACCGCGTTGATGACGGTGCCCGCCTCGTCGGCGAGCGCGCGCATGTCGGCGAGCACCGCGCGCCGGGCGAGCTTGTGCGCAGCCTCGATCACGCGCGCCGAGTCGTAGCGGCCGTCGGCCATCTGCATCTTTTCGACCGTCGCGTAGACGCGGTGGGTGGAGGCGATGAGCGTCGTGCGCTCCGGGGTCACGAACCCGTTCTGCATCGCGCGCGCCGCCTCGACGAGTTCCGAGGCGACCATCACATCGACGTTGCCCGGGCTCGGGGTGAGCGACAGCACCGGCTCGCGACCGGAGAGCTGCTCGCGCGTCGCGGGAAAGATTTCGAGGTAGTAGGTGGTTGCGCCGGTACGCTGGGCGACCCCGGGGATCGAGGTGCTCTGCGCCGGGAACCCGGCGCGCGTCGCCGCCTCGAAGAGCCACTCGGCCATGACGCCGCCGCCCTCGCCGCCGAGCGCCGCGATGAGGATCGTGATCGGCCGCTCGGGAAGGCTCATCGCACGAGGCTCCTTGCGCGTTCGAGCAGCCGGTCGAAGAGCCCCGGATTCTGCACCACTTCGGCGCGGTAGAACGAGGGGCAGAGCACCGCGGCGTGCGCGTTCTCGCCGCACAGGCCGCAGCCGACGCAGCCGTCGATGACGGTGGCGACCGGATCGCGCCGCAGGGGGTCGGGGTTGTCCTTGATCGTGAGCGTGGGGCAGCCCGAGAGCCGGATGCAGGAATGGTCGCCCGTGCAGACGTCCTCGTCCACGCCGAAGCGCACGCGCACGTGCCGCTCGCCGCGGGCGAGCTTTGCGGCCACCTGCGGCCGCAGCCGCCGCTGGCGCTCCAGTTGACACTCGCCCTCGGCGACGATCACCTTGAGGCCCTTCTCGGCGGTGGTCATCGCCTCGCGGTAGGTGCGCACCATCGCGCCGACGTCGTAGTTGTCGACCGTGCGCAGCCATTTCACGCCGAGCCCCGCGAGCGTGCGCTCGATCGTGCGGTCGGCGTGCGCGGCGCTCTCGCCCGCAGCGGCCCGTCGCGCTTCCTCGGGCGGGCTGGAGACCACCTCCTGCGTGCCGGTCGCCGACGCGTAGCCGTTCTTCATGACGATCAGCACCCCGTCGTCGCGGTTCATGAGGCTCGAGGCGACGCCGGAGAGCAGCCCGTTGTGCCAGAAGCCGCCGTCGCCCATGACCGCGACCGGGCGCTTCGCCTGGATCGGCGCGACCGCGGCGGCGCTCGCGAGGCTCATGCCGTAGCCGAGCAGGGTGTTGCCCTGCGAGAACGGCTCGAACGAGGCGAACGCGTGGCAACCGACGTCCATCGCCACGTGCGGGCGGCCGATCTCCTGCGCGACGATCTTCATCGCGGAAAACACAGGCCGTTCCGGACAGCCGACGCAGAACGTAGGCGGACGCTGCGGCAGCGCACCGAGCAGCTGCATCGCCGCGCGCTTCGCTTCCTGCGCGCGCTCGAGCCAGCGCGTGCCGGGGGCGGTCGCGAGATGCGGCGCGTGCTCGCCGAGGAACTTCGCGAGCCCGCGCACGAGCACTTCGACCGTGTAGTCGCCCGCCATCGGCAGCAGGTCCTTGCCGTGCAGCTTCGCCGGCGCCTGCGCGCGGCCGAGGATCGTCGCGATCTCCTGCTCGATGAACTCGGGCTGGCCCTCTTCGAGCACGAGCAGCGCGCGCTTGCCGCGCGCGAACGCGGCGATTTCCTCCGGCACGAGCGGATAGACGACGTTCAGCGCGAGGATCGGCACGCGCGTCGCGCCGAAGCAGTCTGCGAGCCCCAGCACCTCGAGCGCGCGCACCAGGTTGTTGTAGAGCCCGCCTTGCACGACGAGGCCGACGGCGTCTTCCTCGCCCGGGAAGACCTCGTTCAGCCGATGGCCGGCGATGTAGCGGCGCGCGGCGGGCAGCCGGACCTCGGACTTGAGCTTCTCCTGCCGGAACGTCGCCGGCGGGTGCGCAAGGCGCTCGTAGATGAACTCCTCGGGCGGGCCGGCGAGGCGGTTCCGCATCGAGATCGCGGGCGCGCGGTTCGCCCTGGCGCGGAAGGTACCGCGCACGTGGCAGGCCCGGATGCGCAGCTGCATCATCACCGGGGTGTTCGACGCCTCCGAGAGCGCGAAGCCGTGTTCGACGAGGTCGACGATCGTCGGCAGGTTCGGCCGCGGATCGAGCAGCCACATGAGCGACTTCATCGCGAACGCGTGGCTGCGTTCCTGCGCGACGACGCCGCCCTCGCCGTAGTCCTCGCCGAGCACGATCAGCGTGCCGCCGATCACGCCGGCGCTCGCGAGGTAGGAGAGCGCGTCGGCGGCGACGTTCGTGCCGACGATGGATTTCCAGGTCACCGCACCGCGTACCGGGTAGTTGATCGAGGCGCCGAGCATCGCCGCCGCCGCCGCCTCGTTCGTGCACGCCTCGACGTGAACGCCGAGCTCGTCGAGATACTCGCGCGCCTGCACCATCACATCCAGCAGGTGCGACACCGGCGCCCCCTGATAGCCGCCGACGTAGGCGACGCCCGATTGCAGCAGCGCCTTGGTGACCGCGACGATCCCCTCGCCGCGAAACAGCTCGCCCTCGCCGAGGCGCAGCGACTCAATTTCGCGCGTGAACTGGCGTTCCAACGAAAAGCCTCCGCAGGGAATCGAGCAGCCGGTCGAAGAGCCCCGGATTCTGCACCACTTCGGCGCGGTAGAACGACGGACAGAGCACCGCGGCGTGCGCGTTCTCGCCGCACAGGCCGCAGCCGACGCAGCCGTCGATGACGGTGGCGACCGGATCGCGCCGCAGGGGGTCGGGGTTGTCCTTGATCGTGAGCGTGGGGCAGCCCGAGAGCCGGATGCAGGAATGGTCGCCCGTGCAGACGTCCTCGTCCACGCCGAAGCGCACGCGCACGTGCCGCTCGCCGCGGGCGAGCTTTGCGGCCACCTGCGGCCGCAGCCGCCGCTGGCGCTCCAGTTGACACTCGCCCTCGGCGACGATCACCTTCAGCTCCCGGTGTTCGCTCGCCATCGCCTCTTCGAGCGCTTTCGCCACCTCGGCGACCCGGTAGTTGTCCACCGTGCGGATCCATTTGACGCCGACGCCCTCGAGCGCGCGCTCGATCGACATGTGCGCCGCCTTCTCCGGGCTGTGCTGGGGACTGGAGGGCAGCTCCTGCGTGCCGGTCGCCGAGCTGTAGCCGTTCTTCATGACGACGAGGATGCCGTCGTCGCGGTTGAACACCGCGTTCGCCACCCCCGACGTGAGGCCGTTGTGCCAGAAACCGCCGTCGCCCATGATCGTGACGGTGCGCCGCGCGAACATCGGCGCGACCGCGGAATTGGACGCAAGCCCGAGGCCGTAGCCGAGCACGGTATGGCCGATCTCGAACGGCGGCAGCGTCGCGAAGGTATGGCAGCCGATGTCGGCCGAGACGTGATACGGCCCGGTCTTTCGCTCGACGAGCTTCATCGCCGCGAACACCGGTCGCTCGGGACAGCCGACGCAGAACCCGGGCGGGCGCGCGGGCGCTGGCGCGCCGAGCAGCTCGAGCGCCTGCGCCTTGAGGGCTTTTACCGATCGCGCGCGCGCCTCCTTGCCGAGGAAGCGCCCGAGCCCTTCGAGCATCACCTCGCCGGTGTATTCGCCCGCAAGCGGCAGCACGTCCTTGCCCTGTAGGCGCACGCCGGGCACCTCGTGCCGGCGAAGTAGCGCGAGGATCGCCTCCTCGAGGTAGGCGGGCTGGCCCTCCTCGACGACGAGCACACGCGACTTTCCGGCGCAGAACCCGACGATCTCCTCGGCAACGAGCGGATACGTCACGTTCAGGCACAGGATCGGCAGGCGCGCGCGGCCGAAGGCGTCGGATTCGCCGAGAAGCTCGAGCGCGCGCACGACCGCGTTGTACATCCCGCCCTGGCAGACGATGCCGAGGTCGCTTCGCTCGCCGGGAAAGATCTCGTTCAGGCGCTTTTCCCGGACGTAGTTCACCGCCGCCGGCCAGCGGACCTCGACCTTGAGCTTTTCCTGCAGATAGGTGGAAGGCGGAAGGCAGATGCGGCCGTAATCGAAGTCGGGCGCCTCGAGCAGGCGCTTGCGGGAGATCGCCGGCGCGCGATTCGCTTTTGCGACGAACGTGCCGCGCAGGTGGCAGGCGCGGATGCGAAGCTCGAGCATCACGGGGGTGTTCGAGGCCTCCGACAGCTCGAAGCCGCGTTCGACCATCTCGACGATCGTCGGCAGGTGCGGCCGCGGATCGAGCAGCCACATCTGCGACTTCATCGCGAACGCGTGCGTGCGCTCTTGGATGATCGAGGCGCCCTCGCCGTAGTCCTCGCCGAGGACGAGGAGCACCCCTCCCTTGACGCCCGCCGAGGCGAGGTTGGAGAGGGCGTCCGAGGCGACGTTGGTGCCGACGGTCGACTTGAACGTCACCGCCCCGCGAAGCGGATAGTTGATCGAGGCGCCGAGCATCGCCGCCGCCGCCGCCTCCGAGGCGTTCGCCTCGACGTGCACCCCGAGCTCGTCGAGGATCTCGCGCGCGTCGGCGAGCACGTCCATCATGTGCGACACCGGCGCCCCCTGATAGCCGCCGACGTAGGCGACGCCGGACTGTAGCAGCGCCTTCGCGACCGCGAGGATGCCCTCGCCGGCGAACACCTCGCCCTCGCCGAGCTTCAGTTTCGCGACCTCTTCCTTGAACGAGCGTTCCACGGTGCGGAGGCTAGCGCCCGACGAGCAGCTTCGGCAACCCCGTCGCAAGCGGGGGAAACGCCGCGACCAGCGCGAGCGCAACGATGCCCATGATGACGTAGGGCGTGACGGCGCGATAGATCTGGTTCATGCGGATGCCGGGCGGCGCGACGCTCTTCATGGTGAAGATCAGCATGCCGAACGGCGGCGTAAGGAGCCCGAGCTGCATGCAGATGAGGAAGAGCACGCCGAACCACACCGGATCGAAGCCGTAGGCGGCCGCAAGCGGCATGAAGAACGGCAGGCAGATGAGCATCATGCTCACCTGGTCGACGAAACAGCCGAGCGCGAGCAGGACCGCGAGCATCGCAGCGAGCACCGCGCCGGGAGCGAGCCCCGAGTCGCGGATCAGGCCGACCAGGCCGTTCGTCGCCCCGGAAAACGCGAGGATCTGCGAAAACGTGGTTGCGCCGACGATGATGAAGAGGATCGCGGCCGAAATCGCCGCGGTGCCCATCAGCGCCTTGGCGAGGCTCGACCAGGTGAGCGCGCGGTACAGCCCGGCGATCGCGACGGTCGCCACCGCGCCGATCGCCGCCGACTCGGTCGGCGTCGCCCAGCCTGCCGACATCGCGGCGACGACGACGACGAAGATCGCGACGAGCGGTGCGACGTACACGAAGAACGGCTTCCAGCGCTGCCACGCCGGCAGCCGCTCGTGCTCGAACGCGGGGGCGAGCGACGGATCGAGCGTTGCGCGCAGCACGATGTAGCCGACGAACATCGCCGCAAGGAGCAGGCCCGGCACGATCCCGGCGATGAGCAACTGGGTGATCGAGATGCCGGCGAGGCTGCCGAGGAGCACCGTGAGCGCCGACGGCGGGATCAGCATGTCCACGCCGCCGATCGCCATGATCGGCCCCATCGCCATGCCGGGATGGTAGCCGCGGCGCAGCATCTCGGGCAGGAGCAGGCTGCCGAGGAGCGCGGTGGTCGCGATCGTCGAGCCCGAGATCGCCGAGAACACGGTGCCCGCGACCACCGCCACCACCGCGAGCCTACCGGGCACGCGCCAGATCAGCCGGTCGATCGCGTCGATCGCCTTCATCGCGACGCCGGTGTGAAAGAGCACCTCGCCCATCAGCACGAAGAACGGGATCGGCGTGAGCGAGAACGTCGCGATCGAGGCGACGCCGTTGCGCACGAGCTGCACCAGCCCGGCGTCGCCCCCGAGCCAGAGCCAGGCGCCGAGGATGTTGATGCCGAAGAACGCGAACGCGGCCGGCAACGCCGCCGCCATCAGCGCGGCGAGCGCGCCGAACAGAACGAGCGCCGCGGCCCACCAGACCATCGCGCTAGGCGCGCGGGCCGACGCCGCTCGAGACGTCGCCGGCGGCGAAGCGGCGCGCGAACTCGACCGCGAGCAGCGCAAAGCACACCGGCACCGGCGCGAACAGCCACCACTCCGGAAAGACGACGCTCTTGATCACCATCGAGCCCTGGCGGGCCGACTCGAGCGCGGTGCGCGCGCCGTAGGCGACGAACACCGCGCAGACGGCGAACCCGAACGCGTCGGTGAGGCGCTCGAGCCGGCGCGCAGCGCGCGGCGAGAGCGCGCGCAGCAGCACGTCGAGGCGCACGTGCTCGTTGCGCGCAAGGAGCCACGGCGCGGCGAGCAGGGTCGCGAGCGGCAGCGCGTACTCGGAGACCTCGAGGACCCACGGAAGCGCGCCGAGCCCGGCGTTGCGCGCGACGACGTCGGCGGTGACGGCGAGCGCGGTTGCCCCGAGGATCGCCGCCGCCGCCGCCGCGAGCGCCTCGAGCAGCCGCCGCCAGGCGCGCGCGAGCGGGCCCATCGGCGCGCGCCTACCGCGAAAGCAGCCTGCGCAGCTGCGGCCCGGTGTCGGGCGCGGCCTTCAGGATCCCCGCCCAGCCGGTTTCGTAGGCGCGTTCGACGAACTGCTTCGCCGTGGCCGCGTCGAAGGTGATCGTCTGGATGCCGGCCTGCGCCTGGCGCCTCGCCTCCTCGGCGTTGTGCTGCTTCCAGACCTCGTTCTGCGCCTCGAGCGCGAGCACCTGGCGCTCGAGGAACTCGCGCTGCGCGGGCGAGAGCCGCCGGTAGGCGTCGAGGTTCATGACCAGCGATACCTCGGCGTTGTAGAAGCCGGGATCCACCCGAAACTTCGTGCGCTCGTGCCAGTTGAGGTCGAAGATGCCGTGGATCGGCCAGCCGTAGCCGTCCACCACGCCGCGCTCGAGCGCGGTGTAGACCTCGGCCGGCGCGGTCTGGATGAGCGTCGCGCCGAGCGCCTGGAAAAAGTCGCGGTAGACGGGTGTGATGCGGAGCTTGAGGCCCGTCAGGTCCGGCTTGTCGATGCGCTTCGTGAGGTAGATGTGAAACGGCGTGTGCTCGACGAAGCGCACGAGGTACTGCATGTTCGCCTTGGCGTTCCAGATCCGGTTGATGTAGTCGTGCGCGCCGTTTCTGCGCTGCTCGGCGGCGCTGATCTGCGCGAGCTTCAGCGCGTCGGCCTCGGGCATCAGATTGGTGTAGAACGCGCCGGTGTTGAGCGCGATGTCGACCACCCCGTTCTTCACCGCGGTGCCGACCTCGAACGAGGGCATCACCTTCGGCGAGCTGCCGATGAAATTGAGCTGCAGCAGGCCTTTGCCCTCGGCGTTGAACTTCTGCATCCAGGGCATCACGTGCTTCACGTACAGGCCGTTTTCCGGAAAGGCGGAGACGAAGCGCAGCGTCGTCTCCTGCGCGGCCGTCGCGGCCGGAAGGAGCGCGCCGACGAGCGCGAGCGTGCGAACCGTGTTCATGACGTTTCTCCTGCGAAAAGAGCGCCGAGCGTAGGATTCGGCGCCGCCGGTTGTCAACGCGGGCTGCGAATCACCTCGGGCGGCGGCGGATCGGCGTAGAGCCGCTCGACCGCGGCCGCGCGCCGCTCGAGCACCGCGCGCTGGTTGAGGTAGCCCTTGTCGGTGATCTCGTTCGCGTCGATCGAGGGCGGCTCCTCCATCACGAGCAGCCGCCGCGGCACGGTCGAGCTTCCGCCGCCTTCGGCGGCGAGCGCATCGAGCGCCGCAACGAGCCGTTCGCGCAGCGCCTGCGGCGAGAATTGCTTTGCCGCCGGGCTGAGGAAGACGAGCGCGCCCACCTCGTCGCGATCGTGGCCGGTGATCACCGCGTCCTGCACGACGGGATCGGCCGCGGCGATGAGCCGCACGCGCACCGCACCGACGTGCACCCAGGTGCCGGTGGCGAGCTTGAAATCCTCGGCGACCCGGCCGTCGAAGACGAGGCCCTTCGCGGGATCGTCCGGGTCGGCGAAGCGCACCGCGTCGCCGATGCGGTAGAAACCTTCCTCATCGAAGGCGGCACGCGTAAGGTCCTCGCGACGGAAGTAGCCCGGCGTGACGTGCGGCCCGCGCACGCGCACCTCGAGTTTTGCGCCCGAGGGCACCAGTTTCAGCTCGCAGCCGGCGACCGGCAGGCCGATCACGCCCGCGCGCTCGATCGGGAAATGCACCTGCGTGGCGAGCGGCGAGGTCTCGGTCGAGCCCCAGGCCGAGAGCAGCGCGAGTTCGCCCCCCTTTCGGCGATCGCGAGCGCTTCGAGCCGCTCCCACAGGTTCTGCGGCAGCGCCGCCCCGGCGTAGAACACGAGGTCGAGATCGCGAAAGAAGCTTCGCCGCAGCGCCGCGTCCGATTCCAGATACGGCAGCAGCAGGTCGAAGCCGCGCGGTACGTTGAAGTACATCGTGGGGGAGACCTCGCGCAGGTTGCGCACCGTCGTCTCGATCAGCCCGGGGAGCGGCTTTCCGCCGTCGATGTAGAGGGTGCCGCCGTTGCGCAGAACGAGGTTGAAGTTATGGTTGCCGCCGAAAGTGTGGTTCCAGGGCAGCCAGTCGACGAGCACCGGCGGCCGCGCCTCGACGAAGGGCCAGCCCTGCGCGAGCATCTGCTGATTCGCGCACAGCATCCGCTGGGTGTTGACGACGCCCTTCGGCACGCCCGTCGAGCCGGAGGTGAAGAGGATTTTCGCGACCGTGTCCGGGCCGACCGACGCGAACGCCGACTCGATCGCCCGCGCCGGCGTCGTCTCGAGCAGCGCGGCGAACGGAATCGCCGCGAGGTCCGCCGGCGGCTCGGCGCCGAAGACGATCCGCGCCGTGCCGCGCGGCACCGCGCGCAGCGCGGGCGCATAGCGCGCGTCCGCGGCGTACACCAGCCCCGGGCGCAGCAGCTCGAAGATCGCCTTGAGCTTGCCGAAGTCCTTCGACACCAGCGCGTAGGCGGGCGAGATCGGCGCGACCGGAATTCCGGCGTGCATCGCGCCGAGCGCTAAAAGCGCGTGCTCGACGCTGTTGTCCGAGAGGATCGCGACCGGACTGCGACGCGTCGAGGCCGAGGTCGAGGAGCGCCTGACCGATCGCGCGCGCGGCCGCGAGCGCCTCGGCGTAGGTGACGCGACGCCAGCCTTCGCCCTGCCGTTCGGCGAGGAACACGCGGTCGGGCGCCCGCTCGCCCCAGCGCACGAGCCAGTCGCCCACCGCGCGCGCGTAGGGCGCAAGCGGCTGCGGCGAGCGCAACAGGATCGCGCCGTCGGCGCGGCGCTCGACGACGACTTCGGCGCGGGCGAAGGAAAGCGGCGAACGCAGTCGCATGGGCGCTCCGGTCGTTGGATTTTACGCATCGCGCACGGCTGCGGCGCGTGCGGGCGAGACGCGCGCCAAAGCTGCGCCCGGCGGCGCGCTGCCGGCACGCACGCTGCGGCTACAATGCTCGCCGATGTCCGACTCCGAACCGCGGGGCCTTGCGCGAGGCCTGACGAACTACGGCGACGCAGGCTTTTCGCTCTACCTGCGCCGCTCGTTCGCGAAGAGCATGGGTTTCTCGGCCGACATGCTCGCGCGGCCGGTGGTCGGCATCGCCGACTCGCGCAGCGGCTTCAACAACTGCCACCGCCATTTCCCGGAACTCGTCGAGGCGGTCAAGCGCGGCGTGCTCGCCGCAGGCGGCCTGCCGCTCGAATTTCCGACGACCTCGCTCGGCGAAGTGTTTCTCAGCCCCACTTCGATGATGTTCCGCAACCTCATGGCGATGGACGTCGAGGAGATGATCCGGGCGCAACCGATGGACGCGGTGGTGCTGCTTGGCGGCTGCGACAAGACGGTGCCGGCGCAGCTGATGGGGGCGGCGAGCGCCGACCGGCCGGCGATCCAGCTTGTCGCCGGTCCGATGATGCCGACGTCGTTCGAGGGCGAGCGGCTCGGCGCATGCACCGACTGCCGGCGCTTCTGGGCGCTCTATCGCGCAGGGCGCATCGACGCCGCAGGCATCGAGCGCATCGAGAGCAACCTCGCCACGACCGCCGGCACCTGCGCGGTGATGGGGACCGCCTCCACGATGGCCGCGATCGCGGAGGCGCTCGGCATGTCGCTTCCCGGCACCGCGGCGATCCCGGCGGTGCACGCCGACCGGTTGCGCGCGGCCGAGGCGAGCGGCCGACGCGCGGTCGAACTCGCCGCCCGCCCGATCCGGCCCTCGCAGATCATCACCGAAAAGTCGATCGAGAACGCGCTGCGGGTGCTGCTCGCGATCGGCGGCTCGACGAACGCGATCGTGCATCTTGCCGCGATCGCCGGGCGCGTCGGCGCGCCCTTCAGCCTCAGGCGCCTGAACGAGCTGTCGGATACGACGCCGGTGCTCGTCGATCTGAAACCGACCGGCCAGCATTACATGTCGGATCTTTACGCCGCCGGCGGCCTCGGCGCGGTGTTGCGGGAGCTTGCGCCGCTGCTTCATCTCGACTGCCCGACGGTCGCGGGCGAAACGCTCGGCGAGCGCATTGCGCGCGAGCAGGGCGCGTGGGTCGATCGGACGGTCGTGCGCACGCTCGCCGAGCCGCTCGCGAAGGAGGGCGGGCTGGTCGCGCTCTTCGGCACGCTTGCGCCGAACGGCGCGATCCTTAAGCGCTCGGCCGCCGACCCGCGGCTCTTCGAGCGCGAGGGCCGCGCGGTGGTGTTCTCCTCGCTCGAGGACCTCGCCGCGCGCGTAGACGATCCGGCGCTCGACGTCACCCCCGACGATTTTCTGGTGCTGCAGAACGCCGGACCGCGCTCCGGCTACGCGATGCCGGAGGCCGGCTACCTGCCGATCCCGCAGAAGCTCGCGCGCGCCGGGGTGAAGGACATGGTGCGGATTTCGGATGCGCGAATGAGCGGCACCGCCTACGGCACGATCGTGCTGCACGTATCGCCCGAAGCCGCCGTCGGCGGGCCGCTCGCGCTCGTGCGGACCGGCGACCGCATCCGGCTTTCGGTGCGCGAGCGGCGGCTCGATCTGCTGGTGGGCGAAGACGAGCTCGCGCGGCGAAGAAGCGCCTGGCGGCCGCCGGCGCAAGCGCCGGCGCGCGGTTACGCGAAGCTTTACATGACGCACGTCCTGCAGGCCGAAGAGGGCTGCGACTTCGATTTCCTGCGCCGCGCCTGAGGCGTGGCGAGGGCCGTCTCAGCGCGGACAGTCCGGACTTCAGCCTGCAGCTGCCGTCGAGCGCGATCGTGAGCCTCGCTTCGCGCGAGCGCCGCTCCTCGGGCGGAAGCAGCTCGTTTAGCGGCAGGATCGAGATCGGCCAGATTCGCGCGCGTTGCAGGGCTCGAGCGGCTCGCCGCGCTCTTCGGTCGCGCGGGACGAATAGACCGTCGCTTTGGCGTGCGACCGCGACCACCGGTCGGCGCAGCCGGGCTCGGCGGCAGGCGCCGGCCAGGTTTGCGCGTGCGAGGAAACCTAGGCGACTGCGGGGGCCGGACGCTCGACCAGCGCGAACGGCACCGGGGCCTTCGGCGGCGCGGGGGCGGCTTTCGGGCTCGGTACAGCGGCGGCTGCGGTCAGCGCGGCCAACTCTTCCCGCTTCGACGGCTCTTCGAGCGCTCCTGCGACGATCGGCCGAAGCGGCGCAATCGGCTCTCGGCAGGACCGCGACCGGAGGCTTCACCCGGGGCGCTCGGAGCGCGCTCTTTCGCCGGAGCCGATTGCGTTGGCTCAGGCGGTGCCTGACGCTCGGCTGCGGGCGACGGCGAGACCTCGGGCGGCGAGGGCGCGATCGCTGCGGCAGGCTCCCCCCGCGATGACGGGGACACCCGGTCTCGGGTGAGCGTCACCCGGCATTCGGCACGGCGGCGCGCGACTTCGTCGGCAGTCCGGGTTCGCGAGCACGCCGAGGGCGTGTGCAACCGGTGCGCGACCCGTGTGCCGCAAGCAGCGGCGTGAGCGCCGAGGCGGCGCGCCTCGTCGAAGGATTTCGCAGGTGCGCGCGGACGGCGGCGAGCCGCCGCAGGGTCACCTTTGGGCGAGCACCCAGGCGACGACTTGCGCGAGCTCGGCGTCCGAGATGGAGGCGATCGGCGGCATCGGCACCGGCCCCCAAGCCCCTTGCGTGCCCTTGCGTATGCGCTGCGCGAGCTGCTCGGCCGCCCCGGCGTCGCCGGCGTAGCGCGCGGCGACTTCGCGAAACGAGGGGCCGACGAGGCGCTGGTCCGCCGCATGGCAGGCGCTGCAGCCGTGGGTGCGCAAAAGGGCGGCGATCGGATCGACGCCCGCAGCGTAGGTGTCCGGTGCAGGCGGCGGCGCCGGCTCGCGGCCGTAGTAGGTCGCGAGGTAGTTCAGGATGATCTCGAACTCTTCGTCGGTGAGCTGTGCGCCGCGCCCACGCATCCGGTGCAGATTGTCAGCCCACTCGCCGCGCGACATCGGCGCACGGGTGACGTGGGCGATCTCGTGACAGGTCTGGCACTTCTCGAGCGTCAGGTTCATCCCGGGCCCGGAGACGAGCGGCCCGCCGCCCTGCGCCAGCGCGCGCGCGAAAACAAAAGCGGCCGCCAGAGCGGCCGCAAGCCCAAGCGTCCGGACTTCAGGCTTCAACGATCACGCCCACTCGGTGAATGCCGTTCCAGAAGTAGCCGAGCGGATTCCAAGGCGGAAGGATGGGCTGGACGTTGCCACGGTCGTCCCAAGCGCGCGCGAGGAAAGTGACGTAGCCAAAGCGCTCCGGCTGGTACTGGAAGGTGAAGGTACGCCAGGCGTACTTGTCGCCGCGGGGCGAAAGCCGCGCCCGGTGCCAGGTCTTCCCTTCGTCCACCGAGATCTCGACGCGCTCGACCGAGCCTTCGCCGACCCACGCGCGGCCGCGCACCGTGATCGGCGCATTGCCCTTGAAACGCGCGTTCGGCGCCGGGTACGTGATCATGGATTTCACCGGCCAAGCCTCCGTCGAAACCGTGTCGGGCGGCATCTTCGAGCCGGGCTCGACCGGCCACTTCGGCATGACGTAGCTGTCGGTCATGTAGGTGCCCTTGAACGGTGCATCGAGAACGGTGAGCGTGTGCAGCCACTTGATGGAGGCCGAGCCGACCCAGCCGGGCACCACCAGTCGCAGCGGATAGCCGTGGACCTTGGGCAGGGGCGCGCCGTTCATCTCCCAAGCGACGATTGTGTGCTCCTCCATCGCCTTCGAGATCGGAATCGAACGGATGACCGGCGGCGCGGTGGGCACCATGCCGGGGTCGCCGCCTTGGCCAGCGACGTGTACCGCGTTCGCTCTCAGGCCGGCGGCCCGAAGCAGATCCGCAAGGCGTACCCCGGTCCAGCGCGGGCAGCCCATGCCTCCGGTCTCGCTCCAAGGCGTGCCGCTCGGACGCGGATTGAACGCGGTGCGCCCGGCGCCCGCGCACTCGAGCATCGCCTGAAAGCTCACGACTGGGAACGCCTTTTTCAGCTCTTCGACCGAAAAGGAAATCTCGCGCTCCACGAGACCCTTGACCGTCAGGCGGTGCTGCGCGGCGTCGATATCCGGCGTGAGCAGGTTGTTGCGGATGAACATCCGGTCGGTGGGCGTCACGTCGAAGTCGTGCTCGTGCGCCGGAACCGAGCCGGTGAGCGGCCGCTCCGAGTGGTACTGCATCGCGGCGACCTTCTCCCGCTTCACCACCTCGTTCGGCACCGTGCCGGGCGGGGCCGGGGGTTCTTTCGCCGCCGGCTTGTCCTGCGCAAACAGGTCGCCGGCGAGCGCGATCGCGCCGAGGCCCGCCGCGCCTTCGAGGAATTTGCGCCTGTGCTCGTCCATGATGACCTCCTTCGGCAATATTCTACGCGCGGCTTCGCGCGGTGCTCGACCGCGACAGCGCTATAAGGCCATACGGCCCTTCGATGCCGCAGCGCAGCGAAGCGGTTGACGCACGCCGGCGATTTGCTTTAAGTTTAAAGTAAACCGCAGCCGCGCCCTTGCATGTTCGAAGCTGACCGCAACTCGAGCCACGACCGGGAGACGATCGCGCGGTCGGACGATCATTGGGCGCTGCGGACCTGGCTGCGGCTTCTTACCTGCACCCAGATGATCGAGCGGCGCGTGCGCTCGCGGTTGCGGCAACGCTTCGGCACGACGCTGCCGCGTTTCGACCTGATGGCGCAGCTCGATCGCTTCCCCGACGGGCTCAAGATGAACGAGCTGTCGCGGCTGCTGATGGTGACCGGCGGCAACGTCACCGCGGTCGTGGACCAGCTCGCAAAAGAGGGGCTGGTCGAGCGGCTGCCGGAGCCTGCGGACCGGCGCGCCGCGCGCGTGCGCCTGACGCGCGCCGGGAGCCGCGCCTTCGCCGAGATGGCGCGCGAGCACGAGCGCTGGATCACGGAGCTTTTCGCCGGGCTTACGCGCCGCGAGCACGAAACGCTCTATGCGCTCCTTGCCAAGCTCAAGCAGCACATGCTGGCCCGGCGACCCCCTGAAGAGGAGGTTCGATGATCGAACCGAAGCATTTCCGCTGGCGCACCGAGGGCCGGGTGGGCATCGTCACGCTCGACCGCCCGGAGAAGAAGAATCCGCTCACCTTCGAGTCCTACGCCGAGCTTCGCGACCTCTTTCGCGCGCTCGAGCGCGAGCGCGAGGTAAGAGCGGTGGTCGTGACCGGCGCCGGCGGCAACTTCTGCTCCGGCGGCGACGTGCACGAGATCATCGGCCCGCTCACGAAAATGACGATGCCGCAACTGCTCGCCTTCACCCGCATGACCGGGGACCTGGTGAAGGCGATGCTTCACTGCCCGCAGCCGGTCATCGCCGCGGTCGAAGGCGTCTGCGCCGGCGCAGGCGCGATGATCGCCCTTTTTTCCGACCTTCGGATCGGCGCGCCGGATTCGAAGGTCTCGTTCCTTTTCAACCGCGTGGGCCTTGCGGGCTGCGACATGGGGGCGTGCGCGATGCTTCCGCGCGTGATCGGGCAGGGGCGCGCGGCCGAACTCCTCTACACCGGCCGCACGATGTCGGCCGAGGAAGGGCTCGCCTGGGGCTTTTTCAACCGGCTCGCCTCGCCGGCGCTCGCGGCGGCGCTGGAACTCGCGCAATCGCTCGCCGCCGGCCCGACCTTCGCCACCGCGATGACGAAGAGGATGCTCTTTCAGGAATGGAACGTCGGCCTGGACGAAGCGATCGAGATGGAGGCGCAGGCGCAGGCGATCTGCATGCAGACGAACGACTTCCGGCGCGCCTACGAAGCGTTCGCCGCCAAGCGCAAGCCCGTTTTCGAAGGCGACTGAATGGACCGCTTCGCGCACCTCGCCTGGCCCTTTTTCGAGGCGCGCCATGCGCAGCTTGCGCGCGAGGTCGAGGCGTGGGCGCGGGCGAATCTCGCCGACGCCCACGGCAGGGACGCCGATGCGATCTGCCGCAAGCTCGTGCCGCGGCTGGGCGAGGCGGGGCTGCTTCGGCATTGCGTGCCCGGGGGAGCCGGCTTCGACGTGCGCTCGATCGCGCTCGTGCGCGAAGTGCTCGCCTATCACGCGGGGCTCGCCGATTTTGCGTTCGCGATGCAGGGGCTCGGCAGCGCCCCGATCGCGCTCGCCGGCACCGAGGCGCAGAAGGCCACTTGGCTACCGCGGGTCGCACGCGGCGAGGCGATCGCCGCGTTCGCGCTCTCGGAGCCCGAGGCGGGCTCGGACGCCGCGGCGCTCGCCTGCCGTGCGCGGGGGGACGGCGCCCTCTGGCGGCTGGAAGGCACGAAAACCTGGATCTCGAACGGCGGCATCGCCGACTTCTACGTCGTCTTCGCACGGGCCGAGGAAGGCATCTCCGCATTTCTCGTCGAGGCGGCCGAGGTGGACGCGCGCGAGCGCATCGAGATCACCGCGCCCCACCCGATGGCCACCTTGCGCCTCTCCGGAGCGCGCGCCGAGCTGCTCGGCGCGCCGGGCGAGGGCTTTCGCCTCGCGATGCGAACGCTCGACATCTTCCGCACGACGGTCGCGGGCGCCGCGCTCGGGTTTGCGCGCCGCGCGCTCGACGAGGCGCTGTCGCGCGCAAAAAACCGGCGCCTCTTCGGCGCTCGGCTCGCCGACCTGCAGATGACGCAGGCGAGGCTCGCCGACATGGCCTGCGGGATCGACGCCGCCGCCCTCCTTTGCTACCGCGCGGCGTGGCTGCGCGATACGAAGGGCGCGCGGGTGACACGCGAGGCGGCGATGGCGAAACTCGCCGCGACCGAGACGGCGCAGGCGGTGGTGGATGCCGCGGTGCAGATCCACGGCGGCCTGGGTGTGGTGCTCGAGCACCCGGTCGAGCGGCTCTACCGCGAGGTGCGCGCCCTTCGCATCTACGAAGGCGCAAGCGAGGTCCAGAAGCTGATCGTCGCGAGGGAACTTATCAAGGAGGCGAACTGACATGGGCGCGAAAACCGCACATGTGGACACCTTCGTGCGCGACAACCTCCCGCCGGAGGACGCGTGGCCGGAGTTTCTCTTCGATCTGCCGGTGCTCAAGTACCCCGAGCGCATGAACTGCGCGCAGGTGCTGCTCGACGATCGCGTGCGCGCGGGCGAAGGCGACCGAATCGCCATCCGCGCGCCCGACGGCGAGTGCACGTACCTGCAACTTGCCGCGCAGGCGAACCGCATCGCCCGCGTGCTCGTCGAAGACATGGGCCTCGTGCCCGGAAACCGCGTGCTCCTGCGCGGACCGAACAACCCGATGATGGCCGCCTGCTGGCTTGCGGTGTTCAAGGCGGGCGGCGTCTGCGTCGGCACGATGCCGCTCCTTCGCGCGCGCGAGCTCACCGAAATCATCAACAAGGCGCAAATCACCCACGCGCTCTGCGACAAGCGGCTGGAAGAAGAGCTGAAACTTGCGATGCCCGCCTGCCCGACGCTGCGGGAGGTGCGCTACTGGTACGACGACGCGCCCGACTCGCTCGATGCGCTCTGCCGCGGAAAACCGGAGCACTTCGAAAACGTCGATACCGCGGCCGACGACCCGGCGCTCATCGCGTTCACTTCCGGCACCACCGGAAAGCCGAAGGGGACGATCCATTTCCACCGCGACGTGATCGCGATGTGCGATGTCTTTCCCCGGCACTGCCTCGAGCCGACGCCCGAGGACGTCTTCATCGGCACGCCGCCCTTGGCGTTTACCTTCGGCCTCGGAGGGCTGCTCGCGTTTCCGCTTCGCTTCGGCGCGAGCGTCGCGCTCGTCGAGAAGCTCACCCCGCAGACGCTCATCGAGTCCATCCAGCGCTTTCGCGCGACGACGCTTTTCACCGCGCCGACGATGTACCGGCAGCTCGCGCCGCTGTGGCGCCGCGGCGAGATTCCGTCGCTCGCGAAATGCGTCTCGGCGGGCGAGGCGCTGCCGGATGCGACGCGCCAGCTCTTCAAGGAGGCGAGCGGCATCGAGATCGTGGACGGCATCGGCTCGACCGAGATGATCCACATCTTTATCTCGCACCGGCCCGAGCGGGTGCGGCGCGGTGCGACCGGCTACGCCCTTCCCGGCTACGTCGCGACCGTGCTCGATGCCGAGGGGCGGCCGTGCAAGCCGGGCGAGATCGGGCGGCTTGCGGTGAAGGGCCCGACCGGTTGCCGGTACCTCGCCGACGAGCGGCAAAAGACCTACGTGCAGAACGGCTGGAACATCACCGGCGACGCCTACGTGATGGACGAGGACGGCTACTTTTTTTACCAGGCCCGCACCGACGACATGATCATCTCGGCCGGCTACAACATCGCCGGCCCCGAGGTCGAGGGGGCGCTGCTCACGCACCCCGCGGTCGCCGAATGCGGCGTGGTCGGCGTGCCGGACGAAGAGCGCGGCATGGTGGTCAAGGCGTTCGTCGTGCTCAAGCCCGGCGTGCCCGCGGGCGAGGCGACGGCGAAGGAACTGCAGGAGCACGTCAAGCGCACGATCGCGCCGTACAAGTATCCGCGCAAGGTGGAATTCGTCGAGTCGCTGCCTAGGACGGAGACCGGAAAGCTGCAGCGCTACAAGCTGAGGATGCAGGGATGATGACCGTGCTTCAGCCGCCCGGCTGGGCGAGGCCGCGGGGCTACGCGAACGGCATCGCGGTGCGCGGAGGAACGACCGTCTACATCGCCGGGCAGGTCGGATGGACGGGCGAGCGGCGCTGGCAGGCGCGCGATTTCGCCGGACAGTTCCGCCAGGCGCTCGCCAACGTCCTCGAGGTGCTCGCGCAGGCGGGCGGCCGGCCCGAGCACATCGTGCGCATGAACTGGTACGTGCTCGACCGCGCCGAATATCTCGCTTCGCTGAAGGAGCTGGGCGCCGCTTGGCGCGAACGGATGGGCCGGCACTACCCGGCGATGACCGTCGTCGAGGTGTCGGGACTGGTCGAGCCCGAGGCGCGCCTCGAAATCGAAGCCACAGCCGTGATTCCGGAGGTTGCATGAAAGTCACCGTCATCGGCGGCGGGCCCGGAGGCCTTTATTTCGCCGTGCTCGCGAAAAAAGCCTGGCCGCGCTGGGAGGTCACCGTCTACGAGCGCAACCGTCCCGACGACACTTTCGGCTTCGGCGTGGTGTTCTCGGACCAGACGCTCGACACCTTCAAGGCCTACGACCGACCTTCCTACGAGATGATCCGGCACCGCTTCGCCTACTGGGACGACGTGGACGTGGTCTACCGCGGCCGCACGATCCGCGTCGCAGGCAACGGCTTCTGCGGCTGCTCGCGGGTGGCGCTGCTCAACATCCTGCAGGCGCGCGCACGCGAACTGGGCGCCCGGCTCGTCTTTCAGCACGAGGTCGAGTCGCTCGCCGAGTTTCCCGACTCCGACCTGATCGTGGTCGCAGACGGCATCCATTCCAAGATCCGCGAGCAGCACCGGGACCATTTTCAGCCGAGCGTGGACCTGCGGCCGAACAAGTTCGTCTGGCTCGGTTCGACCCGCCCGCTCGATGCGTTCAAGTACTTTTTCCGCGAGACGCCCGAAGGGATCATCCTCGCGCACTGCTATCAGTACGAGGCCGGCCGCTCGACCTGGGTGATCGAGACGGACGAATCCACCTGGCGCAACTTCGGCTTCGACCGCAAGGACGAGCCAGAGATGCTCGCGACGCTCGAGCGCGTGTTCGCCGAGGAACTCGCCGGCCACCGCCTGATCGCCAACCGCTCGATCTGGCGCAATTTTCCGACGATCGTCAACCGCACCTGGGTGATGGGAAACGCGGTGCTCGTGGGCGATGCGAAGGCGACGGCGCATTTCTCGATCGGCTCGGGCACCAAGCTCGCGATGGAGGACGCGATCGCCCTTTACGAGTGTTTCCGTGCCGAGCGCACGGTCGAGCGGGCGCTCGCGCGCTACGACAGCGCGCGCCGCGAGGAGGTCGAGAAGACGCAGCACGCGGCGAACGTGTCGCTTGCCTGGTTCGAGAACATGAAGCGCTACTGGGGCATGGACCCGGAGCAGTTCGCTTTTGGCCTGATGTCGCGCTCGAAGCAGATCACTTGGGAGAACCTGGAGCTGCGCGACCCGGGGTTCGTCCGCGATGTGCAGCGCTGGTTCGCGGCGGGCGTTCGCGCGCGGGGCTTCCCCGTGGACCTCGAAAATCCGCCGGTGCCGATGTTCACGCCGTTCAGGCTGCGCGGCATGGTGCTCGAGAACCGCGTCGCCGTTTCGCCGATGGACCAGTATTCGGCGGTCGACGGGGTGCCCACCGACTGGCACTTCGTGCACTACGGCTCGCGCGCGATCGGGGGGGCGGGGCTCGTGTTCTTTGAGATGACGTGCGTGTCGCCGGAGGCGCGCATCTCGCCCGGCTGCACCGGCCTCTGGAACGAGGCGCAGCGCGACGCTTTCCGGCGCATCGTCGATTTTTGCCACGCGCACTCGAAGGCGAAGCTCTGCCTGCAGATCGGCCATGCGGGCCGCAAGGGCTCGACGCAACTCGGCTGGGAGCAGATGGATCATCCGCTTCCGTCGGGCAACTGGCCGCTCGTCGCGCCTTCGCCGATCCCGTACCTCGACGGCATCTCGCAGGTGCCGCGCGAGATGACGCGCGCCGACATGGACAAGGTGCTGGCCGATTTCGTGCGCGCGACGCGGCTTGCCGAGGAAGCGGGGTTCGACATGCTCGAAATCCACATGGCGCACGGCTACCTCCTTGCGAGCTTCATCTCGCCGCTCACGAACCGCCGCACCGACGAATACGGCGGCCCGATCGAGAACCGCATGCGCTTTCCGCTCGAAGTCTTCCGCGCCTGTCGTGCGGTCTGGCCGCAGGACAAACCGATGTCGGTGCGCATTTCCGCGACCGACTGGGCACCGGGCGGCCTTTCGGGCGAAGACCTGATGGCGCTCGTGCGGATGCTGAAGGAGGCGGGCTGCGACCTCATCGACTGCTCGACCGGCCAGACGGTGCCTTGGCAAAAGCCGGTCTATGGGCGCATGTACCAAGCGCCGTTCTCCGACTGGGTGAGGAACGAGGTGAAAATCGCCACGATGACCGTCGGCGCGATCACCACCGCCGACCAGGTGAACACGCTCCTTGCCTCCGGCAAGGCGGACATCGTCGCCCTCGCCCGGCCGCATCTCTCGAGCCCGTACTTCACGCTTCAGGCCTCGGCGTGGTATCAACACGGGGCGCAGCACTGGCCGCCGCAATACCTCTCGGGCAAGGACCAGGCGTTTCGCCTTGCCGCGCGCGAGCGCGAGGAACTGCGCGACCTTCGCATCCGGGCGCGGCCGGCAAGCCACGAGCCGAAGCCGGAAGATGCGTTCGAGGATGCCGCCGCGCGCGTGCGGCACGTCCTGCGCGCAGGCGGCGGGACGGCCTGAGCGGGCGAGCGACTCTCGCCGCAGCCGGGCGGGAGCGCGGGGCCATGCTATCTCTGCGGCGCGGCCGGCGCGAGGCGGTAGCCCTTCTCGCGCATGCAGGCATCCACCAGCCGCTCTTCTTCCATGCGGCGCTCAGCCGGCCGCTGCGGCTCGGTCGCACCGAAGCGCGGATCGATCTGCATCGGTGGGGCGGTGGCCGGCGCCGTCCGCGCAATGCGCTCGGCCGCCGCTGCGCGGCAGGCGGCGAGGTCCTCGCGCGACTCGTCGGGCGAGGCGCCGGACCGCTGCCCCCGCGGCGCGGCGCAGCCGCAGGCGAGAAGCGGCAAGAGCGCGAGATGAAGACGGCGTCCCGGCACGGGCGGTCGCCTCGGTTGCGGCCATTCTACCTTCGAGCCGCCCGGCGCCCGCGGTAAGATTCGCGGCGATGTACCGGATCCTCGGGCTCTCGCTCGCTCTCTGGGCGTCGGGTGCGGCGGCGTTCGACGCCGGCGGCGTCGCGCTCGGCGCGGGCGAATCCGACATCAAGCGCGTCTATCCCGCGGCGTATTGCAAACCGCTCGAGTGGAAATCCGACGCCGCCGATCGGCGCTGCGACGACGGGCGCATCTCGTTCGGCGGCGCAAAAGCGCGCATCACGTTCTATCTCAAGGGCGGCTCGGTCGAAGCGTTCAGCGTGCGCTTCGACGCGCAGGATCTCGACGCAGTGCGCACGCACCTGCGCGCGAGCTGGGGCGCGCCGCTTGCCGAGACGACCGAGGTGATCGCGCGTTCCGGCGTCGAAGACCGCCGCATCTTCAAGATGCGCTGGCAGAAGGGCGTGCGCGCAGGCGGTGCTCACCGCGCCCGAAAAGGGAAAGCGCGCCGAGGTCGAGGCCTGGCGCGGCAACTTCGACGTGGAGATCTATCGCGTGCGATAGCATCCGCGCATGTTGCAACGACTCTCGCTGCAGCAGACCGCTCTCGTCGTCGAGGACGACGAGCAGATCATCGCCCTCGTGCGCTATATTCTCGAGCGCGAGGGGCTTTCGGTGCGGGTCGCTGTCGACGGCCGCAGTGCCGAACAGCTGATCGACACTGCGCCGCCGCCCGCGCTCGTCACGCTTGACGTGATGCTGCCGCACTTGGACGGATTCGCGCTGCTCTCGCGGATACGCGCGCGAGCGGATTGGGAGCAGGTTCCGGTGGTGATGATTACCGGCCGCGGGGAGGAGGAGGATATCGTGCGAGGATTCGACGCTGGGGCGAGCGACTACGTCGTCAAGCCTTTCAAGCCCGAGGAGCTTCGGGCGCGCGTGCGGCGCTTGTTGAAACGATGACGGTGCGCGCCGCGCTCATCGTCGCGCTCCTTCTTCCTGCGGCGGCGTTTGCCGAGCCGACGGCGGTCGAGGTCGAATTGAGCGCCTCCCGAGAGCAGGTGACCGGCGGGCGAGGAGATTGGCGAAGCGCCGCGCTGGAGGCCGTTCGCCGCCTCGGTCCGCGCGAGTCGCTCTACGGTGGGGTACGGCGCACCGAACGCTTTCGCCTGCATGATGCCGAGCTGTTCGGCGGCTATGCGTGGCCGATCGGGCCTGGATGGAACGCGTTGCTCGAGGCGAGCGCAAGCGGCTCCCACCGCGTGTTGCCGGAGCATTCGATCTACGGACAGCTCGGTCGGGAAATCGAAGGCGGCTGGGTGCTGAGCGCCGGCCTGAGGCACAGCTCGTTCACCTTGACCGATGTGCGCATTCTGGTGCTCGGCGCCGAACGCTACTGGGCGGACTGGCGGGCAGCGCTCACGATTTTCGCCGGGCGCCCCGAGGGCGCATCCACGGGCGTCTCGGCGCGTCTTGCGCTCGCGCATTCGTACGGTGAGGGCAGCAGCGTCGCGGTCGCGGCAGTCGCCGGGCGGCAAGTGGAAAACGCCGGGCCGCCGGTCGGGGTGGTCGCGAATCGCGTATACGGCCTGAGCATCGGGGGACGTCACTGGATGAGCCGGAATTGGGCGCTTTCCTGGGAGCTGTCGACCCACGAGCAGGGCGACCTCTATCGGCGCCGAGGCCTGCACCTTGGGCTTCGCCACCGCTTCTGATGCGCTGATCGCGGCCGCCTTCTGGACCGGCTACGCGGCGCTCGCGCTCTCGGCGCTGCTGATCGCCAGCGCGCTTTTCCTGAGGTTGCGCCTTACGGCGCAGCGGGAGCACGAGCAGCGTTTCTCCGCGCGCTGGCTGCCGATATTCGCCGCGTGCACCGAAGCCGATTCCGGACCGACTTCCGGCGCTCGCGCCGCAGGACGGCGCGCTCTTTCTCTCGCTCTGGGTGCGCGCGCTCGAATCCGTCCAGGGCGCAACGCGCGGGCGGCTGGTCGAACTCGCGGCGAGGACGGGTGCCGACCGGCTCGCCGTCACGCTGCTCGCCTCGGGCGACGAACGCAAGGAGCTGATCGCCCTCGCCGCGCTCGGCTATCTGCGCCTGAGGAGCGCAGAACCGCTTGCTGCCGCACTGATCGACCTGCCTTTCCCACTCGTGTCGCTCGCCGCAGGGCAGATGCTCCTGAGGCTGGATGCGTCGGCGCCACCTTCCGCAAGTGATCGAGCGGGCGGCAGAGCGCGAGGACTGGCCGGTCGCGAGAATCGCGGCGATGCTGCGCGAGTGCGACCGGGACGCGGTCGCTGAAGCGCTCGCGCAGGCGCTCGCAGCGCGGCTCAAGCGTGCGTCGCAGGCCGAATCCGAGATCGTGCGGCTGCTGCAGCTTGCGAAAGTCGCGAACTCTGCGCTCCTGCGGCCGGCGGTATGCCGGCTGCTCGAGCGACCCGCGCCAGCGCAGGTGGTCGCAGCCGCGCTCGCTGCGCTCTGGCACCCGGAGGACGCCGAGCACGCGCGTCGTGCGCTCGGTCACCCGGAATGGTTCGTGCGCGTCGCCGCCGTGCGTGCGCTCGACCGCATCGGCGGGCCCGAGGATCGCGAGCGTCTGGTTGCGTTGTTGTCGGACTCGAGCTGGTGGGTGCGCTACCGGACCGCGCAGACGCTCGCCCGTCTTCCAGGCATCACGCGCCAAGCGCTCGAGAAGATGTTGTCAGAAAGCAGCGATCGCTTCGCGGCCGACATGCTCGCTCAGGTGCTCTCCGAGCGCGACGCACGGTGATTCTGGAACAGGCAATCGTGGTCGCCCAGTGGGTGTTCTTCGCCTACCTGGTGGGCCTGAACACCGGCTTTTTGCTGCTCAACGTATCCGCGTTTTTCGCCGTGCGGCGTTACCTCACGGACCGGGTGCTGGAGGATCTCCTGCCGATCGTTTCGGGAATGGAGCCGCCGGTGAGCGTGATCGTGCCGGCGTACAACGAGGAGAACACCATCGCCACTTCGGTGCGCTCGATGCTGCAGCTCGAATACCCGGAGTTCGAGATCGTCGTGGTGAACGACGGTTCGCGCGACGGAACGCTCGAGGCGCTGCGACGCGAGTTCGCGCTGATACCGTTTCCCGAGGCCTACCGACGGCGGCTGCCGGTACGCCCGGTGCGCGGCATCTACCGCTCCTTGCGCCATGCCAACCTGCGGGTCATCGACAAGGAAAACGGGGGCAAGGCGGACGCCTTGAACGCCGGTATCAACGCCGCGCGGTACCCGCTGGTGTGCGCGGTGGATGCCGACTCGATCCTCGAGCGTCGCAGTCTGCGCCGCGTCGTCGCGCCGTTTCTGCACGATCCCCGCATGATCGCGACCGGCGGCACCGTGCGCGTCGCGAACGGCTGCGTGGTGCGCGGCGGGTTCCTCGAGGAAGTCGCGCTACCGCGTCGGCTGCTGCCGCTTTTCCAGGTCGTCGAGTACCTGCGCGCGTTTCTCTTCGGGCGCGCCGGCTGGTCGCCCGCTAAACGCGGTGCTCATCGTCTCCGGCGCGTTCGGCGTCTTCCGCCGGGAAGCCGTCGTCGCGGCGGGCGGCTACCGCATCGACACCGTGGGCGAGGACATGGAACTCGTCGTGCGCCTGCACCGCCTTCACCGGCTCGCAGGTCCGAACGTACCGGATCGCATTCGTACCGGAACCGATCTGCTGGACCGAGGCGCCGGAGTCGCTCAGGGTGTTGCGCGCCCAGCGCGCTCGCTGGCAGCGCGGCCTCGCCGAGAGCCTGACGATGAACCTCGCGCTCGCTCTGCACCCGAGCGGCGGCGCGCCCGGCTGGCTCGCGATCCCTTTCGCGGTGCTGTTCGAGTGGCTCGGCCCGCTGGTCGAAGTGTGCGGTTACGGGCTGCTCGTCGCAGGCTTCGCGGCTCGGACTGATCTCGGTCGAGGCCTTTGCCGGCTTCGTGATCCTCGCCGTCGGGCTCGGCGTTGCGCTGTCCGCAAGCGCGCTGCTCCTCGAGGAAATGTCGTTCCACGTGTACAAACGGCCGCGCGAGCTCGCCGTTCTCGCGATCTTCGCGGTGTTGGAGAACCTCGGCTATCGCCAGCTGTTGACACTTTGGCGTCTCGAAGGGCTCGCACACTGGGCGTTCGGCGTGCGCGTTCGCTGGGGCGAGATGCGTCGCACCGCGAGCTGGCAGAAGGCGTTCTGAGAGAAATTCCGTCGAAGGTCTTTGCACCGAATAGGGGCGCTGGGGGTCACGCCGCACCGCTTGAGGGCGAAGCTGCGGACACTCTCTTCGTTCCAGGGTCGTAAATCCACGGCCGGCGCGCGCGGTCGGCAGCCTGGAACGCGGCGATGCGCGCCTCGTACGCGAGCGCAAGCCCGATCGCATCGAGCCCCTCAAGGAGCATTCGGCGCGCGAGCGGCTCGACCTCGAAGGAAATTTCCTCGGCCGCGGCGGTGCGGATCGACTGCCGCTCGAGGTCCACGGTCAGGGTCGCGGTCGCCGGCCCGGGCGGCGAGCGCATGTAGCCGCGCAACGGTGGACGCGGGGAGCCGGATAGCGAGCACGCCGTTCTGCAGGCAGTTGCGAAGAAGATGTCGCCGAAGGAGGGCGCGACGAGACAGCGTATGCCCATCGCCGGCGATCGCCCAGACCGCCATCTCGCGCGAACTCCCGCAGCCGAAGTTCTCGCCGCAGACGAGGATCCGCGCGCGCCGCCACGGCTCGCGGTTGAGGACAAAATCGGGGTTTTCGCTGCCGTCGGGCACGTAGCGAAGGGCTTCGAAGGCGTAACGCCCGAGCTCGGCGCGCGGCGTGCGCGCGCAGCGATCGACGCGGATGATCACGTCGGTGTCCACGTTCGCAAGCGGCAGCGACGCCGCGATCGCCTCCAGGCGCCTGAACTTCTCCATCTCAAAGCAGACCGCGCACGTCGGCGATTTCGCCGGCGAGCGCCGCGGCGGCGGCGGTCGCCGGACTCGCAAGGTGCGTGCGGGCGCGCGGACCCTGGCGGCCGACGAAGTTGCGGTTCGAGGTGGAAACGCAGCGGGCTTCCGGTTCAACGAGCTCGCCGTTTGCGCCGACGCACATCGAACAGCCCGGCTCGCGCCATTCGAACCCGGCGGCGCGGAGGATTTCGTCGAGTCCCTCGCGCTCGGCGGCGCGCTTGACGCGCATCGAGCCGGGCACGACCCGGGCGACGACATGCTTTGCGACGCGGCCGCGCCTTGCCACCTCGGCGGCGATGCGAAGGTCGGAAAGCCGCGCGTTGGTGCACGAGCCGATGAAGACGCGATCGATGCGCGTTCCGGCGATGCGCTCGCCTGCGCGAAGGCCCATGTAGTCGAGCGCGGCGCGTTTTGCGTCGTCGCCGCGGGACCGGGATCGTCTCGTCCACGCCGATCGTGTCCTCGGGGCTCGTGCCCCAGGTGACCTGCGGCGAGAGCGCCGCGCAGTCGACCACGACCTCGCGGTCAAAGCGCGCATCGGCGTCGCTTGCGAGCGTGCGCCAGTGTTCGACCGCGCGCTCGAACGCCGCGCCTTGCGGCGCAAAAGGCCGGCCGGCAAGCCACGAAAAGGTCGTCTCGTCCGGCGCGACCATGCCGATTCTCGCGCCGAGCTCGACCGAGAGGTTGCAGAGCGTCATGCGCGCTTCCATGTCGAGCGCGGCCACCGCGGGGCCTGCGTATTCCACCGCGTAGCCCGTTCCCGCCGCGGCTCCGAGGCGCCCGATCAACGCGAGGATCATGTCCTTCGCGAACACGCCGCGCGCGAGCTCGCCTTCGAAGCGCACGCGCATCGTCTTCGGCCGCTTCTGCACGAGGCACTGGGTCGCGAGCACCTGCACGAGTTCGCTCGCGCCGATGCCGAAGCCGATCGCGCCGAGCGCGCCGTTCGTGCAGGTGTGGCTGTCGCCGCAGACGACGAGCGCGCCGGGAAGCGAAAGGCCGAGTTCCGGCGCGACGACGTGCACGATCCCCTGGTTTTCGGAATCGAGGTCGAAGTGCCGGATGCCGGCGCGCGCGCATTCGTCGCGAAGCGCATCGACGAGCGCTACCGCCCAATCGCGCGTGCCGCGCCGGCCGGGTTCGGTGCCGACCAGGTGATCGGGCACCGCGAACGTGAGCTCGGGGTTTCTCACCGCGAGCCCGCGCGCGCGAAGCTCGGCGAGCGCCTGCGCGCCGCCGAGGTCGTGGAGCAGATGCCGGTCGACGTGAACGAGTTCCGCGCCGCCTTCGAGGCGCGCGACGACGTGTTCGTCCCAGACCTTCTCGAAAAGCGTGCGGCCCATTTACGACGGGGCGTCGGCGTAGCGGCGCTCGAACTCCCAGACCTCGGGAAAGCCGACGAGGTCGTGCAGCCGCGCCATGTCCCAGGCCGGCACCGGCGAGCCGATCGTGCTGCCGTGCTCGCGAAGATGGCGAAAAGCGGCTTCCATCGCCGCGCAGGCGGCAGTCATGCCGATCCCCGGCCAGATCGCGATCGAATATCCCCAAGCTTTCAGCCGCTCGGGCGGCACCACCGGCGAGCGGCCGGTGGGGACCATGTTGGCGAGGAGCCAGGCGTTGCCCGCGAGCGCTTCGCCGACGCGCCGGAACTCGTCTTCGGACTCCGGCGCCTCGACGAAAAGAATGTCGGCGCCGGCGCGCGCGAACTCGCGCGCGCGTCGGATCGCCTCCTCGAGCCCGAGCGATGCGCGCGCGTCGGTTCGCGCGACGACGAGGAAGTCCTTCGAGCGGCGGGCTTGCACCGCGACCTCGATCCGCCGCACCGCCTCAGCGAGCGGCACCACCCGGCGCCCCGGCGTGTGGCCGCACTTCTTCGGCATCTCCTGGTCTTCGATCTGGATCGCGGCGACGCCGGCGGACTCGTAGCCCTCGACCGTGTGGCGGATATTGAGCAGGCCGCCGAAGCCGGTGTCGGCGTCCGCGATCACCGGCGTCTTGGTCCCTTGGGCGATCGTGCGCGCGCGCTCCACCATGTCGCGGTAGGTGACGAGGCCCGCATCCGGCAACCCCAGGTGCGAGGCGGAAATGCCGTAGCCGGTCATGTAGAGCGCCTTGAAGCCGAGGCGGTCGGCGATCCGGGCCGAGAGCATTTCGAAGACGCCCGGCGCGACGACGAAGTCGCCCGCGGCAAGAAGCGGCCGAAGCGACGCCGCCGGCACCGCTTCAGTCCACGCGGGCGCCGGAGCGGCGCACCGCCTCGCCCCACTTCGCGACTTCGCCCGGCAGCATCGCCGCGAGCTGCGCCGGGGTCGAGGCGACCACCTCGAGCCCGATCCCCGAAAGCCGCTCGCGGATCGGCGGATCGTTGAGCGCTGCGGCGATCTCCTGGTGCAGCTTGGCGACGATCGGCTCCGGGATACCCGCCGGGCCGAAGATCGCGAGCCAGCTGTCGGCTTCCGCTCCCTTTATGCCCTGCTCGGCGAGCGTCGGCACCTCGGGCACCGCCGGCGAGCGCTTGAGCGAGGCGATCGCGAGCGCGCGCACCTTGCCCGACTTGATGTGCGGAAGCCCGGTGTTGACGCTGACCGCGGTCAGTTGCACGTCGCCCGCAAGAAGCGCCTGCACCGCGGGCGCGCCGCCCTTGTAAGGCACGTGCACCATCTGCAGGCCGCCTGCGGCCTGAAGGAACATGTCCACCGTGAGGTGCGAGCCGTTGCCGGTGCCCGCCGACGAAGTACGTGTACTTGCCCGGGTTCGCCTTCACCAGCGCGACGAACTCGGCGACGTTCTTCGCCGGAAGCGACGGGTGCGCAAGGAGCAGCGTCGGAAAAGTGGCCGCGAGCGTGATCGAGGTGAAGTCCTGCGGCACCTTGTACGGCAGCTTGGCGTAAAGGGTCGGCGCGATGCCGTGGGTGCCGTTGTCGCCGACGAGGAGCGTGTAGCCGTCGGGCGCCTGGCGGGCGACGAATTCGCTCGCCACCGTGCCGCCCGCGCCGGCGCGGTTTTCGACGATCACTTGCTGGCCGAGGCGCTCGGAGAGTTTCGCCGCGAGGATCCGCCCGAACGTGTCGGAGTTGCCGCCCGGTGCGTGCGGAACGACGAGCTTCACCGGGCGCGCGGGGAAAGGCTGCGCCGCGGCGCCGAGCGCGACGCAGGCGGCACATAGAGCGAACAGCGTTTTCGCGATCATTCGTCTCCTCCTCCTTCCAGCAACTCGTCAAGGGCGGCGTGCAGCCGCCGCGGGCTACAAGCCCGGCATCGAAAAGCCGACCGCCTTCAGCTCGGTGATCACCTGGCGTTCCTGCTCGGCAGCAAGTTCCACGAGCGGCGGGCGCACCCGACGCCACTCCGGGTCGTTCGCAAAATGGGCGGTCACCGCCTTGAGCGCCGGGATCATCGGCACCTTCTGCACGATCGCGCGCGTCGCCGCGATCGCGGCCTGAAGCTTCTCCGCTTCCGGCGAGCGCCAGGTGCGGAAGACCCGGTCGATCGCGCCCGGGTTGATGTTCGCGGTGGCCGAGATGCACCCTTTGGCGCCTGCGCGCAAGCCCTGGAGCAGGAACGCCTCGCTTCCCGGAAACACGTCGAAACTGCGCTCGGCGAAGCGCTCGAGCCAGGCGCGCGTGTTCTGCCAGTCGCCCGAAGAGTCCTTTGCGCCGGCGACGATCCCGGGGTAGCGATCGAGGAGCCGCTCGATCAGCTCCGCGCTGATCGGCACGCCGGAGACCGCAGGGATGTGATAGAGGTACAGGCGCAGCCGCTCGTCGCCCACCCGCTCGATCACCTCGGAGAAAAACCGCGCGAGGCCTTCGTCCGACACCCCCTTGTAGTAGAACGGCGGGAGCATCAGGACGCCCGCGCAGCCGAGGCGCACCGCCTCGCGGGTCATCGCCACCGCGTCGGGGAGCGCGCAGGCGCCGGTGCCGGGCATGAGCACCGAGGGGGGGATTCCGGCCTTGACGAGCGCCTCCAGCAGCTCGAGCTTTTCCTCGACCGAAAGCGAGTTCGCCTCGCTGTTCGTACCGAAGACGGCAAGGCCCGCGCAGCCGCTTCGCATCAGCCAGCGGCAGTGACGGACGAACCGGTCGGGGTCCGGCGAGAGGTCGCGGCGAAACGGGGTGATCACCGGGGCGAGCACGCCCTCGAGTCGAGTGCGGGTGGCGGCGGGTTTCATGGGATCCTCGTTCCGAGGGCGCATTATGCGCGCCTTGCGGCGGGCTGGGCGTGACGTTTCGCGCGCAGCGCTTGGCTACAATTGGCGCCCGATTCGACCAGAGGAGGAATCCCGATGCCCGCGAAAAAAGCGAAAAAGCGCACGACGCGGCCGGCGCGCCCGAAGTTCCGGCTCACGAGCCCCGATTTCCGGCCGAACGGCACGCTCGCGATGGAACAGGTGTACAACGGCTTCGGCTGCAAAGGGGAGAACATCTCGCCCGCGCTCGAATGGACCGGTGCGCCCGAGGAAACGAAGAGCTTCTGCGCTGCTCTGCCACGACCCGGATGCGCCCACCGGCGGCGCCGGCTGGTGGCACTGGGTGGTGGTGAACATCCCGGCCTCCGTAACGCGGTTGGAAAAGGACGCTGGTCGCGCGGACGGCTCGAAGCTTCCCGAGGGGGCGGTGCAGGTCTCGACCGACTTCGGCTCTCCCGGCTGGGGCGGGCCCTGCCCGCCGGTCGGCGACAAGCCGCACCGATACGTGTTTGACGGTCTACGCGCTCAAGACCGAAAAGCTGGACGTCGCCGGGGCGACGGCCTCCCTTGCCGGCTTCATGGTGAACGCGAACGCGATCGCAAAGGCGGTGCTCGTCGGGAAATACGGGCGCAAGGCCTAGCAGCGTTCAGCCGGCGGGCGGACCGCCTGGAGAGCGCACGCCGGTCGATCCGAAGCGTTCGCAGGTGCTGTCGAGTGCACCTGCCGGGGGGCGGATGCTCGGGCTTTCTCGGCGTCATGGGCGAGCCGATCTGTCGCAACATGGCGCTCAAATCGGGGCGAGGCGATCTGCGCCTTCGATATGGAAGGTGAGCCGCTCGAGCGGCCGGTCGAGTCCAGCGTGATCGCGGCCGAATCGGCCGCCGACGTCGCGTTTCTCTCGCCTCGCGGGCGCGGCGCGGGGAAAGAGGTGTGCGTCGAGCCGCCGGGGGCCTGCCCACACAGCTTGCGCGCGAGCAGCGGCTCGGCCCCGCCGGGGCGGCAACGCGCTGGCGCCGCTTGAGCGCGCGCTAGCGCCGGCCTAAAAGGACGGGGCGCTTTACCGCGATCGCGAAGGCGATCGCGAGGAAGCGCGGCTGAGCGCATCCGCCGCCGCGCGCCGCTCGCGCCAGAGGGCGACCGCCTCGTTTGCCGCGAGCGCCGCGATGACGACGGCGCCGCCGGCGAGCGCCGCCGCCCCCGGGTGCTCGCGCCAGGCGAGCCAGACCCAGAGCGGCCCGAGCACCACTTCGAGTAGGGACAGCAGGCCGATCTCCGCGGCCGAGAGCCGCGGCATCGCCACGGCGACGAGAAGCGCGCAGGGCAGCGCGAGCTGAAAGATCTGCGAGCGCGGCAAATATCGCGAGGTCGCGCGCGTCGGCCGAAAGCGGAAGCGCGAACGGAGCGGCGAGCGCGACCGAGATCGCGCCGCCGACGAGGAGCGCGGGAACGAGATCCACCTGCCCGCGCGCGAGCTTCACCGTCACCGTGTTCGCCGCTGCCGCGAGCGGGACCGCGAGCGCGACGACGCTGCCCGCGATCGTGCCGCTCGCGAAAGCCTCGTGAAACATCGCGGCGATGCCGACGGCGGCGGCCGCCATCGCCGCCCAGGTCCGAGGCGCGATCCGCTCGCCGAGTAAGAGCCGGCCGGCGAGGGCGGCGAAGAACGGCATCGTCGCCATCGTCGCCAGCGTGTTCGCGACCGTGGTGAGCGAGAGGGCGAGCATGAACGCGGTGAACATCGTCGCCCAACAGACGCCCGAGACCGCGCCGTGCCAGCCCATCGCGCGAAGGCGCGCCGGCGCCCGGCCGCGATGCCGCGCAAGGAGGTAGGCGCCGACGACGCCGCAGAGAAAAAGCGAGCGCCAGAACGTCGCTTCCCAGCCGTTCGTGACCGACGCCGCGCGCATCGCGACGCCCGCAGTGCTCCAGAGAAAGGCGCAGAAAACCATCACGGCTATGCCGAAGCGGTGCTGCGAGGGGCTGATCGGGGTCACGGCGCGAAAGAGTCGCGGAGCGATCGGCAGTGAGGTCGGAGAGCGGGATTCACTCGGCAAGCGCCGCCGCGAGCGCCTCGGGCGAGACGCGCACGGCGACCCCGGCGCGCTCCTCCTGAAGCGTCATCGCGACGCGCGCATCGCGCTCGCCCCAGCCGCGCGCGAGCGCTTCCTCGAGTTCCGCGAGCGCGTGCTCGCCCGCGCGCATCGGCACGCCGAGCGAGCGCGCGAGTTCCAGCGCAAGCCGCATGTCCTTGTGGGCGAGCCGCAGCGCGAACGCCGGCGGATCGAACCGTCCGGGCAGAAACTGCTCCGCGAGCCGGTCGAAGGTACGCGCGCGCCCGGTCGCGCCCTGGCGAAGGGCGCGAAAGAGCGTAAGCGGCTCCACCCCGGCCTTCACCCCGAGCGTCATCGCCTCGGCGAGCGCCGTCTGCACCATGAAGCTTGCGGCGTTGTGCGCGAGCTTCGCCACCGTGCCCGCGCCGGCCGGGCCGACGTAGAAAGGCCGATCGGCGAACGCCGAGAGCACCGGCCGCGCGCGCTCGTACGCATCCCGATCGCCGCCCACCCAGAGCGCGAGCCGCCCGCTATGCGCGCCCCGCGGCCCGCCGCTCACCGGCGCGTCGAGAAAGCGGATGCCGCGCGCGGCGGCTTCGGCGTGGATTCGCCGCACGGTCTGCGGCGAATTGGTGCTGAGATCGAACCAGGCGGCACCGGGGGCGAGCGAACCGAGAAAGCGCGGGGCCCATGACTCGACCTCCTGCGGCCCGGGAAGCGAAGCGAAGACCGAGTTCGGCGCCGCGCGCCGGATTTTCCGACCAGCGAGCGCCTGCGGAAAGTAGCGGCTCGGCAGCCTCGCGCCGCAGGTCGAAGACCGAAAGCGCGTGACCTGCGCGAGGAGCCTCGCCGCGATCGGCGCGCCCATCAACCCGAGCCCCACGAAGGCGATTTGCATCTGCGTTCTCCGTTTCGCGATCGAACCGCGAAGATAGCAGCGCCGGGGGTAAGATCGGCGCTCGCGATGGAATGCGACGTCCTCGTCGCCGGCTCGGGCGCCGGCGGCCTCGCCGCGGCGGTGACCGCGGCGAAGCACGGCCTTTCGGTGATCGTCGCCGAAAAGGCGCCGGTCTTCGGCGGCACCACCGCGCGCTCAGGGGGCTGGCTCTGGATCCCGAACCACCCGATGCAGGCCGGGATCGGTGTCGCCGACAGCGTCGAGGAGGCGGCGACCTACCTCCTTCACGAGACGGGCGAGAAATTCGATCCCGAGCGGGTGAACGCGTTTCTCGCTGCGGGTCCGCGCATGGTGGAGTGGTTCCAGCGCGAGACCGCGGTCCGGTTCGAGCCTTCGGCCACTTTTTCCGACTACCACCCGGATGCGCCGGGCGGAAAGCCCGGCGGGCGCTCGATCGTCGCCGCTCCCTTCGACGGGCGCGCGCTCGGGCCGATGTTCGCGAAGCTCGCGCCGCCGCTTGCCGGAGCTCACCGTCTTCGGCGTGATGATCGGCTCGGGTGCGGAAGCTCGTTCACTTCATGCGCTGGTCGAAGTCGCACGCTCGGCGGCGTTCGTCGCGCAGACGGCTCCTCGGCCACGGCGCTCGCGCGCCTTTTCTACGGCCGCGGTGTGCGGCTCGACCAACGGCAACGCGCTTGCTGGCGCGGCTGCTCAGGTCCGCGCTCGATGCGGGGGTCGGAACTCTGGCGACTCGGCCCCGGTCGTGCGGCTCCTCGTCGAATCCGGGCGGTGCGCGGCGCTCTCGTTCGCCGCGGCGACCGCGAGGTCGAAGTGAGGACGCGCCGCGGCGTGGTGCTCGCCTGCGGCGGATTTCCGCATGACGCCCGAGCGCCGCGCGCGGCTTTTTGCGCACGCGGAGCATTTCTCGCCTGCGCCGCCTGCGAACACCGGCGACGGGCTGGCGGCTCGCCGAGGCGGCCGGCGCGAAAGTGGACGAGTCGCTGCCTCAGCCGGCAGCCTGGGTTCCGGTATCGAAAGTGCCCCGGGGCGACGGCTCTTTCGGGCTTTTCCCGCATTTCGTGGATCGGGCGAAACCCGGCGTGATCGCGGTGACCCGCAAGGGGCGAGCGCTTCGTGAACGAGGCGAACTCCTACCACGACTTCATCCAGGCGCTCTTTCGCGCCTCGCCGGGCGAGCGCGAGGTCACCGCCTGGCTCGTCGCTGACCACCGCGCGATCCGCGCCTACGGGCTCGGGTTCGTCAAACCGCGGCCGCTGCCGCTTGCGCCGCACCTCGCGAGCGGCTACCTCAAGCGCGGCCGGACGGTCGCGGCAGCTCGCCGCCGCCTGCGGGGTGGACGCGGCGGGCCTCGAGCGCACGATCGCCGAATACAACCGCCACGCGAGAACGGGTTCGGACCCGGCGTTCGGCAAGGGCGGCACCGCCTATAACCGCTTCTACGGCGATCCGGACATCCGGCCGAACCCCTGCATCGCGCCGATCGAGACGCCGCCCTTCTACGCGGTGCAGGTGCACGTGGGCGACCTCGGCACCTACGCCGGCATCGTCACGAACGCGAACGCGCAGGCGCTCGATGCGAATCGCCGCCCGATCCCCGGGCTCTATGCGGTCGGAAACGACGCGCTCTCGATCATGGGGGGAATTACCCCGGCCCCGGCATCACCCTGGGACCTGCGATGACCTTCGGCTGGATCGCCGGCCGGCATCTGGCCGGCGCGGCGTAGCGGGGACCTTCAGCGCCGCCGGGCGGCCTCGTAGAGCGGCAACACCCGCGGCAGGTTCGCCTCGATCTCCTTCAGGCGCGTCTCGTGCGACGGGTGCGTCGAGAGGAACTGCGGCGGCTGGCCGCGGCCGGTGCGCTCGGCAAGCCGCGCCATCTTGCGCCAGACCTCGGCCGCGGCGCGCGGATCGAAACCGGCGCGCGCGGCAAGCTCCATGCCGACCAAGTCGGCGTCGGTCTCCTGCCGTCGGGCGTAGGGCAGGCTCACCGCGAGATTGGCCGCGTGCGCGAGCAGCTCGGTCGAGAACTGCCCGAGGTTGAACACCGTCGCGGCGACCGCGATGCCGACGTTCTTCAGCACCTGCTCGGGACATGCGCGCGCGGCCGTGCTCAAGCAGCGCGTGCGCGATCTCGTGCCCCATCACCGCCGCGACCTCGTCGTCGGTGAGCGCGAGCGCATCGAGGATCCCCGAAAAGAACGCGATCTTGCCGCCCGGCATGCAGAACGCGTTCACGGTGCGCGACTGGATGAGGTTCACCTCCCAACGCCATTTTTCGGCGTCCTTGTTGAACCGCCCCGAGTGCGGAATCAGCGCGCGCGCGATCGCGCGCAGCCGCTCGACCT
Organism: Burkholderiales bacterium; assembly: GCA_033582675.1. Taxonomy (GTDB): domain Bacteria; phylum Pseudomonadota; class Gammaproteobacteria; order Burkholderiales; family SG8-39; genus RBG-16-66-20. The sequence goes on along the minus strand of JAVQZY010000020.1, from coordinate 324,480 downwards.
GGCGCCGGTCGGTGTTGAGCACGCCTTTCTGCGCCGCCTGGCGCATCAGCTGCGCGTACTGCTGCGCGGCGCTGCGCTCGACGGTCGAGGCGGGAAGAAGCAGCAGCCGGCTTTTCTCGACCTTGACGCCCTCCTGCGGCTGCGCGAGCGCGCCCGCGCACGCAAGCAGCAAGGCGAGCGCGAGCGCTTTCACAGCGCGTCGAAATACGCGGTCATGCGCCGGCGCAGCGCCTCGTCGGGCAGCGTCCCGACGCCCGCGGCGAGGTTGTCGCGCATGTGCTCGGGCCGGCCGGTGCCCGGAATCGCGCAGGTCACCGCCGGATGGCCGAGGATCCACTTGAGGAAGTACTGCGCCCAACTCGCGATGCCGGCCTCCTGCGCCCAGGCGGGAAGCGGCTTTCCGCGCACGCGGCGAAAGAGCGCTCCCTCGGCGAACGGCCGGTTCGGCGATCACCGCGATCCCGCGCTGCGCGCAATCGGCAGCAGGCGGCGCTCGGCATCGCGCTCGGCGAGCGTAGTTGATCTGCAGGAAGTCCCAGCGCCGCGCCGCGAGCCAATGTTCCACCTCGCCGTAGGCGGCGGCGCTGTAGTGCGTGATGCCGATGTCAGCGCGCGCGGCCCGCAGCCTTCCATCGGCGAGCGTGTCCGCGTGCGCGGCGACGTCGACGAGGTTGTGCACCTGCATGAGGTCGATCGCCGGCACCCGCAGCCGGCGCAACGAGGTCTCCATCTGCCGCACGCCTTCCGCTCGCCCGCTCCTCCAGACCTTGGTCGCGAGGAAAAGCGACGCGCAGAGCCCGAGCGCGTCGCACAGCTCGCCCACCACCGATTCGGCCGCGCCGTACATCGGCGAGGAATCGATCAGGCGCCCGCCGCCGGCATGGAAAATGCGCAGCACTTCGCCGAGCGTCGCCTTCGCCCCGGCGTCGTCGCCGACGTCGAATACCCGCCAAGTGCCGAGACCGACGACGGGCAGCGGCTCGCCGCTCGCGGGTATCGGCCGCGTGTGCATCGCGCCCGGCGCGGAATTCAGGGGACCGGCGGTCACGGTGGCAGCGAGCGCGGCGAGCGATCGCAGGGTCGCCCGGCGCCGAGGGTTCATCGGTCGCGATTCTATGCCTGGGCGCGCGCCTCGCGGCGGCCGAGCCAGAAGCTCACGGCGACCCAGGCGGCCGCGACCGGCAGCATCGCGAACGCGATCCCCGAGACCCCGAGCCCGAGCGCGCGCAGCGCCTGCACGAGCCAGCCCGCGAGCGCGTCGCCGCCGCGATAGACGACGGTGTCGATGAAGTTCTTCGCCTTGTAGCGCGCCTCGCGCGACACCCCGGTGTAGAGCGCCTCGCGCACGGGCTTCGAGATCGCGAATTCGCCCACGCGCCGCGCGATGCCGAAGGCGACGAGCACCGCGAGAACCGGCGCGGCGCCGAGCAGCGCGAAGCCGGCGAGCGAAGAAGCGGCATCAGCGCGAGCATCCAGCCGGTGCCGAGCCGAAGCGTGAGGCGCGCGGTCGCGCCGAGCTGAACGACGAGCGCGAGCGCGTTCACCGCGAGATCCACCGCCGCGAAGAGCCGCGTGCGCTCGGCCGGATCGGCGATCGCGGCGCCGACGATCTGCACCTGCTGGAAGTAGAGCGCGGTCGAGAGCACGGTGTAGCAGAGCAGCCAGCCGCCGATGCCCAGCAGAAACGGCGACGTGAGCGCGGCGCGCGCGCCGGCGAGGATCGCAGCCGCCGAGCGGCGTCTCGGCGGCCGGCTCGCCCGCGCGCGGGTGCCGGCGCGCCCAGCGCGCGAGCGCGAGGATGCAGCCGATCGCGGCCGCAAGCAGCGTCGCCGATACGACGAGCAGGTTCGCCGGCCCGAGCGCGGGCGCCGCCTGGCGCGGTCAACGCGGGACCTGCGATCGCGCCGCAGCTGCCGCCTGCGGCGATCGCGGGAAAGAGCGCGCGCGGCCTGCGCGCGGTCGAACAGGTCGGCCATGAAGCTCCAGAACACCGACACCGCGAACAGGTTGAACACGCTCACCCAGACGAAGAAACCGCCGGCGAGCAGCGGTCCGGCGCCGCCGCGCAGCGCGAGCCAGAACGCGCACAGGTCGAGCGCGAAACATGCGTACGTCGCCGCAAGGAGCGGCGCGCGCGCAAACCGCGCGCACAGCCAGCCCCAGAGCGGCACGAGCGCGAGCATCGCGGCGAAAACCGCGGTGAGCACCCACGGCAGACGCGCCGCGCCCGCCTGCACCGCGAGCGCGTCGCGCACCGGCCGCAGCACGTAGTACGCGGCGAGCAGGAGAAAAAAGTACGCGAACGCGGCGGCGAGCGCGCCGAGTTCGTGCGGCTGCGCGCGCAGCAGACGACAGAGCCGATCGCGCATACGCTATAGTACCCGCACGCGCGCAGCGTTTCGGGAGATCGGCATGGGCATCTGGATCTTCGTCGGCGTGCTCGCGGCGATCGTCGTCGCGGGGATCGCGATTTACAACCGCCTCGTCGCGCTGCGCGAGCGCTACCGCAACGCGTTCGCGCAGATCGACGTGCAGCTGAAGCGCCGCTACGACCTCGTCCCGAACCTCGTCGAGGCGGCGAAGGGCTACCTCGCGCACGAGCGCGACACGCTCGAGGCGGCGATCGCGGCGCGCGGGCGGCGCTCGCCGCCGCGCAGAAGGCGGCCGCCGCGCCGGGCGATGCGGCGGCGATGCAGGGGCTCGCCGAGGCCGAGGGCGCGCTCGGCGGCGCGCTCGGGCGGCTGCTCGCGCTCTTCGAGGCGTATCCCGACCTGAAGGCGAACCAGACGTCCTGCAGGTGCAGGAAGAGCTCACCTCGACCGAGAACAAGGTCGCGTTCGCGCGCCAGGCGTACAACGACGCGGTGATGGCGTACAACACGCGGCGCGAGTCCTTTCCGGATTCGATCGTCGCCGGCCTTTCCGGGTTCGCCGAAGCGAAGCTGCTCGAGGCGACCGAATCGGCCGAGGAGCGCAAGGCGCCGAGGGTCTCGTTCGGCTAGCGCCGGTCGCGCGCGAGCGGGCGGCGCGCCATGGCGACGTTCTTCGAGCGGCAGGAGACGGCGCGGCGCAATACGAGGCTGCTCGTGCTGCTCTACGCGGCCGCGGTCATCAGGCGTCGTGATCGCCGTCGACCTCGTCGTCGCGACCGCGTACCTCTGGGCGGTCGGCGACCGGCTGCTCGCCGACGCTCGTCGCCCCGGGGTTCGGCGGCCTCTATCGGCTGGTGCCGCCGCGGTCTACGTCTGGGGCGCGGTCGCGACCGCGGCGACGATCCTCGCGGTGAGCGTCTGGAACGTCGCGAAGCTCGCGCAGGGCGGGCGCAAGGTCGCCGAGCTCGTCGGCGCGCGCGCGCGTGCGGCCCGACACCGCCGATCCGCTCGAGCGCCGCTACCTGAACGTCGTCGAGGAAATGGCGATCGCCGCCGGCCTGCGCGTTCCGGCCGCCTACGTGATGGACGGCGAGCCGGGCATCAACGCGTTCGCGGCCGGCTACACCGTGTCGGACGCGGTGGTCGCGGTGACGCGCGGCGCGCTCGAACATCTCGACCGCGACGAGCTGCAGGGCGTGATCGGCCACGAGTTCAGCCACATCCTGAACGGCGACATGCGGCTCGACATCCGCATGCTGGGGGTGCTCGCGGGCATCGTGTTCGTCGGCTCGGTGGGCGAGTTCCTGCTGCGCGCGCGGCGCGGCGACGGCCGCTCGCGCTCGGGGCCGCTGCTCGCCGTCGGGCTCGCCTTGCTCCTGATCGGCTACGTCGGGCTGTTTTTTGCGCGGCTCATCAAGGCGGCGGTGGCGCGCCAGCGCGAGTTCCTCGCCGACGCCGCGAGCGTGCAGTTCACGCGAAACCCGGAGGCGGTCGCCGGCGCGCTCGACCGGCTTGAGGAGCGAACCGGTCGGAACGCTGATCCGCGACCGCCACGCCGAGGAGCTGTCGCACATGTTCTTCGCCGAGGCGGTCGCGCTTTGGTTCGAGCGGCTGTTCGCGACGCACCCGCCGATCGAGGAGCGCATCCGCCGCGTATACCCGCATTTCCAGCCGCGCCTCTATCGCGAAAGCGCGCGCGGCGGGCGCAGGCGCTCGCGCAGGCACAGGCGCGCGAAGGCGAGCGGCGCAGCGCGATCGCCGCGGTGCTCGCCGAGGCGACACTGGCCGCCGGCGGACGGCGCGCGGGCGACGCGGCGAGCGCTTGGGGCCGGTCGGCGGGCGAGAGCGCCGCGCTCGTCGGCACCACCGACGGCGCGAAGGTCGATTACGCGCGGCGGCTGCTCGCGGCGCTGCCGGAAGAGCTCAAGGCGCGCATGCGTACGCCGCACGGGGCGCCCGCGGTGCTGGTTGCGCTCGCGCTCGCTGCCCGCGAGGATGCAAGGCGCGGCCAGTTCGCGGCGCTGCGCGCCGCAGGGCTCGAAGCGATCGCCGCGCAGGCGGAGGCGATCGCGCCGCTTGCCGCGCGAATCGGGCCGCCGGCGCACCTGCCGGCGATCGATCTTGCGCTCGCTGCGCTCAAAGGCGCCCCGGAGGACCTGCGCCGGGACGCCGTGCGGGCGCTCGAGGCGGTCGTACGCGCCGACCAGCGCATGTCGGTGCACGAATTCGTCGTCCTTACGCTCGTTCGCGCTCAGCTCTTTCCGCCGCCGAAACCGGTCGCCGGCGACCGGCGGCTCGCCGACCTTGCGCCGCAGGCGGCGCTGCTCGTCTCGCTCGTCGCGCACGCGGGCACGCGCCGGGACGCGGTCGGCGCGCGCGCCGAGGCGCTCGCGGCCGCGATCGCTGCAGGGGCGAGAGAGATGGGCTTGGAGCCGAGGAGCGCCGGTGAGCTAACGCCGGAGAACGCCGCGGCGGCGCTCGAAGCGCTGCGCGAGCTCGGGCCGCTCGAGAAGGCGATCCTCGTTCGCGGGCTGTTCGCGACCGCCACCCACGACGGCCGGATCCGGCTCGCGGAGGCCGAGCTTCTGCGGCTCGTCGGTGCGGTGCTCGACTGCCCGCTGCCGCCGCTCCTCGAGACGCTCGACCCCGCTAGACTCGCGCCGTGAACTACGCCGGCCTGCACGCCGCGCTGCGCCGCGCGGTCGAAGGCGAAGTGCGCTTCGATGCCGGCGCGCGCGCCGCCTACGCCTCGGATGCCTCGAACTACCGCCAGGTGCCGATCGGCGTCGTGCTGCCGCGCTCGGTCGAGGACATCGTCGCCGCGGTCGCCGTCTGCCGCGAGTACGGCGCGCCGGTGCTTGCGCGCGGCGGGGGCACCTCGCTTTGCGGCCAGTCGGTGAACGTCGCCGTCGTCATCGATTCCTCGAAATACCTCGACCGGGTGCTCGAGGTGGACGCGCAAGCGCGCCTTGCGCGCGTCGAGCCGGGGGCGGTGTGCGATGCGCTGCGCTCGGAGGCCGAGCGCTACGGCCTTACCTTCGCGCCGGATCCGGCGACGCACTCGCGCTGCACGCTGGGGGCATGATCGGCAACAACGCCTGCGGCCCGCACTCGGTGATGGCCGGAAAGACGGTCGAGAACGTCGAAGCGCTGGAAGTGCTCACTTACGACGGCGCGCGCTTCTGGTGCGGCGCGACCTCGGAGGCGGAGCTGGAGGCGATCGTGCGCGCCGGCGGCCGGCGGGGCGAGATCTACGCCGCGCTCGCGGCGCTGCGCGAGCGCTACGCAGAGCACATCCGGCGGGGGTTTCCGAGGATCAAGCGGCGCGTGTCGGGCTACAACCTCGACCAGCTGCTCCCGGAGAACGGCTTTCATGTGGCGCGGGCGCTGGTCGGCAGCGAGGGCACCTGCGCGATCGTGCTCCAGGCGCTCGTGCGGCTGGTAAAGAGCCCGCGGGAGCGGGTGCTCCTCGTCGCAGGCTTTCCCGACATCTATGCCGCGGCAGACGCCGTCCCGCAGGTGCTCGAAGCGGGCCCGATCGCCTGCGAGGGACTGGACAGCGGAATCGTCGGCGGGCTGCGGGAGCGCCGCCTGCGGCTTGCCGACCTCGCGCTCCTGCCCGAGGGCGGCGCCTGGCTGATGATCGAGTTCGGCGCCGACACGCGCGCCGAAGCGATCGAGCGCGCGCGGGCGCTCCAAGCGCGCCTCGGCGGTCGCCTGCTCGAAGACCGCGCGATCGCCGAGCGCATCTGGACGATCCGCGAGACCGGCGCCTCGGCGACGGCGCTCAACCTCAAGGGCACGCCCGGCCCTGATCCGGTGGTCGGCTGGGAAGACGCCGCGGTCGATCCGCTGCGGCTCGGCGACTACCTGCGCGAGTTCCAGCGCCTCGTCGACCGCTACGGGTATCGCACCTCGCTCTACGGCCACTTCGGCGACGGCTGCGTGCACGCGCGCATCACGTTCGATCTTCGCACGCCCGAGGGCCTTGCGCGCTGGCGCTCCTTTCTGTTCGACGCGGCGGCGCTCGTCGTGCGATACGGCGGCTCGCTCTCGGGCGAGCACGGCGACGGCCAGGCGAAGGCGGAGCTCCTTCCGGTGATGTACGGCCCGGCGTTGATGGAGGCGTTCGGCGAGTTCAAGCGCATCTGGGATCCGCTCGGCCGCATGAACCCGGGAAAGCTCGTCGCAGCGGGCGGGGCGGTTTACCGCGTCGACGAGCACCTGCGGCTCGGGCCGCAGTACCGGCCGGTGACCCTCGCCACGCGGCTCGATTTTTCGAGCGAGGTGGGCGAGGGCTTCGCGCGGGAGCTCGAGCGCTGCGTCGGCATGGGAAAGTGCCGCGCGCGCACCGGCGGCACGATGTGCCCGAGCTATCGCGCGACGGGCGAGGAGCGCTACTCGACGCGCGGCCGCGCCCGGCTGCTGCAGGAGATGCTGCGCGGCGAGGTGATCGCCGACGGCTGGGAGAGCGAAGCGGTGCGCGAGGCGCTCGACTGGTGCCTCGGCTGCAAGGGCTGCAAGAGCGACTGCCCGACGCACACCGACATGGCCGCCTACAAGGCCGAGTTCCTCTCGCACTACTATGATCGCCGGCGTCGGCCGCTCGCGGTCGCGGCGTTCGCGCGCGTCGGCGAGTGGGCGCCGCTCCTTGCGCGCCTGCCGCGCCTTGCCAATTGGATCGCTTTGGCGCCGGTCACCGGCGCGCTCCTGCGGAGGGCGCTCGGAATCGCCGCCGAGCGGCCGCTTCCGCGGCTTGCGGCGCGTACGCTTCGCGCGGCGCTCGCCGCGCGCGGGCGGCCGCGGCGCGTCGGGCAAGGCGAGCCGGTGATCGTTTTCGCCGACACCTTCACCGGGCATTTCCGGCCCGAAGCGGGTGTCGCCGCTGTCGAGGTGCTCGAGGCGGCCGGGTTCCGCCCGGAGCTTTCGCCGCCGGGGCTCTGCTGCGGCCGACCGTACTACGACGCCGGCATGCTCGATGCTGCGCGCTCGGCGATGCGCAGGATCCTCGAGGCGATGGCGCCGAGGGTTCGCGCCGGCGTGCCTCTCGTCGTCTTGGAGCCCGGGTGCCTTTCGGTGTTTCGCGACGAGCTGCGGCGCCTGTTCCCGGGGCAGGCCGAGGCGATGCGGCTCTCTGAGCTCGCCACCTCGCTCGGCGAGCTGCTCCTTGAGCGCGGCTGGCGGCCGCCGGCGAAAGGCGGACGGGCGCTCGTACACGGCCACTGTCACCGCAAGGCGCTCGCCGGCATCGCCGCCGACCTCGCCCTGCTCGAAGCCGCCGGCATGGAGGTGCACGCTCCGGACACCGGCTGCTGCGGCATGGCGGGCGCCTTCGGCTTTCGCCGCGAGACCTACGGCGCGTCGGTCCGGATCGCCGAGCGCTCGCTGCTACCCGAGGTGCGACGAACATCGCCTGCGACGCTCATCGTCGCGGACGGCTTTTCCTGCCGGGAGCAGATCGAGGCGCTCACCGGCCGCCCGACGCTTCACCTCGCCGAGGCGCTCGCGCGCGCGCTCGCCGCGCGGGACGCGCACCCGGCGTCGGCGCCCTGACGGCCGGGCGCTTTCGGCGCCCCTCAGGCGAGCTTTCTCAGCACCGCCGCCGCTTTTTTCGCGTCCTCGGCGCTATCGAGCGCGACGAAGCCGACGAACCTGCGCCCGAGCGCGCTCGCCGCAAGGCCCCGGAACGAGATCCCGGCCTCGGCGAGCGCGCGCGCGATGCGCGCCGCCGTGCCCGGCTTGTCCGGGCCCTCGATGCGAACCGAATGGATCGACGCCGACTTGGCGAAGCCGGCCTCCTGCGCCGCGCGGATCGCTTTCGCGCCCTTCAGCGGATAGGCGAACAGGATGCCCTTGCCGGGGTTCTCGGGCGTTCGCCGCGCGAGCGCGAACTCGAGGTTCACCTTGGCGCGGGCGAGCGCCTCGAACTTTTCGGCGGCGCCGCCGACCCGGTCTTCGACGGTCGCCGTCCAGACGTCTGCACGCGTCACCTTGAGTGCCATCGCAAGTCCTCCTCTCGTCGGTCGGAGCGCCAATCGTACGCCGATTACAATGCCGACATGAAGCGGTGCTGCGCGATCCTGCTCCTTGCCGTCGCGCCGGCGTGGGCGCAGAGCCCGGCGGCGCGGCTCTTCGCCGCGATCGAGGACGGCAAACCGCTCGTCGCCGAGGGCATCGTCGAGCGCGGGGCCGTCGATCTCGAGGCGCGCAACGAGGCGGGCGAGACCGCGCTCCACCGGGCGATAGAGAAGGGCTATCGGGAGCTCGCCGAGCTGCTCGTGCGGCGCGGCGCGCGACCGAACGCGCGCGGCCCGAACGGCGAGACGCCGCTTCACTATGCGGCGTTGCACGAGGATCCCGCCTTCGCGGCGCTTCTGCTCGCCGCCGGGGCCGATCCGCGGCTGCGCAACGACGACGGCGAATCGCCGCTCTACTGGGCGGTGCTCGCCGGCAACACCGAAACCGCGCGGCTGCTCGTCGAGCGGGGGGCCGACCTGAGGGCAAAGGACCTGCGCGGCAACGGGCTGCTGCACGCGGCCGCCGACGGCGGCTCGGTCGAGCAGGTCGAGTGGCTGCTCTCGCTCGGCCTCGATCCCCGGGAGCCGAACCGCGAGGGCAAGCGGCCGCTCGACTACGCGCGCGAGCGCGGCCACGCCGAGGTCGTCAAGCTCCTCGAACGGTTCGCCCGGTAGGCGGCCGGCACCGCCGTCCTCCGGGGGGCGGCCGCCGCGGCTTCTGCGCCGCGCACCGACTCCGGGTATATTTCGGCACGGCCAGAACGACCCGCGGGGAAGGGGCATGCACGCGACGCAGATCCGGCAGAAGGACGGGGTGTTCTACTTCGTCAGCTACAAGGCGAAGGACCTGCTCGCGAGGGTGCGCTTCATCAGCCGCTTCTACGGCGAGCAGGGCGAGATCGCGCCGACGCCGGTCGCCGAGAATGACGACATCGCGCAGTTCATCGCCCGCGTCGAGCGCAGCGACAGCGCGTTCCAGCGCTCGCTGTCGCGCACCAAGGTGCGCCAGCTCGTCAACTTCTACGAGACCGCGGTCTCGCAGCCGGCGATCCCCGGGACGGTGCTCCTCTTTACGCACGAGCGGCTGCAGTTCCGCGCCGAGAACGCCGACGGCTTCGGCACGCTGTCGGAGCCCGCGGGCAAGTTCCTGATCATCGACGGCCAGCATCGGCTTGCGGCGCTTTACTTCTACATGCAGGAGCGGCCGGCGGAGGCCGCGACGATCCATGTGCCGTGCATCATCTTCGACGGCAGGAGCGAGGACTTCGCCGCCGAGATGTTCGTCATCATCAACTCGACGCCGACGCGCATCAACAAAAGCCATCTTATCGACCTCTACGAGCGCGTCTCGTGGGCCGCCCCCGACCGCAAGTTCGCCGCGCGGCTGGTCGAACGGCTCTACGGCGAGGGCGACAGCCCGCTTCGCTACCGCATCAACCGGCTCGGCGGACGCAGTCAGCGCGACAAGTGGGTACTGCAGGCCGAACTCTTCAACGAGCTTCACCGCTGGGTACGCGGCCGCTGGCGCTCGATCCAGCTTGCGGGCGGCACGCCGAAGGAGCTTCCGCGCTACTACGCGATCGTGCGCGACTTTCTGCAGGCGGCCAAAGCTGTCTTCGGCGAGGGGGTCTGGGGCAACGACGCCTACATGGTCACGAAGCCGGTGACCATCAAGGCGATGATCCGGGTGTGCGCGGATCTCGCGCGCGAGGACGCCGAGCCCGCCAGCGGCCGCCCGGAGCGCTGGCAGAAGCGGCTCCAACCCTGGGCCGAGATGGCGCCGCTCTTTCGCGAGGAGGGGTTCTACGAGCGCTTCCCCGCGAAGGGCGAGGTCGAGCGCGTCGCGCGCGTGCATCGCGACCTTGCGCGCGCGATCGGTCTGGAGACCGGCAAGCGGCCCTAGAACGCGCCCCTAAAGCGCGACCGCGCCTTCGGCCGCGAGCGCGCCGATCGTCGGCTCGTCGTAGCCGAGTTCGGCGAGAATCGCGCGCGTGTGCGCGCCGAGCGCCGGCACCGCGTCCATGCGGGGCTCGAACCGGTCGAGGTTGAAGGGCGGTTTGAGCGCCTCGAAGCCGCCGCCGGGCGCAGCGACCGGCACGCGACGCCCTCGCGCCGCAAGTTGCGGGTGCGTCCAGAACCCGCGCATGTCGCGCAGCTCCGCGTGGGCGATGTCGGCCGCCTGCAGCCGGCGAAGGATCTCGTCGGAGGAAAGGCGCGCGAACACCCGTTCGATCTCGGCAGCGAGCGCGGCGCGATTCGCCTGCCGCGCCGGGCCGGTCGCAAAGCGCGGATCGTCCTTCAGGCGCGGCTCGCCGAGCACGCCCTCGCAGAAGCGCGCGAACTCGCGTTCGTTCTGAACCGCGAGAAACACCGTGCGGCCGTCGCCGGCGCGGTACGGCCCGTAAGGGGCGATGGTCGCGTGATGCGCCCCTGAGCGCGGCGGCGGCTCGCCGCCGTAGGCGGTGTAGTAGACCGGAAATCCCATCCATTCGCCGAGCGCCTCGAACATCGTCACCTCGATGGTCGCACCCTCGCCCTCGCGCGCCCGGCGAAAGAGCGCGGCGAGGATCGAGGAGAACGCGTACATCCCGGCGGCGATGTCGGCGACCGGGATGCCCGCTTTGGCGGGCGCCTCCGGGGTGCCGGTGACCGAAAGCAGCCCCGTCTCGCACTGAACGAGCAGGTCGTAGGCCTTTTTCGCGGCGTACGGGCCCGCCGGGCCGTAGCCCGAGATCCCGCACCAGATGAGGCGCGGATATCTCGCGCGCAGGCGCTCGGCGCCCAGCCCCAGCCGCTCGGCGGCGCCCGGCGCGAGGTTCTGCACGAAGACGTCCGCGCGCGCAAGCAGCCGCTCGAGGATCTCGGCCGCGCGCGGGTGCTTCGCGTCGAGCGCGAGGCTCTCCTTCGAGCGGTTCACCCAGACGAAGTGCGACGAAAGCCCGTTCACCGTGCAGTCGTAGCTGCGCGCCGGGTCGCCTTCGCCCGGCCGCTCGATCTTGATCACGCGCGCACCGAGATCAGCGAGCTGGCGCGTGCAGAACGGCGCGGCGATCACTTGCTCGAGACCGACGACCGTGATGCCCTCGAGCGGCCGGCTCATGCGAACGCGATCTCGAGGCCGGGGAGCGCGATCCCGTCGAAGCGCGTCCTCCAGCGCTCGCCGGCGGCGACCGGGTGCGCGTCGGTGAGCGTGCCGGTGCTCACCACGTCGCCAGCGGCGAGCGGCGGCGCTTGCGGATCGCGCGCGAGCGCCTCGACGAGCCAGCCGAGCGCGGCAAGCGGGCTGCCGAGCACGTTTTCTCCGCGCCCGCGCTCGACGAGCGCCTCGTCGCGGCGCAGCTCGACGCTCGCCGAGGGCAACGAGGCGGCGAGATCGCCGAGCGCGTGCGCCGGCATCGGCGCACCGAGCACCAGTCGACCGTGCAGGCCGTTGTCGGCGATCGCATCCGCGAGCGCGACCGCCCAGCCCGGGTGATGGCACTGCACGATCTCGACCGCGTGCGCGACCCAGTCGATCGCGGCGACGAGCGAGTGCGGATCCGCGGCCGCCGGGGCGCGCTTCAGCCCGAAGGCGATCTCGGGCTCGATGCGCGGCTGCGCGAGACCGGCGAGCGGAACGACGGCGCGGTTTTGCGCCGCCTCGATCAGCGTGCGGTCGTACACGAACCCCCAGATCGGCTCGAAGACGCCGTAGCGCGGCCAGAGCGTGCGGTTGGTGAAGCCGATCTTTCGCCCGCGCGGGCGCCAGCCGGCGGCGAGCCGCCGCTCGTGAAGCCGTCGCGCGGCCGCGGCGGCGCAAGCGGGCGCTAGCGGCGGGTCGCGGCGCGAAAACGGCGGCGCGAGCCCGCCGTTTTCGTTCAGCGCCGCGAGCTCCGCGGCGATCGCGGTTGCGTCCATGCGCGGCGGATTCTAAATTAGCCCGATGGGCGAACTCGATCCGGCGCTCGTGTGGGCGGTCTTCGGCCAGACGTCGTAATGCTGACCGGAACGTTCGTCCTGCTCTTTCGGCGTCGCGGCCATCGGCGCGGCGGCCGCTTTGGCCGAGCAGGAGGTCGCTGCGCAGGCGCTCGTCGTCAGCGCGCTCATCATCCCCTCGACCGGGTCGCCTGCCGGCTCCCGGTGAAGGAGGCGCCGTGCCCAAGCAGCTGTGCATCACGAAGCAGGGCGCCCGGCTCGCGGTGCACGGCATCCTCGACTACCAAAGGACCGACCCCGGCTCGCCTCCCGCGGCTCGGCGTGGTGGCGATCACGCGGCTTGCGCGGACGAGGCTGCGGAGCGAGATCGGCAAGAGGAGGGTGCTCGAGCGCGTGCGGCAGGCACAGACGGGCGCGACGAAGGCGTAGGGGGCGGACGATGAGCGCGGTCGGGATGAACCACTTCACGATCCTCACCGACGATCTGGCGGCGACGCTCGCGTTCTACGAGGAGCATCTGGGGCTCAAGCCCGGCCCGCGGCCGCCGTTTGCGTTTCCGGGCGCCTGGCTCTACGCCGAGGGCGGCACCGAGGCGATCCTGCATGTCATCGCCGGACGGCCGCGGCGGGAGCTGGTACCCGGGGTGATCGATCACATGGCCTTCACCGGCAAGGATCTGGCGAAAACGGTCGCGCGTCTGAAAGCGCGCGGGGTGCCGTACGAGCTGCGAAGACTCCCCGCCTACGGCACCTGGCAGCTTTTCTTTTACGACCCGAACGGGGCGAAGGTCGAGATCGACTTCGACGCCGCCGAACCGGCGCCCGTCTGAGGGTCGCACCGGGCGCGGGGCGGATGCAGGACGCGAGCACCGATCCGAGGGCGGCGTACGCGGCTCGCCCTGCGCCGCGTGCAGCGGAGAACGAGCGGTCCGAGAGCGAGGCACGGCTGCACGATTTCGCGCGCGCCTCGGCCGACTGGTTCTGGGAGACCGACGCCGAGCATCGGTTCGTTTGGATGTCGGATTCGATCACCGCGGTGACCGGGCTTGCACCGCAGGCGTTCTACGGCCGTCGCCGGGACGAGATCGCCTATGACGCGAACCTCGGCTCCGCGCGCTGGCGCGCGCACCTCGAGGCGCTCGCGCGGCGGGAACCGTTCCGCGATTTCCGCTACCGCGTCACCGGGCCGGACGGCAAGGAGCGCTGGGTGCAGACGAGCGGCGTTCCGTATTTCGACCGCGACGGCGTCTTTCGCGGCTACCGCGGCGTCGCCAGCGACGTGACGCATCAGGTCGAGCTCGAACGGCTCGCAGCCGCGGCGGACCGCCGGCTGCGTGAGGCGGTCGAGCACTTGGACGAGCCGATCTGCATCGCCGACGCCGAGGACCGCATCGTGGTCGCGAACCGCCGGTTCCGCGAGATCAACGCCGCGGTGGCCGAGTACGTCGAGCCCGGCCGCCGCTACGAGGAGCACCTGCGCGCAGGGCTCGAGCGCGGGCTGTTCCCGGAAGCCGAAGGGCGGGAGGCGGCCTGGCTCGCCGAGCGGCTTGCGCGGCGCCGGCGCGGCTCGGCGCCGGTCGAAACGCGCCGGAAGGGCGGCCTCTGGCTGCTCGTCAGCGATCGCAAGCTCTCGGACGGCAGCACGCTCACGTTCGGCGTGGACATCACCGAGCGCAAGCGCGCCGAGGCGGCGCTGCGCGACCACAACCGCGAGCTCGAGCGCCGCGTCGCCGAGCGCACCGCGCAGCTCGAGGAGGCGCTCACCGAGCTGGAGTCGTTCTCGTACTCGGTGTCGCACGACCTGCGCGCGCCGTTGCGCGCGATGGGGGCGTTCGCGCGCATGGTGATCGAGGACGAGGGCGAGCGGCTCTCGAGCGAAGGCCGACGCAAGCTCGCGGTGGTCGAGGACAACGCCCGGCGCATGGGCCAGCTGGTCGACGACTTGCTCGAGCTTGCGCGCGTCAACCGCCACGGACTGCGGCGCGAGCCGCTCGATCTGGGCGCGCTCGCCGCGTCGATCGCGGCAGAGCTCGCCGCCGCCTATCCGCGGGCGCGCCTTGAGATCGGGCAGACGCCGCCCGCGTGCGCCGATCCCCTGCTCGTGCGGCTTTGTCTCCTCAACCTGCTCGACAACGCGTTCAAGTATTCGAGTCGGGTGGCCGAGCCGCGCGCCGAATTCGGCTGGGACGCGGCACAGGGCGCCTGGTACGTGCGCGACAACGGCGTCGGCTTCGACATGCGCTATGCGGGAAAGCTTTTCCGGCCTTTCGAGCGGCTGCACACCGAGCGCGAGTTCTCCGGCACCGGCATCGGCCTCGCCATCGTGCGGCGCGTGGTCGAGCGCCACGGCGGCCGCGTCTGGGCCGAGGCGTCGCCCGGCGCGGGCGCCGCGTTCTACTTCACGCTCGGCTGAAGCGGGCGGCGCGGGCGATACAATCGTCGCCGTCTCGATTCGAGGAGGAGCCCATGAGATTCGTCCGCGCATTCGCGCCGCGCCTTGCCGCGGCGCTCGCTTCGTTCGTCGCCCTCGCCGCGCTGCCCGGGGCGGCACTCGCGCAGGCCTGGCCGTCGAAACCGATCCGCTACATCGTGCCGTTTCCGCCGGCGGGGGCGACCGACATCCTCGCGCGCATCGTCGCCGACAAGCTGGGCCCTGCGCTCGGCCAGTCGGTGGTGGTCGAAAACCGCCCCGGGGCGGCCGGCAACGTCGGCACCGAGTTCGTCGCCAAATCCGCGCCCGACGGCTATACGCTCCTCATGGTGACGGTCGCGCAGTCGATCAGCGAGACGCTCTACCCGAAGCTCGGCTACGCGCTGATGCGCGATCTTGCGCCGGTCGCGCTGGTCGCCCGCGTGCCGAACGTGATGGTGGTGAATCCGGCGGTCCCGGCGCGTACGGTGCGCGAGTTCATCGACTACGCGAAGGCGAACCCCGGAAAGATCAACTTCGCGTCTTCCGGCACCGGCACCTCGATCCACATGTCGGGGGAGCTGTTCAAGATGCTCACCGGCGTGGACATCGTGCACGTGCCGTACAAGGGCAGCGCCCCCGCGCTCACCGACCTGCTCGGCGGGCAGGTGTCGGTGATGTTCGATAACCTCCCGCCCTCGATGCCGCACATCAAGAGCGGAAAGCTGCGCGCGCTCGCGATCACGACCGCGCAGCGCTACCCCGGGCTGCCCGACCTTCCGACGATGCAGGAGGCGGGGGTACCCGGCTACGAGTCGAGCGCCTGGTTCGGGATCATGGTGCCGGCAAAAACCCCGCGCGAGATCGTCGCCCGCTTGAACCAGGAGGTGAACCGCATCCTCGCGATGCCGGACGTGCGCGAAAAGTTCGACCAGCAGGGCGCGATCGCGGCACCCGGCACGCCCGAAGAGTTCGCCGCGCACATCCAGGCCGAGATCGCGAAGTGGGCGAAGGTGGTGAAGGCCTCGGGCGCGAAGGTCGAGTAGCGTTCCGAGCGTCACCGCGCCGCACGCCCGGGGTGCGGCGCGCTCGCGCGCCTCAGACGACCGGCGTCTTCACCGGCTTTCCGGCGAAGTGAAGGCGCAGGTTCTCGATCTGCAGCATCCCCATCGCGGTGCGCGTCTCGACGGTGGCGCTGCCGACGTGCGGCAGCAGCGACCGCGTTCTCGAGCGCGAACCACTCGGGGTCGATGTTCGGTTCGTTGTCGAACACGTCGAGCCCGGCGCCTGCGATCTTTCCCGCCTTGAGGTAGGCGAGCAGCACCGGCTCGTCCACCACAGAGCCGCGCGAGATGTTGACGAGGTAGCCCTCGGGCCCGAGCGCATCGAGCACGCGCGCGTCGACGAGCCCTCGGGTCTCGGGGCCGCCGGGTGTCGCCACCACGAGCACGTCGGAATTCTTCGCGAGCGTCACCGGGTCGGGGTCGTAGGGGTACGCGACCGCCTTCGGCCGGCGGTTGTGGTAGCGCACCTTCATGCCGAAGGCGAGCGCGCGCCTTGCGATCGCCTCGCCGATGCGCCCGAGGCCGAGCACGCCCATCGTCTTTCCGCGCAGGGCGGTCGCAAGCGGATAGGCGCCCCGGCTCGCCCAGTGGCCCGAGCGAAGCCACCTCTCCGCCTGCGGAAAGCGCCGCAGCGTATTGAGCACCAGGGCGATCGCTGTGTCGGCGACGCAGTCGTCGAGCACCTCCGGCGTGTTGGTGACGACGATGCCGCGGCGCCTGGCTGCCTCGAGATCGATCGCATCCACGCCGACGCCGAAATTCGAGATGATCTCGAGCGCGGGCAGCGCATCGATCAGCGCCGCATCCGCCCCCCACGGGCCGAAGGTGGCGAGCCCTCGCACCTCGCGTCCGACTTCCTTCAGCAACGCCGCGCGGTCGGTCGCCTCGTAGAGGCGGTGGCAAGTGAATTCGCGCTCGAGGATCTCGCGCGTCTTCGGAAAGATCGGGCCGGTGACGAGCACCACGGGCTTCATCGCGCACCTTCTGCGAATTTCGCGCGCAAGGCCTCCGCGCCGCGCGCAAGGAGCGCCACATCCGAGCCGACGGCGACGAGTTGCGCGCCTGCGGCGATCATGCGCCTTGCGTCCGCTTCGACCGGCGAGAGGTACCCGGGCGCCTTGCCGCTAGCGCGGATGCGCCGGATCGCCTGCTCGATCGCCGGCATCACCGCCGGGTTCGCGGTTTCGCCCGGATAGCCGAGCGAGGCGTGAAGGTCCGCCGGGCCGATGAAGACGCCGTCCACGCCCTCGACCGCGCAGATCGCCTCGAGCTGATCGAGCGCCGCCTTCGTCTCCGCCTGCACGACGAGGCAGAGCTCCTCGTGCGCGCGGCGCGCGTAGTCGCGGATGCGTCCGAAGCGCGTCGCGCGCGTGGTGCCGGCCATCCCGCGCACGCCGGCCGGCGGATAGCGGGTCGCGGCGACCGCGGCGCGCGCCTCCTCGGGCGAATTCACGTAGGGGACGAGGAGCGACTGCACGCCGAGGTCGAGCACCCGCTTGATGACGACCGGGTCGTTCCAGGGTACGCGCACCATCGGCGCGACCGGATAGGCAGCCGTGGCCTGAAGCTGCGCGAGCACCGACGCCAGATCGTTCGGCGAATGCTCCATGTCGAGCAGGATCCAGTCGAAACCGGCGCCGGCGATCACCTCGACCGAGTAGTTCGACGCAAGGCTCGACCACAGGCCGATCTGCACGCGGCCGGCGGCGAGCGCGCGCTTGAGCGGATTCGGGGGCAGCTCCATCGGAACGATAAAGCGCGGATGCGGAGCGCGGCATTGTAAACTCGCCGCTCCGAGCGAGGAAACCGGGGAGGCGAAACATGAACCGGCTGGTGCGAATCGCCGCGGCGCTCGTCGGCGCCGCGGCCGCGGGCGCGACGCTCGCGCAGGGTTTTCCGGCGAAACCGATCCGCGTCATCATCCCCTTCGTCGCCGGCGGCTCCTCCGACATCGTCGGGCGGGCGATCGGCGGAAAGTTCCAGGAGTATCTCGGCCAGCCGGCGGTGGTCGAGAACCGACCCGGCGCAAACGGGGCGATCGCCGCCGAGTTCGTCGCGAAGGCCGAGCCCGACGGCTACACCATCCTCGTCGGCTCGATCGGAGTCTTTTCGATCAACGCGGCGCTCTTCAAGGACCTGCGCTATCACCCGGTGCGCGATTTTGCGCCGATTTCGCTCGCGGTGACGACCCCGAACGTGCTCGTGACGCGCCCGGACCTGCCGGTCGCGACGATGAAAGAGCTGGTCGCGCACGCGAAGAAAAACCCGGGACGACTCTCCTACTGCTCGAGCGGCTCGGGCTCTTCCGACCACCTGACGGGCGAGGTGTTCAAGCAGCAGGCGGGCATCTTCGCGGTGCACGTGCCCTACCGGGGCGGCGCCGCCTGCCAGACCGACTTGATGGGCGGGCAGGTCGATTTTTCGTTCCAGAACCTCGGGGCGGTGACGACCTACATCCGCGGCGGACGGATGAAGGCGCTCGCCGTCACCGCGCGCGAGCGGCACCCGCAGCTGCCCAACGTGCCGACCGCGGCCGAGGCGGGATTCCCCGATCTCGTGGTCACGTCGTGGCAGGCGGTGGCGGCGCCCGCGAAGACGCCGGCGCCGGTGGTCGCGCGGCTGAACGAGGCGGTGGTGCGAGCGCTGCGTTCCCCGGACGTTCGCGAGCGCATGCAGCAGATCGGCTTCGACGTGGTGGCGAGCACGCCCGAGGAGTTCGCCGCGTTCATGAAGGCCGAGATCGAGCGCTGGGCGAAAGTCGTCGAGCGCGGCAACATCAAGCCGGACTGAGCCGCGTGAACGAAGAACGCGTCTTCCGCGCGCCGGCGCTCGCGCGCGCGATCGAGGCGATCGTCGCCGCCGGCGGAAGCGACGCGCGCGAAGCGCGCCTCGTCGCCGAAAACCTCGTCACCGCGAACCTCGCCGGGCACGATTCGCACGGCGTCGGCATGATCCCGCGCTACGTGGACGCGCTCCTCGAGGGCGGGCTGAAAGTCAACCAGCATCCCGAAGTCACGTTCGACGGCGGCGCGATGCTCGCGCTGGACGGCAGAATGGGCTACGGGCAGGTGGTGGGGCTCGAGGCGATGCAGATCGCGATCGAGCGCGCGCGCGAGCACGGCCTTTGCGTGATGGCGCTCGCGCGCGCGCACCATCTGTGCAGGATCGGCCAGTGGGCCGAGCAGGCGGTGGCCGCCGGCCTCGTCTCGATCCACTTCGTGAACGTCCTCTCGCGCGCGATCGTCGCCCCCTACGGGGGGTCGGACGCGCGTTTCGGAACGAATCCCTTCGCGGTCGGGATTCCGCTTCCGGGCGAGCCGCCGTTCATCCTCGACATGGCCACAAGCGCCGTCGCGCAGGGCAAGATCCGCGTTGCCTACAACAAGGGCGAGCGCGTCGATCCCGATTGGCTGCTCGACGACAAGGGCAACCCGACCTCGGATCCGCGCTACGGCGTCGTCGAGCCGTTCGGCGCGCTGCGCACCTTCGGGCTGCACAAGGGCTACGGGCTCGCGGTCGCGTGCGAACTGCTCGGCGGGGCGCTCACCGGCGGGGGCACCTGGCATTCGGACGACAAGTCGAAGCGCCGCGTCTGGAACGGCATGCTCACGATCCTCATCGACCCGACGCGGCTCGGCACGGCCGAGGCGTTCGCCGCCGAAACGCGAGCGTTTCTCGACTCGCTGCGCCGCTCGCCGGTCGCGCTCGGCTTCGACAAGGTGAGGATCGCGGGCGAGCCGGAGCGCGAGGCGCGCGCGCAGCGCGAGCGTGAAGGGATCCCGGTGGATTCCGCTACCTGGGAGGAAATCGTCGCGGCGGGCGCGAAGCTCGGCGTCGAGCGCGCGCGCCTCGAGCGGCTCGCGCAAGGCGCCTGACGGCGCCGCTCTTGGATCGCGAGCGGGCGCCCCCATCTGGGGAGGGCGCCTCGTTCGCAGGAAGGATTGCCATGCGCAAGCTCTTCGTCGCCCTTTCCGCGACGCTCGCCCTTTCGGGCTGCGGCTACAACGAGTTTCAGCGGCTCGACGAAGCGGTCACCGCCGCCTGGTCGGAGGTGCTCAACAACTATCAGCGCCGCGCGGATCTCATTCCGAACCTCGTCGCGACGGTGCAGGGCGCGGCCGACTTCGAGCGGCAGGTGCTCGCGGAAGTGACCCAGGCGCGCGCCTCGGTCGCCGCCATTCGCGCAACGCCCGAGCTCGTCAACGACCCGGAAGCGTTCGCGAGGTTTCAGGCGGCGCAGGCGCAGCTCTCGAGCGCGCTCGCGCGGTTGCTCGCGGTCGCCGAGGCCTACCCGCAGCTTGCCGCGACGCGCGAATTCGGCGAGCTTCGGGCCGAACTCGCCGGCACCGAGAACCGCATCGCGGTCGCGCGCGGGCGCTACATCCGCGCGGTGCAGGAATACAACACGCTCGCGCGCCAGTTCCCGACCAACCTCACCGCGATGCTCTTCGGCTACAAGGTGAAGGCGAACTTCACGGTCGAGAACGAGAAGGCGCTCGCCGCGCCGCCGAAGGTCGAGTTCGGCAAGCCGGCAGCGAAATAGCCGCGTGCCGATGGCCCGCCTCGCCGCCGCGCTGTTCGCGCTCGCGGCGCTCGCGACGGGGGCGGCGGCCGAGGTGCCGGTGCCGCCGCTCAAGGCCCGGGTCACCGATCTCACCGGAACGCTCTCGCCGAGCGAGCGCGAGACGCTGGAAGCGCGCCTTGCCGACTTCGAGCGGCGCCGCGGCACGCAGTTCGCGGTGCTCCTCGTGCCGACGACGAAGCCCGAGGAGATCGAGCAGTACGCGATCCGGGTTGCCGAAGCGTGGAGAATCGGCCGCAAGGGCGTGGACGACGGCTTGATCCTGCTCGTCGCAAAGGAGGACCGGCGGGTGCGGATCGAAGTGGGCTACGGGCTGGAGGGCGCGATTCCGGACTCGGTCGCAAAGCGCGTGATCGAGGAGCGGATCGTTCCGCGCTTTCGCGAGGGCGATTTCTACGGCGGGCTCGCGAGCGGTCTCGAGGCGCTGATTCGTCTGGCCGAGGGCGAGCGGCTGCCCGCGCCTCAGTCGGCGCGCGAGCGCGGCGCTTCCGCCTTCGCCGTCGTCGAAGCGATCCCGGTGTTCCTCTTTTTCGTCGTCGCCGCCGGCGCGGTGCTGCGGGTCGTTCTCGGGCGGCTCGCCGGCTCGCTCGCGACCGGCGCTGGCGCAGGCTTCCTCGCGTGGCACATCTTCGGGCTTGCGGTCGCGATCCTTGCGGCGCTCGTCGCCTTCGCGATCGCCTATGCGAACACCGGGGCGGGGCGCTCGGGGCGCTGGACCTACGGCGGGGTCCCCGGGGGCTGGGGCGGCGGCTTCGGGGGCGCAGGCGGCGGCTTCGGCGGCGGATTCCGCGGCGGGGGCGGTGGCTTCGGCGGCGGCGGCGCCTCGGGCCGCTGGTAGCGATGCGCTGGCTGCGTCACCTCTTTCTCGACGAGGCGCTGATGCGCCGCGCCTTTCCACCCGCGGCGCTCGCCGAGATCGAGCGCGCGGTCGCCGAAGCGGAGCGGCGCCATCGGGGCGAGATCCGGGTGGCGATCGAAGGGGGCCTGCCGCTTGCGGCGCTCCTTCGGGGCGCGAGCCCGCGCGAGCGGGCGCTCGAGCTCTTCGCGCGGCTTCGCGTCTGGGACACCGAGGAGAACGGGGGCGTCCTCATCTACGTGCTCCTTGCCGACCGCGACGTCGAGATCGTCGCCGATCGCGGCATCCACGCCCGCGCGGGGGAGGCCGCCTGGGAGGAGATCTGCCGCGCGATGGAGCGCGAGTTCGCCGCCGGCCGCTACCTCGCAGGCATGCTCGCGGGCATCCGGGCCACGAGCGAGCTTCTCGTGCGCCACTTTCCGGCGCGCGAGGGGCCTAATCCCGACGAGCTGCCGAATGCGCCGGCGGTGATCTGAGGGCCGCAGGGCAAAGCGGTGGCAGGCGCTTGCCGCGGCCGGTGCGCATCAGTGAATTTCCGGCTCGGGCACCGGCGCGGTGCCTTCGAGGAAGTCGAAGTCGCAGCCCTCGTTCGCCTGCGTCACATGGCGCGAGAAGATCGCGCCGTAGCCGCGCGCATAGCGCGGCGCAGGCGGCCGCCACTCTGCGCGCCGGCGCGAAAGCTCCTCGGGCGAAACGAGCAGGTTGAGCGCGCGCCGCTCGACGTCGAGCTCGATGAGGTCGCCGGTTCGAACGAGCGCGAGCGGCCCGCCGACGTACGCCTCGGGCGCGACGTGCAGCACGCAGGTGCCGTAGCTCGTTCCGCTCATGCGGGCATCGGACACCCGCACCATGTCGCGCACGCCCTGGCGGAGCAGCTTCTTCGGGATCGGCAGCATCCCCCATTCGGGGAATCCCGGGCCGCCGAGCGGTCCGGCGTTCTTCAGCACGAGGACCGAGGAGGCGTCCACCTCCAGATCGTCGCGGTCGATCCTCGCCGCCATGTCGTTGTAATCCTCGAACACCACCGCGCGCCCGGTGTGCCTGAGGAGCGCAGGGGTGGCGGCGCTCGCTTTGATCACCGCGCCGTCCGGGGCGAGCGAGCCTTTGAGGACGACGAGCCCGCCCGAGGGCTTCACCGGGCGGCTCCTCGGCCGGATCACCTCGGGGTTCCAGATCCGCGCGCCCTCGATGTTTTCGCCGAGCGTTCGACCGTTCACCGTGAGCGCCGAAAGGTCCAGCAGGTCCCGGATCTCGGCAAGGAGCGCGCGCAGGCCGCCGGCGTAGTAGAAGTCCTCCATCAGATAGCGCTCGCCGGAGGGCCGGATGTTCGCGAGCACCGGCGTGCGCGCGGCGATTTCGTTGTAGCGCTCCAGCGGAAACGCGAGCCCCGCGCGGCGCGCCATCGCGGTGAGATGCACCACCGCGTTCGTCGAGCCGCCGAGCGCCATCAGCACGGTGATCGCGTTATCGAACGAGGCGCGCGAGAGGAAGTCGCGCGGTTTCAGGTCCTCCCACACCATCTCGACGATGCGCCGGCCGCTTGCGGCGGCCATGCGGGCGTGGTTCGCATCCACCGCCGGAATCGACGAGGCGCCGGGAAGCGACCAGCCGAGCACTTCGGCAAGCGCCATCATGGTCGCGGCGGTGCCCATCGTCATGCAGGTGCCGGCCGAGCGCGCGATCGAAGTTTCGATTTCGCGCCAGTCCTCTTCGCCGATTCCTCCGGCGCGGAGCTCGTCCCAGTATTTCCAGACATCCGACCCGGAGCCGAGCGTCTGGTCGCGCCAGTGCGCAGAGAGCATCGGCCCGGCCGGCACGTAGATCGCCGGGATGTTCATGCTCGTTGCGCCCATCAAGAGCGCCGGCGTCGTCTTGTCGCAGCCGCCCAAGAGCACTGCGCCGTCCACCGGGTAGGAGCGCAGCAGCTCCTCGGTCTCCATCGCGAGGAAGTTGCGATAGAGCATCGTGCTCGGCTTCTGCATCGGCTCGGCGAGCGCCATCGCCGGCATCTCGAGCGGAAACCCGCCCGCCTGCCAGACGCCGCGCTTTACGTCCTCGGCGCGCGCGCGAAAGTGCGCGTGGCAGTGGTTGATGTCGGACCAGGTGTTGACGATCGCGATCACCGGCCGCCCGGCGAACTCGGCGCGGTCGTAGCCCATCTGCGCCATGCGCGAGCGGTGGCCGAAGGCGCGCAGGTCCGCGACGCCGAACCAGCGGTGGCTGCGCAGCTCCTCGGGTCGTTTGCGCCTGCGGCTCATGCGGTGCGTCACCGGGATTGTAAACTCGCGCCATGGTGCCCGGAGGCATTCTCGCGGACCGGCTCGCGCGTTGGCGGGGCGCGCTCGTCTTCGCCGGCGCGACGCTTGCGGCGGCGGCCTCGCCTTCGAGCTACGACGCGCAGGCGCGCACGCTCGCGCTGCGCCAGATCTGGTTCACCGCCGGCGAGATTCTGCCCGGGTTCGCGCTCTTTGCCGCGCTCGCCGCGGCGGTCACCGCGACGATCGCGATCGAGGCGGCGCGCGACTTCGGCCTGTCGCAGTTCGCGCTGGAGCTCGTAATGCGGGTGCTCGTGCTGGAGCTCGCGCCGCTCTTTACCGCGCTCTTCGTCGCGCTGCGGTCCGGGGCGGCGATCGCGACCGAGATCGCGCTTGCGGCGATCGCCGGCGATTTCGAGCGCATGCGCGCCGAGGGGCGCGATCCGCTCGCCTGCGAGTTCGCCCCGCGCGTCGCGGCGGCGGCGGCCTCGGTCGCCTCGCTGACGGTATTCGCCTGCACGCTCGCGCTCGCGATCGCCTACGCGGCGATGTACGGCGCCTCGCCCTGGGGGTTCGAGGAGTACACGCGCGCCGTGGGCCGCGTCTTCGGCGGGGCGACGCTCGCCGGTCTTGCGCTCAAGTGCGTGCTCTTCGGCGCCGCGGTCGCGCTCTTTCCGATCCAGGCGGGGCTTTCCGCCGACCGGCGGCGGCGCACCGCGCCGGTCGCAGTGCGCGCCGCGATGGTGCGGGTGTTCGCGGCGATCGCGGCGATCGAGATCGCGGCGCTCGCTGCGCGCTACGTCGGCTGAGCGGGCGGTGGACGGCCCGGGCCACGAGCGCGAGACGCCGGTCGCGCGGGTGCCGCGCAACCTCGGGCTGCGCGCCGGAATGCTCCTCGGCGCGGCCGCGCTCCTTGCGGTCGCGTTCGTCTTCTACACGCTCTATGCGCGCGGGGTTTTCGAGGCGACGCAGCGGCTCGTGCTCGTCGCCGACAACGCCGAGGGCGTCACCGTCGGCATGGACCTCAGCTTCGCCGGCTTTCCGATCGGGCGGGTGCGGCGCATCGCCCTTGCCGAGGACGGCAGGGCGCGGATCGAAGTGGATGTGCCGAAGCGCGACGCGAAGTGGCTGCGGCGCTCGAGCGTCTTCACGCTCGAGGTGTCGCTCTTCGGCGCCGCGCGCATCCGCGCCTTCACCGGAAACCTCGAGGACGCGCCGCTCGAGGACGGCGCGGTGCGCCCGGTTCTGCGGGGCGACACGACCGAGGAGATCCCGCGCATGATCGCGACGCTGCGCGCGATCCTGGAGAACGCCGAGCGTCTGACCGGCCCGGAGTCGAGCCTCGCGAAGAGCCTCGCGGACCTGCGCGCGGTGACCGAGCGCATGGCCGGCCGCACCGGCGTGCTCGGCGCGCTCCTCGGCGAGGAGGCGCACGCACAGAAGGTGCTCGCCGCGCTCGATCGGGCGAACGCGCTCGTTGCCTCGCTCGGCGCGGCGGCGAGCCGGCTGGAAGGCTTGATCGCGAAAAGCGACGAGCGGCTGCTCGGGGTGGGCGGCATCGCCGATGAGGCGACGAAGGCCGCCGCCGAGGCGCGCGCGCTCCTCGCCGAGATGCGCGCGCGGCTCGCCGCGGTCGAGGCGATCCTTGCGGATGCGCAGGCGACCGCGGCGAGCGCGCGGACCGCGGCAGGCAATGTCGCCCGCGCGACGACGGATCTCGCGGCGCTGCGCGCCGAGGTCGAGGCGAGCCTGCGTCGGCTCGGCGCCCTGATCGAGGACATCGACCGCCGATGGCCGTTCGAGCGCGACACGCGCCTGCGGCTGCCGTGAGGCGCGCGCTCGCCGGCGCGGCGCTCGCTGTCGCAGGCTGCGCCTCGGGGCCGCCACCCGCCGACTGGCAGCTCGAGGCGCGCGCGGCGCTTGCGGCCTTCGAGCGGCATTTTCTCGCCGGCGACACGCGCCTTGCGGAGATCGAGTTCGCGCGGCTTCGCGCCGCGATCGCGAAGACCGGACGGATCGATCTTGCCGCGCGCGCGGAGCTTGCCCGCTGCGCGGTGCGCACGGCGAGCCTCGACTTCGACGACTGCCCCGGCTTCGAGCGGCTGCGCGCCGACGCCGGAGCGGAGGAGCTCGCCTACGCGGACTACCTCGCCGGCCGGCGCGAGCGCGCCGCGGCCGACGAGCCGCTTTCGCGGCTCGTACGTGCGGCGGTGCGGCTGCGCGCAGGAAGGATCGCGCCGCCCGAGATCGCCGAGGCGATCGAGATCGCCTCCGCCCAGGGTTGGCGTCGGCCGCTCGTTGCGTGGCTCGAAGTGGAAGCGCGCCGCGCCGAGGCGGCGGGCGAACGCGAACGCGCGGCGCAGACGAGGCGGCGCATCGGTTTCGTTCTCGGCGGCGAGGGCGGTGCGCGGGGAAGCGGGCCGTGAGCCGGGCGGCGGCGCGCGAGGCGAGCGCGAGTTGAAGCGCGGCGGCGGCCGAGCGAAAATCGCGCCGCGCGTTTTCGGAGAAGCGGGGCGCGACCGGTTCTGGCGGGCCGCAGGACGGGCGGCTCGCAACCTTGCCGGCCGTCGGAAGACGCGCTGCAATCAGCGGGCGTTCGCGGCGACAACCGGCGGATCATTCGGCGCCTTCCGGTCGCCCGAGCGGGACCTCGGCGAACGCGCTTCTCGTCCGGACGCGGGACGTCGACCGCCGCGCTTCGGCCGCGGCATGAACTTCGAGAGGGAGCGATGAGAGCATCGAGGTTGTTCGCGATATCGCTCGCCCTTTGCTCGTGCGCCGCTTTCGCCGAGGTGGGGCGAGTGCTGGTTGCTGTCGGTGAGGCGGAGGTCGAGCGCGCCGGGACGCGGATAGCGCTTGCGCGCGGCTCCACGATCGAGCAAGGTGACACCGTCCGCGTCGGCCCGGCGAGCAACGTGCAGATCCGGTTCGCCGACGGGGCCATTCTTTCGCTTCGGGAACGTTCGATCCTGCGCGTGGACGAATACGTCTGGCGCGGTGCGGCCGACGGAAGCGAGCGCAGCTTCCTCACGCTCGTCGCCGGCGGCATGCGCAAGATCGCCGGCGCGATCGGCAAGCTGCGCCGCGACGACCGCTACGGCGTGCGCACCGCGACCGCCTCCATCGGTATTCGCGGCACGCATTTCGTGCTTCGCGAGTGCAACGACCTTTCGCCCTGCACCGTAGGCGGGCGCGCCGGGCTGCTGCTTGCGCAGGCGCCGCGCATGAGCGATGCGCCGCTTATTGCTCAGGCAGCGGCGTCGCCTGCGCCGAGCGGGACCTACGGAGGCGTGAGCGACGGGCGGATCGGCGTCGTCAACGAAGGGGGTGACGCCGAGTTCGGCGCGGGCGAATTTTTCCACGTCCCCGATCGGACGAGTCCGCCGCAACGGCTTCTCTCACCTCCTCGGTTCCTGTTCGACCGCTTGGAAGGGCAGCAGCGCAGAACCGGGCAGCGCGGCGAGGAAACCGGGGAGACGGTCGCGGGCGGTATCGACTCGGAGGGTCGCCAGAACGAGGTGCCCCCTCCTCCGCGAGAGAGCGCGTTCATGTCGACCGAGACGCGAACGTCGGCCGGCTCGTCCGCGGTTGTTCCCGCCGAGGGCGCGATAACGCACGCGCTTGTCGGGGCCTTCAGTAGCGAAACCGTCGGCGGATTTCTCCGCTCGCAGGACTTTACGACCGTCGTCGTCGGCCCGAACACCAAGCTTTCGTCGTTCCAGATCCTCGCAGGCAACAACGCGGTGCCGGGCGGCGGAACGAGCGCGACAAGCGGGCTCGCGGGGCCGATCACCGCGATGTTCAACGACACGACCGCGAACGCGATCGGCGCGATCTGGGGGCGATGGGAGGAGGGTACGGTCGCGATCGGCAGCTCGTCATTCAACATAGGCCCCAACAATCACTTCCATTATCTGCTCGGGCCGATCGCGCCGCCGGAGGTGGTGAACGCAAAGAGCGGAACTTTCTCGCTTTCGCTCGTAGGCGGAACGCCGCCGACAAACGAGCAGGGGGCTCTGGGATCGTTCAGTCTGTCGAGTGCGGGGGTGGACTTCACCGCTAAGACGGTCTCCTTCAGCGGGCTGGCGATGGTTTTCGGATATCCCTATCCATCTCAGACCTGGTCTTTCCTCGGCCCGATCACTGCGCCGATCCAGTTCGGCAAGGGCGCGTTTTTCTCTGCTTCCGCTGCGGGCTCATGCTCAGGACCTGGCTGCAACTCCACCTCGGCCACGTTAAACATGCGGGGGGTTTTCATGGGCGCGGCGGGTGACCATGTCGGTGTCGGCATGCACGCCTTCGCGGGCACGTCTCACGCTTCGACGGTGCAGCTTTTCAAACACTGAGTGCGGCGGTGCGAGCGAACGCGCTAGCCGATGCACCGGCCGAAGGCATCTTTCCCGAACTCGAGCGGCGTGCGCGTCGGCGCAGAAAGATCGCGGGCGCCCCGCTTTAAGCGTTCGCGGCTGGCCTTGATCGGCGCTGCGGTCAAGCGCTGAAGCTGCGGGAAAGAAAGCGCTTCGCCGACGATTTCGACGACGTGCAGGCCCTCCGCTCGCACGTCGATCAGCGCAAGGTCGGCGTGCGCAAGTTGGCGCGCGCAAGGGGCGCGCGGCGATCCGCTCGCGATCGAGCGGCTTCGTGCGCCGATCCTTCTTTCGACCCGCAGGACGCGCGTAACGAACATGCGCGGCGTCACCGCGTGCTCCGGGTCGATCGCCCCGAGCGGCACCGCTTTGAGCGCCTTCGCGACCGGGACGCGCGACGCCGTCGCCATGAGTCGGTCCGAAGTTGCGCCCGGTCTTGCGGTGGGTGAAGTTGCCGGAGCGGTCGCACGATCGGCGGCGACAAAAGCGTAGTCGCAGCGGATTGGAGATTCGAAGTAGTCGCGATCACCGGCGCGTCTCCTCGCCCTCGGCAAGCCGCGTGCCGTACGCGGTCGGCGTGTAGAACACGCCGATCCCGGTGCCCCCGATACGGATGCGCTCCGCGAGCGTGCCCTGCGGCACGAGTTCGAGCTCGATTTCGCCAGCGCGATACCCCTGGTCGAAGTGCTGCGAATTGGCCTGGCGGGGATACGAACAGACGATCTTTTTACGCGCCGCGCGGCGATGCCGACGTCGCCGTTGTCGGCGTCGTCCGCGACCACCGTCAGGTCTTTGGCGCACTGCGCGATCAGGGCATTGATCGACCGGGACGGCACACCGACGTTGCGGAATCCTCAGACGGAGATCGTCGCCCCGTCGGCGAGCGCTGCGGATGGGGTTCGACGATCTCCTCGATGCGCCCGGCAGGCGGCTCCGCGGGTGCGGTGAATAGACCCGCCGGCAAGCGCCCGTCGATGCCGCGAGCGGATGCTCGCCGAGGACGTAAAAGCCGGTTCATTTCACACGGCACATTCAATCTGGACGATAAGGCATTGATTAATAGCGTTGTTCTGCGATCTCGGAACGTCTTCCCCATGATTTGCTAAGTCGTTGTCGCTCCTAGGAAAACCAGAAAATCCCGCTTGACCTTGTGAACAGCCTCAAATAAAGTGGGAAAACGTAGAAAAAAGTGGCATTACGGGGGAGGAAGATGCGATCTGCCCCGGAGCCACTCTACCGGGGGCAAGTTGGATGGGCAGTTCGCTTCACGGCGCGGCACTGGTCACCCTCGATGCCAAGGGGCGTTTTGCGATCCCGACACGTCATCGCGACGCGCTTTTCGAGAACGGGCGCGCGCTCGTTCTCACCGCGCACCCGGAAGGCTGTCTGCTGATTTACCCGGAGCACGCTTGGGAGAGCGTGCGCGCGCAGGTCGAGAAATTTCCGAGCTTTCACGCGCAAGCGAGCTGGTGGAAGCGGTTGCTGCTCGGTTTCGAAGAGCACGTCGTGCCCGACAGCGCCGCACGCGTGCTCGTTTCTCCGGGGCTGCGCCTTCACGCGAAGCTTGCGCGCGAGGCGATGCTCGTCGGCCAGGGCCACTACCTCGAACTCTGGGATCCGGGCGTCTGGAGCGCGAAGCTCGCCGCGGCCAACCTCACCGGCAACGGCGCGCCCCCCCAGGGCATGGAGGACTTCTCGCTGTGAGCGCGGAAACGGCCGATGCCGCAGGACGCGCCCGCGCACCGACCGGTGCTCCTCGCCGAGGCGATCGAGGCGCTCGCGATCGATCCGGCCGGCGTCTACCTCGACCTCACCTTCGGGCGCGGCGGCCACAGCAGGGAGATCCTCGCGCGCCTCGGGCCGGCAGGCAGGCTGATCGCCCTCGATCGGGATCCGGCGGCGGTCGCGGCGGCGCGCGCGCTCGAGGATGCGCGCTTCTCGATCCATCGGGCCCGCTTCAGCGCGCTCGAGCGCGTTCTCGATGCGTCGGGCGTCGAGCGGGTGCACGGGGTGCTCGCCGACCTCGGCGTCTCCTCGCCGCAGCTGGAGGACCCGGCGCGGGGATTCTCGTTCCGCGCCGACGGGCCGCTCGACATGCGGATGGATCCGGACGAAGGACCGACCGCGGCCCAGTGGCTCGCCGAGGCGTCGCAACGACAGATCCGGGAGGCGATCGCCCGCTATGGCGAAGAACGGTTTGCTGAACAGATTGCAAAGGCGATTGTGGCTGCTCGCGCGCGAGCGCCCATCGAGCGTACCGGGCAACTTGCCGCGATCGTGGCTCGCGCGGTCGGCGCACGGAAGGCCGGCAA
The DNA here is from genome assembly GCA_033582675.1 of Burkholderiales bacterium. GTDB lineage: Bacteria > Pseudomonadota > Gammaproteobacteria > Burkholderiales > SG8-39 > RBG-16-66-20. The sequence goes on along the minus strand of JAVQZY010000020.1, from coordinate 294,332 downwards.
GGATCCGGCGACGCGCACCTTTCAAGCTCTACGGATTCTCGTCAATCGGGAGCTTGAGGAGGTCGCGATGATGCTGCCGGCGGCGCTCGCGCGGCTCGCCCCGGGCGGGCGGCTGGCGGTGATCAGCTTTCACTCGCTCGAGGACCGGATCGTGAAGCGCGTGCTCGCGGCGGCTGCGGCGACTGCGCTGCCCCGGGATCTGCCGCTCACCGCCCGCGAAATGCCACAACCGGCGGTGAGACTCCTCGGTCGCGCGCGCCGTCCGTCGGCGGCCGAAGTCGCCGCGAATCCGCGCGCGCGCAGCGCGCGTCTGCGCGCGGCCGAGCGCACCGACGCACCGCTCGATCGCGCGCGCCTCGAAGACATCGGACGCCGAGCGTGGCAAAGCTGAATCTTGTGCTGCTTGCGGTGCTCGTCGCCTGCGCGCTCGGGCTGGTCACCTCGCAGCACCGGGCGCGCAAGCTGTTCGCCGAACTCGAGGTCGAGCAGCAGCGCGCGCGCGAACTCGAGGTCGAGTACGGGCGGCTGCAACTCGAGGCGAGTACGTGGGGGCAGCATGCGCGCGTTGCGCGCCTCGCAGGCGCGATGCTCGGGCTTGCGGCGCCGGATGCGCGTCGCGTGCGCGAGGTGGCGGGCGCCGCCGACCCGCAGGAGGCGCCGTGACCGCCGCCGGCGCGATCCTTCCGCCGCGCTTTGCGTCCTGGCGCGCCTTTGCCGTGCTCGGGCTGCTCCTTGCCGGTTTCGCGGTGCTCGCGGCGCGCTCGGTCTGGCTGCAATGGGTCGAAAGCGACTTCCTGCGCCGCAAAGGCGAGGCGCGGCATGCGCGCGTGCTCGAGGTGCCGGCGACGCGCGGCCGCATCCTCGACCGAAACGGCGAGGTGCTCGCGGTGTCCACGCCGGTGCAGTCGGTGTGGGCGATCCCGGAGGACGTGAAGGCGAGCGCGGCGCAGCTGAAGGCGCTCGCCGGGCTGCTTTCGCTCGCGCCGGCCGAGCTCGAGCGACGGCTCGCCGACGCCGGCCGCGACTTCGTCTACCTCAAGCGGCAGATCCCGCCGGAACTCGCCGAGCAGGTCGCCGCGCTCGGCATCCCCGGCGTCTATCAGCACCGCGAGTACCGGCGCTACTACCCGGCGGGCGAGACCGCCGCGCACGTCGTCGGCTTCACCGGCGTGGACGACAAGGGACAGGAGGGGATCGAGCTCGCCTACGAGGCGCTGCTCGCGGGCGTGCCCGGAAGCCGGCGCGTGATCCGCGACCGCCTCGGGCGCGTCGTCGAGGACATCGCGTCGATCCGCGCCGCGCGCGACGGGCGCGACCTCGCGCTCGCGCTCGACGCGAAGATCCAGAGCCTCGCGTTTGCGGCGCTCAAGAGCGCGGTCGAGACACACCGCGCAAAAGCCGGCGCGATCGTGGTGGTGGACGTTCGTACCGGCGAAGTGCTCGCGCTCGCGAACCTGCCGTCCTACAACCCGAACAACCGTGCACGCCTGTCGGGTGCGCAGATCCGCAACCGCGTCGTCACCGACATGTTCGAGCCCGGCTCGACGCTGAAACCCTTCACCGTCGCCCTCGCGCTCGCGCTCGGCCGCGTCGGCGCAGAGACCCGTATCGTCACCGCGCCCGGATCGCTCACGCTCGGCAAGTACACGATCCGCGACGTGCATCCGGTCGCCGCGATGAGCGTCGCCGACGTGATCCGCAAGTCCTCGAACGTCGGCGCGGCGAAGATCGCGCTTGCCCTGCCGCGCGAGGAGATGCACGCGTTTTTCGCGCGCCTCGGCTTCGGTGCACCGCCCGAGCTCGGTTTCCCCGGTGAGGCGGCCGGAAAGCTGCGGCCGGCGGCGAACTGGCGGCCGGTCGAGCAGGCGACGATGGCCTACGGCCACGGCATCGCGGTGAGCCTCGCGCAGCTTGCGCGCGCCTACACCGTGTTCGCGCGCGACGGCGAGCTCGTGCCGCTCACGCTCGTGCGCACCGGCATGCCCGCGGCCGGCCGCCAGGTGCTCTCGCCCGAGGTCGCGCGCACGGTGCGCGCGATGCTCGAGGCGGCGGTGCAGCCGGGCGGCACCGCCCCCCGCGCGCGCGTCATGGGCTGGCGCGTCGCGGGCAAGACCGGCACCTCGCGCAAGCAGGAAAACGGCGGCTACGCGACGAACCGCTACATCGCCTCGTTCGTCGGATTCGCGCCGGTGTCGGAACCGCGGCTCGTCGTCGCGGTCATGCTCGACGAGCCCTCGGCCGGCCAGTACTACGGCGGTCAGGTCGCGGCGCCGGTGTTCGCGCAGGTCACCGAAGGCGCGCTGCGGCTGCTCGGTGTGCCCTACGACGCGCCGCTCGTGCCGATCGGGCTACCGGGCGAGGGCGAGGACGCGAAGGAGAGCACCTGATGGCCGAACGCGGCCTGGTGGACGCATGGCCGAGGACGTGCTTGCACGGCTTGCGCGCGAGGGGGCGGTGATCGAACGGCTGGTCGCCGACAGCCGTGCGGCCGGGCCCGGTGCGGCGTTTTTCGCCTGGCCCGGAACGCGCACCGACGGCCGCCGCTACATTCCGGAGGCGATCGGCCGCGGCTGCGCCGCGGTGCTCTGGGAACCCGAGGGCTTCGCCTGGGACCCGGCCTGGCGCGTGCCGAACGCACCGGTGCGGGGGCTGCGCGAGCGCGCCGGCGATCTCGCGCACGCGTTCTACGGCCGGCCGTCGGAGGCGCTGTGGGTGTGCGGTGTGACCGGCACGAACGGCAAGACGACCTGCTCGCAGTGGCTTGCGGCGGCGCTCGCGGCGGCGGGCGAGCGGGCGGGCGTGATCGGCACCCTCGGGGCGGGATTTCCGGGGTCGCTCGCGCCGCTTGCGCACACGACGCCCGATGCGCTCGAAGTCCACGCGCTGCTTGCGCAACTGCGGCGCGCGGGCGCGCGCGCGGTGGCGATGGAGGTTTCCTCGCACGCGCTCGATCAGGGACGGGTGAACGGCGTTCGCTTCGCCTGCGCGCTGTTCACCAACCTCACGCACGATCACCTCGACTACCACGGCAGCCTGCGCGCCTACGCACAGGCGAAGGCGCGCCTGTTCGAAACGCCGGGGCTCGCCTGCGCGGTGCTCAACCTCGACGACGCGTTCGGAGTGGAGCTCGCGGCGCGACTCGGCGCGCGCGGCGTGCGTACGATCGGCTATGCGCTCGAGCGGGGCGCACTCGTGCCCGGCTCGGTGCGCGAGTGGATCCTCGGCGCGCCGGCGGGCGAGGCGGCGTTCGCTATCGAGTCGAGTTGGGGGGATGCGCGCGTCGCGTTCGCGCACCTCGGACGCCACAACGTCGCGAACGCCCTCGGCGTGCTCGGATGCCTTCTTGCGCGCGGGCTGCCGTTCGCCGACGCGGTGCGGCTCATCGAGCGGCTGCCGTCGGTGCCCGGGCGGCTCGAGCGCGTCGGCGCCGGCGCCGGGCCGCTCGTCTTCGTCGACTACGCGCACACCCCCGATGCGCTCGACAAGGTCCTTGCGGCGCTTCGGCCGCTCGCGCAGGCGCGCGGCGGACGGCTCGTCGCGGTCTTCGGCGCCGGCGGCGAGCGCGACCCCGCCAAGCGCCCGGCGATGGGCGCAGCCGCCGCGCGCCACGCCGACCGGATCGTGCTCACCTCGGACAACCCGCGCGGCGAGGATCCGCGCGCGATCATCGCGGCGATCGCGCGCGGCATCGAGCGCGCGCACGAGGTCGAGCCCGACCGCGCTCGCGCGATCCGGCGCGCGATCGCCGAGGCAGCCGCGGCCGACGTGGTGCTGATCGCGGGAAAAGGCCACGAGCGCACGCAGGAGATCGCCGGCCGCCGCCTGCCGTTTTCCGACGTCGCCGAGGCCGAGGCCGCGCTCGCTGCGCGGGGCGAACGATGATGGATCTCGCCGAAGCCGCCCGCGCGATCGGCGCGCGCGCCGAGGGCGCGGCGCGCTTTGCCGGGGTCTCGACCGACAGCCGCACGGTGCGCGCAGGCGAGCTTTTCGTCGCGATCCGCGGCGAGCGTCACGACGGGCACGCGTTCGTCGCCGCGGCCGCGGCGCGCGGCGCCGCGGCCGCGATGGTCGACGAGTGTGCGCTCGCCGCCGCCGGCCCGGCGCCGCTTCCGCGCCTCGTCGTCGAGGACACCCGCGCAGCGCTCGGGCGGCTCGCGGCGCACTGGCGCCGGCGCTTTTCGCCGACGCTCGTCGCGATCGCCGGCTCGAACGGCAAGACGACCACCAAGGAGATGCTCGCCGCGATCCTGCGCGCACACGCGGGCGAGGCCGCCGTGCTCGCGACCGCGGGCAACCTCAACACCGACATCGGCGTCGCGCTCACGCTGCTGCGCCTGCGTCCGGAACACCGCTACGGCGCGATCGAGATCGGTATGAACCACCCGGGCGAGGTCGCGCCGCTTGCGGCGATCGTCGCGCCCGCGGTCGCGCTCGTCACCAACGCGCAGCGCGAGCACATGGAATTCATGAAGTCGGTCGGGGCCTGCGCGCGCGAGAACGCGGCGGTGTACGCGGCGCTCGCGCCCGACGGGATCGCGGTGGTGAACGCCGACGACGCGCACGCGGCGGTCTTTCGCCGCCGCCGCCGGACGCCGCATCGTGCGCTTCGGCCTTGCGGCGCCGGCGGAGGTGCGCGCCGAATTCTCGCTCGGGGCGCTCGCGAGCGAGATCGCGCTTCGCACACCCGCGGGCGAAGCGCGCGCGACGCTCGCGATCCCGGGCCTGCACAACGTGCGGAACGCGCTCGCCGCCGCCGCCTGCGCGTTCGCCGCCGGCGTCGCGCCGGCGGCGATCGCCGCCGGGCTCGCCGCGTTCCGACCGGCGCCGGGCCGGCTCGCGATCCGGCGCCTCGCCTCGGGGGCGATCCTCGTCGACGACAGCTACAACGCGAACCCCGACTCGGTGCGCGCGGCGATCGACGTGCTCGCGGCCTTGCCCTCTCCGCAGCTGCTCGTGCTCGGCGACATGGGCGAGACGGGCGAATTCGCGCCCGCGTTCCATCGCGAGGTGGGCGCGTACGCGAAGCGGCGCGGGATCGCGCGGCTTGCCGCGCTCGGCACCGCCTCGCGCGCTGCGGTCGAAGCCTTCGGCGCGGGCGGCGCGCATTTCGAGGACCTCGAGGCGCTCGCGCGCTCGGCCGAGGGCGCCGCCGCGGTGCTCGTCAAGGGCTCGCGCTTCATGCGCATGGAGCGGGTGGTCGCGCTCCTTGCCGGCGAGCCGGCGACCGAGGGGGCGCACTGATGCTGCTCGAACTCGCGCAATGGCTCGCGAAGGACGTACGCGCCTTCAACGTGTTTCAGTACATCACGCTGCGCGCGGTGCTCGCCTGCCTGACGGCGCTCGCGATCTCGCTTCGTCCTCGGCCCGTTCGTCATCCGCAAGCTCACCGCCTACCGCATCGGCCAGGCGGTGCGCGACGACGGCCCGGCGTCGCACCTCGGCAAGGCGGGCACACCGACGATGGGCGGGGCGCTGATTCTCGTCGCGATCGCGATCACCGTGCTCGCCTGGGGCGACCTCGGCAACCGCTTCGTGTGGGTGGTGCTGCTCGTCACCGTCGCCTTCGGCGCGATCGGCTGGGTCGACGACTACCGCAAGGTGGTGCAGGGCAACCCGAAGGGGCTGTCGGCGAAGGCGAAATTCTTCTGGCAGTCGGTCGCGGGCCTCGCCGCCGCCGGCTACCTCGCGTACGTCGCCGAGAGCATTCCGGCGCTCAACGAACTGATCGTGCCGTTCTTCAAGTTCGTCGCCTACCCGCTCGGCACCGTCGGCTTCATCCTGCTCACCTACTTCGTGATCGTCGGCACCTCGAACGCGGTCAACCTCACCGACGGGCTGGATGGCCTCGCGATCATGCCGACCGTGCTCGTCGCCGGCGCGCTCGGCATCTTCGCGTACGTGGCCGGGCACGCGGTGTTCTCCAAGTACCTCGGCCTGCCCTACATCGCGGGCGCCGGCGAACTCGCGGTCGTCTGCGGCGCGATGGTCGGCGCCGGGCTCGGCTTTCTGTGGTTCAACGCGTACCCCGCCGAGGTGTTCATGGGCGACGTCGGGGCGCTCGCGCTCGGGGCGGCGCTCGGCACGATCGCGGTGATCGTGCGCCAGGAGATCGTGCTCTTCATCATGGGCGGCGTCTTCGTCGCCGAGACCCTGTCGGTGATGATCCAGGTGATCTACTACAAGCTGAGCGGCGGCAAGCGGATCTTTCGCATGGCGCCGCTTCACCACCACTACGAGCTCGAAGGGCTGGAAGGAATCCCAGGTCGTCGTGCGGTTCTGGATCATCACGATGATGCTGGTGCTGTTCGGGCTCTCGACCCTCAAGCTGCGATGAGACGGGCGCTTGCGAACCGCACGACGGACGGGATGGGCGAGGCTCACGTTTGCGCCGCAGGCGCCAACGTGACGCCGAGACCAATCCCTTCTGCGCGGTTCTGGATCATCACGATGAGGCTGGTGCTCTCCGGCCTCTCGACCCTGAAGCTGCGATGACCGCGAAGATGCGCGAACCGCTTTTCGCCGTGCTCCCTGCGCCGCAGCCGGTGCCGCTCGCCGGGCGGCGCGTGCTCGTCCTCGGACTCGGCGACACCGGCCTGTCGGTCGCGCGCTGGGCGGCGGCCGAGGGCGCGCGCGTGCGGGTGGCCGACACGCGCGCAGCGCCCCCGCGCGCGCGCGACCTCGATGCGGGCGAGCTCGCCGCCGGCCCGCTCGATGCCTCGCTCCTCGATGGCGTGGACCTCGTCTGCAAGAGCCCGGGGCTTTCGCTCGCCGAGCCGCTCGTGCTGGAAGCGATCGCGCGCGGCATTCCGGTGGTGGGCGACATCGGAACTGTTCGCCTGGGCGGTGCGCGGCCGCGGCGCCGCGCGGGTGCTCGCGGTGACCGGAACGAACGGAAAGAGCACCGTCACCGCGCTCACCGGGCACCTGCTTCGCGCGGCCGGCATCGACTGCGAGGTCGCTGGAAACATCGGCCCGGCGGCGCTCGACGGCGCTCGCGCGCCAGGCGCGACCGGCCGCCCGCGGTCTGGGTGCTCGAGCTCTCGAGCTTTCAGCTGGAGACGACCTGGTCGCTCGCGCCGGAGGCGGCGGCGATGCTCAACCTTTCCGAGGACCACCTTGACCGCTACGCCGATCTCGCCGAGTACGCCGCCGCAAAAGCGCGCATCTTCGCCGGCTGCCGCGTGCAGGTGCTCAACCGCTCGGACCCCGCCTCGATGGCGATGGCGCGCGCCGGCTGCGCGCAGGTGACCTTCGGTCTGGATGCGCCGCCGCGGCCGGAGGATTTCGGGCTCGCGACGCAAGACGGCCGCGAGTGGCTCGCGCGCGGGATCGAGCGGTTTTTCGACGCGGGCGCGCTTCCGCTCGCCGGCCGGCACAACGTCGCGAACGCCCTCGCCGCCTGCGCGCTCGTCCACGCGGCAGGAGTGCCGCTTGCGGCGCTCGCGGCGGGCCTCGGCTCCTTCCGCGGGCTTGCCCCACCGGGCGACCCCGGTCGCCGAGCGTGGGGGCGTGCCTGTCGGTGGACGATTCCAAGGGCACGAACGTCGGCGCGGCGGTCGCCGCGCTCGCGGGTCTCGGGCGGCCGGCGGTGCTGATCGCCGGCGGCGAGGGCAAGGGGCAGGACTTTGCGCCGCTCGCGCGCGGCAGCGCGCGCACACGCGCGCGCGGTGCTCTTGATCGGCCGCGACGCGCCCCGCGATCGAGGCGGCGCTTGCCGGCCGCCGGCGTCGCCTGCGAGCGCTGCGCGACGCTCGAGGAAGCGGTGCGCGCGCCGCCGCGATCGCGCGCCCGGGCGAGGCGGTGCTGCTTTCGCCCGCGTGCGCGAGCTTCGACATGTTCCGCGACTACGCGCACCGCGGTCGGGCGTTCGCCGAGGCGGTGCGAAGGCTCGACGATGGCTGAGGCGCGCGCGCTTGCCGCTCGACCTGCGGCCAGGGCGCGAGGCGCCCGGCGCCGAGTACGGACCGCTCGCTCGCGTGGGCGGCGCTGCTGCTTGCCGCGCTCGGCCTCGTGATGGTGTACTCGGCCTCGATCGCCACCGCCGAGGCGAGCCGCGCGACCGGCGGCAATCCCGCCTGGTACCTCGTTCGCCACGGGGCGTATCTCGGCGTCGCGCTCGCCGCCGCGATCGCGGTGTTCCTCGTTCCCTCGCGCGCCTGGCAGCGCGCCGCGCCCTGGCTGTTCCTTGCCGGCGTCGCGCTGCTCGCGCTCGTGCTCGTGCCCGGCATCGGGCGCGAGGTGAACGGCGCGCGCCGCTGGCTCAACCTCGGCTTCGGGTCGGTGCAGCCCTCGGAGCTGATGAAGCTCGCGGTGGTGCTCTACGGCGCCGACTACACGGTGCGCAAGCACGCGGTGCTCAGGAACTTCCGCCGCGGGTTGCTGCCGCTGCTCGCGGTGATGCTCGCGGTCGCCTGGCTGCTGCTGCGCGAGCCGGATTTCGGCGCGCTCGTCGTGATCGCGGCGATCGCCTTCGGCATCCTCTTTCTCGGCGGCATGAGCATGCGCCATTTCGCCGCGCTCGCGGCGATGCTCGCTGTCGGCTTTGCCGCGCTCGTCGTCGCCTCGCCCTATCGCATGCAGCGCGTCTTCGGCTTCATGGATCCGTGGGCCGATCCCTTCGGTCGCGGCTACCAGCTCTCGCACGCGCTGATCGCGTTCGGCCGCGGCGAATGGTTCGGCGTCGGCCTCGGCGCGAGCGTCGAGAAACTGCACTACCTGCCCGAGGCGCACACCGATTTCCTGCTCGCGGTGATCGCCGAGGAACTCGGGCTCGCGGGCGTGATCGTCGTCGTCGCGCTGTTCGCCTGGATCGTCGTGCGCGCGTTCGCAATCGGGCGGCGCGCGCACGGCCACGGGCGGCACTTCGCCGCGCTCGTCGCGCAGGGGATCGGCATCCTCGTCGGCGTGCAGGCGCTCATCAACATGGGCGTCAACATGGGGCTGCTGCCGACGAAGGGCCTGACGCTGCCGTTCATGAGCTTCGGCGGCACCGGCTGCGTCGTGAACTGCGTCGCGGTCGCGATCCTGATCCGCATCGACTGGGAACTGCGCCAACTCGATCGGGGGCTTGCGGCATGAGGGCGCTCCTCATCGTGGCGGGCGGGGAAACGTTTTGGCGCAGGCACGCGCGCGCGGGCGCGCTTGACCATCGCCGAGCGATGGACAGCCTGCGCCGAAAACGTTCCCCACGCCGCCCGGTCCGGAGCCGTCGCGCATGACCAGAACCCTTCTCATCATGGCGGGGGGCACGGGCGGGCACGTTTTCCCGGGCTTGCGGTCGCCGACGAAATGCGCGCGCGCGGCTGGCGCGTGGTGTGGATGGGCGCGCGCAGCGGCATGGAGGCGCGCCTTGTGCCCGCGCGCGGCTACGCGATCGCCTGGGTGCACGCGGCCGCCGCCCGCGGCCGAGGGCTCGCTGCGGCCGCGTTGCTGCCGCTTCGGCTCCTCGTCGGCTTCTGGCAGAGCGCGCGCGCGATCCGGCGCATCCGGCCCGACGTCGTGCTCGGCATGGGCGGCTACGTCGCGTTTCCCGGCGGCATGATGGCCTCGCTCCTCGCCCGGCCGCTCGCGATCCACGAGCAGAACGCGGTCGCCGGGCTCGCGAACCGGGTGCTCGCGCGCCTTGCTGACCGCGTGATGGTCGCCTTTCCCGGCGCGCTGCCGGGCGCCGAGTGGACCGGCAATCCGGTGCGCGCCGAGATCGCGGCGGTTGCCCCGCCCGAGGCGCGCTACGGCTCGCGCCGCGGCCCGCTGCGGCTCCTCGTTCTGGGCGGAAGCCAGGGCGCGCAGGCGCTGAACGAGGTGCTCCCGCAGGCGCTCGCGCGCCTTGCGCCCGAGTCGCGCCCGCGCCTCGTGCACCAGACCGGCGAGCGGCATCTTGCGGCGACGCGCGCGGCCTACGCCGCCGCGCGCGTCGAGGCCGACCTCGTCGCCTTCGTCGAGGACATGGCCGCGGCCTACGCGGGCGCGGACCTCGTGATTTGCCGCGCCGGAGCGATGACGGTCGCCGAGCTCTCGGTCGCGGGCGTCGCGAGCGTGCTCGTGCCGTACCCGCACGCGGTGGACGATCACCAGACGGCGAACGCGCGCTGGCTCGCCGAGCGCGGCGCCGCGATCCTCCTGCCGCAGCGCGAGCTTTCGCCCGAACGGCTCGCCTCGCTCCTTGCCTCGCTCGACAGGGCGCGGCTTGCCGAGATGGCGCGGCGCGCGCGCGCGCTCGGCCGACCGGATGCCGCGCGGGCGGTCGCCGACGGCTGCGCCTCGCTCGTTCCGGAGGGGGGGTGAAGCATAAGGTCCGCCGCATCCATTTCGTCGGTATCGGCGGCGCCGGCATGAGCGGCATCGCCGAAGTGCTCGCCACCCTCGGCTACGAGGTGAGCGGCTCGGACCTCGCGGAAAACGCGGCGACGCGGCGGCTGCGCGCGCTCGGCGCGAAAGTCCGGATCGGTCACGACGCGGCCGAGGTCGCAGGCGCCGACGTCGTCGTGGTCTCGAGCGCGGTGCGCGCCGACAACCCCGAGGTTGCCGCGGCGCGCGCGCGTCGCATCCCGGTCGTTGCGCGCGCGCAGATGCTCGCCGAGCTGCTGCGGCTCAAGCAGGGCATCGCGGTCGCCGGCACCCACGGCAAGACGACGACGACGAGCTTGGTGGCGAGCGTGCTCGCCGAGGCGGGCCTCGATCCGACTTTCGTGATCGGCGGTCGGCTGAACGCCGCCGGCAGCCACGCGCGGCTCGGAGCGGGCGAGTTCATCGTGGTGGAGGCCGACGAGTCCGATGGCTCGTTCCTCGCGTTGCGGCCGGTGATCGCGGTGGTCACCAACATCGACGCCGACCACATGGACACCTACGGGCACGACTTTCCCCGGCTGCAGCAGGCGTTCATCCGCTTCCTGCAGAACCTGCCCTTCTACGGCAGCGCGGTGCTGTGCACGGACGACGCGCACGTGCGCGAGATCGTGCCGTTCGTCTCGCGGCCGGTGGTGACCTACGGTACGCGCGAAGACGCGGCGGTGCGCGCGGTCGAGATCGCGCTCGGCGAGCGCTCGCGATTCACGGTGCTGCGCGCCGGCCGCGCGCCGCTCGAACTGACGCTCAACCTGCCCGGCCGGCACAACGTGCTGAACGCGCTCGCAGCGGTCGCGGTGGCGGGCGAACTGCACATCGCCGACGAGGCGCTCCGTCGGGCTCTCGAGGGCTTTCGCGGCGTCGGGCGGCGCTTTCAGCGCTACGGCGAGGTCCCGCTCGACCCGGCGCGGCCCGAGGCCGGCACCTTCGCGCTCGTGGACGACTACGGCCATCACCCGGCGGAGATTGCGGCGACGCTCGAGGCGGCGCGCGCCGCCTACCCCGGGCGGCGCCTCGTCCTCGCGTTCCAGCCGCACCGCTACACGCGCACGCGCGACTTGTTCGACGAGTTCGTCCGCGTCCTCGCGCAGCCCGACGCGCTGCTCCTTGCCGAGGTCTATCCGGCGGGCGAGGCGCCGATCGCCGGCGCCGACGGCCGCTCGCTCGCGGCGGCGCTCGCGGCCGCCGGCGCCGCGCCGGTGTTCGTCGAGCGCATCGCCGACATGGCCGCGCAGATCCGGCGCGTCGCGCGCGCGGGCGACGTCGTGATCACCATGGGCGCCGGCTCGATCGGCGCGGTCGCGGGCAGCCTCGCATGAACGCGCTGCGGGCGGCCGATCTCGTCGGGCTGCGCGGCGAGCTGCGCGAGAACGAGCCGATGGGCCGCTACTGCACTTGGCGCGCCGGCGGAAGCGCCGATCGCCTGTACGTGCCCGCCGACCTCGAAGACCTCGCCGAATTTCTCGCGCGCGTGCCGACCGAGGAGCCGTTGCTCTTCGTCGGTCTGGGCTCGAACCTGCTCGTGCGCGAGGGCGGCTGGCGCGGCACGGTCGTGCTGATGCACGCGGCGAAAAAATCCCCGAAGCTCGCCGACGGGCGCATTTACGCCGAGGCGGGGGTCGCCAGTCCCAAGGTCGCGCGCTTTGCGGCGATGAACGACCTCGCGGGCGCGGAGTTCCTCGCCGGCATCCCCGGCACGGTCGGCGGCGCGCTCGCGATGAACGCCGGCTGTTACGGCGGGGAGACCTGGCAGATCGTCGAGGAGGCGCAGACGATCGACCGCCACGGCAGGCTGCGCTGGCGTCACAAGAGCGAGTTCGAGACCGGCTACCGCCACTGCCGGCTGAAGTCGGGTGGCCGGCTCGGGCTCGACCACTGGTTCGCGGCGGCGCTCTTTCGGCTCGCGCCGGGCGAGCGCGACGCCTCGCGCGAGGCGATGCGCAACCTTCTCGAGCGGCGGCTGCGCTCGCAGCCGCTTTCGCTGCCGAACGCCGGCAGCGTCTTTCGCAACCCCCCCGGCCAGCACGCGGCGAAGCTGATCGAAGCCTGCGGGCTGAAGGGCCTTGCGCGCGGCGGCGCGCGCGTCTCGGAGATGCACGCGAACTTCATCGTCAACCCGAAGGGCGCGGCGCGCGCCGCCGACATCGAGTGGCTGATCCGCGAGGTGCAGCGCGTCGTGAGGGAAAAGCAGGGCGTCGAGCTCGTTCCCGAGGTCCAGCTCGTGGGGGAACCGGCATGATCGCGCGCTTCGGAAAAGTCGCAGTGCTGATGGGCGGGCGCTCGGCCGAGCGCGAGGTGTCGTTGATGAGCGGCCGCGGCGTGCTCGCGGCGCTGCGCGCGCGCGGCGTGGACGCGCACCCCTTCGATCCGGCCGAGCGCGACCTCCTCGAGCTGCGGCGCGAGGGCTTTGCGCGCTGCTTCGTCGCGCTGCACGGCCGCGGCGGCGAGGACGGCACGGTGCAGGGCGCGCTCGAAGCGCTCGGCATCCCCTACACCGGCAGCGGCGTGCTCGGCTCGGCGATCGGCATGGACAAGTGGCGCACCAAGCTCGTCTGGCTCGGCGCGGGACTGCCGACGCCGCGCTTTCGCGTGCTCGCCGAAAACGACGACTGGGCCGCGGTCGCGCGCGACCTCGGCCTGCCGCTCGTCGTCAAACCGGCGAACGAGGGCTCGACGCTCGGCGTCACTCGCGTGCGCACGGTCGAGGAGCTGCCGGCCGCCTACGCGCTCGCGGCGAAGACGTTCCGCGACGTCGCGCTCGCCGAAGCGTTCGTCGACGGGCCGGAGTACACCGCCGCGATCCTCGGCGACGAGGCGCTGCCGCTCGTGCGCATCGAAGCGCCGCAGGGCAACTACGACTATCACCACAAGTACTTCTCGGACGCGACCAAGTACTACTGTCCCTGCGGGCTGCCGGAGGCAAAAGAGCGGGCGCTGCGCGCCCTCGCGCTCGAGGCGTTTCGCCTGATCGGCGGCTCGGGCTGGGGCCGCGTCGACCTGATGCTCGACGCGCGCGGCGATCCGTGGCTCCTCGAGGCGAACACCGCTCCCGGCATGACGAGCCACAGCCTCGTGCCGATGGCCGCGCGCGCCGCGGGCCTGTCCTACGAAGACCTTTGCCTGCGCATCCTGGAGCTCGCGCATGTGGGATGACCCGCGCCTGCTGGAGCGCGCCGCTGCGGCTGCCGCGGCGCTTGCCGCCGCGCTCGCGCTCTACGGCGCGACGCAGGCGCTTGCGCGCTCGCCGCTCCTTGCGCTGCGCGAGCTGCGCGTTGCGGCGCCGCTTGCGCACACGACGCGCGCCGAGATCGAGCAGGCGGTCGCCGGCTTCGGCGGCAACTTCTTCGCCGCCGATCTGGCCGGCCTGCGCGCGCGCCTGGAGCGGCTGCCGTGGGTGCGCCGCGTCGAGGTGCGCCGCGTCTGGCCCGACCGCATCGAGGCGCGCCTGGAGGAACACGTCGCCGCCGCGCGCTGGGGCGAGGCGGCGCTCGTCAGCGTGCGCGGCGAGCTGTTCCGCGGCCGGCTCGAGGCCGAGCAGGCGGCGCGGCTGCCGATGCTCGCCGGCCCGCCGGGCAGCGAAGCCGAAGTGCTGCGCCGCGCGCTGCGCTTTGCGGAGATCCTGGCCCCGCTCGGCGAGGCGCCCGAGCGCGTGATCCTCAACGAGCGCCGCGCCTGGCAGCTGCGCACCTCGGGCGGCCTGCAACTTGAGCTCGGGCGCGACCGGGGCGAGCCGGTCGAGCGGCGCCTGGAACGCTTCGTCGCCGCGTATCCGGCGACGCTTGGGCGGCTTGCGCGCGCCGAGGCGCGCGAGCTGCGCATCGTCGATCTCAGGTACCCGAACGGCTTCGCGCTGCGGGTGCCGCAGTGGAGGAGCTAGAACGTGCCGAAGGAGAACCGGACTCTCGTCGTGGGCCTGGACATCGGCACCTCGAAGGTGGCGGCGCTCGTCGCGGAACTCGCGGCCGACGGCACGCTCGCCGTGCTCGGCATGGGCAGCCACGAGTCGAGGGGCCTGAAGAAGGGCGTGGTGGTGAACATCGAGGCGACCGTCGCCGCGATCCAGAAGGCGCTCGAGGAGGCCGAGCTGATGGCCGACTGCAAGATCGCCTCGGCCTGGACCGGCATCTGCGGCAGCCACATCCGCAGCTTCAACTCGACCGGGATGGTCGCGGTGAAGGACCGCGAGGTGAGCGCGCTCGACGTCGAACGCGCGGTCGAGACCGCGCGCGCGGTGAACATCCCGAACGACCAGCAGATCCTGCACGTGCTGCGCCAGGAATTCATCATCGACGGGCAGGAGGACGTGCGCGAACCGATCGGGATGTCGGGCGTGCGGCTGGAGGTGCGCGCGCACATCGTCACCGGCGCGGTGTCGGCGGCGCAGAACATCGTCAAGTGCGTGCGCCGCTGCGGTCTGGAGGTCGAGGACCTGATCCTGCAGCCGCTCGCGGCGGCGCGCGCGGTGCTCTCGGAAGACGAGACCGAGCTCGGGGTGGCGCTCGTCGACATCGGCGGCGGCACGACCGACCTCGCGGTGTTCACGCGCGGCGCGATCCGGCACACCGCGGTGATCCCGATCGCCGGCGACCAGATCACCGGCGACATCGCGATGGCGCTGCGGACACCGACGGCGGAGGCCGAGGCGATCAAGCTGCGCCACGGGGTGGCGCTGCGCTCGCTCGCCGAGGCCGACGAGATGATCGAGGTGCCCGGCATCGGCGAGCGCGAGCCGCGCAGGATGTCGCGCCAGACGCTCGCCGAGGTGATCGAGCCGCGCGTCGAGGAACTGTACACGCTCGTGCAGCAAAAGCTGCGCGAGTCCGGCCACGAGGAGCTCCTTTCGGCCGGCATCGTGCTCACCGGCGGGAGCGCGCTCATGCGCGGCATGGTGGAACTGGGCGAGGAGATCTTCCACATGCCGGTGCGCGTCGGCGTGCCGCGCTACAGCGGCGCGCTCGCCGAGGTGGTGCGCACCCCGCGCTACGCGACCGCGATGGGCCTGGTGATGGAAGGCGCGGCGCGCCTGCGCCAGGGGCGGCTTGCGCGCCAGGCCGGTTCGGTGCGCGCCGCGCTCGGCCGCATGCGCGAGTGGTTCCAGAGGAATTTCTGAGGTCGGCCGTTTTTCATCCCGCAGTCAACAACAACCGAAGGCAAGGAGGCGTATGACCATGTTCGAGCTGCAGAACGACATCCCGGCGGGCCCCGTCATCCGCGTGATCGGCGTCGGCGGCGCCGGCGGAAACGCGGTGGACCACATGATCGCGAAAGGCATCGGACAGGTGGAATTCATCGCCGTCAACACCGACGCGCAGGTGCTCGCGCGCAACAAGGCGCGGCAGCAGATCCAGCTCGGCACGAGCGGCCTGGGCGCAGGCGCCCGACCCGAGGAAGCGCGCGCGGTCGCGCTCGCCGAGCGCGCGCGCCTGGAGGAGGCGATCGCCGGCGCGCACATGGTGTTCATCACCGCCGGCATGGGCGGCGGCACCGGCACGGGGGCGGCGCCGGTGATCGCCGAGATCGCGCGCTCGATGGGGATACTCACCGTCGCGGTGGTGACCAAACCCTTCGCCTGGGAAGGCTCCAAGCGCATGAAGATCGCCGAGGCCGGCATCGAGGAGATCGCGCCGCACGTCGACTCCCTGATCGTGATCCTGAACGACAAGCTGGAGGAGGTGCTCGGCGAAGACGTCACCCAGGCCGAGGCGTTCGCCGCCGCCGACGATGTGCTCTACAACGCTGTTTCCGGCATCGTCGACATCATCCACCGCGACGGCGTCGTGAACGTCGATTTTCAGGACGTGCGCACCGTGATGTCGGAGCAGGGCATGGCGATGATGGGCTCGGCCGCGGCCTCGGGCATCGACCGCGCGAGGATCGCCGCCGAGGCGGCGATCGCCTGCCCGCTGCTCGACGGCGCGAACCTGTCGGGCGCGCGCGGCGTGCTCGTCAACATCACCGCCTCGCGCGCGAGCCTCAAACTGCGCGAGACGCGCGAGGTGATGAACGCGATCCGCGCGTTCGCCGCCGAGGACGCGACGATCATTTACGGCGGCGTCTACGACGATTCGCTCGGCGAGGAGCTGCGCGTCACCGTGATCGCCACCGGCCTCGGAAAACCCGGCGCCGCGCGCGCGAGCAAACCGCAGCTCGTCGTCTCGCAGAAGACCGGCACCGACAACCAGCCGGTCGCGAACCCGCCGACGCCCGATTACGGGACGCTCGCCGAGATCCCGGCGGTGATCCGCCGGCGCGACCGCGCCGCGCAGGTCGAGGCGCTCGCCGCAAGCGGCCTCGACAAGTACGACATCCCGGCGTTCCTCAGGAAGCAGGCCGACTGAGCGGGCGGAGCGCCCCCGACCTTGCCCGGGGCGCTTGCTAGAATCGGTTGTTCATGCTGAGACAGCGCACGCTCAAGTCGGCGGTGCGCGCCGCCGGCGTCGGGCTGCACACCGGAAAAAAGGTCGCGATGACGCTGCGGCCGGCGCAGCCGGGCACCGGCATCGTCTTTCGTCGCACCGACCTCGCCAGCCCGGTCGCGATCCGCGCGCGCCCCGAGGCGGTCGGCGAAACGCGCCTGTGCTCCTGCCTCGTCGCGGGCGAGGTCCGCGTCTACACCGTCGAGCATCTGATGTCGGCGCTCGCCGGGTTCGGCGTCGACAACGCCTGCGTCGACCTCGACGGCCCCGAAGTGCCGATCATGGACGGCAGCGCCGCACCCTTCGCCCTGCTGATCGAGCAGGCGGGAATCGAGGAGCAGAACGCGCCGAAGCGCTTCCTGCGCGTCAGAAAGCGCGTCGAGGTGCGCGACAGCGACCGCTGGGCAGCGCTCGAACCCTACGAAGGTTTCCGGCTCACGTTCTCGATCGCGTACGCGCACCCGGTGATCGCGCGCTCGGGGACCTCGCTCACGGTCGATTTCGCCGAAACATCGTACCTGCGCGAGGTGGCGCGCGCGCGCGCACCTACGGCTTCGTGCAGGACGTCGAGGACCTGCGCGAATCGGGCCTTGCGCTCGGGGGCGGTCTGGAAAACGCGGTGGTGCTGGACGAGGACCGGGTGCTGAACGCCGAGGGCCTGCGCTTCGCCGACGAATTCATCCGCCACAAGGTGCTCGATGCGATCGGCGACCTGTACCTCCTCGGCGGACCGCTGCTTGCGGCCTTCAGCGCGTACAAGTCCGGGCACGCGCTGAACAACCGCTTGCTGCGCGCGCTCCTCGCCGAACCCGATGCACTCGAGCCGGTCAGCTTCGAGCGGGCGGAGGAGGCGCCTGCGGGGGCGCGGGGCTTGCTTCGCCAGGCGTTCGCCTAAGCTCATGATCGAGAAGGCATTTGAGCGCCCGCCGCGCGGGCGAGTCTGGCATTCTGCGGTACAGGGCGCCGAGTGCCTCGCGCGCCCGCGCGCTCAGCATGCGCGCCGCGGCGGCCGGCCGCTCGACCTCTGGCGGCCCGGGTTGCACCCGCACCGAAACTCCATTAACCTTCAAGCCCTCGCTTGACAGAAACTTGCACAGGCCCTCGGCGAGGAGCCTGAGCTTGGCCGCCGCCGCGGGAGTGGCGGCGAGAACCACGAGCTGACCGTCCTTCAGGTTCACCGCCCGGACCCTGCGGGCGAGATCGGACGGCAAATAAGAAGAACAGAGTCGAGCCGCGGCGCCGATTTCGAGCGCGCGGACGACGACCGGTTGCAGTCCGGGTTCGGACTTCAGCAGCCGGCCGATTCTGGAGGGTTGCACGCAGATAACGCGAGGAGGCTACGTGCAGATTATCTTGATTCCGAACCGGCTCGCCAAGGCGCGGACCCTGACGTTGACGGCTCGCCACGTCCTCGCCTCGGTGGGGGCGGCGCTGCTGCTCCTCGTCGGGCTCACCGCGGGACTGTACTGGCTGACGCTGCGGTTCGCGACCGAGCTTCGCCTGCCGGTGGTCCACGAGCTCGTACTCGCCGCGGTACGCGGCGAGACCGAGCGCTCGCGCGAATTCCTGCAGCAGAACCTGAACGCGATGGCGGTCAAGATCGGCGAGATGCAGGCGCAGCTCGCCCGCCTCGATGCGCTCGGCGAGCGCGTGTCGGCGCTCGCGGGCCTGACGGCCGCAGGAATTCCGGTTTAACGAGACGCCCGGCTTGGGGGGTGCGCCGTCGGCGACGCTGCCGCCGCAGGATCTCACGCTCGGACAGCTGCGCGACAAGGTCGCGCTGCTCGCGAACCAGGTCGAGACCAAGGCCGACATGCTCGGGATCCTCGAGGCGCAGCTTTTCGAGCAGACGGTGAGGAAGAAGGCGCTGCCGACGATGCTGCCGGTGAACGCGCCGTTCAACGCCTCGGGCTTCGGCTGGCGCATCGACCCGTTCACCGGCCAGCTGGCGATGCACGAAGGCATCGACTTCATCACCGACGTCGGCACTCCGGTGGTCGCGGCCGCCGGCGGCGTGGTGCAGTTCGTCGGTTTCCACCCGCAGTACGGGCTGATGATCGACATCGACCACGGCAGCGAGATCGTCACCCGCTACGCGCACCTGTCGAAGGCGTACGTGAAGGAAGGCGACATCGTGCAGCGCGGCCGGCGCATCGCCGACAGCGGCAACAGCGGCCGCTCGACCGGGCCGCACCTGCATTTCGAGGTGCGTTTCCGCGGCGTCGCGCAGAACCCGGCGCGCTTTCTGGTGGCGCAGAATCCGCCCGTGCTCTCCGCCGCCGGCCGGCGCTGAACGCGCCCGGGCGCGCGCCGGCGGCGTGCTAACATGACGCGTTTTCACCGGGGTGTTCCCGGCCCCCGGATTTGCGCCGCCGGTCGATGCTCAACGTCCTCACCAAGATCTTCGGCAGCCGCAACGAGCGGCTGCTCAGGCAGTACGCCCGCATCGTCGCGCGGATCAACGCCTTGGAACCCGAGGTCGCGCGGCTCGACGACGAGGCGCTGCGCGCCAAGACCGCCGAATTCAAGACGCGTATCGCGCTGAAGGTCGCCGCCGCGCCGGAGGCGGCGCGCGCCGAGGCCGAGCGCGAAGCGCTCGAGGAGCTGCTGCCCGAGGCGTTCGCGGTGGTGCGCGAGGCGGGCAAGCGCACGCTGCGCATGCGGCACTTCGACGTGCAGCTCGTCGGCGGCATCGTGCTCCATTACGGCAAGATCGCCGAGATGAAGACCGGCGAGGGCAAGACGCTGGTCGCGACGCTGCCCGCCTACCTCAACGCGCTCACCGGCCGCGGCGTGCACATCGTCACGGTGAACGACTATCTCGCGCGCCGCGACGCCGAGTGGATGGGCAAAATCTACCGCTTCCTCGGGCTGACGGTCGGCGTGAACGTTCCGGACCTCTCGCCGGCCGAGAAGCGCGCCGCGTACGCCGCCGACATCACTTACGGCACGAACAACGAGTTCGGCTTCGACTACCTGCGGGACAACATGGCGCTGCACGTCGAAGACCGCTACCAGCGCGGCCTCAACTACGCGATCGTCGACGAAGTCGACTCGATCCTGATCGACGAGGCGCGAACGCCGCTCATCATCTCCGGGCAGGCCGAGGACCGCACCGAGATCTACTACCGCATGAACGAGGTCGCGCCGCTGCTCGTGCGCCAAAAAGAGGAAAAGAAACCCGACGGACCGGAGCCGCCGGGGGACTTCTGGGTCGACGAGAAGAACCATCAGATCGTGCTGTCGGAGGCCGGGCACCAGAAAGTGGAGGAAATCCTCGCGCGCGTGGGACTGCTGCCCGAGGGCGCGAGCCTGTACGAGCCGGCCTACATCAACCTGCTGCACCACCTGCACGCGGCGCTGCGCGCGCACCACCTCTTTCACCGCGACCAGCATTACGTCGTGCAGAACGGCGAGGTAATCATCGTCGACGAGTTCACCGGCCGGCTGATGCACGGGCGGCGCTGGTCGGACGGGCTGCACCAGGCGATCGAGGCGAAAGAAAACGTGCCGATCCAGCCGGAGAACCAGACGCTCGCCTCGATCACGTTCCAGAACTATTTTCGCCTCTACCGCAAGCTCGCCGGCATGACCGGTACCGCGGACACCGAGGCGTACGAGTTCCAGGAGATCTACGGCCTTGAGACGGTGGTGATTCCGACGCACAAGCCGATGATCCGCGAGGACCGGCTCGACCTCGTCTACCGCACCGCGAAGGAAAAATACCAGGCGATCCTCGCCGAGATCCGCGACTGCCACCGCCGCGGCCAGCCGGTGCTGGTGGGCACGACCTCGATCGAGAACTCGGAGCTGCTCTCGGCGATGCTGCAGAAGGAAGGGCTGCCGCACCAGGTACTCAACGCCAAGCACCACGCGCGCGAGGCCGAGATCGTCGCGCAGGCGGGCCGTCCCGGCATGATCACCATCGCGACCAACATGGCCGGGCGCGGCACCGACATCGTGCTCGGCGGCAACGTCGAAAAGCAGTGCGACCTGATCGAGCAGGCGGAGAACCTCTCGCCGGAGGAAAAGCGCGCGCGCATCGAGCGGCTGCGCGCCGAGTGGCAGGAACTGAATCGGCGCGTGATCGCCGCCGGCGGCCTGCACATCATCGGCACCGAGCGGCACGAGTCGCGGCGTATCGACAACCAGCTGCGCGGCCGCGCCGGGCGCCAGGGCGACCCGGGCAGCTCGCGCTTTTTCCTCTCCCTCGAGGACCCGCTGCTGCGGATCTTCGCCGGCGAGCGCATCCAGCGCATCATGGCGATGCTGAAGATGCCCGAAGGCGAGGCGATCGAGCACCGCATGGTGACGCGCTCGATCGAGAGCGCGCAGAGGAAGGTCGAGGCGCGCAACTTCGACATCCGTAAGCAGCTGCTCGAGTACGACGACGTCGCGAACGAGCAGCGCCGCACGATCTACGCGCTGCGCAACGAGCTGCTCGAATCGAGCGACGTCTCGGCGCGCATCGACGATCTGCGCGCGGGCGTGGTGACCGACCTCTTTCGCCAGTACGTGCCCGAGGACAGCGTCGAGGAGCAGTGGGACGTATCGGGCCTGGAGAAGGCGCTCAGGGCCGAGCTCGGGTTCACGGTGCCGGTCGCCGAATGGCTCGCGCGCGAGCCGGACCTGGGCGAGGCGGCGCTCCTTGAGCGCATCATCGCCGCGGCGCACGCCGCCTACCGCGCGAAGATTCCGCCCGGCGCGGAGGCGCAGCTGCGCCAGTACGAGCGCTACGTGATGCTGCAGATCCTCGATGCGCACTGGCGCGAGCACCTCGCCGCGCTCGATTACCTGCGCCAGGGCATTCATCTGCGCGGTTACGCGCAGAAGAACCCCAAGCAGGAATACAAGCGCGAGGCGTTCGAGCTCTTCGGCAACATGCTCCAGGCGGTGAAGCACGAGGTGACGCGCACGCTGATGCTCCTGCAGATCCGCGAAAGCGCCGAAGCGTTGCCGGTGGACGACCGCCCGCACGTCGAGAACGTGCGCGCGCAGCACGCCGACTTCGCCGAGGTCGCACGGGCCGCGGGCGAGGCCGGGCTCGCCGCCGGCGTCGAGGCGTTGCTCGCGCCCGCACCCGCGGCCGCCGCGGAAAAGCCGCGGCCGGTCGTGCGCCACGGCGCGAAGGTCGGGCGCAACGCCCCCTGCCCGTGCGGCTCGGGCAAGAAATACAAGCACTGTCACGGCAGGCTCGCCTGATGGCTGTCGGTCTCGCGCCGCCGGATCCGGCGGCGCTCTTGCCTGTCGCCGGCGTGGAACTCGGGACCGCGCGGGCGGGCATCCGCAAACCCGGGCGGCGCGACCTGCTGCTCGTACGCCTTGCGCCGGGAGCGGCGGTGGCGGGCGTGTTCACGCGCAACCGCTTCTGCGCCGCGCCGGTGGTACTCGCGCGGCGCCATCTGCGCAACAAGCCGCGCGGGCTCGTGGTGAACACCGGCTGCGCGAACGCCGGCACGGGCGCCGACGGTCTGCGGCGCGCCGCGGCGGTGTGCGCGGCGGCGGCGCGCCTCCTCGGCTGCCGCGCGCGCGAGGTGCTGCCGTTTTCGACCGGCGTCATCATGGAGCCGCTGCCCGCCGAGCGGATCGTCGCCGCGCTGCCCGAGGCGGTCGCCGACCTCAAGGCGGACAACTGGGCGGCGGCGGCCGAAGCGATCATGACGACCGACACTGTGCCGAAGGCGGTCTCGCGCACGGTGCCGCTCGATGCGGGCACGGCCACCGTGACCGGCATCGCGAAGGGCGCCGGCATGATCCGCCCGGACATGGCCACCATGCTCGCCTTCGTCGCGACCGACGCCGCCCTCGGGCGCGGCGCGCTCGCGCGCCTCGTGCGCGCGGCCGCGGCACGTTCCTTCAACGCGATCACCGTGGACGGCGACACCTCGACGAACGACGCGTTCGTCGCGATCGCGACCGGGCGCGGCCCGGCGGTGCGCACGGCCGCGGACCGCGCCGCGCTCGCCGGCGCGCTCACCGAGGTCGCACAGCGGCTCGCGCAGGCGATCGTGCGCGACGCCGAAGGGGCGACGAAGTTCGTCACCGTGCGTGTGGAAAAGGGCGCGAACGAATCCGAGTGCCGCCGGATCGCCTACGCGATCGCGCACTCGCCGCTCGTCAAGACCGCGTTCTTCGCCTCCGACCCGAACCTCGGACGCATCCTCGCCGCCGTCGGCCGCGCGGGCGTCGCCGGGCTCGATGCCGCGCGCGTCGATCTGTACCTCGACGAGGTGCCGGTCGCGCGCGGCGGCGCGCGCCATCCGGACTACCGCGAAGCGCAGGGCGTCGCGGTCATGCGAAAGCCCGAGTTCACCGTGCGCGTGGTGCTCAACCGCGGCCGCGCCGAGGCCGTCGTCTGGACCTGCGACCTCTCCTACGACTACGTGAAAATCAACGCCGAGTACCGCACATGAGCCGCGATCTCGACCGCCTGCTCGCGCGCCTCGAGCAGCTGCTGCCGCCGCCTGCGCCCGAGACCGACTGGAGCGCGAGCGTCGCGTTCCGCTGGCGCCGCGCCGCGGGGCCTGCCGGACGCGGCTGGCTGCAGCCGGTCAAGCACGTGCACCGCATCCGGCTCGCCGACCTGCACGGCATCGACGCGCAGATCGCGCGCGTCGAGCAGAACACGCGCCAGTTCCTCGAAGGGCGGCCGGCGAACAACGTGCTCCTCACCGGCGCGCGCGGCACCGGCAAGTCCTCGATCGTCAAGGGCCTGCTCAACAAGTACCACCGGCAGGGACTGCGGCTCGTCGAGGTGGAGAAAAACGACCTCGTGGATCTACCCGCGATCACCGACGTGCTCGCCGGGCGCCCGGAGCGCTTCATCGTCTTCTGCGACGACCTCAGCTTCCACGGCGCGGAGGAGGGCTACATCGCGCTGAAGGTCGCGCTCGACGGCTCGATCGCGACCACCTCGGAAAACATGCTGATCTACGCCACCTCGAACCGCCGTCACCTGATGCCGGAGTACATGGCCGAGAACCTCGAGGCGAAATACGTCGGCGAGGAGATCCATCCCGGCGAGACGGTCGAGGAGAAGATCTCGCTCTCGGAACGCTTCGGGCTGTGGGTCTCGTTCTATCCGTTCGATCAGGACGAGTATCTTGCGATCGTCGCCCACTGGCTGAAGGTGTTCGGCTGCTCGGCGCGCGAGATCGAGGCCGCGCGCGAGGAGGCGCTGCAGTGGTCGCTCGCGCGCGGCTCGCGAAGCGGCCGCGTCGCCTGGCAGTTCGCCCGCGACTGGGCGGGCCGCCGGGGCGGCGAGCCCGGCGCGGCGCGGCGCGCGAAGAGATAGTGCCCGTCGAGGTCGCCGCGGCGGTCATCGAGCGCGCGGACGGCGGTTTTCTGCTCGCGCGCCGCCCCTCGGGCAAGGTGTACGCCGGCTGGTGGGAATTCCCGGGCGGCAAGGTGCACGCGGGCGAGCGCCCGCGCGAGGCGCTTGCGCGCGAGCTCGACGAAGAGCTCGGCATCGCGGTGCGCCGCGCCTATCCGTGGATCGTGCGCGAGCACGCGTACGCGCACGCGCACGTGCGGCTGCACTTCTATCGCGTCGTCGCCTGGGCGGGCGAGCCGCGCGCGCGCGAGCACGACGCGCTCGCCTGGTGCCGGCTCGATGCGCCGCTTCCCGAGCCGATGCTGCCGGCCAACGCGCCGGTGCTCGCGGCACTTCGGCTTCCGCTCGAATACGCGATCACGGATGCCGCGCGCATCGGGGTGGAGGCGAGCCTTGCGGCGCTCGAGCGGCGCCTCGCCGCAGGGCTTCGGCTAGTTCAGGTGCGCGACCGGCAACTGCCCGGTCGCGAACGTTTCGCGCGCCAAGTCGTAGCGCTCGCGCACCGGCACGGCGCAAGAGTGCTCGTCGCAGGCGGGCCGGCGATTGCCGACGGCGTGCACTACAGCGCCTCGGAACTGATGCGCCTTGCCTCGCGCCCGCAGGGCGGGCTCGCCGCCGCCTCCTGCCACACGCGGAAGGAACTCGAGCGCGCGATCGCGCTCGGCATGGACTTCGCCGTGCTCGGGCCCGTGAAGGAGACGCCGACGCACCCGGAGGCGACGCCGCTCGGCTGGGCGCGCTTTGCCGAGATCGTGCAGGGTGCCTCGATCCCGGTCTATGCGATCGGCGGGCTCTGGCTCCAGGACCTCGACGAAGCGCGGCGAGCCGGCGCGCACGGCCTTGCGATGATCCGCGGGGCGTGGGCGGGGTAGCGCCCGCGCGGGGCCGGCGCCTAGCCCGCATTTTTCATAAGCATTGCGCTCGGGCGAGCGGAGTGCCGTTAGCGAGCGATTTTTGCAGTTGGAGCGGCGGGCGAAGTCTGTTGCGGGGCGGTTTTGCCGAATTTGGGCAAAGCGCCCCCTTACCCCCGTTGTTTGTCAGCGTGCCGGGGACAGCACTGGGGGCGGGATCAGGAGGAGTCGAGCGCTCGGGCGGCGGCCAGATAGACGGCCTGATAGGGGAAGGCGGAGCTGAGCATGACCCGCACGCGACGGGTATTGCGCAGGATCACGGCACCGATCTTGAGCAGCTTGGCGCGTAAGGTGCTCGCCTGAAGCCGCGCGAACTCGGTGCCGGCAAGCGCAAGCGCGCGCAGCCGCTCGGTGAGGATGTAGGCAAGGGCCGAGAGCAGCAGCCGGAACTGGTTGGCCAGGAGCCGCTGGCAGCTGGTGCGATCGGCAAAGAGCCCAAGCTGCGCCTCCTTGATGCGGTTTTCCATCTCGCCCCGGGCGCAGTAAAGGTCCTCGTACACCGATCTCGCATCCCCTTGGAGATTGGTGACGAGGTAGCGGGGGTTGTCCCCCTTGTCCATGTGCTCAAGGCGCGCGATGACCCGCCGCTCGGTCTTCCAGGTGCGGGCCGCGTAGCGCAGCTCGGCGAATTCGCGTTGCTTCGCCTGGCTCTGTGCGAACTGACGCGCCAGGCGCTCGCGCTGCACCTCGGTCATTCGGTTCAGGCGCCTGTTCTTCGCCAGTCCGACGACGTAGCCAACGCCGTTTCGCTCGCACCAGGCAAGGATCCGGCGGCGGCAAAAGCCCGAATCGGCCCGAAGGAGGATTCTCACCTCGGGCCAGGCCTGGCGCAGCCGCGCAACCAGCAGCTTCAACACCGCCCCGGCATGGCGCGACTCATCAATGTTGGAGGGCCGAAGATAAGCCACCAGCAGCCGCTCGCCACAGAAGACATAGAGCGGCAGGTAACAGTAGCGGTCGTAGTAGCCGTGAAAGAATCGGCCCTCCTGCCGGCCGTACAGGGGATCGTCGGTCGCATCGAAGTCCAGCACCAGCTCCCGGGGCGGTGTCTTGAAGCTGGCGATGAACTTCTCGATGATCACTTCGTGAATCGCCCAGGCCGCCGCACGGCTGGCGCGGTTCTCAAGGCGACATAGCGTCGGAGCCGATGCCAAGGGCCTATCGCGCTCGCACGCGGTCTGCATCAGCACGTCGTTCCTGAGCCTTGCGTGATCGTTCAGGTCCTCGTAGCCCTGAACCAGCCCAAAGACGCGCTGGCGCAGCATGTCCTTGAGCGTGTGCTCGATCCGTTGCGGGTCGCGCGCATCGGCAAGCACTCCCGCCACCGCATCGAGCAGCCCCAGGCGATGCTCAAGCCTGCGCAGCAGCAGCAAGCCACCGTCGCTGGAGACATCGCCGCCGTCGAAATCTACCTCGACACGGCGACGAGCAAGGCGCTCAAACGCGATTCGCTTCGCCGTACAATCTGGCATCGGCGGACTCCACGTTGAAATCAGCATTAACCAACTGACTCAACGCACAAATCCGGAATCCGCCGACCTCAGCTCATGAAATATCCGGGCTAGCGCCTGCGCGCGCGCATGAACCTGCGGCTCGAGTTCGACCCGGCGCTTCCGATCGTCGCGAAGCGCGAGGAGATCGCGCGCGCGGTCGCGGAGCACCCGGCGGTGATCGTCTGCGGCGAGACGGGGTCGGGAAAAAGTACGCAGATCCCGAAGATCCTGCTCGCGGCCGGCCGCGGCCGCGCCGGCATGATCGGCTGCACGCAGCCGCGGCGCATCGCGGCGCGCGCGGTGGCCGCGAGGATCGCCGAAGAACTCGGCGTTCCGCTCGGTACCGCCGTCGGCTACAAGGTGCGCTTTTCCGACCGGGTCTCGCCGCAGACCGTCGTCAAGCTGATGACCGACGGGATGCTCCTTGCCGAGACGCAGGGCGACCGCGAGCTTCGCGCCTACGACACGATCGTCCTCGACGAGGCGCACGAGCGCAGCCTCAACATCGATTTTCTGCTCGGCTACCTCAAGCGGCTGCTCCCGGCGCGGCCGGAACTGCGGCTCGTCGTCGCCTCGGCCACGCTCGACGCCGAGAAGTTCGCGCGGCATTTCGCGTTCGACGGCCGCCCTGCGCCGGTGATCGAGGTCTCGGGGCGCCTCTACCCGGTCGAGATCCGCTGGCGCGAGGTGGCAGGAGACGCCGAAGACACGACGCGCGAGGAAGAGGAGGATGCGCTCGCCGGCGCGGTGGAGGAGGCCTGCCGCGCGGGGCCCGGCGATGTCCTCGTCTTTCTGCCCGGCGAGCGCGAGATCCGCGAGGCGGCCGATGCGATCCGGAGAAGGCGCTTGCGAGACGTGGAGATCCTGCCGCTCTACAGCCGGCTTTCTTCCGCCGAGCAGGATCGCGTCTTCCGGCCCGGGGCGCTGCGGCGCATCGTCCTTGCGACCAACGTCGCCGAGACCTCGCTCACCGTGCCGCGCATCCGCTACGTGGTGGACACGGGCCTTGCGCGCGTGAAGCGCTACAGCTACCGCAACAAGGTCGAGCAGCTGCGCGTCGAGCCCATTTCGCAGGCTTCGGCCGCGCAGCGCGCCGGCCGCTGCGGGCGCATCGCCGACGGCGTCTGCTTTCGCCTGTATTCCGAGGACGATTACGCGAGGCGCCCGCCGTTCACCGACCCGGAGCTGCTTCGCTCGTCGCTCGCGGGGGTGATCCTGCGCTCGCTCGCGCTCGGGCTGGGCCGGATCGAGGAATTTCCATTTCCCGATCCGCCCGCGCCGCGCGCGATCGCGGACGGCTACGCGCTCCTTGCCGAACTCGGCGCCGTGGACGAGCAGAACGCGCTCACGCCGCTCGGCCGGGAGCTCGCGCGGCTGCCGCTCGATCCGAGGATCGGCCGCATGCTGGTGGCCGCGCGCGACGAAGGGTGTCTTTCCGAGATGCTCGCGATCGCCGCGGCGCTCTCGGTCGAGGATCCGCGCGAGCGGCCGCTCGAGGCCGCCGCCGCGGCCGACGAGCGCCACGCGCGCTTCGCCGACGAGCGCTCCGATTTCCTCGCGTTCCTCAAGCTGCGCAGGGCGTTTCCCGACGGCCCGTCCCGGCGCGAATGCCGCGAGAATTTCCTCTCGTACCCCCGCATGCGCGAATGGCGCGATGTGGAGCGCCAGCTCGCCGAGGCCGCGCGCGAGATGGGCTGGCGCGAATCGCACGCGAATCCGGAAAAGCCCGAGGGCTACCGCGCGATCCACCGCGCGCTCCTTGCGGGCCTGCTCGGCAACGTCGGCATGAAGGACGAAGCCGAGGGCGATTACGTCGGTGCGCGCGGGATCCGGTTTCGCGTGCACCCGGGCTCGGGCACCCGCAAGCCCGGCAAATGGATCGTCGCGGCGGAGCTGGTGGAAACGACGCGGCTCTACGCCCGCACCGTCGCCTCCGTGGACCCGAGGTGGATCGAGGAGATCGGCGCGCACGTTCTGAAGCGCACGCTCGAGCGGCCGCACTGGGACCGCGCGCGGGCGCAAGTCGTCGCGTTCGAGCGCGGCACGCTCTACGGCCTTCCGGTGTACGCCGATCGCCGCGTCCACTACGGCCCGCGCGATCCGAAGACGGCCCGCGAGATCTTCATCCGCGCAGCGCTGGTCGCGGGCGAATACGACACCCGCGCGCCGTTTTCGCCCACAACCGAAGGCTCGTCGCGGAGATCGAGCGCCTCGAGCACAAGGCGCGACGGCCCGACATCCTGGTGGATGAGGAGCTGATCTTCGCGTTCTACGACGCCCGGATCCCCGAAGGCGTCACCGAACGGGGCCGATTTCGAGAAGTGGCGCAAGGAGGCCGAGCGGGCGCAGCCGAAGCTCCTGTTTCTGCGGCGCGAGGAGCTGATGCGTCACGAGGCGGCCGGGATCACCGCCGCGAACTTTCCGCCGGAGCTCGTCTTCGGCCCGAACCGCTACCCGCTCGAATACCGCTTCGACCCGGGCGCGCCGCGCGACGGCGTGACGATGACGGTGCCGGTTGCGCTGCTCAACCAGGTGCCGGCGGCGCGCTGCGAGTGGCTGGTGCCCGGCATGCTCCGGGAAAAGGTGCAGGCGCTCGCGAAAGGGCTGCCGCCGCGGATCCGCCAGCGGCTCGGGCCGCTTGCGGCGTTCGCCGACGCGTTCGTTGCCGCGGTATCGCCCTCCGATACCCCGCTCGCCGAAGCGCTCGCGCGCTACATCCGCGAGCGCTATCAGGTCGAGGTCCCGGCCGACGGCCTGCGGCCGGAGGCGTTGCCGGCGCACCTGCGCATGAACTTCCGCGTGGTAGAGGCCGACGGCCGCCAGCTCGGCATGGGGCGCGATCTCGCGGCGCTCAAGCGCGCGCTCGCGCCGCAGGCGCAATCGGCGCTCGAGACCGAGATCGGCGCGGCGGGCGAGGCGCGCCACACCGCCTGGACCTTCGGCGATCTGCCCGAGCGCGTCGAGTTTTCGCGCGACGGGCGCACGCTCGCCGGCTATCCGGCGCTCGCCGACGAGGGCGACGCGGTCGCGGTGCGCGTGTTCGAATCGCCCGAGCGCGCGCGCGAGACGCACCGCGCGGGCGTGCTGCGGCTCTTCAGGATCGCGCTCCGCGAGCGCCTGCGCGAACTCGAAAAGGGGCTCGCGCGCGACCGCACGCTCGCCCCGCTCGCGCAGGATCTGCTCACCGCGGCGCTCGTCCGTGCCTTTCTCGCCGACGGGGTACCGAGGACACAAGCGGAATTCGCGCGCCGCCTCGCCGAGGGACGCAGCCGGCTTGCGCTGATCGCGCAGGAACTCGAGCGGCACGTCGCCGCGATCCTCGCCGAGCGCGCGGCGCTAGAAGAACGGCTCGCCGCGGCGCAGAAGGCGTTTCCGCAGGCGGCGGCCGACGTGCGCGGGCAGCTCGCGCGGCTGCTTGCCCCCGGCTTTCTCGCGCGGCTGCCGTGGGAGCGGCTACAGCATCTGCCGCGCTACCTCAAGGCCGCGCGGCGCCGGCTGGAAAGACTGCGCGAGAACCCGGCGCGCGATGCGGCGCGCGCGGCCGAGCTCGCGCCGCTCGAGCACGCGTGGCGGCGGGAAGTGGCGGCATGCGCCCGGAACGGGGCGCTTCCGCCCGCGCTCGAGCAGTTCGGCTGGCTGCTCGAGGAGCTGCGCGTCTCGCTCTTTGCCGAGGAGCTGAAGACGCCGGTGCCGGTGTCGGCGAAGCGCCTCGCGCGCCTGTGGCAGAGTATCGCCCGATGAGCACGCTTTCGCGCTCGCTCGCCTACGCGCTCGTGCACGCCTTTCACCCGCGCATGCTCTGGCTGATGCTCTGGCCGATGCTCGCGGCGCTCGCGCTCTGGGGCACGGTCGCGCTTTTCTTCTGGGTGCGGCTTGCGCTCGCGCCTTGCCGAGACGATCCGCGGGTGGATCGAGACCTCGGTCCTGTCGTTTGCGCTCGGTTACACCGACATCGCGCTCTTTCTCGCGCACGCGGCGCTCGCTCTGCTTTTCGTTCCGATCGTCGTGCTCACCGCGCTCGTCGTCCTGGGCGCTTTCGGCATGCCGGCGATCGTCGCGCATGTGGCCGCGACGCGCTATCCGGCGCTCGCGCGCCGCGGCGGCGCCAACGCCGCCGCGAGCCTCGCGAACAGCGTCGTCGCGCTGGCGGGCATGCTCGCGCTCGGCGCGCTGTCGCTGCCGCTCTGGGTGTTTCCGCCGCTCTGGCCTCTGATCCCGGTCGCGATCCTCGCCTGGGGAAACCAGCGCATCCTCCGGTTCGATGCGCTCGCCGAGCACGCCGACCGCGCGGAGATGCGCGCGCTCTTTCGCGCGCACCGCGGCCGGCTCTACGCGCTCGGCTTCGTGCTCGCGCTGCTTGCCTACGTGCCGGTCGTCGGGCTGCTCGCGCCGGTGGTCGTCGGCCTTGCGTTCGCGCACTACCTCCTCGGCGCGCTCGAAGCGCTGCGCCGCGCGCCGATCGGCGGCGCGGTCGTTCGCGCGTAGGCGTCAGCGAAGCGGCGTGACCGGTAGCGCGAGGCCGCGGATCTCCTCCGCGACGCGCTCGAGGGCGCGCGCGCGGTAGAAGCCGCGGCGCCAGGCGAGCGCGATGCGGCGTGCGGGCTGCGGGTCGGTGAATGGGATCGCCTTGACGAGCGGGTTCGCGTGCCGCGGCGTGAGCGCGGTCGCGGGAAGGACGGTGACGCCGAGCCCGGAGGCGACCATGCTGCGCAGGGTCTCGAGCGAGTTGCCTTGCCGGCCGGGCTCCGGCGGCCGCGAGAACTCGGTGCACGCGTCGAGCACCTGGTCGCGGAAGCAGTGCCCGACCGGAAGCAAGAGCAGCTCGCCCGCATCGAGCTCTTCGACCGCGATCGCGCGCCGGCGCGCGAGCGGGTGCTTCGCCGGCGCGACGACCTGGAACGTTTCCTCGTAAAGCGGCGCCACCTCGATGTCCGGCGCCTCGTAGGGCAGCGCGAGGATCACCGCGTCGAGGTCGCCGGCGCGCAGCATCCGGTCGAGCGTCGCGGTGACGTTTTCCTCGACATCGAGCGGCATCTCGGGCGCTGCGCGCCGCAGCGCCGCCACCAGGTCGGGAAGCAGATACGGCGCGACGGTGTGGATAATACCGAGCCGCAGCGTGCCTTTGAGCGGGTCGCGTCCCTGGCGCGCGACGAGCTTGACGCGTTCGGCCTCTTCGAGCGCGCGGCGGGCCTGCGCGATGATGCGCTCGCCCGCTTCCGTGAGCAGCACGCCGCGCTTGCCGCGCTCGAAGAGCCGCACGCCGAGCTCCTCCTCGAGGTTCTTCACCGCCGCCGAAAGGCTCGGCTGGCTGACGAAGCAGCGCTCGGCGGCGCGGCCGAAGTGCCGTTCCTCGGCGACCGCGACGACGTACTTCAGCTCGGTGAGCGTCATCGGCGAAAGCTATTGTCGCATGCCGGCGATGGCGGGCGCGCGGACGGCGCTTTCGCGCAACATGGTCGCCGCGCGGCCGTTTTTCAATCCCCTGGCGCGCCTGCGGCGGTACCGGCCCGCTAGAATGGCCGTATGGCGTTCGGCGCCTACGTGATCGGCGACGAAATACTCGTCGGCAAGCGCGAGGACCGTCATCTCGCGTTCCTCGCGAGAGCGCTCGCGAAGCGCGGCCTGCGGCTCGCCTGGTGCCAGTACCTCGGCGACGATCGAGCGCGCCTTGCGGCGGCGTTCGCCGCGAGCTTCGCTTCCGGCGACGTCGTCTTCAGCTTCGGCGGTATCGGCGCCACCCCCGACGACCATACGCGCCAGGCGGCCGCGGCGGCGCTCGGCGTGCCGCTCGTGCTGCACCCGGAGGCCGAGCGCGAGATCCGCGCCCGTTTCGGCGCCGACACGACGCCCCAGCGGCTGAAGCTGGGCGAATTTCCCGCCGGCGCCGAGATCGTGCCGAACCCGTTCAACCGCATCCCGGGCTTCACGGTGCGCGAGCACTGGTTCGTGCCCGGTTTTCCGCAGATGGCCTGGCCGATGGTCGAGTGGGTGCTCGACACCAGGTACCGGCACCTCGTCGACCGCGAACGCTGGGCCGACGACTCGATCTTCGTCTACGGGCTGCCCGAATCGGCGATCGCGCCGCTCATGGAGGAAGTGAACGCGAAGTATCCCGGCGTCAAGTCCTTCAGCCTGCCGAGCATGGGCGAGGACGGCGCGCGCCGCCACATCGAGCTGGGGGTGCGCGGCGCGCCGGGCGACATCGCGCGGGCGATGGAGGACATCCGCCGCGGCGTGCGCGCGCTCGGCGGGACCTTTTCTTCCTCGGGGCGTTGACGGCGCGAAAAAAAGCCCCGCGCTGGGCGGGGCTCTCGCGCTATCTCTTCCGGGGGGTGATCCGTCTCGGCGACGGACTGCGCTTCGCGCCGGACCGGGCCGTGCGGCCCGGTGCGACGCTTACGCGGCCTTTTTTGCCTTGGCGAACCCTTTCACCGTTTCGGTCGCGGCGGCGACGTTCGCTTCCGCGATCTCGGTCGCCTGCTTGGCGACCTTCGCGAAGTTGTCGTACGCGGTGTTCGCGGCAGCGATCATCTGCTTCACCGCGGTCACCGCGACGTCCGAGCCCGCGGGCGCGTTCTTCGCCGCCTTGTCGAGGAACGAAACGAAGCTCTCGTTCCATTCGGCGATACGCCGCTCGGCGAGCTTCGACAGCTCGTTCGACGTTTCGGTCGCGAGCTCGTAGACGCTCTTCGAATACGCGACCGCCTTCTCGATCGCCGGTTGCGCGAAGGTGCTTTGCAGGTTGATCAGTTCCTGCACGTCCTTCGCGTTCGCGAGCGCACGGATGTTGGCGACACTATCTTCGAACGCCGATTTGATCGCGCTCGCGTTGAGGTTCGCTAGCTTCTCGAGCGCGGCAAATTGCGTGCTCGCGATCGAAAGCATGGCCTCGATGTTGGCCTTTCCGGCCGCTTGGATCTGCTCGGGTGTGACGTACATATCAGTCTCCTTCGTGTCGGGGTTGTGGCATCGGCTGTTGTGCAGCGCAGCAACGCCAATATAGTTCTCATGTCTTTGAAAGTCAAGATGTTTGTGCGACGCAGCATAAGCCATTGACGTATCGCGCAAATCTCTTTGAGTGTCGCGCGCAGGCGGCCGGACGCGCGCACCGCTCGCATGCAGCCGCCCTTGCGGCCCGAAAACCGGGTTGACCGCGACCGCGGCTGCCGATAGAAGGCCGCTTCCCGATGAACGCCGCGCGCACAGACCCGGAGCACCTTCCGCGATCGCTCTGGTGGGTGCTCGCCGGCATCACGCTCGTCTGGGGATTCAACTGGCCGGCGATGAAGGTGACGATCGCCGAGGTGCAACCGTTCACGTTCCGGACGTTTTGCCTTGCGGCCGGCTCGGGTCTGCTATTCGCGTACCTGCGCGCGACCGGTCAGCCGGTCGGGATTCCGCGCAGCGAATGGCGGCGCCTCGCGCTCAACGCCTTTTTCACCATCACCTGCTGGAACGTGCTCGTCGTCTTCGGACTCGCCCAGATCCCGTCCGGACGCGCGGCGATCCTCGCCTACACGATGCCCGCGTGGGCGATTCCGCTCTCGGTGTGGGTTCTCGGGGAGCGGATCACCGCGCGTAAGCTCCTCGGCCTCGCGCTCGGCATGGCGGCGATTGCGCTCCTTCTCGGGGAGGAGTTCGCGCGGCTCAAAGGCGCCCCGGTCGGCGCGCTGCTCGTGCTCGGGGCGGCCTGCACGTGGGCGATCGGCACCGTGCTGCAGAAGCGATTCCCGGTCCGCGCGCCGGTCGCCGCCTACACCGCGTGGCTGATGTTCGCGGGCGGCATTCCGATCTACCTCGCGGCGCTCGCGTTCGAGGACCCGGCCCATCTTCTGGACGTCGGAACGAACGCCTGGCTCGGCCTCGCCTACAACGTGTTTTTCGCGTTCGGTTGGGCGCACTGGGCGTGGATCAGGCTCGCGACCTCGGTGTCGGTGACGGTGTTTTCGCTCAGCATGCTGATGGTGCCGGTCGTCGGCGTCTTCGGCGGCGCGCTCCTGCTCGGCGAGCGGCCGGGGTTCGCCGAATTCGGCGCGCTCGCGCTCGTACTGGGCTCGCTCGCGACGGTCATCGCGCCGCAGCGGTCGCGCTGAGCGCCGGCGCCCGGGGAATCGCTTGCGGGTAGCAGGCGCTCCGCGCCCACTCGAGCAGCTCGCCTTGGCGCACGACCTCGCTGTCCCTCGCGAACCGGAGCGCTTGCAGCTCGCGCAGGATCGTATCGGCGGCGCCCGGCCGCCTGCGCCGTCGACGTCATCGATCCTCGCCAACGATCGGCCGCCGGCCGCGCGCGCATCGAGCCAGCTCGCGGCCGCGGCGACCAGCGATCCGAAGTGAAGCGGTCCGGTCGGCGAGCGCGCGAGCCGGCCGACGGACGGGCGCGCGCGCTCGGGCGGCATGCGCCAGAGCGAGATAAACTGCAAAATTCACCCTCCGATGAAAGGACCCCATGGCGACGCTGGAACTGACGCTCGATGACTTCGAGCGCACCGTGACCGACCATCCGATCGCGATCGTCGACTTCTGGGCGCCGTGGTGCGGCTCGTGCCGTGGCTTTGCGCCGGCGCTCGAGCGCGCCTCGGAAGCGCGTCCCGAGCTCGCGTTCGCGTAGGTGAACGCCGACGAGCAGCAGGAACTCGCGGCGGCGTTCGATATCCGCTCGGTCCCGACCGCGATGCTGTTTCGCGTGAACGTGATCCTTTTCCAGCAGATGGGCGCGCTTCCCGCGCAGGCGCTCGAGCAGCTGGTCGCCGAGGCGAAGGCGCTCGACACGGCGAAGGTGCACACCGAGATCGCGGCGCGCCGGGAGGCCGACGCGTGATCGAGCTGCGCCGCGGCGCCGAGCGCGGCTACGCCGACCACGGCTGGCTGAAGACCTTCCACAGCTTTTCGTTCGCGGACTACTGGGACCCGCGCCACACCGGCTTCGGCCCGCTGCGCGTGATCAACGAGGACCGCATCGCGCCGGGAGCCGGTTTCGCGCCGCACCGGCACCGCGACATGGAAATCTTGAGCTACGTGCTCGCCGGCGCGCTCGCGCACCGCGACTCGCTCGGCAACGGTTCGGTCATCGTTTCCGGCGACGTGCAGCGCATGAGCGCCGGGCGCGGCATCGAGCACAGCGAGTACAACGGCGATCCGTCGGCGACGACGCACTTCCTGCAGATCTGGATCGAGCCGGCGGTGCGCGGCCTCGACCCTTCGTACGAACAGCGGCGCTTCGACGCCGACGCAAAGCGCGGGCGGCTGTGCCTGATCGCCTCGCCCGACGGCGCCGAGGGCTCGGTGCGCATCCACCAGGATGCGCGGGTGTACGCGACGCTGCTCGACGGGGCCGAGCGGCTCGTGCACCGCATCGCGCCCGGACGGCGCGTCTACGTGCATGTTGCGCGCGGCGCGGTCCTCGCGAGCGGCGAGCGCCTGGAGACGGGCGACGCGCTGAAGGCGGTCCGCGAGGACGCGGTCGTGCTCGAGCGCGGCGCGGCAGCCGAGGTCCTGCTCTTCGATCTGCCTTGACCGCGCCGTAGCCCGCGCGCCCAGGCGCGCGCGGGCGCTAGACTTGAGGGCGCATGACGACGCGGATCGAACGCGACAGCGTCGGCCCGATCGAGGTGCCGGCCGAGCGGCTCTGGGGCGCGCAGACCGAGCGCAGCCGGCGGTTTTTCCGCATCGGCGGCGAGCGCATGCCGCGCGCGGTGATCCACGCGCTCGCGCTCGTCAAGCGCGAAGCGGCGCGCGCGAACGCCGCGCTCGGGCGGCTCGACGCCGAGCGCGCCGAGGCGATCGCGCGCGCCGCCGACGAAGTGCTCGCCGGCCTGCACGACGAGGAGTTTCCGCTCGTCGTCTGGCAGACCGGCTCGGGCACGCAAAGCAACATGAACGTCAACGAGGTGCTCGCGAACCGCGCCTCGGAACTCCTCGGCGGCCCGCGCGGCGAGGGGCGGCTCGTGCACCCGAACGACCACGTCAACCTCGGCCAATCGTCGAACGACGTGTTCCCGACCGCGATGCACGTCGCCGCCGCGCAGGCGCTCGTGCGCGAGGTGCTGCCGGCGCTCGATCGGCTCGCGGCGACGCTCGATGCAAAACGCGCCGAGTTCGCCGACATCATCAAGATCGGCCGCACGCACCTGCAGGACGCCACACCGCTCACGCTCGGGCAGGAATTCTCGGGCTACGTCGCGCAGCTCGCGCACGCGCGGCGCGCGCTGCAGGCCGCGCTGCCCGCGCTCTACGAGCTCGCGATCGGCGGCACCGCGGTCGGCACGGGGCTGAACACGCACCCGCGCTTCGCCTCGCTGGTCGCCGAAGCGCTCGCGCGCGCGACCGGCCTGCCGTTCGTGCCGGCGGCGAACAAGTTCGCCGCGCTGGCCGGCCACGAGCCGCTCCTCGTCGCGCACGGGGCGCTCAGAACGCTCGCCGCTGCGCTCGCCAAGCTCGCGAACGACGTGCGCCTGCTCGCCTCCGGCCCGCGCGCGGGGCTTGCCGAGATCGCGATCCCGGAGAACGAGCCGGGCAGCTCGATCATGCCCGGCAAGGTCAATCCGACGCAGGCCGAGGCGCTCGCGATGGTGTGCGCCCAGGTGATCGGCAACGACGTCGCGGTCGCGATCGGCGCGGCGTCCGGGCACCTCGAACTGAACGTCTACAAGCCGCTGCTCATCCACGATTTTCTCGCGAGCGCCCGGCTGCTCGCCGACGCGATGACGAGCTTCGAAGAGCACTGCGCGCGCGGCATCGCCGCCAACCGCGCGCGCATCCGCGAGCTGCTCGAGCGCTCGCTGATGCTGGTGACGGCGCTCGCGCCGCGCATCGGCTACGACCGCGCTGCCGAGATCGCGAAGAAGGCGCACCGGGAGGGCACGACGCTGCGCGAGGCGGCCCTTGCGCTCGGCTACGTGAGCGCGGCCGACTTCGACCGCTGGGTGCGCGCCGAGGACATGCTCGGGCCGACGGCGTGAAACGGCGCGCGTTCCTCGCGGCGCTCGCCGCGGCCGGCTGCTCGACGCCGGGATTGCGGCTGGATGCGCCGTACGTGTCCACGCCGTACGAGGTCGTGCGCGCGATGCTCGCGCTCGCGCGCGTCGGACCTGCCGACGTGGTCTACGACCTTGGCTGCGGCGACGGGCGCATCGTCGTCACCGCGGCGCGCGAGTTCGGCGCGCGCGGCGTCGGCGTCGATCTCGATCCGCGCCGGATCGAGGAGGCGCGCGCGGCGGCGCGCCGCGCCGGCGTCGAACACCGCGTGCGCTTCGCGGTGCAGGATCTCTTCCGGACCGATCTCGCCGAGGCGACCGTCGTCGCGCTGTATCTGCTCCCCGAGCTGAACGCGCGGCTTGCGCCGAAGCTGCGCGCCGAGCTGCAGCCGGGTGCGCGCATCGTCTCGCACCAGTACGGCATCGGCGACTGGAAGCCCGCCGCGAGCGTACGCGTCGACTCGGGCGGCATGGAGCACTGGGTCCACCTCTGGGTGCTCGCGCCGCGCTGATCTCGGCCGGCTGCTACACTGCGGCGCGCGATGTCGGTCGTGGTGCTCATTTCCGGCCGGGGCAGCAATCTGCGGGCGCTCATCGAGGCCGGCCTTCCGGTGCGCGCGGCGATCAGCAACGAGCCCGGGGCGGCGGGGCTCGCGCACGCCGCCGCGGCCGGCGTTCCGGCGCGCGTCGTCGCGCACCGCGCCTTCGCGACGCGCGAGGCGTTCGAAGCGGCGCTCGCGCGCGCGGTGGACGAATACGCGCCGCGGCTCGTCGCGCTCGCCGGCTTCATGCGCGTGCTCACCGCCGGGTTCGTCGCGCGCTACGCCGGGCGGCTGATGAACATCCATCCGTCGCTGCTGCCGGCGTTTCCCGGGCTCGACACGCACCGCCGCGCGCTCGCGGCCGGCGTCAAGGTCCACGGCTGCACCGTGCACTTCGTCACCGCGGAACTCGACCGCGGCCCGATCGTCGTGCAGGCCGCGGTGGCGGTGCGCCCCGACGACACGGAGGAGACGCTCGCGGCGCGCGTGCTGCGCGAGGAGCACCGCATCTATCCGCTCGCGGTGCGCTGGTTCCTCGAGGACAGGCTCGAGGTCGCCGACGGCGTCGTGCGGGTGCGGGGAGGCGATGCGCAGGCTTATTTCGCTGGCGGCGCTTAGCGCGGCGCTCGGCGCGCAGGCGGCGCCGCCGCCGCGCGTCGAGATCGCCTACGAGCTGCAGCGCGACGGGGCGGTCGTCGCCGAGGTGCGCGACCGGCTCGAGCACGACGGCCGCAGCTACCGCCTCACCGAGACCTGGAAGGGCAGAGGGCTCCACGCGTTGCGCGGCGAGGCGACGCGGCGCAGCCGCGGCGCGATCGGCGCCGAGGGCCTGCGCCCGGAGGAATTCGAGGAAGAACGACCGGGCCGCGCGACGATGCGCGTGCGCGTCGCCGCGCGCAGCCAGGACCGGCTGAGCGTGCTGTGGCATTTCGCGTTCCATCCGCCGGCTGCGCCGGTGCGGGTGACGGTGGTCGACGGCAAGGGCAGCCACGAGCACCTGTACGCGCCCGCCGGGCGCGAGCGGGTGAAGACGCCGGCGGGCGAATTCGACGCGTTGCGGCTGGTGCGCGACGGCGACGGCCGACGCGTGCAGGTCTGGCTCGCCGCCGATCGAGGCAACGTGCCGGTGCGGCTGCGCATCAGCGAGGCCGACGGCACGACGCTCGAGCAGGTCGCGGTGCGCATCGCGCCGTGACGCTGCGGCCGGCGCTCGTCGGGCACGCGGCGGCGCTCCTCGGCGAGCTCCTGCGCTTTGCCGAGCCCGCCGACCGCGTAGTTTCTCGCTTTTTTCGCGCGCACCGCGCGCTCGGCCCGCAGGAGCGGTCGTTCGTCGCCGATGCCGTCTACGCCGTGCTGCGGCGTCTGCGCTCGCTCGAGCGCGCGGCCGGCAGCGCCGCGCCGCGCGCGCTCGTCCTCGCGGCGGCGACGCGCGTCCTCGGGTATTCGCAGCGCGCGCTGGAGCGCGCGCTCGAACCGGGCGAAGCGGCGCTTCTTGCGCGCGTGCGCGCGTTCGACGCGCGGTCGCTGCCGGCTCCTGAGCGCTACGACCTGCCCGACTGGCTGTGGGCCCGCCTCGTCGCCGAGCAGGGCGAGTCGGAGGCCGCCGCGCTCGCGCGCGCGCTGCTCGAGCCTGCGCCGCTCGATCTGCGCGTCAACCTCGCGCGGATCTCGCGCGAGGAGGCACTCGCGCGCCTCGGCCTTCCGGCCGCGCCGACGCCTCATTCGCCCGCCGGGCTTCGGCTCGCGGGCCGCCCGGCGGTCCAGCGGCACCCGCTTTTTCTGTCCGGCGCGTTCGAGGTCCAGGACGAAGGCAGCCAGCTCCTCGCCTATCTCGTCGCGCCGCGGCGCGGCGAGATGGTGGCCGATTTCTGCGCCGGCGCCGGCGGCAAGGCGCTCGCGCTCGCGATGCTCATGCGCGGCACCGGCCGCGTCTACGCGATGGACGTTTCGGCGCGGCGGCTTGCGCAGCTTGCGCCGCGCGCCGCGCGCGCCGGCGTCTCGGACATCCATCCGGTGGTGCTCGCGGGCGAGAACGACGTACGCCTCAAGCGGCTCGCCGGCAAGCTCGATCGGGTGCTCGTCGATGCGCCGTGCAGCGGTTTCGGCACGCTGCGGCGCAATCCCGACCTCAAGTGGCGCCACACCGAGGCTGCGATCGCGGAGATGGCGGCGAAACAGGCGCGCCTGCTGCGCGCGGCAGCGCGGCTGGTGAAGCCCGGCGGACGGCTGGTGTACGCGACCTGCAGCCTGCTGCGCGAGGAAAACGACGCGGTGGTCGACGCCTTTCTCGCCGAGGCCGGCGCGAGCTTTGCGCCGCTCGACTGCGGCGAGCTGCTCGCGGCGCAGCGCATCGCGCTCGACACCGGCGCGCGCCTGCGACTGCTGCCGCACCGGCACGGCACCGACGGCTTTTTCGCCGCGGCATTCGCGCGCAAGTAAACTACGCGCGCCATGCCCCAGAGCGAGTTCGGTCGCCTGCTCGGCGATCTGTGGAACGACCTGCGCGATCCGTCGATCCTCTGGCAGGCGGCGGCCGTCGCGGCGTGCGTCGCGGCGGCATGGTGGCTCGCGCGCCGGCTGCAGTTGCGCGCCCCGGAAGAAAGCGCCCCGGCGCTGCAGCGCGGGGCGGCGGCGCTGCGTCGGGTCGCGTTTCCGCTGATCGCGGTCGCGCTGCTCGCGGCCGCGCGCGCCGCGCTCGAGGGCGTGCAAAGCGTCAATCTGCTCTCGGTCGCCATCCCGCTTTTCGCGGCGCTCGCCGGTATCCGCTTCGCGGTGTACCTGCTGCGCATCGCGTTCGCCTCGAGCCGCTCGCTCGACGCGTTCGAGCGTTCGCTCGCGCTGACGGTCTGGGCGCTGGTCGCGCTGCACCTGACCGGACTGCTGCCCGACATCGTGCAGTGGCTCGACCGGGTCGAGCTGCCCGCCGGAAAAGCGCGCGTGTCTCTCTGGGCGCTCGCGAGCGCCGCGTTTTGGGTCGCGCTCACTCTGCTCTTTGCGCTGTGGGCTGGGGCGGCGCTCGAGGTGCGGCTGATGCGCGCCGAGGCGCTGCACAGCAGCCTGCGCGTCGTGTTCGCGCGCCTCGGGCGGGCGCTGCTCCTGCTCGTCGCGGTGCTGGTGGCGCTACCCCTCGTCGGCGTCGATCTCACCGTGCTTTCGGTGTTCGGCGGCGCGCTCGGCGTCGGCCTGGGGCTCGGGCTGCAGAAGATCGCGTCGAACTACGTTTCCGGCTTCATCCTGCTGCTCGATCGCTCGATCCGGCTGGGCGACGTCATTACCGCCGACGGCCAGCACGGGGTGGTGACCGGCATCACGACGCGCTACGT
Organism: Burkholderiales bacterium; assembly: GCA_033582675.1. Classification (GTDB taxonomy): domain Bacteria; phylum Pseudomonadota; class Gammaproteobacteria; order Burkholderiales; family SG8-39; genus RBG-16-66-20. The sequence goes on along the minus strand of JAVQZY010000020.1, from coordinate 252,997 downwards.
CGTGCTGCGTGCGCTGAGCGGCGTCGAAGCGATCATCCCGAACGACACGCTGGTGACGAGCACGGTGCTCAATCACTCGTATTCGGACCGCAACGTTCGACTTGCGGCGCGCGTGCCGGTCGGGTGGGGGAGCGACCTGCCGGCGGTGCTGCGCATGCTGGAGGACGCGGCGCGCGGCTGCCCGCGCGTGCTCGCGCATCCGCCGCCTGCGGCGCACGTCGTCGGGCTGGGCGACGCAGGCGTCGAACTCGAACTCGGCTTCTGGATCGCCGACCCGGAGAACGGCACGCAGAACGTGCGCTCGGCGGTGCTGCTGCGCGCGATCGACGCGCTGAAGGCGGCCGGCGTCGAAATTCCTTTTCCGAAACGGAACCTTGCATCGCCGCCGGCCGGCGCCGGCGCCTGAGTCGGCGGCGGCTTTGTCGAGCGCGCGCCGGCAGGGCGGCTTGCCGCGCGAAGCGGTTCGCGTAAAATGCGCCGGTGCCGGCCCGGCCGGGGCGGCGCCGCACCGTACATACCAAGAAAGGATCCATGCTCTTTTCCGGCTATTTCGACCTCCCTTGGTGGGCCTATGCGCTCGTCGCGCTCGGCCTGACGCACGTCACCATCGTCGCGGTGACGATCTTCCTGCACCGGCATCAGGCGCACCGCGCGCTCGACCTGCACCCGATCGCGTCGCACTTCTTCCGTTTCTGGCTGTGGCTGACGACCGGAATGATCACCAAGCAGTGGGCGGCGGTGCACCGCAAGCATCACGCGCGCTGCGAAACGGCCGACGACCCGCACAGCCCGCAGGTGTACGGCATCCATCGCGTGCTCTGGGGCGGGGTGTTTCTCTACCGCGACGAGGCGGCGAAGCGCGAAACGCTCGAGCGCTTCGGCCACGGCACCCCGGACGACTGGCTCGAGCGCAACGTGTACGCGCCCCATTCCTTCCTCGGCCTTGCGCTGATGGGCGCGATCGACGTCGCCTTGTTCGGGCTCGTCCCGGGCCTGCTCATCTTCCTCGTCCAGATCGTGTGGGTGCCCTTCTGGGCCGCGGGCGTCATCAACGGCGTCGGGCATTACTGGGGCTACCGCAACTGGGACGTGCCGGCGCCGGATGCGAGCCGCAACATCGTGCCGTGGGGCATCCTGATCGGCGGCGAGGAGCTGCACAACAACCATCACGCGTACCCCGCGTCGGCGCGCTTCTCGATGAAATGGTACGAGGTCGATCTCGGCTGGCTCTACATTCGCGCGCTCGAGCTCGTCGGACTCGCCCGGGTGAAGAAGGTCGCACCGACGCCGCGGCTCGAGGCGCCGCAGCCGGTGAGCGAGAAGACGCTGCAGGCGGTGATCGCCAACCGCTACGACGTGCTCGCGCATTACGCGCGCTCGATCCGCAAGACCTACCGCGCGGAGCTGGCGCGCCTGCGGCGCTGGTCGCCGCACGAGGCGCAGATGCTGAAGTCGCTCAAGCGTTGCCTGCTGCGCGCGCAGGCGGCCTCCGAGGCGGAGCGCGCGCGGCTCGCCGCGGCGCTCAGGAACTCGCGCGCGCTGGCGACGCTGGTCGCGATGCGCGAGGAGCTGGCCGCGATCTGGGCGCGTTCGAGCGCGACGCGCGCGGAGCTCGTGCGCCAGCTGCAGGACTGGTGTCAGCGCGCTGAATCGAGCGGCATCGCGCCGCTGGTCGCGTTCTCGGTGCGCCTGCGCTCCTACGCCTGAGCGCCGGCGAGAGGAAGAAAGCCCGCGGCCGCGGGCTTCTGATCGACGGCCTGCGCCGGACTACTTCAGCTTCGTTTCCCGATAGAGCACGTGCTTGCGCGCCTTCGGGTCGTACTTCTTCAGTTCCAGCTTCTCCGGCGTCGTGCGCTTGTTCTTGGTGGTGGTGTAGAAATGACCGGTGCCGGCGGTCGATTCGAGCTTGATCTTTTCGCGCATCGGGCGGCTCCGTCTACGCGGCGCGGCGCTTCGCCCTGATTTCGGCGAGCACCGCCTCCAGGCCGAGCTTGTCGATGCGCCGCAGGCCGGCGGTGGACACGCGCAGCCGCACCCAGCGCTTCTCGCTCTCCAGCCAGAACCGGCGGTAGTGCAGGTTGGGCTGGAAGATGCGCGTCGTCTTGTTGTTCGCGTGCGAGACGAGGTTGCCCCGCATGGGTTTCTTGCCGGTGACTTCGCAGACTCGGGCCATGCCGCACCCCTACGAATGGGCGCGCATTATACGCGAGCCCCCGCTGTCACAGCAATCCGCGCTCGGCGAACGAAAGCGCCGTACCGCCGGCGACAATGAAATGGTCGAGGACGCGCACGTCGACGAGCGCGAGCGCCTCCTTCAGCGAACGCGTGAGCAGCTCGTCGGCGCGCGACGGCTGCGCGACGCCGGAAGGATGGTTGTGCGCGAAGATCACCGCCGCCGCGTTCGCCGCGAGCGCCGCTTTCACGACCTCGCGCGGATACACGCTCGCCTGCGTGAGCGTGCCGCGGAACAGCTCCTCGCAACGGATGACGCGGTGCTGCGCGTCGAGCCACAGGCAGACGAAGACTTCGTGCGGGCGGTCGCCGAGCAGCATGCGCAGATAGTCGCGCACCGCGCCGGGCGTGGTGAGCGCGGCGCCCGCGCGCAGCTCGGCGGCGAGCACCCGCCGGGCGACTTCGAGCACCGCCGCGAGCTGCGCGCGCTTGGCCGGGCCGAGGCCCGGCACGCGCCCGAGGCGCGCGAGGCCCGCGAACACCCCCGCGAGCCCGCCGGCGGCGGCGAGCAGGTCGCGCGCGAGCGCGACCGCGCTCTTTCCGCGCACGCCGGTGCGCAGAAAAAGCGCGAGCAGCTCCGCGTCGCTCAGCGCCTGCGCGCCGTGCGCCGCCAGTCGCTCGCGCGGCCGCTCGGCGCTCGGCCAGTCCGGAATCGCCATCGCGGGACCCTTGCCTTAGAATCGCGCCACCCGCATAACGCCGCCGGCGCGGGCGCGATGACACTGCACGGCAAAAAGATCCTGCTCGGCCTGACCGGCGGCGTCGCCGCCTACAAGGCCGCCGAGCTCGCCCGCCTGCTGGTGAAGGCGGGCGCCGACGTGCGGGCGGCGATGACCGACGCCGCCACGCGCTTTCTCGCGCCGACGACGCTGCAGGCGCTCACCGGCCAGCCGGTGTGGACCGACCTGTGGGACGCGCGCGTGCGCGACGCGATGGGCCATATCGCGCTCTCGCGCGACCGCGAGCTGATCGCGGTCGCGCCGGCGAGCGCCGACTTCCTCGCGAAGGCGGCGGCCGGTCTCGCCGACGACCTGCTCTCGGCGCTCGTGCTCGCGCGGCGCTGCCCGCTGCTCGTCGCGCCCGCGATGAACGTCGAGATGTGGGAGAACCCGGCGACGCAGCGCAACGTCGAGCGCCTGCGCGCCGACGGCGTGCTCGTCGCGGGCCCGGCGGCGGGCGACCAGGCGTGCGGCGAGACCGGCATGGGCCGCATGCTCGAGCCCGAAGACCTGCTCGCCGAGATCGAGGCGGCGTTCCAGCCGAAGCTGCTCGCGGGCAAGCGCGTGCTCGTGACCGCGGGCCCGACCGAGGAGCCGATCGACCCGGTGCGCGTGGTCACCAACCGCAGCTCGGGCAAGATGGGCTATGCGGTCGCGCGCGCGGCGCGCGAGGCGGGTGCGGAGGTCACCCTGGTGAGCGGTCCGGTCGCGCTCGCTGCGCCTTGGGGCGTGCGGCGCGTGCCGGTGCGCACCGCGAGCGAGATGTTCGAGGCGGTCAAGGAGAACGTCGCGGGTTGCGACGTGTTTTTCGCCGTCGCTGCGGTGGCCGACTTCAGGCCGAGCCAGCCGGCGCAGGCGAAGATCAAGCGCGAAGGGCTCGGCCGCCTCCCGATCGAGCTCGAGCCGAATCCGGACATCCTCGCCTGGGTGACGGCGCAGAAAAACGCGCCGTTCTGCGTCGGCTTCGCCGCCGAGAGCGAAAACCTCGCGGCGAACGCCGAGGCCAAGCGGCGCAAGAAAGGGGTGCCGCTCCTTGCGGCGAACCTCGCGCCGCAGGCGCTCGGCGCCGACGACAACGAGATCACGCTGTTCGATGCGCGCGGCGCGCACCCGCTCGGGCGGGCGCCGAAGCTCGAGCTCGCGCGCCGCCTCGTCGCGCACGTCGCTGCGTTGCTTCAACAGGCGCGCTGATGCGGCTCGACGTCCGGGTGCTCGATCCGCGCATCGGCGCGATGCTGCCGCGCTACGCGACGCCCGGGGCGGCGGGGCTCGATCTGCGCGCCTGCCTCGAGGCGCCGCTCGCGCTCGAGCCGGGCGACAGCCGGCTCGTGCCGACCGGGATCGCGATCCACATCGGCGATCCGGGCTACTGCGCGATGCTGCTGCCGCGCTCCGGGCTCGGTGCGAAGAACGGCATCGTTCTCGGCAACCTCGTCGGGCTGATCGACTCGGACTACCAGGGCGAAGTGATGGTCTCGTTGTGGAACCGGGGACGCGAGCGCTTCGTCGTGCAGCCGCTCGATCGCGTCGCGCAGCTCGTCGTCGTGCCGGTGGTGCAGGTCGAGCTGAACGTCGTCGAGGCGTTCGCGGCCACGTCGCGCGGCGCCGGCGGCTTCGGCAGCACCGGCCGTTGACCGGGACGATGGGCTGGCTCGCGCGCGCCGACCGAAGGCTTCGCCCCGGCTCGGGCGCGAGAGCGCAAATGCGCACGCGCCGGGGCGCGGCGCTCGCGACGCTGCTCGCGCTTCTTGCGGCGCACGCGGTCGGGGCGGAGGAGGCGGCGCTCGAACGCGCGCGCAAGATCGTCGCCGGCTCCTGCTTTCTCTGTCACGGCATGCGCGGCGAGACCGGCAGCGAGACTTCGCCCCGGCTGGCCGGCCAGAACGCCGCCTACCTCGTCAAACAGCTGAACAACTTCAAGTCCGGCGAGCGCCGGAGCACCGTGATGCAGCCGATGGTCGCGAACCTCGGCGCGGAGGACATCCGCGCGCTCGCGCTCTATTTCAGCCGTCAGAAGAGCGAGCGGCAGCCGACCGCCGATTCGAAACTGGCCGCGCAGGGCATGCTCATCTACCATCGCGGCGGCGCGGCGACCGAGGTCGCCGCCTGCGTCGGCTGCCACGGCGAGCGCGGCGAAGGCACCGAGAGCCTTCCGCGCCTCGCCGGCCAGGTGGCCGCCTACATTGCGGCGCAGCTCAAGAACTTCGGTTCGCGCGAGCGCACGAACGACAATGCGGTGATGCACACCATCGCCGCGAAAATGACCGACGCCGAGATCGCCGCGGTCGCCGAGTACCTGAGCGGCCTGGAGTAGGGCGCAGGCCGCGCGCGGGGTGGCCTGCGGTTTAGCCGAGCGTGTCCTGCCAGATGTTCTCGGCCCAAGCCCAGGCGTAGCGGCCCTCCAGCTCGCTGCGGGCCGACGAGACGCCGCCTGCGCCCTTGACCGGAATGAGCGTCTTCTGGTCCGGGTCCCAGGCGTGCACCGACGAGACCCGGATCGCCTCGGTCTCCGACACCATGCTGTAGCAGGTGTTGACGATCTTGGGCGACGGATCCGGCGCCTGGCCGTTCAGGAGCGCGACCACCGCGGCCGCGGCGAGCTTGCCGTGCTGATTCGCCATGCTGCCCGACTTCGGCATGCCTTGCGCCGACAGCGTCGCGTCGCCGAGCACGTGCACGCCTTTGGCCGCTTTCGCTTCCATCGTCATCCAGTCGACTTCGCACCAGCGGTTGCCGGCGGTCGCAAGGCCAGCGCGCACCGCGATGTCGCCCGCGCGCTGCGGCGGCAGGATGTTCAGCACGTCGGCCTTGACGTCCTCGACCTCCAGCCGCGCGGTCATGGTGCGCGCGTCGACGCCGACCACGCGCGCGCTGCCGCGGTATTCCAGCGTCCCCTTGTAGAGGTCGTCCCACGCCCGCTTGAAGAGCGCCCCCTTCGACACCAGGTCCGGATTGGCGTCGAGCACGAGCACCTTCGAGCGCGGCTTCGCCTTCTTGAGATACGCCGCGATCTGGCTCGCGCGCTCGTACGGCCCCGGCGGGCAGCGATAGGGAACGAGCGGAACCGAGATCGCCACGACGCCGCCGTCGCGCATCTCCTCGAGCTGGCGGCGCAGCGCCGCGGTCTGCGGCCCCGCTTTCCAGGCGTGCAGCACCCGACCGGCGTTCATCGCGTCCTCGTAGCCGGCGATCTCGCCGAACATGAAATCGATGCCCGGCGCGACGATCAGGCGGTCGTACGCGAGATCCGCCCCGCGCGCGAGCTTCACGGTCCGCTTGGCCGTATCGATCGCGGTCACCTCGTCGTGCACCACCTGCACGCCGTGGCGACGCAGCCCGTCGTAGCCGTGGCGGATGCGATCCATGGTCGTGAAGCCGCCCAGCACGAGGTTCGACATCGGGCAGGACACGAACGCGGTTTCGCGCTCGACCAGAATCACTTCGATCGCCGGATCCCAGAGGCGGATGTATTTCGCGGCGGTCGCGCCCCCGTAGCCGCCACCGACGACCACCACTCTCGCTTTTGCGGCGCTGCCGGCGCAGCCGGCGAGGGCGAGCGCCGCCGCGGCGCCGCTCAATTTCAGGAACTCGCGTCGGTCGAATGTGCGCGTCATGACGGCCCTACCTCCGGCGGGTCGAGAAATACTCCGCGATCAGCTCGATTTCGCGATCGGTGTAGCCCTTGCCGATCTGATGCATCACCGTGGCCGGCCGCTTGCCGTCGCGGAACTCGATCACCTTGCGCACGAGGTCGGCCTTCGGCATGCCGGCGAGCGGCTCGAAGCCGCCCGCGCCGCGGCCGTCGGTGCCGTGACACATGGCGCAGGATGCCGCGAGGTTGCGCGCGTGAACGTTGTCCTGCGCGGCGGCGCCGCTCGCGATGAGGCAGAGCGCGGCGGCGCTGACGAGTACGATTCGCATCGGTTCCTCCCCCAATGTGCGCAAGCTGCGCGGCTAGTTTCTGCTCGCGGTACGCGCGCTGTCAAGCCGCGCACTGCCTTATCGGCCGATCAATGAACGTCCGGGCTCGCGGCGGGCGAGCGCGCGCCCGCCGCGTCAGGCGATCGGCGCGACCGGCGCCGCAGGCGTCGGCCGCTCGTCGAACTGCAGCACGACCTTGTCGGCGGCGTCCACGTCGATCGTGACGCGGCCGCCGCGTTGCAGCCGACCGAAGAGCAGCTCGTCGGCAAGCGCCCGCCGGATCGTGTCCTGGATGAGGCGCGCCATCGGCCGCGCCCCCATCAGCGGATCGAACCCCCGGCGCGCGAGGTATGCCTTCAGCCCGGCGGTGAAATGCGCTTCGACCTTCTTCTCCGCGAGCTGCTCCTCGAGTTGCATCAGGAACTTGTCGACAACGCGCAGGATGATGTCGTGGTCGAGCGGCCGGAACGAGATGATCGCGTCGAGGCGGTTGCGGAACTCCGGGGTGAACAACCGTTTGATCGCCTCCATCTCGTCGCCCGTCTTCGCCGACGGCGCGAACCCCATCGGGTTCTTCGCGAGCGATTCGGCGCCCGCATTGGTGGTCATGATGAGGATCACGTTGCGGAAATCCGCCTTGCGCCCGTTGTTGTCGGTGAGCGTGCCGTGATCCATCACCTGCAGCAGCACGTTGAAGATGTCGGGGTGCGCCTTCTCGATCTCGTCGAGGAGCAGCACCGAATACGGCTTTTTCGTGATCGCTTCGGTGAGCAACCCGCCCTGCTCGAAGCCGACGTAGCCGGGGGGCGCGCCGATCAGGCGCGACACCGCGTGCCGCTCCATGTACTCCGACATGTCAAAGCGGACGAGTTCGATGCCCAGGCAATAGGCGAGCTGGCGCGCGACCTCGGTCTTGCCGACACCGGTCGGGCCGGAGAACAGGAAGCAGCCGATCGGCTTCTGCGGGTTGCCGAGACCGGAACGCGCCATCTTGATCGCGGCGGCGAGCGCCTCGATCGCCGGGTCCTGACCGAACACCACCGATTTCAGGTCGCGCTCGAGGTTGGCGAGCGCGCTGCGGTCGTCGGAGGAGACGCTGCGCGGCGGGATGCGCGCGATCTTGGCGACGATCTCCTCGATTTCGGCCTTGCCGATCACCTTCTTCTGCTTGGCCTTCGGCTGGATGCGCTGCGCGGCGCCGGCCTCGTCGATCACGTCGATCGCCTTGTCGGGCAGGTGCCGGTCGTTGATGTACTTCGCCGCGAGTTCCGCGGCGCTCGCGAGCGCGCTCGCAGTGTACTTGACGCTGTGGTGCGCCTCGAAGCGCGATTTCAGGCCTTTCAGGATCTCGATCGTCTCCTCGACCGACGGCTCGACGACGTCGATCTTCTGGAAACGACGCGACAGCGCGTGGTCCTTTTCGAACACACCGCGGTACTCGGCGTAGGTGGTCGCGCCGATGCACTTGAGCTGCCCCGAGTTGAGCGCCGGCTTGAGCAAGTTGGAGGCGTCCAGCGTGCCCCCGGAGGCGGCGCCCGCGCCGATCACGGTGTGGATCTCGTCGATGAACAGGATCGCGTTCGGGTTGTCGACGAGCTGCTTGAGCACCGCCTTCAGCCGCTGCTCGAAATCGCCGCGGTACTTGGTGCCGGCGAGAAGCGCGCCCATGTCGAGCGAGTACACCGTGCAGCGCGCAAGCAGATCCGGGACGTTCCCCTCGACGATGCGGCGCGCGAGCCCCTCGGCGATCGCCGTCTTGCCCACCCCGGCTTCGCCGACGAGCAGCGGGTTGTTCTTGCGCCGCCGGCACAGGGTCTGGATGACGCGCTCGAGCTCCCGGTCGCGGCCGATCAGCGGGTCGATCTTGCCGGCCAGTGCGAGCGCGTTCAGGTTGACGGTGTAGGTGTCGAGCGGGCTGTTCGCGCTGTGCGCCTCGCCCTCCTGCTCGTCCTCCCCTGTCCGACCGTGGTGGACCTGCGGCGTCTTCGTGATGCCGTGCGAAATGTAGTTGACGACGTCGAGGCGCGTGATGCCCTGCTGCTGCAGGAAATACACCGCATGCGAATCCTTTTCGCCGAAGATCGCGACCAGCACGTTCGCCCCGGTCACCTCCTTCTTGCCGGAGGACTGCACGTGCAGGATCGCGCGCTGGATCACGCGCTGGAAGCCGAGCGTCGGCTGGGTGTCTACCTCGCGGTCCGGCGCGATGCGCGGCGTCTGTTCGGCGATATGCTGGGTGAAGGTTGCGCCGCAGCTCCTCCATGTTGGCGCCGCAGGCGCGCAGGACCTCCGCCGCGGACGGGTTGTCGAGCAGCGCGAGCAGCAGGTGCTCGACCGTGATGAACTCGTGGCGCTTCTGGCGCGCCTCGACGAACGCCATGTGAAGGCTGACCTCGAGTTCCTGCGCGATCACGCTACGTTTCCTCCATGATGCACTGCAGCGGGTGCTGGTGCTTGCGGGCGTAGCCCGCGACCTGCGCGACCTTCGTGCTCGCGACGTCGCGCGTGAACACCCCGCACACCCCGATGCCTTCGTGGTGCACCTTCAGCATCACCTGGGTGGCGCGCTCGCGGCTCATCCCGAAGAACTTCTGCAGCACGATCACGACGAACTCCATCGGCGTGTAGTCGTCGTTGAGCAGCATGACCTTGTACATGGGCGGCGGTTTGACCTTGCCCTTCTTCGCCTCTAGAACCGCGTCGTCCCTGTGCTGCATAGGCGATGCCTGCTGTCGGTTGCGCCGTGCTCCGTGCTGTGGTCCGTCGTGTTTGTATCCTAAAACAATGCGCGCGCCCGGTGCAAACCGTCCAGCGCCGGAAAAACGCTTCTTTTCGCGGGGATCGCGCCGCCCGCGCCCTCTTGACGACGTTCGGGAACGCGCGTAAAAGCCAGCGGGTGTTTGGATTCAGGCTGCCGGTTGCACCGTTTCTTGGACGGGCGGAGGAGTCTTGAGTTCCAGCATGGCCGTGGGTGACCGCCTGGAGTGCCCGAAACGACGGGAGGATCCTGAATGCCGACAGGCACCGTGAAGTGGTTCAACGACGCGAAGGGGTACGGCTTCATCACGCCGGACGACGGCAGCGAAGACCTGTTCGCCCATTTCTCCGCCATCAACATGCAGGGGTTCAAGACGCTGAAGGAGGGCCAGAAGGTCAGCTTCGACGTCGTGCAGGGGCCCAAGGGCAAGCAGGCGGCCAACATCAACAAGATCTGACCCTCGGGACGCCGGGCGGGGGCGGCTGCCCGGCGTGCGCGCGGCGGCGGGCGGCCGCCGCGCGGGGCGCGACTACATCCGCTCGATCATCGCCTGCCCGAAGCCGGAGCAGGAGACTTGCTTTGCGCCCTCCATCAGCCGCGCGAAGTCGTAGGTGACGATCTTGTCGCCGATCGTGCGCTCCATCGCACGGATAATCGTATCGGCCGCCTCGGTCCAGCCGAGGTGGCGCAGCATCATTTCCGCCGACAGGATCTCGGAGCCCGGGTTCACGTAGTCCTTGCCGGCGTACTTCGGGGCGGTGCCGTGGGTCGCCTCGAACATCGCCACCGAGTCCGAAAGGTTCGCTCCGGGGGCGATGCCGATACCGCCGACCTCGGCCGCGAGCGCGTCCGAGATGTAGTCGCCGTTCAGGTTGAGCGTGGCGATCACGTCGTACTCGTCGGGGCGCAGCAGGATCTGCTGCAAAAAGGCGTCGGTGATCACGTCCTTCACCACGATCTCGCGCCCGGTCTTCGGATTGCGGAAGCTGCACCACGGCCCACCGTCGATGGGCTTTGCGCCGAACTCGCGCTGCGCGAGCCTGTAACCCCAGTCGCGGAACCCGCCCTCGGTGAACTTCTGGATGTTGCCCTTGTGCACCAGGGTCACCGATTTGCGGTCGTTGTCGACCGCGTACTGCAGCGCCTTGCGGATAAGCCGCTCGCTGCCTTCGATCGACACCGGCTTGATGCCGATGGCGGAGGTGGCCGGGAAGCGGATCTTGGTGACCTTCATTTCGTTGACCAGGAAGTCGATCACCTTCTTCGCCTCTGGGCTGTTCGCCGGCCATTCGATGCCGGCGTAGATGTCCTCCGAGTTCTCGCGGAAGATCACCATGTCCACCTTGTGCGGCTCCTTGAGCGGGCTCGGCACGCCGCGGAACCAGCGCACCGGACGCAGGCAGACGTAAAGGTCGAGCTCCTGGCGCAGCGCGACGTTGATCGAGCGGATGCCGCCGCCGACGGGCGTGGTGAGCGGCCCCTTGATCGAGACGACGAATTCGCGCGCCGCCTGGAGCGTTTCGTCCGGGAGCCAGACGTTCTCGCCGTACACCCTGCACGCCTTTTCTCCGGCGTACATCTCCATCCAGGCGATCCGCCGCTTGCCGCCGTAGGCCTTTTTCACGGCGGCGTCGACGACCTTGAGCATCACCGGCGTGATGTCGACGCCGGTGCCGTCGCCCTCGATGTACGGGATGATGGGGTTATCCGGCACCGACAGCGAGTAGTCCGGGTTGACACGGATTTTTTCGCCGTCGGCAGGGACCTTGATGTGCTGATAGGGCATGCGGGCTCCTGCGATGGAAAAGGATGAATTATAGCGTCGGCGAGCCGCCGGAAGAAACGTTTTCTCCGAAAAAACAAAGTGTTGCGTCGTTTGCCGGCGATTCCCCGTTTCCTTACAATGCCTTGCGTGGGACACCCACACAGGGAGGATCGACGGGCTTTCCCCGGCTGCGCTGGTCAACCGACCGGCGTCGAGGGCGTTAAGCGACGCCGGGAAGGGCGGCGGCGACGTCGCGCCAACCCGTCCAATCAACGACACTCAGGAGAAAGCGAAATGACGAAGTACCTCGCCATGGTCCTTGCGGCGCTGTTCGCCGTCGGCAGCGTGAACGCGATCGCGCAGGACAAGAAGGACGAAAAGAAGACCGAGAAGAAGGAACGAGAAGAAGAAGGACGAGAAGAAGAGGACGAAAAGAAGTAACCTCGAACTCGAGGTGGCCGGAAAGGCAGGGGATCGCCCCCTGCCTTTTTCGTTCGGCCAATGCGCGCGTTCCTGTTCGCGGTACTCGCCGCCGCCGTCCCGGTGCACGCGCAGCCGCCGGTGGTGGAGCTCGGCCTCGGCATGCACGTGGTGCGCGCCGAAGTCGCCGACACCTTGGCGGCGCGCATGCAAGGGTTGATGTACCGCCGCTCGCTCGCGCGCAACGCCGGGATGGTGTTCGTCTTCGACGACGACGCGATCCACTGCATGTGGATGAAGAACACCTACATTCCGTTGTCGGTCGCGTTCATCGACCGCGCCGGAACGATCGTCAACATCGTCGACATGGAGCCGCACAGCGAGCGCTCGCACTGTGCGGCGCGGCCGGTGCGCTACGCGTTGGAGATGAACCGGGGCTGGTTCGCCGAGCGCGGCATCGCCCCGGGGACGAAGGTCCGCGGGCTCGAGAAACTCCTTCCGCGCTGACCTGCGCGCGCGCGCCGTCGTCGCGAGCCTCGCCTACAGCCCGCTGTTCTGCTGCGCGACCATGCAGTAGAGCATCGGGATCGAGAGCATCGTGTTGAACCGCGAGGTGAGCATCGCCATGCGCGCGGCCTTCGCCTTCGCGTCCGCGTCCACCTGCACGATGCCGAGCGCCTTCTTCTGGTTCGGCCAGATGATGAACCAGACGTTGAACGCCATCACGAGCGCAAGCCACATGCCGACCCCGATCGCATGGAACGGTGCCGACAGGCTGAGCGCCTTGCCGAGATAACCGTTCATGTGGGCGAGAATGAGGCCGGTTACCACGGTGGCGAGCGCCGCCCAGCGGAACCAGAACAGCGCCTCCGGCGCGATCACCTTGGTGATCGCCGACTTCTGCTCGTCCGGGATCTTCGGCATCGAGGGGGTCTGGACGAAGTTGAAGTACCACAACAGGCCGATCCACATGATGCCCGTGAGCACGTGCAGCCAGCGCACGAAGAACGTCCACCACGCGTATTCGCCCATCTTGCCGAAGGTCCCGGCGATGAGGGCGATCACGATCAGGATCACGACGCCCGCGGTGATCGTGCGGCCGAGCGACTGAAAGATCGCGCCCATGAAAACCCTCCTGTTCTTGTTGCTTTACGGTCGCAACGAGTCTAGCACAGCGCCTCGGTCGGGCGCCGCTAGGCGCAGGACCTTGCGCGAGCGACGGCGGCCCGAAATCCGGTGCCCGCGCGCGTCGCGGTCGCGCTCGAGCGGGCGGCGGTCACCTGATAGCGCCGAGCAGAAGCCGAAGCAGACCGTCCGAGGTGAACAAGGTGCGCCCCGACGCCGAAGCCGGTCCAGGCAGGGCTCCTGCAGCGACACCTTATTGCGCCCGCAGCAGCTTGTCCGAACTTTCTCGCCTTCTGGAGGAGAAAGCGGCAGCATCACCGAAGCGTCAGGCGCACGGAGATCAGCGGCACGCGGCCTACCGCCCCCAGGTAGGCGACGCAAAAGCCAGCGCAGCACCGGCGACGTCGCCTGCGCGGCGGCTGGCGGGTCGCCGGCGCGCAGAGCAGGCCCCTTGTTCCGGAGCCGGTCGACGCCCCGCTCGAAATCTGGCGGCGCGAGATTCGCCTCGAACCTCTCGCTGTGGTTGCCGATCTGCTCGACGATGTTGAACGCCGAGGGGTTGTCGAGGCCGGGCGTCTTCCCGATGTCGCCGGTCGCCACCACGGAGCGCTGTCGCGCTGGCTCCTTGCTCGCGAGCGCCTGCTCGATGTTCTTTCGACCTGAGTCCCGTCTCATCGGCCTCGGTCCTCGTGAACAGCACCCGCTTGACCACGTCGAACCACAGCGGTCGTCGCCGTGGCGCACGCCGGCCCGAGGGTTCCTTCAAGATCACCTGGGGCAGGATAACCGTGGTCGGCCGCGGGGTTGGGCGGCGCGCGGTTCGCGCACCGACACGAGCTTCGACACGTCGGTGGTGAACGCGGCGCAGCGTCCGGACAAATACGCGTTTAGCACCTCCTCCAGCTTTTCGATCACCACCGGCTCGAACGCCGTGCGGTTGGCGCGGAACCCGTCGGCGAGATCGAGGCTGGTGCTCGCTCCGGGCTGAACGCGGATCGTCGCGCCGTTCAACCGCTTCGCGCGCCTCACGTTCAGCTCTTCGGATCGTGCTGCAAGAAGCCGGCGAACTCGGTGTTCACGCCGCACTGCGCGCCCCCTTCGCCCCCCGGCGGGTGGACTGGGCGAAAAGCGCGCCGGGCGCAAGCGAGGCGATGGCGGCTGCAAGGCCGCGCCAAATGCCGCGATCATCGGGCCGTTCCCCTCTTCGTCGATCGGGCGCCGCGCGGGCGCGCCGCCGCGGGCGCTTCAGTCTGCCGTTCGCGCCGCGGCCTTGGCCGAGAGCGCCTCGAGCGCCTGCCCCAAGTCGGCGAAGAAGTTGCCTTCGCCGATCTGCGCCGCGAGGCCGGTCGCCTCCAGCACCTCGCGCACCTGGGGCTTGAGCCCGCAGAACGCCAGCGCGACGCCGCTTTCGTCGAGTCGCTCGACGAGGCGGCGCACCGCCTCCTCGCCGGAGGCGTCGATCTGGTTGATGCCGTCGGCGACCACGAGTAGCGTGCGCACGCCCGGCCGGCGCGCCGCGAGTTCGAGCAGCGTGTCCTCGAAGTAGGACACGTTGCCGAAGTAGAGCTGGCCGTCGTAGCGCAGGGCGACGACGCCGTCCGCGGCCGGTGGCGCACCCTGTCGGCCGTCGGCCGCGCCGGCGGAGAGCTCGAGGATCGTCACCCGCGGGCGCATCGTGCGGTACAGGAAAAGGAGCACCGACAGGCCGGCGCCGGCGAGGATCGCGAGGTCGAGATGCGGCGCGAACGCGAGCGCGGCGACGAACGTGAGCACGCCCGCAAGCCCGTCGTGGCGCTGCACCTGCCACGCGTGCCGGAGGCCGCCGAAATTGACGAGCGAGACCACCGCCATCATGATCACCGCGGCGAGCACCGCCTGCGGCAGGTGGTAAAGGAGCGGCGTGAGGAAAAGCAGCGTCAGCATCACGATCGCGGCGGCGACGGCAGAGGCGAGGCCGGTGCGCGCGCCGGCCTGGAAGTTCACCGCCGAGCGCGAGAACGAGCCGCTCGCCGGGAAGCACTGCGTGAGGCTGCCGACGAGGTTCGCGAGCCCCTGACCGATCAGCTCCTGGTTCGGATCCAGACGCGTGCGCGTGCGCGCCGAGATCGCCTTGGCGATCGAGACGGCTTCCGCGAAGCCGACGAGCGAGATGACGAGGGCGGCGCTGAGCAGGCCGGCGACGGTCGCGAGGTCGAGCGCCGGCAACGCAATCGGCGGCAACCCCGGTGGAATGCGTCCGACCACCTCGCCGCCGCCCTGAAGGCGGATGCCGTCGGCGTCGAGCGACTGGATGCGCCAGCGGCTGCCCGCGCGGCCGCCTGCGCCGTCGGCAGGCACGAAGAGCGTCGCGCCGCTCGGGTCGCGCGTCTGCTCGAACGTCAACTGACGCAGCAAGCGCAGGCGGCCGCGGTTCTCGGCGCTGCGCTCCTCGATGCGCAGGTCGAGCAGCTCGATCTCGTAGCGCAGGGCGGCGGCGCGCTGGCGCGCCTCGGGCGCCTCCCCCTCGGTGCGCGCGAGCTCGCGCTGCTTCGCGCGCCGCTCCTCGGCGAGCGCGGCAAGGCGCACCTGCGCCGCGAGGTAGTCCTCGAGGAGCGCGCGCGCCTCGGGGTCGGCGATCTGGCCTACGGTCGCGCTCGCGCTGCGCTCGAAGCCGATCGCCGCGCTGATCGCGGTGGCGATCGCGACCACGATCAGGACGCCCGGCCAGCGCGGCGCGAAGCGCCGCAGCAGCAGCATGGCGAGGAGCGCGCCGGCGCCGAACGCGAGCGTCGGCAGGTGCACGTCGCGCCACTGTTCGAGCACCGCCCAGACGTCGCGCAGGAAGACGTCGCTGCGCGGCATCGGGACCCCGAGCATCTTGCCGAGCTGCGACAGCGCGATGACGATCGCCGCGGCGCTGGTGAAGCCGGCGATCACCGGGTGCGACAGGAAATTGACCGCGAACCCGAGGCGCAGCGCGCCGAGGGCGAGCTGAATGCAGCCGACGAGGAACGCGAGCGCCACCGCGAGCGCGACGTATTGCGGCGAGCCGTGCGCGGCGATCGGCGCAAGGGCTGCCGCGGTGAGCAGCGACACCACGGCGACCGGCCCGGTGGCGAGCTGCGCGCACGAACCCCAGAGCCCGGCGACGAGCACCGGCGCGAGCGCCGTATAGAGCCCGTATTGCGGCGGCAGGCCAGCGAGCTGAGCGTACGCCATCGACTGCGGAACGAGTACCAGCGCGACGGTGACCCCGGCGACCAGGTCGGCGCGCAGGCTCTGGCGGGTGGGCGCCGGCCAGCGCAGAAACGGAAACAGGCGGGCGAGCGGAACCATGCCGGCGGCTCAGACAGGCGGCGCAAGGCGCCCGCGCTCCTCGAAGACGCGCGCTCGCGAGAGCGCGCAGGCGCCGCGGTCGAGCCGCTCGAAGATGCGCACGAGCACGAGCAGAGGGCGCTGCTTGCGCGCCAGCTCGCGCGGGGTGTCCATGAGCGACTCGAAGTGATCGTCCGCACCGAAACAAAGCGAGCCCTCCACCGCGGCGATCCTCAGCTGCGGGCACTCGGCGAGCCCCTGCCGCGCCGGCGCGAAGCGGCGCTCGCGATGGCGCGGATCGGGCGCGATCGCTTGGATCTGCGGGCGCGAGGTGCGGTCGAGGTACGCAAGCAGCGACAGCGTCACTCCGGCGAGCACCGCGACCTCGGGATCCATCGCGAGCGCGGCGGCGAAGGCGAACCAGCTCGCCGCCGGTTCGCTGCGGCTCGTGCGCGAGGCGCCCACGACAAGGAGCGCCGCGATCGCCGCGACCGGCAGGAGCGCGACCAGCGGAACGACGACGAGCAGCACCGCGACGATCGGCGCCGAGAGGGCGGCGGCGTCGGCGCGCAGCGTCTGCGCACCGACGCCGGACTGCCACGCGGCGAACGGCAAAAGCCGCGCAAGGCGCGTTCGGGAAGGCAAGGTGGGTGCCGCGGTGATTTAGGCGGCCCAATCTTAGCTAACATGCGTACGATGCCAAAACTCGCCGCAAACCTGTCGCTGCTGTTTCCGGAGCTGCCGTTTCTCGAGCGCTTCGGCGCCGCCGCGCGCGAAGGATTCCGCGCCGTTGAATACCAGTTTCCGTACGCCTTCGGAAGCGCCGCGGAGGTGGCGGCGGCAGCGCACTCGGCCGGCGTCGAGGTGGTGTTGCACAACCTGCCGACGGGCGATCCCGCGCGCGGCGAGCGCGGCATCGCCTGCCTTCCCGACCGCGTGAGCGAATTCAGGGACGGCGTCGAGCGGGCGGTCGAGTACGCGCGCGCGGTCGGCTGCCGGCGCCTGAACGCCCTCGCCGGCGTCGCGCCGGCGGGCGTTCCCCGCGCGCGGCTGCTTGCGACGCTCGTCGAGAACCTGCGCTGGGCGGCCGAACGCCTTGCGCGCGAGGGCATGACGCTTCTCGTCGAGCCGGTCAACGCGCGCACGATCCCCGGGTTTCTGCTCAACACCTCGCGCGAGGCGATCGAAGCGATCGAGGCGGCGGGCGCGCCGAACCTGATGCTGCAGTACGACATCTTCCATATGCAGATCTCCGAGGGCGACCTCGCGAAGACGATCGAGCGGCTGCTTCCGAAGATCGGCCACATGCAACTTGCCGACGTCCCCGACCGGCACGAACCGGGCACCGGCGAGATCAACTTTCCGTGGCTGCTCGCGCACATCGACCGGCTCGGCTACGCCGGCTGGATCGGCTGCGAGTACGTTCCGCTCGGCGACACGCGCGAAGGGCTGGCATGGGCGAGGCCGTACCTCGGCTAGACGCCGCGCGTCAGCGCGAGGTGGTGCGCGCGCTGCGCGCGTTTCTGCCCGAGCGCGCGCTCCTGTGGCGCGAAGAGGACACGCGCCCCTACGAATGCGACGGGCTCACCGCCTACCGGGCGCTGCCGATGGTCGTCGCGCTGCCCGAGACCGAGGCGCAGGTCGAGCGCATCCTCCGGACCTGTAGCGAAATGGCGGTGCCGGTGGTGCCGCGCGGCGCCGGCACCGGCCTTTCGGGCGGGGCGCTGCCGCGGCCGGACGCCGTGCTCCTTTCGATGGCGAAGTTCATGCGCATCCGCCGCCTTGACCCGAAGGCCCGGATCGCGGTGGTCGAGCCCGGGGTGCGCAACCTCGCCATCTCGGAGGCCGCCGCCCCCTGGGGCCTTTACTACGCGCCCGACCCGTCCAGTCAGATCGCGTGCACGATCGGCGGCAACGTCGCCGAGAACTCAGGCGGCGTGCACTGCCTGAAATACGGCCTCACGGTACACAACGTGCTCGCGCTGCGCGGCTTCACGATGGCGGGCGAACCGGTGACGTTCGGGTCGGAAGCGCTCGATGCCCCCGGCTACGACCTGCTTGCGCTCGCGATCGGCTCGGAGGGGCTGCTCGTGGTGGTGACCGAAGTCACCGTGAAACTGTTGCCGAAGCCGCAGGCCGCGCGTGTCGTCATGGCCTCCTTCGACGACGTCGAAAAGGCGGGCGAGGCGGTCGCCGCAGTGATCGCCGCCGGCATCGTGCCCGCCGGGCTCGAGATGATGGACCGGCCGGCCGCGCGCGCGGCCGAGGATTTCGTGCACGCCGGCTACGACACCGAGGCGGCGGCGATCCTCCTATGCGAGGCCGACGGCACCCCCGAGGAGGTCGAGGAGGAAATCGCGCGCATCGAGGCGGTGCTGAAGGGTGCGGGCGCAACGCGCCTGACCGTCTCGCGCGACGAGGCCGAGCGGCTGCGCTTCTGGTCGGGACGGAAAGCCGCGTTTCCCGCGGTCGGCCGGATCTCGCCCGACTACTACTGCATGGACGGCACGATCCCGAGGAAAAAGCTCGGCGAGGTGCTGCGATTCATCGGCGAACTCGAGAAAAAATACGGCCTGCGCTGCCCGAACGTGTTCCATGCCGGCGACGGCAATCTGCACCCGCTCATCCTCTACGACGCGAACGACCCCGACGAGCTTCGCCGCACCGAACGGTTCGCCGCCGAGGTGCTCGAGAAATGCGTCGCGGTGGGCGGCACCATCACCGGCGAGCACGGCGTGGGCGTCGAAAAGATCGACCAGATGTGCGTGCAGTTCGGCGCAGAAGAACTCGAGACTTTCCACGCGATCAAGCGCGCCTTCGATCCGCAAAAGCTGCTCAACCCCGGGAAAGCGGTGCCGACGCTTGCGCGCTGCGCCGAATACGGACGCATGCACGTGCGGGGCGGGGCGCTCCCGCATCCGGAGCTGCCGCGATTCTGAGCGCCTCGGACCTCGCCGAGCGTCTCCGCGAGGCGGCCGCCTCGGGCAGGCGGCTGCGGCTGCGCGGTGGCGGCACCAAGGACTTTTACGGCAACGCGCTCGCGGGCGAGCCGCTCGATACGCGCGCCCACGCCGGCGTCGTCGCCTACGAACCGAGCGAACTCGTGGTGACCGCCCGCTGCGGCACGCCGCTCGCGGAACTGGAGCGCCTGCTCGCGGAGCACGGGCAGATGCTCGCCTTCGAGCCACCGCATTTCGGCCCCGGGGCGACCGTCGGCGGCTGCGTCGCCGCGGGACTGTCCGGGCCGCGGCGCGCTTCGGCCGGCGCCGTGCGCGACTTCGTCCTCGGAGTGCGCGTGCTCGACGGCCGCGGGCGCGAGCTTTCGTTCGGCGGGCGCGTCATGAAAAACGTCGCCGGCTACGACGTGTCGCGCTTTCTCGTCGGCTCGATGGGCACGCTCGCGCTGCTGCTCGAAGTCTCGCTCAAGGTGCTGCCGCGGCCGCCGGCCGAACGGTCGCTTCGGCTCGAAATGGACGAGACTTCGGCGCTCGAGGCGATGAACCGCTGGGGGGGCGAGCCGCTTCCGATTTCGGCGACCGCGTGGGCGTCCGGCGTTCTCACCGTGCGGCTTTCGGGGGCGCAGGCCGCGGTGCGCGCGGCGGCGGCGAAAATCGGCGGCGAGCCGCTCGCAGAAGACGAGGCGCGCCGGTTCTGGGAGGCGGTTCGCGAGCAGACGGATCCGTTCTTTTCGGGCGCCGCGCCGCTTTGGCGGCTCTCGGTTCCTTCGGTCGCGCCGCCGGTCGGGCTTTCCGGGCGCCAGCTCATCGAGTGGGGAGGAGCGCTCCGCTGGTGGAAGACCGCCGCGCCGGCGGCCGAGGTTCGGGCAGCCGCCGCAAAAGCGGGCGGGCATGCGACGCTCTTTCGTGCAGCCGAGAAGTCCGCCGGCGCGTTCGCGCCGCTATCGCCCGAGCTCGAGAAGCTTCACCGGGCGCTGAAGAAGGTTTTCGACCCGGCCGGCATCCTCGGCTTCGGGCGGATGTATCCGGAGTTCTAGCCTTTGAGGCCGAGCTTCTTCTTCTGCGCTTCGACGGCGGCGCGCGCCTCGCGGGCGAGCGGGCTTTCCGGATACCGCGCGATCAGGCGCGCGTACAGCCGGATCGCGAGCGCCGGCTCGCCCGCTTCGCCCGCTTTCGCCGCCGCTTCGAAGAGCAGCCGCGGCTGCGCGAGCGACGGTACATCGGCTCCGGATCGGGCGGCCGGCGCCGCTTTGCTGCCCGGGTTCGCCGCCGGCGGATCGGCCGTCTTTTTGGCGGCAAGAGCGCTCGCCTGGGCGAGAAAGGCGGACATGCGCGCGGCCTCGGCTTCCTTTTTCTCGCGGTACCGACGCATCGCGTACCAGACCCAGTACGCGAGCGCGGCGAGGATCGCGAGCGCGAGCAGCCACGCGAGATGGCGCATGCGGCGAGTATAGCGATGCAGACGCGACTGGCCGATTTCATCCGCGGTACGCCCGAGGGGCGCGAGGCCGAGACGATCCTGCGCAAGTGCGTGCACTGCGGGTTCTGCACCGCCACCTGTCCGACGTACCAGCTCCTCGGCGACGAACTCGACGGCCCGCGCGGGCGCATCTACCTCGTCAAGCGGGTGCTCGAAGGCGCGACGCCGGGCGAGAGCACCCGGTTGCATCTGGACCGCTGCCTCACCTGCCGCGCCTGCGAGACCACCTGCCCGTCGGGCGTGCAGTACGCGCGGTTGCTCGACCTCGGGCGACGAATCGTCGAGGAGAAGACGCGCCGCGGCCTTTTCGAGCGGCTAGAGCGCGCGGTGCTGCGCTTCGTCCTTCCGCGCCGCACTTCGTTCGCGTTTCTTCTCGCGCTCGGGCGGGCGGTGCGGCCGCTCCTTCCGGCGGCGCTGCGCGAGAAAGTTCCTTCGCGGGTCTGAGCCCGGGGCCCGCCCGGCTCCGCGCCATGCGCGCAGGATGATCGCGCTCTCTGGCTGCGTGCAGCCGGCGCTCGCCCCGCAGATCAACGCGGCGGCCGCGCGCGTGCTCGACCGCCTCGGCATAACGCTCATCGAGCCGCCGCAGGCGGGCTGCTGCGGGGCCCTGCGGTATCACCTCAACGACCAAGAGGGCGGAAAGCGCGACATGCGCGCGCTGATCGACGCCTGGTGGCCGTATCTGGAAGAGGGCCGCGTCGAAGGCATCGTCGTCACCGCGAGCGGCTGCGGCGCGATGATCCGCGAGTACGCGCACCTTTTCGAGCGCGAGCCGGGGTACGTACAGCGCGCCGCGCGCGCGACGCTCGCCGCGCGCGATCTGGCCGAAGTGCTCGCGGCCGAGGCGCCGCAGCTCGAAAAGCGCTTCGCGCCGGCGCCGCGGCGCGGCCGCATCGCTTTTCATTCGCCCTGCACCCTTCAGCACGCCCTCGGCGTGCGCGGCGCGGTCGAGCGGCTGCTCGCCGCCGCCGGCTACGAACTCACCGCCGTGCCGGATGCGCACCTCTGCTGCGGCTCCGCGGGCGCCTATTCGCTGCTTCACCCGGAGATCTCCGCCGAGCTTCGCCGGCGCAAGCTCGTGGCGCTCGAGTCCGGCGGGCCGCAGGCGATCGCGACCGCCAACATCGGCTGCCTCGTTCACCTTCAGGCGGGTACGCGCCTTCCCGTCCGCCACTGGATCGAGCTGCTCGATGAGGCGCTCGCTGAGCGGGCGCCGGAGTAGAATCGCCGCGGAATGAACGCCCCTTCGATCGCGAAAGCGCTCGTTCGCGCAGACCCGCAGGCGAAGGTCGTGCGCGCCGCCTGTCCGCACGACTGCCCGGACACCTGCGGGATGCTCGTCACCGTGAAGGACGGCGTGGCGGTGAAAATCCAGGGCGATCCGTCGATGCCATTTACCGCGGGAACGCTCTGCACCAAGGTGGCCTACTACCTCGAGCGCACCTACGCGCCCGACCGGGTGCTCTATCCGCTGCGGCGCACCGGGCCGAAGGGAAGCGGCGAGTTTCGCCGCATCAGCTGGGACGAGGCGCTCGACGAGATCGCGGCGCGCCTGAAGGCGCTCGCGGCCGAAAACCCCGAGACGATCCTTCCGGTGAGCTACGCCGGCACGATGGGCATGGTGCAGTACAGCTCGATGGACCGGCGGTTCTTCCATCGGCTGGGCGCCTCGATCCTCGACCGCACGCTGTGTTCGTCGGCGGGCAAGATGGGGCTCAAATACACGCTCGGCGGCTCGGTCGGCATGGACCCGGAGCGCTTCGTCGACTCGAAGCTGATCCTGCTGTGGGGCGCAAACCCGGTGGTCTCGAACCTGCACCTGTGGTCGCGCGTGCAGGAGGCGAAGCGCCGCGGCGCGAAAGTGATCGCGATCGATCCGTACCGGAGCCTGTCGGCCGAAAAATGCAGCGTGCATGTGGCGCCGCTTCCGGGCACCGACGGCGCGCTCGCGCTCGCGATGATGCACGTGCTCGTACGCGACGGGCTGCTCGATCGCGACTACATCGAACGCTACACGGTCGGGTTCGACGCGCTCGCCGAGCGCCTGAAGCGCTACACGCCCGAGTGGGCGGCCGCCGTCTGCGATTTGCCGGTCGAGCAGATCGAAGCGCTCGCGCGCGACTACGGCACCCTGCGACCCGCCGCGATCCGGCTGAACTACGGCATGCAGCGCCACGCAGGCGGCGGCATCGCCGCGAGGACCATCGCCTGCCTTCCGCGCGCTGGTGGGCGCATGGCGCGATCCGGCGGGCGGAATCGTGCTCTCGACGGCCGACTTCTACGGCTTCGACCATGCGGCGCTCGAGCGCCCCGATCTCCTCGGCGGCCGCACGCCGCGCGTCGTCAACCACGCGCGACTGGGCGATGCGCTCACGGCGGCCGAGCCGCCGGTAAAAGCGGTGATCGTCTACAACAACAACCCGGTCGCGGTCTGCCCCGACTCCGGGAAAGTGATCGCAGGATTCCGGCGCGAAGACCTCTTCTGCGTGGTGATGGACTCGTTCCTCACCGACACCGCCGACTACGCCGACCTCGTGCTCCCGACGACGACGCAGCTCGAGCACTTGGATGTGCACAAGTCCTACGGGCACCTGTACGTGCTCGCGAACAACCCGGCGATCGCGCCGCTGGGCGAATCGCTCCCCAATTCCGAGGTGTTCCGGCGGCTTGCCGCGCGCATGGGGTTCGAGGAGCCGTGCTTTCGCGACACCGACGAGGACCTCTGCCGCCAGGCGCTTCGCTCGGCGAGCCCCCGCATGCGGGGCATCGCCTGGGAGGCGGTAAAGGAATCGGGCTGGCAGCGGCTTTCGGTGCCGGAGCACTTTGCGCCTTTCGCCGAAGGCGGCTTTCCGACGCCGTCCGGCAAGTGCGAGTTCTACAGCGAGGCGATGGCGCGTGCAGGGCTCGATCCGCTGCCCTTCTACAACCCGCCTGCCGAATGCGCGACGAGCAACCCGGCGCTCGCGCGCCGCTACCCGCTCGCGTTTCTCTCGCCGCCGGCGCGCAATTTCCTCAACTCGAGCTTCGCCAACCTGAAGCGTTTCCGCGACCTGGAGGGCGAGCCGCGACTCGAGATGCACCCGGAGGATGCCGCTGCGCGCGGGATCCGCGACGGCGACCGGGTTCGCGTCTTCAACGACCGCGGCGCTTTCACGCTGCGGGCGCGGGTAAACGGTAGACCCCGCCGCGGCGTCGTCGTCGCGCCTTCGGTGTGGTGGAAAAAATACTCGCCCGATCGCGGCAACGCGAACAACGTCACCTCGCAGCGGACCGCCGATCTCGGCGGCGGGGCGACGTATTACGACTGTCTGGTCGAAGTCGAGCGACTCGACTGAGCGCGACGCACCTGTTTCTCTCCGAGACGCTCGGGCGCTACGGCTTTCCCGAGGGGCACCCGCTGTCGGTCGACCGGCAGGGGGCATTCTGGCGCGCCGCGCGCGAGCGCGGGCTCGATGCCCGCGTCGTCGTCGCGCCCTCGGTCCCTGCGCCGCGCGAGGCCATCGAGCGCTTCCACCGGCCGGAGTACATCGAGCGGGTGATCGAAGCCTCGCGCGCGGGCGAAGGCTTCCTCGACTACGGCGACACGCCGGCGTTTGTCGGCTGCTACGAGGTCTCGGCGCACGTGGCGGGCGCAGCGCTCGAAGGCGCGCGGCGCATCCTTTCGGGCGAGGCCGAGCGGACCTTCCAGCCGATCGGCGGGCTGCACCATGCGCGCCGGGCGGCCGCCGCCGGCTTTTGCGTTGTCAACGACCTCGGCGTGCTCATCGAGACGCTGCGCACCGACTACGGCGTGCGGCGCATCGCCTACGTGGACATCGACGTGCACCACGGCGACGGCGTGTTCTACGAATACGAGGATGACCCGGAGCTCTTCGTCGCCGACATCCACGAAAGCGGCGAGTTTCTCTATCCCGGCACGGGCTTTGCGCACGAGCGGGGCAGGGGCGCTGCGCGCGGCACCAAGCTCAACCTGCCGCTTCCTCCGGGGGCCGGCGACGCCGAGTTCCTGCGCGCGTGGGCCGAAGCGGAGCGCTTTCTCGACGACGCGGCACCGCAGTTCGTGATCTTTCAGTGCGGCGCCGATGGCCTCGCGGGCGATCCGCTCGCCGACCTGCGGCTCTCGAGCGCCGCGCACGCGCACGCCGCGCGCCGGCTGCGCGCGCTCGCCGAACGGCACGCGCGCGGCCGGCTGATGGTCTTCGGCGGGGGCGGCTACAACCTCGAGAACCTCGCCGCCGCCTGGTGCGCGGTGCTGGAGGCGCTCGCCTGAGCGGCGGGCGGCCCGCGCATCGGGCGCGACCCGACGGCACATTTGGGACAGCGCGCGGGCTCGAGCGAGCGCGAACGCGGCGGCGTTGCGGGGGTGTCGCGGGCGCGCGCCGAGCCGCTTGCGCGCCACGGCGGCGACGAATTCGCGATCGCGCTCGCCGAGAAGATCCCGCGCGCGTCCGAGGCGCCTTTCGTGGTCGGCGGCGAGTTCGCGATCGGCACGAGCATCCGCGTCTCGCTGTGTCCGCGCGAAGCGACCGACGCCGAGGGGCGGCTCTGGAACGCCGACGTCGCGCTCTACCGCGCAAAGCGGTCCGGGCGCCGCCGTTGCCTCTTCTGCGGTCGTTCGCCTGAGATGCCGCTCGGGTAAAGTGGCGCCGCGATGAACCGGCTGCTTCGCCTTGCGCGTTTCCTCGCCCCGTACCGCGTGCGCCTCGCGGCGGCGCTCGCCGCGCTCGTCGTCGCCGCCGGCTGCGTGCTCGCCCTGGGCCACGGGCTGAAGCACGTCGTCGACAGCGGGTTCGGCAGCGGCGACCCTGGGCTGCTCGATGCCGCGCTCGCGGCGACGGTCGGCGTGGCGCTTCTTCTTGCCGCGGCGACCTGGGTGCGGTTCTACCTGATGATGAGCACCGCCGAGCGCGTGGTCGCGGATCTGCGCCGCGCGGTGTTCGACCACCTGATGACGCTCGAGCCCGCCTGGTTCGAGGCCGGGCGCACCGGCGAGGTGATCTCGCGGCTCACCAACGACACCGCGCAGCTGCAGCAGGTGATCGGCTACGGCGCGTCGATGTTCGTGCGCAACGCGCTGATGATGGCGGGCGCGGTCGCGATGATGTTCGTCACCAGCTGGAAGCTCGCCGCGTTCGTGCTCGCCGGCATCCCGCTTGCGCTCGTGCCGCTGCTCCTGCTCGGGCGCCGCGTGCGGCGTCTCTCGCGCGACAACCAGGACCGCGTCGCCGACGTCTCCGCCTACGTCGACGAGGCGGTGCACGAGATCCGCACCGTGCAGGCGTACGCGCACGAGGACGCGGACCGCGCGGCGTTCGCGCGCTACGCCGAAGCCGCGTACGCGAGCGGGGTCGCGCGCGTGCGGCAGAAAGCGACGCTGATCGCCTCGGTGATGCTGATCGCGTTCTGCGCCGTCGGCGTGATCCTCTGGGCGGGCGGGCACGACGTGCTCGCCGGGCGGCTCTCGGCGGGCGAACTCTCCGCGTTCGTGTTCTTCGCGTTCGTCGCCGCGAGCGGCGCGGCGACGGTGTCGGAGGTCTGGGGCGAGCTCGTGCGCGCGGCCGGCGCGACCGAAC
The DNA here is from genome assembly GCA_033582675.1 of Burkholderiales bacterium. GTDB lineage: Bacteria > Pseudomonadota > Gammaproteobacteria > Burkholderiales > SG8-39 > RBG-16-66-20. Next base: position 226,753 of record JAVQZY010000020.1, on the reverse strand, counting down.
GGCTGGTGGAGATCCTCGACGCGCGGCCGACGATCGTCGCGCCGGCGCTCGCGGCGCCGCGTCCGCCGCATTTCGGCCTCGAGTTCGACGCGGTCACCTTCGCGTACCCGACGCGGCCCGGGCAGCCGGCGCTCGAGCGTTTCTCGCTGCGCGTCGCGCAGGGCGAGCGCGTCGCGCTCGTCGGCCCCTCGGGCGCGGGCAAGAGCACGGTGTTCGCGCTGCTCCTGCGCTTCTACGATCCGCAATCGGGCGCGGTGCGCATCGGCGGCACCGACGTGCGCGAGTTCGATCCGCGCGAGCTGCGCCGCATGATCGCGGTGGTGCCGCAGGATCCGGTCATCTTCGCCGCGACGGTGCTCGAGAACGTGCGCTACGGCCGTCCCGAGGCGAGCCGCGCCGAGGTCGAGCGCGCCTGCGAGCAGGCGTTCGCGCTCGAATTCATCCACCGCCTGCCGCAGGGGCTGGACACCCCGCTCGGCGAGCGCGGCGTGACCCTCTCGGGTGGCCAGCGCCAGCGGCTCTCGATCGCGCGCGCGCTGCTCGCCGACCGCCCGATCCTGCTGCTCGACGAGGCGACCAGTTCGCTCGACGCGGCGAGCGAGCGCATGGTCGAGCAGGCGCTCGCCGCGCTCGAGCGCGGGCGCACGACGCTCGTCATCGCGCACCGGCTCGCCACCGTGCAGCACGCCGACCGCATCGTCGTGATGGACCGCGGGCGCATCGTCGCCGAGGGCACGCACGCGGAGCTGATGCGCCAGGGCGGGCTGTACGCGAGCCTCGCGGCGCTGCAGTTTCTCGACGCCGAAACGCGGCGCGCGGGGCGCGCGGCGTAAGTCGCGCCCGCGGCGCGGCGGCGCGCGCGGTTCGGAACGCGCATTAGGCGGCGCGCGCGCGCTGTCGTATCATTCGCCCGCTCAGGGAGAACCGCCGGATGCGTATTGGCATTCCCGCCGAGACTCGCGCGGGGGAGACCCGCGTCGCCGCGACGCCCGAGACCGTGAAGAAGCTCGCCGCGAAATGCGAGGTGCGCGTACAGGCGGGCGCGGGCGCGCGCGCGCGCTTTCCCGACGCCGACTACGAGCGCGCCGGCGCGCGCCTGGTGGCGAGCGCGGCCGAGGCGTTCGACGCGGACGTCGTGCTCAAGGTGCGCGCGCCGCAGGACGACGAGATCGCGCTGCTGCGCGAGGGCTCGACCCTGATCGGGCTGCTCGAGCCCTACGACACGGCGCGGCTCGCGGCGATCGCGCGCCGCGGGGTGAACGGGTTCGCGATGGAGCTGCTGCCGCGCACGATCTCGCGCGGGCAGGCGATGGACGTGCTCTCCTCGCAGGCGAACATCGCCGGCTACAAGGCGGTGATTCTCGCCGCCGCCCACTACGGGCGCTATGTTCCGATGCTGATGACCGCGGCGGGCACCGTGAAAGCGGCACGGGTGCTCGTGCTCGGCGCGGGCGTCGCCGGCCTTCAGGCGATCGCCACCGCGCGGCGCCTCGGCGCCGTCGTCGAGGCCTCCGACGTGCGCCCGGCGGTCAAGGAGCAGGTCGAGTCGCTCGGCGCGAAATACCTCGAAGTGCCGTACCTCACGCAGGAGGAGCGCGAAATCGCTGAGGGCGCGGGCGGCTACGCGCGGCCGATGCCGGCCGACTGGCTGCGCCGCCAAGCCGAGGCGGTGCACCAGCGCGCGCTCGTGTCCGACATCGTCATCACGACCGCGCTCATTCCCGGGCGGCCGGCGCCGGTGCTGCTTCGCGAAGAGACGGTGCGCGCGATGCGCCCCGGGTCGGTGATCGTCGACCTCGCGATCGAGCAGGGCGGCAACTGCCCGCTCACCGAGCGCGACCGCATCGTCGAGAAGCACGGCGTGACGCTCGTCGGCATCGCGAACCTGCCGGCCACGGTGCCGACGGACGCCTCGGCGCTGCTTGCGCGCAACCTCCTCAACATGCTCGCGCTGATGCTCGACCTGAAAACCGGCGAGTTCCGCATCGACCGCGACGACGAGATCCTCGCCGCCACTCTCGCCTGTTCGGGCGGCACAGTGCTCAGGAGACCCTGACCGATGGGCGCAGCTGCGGATCCGACCGTCATCCATCTGGTGGTGTTCGTGCTCGCCGTGTTCGTCGGCTACCACGTCATCTGGAACGTGACGCCGGCGCTGCACACGCCGCTGATGAGCGTGACGAACGCCATCTCCTCGGTGATCATCGTCGGTGCGATCCTCGCCGCCGCACCGCCCGAACCCGACTGGGGCTCGATCCTCGGGGTGATCGCGGTCGCGCTCGCCGCGGTGAACGTCGCCGGGGGCTTCCTCGTCACCCAGCGCATGCTGGAAATGTTCAAGAAGCGGGACCGGGCGCCCGGCAAGCGCGATGGTTGAGGAAGCGCGCACGATGACCGCCAACCAGGTCACGCTCTGGTACCTCGCCGCGAGCGTGCTCTTCATCCTCGCGCTGAAAGGGCTGTCCTCGCCCGAGACCGCGCGGCGCGGCAACCTCTACGGCATCGCCGGCATGGCGATCGCGGTGCTCGTGACGCTCGCGCTGGTCGCGCGCGGGCGGGTGGACCTGATCGTGCTCGCGATGATCGCCGGCGGCGCGGTCGGCGCGTTCGTCGCGCGCCGCGTGCAGATGACGCAGATGCCGGAACTGGTCGCCGCGATGCATTCGCTCGTCGGCATGGCCGCGGTGCTGATCGCGATCGCGGCGGTGCACAACCCGTCGGCGTTCGGCGTGCCCGATCCGCTGCCCGCGGGCAACAAGCTGGAACTGTTCATCGGCACCTTCGTCGGCGCGATCACCTTTTCCGGCTCGGTCATCGCCTTCGGCAAGCTCGCCGGCCTCGGTCGGCGCTTCCGGCTCTTTTCCTCGGCGCCGATCGTCTTTCCCGGCCAGCACTGGCTCAACCTCGCGATCGCGCTCGTGATGATCGGCTTCGGCGTCGCGTTCTTCCTTTCGCCGGAACCGAACTGGACTGCGTTCGCAGTGATGACGGTGCTCGCGTTCCTGCTCGGGGTGCTCGTCATCATCCCGATCGGCGGCGCGGACATGCCGGTGGTGATCTCGATGCTGAACAGCTACTCCGGCTGGGCCGCCGCCGGCATCGGCTTTTCCCTCGGCAACGCGATGCTGATCATCGCGGGTTCGCTGGTCGGCTCCTCCGGCGCGATCCTCTCCTACATCATGTGCCGGGCGATGAACCGCTCGTTTGTCTCGGTGATCCTCGGCGGCTTCGGGGCCGAAGAAGGGGCCGCGGCGGCCTCCGCGGGCGGAAAGACGGTGAAGTCCGGTTCGGCCGAGGACGCCGCGTTTCTGCTCGCGAACGCCGAGTCGGTGGTGATCGTGCCCGGCTACGGCTTGGCGGTCGCGCGCGCGCAGCACGCGGTGAAGGAGATGGTCGACCTGCTCGCCCAGAAGGGCGTTCAGGTGCGCTTTGCGATCCATCCGGTCGCTGGGCGCATGCCGGGGCACATGAACGTGCTCCTTGCCGAAGCCGAGGTGCCCTACGACATGGTGTTCGAGATGGAGGACATCAACGGCGAGATGGGCACGGTGGACGTCGCGCTCGTGCTCGGGGCGAACGACGTCGTGAATCCCCTCGCCTACGAAAAGGGAAGCCCCATTTACGGCATGCCGATCATCGACGTGCACAAGGCGCGCACCGTGCTCGTCAACAAGCGCAGCATGGCCGCCGGCTACGCGGGACTCGACAACCCGCTCTTCTACATGGACCGCACCATGATGGTGTTCGGCGACGCGAAAAAGGTCGTCGAGGACATCGTCAAGGCGCTGCACTGAAGGCCGCCGCGGGATGACCGACGCCGCCTTGTCGCGGTTGCGCGGCGCGCGCCCGGTTGGTCGGCGCCGCGCCTGCCGCTAGAATCGCGCGCGCACGGCCGCTTTCGCGAACCGCATGCTCCGTCTGGCCAACCTCGCCGCAGCGCTGTACGCGTTCTGGATCCTGATGTCCGGGTACCTCGAGCCGTTCCTGCTCGCCGCCGGGCTCGTCTGCGCGCTCGCGGTCACCTGGCTCGCGCGGCGCATGGAGATCGCGGACCCCGAAGGCCATCCGGCGCACCTCACGCCCGCCGCGTTCGGCTACTGGCCGTGGCTTGCGCTCGAGATCCTGCGTTCGGGCCTTGCCGTGTGCCGCATCATCCTCGATCCCCGGCTGCCGGTGAGCCCGACGCTCGTGCGCTTTCGCCCCTCGCAGAGGACCGCGGTGGGACTTGCGACGCACGCCAACTCGATCACGCTCACGCCGGGCACGCTCACCGTATCGGCCGATCACGACGAATTTCTCGTGCACGGTCTGACGCGCGAGACGGCGACGGCGACCGTCGCGAGCGAGATGGACCGGCGCGTGCGCCGCTTCGAGGGCGGCGACTGAGCGATGTTCGTCGCTGCGACGCTTGCCCTGCTCGCGACGCTCGCGCTCACGCTCGTGCGCCGCGCTGAAAGGGCCGACGGTGTTCGATCGGGCGCTCGCCGCCAACACCGTCGGCACGGTCGCGGTGCTGCTCCTTGCGGTGATGGAATTCCTCACCGGTCGCCCGGATTTCCTCGACCTCGCGATCGTCTACGGCCTGCTCAACGTCGTCGGCACGATCGCGGTGCTCAAGTTCTTCCGCTACGGCGACCTCGGGGAGCCGGGCGAGGCGCCGGAGGGCCGATGAGTCCGGCCGATGCGATCTCGTGGGCGCTGCTCGCCGCGGGCGGCGTCTCGTGCGTGCTCGGCGCCGTGGGGCTGCTGCGCATGCCGGATTTCTTCACGCGCATGCACGCCGCGAGCGTCGTGGACACCGTCGGCGCCGGTCTCATCCTGCTCGGCCTGATGGTGCAGGCGGGTCTGACGCTCGTCACCGTCAAGCTCGTCGTCATCGGTCTGCTCATCTTCTTCACCAGCCCGACCGCGTCGCACGCGCTCGCGCGCGCGGCGCTCGCGCGCGGCCTCGAGCCGAAGCTCGCCGACGGAGGCGCGAGATCGAAGCCCTGATCATCGGCTCGCTGCTCACCGCGATGGCCGTGCTCGCGGTGGGGATCGCGCTCGAGCGCAATCTGTTCGCCGTGGTGGTGCTCGGCGGCATCTACAGCTTTCTCATGGCGACGGTGCTGGTCGCGCTCGACGCGGTGGACGTGGCGATGACCGAGGCGTCGGTCGGCGCCGGCGTCTCCACCGTGCTGCTGCTCGGCGCGCTCTATCTGTGCGGCGCGGAGGAAGCGCGGCCGCTCGCGCGTCCGTGGCTGCCGCTCGCGATCGCGCTCGTGATCGTCGGCGCGCTCGTCTACGGCACGCTCGGGCTTCCGGCGTTCTCGGATCCGCAGGCGCCGATTCACCAGCACGTCGTGCCGCGCTACCTCAACGAGGCGCTGCGCGAGACCGGCGTGCCGAACGTGGTGACCGCGGTGCTCGCGAGCTACCGCGGCTACGACACGCTCGGGGAGACGGTCGTCGTGTTCACCGCCGGCATCGGCGTGATCGCGCTGCTTCGCGTGCCCCGGCGCCGCGACGGAGAGCCGCGGCGATGACCCGGCTGCTCGTCCTTCGCATCGTCGCGAAGATGCTGATCCCGTTCATGCTGGTGTTCGCCCTTTACGTGCAGTTTCACGGCGACTTCGGTCCGGGCGGGGGCTTCCAAGCGGGCGTGATCGGCGCCGCCGCGATCGTCTTCTATGCGCTCATCTTCGGGCTGCCCGCGGCGCGGCGCATGGTGCCGGAATCGGTCGTCGAGACGATGGTCGCGCTCGGGGTGTTCCTCTACGCCGGCGTCGGGTTGCTCGGGGTCGCGCTCGGCGGCAACTACCTCGACTATTTCGTGCTCGCCGCCGACCCGGTCGCCGGGCAGCACCGCGGCATCTTCTGGGTCGAGGTGGGCGTCGCGATCACCGTCTCCGGGGTGATGCTCAAGATCTTCTACATGTTCGCCGGGCGCCGGCGCGACCTGGAGCAGGGCCGGTGAGCGCGTTCGCGAGCCATTACAGCTACTGGGTCACGGTGTTCCTGATGACGACCGGCCTCTACATCGTGATCGCGCGCGGCAACCTCCTCAAGAAGCTGATCGGCCTGGCGATCTTCCAGACCTCGGTCTACCTCCTTTACATCGCGCCCGGCAAGCTGATCGGCGGCACCGCGCCGATCGTCGCCGAAGGGTTCCGGGTCTACTCCAATCCGCTGCCGCACGTGCTGATCCTGACCGCGATCGTGGTCGGCGTGGCCACGCTCGCGCTCGGTCTGGCGATCGTCGTGCGCATCCGCGAGGCCTACGGCTCCACCGAGGAGGACGAGATCCTCGCCGCCGACCGCGCAAGCGGGGGCGGCGGGTGATCGCCGGCCAGCTTCCCGCGCTCGTCGTGGTGGTGCCGCTCGCGGCGGCGCCGCTCGTGGTGCTCGTGCGGCGGCCGGTCGCCGCCTGGGCGATCGCGGCTGCCGCGTGCGCGTTCTCGTTCTTCGCGGCGCTTCTGCTCGCCGCCGAAGTGGCGCGCGACGGCCCGATCTCGTACGCGCTCGGCAGCTGGCCGCCGCCCTGGGGCATCGAGTACCGCGTGGACGCATTCAACGCCTTCGTGCTCGTGCTCGTCTCCGGGGCGGCGACTGTGGTCGCGCCCTATGGCTGGCGAGCGGTCGCCGCCGAGGTCCGGCGCGACCAGCTCTATCTCTACCACGCGACCTTCTGCCTGTGCGTGGCGGGGCTGCTCGGCATGGCGATCACCGGCGACGCGTTCAACCTGTTCGTGTTCATGGAGATCGCCTCGCTTGCGAGCTACATCCTGATCGCGCTCGGGCGCGACCGCCGCGCGCTGCTCGCCGCCTACCAGTACCTGATCCTCGGGACGATCGGCGCGACCTTCTACGTGATCGGCGTCGGGCTGCTCTACCTCGTCACCGGCACGCTCAATATCGCCGACATGGCGGCGCGCCTGCCCGCTGTGGCCGACCTGCGGCCGGTGCTTGCGGCGCTCGCCTTCGTCACCGTCGGCGTGTCGCTGAAACTCGCGCTCTTTCCGCTGCATTTCTGGCTGCCGAACGCCTACGCGTACGCGCCCTCGGCGGTGAGCGCGTTCCTTTCCGCGACCGCGACCAAGGTGTCGGTGTACGTGCTGCTGCGGTTCTATTTCGGCGTCTTCGGGCTGCCGCTCGTCGTCGAGACGCTGCCGATGCCGCAGATCCTGCTCGCGCTATCGATCGTCGCGATCGTGAGCGCCTCGCTGGTTGCGCTCTGGCAGTCCGACCTCAAGCGCCTGTTCGCCTACTCGAGCGTCGCGCAGATCGGCTACATCACGCTCGGCATCGGCATGGCGTCGCGCGAGGGGCTGACCGCGGCGGTGGTGCACCTTTTCAACCACGGGATCACCAAGGGGGCGCTCTTTCTGCTCGTCGGCTGCGTGGCGCTGCGCGCGGGCGGCGCCGGTTTCGCGAGCCTGCGCGGACTGGCGCGCGCGATGCCGCTCACCGCGCTCGGCATCACGCTCGCGGGGCTGTCGTTGATCGGGGTTCCGGGCACCGCCGGCTTCGTCAGCAAGTGGTACCTCGTGCTCGGCGCGATCGAGGCGGGGCGCTGGTGGCTCGCGGCGCTCGTCGTGGGGACTTCGCTCATCGCGGTCGGCTACGTCTGGCGCTTCGTCGAGACGGCGTACCTCGCCGAGCCGGGGCCGGCGACACCCGCGCGGGGCGAAGCTTCGCCCGTCATGCTCGCGCCCGCGTGGCTGCTCGTCGCCGCCTGCCTCTGGTTCGGCTTCGACACCTCCTTTACGGTGACGAGCGCGTCGCGCGCGGCGGCGCTCCTTCTCGGAGGCGCGCCGTGAGCGATGCGCAGCTCGTCGGCGCCGCGCTGATTGCGCCTCCGCTCGGCGCGGCGGGCATCGCGCTCGCCGGTCGCGCGCCGAACCTGCGCGAAGCGATGACGCTCGCGGCCGCGACGGCGCTCTTTGCGAGCTGCGCCGCGCTGCTGCCGCGGGTGCTCGCGGGCGAGAGACCGGCGCTCGCGCTCTTCGAGATGCTGCCCGGCATCGCGCTCGCGTTCCGTGTCGAGCCGCTCGGGATGCTCTTTGCGCTCGTCGCGTCGACGCTGTGGATCGTCACCTCGGTGTACGCGATCGGCTACATGCGCGCGAACGAAGAGGCGCACCAGACGCGGTTCTATGCCTGCTTCGCGCTCGCGCTCGCGGCGACCGTCGGCCTCGCGTTCGCGGCGAACCTGGTGACGCTGTTCCTGTTCTACGAGATGCTGACTCTCGTCACCTGGCCGCTCGTGACGCACCACGGCGACGAGGAGGCGCGCGTCGGCGGGCGCGTCTATCTCGCCTACCTGCTCGGCACCTCGATCCTGCTGCTGCTCCCGGCGATCGGCGCGACCTGGGCGTTCGCCGGCACGGTCGAATTCGCTGCCGGCGGCATCCTCGGCGAGGCGCGGCTCGGCGGCGCGACGCTCGCCGCGCTCCTTGCGCTCTACATGTTCGGCATCGGCAAGGCGGCGCTGATGCCGTTTCACCGCTGGCTGCCGGCGGCGATGGTCGCCCCGGCGCCGGTCTCGGCGCTGCTGCATGCGGTCGCGGTGGTGAAGGCGGGCGTCTTCGCGGTGCTCAAGGTGATCGTGTACGTCTTCGGCGTCGAGACGCTCGCCGGCGTGCGCGCGGCCGACTGGCTCGCGCCGGTGGCCGGCTTCACGATCCTCGCCGCCTCGGTGGTCGCGCTGCGCTCGGACAACCTCAAGCGCCGGCTCGCCTACTCGACCGTGAGCCAGCTTTCGTACGTCGTGCTCGGCGCCGCGCTTCTTGCGCCCCTGGCCACCGCCGCCGCCGCGCTGCACATCGCCGCGCACGCGTTCGGCAAGATCACGCTGTTTTTTGCTGCCGGCGCGATCGCTACCGCCTCGGGCAAGACCGAGGTGAGCCAGCTCGACGGCGTCGGCCGGCGCATGCCTTGGACGATGGCGGCGTTCGCGGTCGGCGCGCTCTCGATGATCGGGCTGCCGCCGGCGGCCGGCGTCCTCAGCAAGTGGTTCCTGCTCGCCGGCGCGATGGACCTCGGCCACTGGGTCGCGGTGGCGGTGGTCGCGGCGAGCACCGTGCTGAACGCCGCGTATTTCGCGCCGATCGTGTACCGCGCGTTCCTGCGGCCCGAGGCCGCGGGCGGCCCCGAGCACGGCGAGGCGCCGCTCAGCATGCGCGCAGCGCTCTGCGCCTCGGCGGCGCTCACGCTCGCGATGTTCTTCGCGCCCGAGCTGCCGCTTGCGCTCGCGCGGGCGCTGGAGGCGAGATGAACGCGCCGGAGCACTGGCTCGCGCGTCCGCGGACGGTGCGGCTGTTGTGGCGGGCGTTCCTTGCGGTTCTTTCCGCGACCGTGCTCGCCGAGCTCGTCTTCGAGCGCGAGCCGCATTTCGCGATCGAGCGCGTCTTCGCCTTCACCGCCTGGTACGGCTTTCTCGCCTGCGCCGCGCTCATCCTCGCGGCGAAGGTGCTCGGCGTGATGCTCAAGCGCCCCGACAGCTACTACGAGGCGCGCAACGGCGATGATTGAGACGGCGATCCACCCCGGGCTTCTCGTGATCGCGGCGGGCCTTGCGCTGCCGTTCCTGCGCGGCGGGCCGCGCGCGGCGCTGGCGCTCGCGGCACCGCTTGCCGCGGCTGCGCTCGTCCTCTTCGTGCCCGAGGGCAGTCACTGGCAGGCCGAATACCTCGGCCTGCCGATCGCGCCCTACGCCGTGGACCGGCTCTCGCGGCTTTTCGCGCTCGTCTTCGCGGTGATGGCCTTCGGCGGCGCGCTCTTTGCGCTCAATAACGCGAGCCGGCTCGAGATGCCGGCCGCGTTCGTCTACGCCGGTTCTGCGATCGGCGCGACGTTCGCCGGCGACCTGCTGACGCTCTTCGCCTTCTGGGAGCTGATGGCGATCGGCTCGACGCTCGTCGTCTGGAGCGCGGGCACGCCGGCGGCCTGGGCGGCGAGCCGCCGCTACCTCGCGGTGCACCTCTTCGGCGGCGTGCTGCTCCTTGCCGGCATCGCCGGCCATGTCGGCGCGACCGGCTCGACGCTTTTTGTGCGCTTTGCCCTCGACTCGACCGCCCACTGGCTGATCCTCGCCGCTTTTCTCGTCAACGCCGGCGCGCCGCCCCTTTCGGCCTGGGTCGCGGACACCTACCCGGAAGCGTCCTGGAGCGGCACCGTGTTCCTGTCGGCGTTCACCACGAAGACCGCGGTCTACGTGCTGCTGCGCGGCTTTCCCGGCACCGAGCTCCTCGTCTGGGTCGGGCTGTGGATGGTGTTCTACGGCATCGTCTATGCGCTGCTCGAAAACGACATGCGCCGCATCCTCGCCTACAGCATCGTCAACCAGGTGGGGTTCATGGTGGCCGGCGTCGGCCTCGGCACCGAGATGGCGTTGAATGGCGCCGCCGCGCACGCGTTCACGCACATCCTCTACAAGGCGCTGCTCCTCATGTCGGCGGGGGCGGTGCTCCATGCGACCGGGCGGCGAAAGTGCAGCGAACTGGGCGGCCTCTTTCGCACCATGCCGCTCACGACGATCTGCGGCGGAATCGGCGCGCTCGCGATCTCGTCGTTTCCGCTCACCTCCGGGTTCGTCTCAAAGTCGATGATCTCGCAGGCGGCGGCCGACTTGCACCTTGCGGCAGTGTGGCTTGCGCTCGCCGCGGCCTCGGCCGGCGTGTTTCTGCACGCCGGCATCAAGTTTCCGTGGTTCGTCTTCTTCCAGACCGACTCGGGACTTCGGCCCCCCGATCCGCCGCTCAACATGCGCCTTGCGATGCTCTTTTTTGCGGCGCTGTGCGTCGGCCTCGGCGTCGTGTACCGGCCGCTCTACGATCTTCTGCCGTATCCGGCGAACTACGCGCCGTACACCGGCGCGCACGTCGTCGCGCAGTTGCAGCTGCTGCTTTTCTCGGGGCTCGCGTTCTTCCTCATGCTGCCGATGCTGCGCCGCACGCCGACGATCACGCTCGATACCGACTGGTTCTACCGCAGGGCTGCGCCCGCCTTCTGGCGCGCAGTCGAGTCGCTTGCGCGCGCGCGAGCGGCGTCGCTCGCGGACTTCCTCCGTCGACCGGCGGCGCGGGCCTACGGCTGGGTTGTGCGCCATCACGGCGCCGACGGCTCGCTCGCGCGCACGCGCACGACCGGCGACATGGCGCTCTGGGTGGCCGTGCTGCTTGCGGCCTACCTGCTCGTCTATTACCTGTAGCGCCGCGCGCGAGCCCGCGTCCGTTTCACGATGCGAAGTCGCCTTGCGGGCGCCGGAACGCGGGGGGTAGAATGGGCGGGCCATCCCCGTTCGGGGCGTGCGCCCCGTGCCGGCTTCCATCGACCGAAGGAGGAGATTCCCATGAGCACGCAGACGAACACAGCTTCGCGCCGCAAGTTCCTGACTGGCGCGGCCGCGGCGGCCACCGGCGCGGCGACGCTCGGCTTTCCCGCGATCGTCAAGGCGCAGGGGCCGATCAGCTTCCGCTGGCAGAGCACCTGGCCGGCAAAAGACATCTTCCACGAGTACGCGCTCGACTTCGCGAAGAAGGTGAACGACATGACCGGCGGCGACCTCAGGATCGAGGTGCTGCCCGCGGGCGCGGTCGTGCCCGCCTTCGGGCTGCTCGATGCGGTCTCGAAGGGCACGCTCGACGGCGGCCACGGCGTGCTCGTGTACCACTACGGCAAGCAGAACGCGCTCGCGCTGTGGGGCTCGAGCCCCGCCTACGGCATGGACGCGAACATCCTGCTCTCCTGGCACAAGTACGGCGGCGGCAAGGCGCTCCTCGAAAAAATCTACGCCTCGATCGGCGCGAACGTGGTGTCGTTCCCCTACGGGCCGATGCCGACGCAGCCGCTCGGCTGGTTCAAGAAGCCGATCACGAAGCCCGAGGACCTGAAGGGCCTCAAGTACCGCACCGTCGGAATCTCGATCGATCTGTTCACCGGCCTCGGCTGCGCGGTGAACGCGCTGCCCGGCGGCGAGATCGTGCCGGCGATGGACCGCGGGCTGCTCGATGCCGCCGAGTTCAACAACGCGACCTCCGACCGCATCCTCGGTTTCCCGGACGTCGCCAAGGTCTACATGCTGCAGAGCTATCACCAGAGCGCGGAGCAGTTCGAGATCCTGTTCAACAAGACGAAGTACGACGCGCTGCCGGCGCGCTTGAAGGCGATCATCGAAAACGCGGTGGAAGCCGCCTCGGCCGACATGTCCTGGAAGGCGATCGACCGCTACTCGAAGGACTACATCGAACTGCAGGTAAAGGACAAGGTGCGCGTCTACAAGACGCCCGCCTCGATCCTGCAGAAGCAGCTGGAGATCTTCGACACGGTCGAGGCGAAGAAGTCGGCCGAGAACCCGCTCTTCAAGGAGGTCGTCGAGTCGCAGCGGGCGTTCGCCGAGCGCGCGGTCAAGTGGGACCTCGACACCAACGTGCGCCGCGAGATGGCCTACAACCACTATTTCGGGCGCAAGCCCGCCGCCAAGCCGGCGGCGAAGAAAGCCTGACGCCGAGCTGACAGGCGAGACACCATCCGGGCCGCGCCCGGATGGTGTTTTTTTCGCGGCGGTGCCGCGCGCCGGTGGCACAATGGGCGCCCGCGCGCGAGGGAATTCGCATGCAAAAGGCTCTGCGCTTCGTCGACAGAATCAGTACCTGGGTCGGTCACGCGTTCTCGTTCCTCATCATCGCGCTCACGCTGCACGTCACCTGGGAGGTGTTTCGCCGTTACGTGCTTGCGTCGCCGCGCGCCTGGGCATTCGACGGCATGATCATGCTCTACGGGACGCTCTTCATGATGGCGGGCGCCTACGCGCTCGCGAAGAACGCCCACGTGCGCGGCGACATCCTGTACGGGTTCTTCCGGCCGCGCACGCAGGCGGCGATCGACCTCGTGCTCTACCTCGTGTTCTTCCTGCCCGGCGTCATCGCGCTCACCTGGGCCGGCTACTTCTACGCCGCGCACTCCTGGGCGATCAACGAGCACTCGACGATCACCGCTGAGGGCCCGCCGCTCTATCCGTTCAAGACCGTGATCCCGGTCGCGGGCGCGCTGCTGCTCGCGCAGGGGCTGGTCGAGATCGTGCGCTGCGTGCTCTGTCTCAAGAACGGCGTCTGGCCCTCGCGCGAGGCGGACGTCGAGGAGGTGGACGTCGAGAAACTCAAGGAAAAGCTGCACGTGAAGGACGAGGACATCGAAGAGCTCGACGCCTTCGTCGTGCGCAAGGAGGCGACGAAGTGAAGCTGCGGCGCGAGCTCTGGTTCGGCTTCGCCCTGATGGGGCTGATCCTCTTCGCGGTGGCGCTGCTCACGCCCTGGCGCGAGCTCGTCGACGGCCATCTCAGCAAGGACGACCTCGGTGTCCTCGGCCTGCTGATGCTCGCGCTCATCGTGGTGGCGATCATGCTCGGGTTCCCGACCGCGTTCACGCTGATGGGCATGGGGGTGTTCTTCGCCTGGCTCGCGTACCGCAGCGTCGATCCCGAACGCGCGGTGCAGCAGGTGTTCGACGTGTTCGTGCAGCGCACCTACGGCGTGATGTCGAACGACGTGCTGATCGCGATTCCGCTCTTTCTGTTCATGGGCTACCTCGTCGAGCGCGCGCAGCTCGTCGACCGGCTGTTCCGGAGCCTGCACCTTGCGACCGCGCGCGTGCCGGGCTCGCTCGCGGTCGCGACCATCGTCACCTGCGCGGTGTTCGCCACCGCGACCGGCATCGTCGGTGCGGTGGTGACGCTGATGGGCCTGCTCGCGTTCCCGGCGATGCTCAAGGCGGGCTACAACGTCAAGATCGCCGCGGGCGCGGTGACCGCCGGTGGCTGTCTCGGGATTCTCATTCCGCCCTCGGTGCTGCTCATCGTCTACGGCGCGACCGCGGGCGTCTCGGTCGTGCAGCTCTACGCCGGGGCGTTCTTTCCCGGGCTCATGCTCGCGACCCTCTACGTCGGCTACATCGTGGTGCTCGCGAAACTCAGGCCTTCGCTCATGCCGCCGCTGCCGGAGTCCGAGACGCGCGTGCCGTTGCCTGCGCCGCTCGCGACGCTCGCGCAACGCGGCAGCCACGCGCTCGTCGGCCTCGTGCGCGCGCTCGTCGCCCGGGGGGGCGTTCCGCGGCGCACCGTGCTCGCCCACGGGCTCATCTCGCTCGTCCCGGCGTTCGCCGCCGCGGCGGTGCTGTTCGCCGCCTGGCATTTCTCGACCGCACCGGTCGAAGAGCCGGTCGCCGCGGGTGCGCAGGCCGCCGGGCTTGCGGCCTCGACCGCGGAAGACGACGCGCAGGCGCAGGGCCCGATCGGGCTCGCGACGCCGGCCGAGGAGGAGGAAGCGGCTACCGGCCTTAAGGAGCCGCCGGCCGATGAGCCGCGCGATGCGCAGAAAGACGAGGCGCCAAAGGCGGAGGCGGCGGCGAAATCGGCGGCCGAAGAGCTCAGCGCGGCCGACGCGCCGCCCGCCGAGCGTCGTCCGGCGCCGACCTGGTTCTGGGTGATGCTCGCGCTCGGCGTCGTCGCGCTCGGGCTGCTCTACGCGTTCTGGAACTGGGAGCGGCTCGAGGTCTTCAAGCTCCTCCTCACCTCGTTCTTTCCGCTCTCGCTCCTCATCCTCGCGGTGCTCGGCTCGATCGTATTCGGGCTCGCCACGCCGGCGGAAGCGGCGGCGGTCGGCGCCTTCGGCGGCTTCGTGCTGGTGGTGATCTACCGGTTCGTCGCGCACTGGCGTGCCGCGCCGCGCGAGCGGCGCCTGTCGGCACCGGTGTTCGGCGGCACGCTGCGCGAGCTGGGCGGCATCCTCAAGGAGTCGTCGTTTCTCACCGCGCGCACGAGCGCGATGGTCTGCTGGCTGTTCGTCGGCTCGGGGATCTTTTCGGCGGCGTTCGCGCTGCTCGGCGGTCAGGAGCTCGTCGAGCGCTGGGTGCTCTCGCTCGACCTCACGCCGCTGCAGTTCCTGATCCTCGCGCAGGTGATCATCTTCCTCCTCGGCTGGCCGCTCGAGTGGACCGAGATCATCATCATCTTCATGCCGATCTTCATCCCGCTGCTTCCGCACTTCAACATCGACCCGCTCTTCTTCGGGCTGCTCGTCGCGCTCAACCTGCAGACGGCGTTCCTGTCGCCGCCCGTGGCGATGGCGGCGTTCTACCTGAAGGGGGTCGCGCCGCCGCACGTGTCGCTGAACGCGATCTTCGCCGGCATGATGCCCTTCATGGGGCTGCAGATCGTGTCGATGTTCGTACTCTATGCCTGGCCGCAGCTCGGCCTGTGGCTGCCGAGCGTGCTCTACGGCCGCTGAGATGAGCCTGCCGGACCCGAGCACGCTCTCGGCCGTCGAGGCCGCGCGCCGCATCCGCGAGGGGCTGCTCAGCGCCGAGGAGCTGGTGGAGGCGTGCCTTGCGCGCACGCGCGAGGCCGAGCCGCGCGTTCAAGCGTGGCAGTTCCTCGACGAGGCGCACGCGCGCGCGCAGGCGCGCGCCGCCGACGAACACCGCCGCTCGGGCGAGCCGGCGGGCGCGCTCTGCGGCATCCCGGTCGGCGTCAAGGACATCATCGACACCGCCGACATGCCGACCGAAAACGGCACCGTGCTGCACGCCGGGCGCACGCCGCGGCGCGACGCCGCGGTGGTCGCGCGCCTGCGCGCCGCCGGCGCGGTGATCATGGGAAAGACGGTCACCACCGAGTGCGCCTACTTGCACCCCGGCAAGACGCGAAATCCGCACAACCCGGCGCACACGCCGGGCGGCTCGTCCTCGGGGTCGGCCGCGGCGGTCGCCGCCGGCATGGTGCCGGTCGCGCTCGGCACGCAGACGAACGGTTCGGTGATTCGGCCGGCGGCGTTCTGCGGGGTGTACGGCTTCAAGCCGACGCACGGCCTCATTCCGCGCACCGGGATCCTCGCGCTCTCGCGCACGCTCGATCATGTCGGGATCTTCGCGCGCACGCTCGAGGACATCGCGCTCGTCGCCGAGGAACTGGTCGGCTGGGACGAGGGCGATCCGGACACGCGCCCGCGCGCGCGCGTGCCGTTTCGCGCGGTGCTCGCCGAGGAGCCGCCGCTTGCACCGATGTTTGCTTTCGTGAAAACGCCGCACTGGGCGCGCGCGGCGCCCGACACGCGCGAGGCGTTCGCCGAACTCGCCGCGGAGCTCGACGCGCAGTGCGAGGAGGTAGAACTCTTTCCGAGCGCCGCGGACGCCTGGGACTGGCACCGCACGATCATGGAAGCGGAGATGGCGCACAACCTCGAGCGCGAGTGGCGCACGGGGCGCGACAAGCTGTCGGAGACCCTGCGCGCCGCGCTCGAGCGCGGTCGCGAGGTGCGCGCGGTGCACTATCAGCGCGCGCTCGCGATGATCCGGCCGGTGATCGAGAGCTTCGACGAACTCTTCATGCAGCGCTACGACGCGATCCTCACGCCGGCGGCGCCGGGCACCGCGCCCGAGGGGCTCGGCTCGACCGGCGACCCGGTCTTCTGCACGCTCTGGACCTACACCGGACTGCCGGCGGTGACGCTGCCGCTCGCGCAAGGCGCGAACGGCCTGCCGATCGGCGTGCAGCTCGTCGGGCGGCGCGGGTTCGACGCGCGGCTGCTGCGCACCGCGCGCTGGCTGGTCGAGAAGCTCGCGGAGAAGCCGGCTTAGGGCGCCGCGGCGAGCGCGCGCGGCAGCCGCCGCTCCTCGCGCAGCCGCGCGAGCCCGGATCGGTCTGCGAACGCGAGCAGCCGGTGCGAGAGGCGACCGTCGGCGTCGTTCACCATCCCGATCGAAACTTCGACCTCGCGGCCCCGTTCCTTGCGCCGCGCGGGCATCTCGACCCGGGCCGGATCGTTGCGCCGGTGCGTTCCGTTTTCGAAGGCGCTCGGCAAGCGCCGACGATGCGCTTTTTCAGCGGAAGCTGAAAACGCCACGGCCTCAGGCCGCCTTGCGTTGCCGCTGCGAGAGCGAGTAGCAGGCGCGCCGCAGCCGGCTCAGATCGGCGCTCGCGAGGGCGTCTCGCAGATAGCGCATGTTGCGGTCGATCTCCTCCTGATAGAGGTTCGGACCCCCGAAGTGCACCGCCGCGTAGCGGTCCTGCGCGCCGAGCTTGTTGAGGATCCGCTCGCGCGCGACGTACTCGTAGAAGCCCGGCGTCTTGAAGATCAGGTCGTCGGCCGACGCGTAGCGCACGATCTCGCGCCCGTCGGGCAGCCGCTCGCGCGCGACCGACCCCCAGACGAATTCCTCGTAGAGGAACGCGCGACATTTCTCGAGGTACATCCGGTCCGACATCTGGCCGATCAGGTCGGCGGTGCCGACGATGCAGCCGAGCACCCGGTCGAGTCCCCCGACCTTGATGTCATCCAGGTCGCGCTCGTAACCCGTGAAGTGAACGAGCTCGGCGGCGAGATCGGCCTCCGCGCCGAAGCCGATCGTCGGGAGATACTGGCGCAGGAACTCGCCGCTGCGCGTCACATGGGTTTTGGTGAACACCGCGCCGTTTTCGATGTGCGCTTCGTTCGTGCGCTTGAGGTAGCCCGAGTCGTGCAGCAGCGCGATCACCACCCCGAGGATCGCGCGCCGTACCCCGAGCCGCTCGGGCTCGGCGTGCACGCGGTCGTGCGCCTCGATGAGCCGCGCGGTCGCGAGCGTGATGTCGAGCGTGTGGCGCAGGTCGTGGTACAGCGTGTCGCAGGCGAGGTAGCCGGGAAACCGCCCCTCGAAAAGCGCTTCGGCGTCGGCGAACGCGCGCTCGATCACCGCGAGGTCGGCCCCGGGGTAGCGGGCCGCGTAGAGCGCGAGGACCGCATCGCGCACTGCGGCGGGGCTCTCGACGTTGACGCGATTGCTGACGTCGTTCTGGCTGAGCCGGTCTTTCAAGGCGCTCGGCAGCGATGCGGATCGGGACCTCACCAGTATCTTCGCACGGGCGGTTCGGCACGGAAATGATCCGCGCGTCGCGCCCCGCGGCCGACGGATCCAAAGGGAGCCGGCCGATAAGCCGGGTTCTGTGCCGGACCGCGCCTCGGAAAGGCGCCGCCCGCGGCAGCCATTCCTCTTGGCCGAGGGTCACCCCCCGGCTCCAGCCACCTACCCGCAGGCTCGGCCGAGCCAGCCTCGAGCGCCTGCCTACTTGGTGTTGCTCCGGATGGAGGTTGCCGCGTTTCACCCCCGCCGGACCCCGCGCGCCGCGCCGAGTCCGGCGGGACTCGTCTCTGTGGCCCTGTTCGTCGCGTCGCCGCGCCGGGGTGTTACCCCGCATCCCGCTCTGCGGAGCCCGGACTTTCCTCTGCATCGAGTGCGATGCAGCGGCTGCCTGGCCGACTCCCGCACGGAATTTTACCTCGCGCGGGACTTCGGAAACAGAGGGTGCGGGAATGCGCCTGCGCAAGTCGCGCCCGAGGGGCGGTGCGGCCGACGAAGCGGCGAGCGGCAAACGCGCGCGTCACTCGCGTCCTCATCCGATCGCTTGCGGGTTCCGCGAGCGCGAACGCCGCAGCGGCCGAAAGAAGCGCGTGTCGTCGTAGAACGATTCGGCGTCGTTGCCGGGATACCAGCCCGGATAGCCGAAGACGGGCAGCACGGCGAGTTCTTCGGGCCTGCGCGCGGGGCTGAGCCAGCGGCAGGCCGCTTCGTCAGGGTCGGCATCCGCCGGCACGAAGATCGGCTTGCAGGTGACGCCGGGCCAGGGAGCGAGCGCCTTATCGAGCGTCGCATGGCCGAGCACATGGATTCGCATGCGGGCGCGCACGCTCTCGCGCCGCGCCCAGAAAAGTTCCTTCCAGCGATGGCCGCGCACGAGCGCTTCGAGCTCTGCGTCGCCGCAGCAGACGATCGCGCCGCCCTCGTCGAGCAGCGTCAGCAGGTCGCGCAGCCTGCCGCGCCGCCCGCCCTCGCGCGGGATCTCGGCCGCGTGAAGCGCGTTGATCCTCGCTTTCGTCTTCGGAAACGCGAGCCAGCAAAGCGCGTTGAAGAGGTCGTGGCGGTTTCCGGGCCGCGTCTGCACGCAGCCGGTTTCGAACACCTGCACCTCGTAGTACGCACCGGCGGGCTGCGGCGGCACGAACCGCACCGGCCGGCCGCTTTCGGTGGCCAGGCCCCGTTCTTCGGCGAGCGCGTTCAACGCCGCGAGCGTCGGCGCCGCGCCGAGGCGCTTCGCCCAGGGCCGGACCGGATCGAAGATCGGGTGCGCTAAAGCAGCTTCCAGGGCAGTTCCTCGCCGGCGCGAAGCGGAACGAGCGTGCCGTCGCCGAAGGGCAGCGTCTCCGGCACCCGCCATTTCTCGCGCACGAGGGTGACCGTGCCCTCGTTCTGCGGCAAGCCGTAGAACGCGGCGCCGAAGCGGCTCGCAAAATCCTCCAGCTTGTCGAGCGCGCCCGCCTCCTCGAAGGCGATCGCGTAGAGTTCGAGCGCCGCGTGCGCGGTGTAGATGCCGGCGCAGCCGCACGCCGACTCTTTCGCCCCGCGCTCGTGCGGCGCGCTGTCGGTGCCGAGGAAGAACTTCGGGTTGCCCGAGGTCGCCGCCTCGACGAGCGCCTCGCGGTGT
The DNA here is from genome assembly GCA_033582675.1 of Burkholderiales bacterium. Taxonomy (GTDB): domain Bacteria; phylum Pseudomonadota; class Gammaproteobacteria; order Burkholderiales; family SG8-39; genus RBG-16-66-20. Next base: position 207,261 of record JAVQZY010000020.1, on the reverse strand, counting down.
TCCTCGCGCTTCGGCAACGGCAGGCAGTAGTGGTGCGGCCGGATGCCGCCCATGAAGAGCGCGTTGCGGTTCATGAGCAGATGGTGCGCGGTGATCGTCGCGGCCACGTTCGCCCCGGTCACTTCGACGTACTGCACCGCTTCGCGCGTCGTGATGTGCTCGAGCACGACCTTCAGGCCCGAAAAGCGCTCAACCAGCGGCCCGAGCACTTCCTCGACGAAGGCTTTTTCGCGGTCGAAGATGTCCACCGCCGGGTCGGTCACCTCTCCGTGCACGAGGAGCGGCAGCCCCGTCTCTTCCATGCGTTCGAGCGCCCGGAAGCAGCGCGAAATGCGCGTGACGCCCGCCTCCGAATGCGTCGTCGCGCCGGCCGGGTAGTACTTCACGCCGTGGATCCGCCCCGAGAGCTTCGCACGCGAGATCTCCTCGGGGGAGGTGTCGTCGGTGAGATACAGCGTCATCAGCGGCTCGAACGCGAGTCCCGGCGGCAGCGCGGCGAGGATCCGCTCGCGGTAAGCGAGCGCCTGGGCGACGGTGACCACCGGGGGGTTCAGGTTGGGCATGACGATCGCGCGCGCAAACCGCCGCGCGGTGTCGGCAAGGACCGAAGCCATCGCCGGCCCGTCGCGAAGGTGCAGATGGCAATCGTCGGGCCGGCGCAGCGTGAGACGTTCCACGGGCGCGATTCTACGGTTTGCGCGCGCGCGCGAGCGCGGCGCGGTAGAGCGCATTACGCGGCGCGCCGGTGATGCGCGCGGCAAGCCGCGCCGCCTCGCTCGCCGGAAGCGCCTCGAGGAGCAGCTCGAGCACGCGCTCGGGTTGCGGTGCGGGCGCCGCCGCCTTCGCGTCACCCGGGCCCAGCACCAGCACGAATTCGCCCTGGCTGCGATGCGGGCCGGCCGCCAGCCACCCCGGCGCATCGCCGAGCGGCATGCGCGCCACCTCCTCGAATTTCTTCGTCAGCTCGCGCGCGATCACGATCTCGCGCTCCGGCCCGAAGCGTTCGAGCAGCGCGCGCACCGTCGCCGCGATCCGGTGCGGCGCTTCGTACAGGATCACCGGATACGGCACGTCGAGCGCGTCGAGCGCCTTTTCGGGCGGCGAGGCGAGAAAACCGGCGAACAGGAACGTCGCGCCGCCGAACCCCGCGGCCGAGTATGCGGCGATCGCGGCGCTCGGGCCGGGCACCGGCACGACGCGGATCCCTTCGCGGTGCGCGGCGGCGACGAGCAGCGCGCCCGGGTCCGAGACCGCCGGCGTTCCGGCGTCCGAGACGAGCGCGACGTTTTTCCCTTCGCGCAGCGCGGCGATGAGCCGCCCGGTGGCGGCGCGCTCGTTGTGGGCGTGAAGCGCCACGGTACGCGCCGCGATGCCGTGGGCGGCGAGGAGCTTTCGCGTGGTGCGCGTGTCCTCGCAGGCGACGAGGTCGGCGGCCGCGAGCACCTCGAGCGCGCGCCGACTCGCATCGGCGAGGTTGCCGATCGGCGTGGCGACGACGTACAGCGTCCCGGGCACGGGTCAACGGGGAGCAGGCGTTCCCGTTAAGCCTGCCATGAACCCGGCAGGGGCGCGAGCCGAAGACCTGTGCCGGCGGCTGCTCGAGCGCGCCGGGCTGCGGATCCTCGCGCGCAACTGGCGTTGCCGGCTCGGCGAGATCGACCTCGTCGCGGAGGAGGCGGGCACGATCGTGTTCGTCGAGGTGCGCTACCGCAGCGGGGCGGCTTTCGGCGGCGCGGCCGAAAGCGTCACCGCTGCAAAGCGCGCGCGCCTTGCGGCCGCGGCGCGCGCCTGGCTCGCCGGCAGACCGGAGACGCCCTGCCGATTCGACGTGCTGCTCGTCGAACCGGGCGACGGCGGGCGCGTGCGCTGGATCCGCGATGCGTTCGAGGGCTGACCCGCGCGCGGCGCTCGCCGGACTGACCCTTGCGCTTGCCGCCGCCGCCGCGCCCGCCGAGGACGGTGCGCGCGTGCGGCTGCTCGTGCAAAGCTCGCCGCTCGCCGGCTTTCGCTACGCGGAGGCGGCGGCGGTCTGGCCGATGTTGCGCGAGGGTGACCCGCTGCGCCTCGTGCGCGAACCGGACAATCCCTACGACCCGAACGCGGTGCGCGTCGAATGGCGCGAGCGAAAACTCGGCTACGTCCCGCGGCGCGAGAACGCCGCGCTCGCCTGGGCGCTCGACCGCGGCGCGCCGCTCAAGGCACGCATCGTGCGGCTGCGCGAGCATCCGAATCCGGCGCGGCGCATCGAGTTCGAGGTGTATCTGGAGTGACGGTGTAGAATCGGGCGCGATGCAGCAGGGGGCGAGGAATCCGGCCGGCGCGGCGCCGCAGGACGCACCGCGGGCGCTCGAAGCGCGATTCGTCGCGCATTTTCGCGAAAGCGCGAGCCTGAAGCTCGCCGCCGCGGACGCGCTCGCCGCGCCGCTCGCCGAGGCGGCGCGGCGGATGGCGCGCGCGCTCGCCGCCGGCGGCAAGATCCTCGCCTGCGGCAACGGCGGCTCGGCGGCCGACGCCCAGCACTTCGCGGCGGAACTGGTCAATCGCTTCGAGCGCGAGCGGGCGCCGCTTGCGGCGCTCGCGCTCACGACCGACAGCTCGACGCTCACCTCGATCGCGAACGACTACGCGTACGAACAGGTGTTCGAAAAGCAGGTCCGCGCGCTCGGGCGCGCCGGCGACGTGCTGCTCGCGATCTCGACGAGCGGGAATTCGCCGAACGTGCTCGCGGCGATGCGCGCGGCGCGCGAGCGGGGGCTCGCGATCGTCGCGCTCACCGGCCGCGGCGGAGGCAGGATGGCGGAGCTCGTCGGCGCGGACGACGTTCTCGTGTGCGTGCCGCACGCCCAGACCGCGCGCATCCAGGAAGTGCACCTGCTCGCGCTGCACTGCCTGTGCGACGGAATCGACCGCGAGCTTTTCGGAGAGGCGGGATGAGCATCGGCAGGACGTTCGCGCTCGGCTGCGCGATCGGTGCGGCGACGCTCGCGGCCGGCTGCGTCGAGTTGGCCGCGATCGGCGTCGGCGCGGCGGTCGTCTCGGCCGAGGACCGGCGCAGCACCGGCACCCAGATCGAGGACGAGACGATCGAGCTGCGCGCCGCGAACCGCATCAGCGAGCGCTTCGGCGACAAGGTCCACGTCAACGTCACCTCGTTCAATCGCCTGGTGCTGCTCACCGGCGAAGTGCCGGACGAAAAAACCCGGCAGGAGGTCGAGCGCATCGTGCGCGAGCTGCCGAACAAGCCGCGCGGGATCACCAACGAGCTGCGCATCGCCGGCGTGTCCTCGCTTCAGTCGCGGGCGAACGACACCGTGATCACCGGCAAGGTGAAGGCGCGGCTGCTCGACTCGAAACAGGTGAGCGCGCTTCACGTCAAGGTGGTGACCGAGGCGTCGGTCGTGTACCTCATGGGCATCGTCACCGAGGCCGAGGCGAACGCCGCGGTCGAGGTCGCGCGCACGACAGGCGGCGTCGCGAAGGTGGTCAAGGTGTTCGAGTACTGCAAGCCGACCGACGAAATCTGCCGCCCGAGGTCGTCGGTGGACGGGACGGCGAAGCCCAAGGCCGGAAGCTGAGCGAGGCGCCGGCGTTCGAGCGCAAGATCCGCGCGCCGGCCGACGCGGCGCGCTGGGCGGCGGAGCTCGCCCGGCCGCTCGTCTTCACGAACGGCGTCTTCGACCTCCTGCACCGCGGACACGTCACGTACCTTGCGCGCGCGCGTGCGCTCGGTGCCGCGCTCGTCGTGGCAGTCAACAGCGACGCCTCGGCTCGACGCCTCGGAAAGGGCGCAGACCGCCCGATCAATCCCCTCGAAGACCGCATGGCGCTCGTTGCCGCGCTCGAATCGGTGGACGCGGTCACCTGGTTCGACGAGGACACGCCGCTTGCGCTCGTCGTCGCGATCGCGCCGGACGTGCTCGCAAAAGGCGGCGACTGGCCGCCCGAGCGCATCGTCGGTGCCTCCGAAGTCCGCGCGCGCGGCGGGCGCGTCGTGTCCATTCCGTTCGAGCACGAGCGCTCGACGAGCGCGCTGATCGCGCGGATCAGGAAAGGCTGAGCTCGAAAAAGAGGGCCCCGGGGGTCGGTTGCGCCGAGCAGGGCCCGCGGCTTCGGAAGCCGAGCGAGCGGTAGAGCGCGATCGCGGCGGCCGTCCTTTTCCGCGAGAAAGAGCGCGCCGCAACGACAGGAAGCGGGGGCGCTTCGCGGCCTATACTATGGCGCATGCGGCTTCGCCAGCTGAAGGTGGACTACGTCGCCGAGCAGGACCGCATCCTGATGCTCATCGCGACCAGCGAAGCCGTCGAGGTGCGGCTGTGGATGACGCGCCGGTTCGTCAAGCTCCTCTGGCCGCTGCTCGTCAAGCTCGCCGAGGACGCGAGCCCGAGGATCCGCGGCCAGCCCGACCCCGAGGCGCGGCGCGCGCTGCTCGGACTCGAGCACGCGCAGGCGATCTCGCGCGCCGACTTTTCCCGGCCCTTCGAGCCGCTGCCGCGCTCGATGCCGCTCGGCGAGGCGCCGCTCCTTCTTGCGCGCATCGAGACCGGACAGGACCGCAACGGCCGGCCGGTGCTCGCGATGCACCCGGCGAACGGCCACGGCGTGACGCTCACGCTCGATACGGTGCTGCTGCATTCGCTTTGCCGGTTGCTCCAGGCGGCGGTGACGAAGAGCGACTGGGACATGGAGCTGCGGCTGCCCGGCCTCGACGAGCGCGAGCCGCCCGAGCGGGCGCGCCGCACGATCAATTGAGCGCGGGCGCAGGAAAGGCGCCGCGGCCGGCGCCACCGGCTGACGTATAATGCGCCGCCCTTCGGCCACACGCGGGTAACGTCCATCCGTTCGGATTTCGAATCGCTCGGACTGATCGCGCCGCTCCTTCAGGCGGTGCGCGAGGAGGGCTACGAGCGCCCGACGCCGGTCCAGCAGCAGGCGATTCCGCTCGTGCTGGAGGGCCGCGACATCCTGGCCGGCGCCCAGACCGGCACCGGAAAGACGGCGGCGTTCGCGCTGCCGATCCTGCAGCGGCTCGCGCCGCTCGCGAACACGTCCGCCTCGCCCGCGCGCCATCCGGTGCGCGCGCTCGTCCTTGCGCCGACGCGCGAGCTCGCGATCCAGGTCGAACAGAGCTTTCGCGCCTACGGGCGGCACCTGCCGCTGCGGAGCGCCGTCGTCTACGGCGGCGCCGACATGGAAGCGCAGATCGCCCAGCTTCGCCGCGGCGTCGAGATCCTGGTGGCGACCCCCGGGCGGCTGCTCGATCACGTGCAACAGCGCACCGTCATGCTCAACCAGGTGCAGGTGCTCGTGCTCGACGAGGCCGATCGCATGCTCGACATGGGCTTTCTGCCCGACATCAAGCGCATCATCGCGGTCTTGCCGCCGGCGCGGCAGAACCTGCTCTTTTCGGCGACGTTTCCCGAAGAGATTCGCGTCCTCGCCAAGACGCTGCTGCGCGACCCGGCCGAGGTGCAGGTCGCGCCGCGGAACGCGCCGACGGAGCTGGTGACGCACGTCGTGCACCCGGTCGCGCGCGAGAAAAAGCGCGAGCTGCTCACCCACCTCATCCGCAGCCGCGCGCTGCGCCAGGTGCTCGTGTTCTGCGGCACGCGCATCGGCGCGAACCGCCTCGCGCACCAGCTGCGGCGCGAGCGTATCCACGCCGACGCGATCCACGGCGACAAGAGCCAGGCCGAGCGCGAGGCGGCGCTCGAGGCGTTCAAGTCGGGCCGGATCAACGTGCTGGTGGCGACCGACGTCGCCTCGCGCGGCCTCGACATCGAGGGGCTGCCGCAGGTGATCAACTTCGACATCCCGCGCTCGCCCGAGGACTACGTGCACCGCATCGGCCGCACCGGCCGGGCCGGCATGCCCGGGGAAGCGATCTCGCTCGTCGCGCCCGAGGATCAGGAGGCGCTCGCGGCGATCGAGAAGCTGATCGGGCGCCGCCTCGATCGAGTGGTCGTGCCCGGTTTCGAGCCCGATGCCGGGTCGCTCGCCGCGCTGATGGGCGGGGCCGGTGCGCGCGAGCCGGCGCGCGGCCGACGCGAGCCGGCACGCGCGGGCGCGCAGGAAGCAAAGCCCGCGCGCCCGGCGCCCGCCGCTCCGACGCAGCCGCGCGCGGCGGCCGAGCCGCCGCAGGATCCGATCTTTTCGCAGCCGTACGAACCGGGGCTCGCGCCGCCCGCCTCGGACCGCTCGGGCGCGTCCGCGCCCCGGCGGCGGGAGCGCCAGGTGCCGGCGCTTCTCGGCGGGCTCAAGCGATAGCGGCTGCCGCACCGTAGAATCGCTGCGGCGAAAAGGGGAGGGAGGATGACGCAGGCCGAGGCACAGTATCTCGCAAGGCCGTGGACGCGCCACTACCCGCGCGGGGTGCCGGAGACGCTCGAGGTGCCGCCGCGGTCGGTGGTGCAGGTGTTCGACGAGGCCTGCGCGCGCGATCCGAAGCGCGCCGCGCTCGTCTTCCACGGCCGACGCATCGCTTACGGCGAGCTGCGCGAGGCGGCCGACCGGCTCGCGTGCGCGCTCGCGCGCCTCGGCGTGCGCAAGGGCGACCGCGTCGCGCTCTACCTCGTGAACAGCCCGCAGTTCGTGATCGCGTACTTCGCCGTGCTCAAGTGCGGCGCGGTGGTGACGCCGATCAGCCCGGTCTATACGAGCCACGAGGTCCGGCATCAGCTCGCCGACAGCGGCGCGCGCGTCGTCGTCTGCCAGGACCTGCTCTACGACAAGGTCGAGCGCTGCGGCGTGCCGCTCGAGGCGGTGGTGCTCACAAGCCTCGGCGAATACCTGCCGGCGATGCAGCGCCTCTTCGCGAAGGGCCCGCTTGCGCGCCTCTTCGGCGAGCGACCGGCCGCGCCGCTCGCCATTCCGCCCGCGCCGCACCTTCACTGGCTGCAGGATCTGCTCGCGGCCAATCCCCCCGAGCCGCCGGCGGTCGAAATCGATCCCAAGCGCGATCTCGCCGCGCTGCCCTATACCGGCGGCACGACCGGCAACCCGAAGGGCGTCATGCTCACGCACTACAACGTCGCCGCGGCGCTCGCCGGTGTGCGCGCGCTCTTTCCGGACATCGAGCCAGGCAAGGAGACGGTGATCGCGTTCCTGCCGTTTTTCCACATCTACGGGCAGGTCGCGATCATGCTGAACGGGCTGGCGCAGGGCAATCTCCTCGTCCTCTTCACCACGCCGGACACCGAGGCGATCCTGGATGCGATCGAGCGCTACCGGGCGACCGTCTTCTACGGCGTGCCGACGCTCTACGAATACCTGAAGGACCACAAGGACACCGCGAAGGTCGACTGGCGGCGGCTGAAGCTGATCCTCTCGGGCGCGGACACGCTGCACGAGTCGACGATGAAAGCCTGGGCCGAGCGCACCGGCTCGCGCATCACCGAAGGCTACGGCCTCACCGAAACTTGCGCGCTCGCTCACGTCAACCCGATCCACCGGCCGAAGACCGGTTCTTTCGGCTGCCCGGCGCCGAACGTCTGGGCGGCGGTCGCCGATCCGGAGACGCTCGAGTTCGTTCCACCCGGCGAAGTGGGCGAGCTGGTCCTCGACGGGCCGAACGTGATGCAAGGCTACTGGAACCGGCCGGAAGAGAACGCGCGCGTGTTCTTCGAACGCGCCGGGCACCGGTGGCTGCGCACCGGCGACCTCGTGCGCATGGACGAGGAGGGGTACTTCCACTTCTTCGACCGCGCAAAAGACCTGATCAAGTACAAGGGCTACTCGGTGTTCGCGCGCGACGTCGAGGACGTGCTCTACGCGCACCCGGAGGTGAAGGCCGCCGGCGTGATCGGCGTGCCGGATCCGGCGGTCGGCCAGCGCATCAAGGCGATCGTCGTGCTGCAAAACGACGCGCGCGGGCGCGTAGGCGAGGAGGACATCAAGGCCTGGTGCCGCGAGCGGCTCGCCGAATACAAGGTGCCGCACATCGTCGAGTTCCGCGGCGAGCTGCCGAAGACCGACGTCGGCAAGGTGTCGCGGCGCGAGCTGCGCGAAGAGGCGGCGTAGGGCGCAGCGCCCGCAAGCGACCGGAGCGGACCGCGTGAGCGTACCGTTTCTGCGCGTCGAGGGGCTCACCAAGCGCTTCGGCGGGCTCACCGCGGTGAACAACGTCAGCTTCGAGCTGCGCCGCGACCAGATCACCGGGCTCATCGGCCCGAACGGCTCGGGAAAACGACGCTCCTTCGCCTCATCACCGGCATCCTTCGGCCCGACTCGGGCCGCGTGCTCTTCAAGGGCGAGGACATCACCGGCCGGCCGCCGTGGGAGATCGCCAATCGCGGCATCGCCGGCACCTTCCAGAACATGCGTCCGTTCCGGCACCTGCCGGTGATCGCGAACGTCATGGTGCCGCTCCTTGCGCCGCGCGCCCGCGCGCGCGGCGAGTGGGTGAAGAAGATCGAGGCGCGCGCGCTCGAGGCGCTCGAATTCGTCGGCATTGTCCGGAACTCGCGCTCGAATCGGCCTCGGGGCTGTCGCAGGGGGAGCTGAAGCGGCTGGAGGTGGCGCGCGCGCTCGCCGCGGAGCCCGAGCTGATGCTGCTCGACGAGCCGCTCGCCGGCATCGGACCGGTGGACTCGGCGCTCCTCGTCAAATCGATCCGGCGCATCCACGAGGGCGGCCGCTTCGGGCGGCTCCACTCCGAGGGGCCGGCGGTGCTCATGATCGAGCACAAGCTGAAGGAGCTGATGTCGATCGTCGATCGCGTGATCGTGCTCGATCACGGCGAACTGATCGCCGACGGGCCGCCGGCGGAGGTGGTCGCCGACCCGAAGGTGATCGAGGCGTATCTGGGCGCAGGCGGCGCCGCCGCCGCCGCAGGGGGGCTGCGTGCCGCTTCTTGAGGCGAAGGGGCTCGGCGTGCGCTACGACAAGGCGGTGATCCTCGCCGACGTCACCGTCACCGTGAACGAGGGCGAGATCGTCGGCGTCGTCGGCCCGAACGGCGCCGGCAAATCGACGGTCCTGCGCGCGGTGAGCGGCCTGATCGCCTTTGAGCGCGCGCTTCTTCGCGGAACGCGCGGCGAGATCGCGCTCGAGGGCGAGATCCGCTTCGCGGGCGAGCGCATCGACGGCCTCGAGCCGCACGAGATCCGGCGGCGGGGCCTTGCGCTCTGCCCCGGGCGGCAGCGGCCGTTTCGCGACCTGACGGTGCTCGAGAACCTGATGGCCGGGGCGTATCTTTCGCGCTCGGCCGCGGCCACGCGCGAGCGGCTGGAGCGGTGCTCTGCGCTCTTTCCGCGGCTCGCCGAGCGCGCGAACCAGCTCGCCGGGACGCTCTCGGGGGGGCGAGCAGCAGATGCTCGCGATGGCGCGCGCGCTCATGTACGACGCGAAGCTCCTTGCGCTGGATGAGCCCTCGATCGGCCTTGCCCCGAAGGTGCGCGAGGAGGTGTTCGCCTCGATCGAGCGCATCCACGCGGCGGGGGTGCCGCTGCTCGTCGTCGAGCAGGAAGTCGGCCAGATCTTTCGCATCGCGCACCGCAACTACGTGCTCTCGCAGGGCCGCGTCTGGGCCGAGGGCACGGGGGCGCAGCTGATGGCCGACGAGTCGCTGCGCGCCTGCTACCTCGGGATGCTGTAGTCAGGCGCGCGGGCCGCTGCGCGCGCCGCGGCCAGCTCGGTCGCCGAAAGGGGCGCGGTGCAGGCGCGGCAGCTCGCGCGCCAGGCGGCGTTGCGTCGCTTGCAGCGCGGGCAGTTCGTCTCGATGCGGTCGCGCAGCCAGGGCGCGAATCCGCGCGGCATCCAGAGCAGCGCCACCAGCACGATCGCGGCGAAGACGAGCAGGCGTCGCTCGCCGAAGGCCTGAAAGCTCCCGATCCATTCGGTGATCGGGTAGAGCGCGAACACCGCCGCGACCGGCCCGTAGATCGTCGCGATGCCGCCGAAGATGCCCCAGATCACGACCTGGAACGAGAGCGCGGTCTCGAGCAGGAACGGCGCCGCGATGCGCATGTAGTGCGCAAGGAGCGCCCCGGCGAGCCCGGCCGCGGCGCCCGAGATCGCGAACACCGCGAGCTTGTAGCGCGGCGTGTTGATGCCCGCCGCGCGCGCGGCGAGTTCGTCGTCGCGTATCGCGTGCAGCACCAGCCCTGGAGCGCGAGTCCGCGAGCGCCCACAGGCCGAAGACCACGACGAGCATCGCGATCACCGCGATGTAGTAGTTGCCGAGCGGCTTGTTCGTGAGCCGGGGAACGCCCGGAAGGCCCAGTTCGCCCCCCGAGAAGCCGGGCGCGGCAAGAAGCAGCCCCACCAGGATCAGCGGAAACGCGAGCGTCGCAAGCGACAGGTACGAGCCGCGAAGACGAAGGCACACGTAGCCCGAGCCGAGCCCGAGGAGCGCCGCCGCGGCGGCGGCGCCGGCGGCGACCGCAAGGGGCGGGGGAACGCCCGCTTTTACCGACAGCATCGCCGAGACGTAGGCGCTGCCGCCGAAGAAGAGCGCGTGACCGAAGTTGACCTGGCCGGACGATAGCCGGCGAGCAGGTGCCCAGCTCGCGGCGAAGATCGCAAAGAGCGAGGCGAGCGTGACGATGCGCAGCACGTACGGATCCGCGTAGAAGACCGGCAGCACGAGCAGCACGAGCACCCACAGGGCGACGAGCGCCCGCGAGGGCAGCGCCAGCACGTCGGCGGCGAACCAGCGAACGAGCTTGCGCAGCCAGTACACGCTAGCGCTCCTCCTCCTCGTACACGATGCCGTAGAGCCCTTGAGGCCGCACGAGCAGCACGATGACGAGGATCGCGTGAGCGCGACCGCGCCCTTCGCGGAACGCGCCGCGCGGCAGCAGAAACACCGTGAGCGCCTCGACGAAGCCGATGAGAAACGCGCCGACGACGCTGCCCTTCACGCTGCCGAGACCCCCGAGCACCACGATCGCGAGGATGGTGACGAGCGGTGCAAGCCACATGAGGGGGTCTACCACGAACACCGGCGCGACGATCACGCCGGCGATCGCCGCGAGCGCCGCCGACACGCCGATCGTCGCGAGCGCGACGCGGTGCACGTTCATGCCCATCAAGGCCGCGATCTCGAGGTCGTTCGCCGCGCAGCGGATCGCGAGCCCCACCTTCGTGCGATAGAGAAGCGCCCACATCGCGACGAGCACCGCCGCCGCGACCGCGAGGATCAGGAACCGCTGGTAGGGCACGCTCACGCCGGCGACGCGCACCGCGCCCTCGAGCGTCGAGGGGATGCCGAGATAGTGGCCGCCGAAGGCAAAGAGCAGCACCTCCTGGATGAGGAGGGCAAGGGCGATGGTCGCGATCAGCACCGCCGCCTCGTGCTCGCGCACCGGCTGAATCACCAGGCGATAGCAGGCGAGCGCCGCCGCAGTGACCAGCGCGACCGCGAGCACGCCGGCGAGCGCGAAGTGAAGGCCGAGCTTCGCAAAGAGCGTATAGAACGCGTAGGCCGCGAGCATGTAGAACGCGGTGTGCGCGACGTTGACGATGCGCGCCACGCCGAACACGAGCGAAAAGCCGAGGGCGAGCAGCGCATAGACGCTGCCGTTGACGAGACTCGTGACGACGATGTCCTGGAGCATGCCGCAAAAAAGCCGCGCGGCCGAAGGCCGCGCGGCGTGATCGAGCCGGCCCCTGCCTTACCTCGGCGGCAGCCGGAACGGCTGCATGCCCTTGATCTCCGGCGGCCAGAAGGCGACCAGTTTTCCGTCCTGCCACTGCACGCCGATGCCGAGCGACTTGCCCGGGCCCCAGACCGGATCGTGGCGCTTGTCGAACTCGATCACCGCGCCGTTGCCGACGTAGCGGATCTTTTCCAGCACCGGCACGAGGTCGTCGGCGCGCAGCGAATTCGCCTGCTCGATCGCCTGCTTGAGCGGCGTGGTCGCGGTTCGTAGGTCGCCGCGGTATAGGCGGGCGACTTCTTGTAGCGCTCGCTGGAACACGCGCACCCAGGGCACCGTCTTCGGCGTGATCTCGACCTCGGCGTAGGTGTTCAGCGTCGAGACGTAGTTCGCCTTTCCGGCCGCCGCGCCCCAGAACTCGTCCTTCTGTGCCTCGACGTTGATGCCGAAGGCGACCGCCTTCATGTTGCGCTCGCCCATCTGGCGGCCGACGACGATGCCGACCGGCCCGGAGAGGATCGTGAAGACGATGTCGGCGCCGGCCCGTTCGATCGCCGACAGCTCCGCGGTGACGTCGGTCGCCGTGGCCGAGGGCTGCCACAGGCCGACCATCTCCATCTTCATCGCCGGCAGGTTTTTCTGCGCCGCGGCGATCAACCCTTCCGTCCAGACCGCCTTTTCGGCGAGCACGGCGACCTTCGGCGTCTCGGTCTTGAACTGCTTGCGGATTTCGCCCGCGACCGCGTTCAAGACGGCGAACACCGTGCGCCCCGAGGTCGCTCGACTTGGTGGGCGACACCGGAACCAGTACTTGTAGCGGTTGTAGTCGCGCTCGACGCGCAGGCCGAGTTCGTCGTGCGCCGCCCCCACGCCGAGGAAGATCTTCTTGTGGTCCATCGCCACTTCCTGCATCGCGAACACCGCCTCGGACCGGAAGCCCCCGATCAGGAAGTCGGCGCGGTCGCGGGTGATGACGCGCTCGGCGGCGCTCTGCGCATCCGGCACCGAGGTCATCTCGTTCGTGTCGGCGCGGATCAGTTCCACCATCAGCTTGCGGCCGCCGACGGTGATGCCGCCGGCCTTGTTGATCTCGTCGCGCGCCATCTCGGCGCCCGCCCAGTGGTGTTCGCCCTGCACGAACGCCATCGGGCCGAGGACGGCGATGCGGATCGAGTTCTGCGCGAGCCCCGCGGGCGCGACCGCGAGCGCAAGGAGCGAGGCTCCCAGTGCGGCGAAGAACGAACGCTTCATCGAATCCCTCCTTTTCGACACGGCGTGGCTCGCCCCCGAGCGCGGGGGCCGGGCAATGCTACCAGAAGCCGGGCCGCGGGCCGGTCACTGCGCTTCGAGCCCGACCTTTTTCACGATCGCGGCGTAGCGCGCCAGTTCGTTGCGGAAGAACTCGACGGTCTTCTCCGGCGGCTGGATGTCGATGACGTTGCCCTGCTTCGCCATGGCGTCCGCGACCGCCGGATCGGCGAAGGCTTGCCGCAGCGCCGCATGAAGCCGCTGGACCTCGGCGGCGGCGAGGCCCTTCGGGCCGATCAGCGCGAACCATGCCTCGACCACGTAGCGCGCGAGCCCCTGCTCGACGAAGGTCGGAATGTCGGGCGCGGCGGCCACGCGCTGCGCGGTCGCCATGCCGATCGGCCGCAGCGTCCCGCTCTTCAGATGCCCCTGCACGGCCGGAAGCGCAGACAGCACGAAATCCACCTGCCCGCTCACCGCGTCGGTGAGCATCGGGCTCACGCCGCGGTAGGGGACATGCCGCGCGCGCACGCCCGCCTCGTCGAGAAAGATCTCGGCCGCGAGATGCAGGATCGTGCCGTTGCCGCTCGAGCCGTAGTTCGCCTCGCCCTTGCGCTCCTTCAGCCACGCGATCAGCTCGCGCGCGTTCGCGGCCGGCACCTTCGGGTTGACGACCAGCGCCACCGGCGTATAGCCGATCGCCGCGATCGGCGTGAAGTCGCCCGGCATCTGGAACGGCAGGCTCTTCATCACGCTCGGCAGAATGACGACGTTGTTCGACACGATGCTGAGCGTCAAGCCGTCGGGCGCCGCGCGGGCAAGCGTCTGCAGGCCGACGACGCCGCCTGCGCCCGGCTGGTTGTCGACGACGATCGGCTGGCCGAGCGCCTTCGAGAGCGCCGGCTGCACCGTGCGCGTGATGATGTCCACGCCCGAGCCGACCGCGTTCGGCAGCACGAACCGGATCGGGCGTTCGCTCTGCGCCGCGACGATCGCCGGCGCGAGCGCTGTGGCGAGCAGCGCGAAGAGCGCGCGCCGGCGGCTGAAAGCACTGCGATCCATCTTTCCTCCTCCGAATAGCGGGCTACGCGGTCAGGCTAGCACAGGTGAGTCGGCTGGGCGCAAACCCGTTCGCCTTGCTGCACGCGTCTGCTTACAGAGCATCCGCGACGACCGAGCTTCTGCGCGCCGGTCGTCCGCTGCTTCGCGAATATAACGCCCGTTATAATCTGCGCCGGAGGCTCCGCAATGAAGATCAAGATCACCACCGTCGGAAATTCGGCCGGGATCGTGCTGCCGAAGGCGCTGCTTGCGCGCCTGCATCTTGCGAAGGGCGACGTGCTCTATGCGACCGAGCTTCCCGACGGCATCAAGCTCTCGCCCTACGACCCGAAAATCGCGCGGCAGATGGAGGTGGCCGAGCGCCTCATGCGCAAGCGCCGCACGCTTCTTCGCAAGCTCGCCGAAAGCTGAAGACGGGCGATGATCGTCTGGCTCGAGAAGGCGGCAGTGCTCGCGATCCACGATCGCCAGATCGCCGAGCACGGCGGAAGCACGGGTGTGCGCGACGAGGGGCTGCTGGAATCGGCGCTCGCGCGCCCGCAGCAGCGCTACGCCTACGGCGAGCCCGCGCCTGACCTTGCGGAACTCGCGGCGACGCTCGCCTACGGACTTGCGCGCAACCATCCGTTCGTGGACGGCAACAAGCGCACCGCCGCTGTCTGCTGCGAGGCATTTCTCGAGCTGAACGGCGCGGTGCTGGAAGCCGACGATCTCGAGCTGTACCCGCAATACCTCGCCCTCGCCGAAGGCAGGCTTACGGAGGCGGAGTTCGCCGCTTGGCTGCGGTCGCGCCTTAAGCGCCTGCCGCGCAGCGCGGCGCACGAGCCCCGCGCGCGCTACGGCGCTAGCCGCCGTGCTGGCCAGCGCATCCGCTCGCGGGCGCGCGCGCCGGCCTGAGGCCGCGACGCCGCGCCGGGAGTCCGCCGCAGGCAGCCCGAAGTCGCAAGCGCCAGTGTTCGATCCACTCGGCGACACGGGGTGCAAGCGCTTCTCCCGGTCGCCGCCGACTAGCCCGCATTTTTCATAAGCATTGCGCTCGGGCGAGCGGTGTGCCGTTAGCGAGCGATTTTGCAATTGGAGCGGCGGGCGAAGTCTGTTGCGGGGCGGTTTTGCCGAATTTGGGCAAAGCGCCCCCTTACCCCCGTTGTTTGTCAGCGTGCCGGGGACAGCACTCGGGCGGGATCAGGAGGAGTCGAGCGCTCGGGCGGCGGCGAGATAGACGGCCTGATAGGGGAAGGCGGAGCTGAGCATGACCCGCACGCGACGGGTATTGCGCAGGATCACGGCACCGATCTTGAGCAGCTTGGCGCGTAAGGTGCTCGCCTGAAGCCGCGCGAACTCGGTGCCGGCAAGCGCAAGCGCGCGCAGCCGCTCGGTGAGGATGTAGGCAAGGGCCGAGAGCAGCAGCCGGAACTGGTTGGCCAGGAGCCGCTGGCAGCTGGTGCGATCGGCAAAGAGCCCAAGCTGCGCCTCCTTGATGCGGTTTTCCATCTCGCCGCGGGCGCAGTAAAGGTCCTCGTACACCGATCTCGCATCCCCTTGGAGATTGGTGACGAGGTAGCGGGGGTTGTCGCCCTTGTCCATGTGTTCGAGCCGGGCGATGACCCGCCGCTCGGTCTTCCAGGTGCGGGCCGCGTAGCGCAGCTCGGCAAAGGCGCGCTGCTTCTGTCCGCTTTGGGCATACTGCTGCGCAAGCGCCAAGCGCTGCACCGCGGTCATTCGGTTCAGGCGCCTGTTCTTCGCCAGTCCGACGACGTAGCCAACGCCGTTTCGCTCGCACCAGGCAAGGATCCGGCGGCGGCAAAAGCCCGAATCGGCCCGAAGGAGGATTCTCACCTCGGGCCAGGCCTGGCGCAGCCGCGCAACCAGCAGCTTCAACACCGCCCCGGCATGGCGCGACTCATCAATGTTGGAGGGCCGAAGATAAGCCACCAGCAGCCGCTCGCCACAGAAGACATAGAGCGGCAGGTAACAGTAGCGGTCGTAGTAGCCGTGAAAGAATCGGCCCTCCTGCCGGCCGTACAGGGGATCGTCGGTGGCGTCAAAGTCCAACACCAGCTCCCGGGGCGGTGTCTTGAAGCTGGCGATGAACTTCTCGATGATCACCTCGTGAATCGCCCAGGCCGCCGCGCGGCTGGCGCGGTTCTCAAGGCGACATAGCGTCGGAGCCGATGCCAAGGGCCTATCGCGCTCGCACGCGGTCTGCATCAGCACGTCGTTCCTGAGCCTTGCGTGATCGTTCAGGTCCTCGTAGCCCTGCACCAAGCCAAAGACGCGCTGGCGCAGCATGTCCCTGAGCGTGTGCTCGATCCGTTGCGGGTCGCGCGCATCGGCAAGCACTCCCGCCACCGCATCGAGCAGCCCCAGGCGATGCTCGAGCCTGCGCAGCAGCAGCAAGCCACCGTCGCTGGAGACATCGCCGCCGTCGAAATCTACCTCGACACGGCGACGAGCAAGGCGCTCAAACGCGATTCGCTTCGCCGTACAATCTGGCATCGGCGGACTCCACGTTGAAATCAGCATTAACCAACTGACTCAACGCACAAATCCGGAATCCGCCGACCTCAGCTCATGAAATATCCGGGCTAGGTGACGAAAAGCGTCAGTAGCTGATGGGGTCGATCCCCGCGCGCGCGGGGAAGACCGGAGAGATCGAGCCCGCTCCGAGGTTTCGCGGCTAGGGTCGATCCCCGCGCGCGCGGGGAAGACGTTATGCGAGCCCGCTCCGCGGCTTCCGCGCAATGTGCAGGTCGATCCCCGCGCGCGCGGGGAAGACGCACGCTCCAGCTCTCTATCAGCATCCGCTATAGGGTCGATCCCCGCGCGCGCGGGGAAGACAGTGCTCGATCGCTCTTGCCCTGCCCGTGTTCCGGGTCGATCCCCGCGCGCGCGGGGAAGACAGGGGGCGACATTTACGCCCACGGCGAGGATACGGGTCGATCCCCGCGCGCGCGGGGAAGACGGGGGCGACATTTACGCCCACGGCGAGGATCGGGTCGATCCCCGCGCGCGCGGGGAAGACCACCGACCTGCACCCGCAGCGTCACTGTGAACAGGTCGATCCCCGCGCGCGCGGAAAACTATCGGAGACGCCTTGCGGCACCTGGCGATAGGTGGATGCCCGCGCGCCGGGGAAGACTCGCCATGGACGACGACGACGCAAGAAGAGGTACCGGTCGATCCCCGCGCGCGCGGGGAGAACAGGGTTCGTCCAAGCGGGACGCTTGGACGGACTCGGGTCGATCCCCGCGCGCGCGGGGAAGACATGTACATGGAATATAAGCCACGGATGGAACAGGGTCGATCCCCGCGCGCGCGGGGAAGACCCCGCGCTTTCACATCCTCCGGGCCGACCTGGGTGCGATTCCCGCGCGCGCGGGGAAGACCGCTGGCGCTCCGGCTCATGGTATTCGGACTCGGGTCATCCCCGCGCGCGCGGGGAAGACCCTCGCTCAGATACCCGAGGCTTGCCAGTGTGAGGTCGATCCCCGCGCGCGCGGGGAAGACCCCGCGCTTTCACATCCTCCGGGCCGACCTCGAGGTCCGATCCCCGCGCGCGCGGGGAAGACCGCTGGCGCTCCGGCTCATGGTATTCGGACTCGGGTCGATCCCCGCGCGCGCGGGGAAGACCCTCGCTCAGATACCCGAGGCTTGCCAGTGTGAGGTCGATCCCCGCGCGCGGGGAAGACAGCAGCGCCTCGATCTGCGCCTGCCGTACTGGTCGATCCCGCGCGCGCGGGGAAGACTGCTCACATCAGCGGCGCGAACTTTACCTCCGGGGTCGATCCCCCGCGCGCGCGGGAAGACGCGCTCCTCGAGCCCGCCTTCGGGCGCGAGGCGGGTCGATCCCCGCGCGCGCGGGGAAGACGCATCGTCGGCTGCACGTGTTCCCGTGCTGCCGGGTCGATCCCCGCGCGCGCGGGGAAGACTCAACCGCCAGTTGACACGGCGTTAATCGTAGGGGGTCGATCCCCGCGCGCGCGGGGAAGACTTTTCCACAGATACCATGCACGCACAACCGTCCAGGTCGATCCCCCGCGCGCGCGGGGAAGACACGAGCAGTCCCGCGCCCACCTCGGCAGCTCCGTAGGGGTCGATCCCCACGCGCGCGCGGGGAAGACCCCGGAGCGCGCCTGCGCGCCGCTCCCGTGGACGACGGGTCGATCCCCGCGCGCGCGGGGAAGACTGTTCCTCGACCTGCTTCGTGTCGGCCTCGAGCGGTAGGTCCCCGCGCGCGCGGGGAAGACCGCCGACACCGGTGACGCTCTCTTCAAGGAGGTCGATCCCCGCGCGCGCGGGGGAAGCACAGACCTGCGGCGCTGGCGCTCCGGCCCCCTCGTATGTGCGGTCCATCCCCGCGCGCGCGGGGAAGACCAGCCATCCTCGGCGGCGTCCTACGCAGTAGCGGCGCGGTCGATCCCCGCGCGCGCGGGGAAGACCTGCGCGGCGCAATCTTGTGCGCCTCCCAGTGGGGTCGATCCCCGCGCGCGCCGGGGAAGCCTGTGTCCACGTCATGCTCTCTCGGCGTTGGGGGTCGATCCCCGCGCGCGCGGGGAAGACGCCAACGCCGTATTCGTCGGCGGCTGAGAGGAAGGTCGATCCCCGCGCGCGCGGGGAAGACTCTCGTTCGGGCGCGGCGGCGTCCGTCGCGAGGTCGATCCCCGCGCGCGCGGGGAAGACCCCGCCGCGGTGCACGGCCTCGTACCGCCCCAGATGGGGTCGATCCCCGCGCGCGCGGGGAGGGCCCCGCTCTGCCGAGTCAGAGCGACGCGGCCCGCAGCGGTCGATCCCCGCGCGCGCGGGGAAGACCGGCACGCGATGTTCTTCGTAGGACGGCCGCGCGAGCGAGGTCGATCCCCCGCGCGCGCGGGGAAGACCGCCCTGCTCGTGCCTGCGAGAGATCGCGTACGCCGTCACTCGGTCGATCCCCGCGCGCGCGGGGAAGACCAGTCCACGAACCCACGTCTCCGGACCCAGATCGGCGGGTCGATCCCCCGCGCGCGCGGGGAAGACCCTTCGCCCGCTGCGAGGCGTCAGGTACGCTGCTGCCGGGGTCGATCCCCGCGCGCGCGGGGAAGAGCGTCGACCGGTCGAGCCTGTAGCGAGCGGCGAGTCTGTGGGCGGTCGATCCCCGCGCGCGCGGGGAAGACGCTGATCGACGGCAACCGACGGCGTGCGCCGCCGGCGGGTCGATCCCCGCGCGCGCGGGGAAGACTTTTCGCAGCGATTCGATGAGCGCAGCGATCCAGGGTCGATCCCCGCACGCGCGGGGAAGACGCGTTCGTGACATAGGCTCAGGGCCCAACGAAGGGTCGATCCCCGCGCGCGCGGGGAAGACCTCGTCGCAAGCTCGCCGACGAACTCGGCGAGGGGTCGATCCCCGCGCGCGGGGAAGACCGAGCCAGATGTCGCTTGACTCGCTAGCCATATGGTCGATCCCCGCGCGCGCGGGGAAGACTGTTCGACGCAACTACGCGTCGCGGCGAGTTTTTTCTGAATTTTAAAGAGCGCGCTCCGAGGCGGGCAAGGCACGCCTGCGAGCGATCACCAGGCCGTCTACCTCAACGAGATCAATTCGGGGGACTACCCAGCACACGCGTTGCTTGGCCTCCGGGTATTTCTCGCTCATGCCAGAGCGTTCGCCGGATTGAAGCGTCCTGTTCGTTCGGAAACCACTCTTCCAGAACGCGCCATATGCGTTCACGCACCGCTGGAGAGATCCGTGGGGCGCTGTAGACGCCGGGCGCGATCTCGAGCATGGCGGATGCCAGGAAGCCGCGCACACGCGCCGATACGTTACGAGTCACTACCACCGTCATCGACATCGAACAGCTCCTTGATGCGTACGATCATGCGCGAGACCAGCTTTTCCTGCCTGAAAATCTTGACGGACTCGCCGCCGCACCTTCACGTTCGAGACTGTCCGCCGCTCCTCGCTGAAATGCTCGGGGCGGCACGCCGAAGGCCATCGGCAGGGTCACGTCGATTCGCCATAAATCCGCGATATCCAGTACGAAAGCATTGCTCGAATCCTCATGGATAAATCCGAGAGGCGGCAGCGCGCCCTGCTGCAGCCACGGCAATGTCGGCCGCAGCTTCGACGAACGTTGCAGCGTGATTGATCGCCTGGTTGGGCGAATCGGCAGCCGCCCGGGTTATCGCCGATGCGGTAGCCCGACGGCCTTGCCGGTCGATACCGGGAACCGCTGGGCGACAAGCTTGTAGCTTTCTTTCAGTCCGCCCGCCCTCGATAGCCTCGCAGCGTTTCGATGCTCGCGATGCGGGAAGCACACCGTCCGAAGCGCCACGCGTAGAGGCGGCGGGCAGTGTCCAACCGCCGCCTGGGATCAGCCCAGTACTCTGCGTGACGCCGGGCCACGTCCGAGCGGCCCTGTCCCATCGGCGGAGCCGTGTAGCTTTTGACGCCACCTTCGCCAACAGCGGCGATCAGAACCCCGTGCCGAGCACACAGGCGCAGCACGTCGTGGGTGAGGCTGGTTCCAGGACCGAGCAGGATCATGGAGACGGCTTGAGTACGATAGCGTAATCCCCCGCATCCAACGTATCGCTCTGCGCGGCCACGAATCGCAGTGTCCCGTCTTCGACCGACAGCTTGCCGTGTTCCAACCACAACAGACCAGTGGCGATCGGCGGGCAGGAAATGCGTGAGGCGGCCAGACCGAGGCCCGCCCGGCAGCAAGCCTGGCGAACTCATGACGGCGGTGACAGAAGGACCAGTGCCGAAGCCGAACGCGCGGTGACGGCCGATGCCGCCGCCTGATCTGCTCGCCGAAACCTTCCGGGTCTCTTACGCAACCTTGGGCGGCGAACGAAGCCTGCGGACGTTGCACCTCTTTCAATCGTCGCTCGCTTGCGCGCGCGCGGCGGGCGGAGGCTGGCGCGTGCGCGCATACCCTGTAAAGCGACATGCTCGAACTCAAAGGTTTCCCGCCACTGCCGCACGAACCGTTGCCTGTACACCTCACCCCGCGGCGGCGCATCGTTACCTAAGCGATCCAGCGCGTGCAGGTAAGCGTCTTTCTCCACGTCACCGCGCCGGGTGACCGGACAGGCGAGCACGGTCATGCGCAACCGCAGCCCGGCGCGCCACTCCGCCGGCATCGGCGTTGCTCGCCACGCCTTCGACATCGAGCGCAGCCCAGGCTATCGGAGCTGCGAAAGCCCGTGCGTGCTGGAGCAAGGCAGCGCTGTCGGCGGGATCGCGTTAAGCCCCAGCACCTCATGGCGAGCCTCCATGAACCGAAACGGCTTCGAGGGCCCAGGTCACCGAAAAGTGCCGTCAGCCGTGGCGGCGCAGGGTATAGCCGAGACCGTCGTCGCCACGGGTCACGCCGTGCTCGGCGGCAAAACGCAGCAGCTCGGGGAGCCTAAGCGGTAAACGGATCAGATGCAGACCGCTCATGACGTGTTTCCTCCGAGGAACCCGACGGCATACCGTCGGCTACCGCGGTGAATGTTGTTCGACCAGTCGCGCACGTCATAGCGTTCTTCGACGTCGTAGTCGACTTCCTTCCTCGACAGGCCAGATGGCCTGAATGCGGTGGGTGACCTGCGCGGCCAGGCGGGAGCTAACGGCTCCGCACGAAGCGCACCGCGCAAGGTCTCGCCGTCGCGACGCCCCAGCAGAATAGGCGCGGCGGGTAGGCAGGGCTTGCGACCGAGGAATAGAGGGTCGCGCGGACGACGCAACGCAGCCTCCGCATCGTCGAGGGTGGGCGGATCGCGGCCCTCAAGCGTTACCGCTATGTGTCAGTACGCCATTCGCCCGATGAGTCGCGCAGCCGGATGCTGCGTCTCGCGCGTTGCCGCGCCCGTGCCGCGCTCTTCGGGGCGTCCACGCGTCGTCCAGCCGGTGCCGACGAGGAAATTCTGCCCGAGGTCCACGGTGTGGTAATCGGTAAGCAGTTCGGGTTCGACGTCCCACCGCGCAGCGAATCGCAGGCGATCCTGGAGCGCTTGGGTTCGCACGGTGTCCACGATGATCCCAGCCAAAGGCGTTCGCCAACAGTCCCGCGAGCATCGAAGTGCCCGGGAATCGCCAGGTGCGGTTGATATGATCGACGACGACCTCGCCGAAGCTCATGAGCGGTGCGTCGAAGCGGAGGAGCAGGCATTCCATGGCGTGACCTTCGGCGCGCGCTGAACAGGCTCGCCAGTGCCGCTCTTACAGCTTCGGATATTGAATGTTTTTCGCGGAAGCCTCTCGGAGAATCGAAGAGCCAGTCGAAAGAAACCGGCCTCCATTCGCCGGAGCACCATGCATTTCGTCGAGCTTTTCGAGGTATTCGGCCATGCGTTGGAGCGCCACCTCGCGAACGTCGCCTTTTGCGTCCTTCGTCGGTACGGCGGCGAGAAAAGCGTTGGCGAGCGTGCGCGGCTGTTCGCTGCCCACCTCGAGCAAAAGAACGTCGGCGTGCGCGTACGGCGCTGTGCTTCCGAGCTTGGCTCCGGGGCTTTTCTTCGTGATGACGCCGATAAGTTTTTCGAGAATCTCGCAAGCAAGCTTCATCTCGTTCTCGGCCTGCGATCTCCATTTATCTCGCTGGCAACCAGTGATGTTGCTTCATGAGCAACGGTACGTCGACGACTACGTAGCCGTAGAAAACGCCGGCTCCGAGTTCGCTTCTATGATTGGCGTGTGCAGCGCCTGTTTCTTCGGTCGCGGCAGCAGGATCGACCCACCACGGTGAAGTAGTCCATTTCCGGAAGCGCCGCGTGCACCGTGAACGCGTGAGCCGCATGCACGGGGGCGTCCACGCGAGCTAGAAGATCGGAGGTGACCATCCTGCCGAACAGTGCTGCAGTGAGCCCCTCCATGCCGAGCGCAGACTTGCGCAAGGCCTTCAGGTTGTCCTTCTCGTCCTTGCTCTTGAGCCGGTCCTCGAGGGCCTTGACCGGATCCTTGGCTTTTACGGCCTCCTCGAGAGAGGTTGAGCGAAGTAATCGGCTTCGCGCTCCCCGAACAACATCTGGTTGGTTCAGATCTCCACCCTCCTTTACGCCACCGGTGATTACCGCCTTCGCAAGCGGTTCGATTAATTTAGCGACCAAGTCCTTCGGCACCCCAGCTTGTTCTGCTCGCGGCCCCACAGTTCGCGTGAAGCGAGAGACGAACGAGTGCGCTGTCCGTCAGGGAAGATCCGGTAGTGCAGCGACCAGCGCTTCCCGCCAATGTCGCTTCAGACATTGCGAAGAGATCCGCAGCCGAGTCGCGTTGCCGAATGGTATGCGTTTCGCGAGCCCCGCGTCGTCGCGGTTCAGAAGGCTTGCCGGGTAGCTGGTGAGCGTGTGGATCTGCAGAAACATGGGTCAGCTCCTCCGATCCAAGGAAGTAGTAACTGCTTCGGAGTTATTTCTGAAGCTGGGATTCGCTGCGATAGTAATCGCGCGCAATGCGTTCGTGCAGGCGCTCGCGCCTGTCGGGATCCTGCGTGAGCAGGAATGCGGCTAGCGCCCTTACGTCGCAGCCCCCGCCTTGGCGCTCAGGAATCGTACTGCGGTCTGGAACATTTCCAGACGCAGATCTTCGGGTGCCGAAAGCATCCGTTCCAGCCGCGCCGAGGAAAATCCGGCTTCAGCGAGCGCCTCGCCGAGAGCGCGCTTCGGTTGATGAAACTCGGCCCCGCCGAATGCCAGCGCCCAGATGACAGGCATCCATTCTGGGCCGGGCGCTTCCCGGCGGAGATGGTGGAACCACAGCCGATAATAGGCAAGCGGCAGTGGTTGACCTGGCTGCCATCGCTTCAACGCGGCGCGGTCGCCAGAGGGGTACTGGGACTGCGCGAGTACTACTGCGAGCTGCCCCACGGTTTCAGCGAGCGGGGCGCTCGGAGCCCAATCGGGGCTGGCGTTGGTAGCGGTTTCAGTCATGCGACGGACTCCTCTTGCAAAGCTTCATCCGCGAGTGGAAGCAAATGGTGCTTGCGCAGTACACCTCGCAGGGCGCGTCGCGACTCGATGAGGGCTCGCCAGCGGCGGTTCTCCGGTTGAGGAAGCTGGCGAACTGCGTCGGAATGCCTTGCAAGCGCCGCGTTCACCAGCCAGCGTTGCCAGTCTTTTCGGACAGCTTCAGCGGGCTCGGTGCAGGCTCGCCAGAGCATCGGATAGAACTCTCGAGGCCACTCTCGAGAAAACGCTTTCACGCCTGCATCCACCCACTGCGCAATTGCGTCAGAGCCCACAGCTGCTTTTTCCGCTCCCCCTTTCACCAATACGGTGAGCGCGAATCGCAGAGCGGAGGCCGCGTTTGATGCATCCGTAAGCATTTCTTGTGCGACCTTTGCGACTTGCTGACGATGGGGGTCATCGGATCGCCTCAGGAGGATCGGTACAGCCCTGCCGGGAACTGGCAGCTCCAGGCGATGAAAGCCTTCCGTCTTGCCTTGGCCTCGGACAAACACGCTGCCGACGAACCAGCCCGGCTGGTCGCTCCTGGGTCTTTGCAGCGGTGTAAGTTGAAATCCTTGTTCGAAGAGCAATTGGACAACACGCCGTGGCGTGAAACCGTCGGACGTAAGTGTTAACGCCGCGTGGCCATTTCTGTTTTCCGTATTGATGGGGATCCATGGATCGCCTACGTCGCCATTGTCGAGCGTTCTGGGGCCGATCTGTCGCGCCTTGCTCGTCGCGCATAGCGCGGTGAATGTGCCATCCTGCCCCAAGAACAAGCGCACCGGACGACATGCTTCGACAAAGCGGGGATCAAGATCGCGAAGAACGTATTGGTGGCTGTTCCGATTCCATGGGTCAAGCCACGTGAGCACGAGCCCTGTGGCCGAGTAGCCGTACGCGTTTCGTTTGAGCACTTCCGTCCGAACGCGTCGGACCTGATGCAGCTCGTCGAGAAACCGGCGTGACAGGTGTCGGTCCACAGTCCAGGAGACGATTGGCCGACTGGCGAAGCCGCCGTTCATGCGCACGATTCCGAAATTGCCTGCACCGAGGTAGCCGCTAGTTGTTTGCAGCATCATCAGTGCATAAATCCAAGCTTCGAGGCTCCCTGCACTCATGCGACTTGTCTTGACATCATGGTTCTTGGCCGTAACCAGCACGTCAAGCTCGTCGGGTGTAAAGGCCTTAGGTCTGTAGCCTTCGTTCTGAGCATCCCGGTTTCGCCAAGGGTGCTGGAAGAAAGCAGGCTTGGTGACGTCTGGCTCGACGAGGTACCAGGCGGATGCGATACCCCGCGAGAGCTCCAGCAGCCCTTTCTTCCAATACGTCTCGTCCTCAGGCGGCTCGTCGCGCGGCTGTCGAGCGAGCACCGCAGCCGCGAGCTGCACAGTCAACACATGCCAAGGATCGGCTTGGTGGGCACGCAGGCCGGTGTAGCCCTCTATGCTGCCTGCGCTCAGCCGCGCAAGTAACTGCGGAAGGCTCACCCGCCGCGGGGAGCCGTTATCGATGACGCCGATCAGCGGATCGTTCATCAGATCATGCATCGTCCTTCTCCAGGTCCGAACCGCGTGTAGCGGAATGCCGCCGGGCCGATGCGAAAGCGCAGCCCGTCTTCGACGCTTATCGTCTCCACCGTTTCCGGGGGCAGCTGCCCGCTAAGGTAGCGGGCCGGTACCGGTATTCGATCGATCATCGCTCCGAAAGGGGAGTGTCGTGGCTCGGAAAGCGGTATCTCGTAGACCGGATCGGCGAGGCGGCTGAGCACGCGTTCGCCGTCCACCGAGCCGAAGTGCAGCTCGCCGAAAGGCTCGTCGGTTGGGATGACGCTGCGATCAGCCTGGCGAACGTCGGCCAGATAGTCGCCCTCGAGGTATTCAATATGGCTTCTCCACAGATTGGGATCCAAGCCGGCCCAGCTCTCGGGATGCGTCGCGGCTTCGATCCGCGCGCGATTTTGATCGGGCAGGCGCAGCATCGGATCCGCCACCAAGCTCGCGACCGTGCACGCGAGGACTCGGCCGTCGGCATACACCGCTCCCAGTCCCGCCGGGCCGCGGAGCTGGCCGTTGGAGTCCAGATATTCGTGGATCGGTTTCTCCGGCAACCGCACGCGAGCGCGTGCCTTTGCGTACGCAGCGGGACGGTGCTCTCGCGCATGGCGATGAAGACGGCCCAACCGCTGAAGGAGCACATCCATGGGACAGAGGTCAGTAATCAACCAGTCGGCATCGATGTCCAGACTTTGCTCCACTGTTTGGGTTCCAATCAGTAAGAGCGGACTTTCCGTCGAGCCTTTTCCCAGCCGACGCGAGACCTCCGCGTCGAGCATTTCACGATCGACGCGCGCGAACCGGCCATGATGGGGACAGGGTACGCCATTGACTGCAAACAGTGCGCCCCGAAGAGTGGGCGCGACCGCATCGAGCCTCGCCTCGACGGCCCGCTGGAGGGCATTGGCTCGGCCGACCGTATTGCAGACGACCAGGACGCGCGCTCCCGCCTGTATGGCGGCGATCACGGCGTCGCTGATCGCGTCGGCGCACTCCAATGAAGATTCGAGGTCCAATTCGATTTCCCGAGAAGGGCGCGATGGCGTGAGCGGAATGGCCTTGGCCCGGGTGCTCAGGCGCGGGTACGGTGCGAACGCGGCAATTTGGACCGGCTCGCACGGCCGTCCGAAGAAACGGGATGCCGCTGATTCTCCGAGGGTTGCCGAAAGAAGCATTGCACGTCCGCCACGGGCAAGATGACCCTCGAGCAGCACGTGAAGCACTTCGCGCATGTAGGTGTCAGAGGCGTGAACCTCGTCCACTACGAGGAGATGACGGTCGAGGCATACCGAACGCAGTAAGCTATGTTTGACTTTCAGGACCGATAGGAGGGCCTGATCGACGGTGCCGACCGCTACAGGTGCCGCGAGAAAACGCTTCGGCCGTTCCGCGGCCCAAAGGCGCTCGCTCCGGCGCATCCTAGCGTCGTCTTCCCACAGGACGCCCTCGGGATCCGTCAATGCATGTTTTTCAAGATGTTTCCCGTCCACGCGCACGTAGCCGGGAACGGCGAGAAGGACGGGCGTCGGGCGCGTATCGGGCTCAGGAAACGCGCGCCGGATTGCAGCAAGCACGCGCCCATACAGCTCGCGCGCAGCGACGCGCGTCGGTAGGGCGAAGTAAAGGCCATCCACTTCACCTTTGGCGTAGAGGCGGAAGAACCACGCCAAGGCGGATTCCGTCTTGCCCGATCCCGTGTCGGACTCCACGAGCACGAGGCGGGTGCTCTCGTCGAGCGGCAATTCCCTTGCGAGGACACGCTGCAGCTCCGAGGGGGTGGCATCTGCGTCCCAGCCGAATACCTTGCGAAAACCCGCGTCTACGGCAAGGGGTGGAAACGGACGGATGCTGGGCGGGAGCAGCCCGATCGCTTTCAAGGCCCTTGCGGCCTGCTCTGTCGCAAAAGCAGCACGATCTTGGTCGGGATCGTCGCGGTAAGGGAAGAATTGCGTATCCGAGCCGATCCAGTCGGCAAGCATTACCAGTCCGGCAAAGCGCTGCTGCAACGGCGCATGTGCCTCGATGCATCCGACGTTATCCAAGAACGCCTGAGGGAATGCGCGGTACGCTGCAGTGGCCAGGTCGGTAAGAGCCGAGAGCGGGTCGTAATCCGAATGCGCGTTCCAGTAACGCAAGAGCAGCGGGTCTCCGTCAATCCATCGTATCGGCCGGCCATGGTGAGAGATCGCTGCGAGCAGCATGGCGCCTGCGCCCTCGGGAGTGGTGAACCATCCGCACACAGTGCGCACGAGCTCCCTCCATGGTGGAGGCCAGGTTTCGGGGTGGGACGCGAGCAGCGCCACGGCTTCGGCTACGTGCCCGGCAGTCTGCGCTGCGCCTGGCTTGGCTTTGGCCTGAAAGCCCCAGTTGCATTTACCGAAGTCGTGAAAAAAGGCGAGCACTGCGAGCCTATCCTTGTGGCACTCATTGATTCCCATGGATCGCGCCAGAGGCCGAATGTCGAGGAGCGCACGGAAGACTTTCGCGACGTCGAGCGAATGATCCACAAGCGAATGCGACCGACCGTCAGCCGATCGTTTGGCCCAGGCTCGGGAAAGACCAAAGGAGCTCACAGCAGTGGCGCGCTTAAAAGTGAGCTTGAGACGTTGCCGGAAGTGCGCGAAGTAAATAGTTGCGGTCGACGTGGCGCCGAGACACAGGTGTGCGGACAAGGCGGGGCCAGCGCCGATTAAAGCGCTCACGGTTTTTCGTTCGTGTCTGCCCTTCTCGGATTGCTTGTTGCTGCCTTACCGGCAGGAGCGCGAGGCGACGGAAGACGAAAAACACGCGATGACGCTCCTCCTCGCGGAACGCAGGATGGGGAAAGAGAGGTTCGCCTCGTCGCTGCGAGCTTGCCTCGAGCCCCTTCTCCGCGGCAGAGTGCGAGAGCCCCGGGCGCGCTACGGTGCAATGCGCAGCGGTACGAGGCGTACCCGCTCGCGCGCGCAGCCCTGACGATTCAAGCGCCAGGCCGAGGGCCTGACGACGGCCCCTCGAGTTCACGGGCGGATGCGAAATCCCGATTCCTCCCTTGCGAGACCTTCCGCTCGCGGTATTTTCGCGCTGGCCACTATCAAATTACGATTTTGCGTGGACGCAGTGTATTGACGGGTGGCGGCGCGGCCAAGGCGCAGTGCACAACGAGCGCAGGCGGGACGCTCGATCGCGTATCGAGATGGTTTCTCGCGCCATGCCGCTACCGGTGGTACGAGCGAGGCGGGCGGCACGCCCGCCAGGCGCGCCGCGGCGAAGGATATCGTCGTCCATCAGAAGTCCATGCCTGTGGACCTCGGAGGGCTTACGGCTACAATGCACTCGCTGTAGCTACCGAGGTCGGCGCCGTGGAAGTCCCAATCCGGGAAATGAAGAACCGCCTGTCGAAATACCTGAGGCTCGTCCAGGCCGGAAAGGAAGTGGTGATCACCGACCGCGGCCGGCCGGTTGCGCGGCTCACCGTCGTTTCGCTTACGCCCGAGCAGGCGAAAGCGGCGTACTTGCGGCGCATCCGGGCGCTGCCGTGGGTGCGGCCGGCGCGCGCCGGCAAGGTAGCCGGCGCAAGGCGTCCCGTTCGTCTCAAGCGGGGTGCCAGATCGGCGGCGCAGATGGTGCTCGAGGACCGGATCTGATCCTTTATCTCGACACCTCGGCGTTCATCAAGCTCTACGTCGAGGAGAGAGGATCGGCGATGGTGCGCGCTGCGGTCGCCCGCAGCCAGGTTTGCAGCCACTGGATCGCTTACGCCGAGATGCGGGCGGCGCTCGCGCGCCTGCGCCGCATGGGGTACCAGAGCGACGGTGCCTACCGGGTGCAAAAGGCGGAATTCGAGCGCGACTGGAAGGCAGTCAATGCGATCCTCCCGCAGGAGCGCATGATGCGCCGGGCCGCAGACCTCGCCGAGCGGTACGCGCTGCGCGGCTACGACAGCGTGCACCTTGCCGCGGCCGAGTCGCTGCTCGTTGTGCCCGGCGCGGAGTTCCTGCGATTCGCGTCGTTCGACCGGGCGCTAAACGAAGCCGCGCGCGCAATCGGCCTGCGGTTGCTGGTAGACGGGAATTGACGCACGGACAGGTCGTTTCCGTCCAGCCCGAAAGGGGCTCCGCGGGACGCGGCCGCTTCGAGCCGAGGTGAGGCTCAGCCTTGGGAATAGCGCTCGAGCGCCCGGCGTAGCTGCGCCTCGACCGCCCGGCGAAGCGCGGCCGGGGCGACGACCTCGACCTCCGGGCCGTGGCGGAGGATGTCCATGACGAGTTCGCGCTCGTCGCGGTAGGGGAGTCTCAGTTCGTAGCTTCCGTCGGTGCGGTACTGCCCGACCTGTTCGGGATGCCAGCGTTCGTCGGCCACCCAGCGGGCGCGCTCGGGCGAAAAGCGCAGCACCGCGGTCTTGTTCGCGCGCCCGGCGAATATGCCGTATGCCGAGGCGAAGTGCTCGCGCAGCTCCTTTTCGGGGACTTCCTGCGCCGGAGCATCGAGTTCCCGGGCGGTCAGAATGCGGTCGACCGAAAAGATGCGCAAGCCCCGGCGCAAATGACACCAGGCGTCCAGATACCAGTTGTCGCGGTAGTGGACGAGGTGCTGCGGCGAGACTTCGCGCTCGGTGACCTCTTCGCGGCTGCGAGAGCGGTAGCGGATCGCAAGGCGCCGGCGCTGAAGCGTCGCGGAGGCGAGCGTGCGGAAATGCTCGCCGGTCGGACGCGCGCCGATCGGAAGCACCCGGATTCGGCGCGGGAGCTCCGAGAGCCCGAGACGCCGGTGCTCGATCAGGCGCAAGACGCGCTCCGCGAGCGGACGCAGGTGCTCGGCGAGAAGCCCCGGCTCCAGTTGCTCGAGCAGCCGCTCGAAGACGGCGAGCGCCTGAAGCTCTTTTGCGTTGAACCACAGGCCCGGCAGCTCGTAGGGACCTGCGCCCGGCGCCTGCGCGTAGACGTAACCCTCGCGCTCGGCGTCGAACTCGACCGGCGCACCGAGATGGTCGCGAAGAAGCCGAAGCAGCCGATAGGCGCTCGGGCGCGAGCACTCGAGCCGTTCCATGATCGTCTCGATCGGCACCGCGGTTCTGCGGCCGGCGAGCAGCCGGTGCAGCTCGTAGATGCGGTCGAACTTGTCCACGCGGAAGAGTTTACGCCGCGGGCATTGGCCGAGATGGGGCACTGGCTGGGTTGAGGATGCCGGAGGCGGCGGGTGACGGCGCACGCGAGCGCACCTCCGCTGGGCCCCGCACTTCAGCGCCTATACAGGCGTCTGCGAATCGCCTTCCGTGCGCTCGGCCGGGCGCAGGCGAATCCTGTCTTGTTTTACGGTCGCGATCGCGCCTGCGGCAAGCTCGTCGGCGTGACGAGCAAATACCGCTTCGCAGGCAGCAGGCTGTTTCTCCGGACGAATCTCCACGAGCCGCACGACACCGCAATGCGGGCTGCCGGAAACAACCGCCCCGTGCCGTGCGCGTCCGCGGCAAGACGCGCTTCTCGCTTTCAAGGCGGGGAAATTACGCGCCGCACCATCTTCATCGCGTACGCACGCACGAGGTAGCGAAGGCTTTGCACCTTGGAACGCGCGGCGAACACACGGTCGCGTGGCCACTGTTGACGACGAAGGGGGTCGCGCTCGCGCTCGACGCTAGAACGGCAGCGGCGCCTCGGGCTTCATCGGCTGGAGTACCGCGCGGAATTCGGCCTGGATGCGCCGAAGCGCCTCGGGCGTGTCGCCCTCGAACCGCAGCACGATGACGGGGGTGGTGTTCGATGCGCGCGCAAGGCCGAAGCCGTCGGCGTACTCGGCGCGCACGCCGTCGATCGTGAGGATGCGGCGGGCGCCGGGGAAGGGCTTCGCCTGCTGAAGCCGCGCAATGAGCGCGTGCGGCTCGCCCTCGGCGAGCTTCCAGTTCAGTTCCGGCGTCGCCGGTGCATCGGGCAGCGCCTCCAGTGCCGCGCCCGGATCGGCCTCGCGCGAAACGATTTCGAGAAGGCGCGCGCCGGCGTACAGACCGTCGTCGAAGCCGTACCAGCGCTCGCGAAAGAAGATGTGCCCGGACATCTCGCCCGCGAGCGGAGCACCGGTCTCTGCCAGTTTCGCCTTGATGAACGAGTGCCCGGTCTTCCAGATGACGGGGCGCCCCCCGTGGCGCTCGATCCAGGGCGCAAGCAGCCGCGTGCATTTGACGTCGTAGATGATCTCGGCGCCGGGATTGCGGGATAGCACATCGGCCGCGTAGAGCATCAGTTGCCGGTCGGGCCAGATGATCGCGCCCGAAGGCGTCACCACCCCGATCCGGTCGCCGTCGCCGTCGAAGGCAAGACCGAGCGCCGCGCGCTCGCGCTTCGCCGCCGCGATCGCGTCGGCGAGGTTTTCGGGCTTGGAGGGATCCGGATGATGGTTCGGAAAGCGCCCGTCCACTTCGGTGTAGAGCTCGACGAGTTCGCAGCCGAGCCGCCGGTAGAGCCGCGGCGCGATCGCGCCGGTCGCGCCGTTGCCGCAGTCCACCGCGATCCGCAGCGGCCGCGCAAGCTTCACGTCCGCGGCGATGCGCTCGATGTAGGCGTCGCGCACGTCGGCGCTCGTTCGCCGGCCCGAGCCGCTCGCGAACTTTCCGGATTCGATGCGGCGACGCACCTCCTGGATCTCGTCGCCCGAAAGGGTCTTGCCTTCGACCATCATCTTTACGCCGTTGTACTCCGGCGGGTTGTGGCTTCCGGTCACCGCAAGCGCGCTGCCGCAACCGAGGTGGTGCGCCGCGAACCAGGCAAGCGGCGTCGGCACCATGCCGAGATCGATCGCGTCGGCGCCCGAGCCGAGAAGTCCATCGATCAGCGCTTCGGCGAGGGCGGGGCTCGTCAGGCGCCCGTCGCGGCCGACGGCGAAGGCGAGGCCGGGGCGGCCGAGGGCGCGGCCGATCGCGTGCATCGCTTCCTCGGTGAGCGAGCGGCCGGCGATGCCGCGGATGTCGTAGGCGCGGAAGATTTCTGCCGAAAGGTTCATCGTTCGTCGAAGAAGTGCAGGATGCGGCGCACGAGCCAGCCGCCGCGACCGGGAAAGCCGGCATGCCCGCCCGTGGCCGGCGCTTCGAGCGTGAGGAACGCATTATCGCGCGCCCGCGCGAGCGCCGCCTCTAGCGCGGCGGCCGGAAGGAACGGATCGTTGCGCGCGTTGAGGACGAGCGTCGGCACCGCGATGCGCGAAAGCCACGGGCCGCTCGAGGCGCGCGCGTAGTAGTCGTCGGCGTCGCGAAAGCCGTGCAGCGGGGCGGTGACCGCCTCGTCGAAGGCGCGAAGCGTGCGCGCGGCGCGCACCCGCGCCGCGTCGTACAGATGCGGGTGATGCGCGAGCTTCGCGATCGCCTTCCTCCGCAGCGTCCAGAGGAAGTGCCGCGCGTACACCTCGCGGTTGAAGCCGCGCTCGAGCGCCTCGGCCGCTGCGGCGAGATCGAGCGGGGCCGAGATCGCCGCCGCGCGCCGCACGAGCGCGCGCGGCGGCCGCGCCCGCTTCGCCGAGCCACTTGAGAAGGACGTTTCCCCCGAGCGAGACGCCGGCGGCGTAGAGCGGGCGCGGTTCTGCGGCGAAGCGCTCGAGCAGCCACTGCGCCTCGGCGCTGTCGCCGGAGTGGTAGGCGCGCGCGAGCCGATTGAGTTCGCCCGAGCAGCCGCGAAAGTGCGGCACCGCGACCCGCCAGCCGCGCTGCGTCGCGTGCGCCGCGAGCGCGCGCGCGTAGTGACTGCTGCGAGCTGCCCTCGAGGCCGTGAAAGAGTACGAGCAGCCGCGAAGCGCCCGCCTCGCCCGCCCAGTCGACGTCGACGAAGTCGCCGTCGGGCGTCTCCCAGCGCGCGCGCGTCCAGCCGACGCGCGCGCGGCGCGCAAACACCGGAACGATCGTCTGCAGGTGTCCGCCCGGCAGCCACCGGGGGGCGGCGTAGGGCTCGGGGCGCTCGCTCAATGCAGGATTTTCGGACCCGAGGGCGCGACCGGATCGGGCTGCGGCACACCGGGCGCGGGGGACGCGTGGTGCACGATCATGCGCCAGCCGGAGGCGGTGCGGACATACACGTTCGTCGCGACGACCGGCGGCTGCGGCCGCGGCTCGCCCGGCACGGTGATCGCCTCGTGCACGCTGTGCACCGCGAACATCATGCCGGTGATCGCGACGCGCCGCACCGGGCGGATGCGCATGCCGGGCCCGCCGGCGAAGATCGCGCGCCAGCTGTCGCGCACCTCTTCGGCGCCCGCAAGGCGCGGCCCGCCCGGATGCACGCATACGATCTCCTCGTCCTCGGCCCAGACCGCCATCATCGCCTCGAGGTCCGCGGTCTCGATCGCTTCGTAAAAGGCGTTTTCCGCGTCCTGCGCGGTCGGAAAAAATTTCGCCGCCATGGGAATTCAGGGACAGGGCCGGTTTTCCCTCGGCGCTATTGTTGCCGAAAATCGGCCGCAGGCCCGCAGCCGAGCGCGCGCAGCGCCTCGAGCAGCCTGCTCGACCGTGATCTCGCGCAGGCAGCGCAGGTGCCCGAGCGGACAGACGCGCGCAAAGCAGGGGCTGCATTCGAGCGAAAGCCACAGCGCGCGCGCGCGCGCAGAGCGCGGCGGCGTGTGCAGAGGGCTCGAGGAACCGAAGATCGCCACGAGCGGCCGGTCGAGCGCGGCGGCGACGTGCATGAGGCCCGAGTCGTTCGCCACCACGAAGCGCGCCCCGGCGATGAGGTCGATCGCCTCGTCGAGCGTGGTCTTGCCGCAGAGGTCGAGGGCGGCGATGCCGGCGCAGGCGTCGGCGTCCTTCGCCGAGCCGACGAGCACCGCAGGAAGCGCAAGCCGCGGTGCAAGTTCGGCGAAATACGGCCAGCGCTTCGCCGGCCCGTATTCGGCGCCGGGGCAGAGCACGGCGTAGTCGCCGCGGATGCCGAAGCGCGCGGCGGTGGCCGAGGCGCGAGCGGGGTCCGCGCGCAACACGGTCTTCGGCAGCGGGGCGGCGGCCGGCTCGCCGGGCGGATCGGCGAGCGCGGCGTAGTGCTCGGCCATCGGCGCGCCGCGCGCGCGCCGGCGGCGGTTGAGAAGGCCGTAGCGCGCCTCGCCGGTGTAGCCGATGCGCTCGGGGATCGCGGCAAGAAACGGCGCGAGCGCGGACTTCCAGGAGTTCGGCAGAACGAACGCGCAATCGTAGCCGCGCGCGCGCAGCAAGCGGGCGAGGCGAAAGCGCCGGCCGAGCTCGAGCGCGCCGTGCCGGAAATCCGCCTCGATCACCTCGTCGACCTCCGGCATGCGCCGCAGCACCGGCGCGACCCACGGGAGACCGAGCGCGTCGATGCGCGCCTCGGGGTGCCGCGCGCGAAGCCGCGCAAGGAGCGGCTGCGCCATCAGCGCATCGCCGATCCAGTTCGGGGCGACGACGAGAATGCGGCGCAGGCGCTCGCCCTCGCGGCCGGTCAGTGTCCGCGCTTCGGCGGCTCGCCCTTGTAGACGTATTTCGTGCCGCAGTACGGGCACATCGCGACGCCGTGCTTCACGACGTCGAGGAAGACGCGCGGGTGCAGCGCCCAGAGCGGCGCATCCGGCCGCGGGCAGTGAAGCGGCAGGTCTTCGGCGCGCACTTCGACCTCGCGCGCGCCGGCGCGCTCGCCGGCGGCGCTCATCGGCCGCGCCTGCCCATCGGCACGGGGGTGAGCCAATGCCGGTGCTTGCGGTCCTTGCCGGTCACCACGTCGAAGAACGCCTTTTGCAGCGCCTTGGTGACCGGCCCCGCGCGCCCGGCGCCGATGCGGCGGCCGTCGAGTTCGCGGATCGGGGTGACCTCGGCCGCGGTCCCGGTGAAGAACGCTTCGTCGGCGATGTAGATGTCGTCGCGCGTCATGCGCTTCGCCTTGACGGTGTAGCCGAGCTCCTGCGCGAGCTCGATCACGCTCGCGCGCGTGATTCCCGAGAGGGCGGAGGTGAGCTCCGGCTCGTAGATCACGCCGTCCTTGACGATGAAGAGGTTCTCGCCCGCGCCCTCGGCGACGAAGCCGTCGACGTCGAGAAGCAGCCCTTCGTCGTAGCCGTGCAGCGTCGCCTCGAGCGTCGCGAGCACCGAGTTCGGATACGTCCCCGACATCTTCGCGCGCGGCATGGTGACGTTGACGTGATGGCGCGCCCAGGAGGAGGTTTTGACGCGGATGCCCTTTTCGAGCGCCTCGGGGCCGAGGTAGGCGCCCCAGGGCCAGGCGGCGATCGCCACGTGCACGCGGGCGCCCACCGGCGACACCCCCATTTTCTCCGAGCCGTAGAACGCGATCGGACGGATGTAGCACGCCTCGTGGCCGTTTGCGCGCACCGTCTCGATCTGCGCCTGCATGAGCTTTTCCTTCGACCAGGGGATCTGCATGAGGTAGATGTGCGCCGACTGAAAGAGGCGCTCGGTATGCTCTTTCAGCCGAAAGATCGCAGTGCCCTGCGCGGTCTTGTAGGCGCGCAGGCCCTCGAAGACCGCGAGCCCGTAGTGCAGCGAGTGCGTGAGCACGTGCGTGGTCGCCGAGCGCCACGGCACGAGCCTGCCGTCGTACCAGATCCAGCCGTCGCGGTCGGCCATCGAGAGCGGCGCCTGCGCCGCCGCCTTTGCTCTTGGCATGAGGATGCGTCTCCCTGATAGCGAAGGGCGCATTCTTACCACGGCGGCGGCGGATGCGCCATACTATTAACATGCCGGTTAATCATCCGGACCGCGTGTTCGCCGCGCTCGCCTCGGCGCCGCGCCGGCGCATCCTCGCCTCGCTCGCGCAGGCGGCGCTCTCGACGACGGAACTTGCGGCGCGCTTCGGCATGAGCGCGCCGGCGGTCTCGCGCCACCTCGCGGTGCTTGCGCACGCGGGACTCGTCGCTGCCTCGCGCCAGGGCCAGCGCGTGCGCCCTATCGCCTGGAGCGCGAGGCGCTGCTTGGGGCGCTCGCGGCGCTCTGCGTCCGAGCTGGACGGGCCGCTCAGGCGCGAGCCGCGCGCGCGCCCGCGGCGCGAGGCGATTCTGAGCGGGGGCCGATGGGCGCGGCGGCAGAGCTTCCTCGTCACCTTCGCGCTCGTGGGGCTTGCGCTCGGCGCCGCAGGCGGCGCGCTCGCGGCGTTCGCGCGAAAGCGCACGGGCTTGTGCTTTGCGGCTGCGCTTGCGGCGCACGCGACCGCGATCGCGCTTTCCGATCCGGCGCAGGCGCTCGGCACCGTCGAGCGCATCGCCGCGATCGTGATCGCGCCGCTCCTCGTCTTCGTGCCGCCGGCGGCCGGCTTCGTCGCGGTGCAGCGGCTGCTCGCGCCGCGCGGCGCGCGCTCGAACTCGCGGAGCGATTAGGCGCCGGGGCGTTCCTTCGCCTGTAATACCAGGGTCACGCGCAGCCCGCACACTGTGCGCTTTGCGTTCGTCGCGCGGCGGCATGGACGCCGCCCGCGGCGCAAGGCAAGATAGGGTCGTCACCAGATCGAAGGGGAAATCCGATGAACATGCGTCGCGCGTTTCTTGCGGCCGCGGCGGGGCTCTGTGTCGCCTCGGCACCGGCCGTCTTGGCCCAGACGAAGGGCCAGCCGATCGAGATCCAATTCTGGATGGGGCTCACCGGGCTTGCGGGCGAGCTTCTCACCAAGTACGGCGAGGAGTTCAACAAGTCGCAGAGCGAGTATCGGGTCGTCGTGTCGTTCAAGGGACAGTATCCGGAGCAGCGCGCTGCGGCGATCGCCGCCTATCGCGCCGGCAATCCGCCGCACATCATGCAGATGTTCGACGCCGGAAGCGGCGACATGATGAGCGCGAAGGGCGCGATCGTGCCGGTGTCCGAGGTCTTCAAGCGAGCGGGCCTGCAGTTCGACCCGGCCGACTTCATCGCCCCGGCGCGCGGCTACTACGGGCTGCCGAACGGGGAGCTGCTCTCGATGCCCTTCAACGTCTCGACCGCGGTGCTCTTCTACAACAAGGACGCGTTCCGCCGCGCGGGGCTCGATCCGGAGAAGGCGCCGCGCACCTGGCCCGAGGTGATCGAGGCCGCGCGCCAGATCCGGCGCACGAACGCCGCCGCCTGCGGCTTCACCGCCCACGTGGCTCGCCTGGATCATGCTCGAACAGTTCAGCTCACGCCGCCGCAACCTGCCGATCGGCACGCTGAACAACGGCCGCGCCGGGCTTTCGGCCGAGCTCGTGTTCGACACGCCGCTTCAGCGCCGCATGGTGCAGACGCTGGTGGACCTGCAGGCCGACAAGAGCTTCGACTACGGCGGCCGCAGCAACGACGCGGCGGCCAAGTTCATCAGCGGCGAGTGCGCGATGATGACGCAGAGCTCGGGCGGCCACGGCGCGATCGCGCGCGACGCGAAGTTCGCCTTCGGCGTCGGGCCGCTGCCCTACTGGCCGGACGTCGCCGGCGCGCCGTTCGCGACCACGATCGGCGGCGCGTCGCTCTGGGTGTTCGCCGCGCCCAACCGCACGCCGGCCGAGTACCGCGGGGTGGCTCTTTCCTCAACCACCTGCGCTCGACGCCGGTGATGGTCGACTGGGCGAAGCAGACCGGGTTCCTGCCGGCGACCAACGCCGCGTTCCGCGCGATGCGCGACGAGGGCTTCTTCCAGAAGAACCCGGGCCGCGATGTGCCGATTTTGTCGCTCATCGAGGGCAAGCAGGGCGATCACACCCAGGGCTACCGCTTCGGCCGCTGGACCGAGATCCGCGACGTCTATCATGAGGAGGTCGAGCGCGCGCTGCAGGGGCGGCAGCCGGTCGCCGCGGCGATCCAGAACGCGCAGCGGCGCGGAAACGAACTGCTGCGCGCCTTCGAGCGCAGCGTCAACTGACGATTTCCGCGCAGGCGAGCCGCCGCCCGCGGGCGGCGGCTCGCGACATTCGCCCGGCGCCGGCCGCGGCGGGTAAGATCGTCCCCGCCGATGCAGCGCCGCGTCGTCTTTCCGAACCGCGTCCTGCCCTACATGCTGCTTGCACCGCAGCTCGCGGTGACGGTGGTCTTTTTCCTCTGGCCGGCTGGCCAGGCGATGTTCATGTCGCTCCTTCAGCAGGACCCCTTCGGCCTGCGGGTGACGTTCGTCGGGCTGGCCAATTTCCGCGCCGTGCTCGCCGACCCCGACTACGTCGCCGCGTTCTGGCGCACGGTGTATTTCTCGCTCGCGGTGACCGCGCTCGCGATGGTGCCGGCGCTCGTGCTCGCGGTGATGGCCGACCGGGTGCTGCGCGGAGCAGCCTTCTACAAGACCGCGCTCATCGTGCCGTACGCGATCGCGCCGGCGGTCGCCGGGGTGCTCTGGCTTTTCATGTTCAACCCGGCGATCGGCTCGCTCGCCTGGGTGCTCAAGCGACTGGGCGTTCCCTGGAACCCGGTGCTCGACGGCACGCACGCGATGCTGCTCGTCATCCTCGCCGCCGCCTGGAAGCAGATCGCCTACAACTTCGTCTTCTTCCTCGCCGGGCTGCAGGCGATCCCGCGCACGCTGCTCGAAGCGGCGGCGATCGACGGCGCGGGCGAGATGCGCAAGTTCTGGACGATCGATGTTTCCGCTGCTCTCGCCCACCACGTTCTTTCTGCTGGTGGTGAATGTCGTCTACGCCTTTTTCGACACCTTCGGGGTGATTCACGCGGTGACCGGCGGCGGGCCCGCAAAAGCGACCGAGATCCTCGTCTACAAGGTCTATTACGACGGCGTGCACGCGCTCAACCTCGGCTCATCCAGCGCGCAGTCGGTGATCCTGATGGCGATCGTGATCGCGCTCACGATGATCCAGTTCCGCTACATCGAGCGCCGGGTGCACTACTAGCATGGCTCACGCCGCCGAC
Organism: Burkholderiales bacterium; assembly: GCA_033582675.1. Classification (GTDB taxonomy): domain Bacteria; phylum Pseudomonadota; class Gammaproteobacteria; order Burkholderiales; family SG8-39; genus RBG-16-66-20. The sequence goes on along the minus strand of JAVQZY010000020.1, from coordinate 168,121 downwards.
CTCGCCGCCCCCGCCCCGCTCGTCCGAGCGCGCGCGATCGCCGCCGCCGACTGGCTCCCGCACGCGATCCTCTGGGTCGGGATCGCGATCGTCGCCTTTCCGATCTATTTGACGCTCGTCGCCTCGACGCTCACGCCGCAGGAGATCGCGCAGGCGCCGATGCCGCTGCTGCCCGGCGGCGAGGCGTGGCACAACTACCGCACGGCGCTGCTCGAAGGCGCGACCATGCGCTTGTCGCCCCCGGTGCTCGTCATGATGGCGAACAGCCTCGTGATGGCGCTCGGCATCACCTTCGGCAAGATCGCGGTCTCGATCCTCTCCGCCTACGCGGTGGTGTTCTTCCGCTTTCCGCTGCGCATGGTCTTCTTCTGGATGATCTTCATCACGCTGATGCTGCCGGTCGAGGTGCGGATCGTGCCGACCTACGCGGTGGTGAGCGGCCTCGGCATGATCAACACCTACAGCGGCCTCGTCGTGCCGCTCATCGCCTCGGCGACCGCGACGCTCCTTTTCCGGCAGTTCTTCCTCACCATCCCGGACGAGTACGTCGAGGCGGCGAAGATCGACGGCGCGTCGCCGATGCGCTTCTTCTGGGACGTGGTGCTGCCGCTGTCGCGCACGAACATCGCAGCGCTGTTCGTGATCCTGTTCATCTACGGCTGGAACCAGTACCTCTGGCCGCTGCTCATGGCGACCGACAAGAACCTCGACACGATCGTGATCGGCATCAAGAAGATGATCGGCACGGGCGACGCGCTCACCGAGTGGCACCTGGTGATGGCGACCACGGTGCTCGCGATGCTTCCGCCGGCGCTCGTCGTGGTCCTCATGCAGCGCTGGTTCGTCAAGGGGCTGATCGAGACGGAGAAATAGGGCGCGCGATGGCGGCGATCGAACTGGTGGGGGTGCGCAAGGCCTTCGGCACGGTCGAGGTGCTGCACGGCGTGGACATCGCGATCGCCGACGGCGAGTTCATCGTCATTCTCGGGCCCTCGGGCTGCGGCAAAAGCACGCTCCTTCGCATCGTCGCGGGGCTGGAGGAGGCGAGCGCGGGCGACGTCGTGATCGGCGGGCGGCGCGTGAACGGCGTCGAGCCGAAGGACCGCAACATCGCGATGGTGTTCCAGAACTACGCGCTCTACCCGCACATGAACGTGTTCGACAACATGGCCTACGGCCTGAGAATCCGCGGCATGCCGAAGGCGGAGATCGAGCGCCGGGTGCGGGCGGCGGCCGAGATGCTGGAGCTCGCCCCGTTTCTTGCGCGCAAGCCGCGCGAACTGTCGGGCGGGCAGCGCCAGCGCGTCGCGATGGGCCGCGCGATCGTGCGCGAGCCGGCGGCGTTTCTGTTCGACGAGCCGCTGTCCAACCTCGACGCGAAGCTGCGCGTGCAGACGCGCCTCGAGATCCAGAAACTGCACCGCAGGCTGAGGACGACGAGCCTCTTCGTCACGCACGACCAGATCGAGGCGATGACCCTTGCCGAGCGGATCGTGGTGATGAACACCGGCCGCGTCGAGCAGATCGGCACCCCCGAGGAGGTGTACGCGCGGCCGGCGAGCACCTTCGTCGCCGGCTTCATCGGCTCGCCGCCGATGAACCTCCTCGCGGCGACGGTGAGCGCAGACGGCGCGAGCGCGCAGCTGGACGGCGCGCGGCTGCGGCTGCCGCAGCCGGCGGCCGCGTTCGCCGGGCGGCGGCTCGTCCTCGGCGTGCGGCCCGAGCACCTGCGCCTCGGCGGCGAGGCGTTCGAGATGGACGTGGAGATGGTCGAGCAGCTCGGCGCCGATCAGCTGGTGCACGGCCGGCTCGGGGCGCACGAAATCGTGCTTCGCACGGGACCCGGGCTGCGGCCGGCGCCGGGAACCCGCGTGCCGGTCGGCTTCGAGGCCGCGCAGCTGCACTGGTTCGATTCCGAGACGACGCGGCGCCTTGCGCCGTAGTGTCTTCGCCTAGGCGACCGGGCGCGGCTCGCCGAACACCGCGCGCCAGAGCTCGCGCACCGCATCGACGTGCGCGCGCACGCGCTCGGGCGCAACGCGCGCGTACTTTTCGCCCGCGAGCCGCAGCGCGTGCTGCAGCCGGCGGAACTCGCGGTAGGCGTTGCGGCAGCGCTCGGCGAGCGCGGCATCGACGAGGCCGAGCTCCGCGGCGATCGCAAGGAGCGCGATGTTGCCGAGGTTGCCGGTGAGGCGCGGATGCCGGTGCGCGTGCGCGAGCACGAGGTACTGCACGACGAACTCGATGTCGATCATGCCGCCCGGATCGTGCTTGAGGTCGAACAGCCCCGAGCGGTTGGGATGCGCGGCGTGGATTTTCTCGCGCATCGCACGCACTTCGCACGCGAGCGCTTCGGGATCGCGCTCGCGCATGAGGATGCGCATGCGGATTTCCTCGAAGCGCGCGCCGATCGCGCGGTCGCCGGCGCAGAAGCGCGCGCGCGTGAGCGCCTGGTGCTCCCAGACCCAAGCCGACTCCTCCTGGTAGCGCTCGAAGCCGGCGAGCGAGGACACGAGCAGGCCCTTCGAGCCGGAAGGCCGTAACGCCAGATCGGTCTCGAAGAGCTGGCCCGAGGCGGTGGTCGCGGTGAGCCAGATATTGAAGCGCTGCGCAAGGCGCAGGTAGTTCTCCTCGGCGCGCTCGTCCGGATCGTCGTAGAGGAACACCATGTCGAGGTCGGAGGCGTAGCCGAGCTCTTTGCCGCCGAGCTTCCCGTAGCCGATGACGGCAAAGCGCGGCCGCTCGCGGTGGCGGTTTTTCACCTCGCGCCAGGCGCATTCGAGCGCGACCCCGAGCACCCGGTCGGCGAGCTCCGACAGGTGGTCGGCGAGCCGCTCGACGGTGAGCAGCCCCGCGAGGTCCTGCGCGAGCAGCCGGAACACCTGCGCCTGGTGCTGCTCGCGCAGCACGTTCATCTGCCGTTCGGTGTCGCCGGCGGCCGCCGCGATCTGCTCGCGCAGCGCGCGCTCGAACGCCTCCCAGTCGGGCGCGGCGTAAAGCACGCGGTCATCGAGCAGCTCGTCGAGGAGCAGCGGGTGACGCGCGACGTACTGCGCCGCCCAAGGCGAGGCGCCGACGATGCGCGCGACGCGCTCGAGCGCCTGCGGATGCTCGGCGAGCAGCGCGAGATACGCGGCGCGCCGCGCGATCGATTCGACGAGGTCCATCGCGCGCGCAAAAGTGCGCTCGGGATCGGCGGTCCGCTGCGCGGCGCGCGCAAGAAGCGGCACGATCACGTCCACGCGCCGGCGCGAATCGGCCGGAAGCTGCGCGTAGCGCTGGCTCGCGCGCAGCGCCTCGGCGCGCGGGTGCTCGGGCCAGGGCAGGTCGCCCTCGTCGGGCTCTCTCGCCGAGCACCGCGCCGAAGTGGCGCGCGACCGCGGCGCGGTGCTGCGCGAGCTGCGCCGCGAGCTCGGCCCAGTCGGCGCAGTCCATCATGCGCGCAAGGCGCAGCCGGTCCTCCTCCTCCGCCGGCAGCCGGTGGCGCTGCGCGTCGTCGAGGTACTGCAAGCGGTGCTCGAGGCGCCGCAGGAACACGTACGGCCGCCGAAAGCTCCCGGACGGCCTCGGCGGGCAGCAGCCGCCGCTCGCCGAGCGCCGCAAGCGCCGCGAGCGTCGGCCGCACCGCGAGCGCCGGATCGCGCCCGCCGCGGATGAGCTGAAGCACCTGCGCGACGAACTCGATCTCGCGGATGCCGCCCGGCCCGAGCTTGACGTCCTCGGCCAGATCCCGCCGCTCGACCTCGCGCCGCACCTCGGCGTGCAGCCGGCGCATCGCCGCGAGCATCGCGTAATCGAGGTACTTGCGGTAGACGAACGGCCGCACGATCTCCTCGAGCGCCGCGTGATCGGGCCCGGTGAGCGGGCGCGCCTTGATCCAGGCGTAGCGCTCCCAGTCGCGGCCCTGCGTGACGAAGTACGCTTCGAGCGCCTCCAGGCTCGCAACCAGCGGCCCGGCGTTGCCGTAGGGGCGAAGCCGCATGTCGACGCGGAACGCGAACCCGTCTTCGGTGATCTCGTCGAGCAAGCGGATCAGCCGCCGCGCCGCCCGGTCGAGCCGCTCGGGCGGCTCGCCGCTCGGGTGCACGAACACGAGGTCGATGTCCGAGGAGACGTTCAGCTCGCGGCCGCCGAGCTTTCCCATCGCGACGACGATCAGGTCGGGGACGCCGAGCCATTCGAGCGCGACGCGGATCTGCTGTTCGGCGAGTTCGCTCATCGTGCCGCAGACCTCGGCGAGGTCGGCCTCGCCCGAGAGGTCGCGCGCCATCGTGCGCAGGAATACGCGCGCGCGGAGCCGCCGCAGGCGCCGCCGCAGCGTCGCTTCGTCGTCGGAGGCGGCGCCTTCGAGCGCCGCGGCGATCTCCTCGGGACCGAAGGGGCGGCGCGCCTGAAGTTCGGTCGCAAGCTCGGGCCGCGCCGCGAGCATTCGCTGCGCGGCGCGCGACAGCTCGATTTTCGAAATCGGATCCGGCATTTACCGCTACAATGGACGCGAGCGCGGCGCACCCCGGTCCGGAACGTTTCCGCGTTCCGGCTGCCTCGAGCACGGAGCGACTGCCCGAACCCGCATGCGCATCCTGATCAAACGGTTCTTCCTCGCGCTCGAGGTGCTCGCGTGGACCGCGTTCTTCGCGTTCGCGCTGCTCGTGCTCTCGCTGCGCTACTGGGTGCTGCCGAACATCGAGCGCTGGCGCGAGGATATCGTGGCGGAGCTGTCGCGCGCGATCGGCCTGCCGGTCCGGATCGGCGCGATCGAGACCGACTGGGCGGGGCTGCGGCCGCGTGTGTCGATCTCGGACGTGCGCATCTACGACCGCGACGGGCGTGAGGCGCTCGTGTTGCCGGAGGTCGAAAACGTCGTGTCCTGGCGCACGCTCGCCGCGCGCGAGCTGCGGCTCGCCTCGGTCGTCATCGAGGGGCCGCGGCTCGCGATCCGGCGCGACGCGAACGGCGCGATCACCGTCGGCGGGATCGAGATCGCGGGCACCGAGGGCGGCGGGCGGCTCTCCGACTGGTTGCTCGCGCAGGACGAGATCGTGATCCGCGACGCCGAAGTGGTCTGGACCGACGAGCTGCGCGGCGCACCGCCGCTCGCGCTCGAGGCGCTCAACTTCCGCATGCGCAACGACGGAGAGCGGCACGCGATCGGCCTGAGCGCGCGTCCGCCGCGGCATCTCGCGCCCGGCCTCGAGCTGCGCGCGGAGCTGTTCGGAACGCGGCTGGAGGATCTTGCCGCCTGGAACGGGCGCGTCTACGCCGAGCTGGGCCAGACCGATCTCGCCGGCTGGCGAGCCTGGGTGGACTATCCGCTCGAGGTGCGCTCGGGCACCGGTGCGCTGCGCGTCTGGCTGACGCTCGCGGCCGGGCGGCTTGCGCGCGCGACCGCGGACGTCGCGCTCGCGAACGTCGCCGCGCGCCTCGGCCCCGAGCTGCCGCTTCTTTCGGTCGCGAGCGTCGAGGGACGGCTTCAGGCGCGCGCAGCCGGGCACGGCTACGAGTTCGGCGTGCGCAACCTCGCGCTCTCGGCGCCGAACCTGCCGCCGATGACCGCGACGAGCGCGCGCCTGCTCTGGGCGCCGGCCGAGGGCGCAAAGCCGCAGCACGGCACCTTCAGCGCGAGCCTCGTCGAGCTCGCGCCGCTTGCGCATCTGGCGGAATACCTGCCGCTGCCGGCCGATCTGCGCCGCATGCTCGCAGAGCTCGCACCGCAGGGCCGACTGCTCGATGCGCGGCTCGAATGGACGGGCGAGTTCCCCGCGCCGGCGGCCTACAGCGCGCGCGTGCGCTTTGCCGACCTCGCCTCGCGCGCCTGGGGCAAGCTGCCGGGGTTCGCCGGACTGACGGGCAGCCTCGAGGCGAACGAGAAACGCGGCACGCTTTACCTCGCCGCGCAGAAGGCGGCGATCGAGCTGCCGCAGGTGTTTCCCGAGCCGCGCCTGCGCCTGGATTCGCTCGCGGGCGAGATCGTCTGGGAGCGCGAGCCGGGCGGCGCGCTCGCGGTGCGGCTCGCGAACCTCAATTTCGCGAACGCCGACCTCGCCGGCTCGGCCTACGGCAGCTGGCGCAGCGCGCCGTCGGGTCCCGGCGTGGTCGATCTCAGCGCGATGCTTTCGCGCGCCGACGGTCGCGCCACCGCGCGCTATCTGCCCCTCGGCTCGATCATGGGCGCGCAGACGCGGCGCTGGCTCGAGACCTCGGTCGTCGCGGGTACGGTGAAGGAGGCACGGCTGCGCCTGAAGGGCGACCTGCGCGACTTCCCGTTCGCCGATTCCGCGCGCGGACAGTTCCAGGTGGCGGCGAGGATCTCGGGCGGCGTGCTCGACTACGCCGAGGGCTGGCCGCGGCTCGAGGCGCTCGAAGCCGAGCTGCTCTTCGAGCGCGACCGCATGGAGATCGTCGCCCGCTCGGGCACGATGCTCGGCGCTCGCCTTGCCGGCGTGCGCGCGAGCATCCCGAGCCTGCTCGCCGCCGAGACGCACCTCATCGTCGACGGTCAGGCCGAAGGCGCGACCGCGGAATTCCTGCGCTTCCTGCAAACGGGCCCGGCGCGGCACCTCGCCGAGTGGCTGCCTGAAGGCCTCGGCGCGAGCGGCCGCGGACGGCTGCGCCTGCGGCTCGATCTGCCGCTCGAACACCTCGAGCGCACGCGCGTCGCCGGCGAATACCAGTTCGCCGCCAACACGATCGCGCTCGGCGAGCGGCTGCCGCCGCTTGCGGCCGCAAGCGGCCGGCTGTCGTTCACCGAGTCTTCGTTCACGCTGCAGGAGGTGCGCGCGACGCTGCTCGGGGGGCCGGTGACGATCTCGGGCGGCGGCCGTGCGGGAGCGCCGACGACGATCGTCGCGCGCGGGCGCGCGAGCGTCGAGGCGATCGCGCCGCTCTTCGAGCACCCCTGGCGCCGGCGCCTCGCGGGTGCCGCCGACTACACCGCGACGGCGACGATGACCGAAGGGCGCTTTCGTTTCGTGCTCGAATCGCCGCTGCAGGGGATCGCGAGCGCGCTGCCGGTACCGCTCGCAAAGCGCGCGATCGACGTGCTGCCGCTGCGCGTCGAGCTGATCCCGGGCGAAGGGCGCGAGCGCGTCTCGCTCGCGCTCGGCCCGCCGAGCGGGCGCGTGGTGGCGGCGGAATTCCTTCGCACCGCGGATTCCCGCGGCGCGATGCAGACGCAGCGCGCGCTCGTGCTCCTCAACCCGGCCGCGGGGGTCGAGACGCGCCTGCCCGAGCGCCGCGGCCTCACCGTGCGCGGGTCGCTTCCGGCGCTCGACCTCGACCGTTGGCTGCCGCTTTTCGAGGAGGGCAGCGGCGCGAGCGACGGCGGCGCGAGCTTCGACCTGCGCGTCGGCATCCTGGACGCCTTCGGCAAGCGCCTGCGCGAGGTCGCGTTGCAGGGGGCGACCGAGGCGACGGGCTGGTCGGCGAGCGTCGCAGCCGCAGAACTCTCGGGCGACCTGCTCTACCGCGCCGAGGGCGGCGGCCGGCTGATCGCGCGGCTCAAGCACTTCGTGGTTCCCGAGGATGCGCCGGGGGCGAAGCCCGGCGATGCGCAGAAGACGCTTCCGGCGCTCGACATCGTGGTCGAGAATTTCGCGCACCGGGGCCGCAAGCTCGGACGGCTGGAGGTCGCCGCGCGCCACGAAGGCGCCACGTGGCGAATCGAGCGGCTCGCGGTCGTGAACGCGGAAGCGTCGCTCGCCGCAAAGGGCGTCTGGCAGACCGAGGGCGGCTCGCGCACCGCGCTCGAATTCGCGCTCGACGTCTCCGACCTCGGCGCGCTGCTCGAGCGCGTCGGTTATCCCGAGCAGGTGAAGGGCGGCCGCGGTCGGCTTCAGGGCCGGCTCGAGTGGCGCGGCGATCCGGTGCTGCTCGACTACGCGACGCTCGCCGGCCGGCTGCGCATGGACGTCGAGGACGGCCAGTTCCTCGAGATCGAACCCGGCGTCGGCAAGCTCGTCGCGCTGATGAGCCTGCAGATGCTGCCGCGCCGGATCGCGCTCGATTTCCGCGACGTGTTCGCGAAGGGGTTCAAGTTCGACACCATCGGCGCAACCTTCGCCGTCGAGCGCGGGGTGATGACGACGCAGGACTTCCGCATGGCGGGCCCCGCCGCGCAGGTGACGATCAGCGGGCTGGTGGACCTCAACCTCGAGGCTCAGAACCTGCAGGTGCGGGTGGTGCCGCGCATGGACGGCGTCGCCTCGACGGTGGTCGGCCTGATCAACCCGGTCGCCGGGGTGGCGACCATGCTTGCGCAGAAAATCCTCAAGGACCCCCTCGGGCAGATCGCCGCGTTCGAGTACCGGGTGACTGGAACCTGGGCCGACCCGAAGGTCGAGCAGGTGCGCGCCCCCGAGCCGCCGTCGGCGAACGTGGACGACCCGACCCGGCCGAGCGCGGGCGGCCACTGACCCCGCGCAGAACGGAGCACAATCGCAGCATGAAGACCGATGTCGCACTCGCCACCGCCGAGCAGTATCTGCTCGCGCCGAACGACCTCGAGACCGCAAAGCTCGATGCGGTATTCGGCACGCTCGCCGCGCGCCGGCTCGACTGGGCCGACCTCTATTTTCAGTACGCGCGCTCGGAGAGCTGGACCCTGGAGGAGGGCATCGTCAAATCCGGCAGCTTCGACATCGAGCAGGGGGTGGGCGTGCGCGCGATCGCCGGCGAGAAGACCGCGTTCGCGTATTCGGACGACATCAGCCCGCGCGCGCTCGCGGATGCCGCGCGCGCGACGCGGGCGATCGCCGCCGCAGGCGGCGGCAAAATCGCGCGCCTTGCGCGCCGCCAGCGCGCGCTGCCGCGCTACGAGCCGCTCGATCCACTCGGCTCGCTCGCGGCCGAGGACAAAGTGGCGCTCCTCGAGCGGCTCGAACGCAAGTGCCGCGCGCTCGATCCCCGCATCGTTCAGGTGATGGCGAGTCTTGCCGCGCGCTACGAGGTCGTGCTCGTCGTGCGCTCCGACGGCGTTCTCGCCGCCGACGTGCGTCCGCTCGTGCGGCTCTCGCTTCAGGTGATCGCCGAAAGCGGCGGCCGGCGCGAGACCGGGGTGGCGGGCGGCGGCGGGCGCACCGACTACGGCTTCTTCACCGACGCGGTGCTCGAGGAGTACGCGCGGCGCGCGGTCTCGCAGGCGCTCGTCAACCTCGAGGCAGGGCCGGCGCCGGCGGGCACGATGACCGTGGTGCTCGGGCCGGGCTGGCCGGGCATTCTCCTTCACGAGGCGGTCGGGCACGGGCTCGAGGGGGACTTCAACCGCAAGGGGAGCTCGGCGTTCGCCGGGCGCCTGGGCGAGCGCGTCGCCGCGCCCGGCGTGACGGTGGTCGACGACGGCACGCTCCCCGGTCGGCGCGGCTCGCTCACGGTGGACGACGAGGGCAACCCGACCCAGCGCACGGTGCTGATCGAGGACGGGATCCTGCGCGGCTACCTGCAGGACAGCCTGAACGCGCGCCTGATGAAGATGCGCCCGACCGGCAACGGCCGGCGCGAATCGTTCGCGCACGTGGTGCTGCCGCGCATGACCAACACCTACATGCTCGCCGGGCCGCACGATCCCGGCGAGATCATCGCGAGCGTCGCCAAGGGCCTCTACGCGGTCAACTTCGGCGGCGGGCAGGTCGACATCACGAACGGCAAGTTCGTGTTTTCCGCCTCCGAGGCGTATCTGATCGAGAACGGCAAGGTGACGCGGCCGGTGAAGGGCGCAACGCTCATCGGCAACGGCCCGGATGTGCTCACCCGCGTCGCGATGATCGGCAACGATCTCGCGCTCGATTCCGGCATCGGCACCTGCGGCAAGGACGGGCAGAGCGTGCCCGTGGGAGTGGGTCAGCCGACGCTGCGCGTGGACGGCCTTACGGTGGGAGGAACCGCCTAGGGCGAAGGAGGAGGCATGGCAGACAAGGTGAGGCATTGCGCGCATTGCGGCAACGTTCTGGAACCGGCGACGCTGGAGCGCATCTCGGCCGGCGAGCCGCCGATGGTGCTCACCCTGCTCGGGCTTCCGCTGCTCAGGTGCGCCAAGGGTCACGCGGCGCCGGTGCACCGCGATTTCATGGTCTGGCTGATGCGCACGCTGCGCGAGCGGGCGGGGACCGAGGTACCGGGCGCCGAAGCGAAGGGGATGCTCTTCAAGAAGTACTACTGCGCCTGTGGCGCGCAGCTACCGGGGCAGGCCGGGCGCGAGGGGACTTTTACGCTGGAGCTCGCCTTCGAAGGCGCACCGCCCTTCCGGGCCGAGATCCTGACGCCGCTCTACAAATGCGCCGCCTGCGGCAAGGAGCAGGCACGCTCGGCGGCTGAGCTGGCCGGCCGCGTGCCGGAGGCGGTGAAGAACATCAACGACGCCGCCGGCTTTCCGCACAGCGGATGATCGAGGCGCTGCCGGCGAACGAGCCGCGGTTCTTTCCCGGCCCGGAAGAAATCGCCGCAGCGATCCCGGACGGTGCGCTCGTCGCGCTGCCGCCCGACTACTCGATGCCGGCGATGGCGGTGGTGCGCGCGCTCGTGCGTCGGCGCGCGCGCCGCTTGCGATTGCTCGGCGTTCCGGTGCTCGGCTTTCCTGCCGATCTGCTCGTCGGCGCAGGCTGCGTCGCCGAGATCGAGTCGAGCGCGGTTTCGCTCGGCGAGGCGGGCGCGGCGCCGCGCTTCGTCGCAGGCGGTCGAAAACGGCGAGCTTCGCGTTCGCGACAGCACCTGCCCGATGGTGCATACCGCGCTACAGGCGGCGGAAAAAGGCGTACCCTTCATGCCGCTTCGCGGGGTGCTCGGCTCGGACCTCGTCGCGCGGCGCGAGGACTGGAAGGCGATCGAGGATCCCTTCGGTTCCGGGCCGGTGATTCTTGCGCGCGCGATCCAGCCGGAGGTGGCGCTCTTTCACGCGCGCTGGGCCGATGAGGCCGGCAACGTCTGGGTCGGCAGGCGCCGGGAACTGGCGACGATGGCGCATGCGGCGCGCGCCTGTTACGTCACGTTCGAAGAGCGGCGCGCAGGCGACATGCTGGAAGACGAGCTGCTCGCCCCGGGCGTCATCGCCTCGGTCTACATCACCGCGCTCGCGCCGGCGCCGGGCGGGGCGCGGCCCCTGGGCGTCGTCGGCTGCTACGGCGTGGACGATGCGCACCTTGCGCGCTATGCGGAGCTTGCGCGCACGGCCGAGGGCTTTCGGCGCTACCTCGAGGCGTACGTCCTCGGGACGGTCGCCGCGTGAACTGGGCGCGCGAGGAGCTTCTCGCCTGCGCGATCGCGCGACTGGTCGAAGGCGCAGCGCACGCGGCGATCGGCGCCGCCTCGCCGATCCCGGCCGCAGGCTGCCTGCTCGCCCGGGCGCGCGACGGCGCGCGCCCGCGCGTCTCGCTCCTTCACCGCCGGCGCGGCAACCCGTTCACCGAGGGCTCGCGCGAACTCTTCGACCTCGCAGGCCAAGGGCGCGTGGACGTCTTCTTTCTCGGCGGCGCGCAGATCGACGGCGAGGCGAACATCAATCTCGTCGAGGCGGGCGGCCGGCGCTTTCCGGGTTCGTTCGGGTCGGCGTTCATGTACTTTGCCGCGCGGCGCACGATCCTCTTTCGCGAGGAGCATACGCGGCGCGTGCTCGTGCCGCGGGTGGAATTCGTCTCCGCGCCCGGATGGAGCCCGCCCGAGGTCGCGCGCCGCGGCGGCCCGCAGGCGCTGCTTACCGGCCGCGCGCTCTTTCTGTGGGATGCGGCGCGACGGCGCTTTCGCCTGGCGAGCGTGCACCCGGGATCGAGCGTAGAAGAAGTACGCGCGCATACCGGTTTCGATTACGACGCGCCCGCCGCGGTGCCCTGCACCCCGGAGCCGACGGCCGAGGAACTTGCGCTCCTGCGCGGCCCGGTGAGGGCGGCGATCGCGGAAAACTATCCGGCGTTCGCGCGCCGCGTCTGGGGCTGACGGGGCGCGCCGCTACGGCGCCCAGCCGCGGGCGCGCTCGACCGCCGCGCGCCAGCGCGCAAGGCGCGCCTCGGCCTCGTCGCGCGACATGCGCGGCTCGAACGTGCGCTCGGCGCGCCAGTTCGCCGCGATCTCCTCGGGCGACTTCCAGACGTCGACCGCGAGGCCGGCGAGATACGCCGCCCCGAGCGCGGTGGTCTCGAGCACCCTCGGCCGCACGACCGGCACGCCGAGCAGGTCGGCCTGGAACTGCATGAGCAGGTCGTTCGCCGCCGCGCCGCCGTCCACGCGAAGCTCGGCAAGCGGCTCGCCCGCGTCTTTTTGCATCGCCGCGAGCACCTCGGCGCTCTGAAACGCGATCGATTCGAGCGCTGCGCGCGCGATGTGCGCGCGGCCCGAGCCGCGGGTGAGCCCGACGATCGTGCCGCGCGCGCGCGGATCCCAGTAGGGCGCGCCGAGCCCCGCGAACGCGGGCACCAGATAGACGCCTCCCGAGTCGAGCACTTCGCTCGCGAGCCGCTCGACCTCGGCCGAGGAGGCGAAGAACTTCAACTCGTCGCGCAGCCACTGCACCACCGCGCCGCCGATAAAGACGCTTCCCTCGAGCGCATACTGGCGAGGGACGTCGCGCGCATCGAGCGCGCGGCCGACCTGGGCGGCCGCGGTGGCGAGAAGCCCGTTTTGCGAGCGCACCGCCCGATCGCCGGTATGCAGGAGCAGAAAGCAGCCGGTACCGTAGGTGTTCTTCGCCATGCCGGCGCGGTGGCAGCCCTGGCCGAAGAGCGCCGCCTGCTGGTCGCCCGCGATGCCGGTGATCGGCACCGCCTCGCCGAGCACCGAGGGCGAAAGCATCCCGAACGCGTGCGAGGAAGGGTACACGTCCGGAAGGATCGCGCGCGGCACGTCGAAGAGCTGCAGCAGCTCCGGGTCCCAGTCGCCGCTGTGAATGTTGAAAAGGAGCGTGCGCGAGGCGTTCGAGACGTCGGTGACGTGCGTGCGCGTTCCCGAGAGCTTCCACACGAGCCAACTGTCCACCGTCCCGAAGGCGAGTTCCCCGCGCTCGGCGCGCGCGCGCGCACCGGGCAGGTGATCGAGCAGCCACGCTAGCTTGGTCGCCGAAAAATACGGGTCGAGCACGAGCCCGGTGCGCTCGCGCACCAAGCTCTCCGCGCCGCTCGCCTTCAGCTCGTCGCACATCGCCGCGGTGCGCCGGTCCTGCCAGACGATCGCGCGCGAAAGAGGCTCGCCGCTCTGGCGATCCCAGAGGAGCGTGGTCTCGCGCTGGTTGGTGATGCCGCAGGCAAGCAGGTCGGACGCCTTCAGCCCCGAGAGCCTGAGCGCCTCGCGCGCGCACTCGCGCACGGTGCGCCACAGGTCCTCGGGATCGTGCTCGACCCAGCCGGGCTCGGGGTAGTGCTGGCGGAACTCGCGCTGCGCGCGGGCGACCGGGGCGCCGGTCTCGTCGAAGACGATCGCGCGCGAGCTGGTCGTGCCCTGATCGAGCGCGAGCAGGTAGCGCATGCGGCCATTCTAGCGGCGCGCGGGCGGCCCGGCCGGGCAAACTCTTGACGCGGCTCATTTCGCCGCCGGCCCGGCACCGATACACTGCGCCGCGCACCGAACAGGGAGAACGCGTGAAAATCCACGAATACCAGGGCAAGGAACTGTTTCGCAGGTTCGGCGTGCCGGTGCCCGCGGGCATGCCGTGCTTTTCGGTCGACGAGGCGGTCGAGGCGGCGCGCAAGCTCGGCGGCGCGGTCTGGGTGGTGAAGGCCCAGATCCACGCCGGGGGCCGCGGCAAGGGCGGCGGGGTGAAGATAGCGAAATCGCTCGAGGAGGTGCGCGCGCACGCCGGGCGGCTGCTCGGCATGCGGCTGGTCACGCACCAAACCGGCCCCGAGGGCCAGCTCGTGCGCCGTCTGCTCGTCGAGGAGGGCGCAGACATCGCGAAGGAGTACTACGTCGGCCTGGTCGTCGACCGGGTCACGCAGCGCGTGTGCCTGATGGTGTCCTCCGAGGGCGGCGTCGACATCGAGGAGGTCGCGGCGAAGACCCCCGAGAAGATCCACAAGACCTTCGTCGATCCGCAGACCGGGCTCACGCCCGAGGAAGCGGCGCAGGCGGCGCGCGCGATGGGCATGCCGGCGCCGGCGGTGCCGCAGACGGCGGCGCTGCTTTGCGCGCTCTATCGCTGCTTCTGGGAGACCGATGCGTCGCTCGCGGAGATCAATCCCCTGATTTTCACCGGCGACGGGCGGGTGCTCGCGCTCGACGCGAAGATGAACTTCGACGACAACGCGCTCTTCCGCCAGCCGGAGATCGCGGCGATGCGGGATCTCGACGAGGAAGACCCGCTCGAGGTGGAGGCGTCGAAATACGACCTCAACTACATCGCGCTCGAGGGCGACATCGGCTGCATGGTGAACGGCGCGGGCCTCGCGATGGCGACGATGGACACGATCAAGCTCTTCGGCGGCTCGCCCGCGAACTTCCTCGACGTCGGCGGCGGCGCGACCACCGAGAAGGTGACCGCGGCGTTCAAGATCATGCTCGCCAACCCCCGTGTGCGCGCGATCCTCGTCAACATCTTCGGCGGCATCATGAAGTGCGACACGATCGCGACCGGGGTGGTGACCGCCGCGCGCGAGGTGAAGCTCTCGGTGCCGCTCGTCGTTCGCATGAAGGGCACGAACGAAGACCTCGGCAAGAAGATCCTCGCCGAGTCGGGGCTTCCGATCATTTCGGCCGACAACATGGCCGAGGCGGCCGAAAAGGTGGTCGCCGCGGTCAAGGCAGGAGGGGCGCTATGAGCATTCTCATCAACCGGCATACGCGGGTGGTGACGCAGGGCATCACCGGAAAGACCGGCCAGTTCCACACCCGGACGAGCCGCGCCTACGCGTACGGGCGCGACTGCTTCGTCGCCGGCGTCAACCCGAAAAAGGCGGGCGAGAACTTCGAGGGCATCCCGATCTTCGCGACGGTGCGCGAGGCGAAGGAAAAGACCGGCGCGAACGTCTCGGTGATCTACGTGCCGCCGGCGGGCGCCGCCGCGGCGATCTGGGAGGCGGTCGAGGCCGACCTCGACCTCGTCATCTGCATCACCGAGGGCATCCCGGTGCGCGACATGATCGTCGTGCGCGACAGAATGCGCAAGGAAAACCGCCGCACGCTTCTCGTCGGCCCGAACTGCCCGGGCGTGATCACCCCGGATGAGATCAAGATCGGGATCATGCCCGGGCACATCCACAAGAAGGGCCGCGTCGGCGTGGTCTCGCGCTCGGGCACGCTCACCTACGAGGCGGTCGCGCAACTGACCGAGCTCGGCATCGGCCAGTCGACCGCGGTCGGCATCGGCGGCGACCCGGTGAACGGCCTGAAGCACGTGGATGTGCTTCGCATGTTCAACGACGATCCGGACACCGACGCCGTTATCATGATCGGCGAAATCGGCGGCTCGGACGAGGAAACCGCGGCGCTGTGGGTGAAGGACCACATGAAAAAGCCCGTCGTCGGCTTCATCGCGGGCGTCACGGCGCCGCCCGGAAAGCGCATGGGCCACGCCGGCGCGATCATCTCGGGCGGCAAGGGTACCGCGCAGGAAAAGCTCGCGGTGATGGAGGCCTGCGGCATCAAGGTGACCCGCAACCCGGCCGAGATCGGCAAGCTGCTGAAGTCGGTGCTGCGCTGAGCGAAACGGGGGGGCGGTGAGCCTCGAGCGGCCGCTCCTTCCCGTTCCCGGCCTCGCGCGCCTTCGCGCCGACTTCGGGGGCACGTACGCCGCGAGCGCCGTCGTCGCGTTCATCTTCGCCGCCTCCGGGCCGGTGGCGGTGATCCTCGCGGTCGGCGCGCGCGGCGGGCTCTCGGAGTCCGACCTCGCTTCCTGGCTCTTCGGCGCGTTTTTCGCGAACGGGCTGCTCTCGATCGCGTTCTGTCTTCTCTATCGCCAGCCGCTCGTCTTCTTCTGGACGATTCCCGGCGCGGTGCTCGTGGGGCCCGCGCTCGCGCATCTTTCGTTCGCAGAGGTGATCGGGGCGTACCTTGCCGCGGGGGTTCTCATGCTCGCGCTCGGGCTTTCGGGCTGGGTGCGCCGCGCGATGGAGGCGGTGCCGATGCCGATCGTGATGGGCATGGTCGCCGGCGTGTTCCTGCGCTTCGGCCTCGACCTCGTCTACGCGCTGCGCGACGACGTCGTCGTTGCCGCGCCGATGGTGGCGGCGTTCGTCGCGCTCGGCCTCTCGGCGCGCGCCTCGCGCTGGGTGCCGCCGCTCATCGGCGCGCTCGCCGCGGGCGCGATCGCGATCGCGCTCGCGGGCCGCTTCGCGCCGCAGGAGGCGCTTTTCGCCTTCGCCGCGCCGAACCTCTACGCGCCCGCGTTCTCTTGGCAGGCGATGGTCGAGCTCGTCGTTCCGCTCGCGATCACGGTGCTCGTGGTGCAGAACGGCCAGGGCATCGCGGTGCTCAGCGCCGTCGGCCACAAGCCGCCCGTGAACGCGATCGCTGCCGCCTGCGGCCTGTGGTCGCTCGCGACCGCGCTCGTCGGCTGCGTCTCGACCTGCCTCACCGGGCCGGTGAACGCGATTCTCTCGTCCTCCGGCGAGCGCGAGCGCCAGTACAGCGCCGGGATCGCGGTCGGCGTGCTCGCGCTCGCCTTCGGCGCGATGTCGCCGTTTTTCACGCGGCTGCTGCTTGCGACGCCGCCCGCCTTCATCGCCGCGCTCGCGGGCCTTGCGATGCTGCGGGTGCTGCAGACGGCGTTCGCCGTCGCCTTCGGCGGGCGCTTTGCGCTCGGCGCGCTCGTGACCTTCCTCGTGACGGTGGCCGACGTGCCGATCCTCAACATCGGCGCGGCGTTCTGGGGGCTCGTCTTCGGCGCGCTCGCGTCGCTGCTTCTCGAACGCGGCGATTTCAGGCGCGGCTGAGGGCGGCGGCGGGCGCGAGATCCGGCTCGCCGCAGTGACGCAGGATCTCGGCGCGCACCGCATCGCGCAGCCGCACCGCCGCGGCCCAGTCGGCGCCGTCGGGGGCGATCGGGTCGCCGACGTGCACGCTCACCGCGACGCGCCGCAGGTACCAGGTGCCGTCGCGCATCAGCGAGCGCACGCCGCGCAGCGCGATCGGAACGACCGGCACGCCGGCCGCGGCCGCCGCCTGAAACGCCCCGGTGCGGAATTCCATGAGGCCGGCGTTGCGCGTGAGCGTGCCCTCGGGAAAGACGATGAGCGAGACGCCGCGGCGCGCCGCCTCGACGAGTTCGCCCGCGTGCTCGGCGCTTTTCGCGATCTCGAAGCGCTCGACAAAGAGCGTGCCGAAGCCCGCGAGCAGCGGTCGCAACAGCCGATGCTCGAGGAATTCGCGCTTTGCGACGAACGCGTAGCCGCGGTACTCGCCGAGCACCGCAAGGAGCACCACGGGATCGAGATAGCTCGTGTGGTTGACCGCGAGCACGGTCGGCCGATCGCGCGGCAGGTTATCGAGGCCCGAGACGACGAGCGGAATTCCCGAAAGCCGCAGGAACGCGCGCGCGGCGAAACTTCCGATGCGCCAGCATACCGGCACCGGCGCGGCGAGCGCGGCGACGAACGCGACCGGAAACACGAGCGCAAAAGCGAGGTAGCCGCGCAGCGCGAAACCGAGTCCCGCGAGCGCGCGCAGCCCGCGGCGCAACTGCGGACGCGCACCGGCGAGAACGAGCCGCAGGAACTGCAGCCACACCGGCTGCAGGCGCAGCGCCTGCGGGCCGCGCTCGTAGTATTCGCGCGCGGCGTTGCGGCGGATCTTGCCGCTCGAGGTCTTCGGCACCGTGCCGGGCGGCGCGAACACGATGTCGTCGACGGGGCCGCCGATCAGCTCGACGGCCAGTTCGTTGATCATGCGCCGCAGCGCCTCGTGGCGCGAGGCGTCCGGATCGCGCATCTCGGCGAGGACCACGACGCGCTCGGTACCGCTCGCCGGATCGCGCACGCCGAACACCGCGACGCAGCCGCGCCGCACGCCGGCGAGGTTGCCGACCGCCTGCTCCAGTTCGTAGGGGCTGAGGTTTCGCCCGCCGCGGATGATGAGGTCTTTTTCGCGCCCGGTGATGTAGAGGTACCCGTCGGCGAGATAGGCGCGATCGCCGGTGTTCAGCCATTCGCCCGAAAAGAGCCGCTTCGTCGCCTCCGGGTTGCGGTAGTAGCCGGAGGTCGCCGAGGGGCCGCGGAATTGAAGCAGTCCTTCGTGCCGCTCGGGAAGCTCGAGGCCCGCGGCGTCCACCACCCGCAGGTAATGCCCAGGGATCGGGGTTCCGCAGCCGACGAACCGCAGCGGCGACGGATCGTCCTCGCGCGCCGGGACCGCTTCGCCCCGGCGCGCGAAACGCTCGCGGTCGATGCGATCGACGCGCCAGGGCTCGCCGGGCGGGGTGAACGCGAGCCCCACCGAGCATTCCGCGAGACCGTAGACCGGCGCGAGCGCGTTGCGGCGAAAGCCCCATTTCGCGAAGCGGCTCGCGAACCCTTCCAGCGTTTCGGGCAGCACCGGTTCGGCGCCGTTGAAGGCGAAGCGCCAGGAGGAGAGGTCGACGCCCGCCATGTCCTCGTCGGCGATGCGGCGCAGACACAGCTCGTAGGCGAAGTTCGGGCCGCCGGAGATCGTGCCGCGGTGCCGGTGGATCGCCTGAAGCCAGCGCACCGGCCGCGCAAGGAACGCGAGCGGCGACATCAGCGCGACCGGCATGCCGAGGTACATCGTCGCGAAACAGCCGCCGATGAGACCCATGTCGTGGTAGAGCGGCAGCCAGCTCACGAACACGTCCTCGTCGCAGGCGCGCGCGGCGCTCGCCATCGCGCGCACGTTCGCGAGCAGGTTCTCGTGCGTGAGCACCACCCCCTTGGGATTGCCGGTGGTGCCGGAGGTGTACTGCAGGAACGCGATGTCGCCCGGGCGCGCCGCGTGCGGCACGTAACGGCCGCCGCCTTCGAGGTCGGCGGGCACGAGCACCGCGCGCATCGTTTCGACCTGCGCGCGCAGAAGCCAGGCGAGCGCTTTCGCCTCCGGGATCGTGACCATCATCGCCGCGCCGGCGCTCCGGAGGATGCCGACGTGGCGCGTCATGTGATCCTCGATCGTCGAGAGCCGCGCCGGCGGATAGAGCGGCACCGGGATCGCGCCGGCGATGAGCGCCCCGTAGAAGCAGTAGAGGTATTCGGCGCACGTGGGCAGCATGATCGCCACCCGATCGCCGGGGGAAAGCCCAGCGTCAGCGAGCCGCGCGGCGTAGCCGGCGGCGCGCGCCCAAAGCGCGCCGTAGGTGATCCGGGCCTCGCGTTCGTCCTCGTAGAGGTGCACCGCCAGTCGCTCGGGCTGGCGCTCGGCGTGATATTCGAGCGCTTCGACGAGCGTCTGCGCGTGCGCGGGCGGCCGCACGCCGCCCGCGCGCGCAAGGCTCGCGACCGCGGTGTCGGCGGCGCGCGGCGCGACGCCGGCGCTCGCGGCGAGAAAACGCAGCAGATCGCGCGGCGTCTCGGCGGCGGCGAGCGCCTGCTCGGGCAGGCTCGCGCCGAAGGCGCGTTCCAGACGCAGCACGAGCTCTACGCGCGCGAGGCTGTCCAGTCCCAGCTCGCGCTCGAGCGAGGAATCGAGCGTCGGCGCAGGCGCGAGCCCCGGGCGCGCCGCGCGCGCGACCTCCGCGACGATCGCGAGCAGCCGCTCGGCGTCGATCGGCGGCCGCGCCGCCGGCGCAGGTTCGTTCATGCGAGCGCGGAGTGTACACTCGGCGCCGCAAGAAGCCTTTCGCGTGCTCGCTGCCGAATCGCTCGCGAAGCTCGCGTCGGTCGCGCGCGCCGCGCTCGCCGGGCAGATCGCGCAGACGCGGGCGGCGTAGCGCTGCGACAGTCGACGTGCGGCGGCGCCCGCCGCGGCCGCGCGTCGCCGATCTCGGCAAAGAGCACGGCGTACTCGAGCGCCTTGAGCCGCGCGGCGGTCTCTCGCGCGAGCGGTTCGGAGGCGGCGGGAATCGAGTCGGCGTTCTCCGCGCCGCCCGTCATCCGCCTCTCGCCCTCGTGCCGACCTCAGTCGGCGCCGAGCGGGGTCGGCGAGCCGGCGCGCACCTTCTCGGCGAGGTTCCTCAGGTTGCGGTCGAAGACCGGGAGCGCGGTGGAGCCGTAGGCGGACGGCTTCGCCGGTTCAAAGGAGTCGGGCGCCCGGGCGCGCATGCCGAAACCCCGCCAGATTCAGCAGGCGCAGCATCTTCGGGATGACGCTGTGGCGCACGAGCGCCGAATCCGGCCGGTAGAGCAGATCGTCGAGCAGGAGAGGTCGGCCGAGGGAGGCGAGCGCGCGGCACAGGGAGCGGTTCCTTGCCTGCGGTAAGCTTCATAGTGGCGCATGCGCTACGCGGACACGCTTCGCCTGGTCGAGCGGTTGCCCGAACGGCGGCCGGCGCCGACGCTGCCCTCGCGGCTCGACGCGCTCTTCGAGCGGCTGGCCGCGTGTCCGAGCGAGGCCGAGGCGCGCCCGGTCGAGGACGAGATCTGGGCCGCGTGGATGTACGACGGGCACGAGGAGGCGGAGGCGGCGCTCGATCGCGCGGCCTCCGACCTCGCCGCGCGCCGCTTCGACATCGCCGAAACGCGTCTCGTGCGGCTTGCGCGCGCGCGGCCCGCGTTGGGCCGAGGCGTGGAACAAGCTCGCCACCCTCTACTACATGACCGAGCGCGACGACGAGAGCGTCGCCGCGATCCGCAGGACGCTGGAACTGGAGCCGCGCCATTTCGGCGCGCTCGCCGGCCTCGGCGAGATCCTGCGCGCGCATGGCGAGCGCGAGTCGGCGCTGCTCGCGTTCCGGCGCGCGCTGCGCCTCAATCCGCACCTCGCGGACGTGCGCGCGGCGCTGCGGGCGCTCGGCGCCGCGCCTTGAGCGGGCACGCAGGCCGCCTGCGGGCGCGGGCATAATTGCCGGCGATGCCGCTTGCCGCGCCCGCCGGGCCCCTCGACCTCGATCCCGAGTCGCCGGAGTTCCGGCGCGACCCGTACCCGCTTTTTCGCCCGCCTGCGCGCCGAGGACCCGGTGCACTGGAGCCCGCGCCTGAAGGGGTGGGTGCTCACGCGCTACGACGACGTACGCGCGGCGCTGCTCGATGCGCGCCTGTCGTCCGACCGGTTGCGGCCGTTCTTCGCCGCGCTGCCGGGCGAGGAGGCGGCGCGCATCGCGCACCTCGTGCGGTATCTCTCGCTCTGGATGGTGTTCCGCGACCCGCCGGATCACACACGGCTGCGGCGGTTGGCCGGCCGGGTGTTCAACCTTCAGGCGATGGCCGCGATGCGCTCGGCGATCGAGGCGAGCGTCGAGCGGCTGCTCGCGCGGCTCGACGGCCGACGCGAGATCGACTTCGTCGCCGACTTCGCCGGGCCGCTGCCCGGCGCTCGTCATCATGGCGATGCTCGGAGTGCCGGAGGACGCGCTCGAGCGCGTCAAGCGCCTGTCCGACGAACTGGCGCTGTTCATCGGCAGCGCGCGCACCGAAGGCGCAAAGTACGCGCGCGCCGAGCGCGCGGCGGCCGAGATGGCGGACTTCTTCGCCGCGCTGATCCTCGAGCGCCGGCGAGCGCCGCGCGCCGACCTCATCTCCGCGCTCGTTCGGCTCGAACACGAGGGCGATCGACTCGGCGAGGACGAACTGCTCGCCACTTGCATTCTGCTCCTTTTCGCCGGGCACGAGACGACGACGAATCTCCTCGCGAACGGCCTGGCGGCGCTCCTTCGCTTTCCCGACGAGATGGCGAAGCTGCGCGCGCGGCCGGCGCTCGCGCCGCGGGCGGTCGAGGAACTGCTGCGCTACGACGGGCCGAGCATCGCGCAGGTGCGCGTGGTCGCGCGTCGAGCACGAGTTGCGCGGCCGCCGGCTCGCGGGCGGCGAGCGGGTGTTTCTGATGCTGAACGCCGCGAACCGCGACCCGGAGGTCTATGACGCGCCCGACCGGCTGTGGCTCGAACGCGGCGGGCCGGCGCATCTCGCGTTCGGATTCGGGCCGCACCTCTGCCTCGGCTTTCCGCTCGCGCGGCTGGAAGCGCAGGTGGCGATACCGGCGGTGCTGCGCCGCTGGCGCGAGATCGCGCTTGCGGTGCCCGAGGAGTCCATCGAATGGCACGACTCGCTCGTCTTTCGCGGCATGAAGCGACTGCCGCTCACCGTCGCCCCGGCCTGAGCATGCGCACGGCCCGCGGGCGCGCGCGCCCGCCTCGGCGATGAAGATCGTCATCCTCGGGGCGGGGCAGGTCGGCTCGACCGTCGCCGAAAGCCTCGCTTCGGAGCGAAACGACATCACGGTGGTCGACATCGACGCGCAGCGGCTGCGCATGCTCGCCGACCGGCTCGACCTGCGCACCGTCACCGGGCACGCTGCCCATCCGTCGGTGCTGCGCGAGGCGGGCATCGAGGACACCGATCTGCTGATCGCGGTGACGCAATCGGACGAGACCAACCTCGTCGCCTGTCGCCTGGCGAGTCGCCTCTTCAACGTGCCGCGGCGCATCGCGCGGGTGCGCGCGGCCGATTTTCTCGACAACCAGGCGGTGCTCGGGCGCGACGGCTTCGACGTCGACCTCGCGATCTGTCCCGAGCAGGTGCTCACCGACTACCTGGTGAAGCTGGTCGAGTTCCCCGAGGCGCTGCAGGTGCTCGACTTCGCCGGCGGCCGGGTGAGCCTCGTCGCGGTGCGCGCGGTCGAGGGCGGGCCGCTCGTCGGTCATCCGATCCGCGACATCCGGCGGCACATTCCCGCAAGCGACGTGAGGATCGTCGCGATCTTCCGCGGAAACCGCGCGGTGATGCCCGAGGGCGACACCGTGATCCAGGCGGGCGACGAGGTGTTTTGCCTTGCCGCGGCGACCGACATCCGGCGCGTGATGCGCGAGCTGCGCGCGGCTCGATCGGCCGGTCAAGCGCATCATGATCGCCGGCGGCGGCAACATCGGCCAGCGGCTTGCGCGCGCGCTCGAGCGCGACTACCTCGTCAAGGTGATCGAGCATAACAAGCGCCGCTGCGAGCTGCTCGCCGAGCGGGTCGAGCGGGCGCTCGGCGCTCGCGGGCGACGCCACCGACGAGGAGCTGCTCGCCGAGGAGGCGGTCGCCGACATGGATCTCTTCATCGCGGTCACGAACGACGACGAGAACAACATCATGAGCTCGCTGCTCGCCAAGCGCATGGGCGCGCGCCGCGTGGTGACGCTCATCAACCGGCGCAGCTACGTCGATCTGGTGCAGGGCGAGCGCATCGACATCGCGATTTCGCCCGCGCAGGCGACGATCGGCCGGCTGCTCGCGCACGTGCGCCGCGGCGACGTGGTCGCGGTGCACAGCCTGCGCCGCGGCGCGGCCGAGGCGCTCGAGGCGGTGGTACACGGCGACCGCGAGTCCTCGGGCCTCGCCGGCCGGCGCGTCGAGGAGGTCGAGCTTCCGCACGGCGCGCGCATCGGGGCGCTCGTGCGCGGCGAGCGGGTGCTGATGGCGCACCACGACACGCGCATCGAGCCCGAGGACCACGTCATCGTGTTCGTCGCCGACAAGCGCGACCTCGCGCGCGTCGAGCGGCTGTTCCAGGTGAGCCCGCGCTATCTGTAGCGGGGCGCGCGTTGCGGCTCGCAGTCGTCGTCCATCTGGTGTCGGTGGTGCTGCTCGGCTTCGCCGGCGCGATGCTCGCGCCGCTCGCACTCGCGCACGCGCTCGCCGACGGCGCCGAGCGCGCCTACGATCTGGCGCTCGCGGCGACCGCCGGCGCGGGCGCCCTCGGCTGGGCGGCGACGCGCGGCCGCCGCGGCGAGCTTCGACCGCGCGAGGGGTTTCTCTTCGTCGCGCTCGTCTGGACCGTGTTACCGGGCTTCGCCGCGCTGCCGCTCCTTGCGTACCTGCCGGCGCTCTCGTTCACCGACGCCTATTTCGAGGCGATGTCGGGGCTCACCGCGACCGGCGCCACCGTGCTTTCGGGGCTCGACGCGCTGCCGCCGTCGATCAACCTGTGGCGCTGCACGCTGCAGTGGCTGGGCGGCATGGGCGTGATCGTGCTCGCGGTCGCAGTGCTGCCGCTGCTCGGCGTCGGCGGACGGCAACTGCTCAAGGCCGAGACGCCCGGCCCGATGAAGGAAGCGCAACTGACGCCGCGCATCGCCGAGACCGCCAAGGGCCTGTGGCTTGTGTACGCCGGACTCACCGCCGCCTGTGCGCTCGTTTACCGGGCGCTCGGCATGGACTGGCTCGATGCCGCGATGCACGCCTTCAGCACGCTGAGCCTCGGCGGCTTTTCCTCGCACGACGCGAGCTTCGCGCACTGGAACTCGCCCGCGCTCGAGGCCGCGGCGATCGCCTTCATGCTGCTTGCGGGCGTGAGCTTTGCCACGCACTTCGCCGCTGTCTACCGCGACGAGCGTCGCCCCGTACCGCCGCGACGCGGAGGCGAGCTGGTTTCTCGCGCTCGTCGCCGCGAGCGTCGCGGCGGTCACGCTCGTGCTCGCCGGCCGAGCACGGGCGCCGACTGGAGGCAGGCGCTGCGCCACGCCGCCTTCAACGTGGTGTCGGTCGCGACCACCACCGGCTACTCGAGCGCCGACTACGCCGCCTGGCCGGTGTTCGCGCCGCTCTGGATGCTCTTCATCTCGGCCTTCGCCACCTGCTCCGGCTCGACCGGCGGCGGCATCAAGATGATGCGCGCGCTGCTGATGCTGCAGCAGGCGCGCCGCGAGCTCGAGCGGCTGATCCATCCGCGCGCGGTGACGCCGGTCAAGCTCGGCGGACAGGTGGTCGAGAACCGCATCATCTTCGCGGTGCTCGCCTACATGCTCGTCTACGGCGTCACCATCGCCGCGATCACGCTGCTGCTCACCGCCACCGGCCTCGATCTGCTCACCGCGCTTTCGGCGGCGGCGGCGTGCGTGAACAACGTCGGCCCGGGGCTCGCGGAGGTCGGGCCGACGAGTACCTACGCGGTGCTCTCGGATTTTCAGACCTGGATCCTCACGGTCGCGATGTTGCTCGGTCGACTCGAATTGCTCACCGTGTTCGTGCTCGCGACGCCGGCATTCTGGCGGGGCTGATTCGGCGCTTGACCGCAGTCAAGCGTCGCCGCAGCGCGGCGCGCCCATAATGCACGCATGGAGCTGAAGACCCGGGTTCGCCCGACCCCGAAGGGCAGATCGGTCGAGCCGCAGGCGCGCGAGGAGGTCCGGGCGTTGCTCGGCGACGCCCCGCGGCGGCGCGACCTTCTCGTCGAGCACCTGCATCGGCTGCAGGACCGCTACGGACACCTTTCGGCGCGGCACCTTGCGGCGCTCGCCGAGGAAATGCGCCTGTCTCAGGCGGAGGTGTACGAAGTCGCGACCTTCTATCATCACTTCGACGTGGTGAAGGAGGGCGAGGCGCCGCCGCCCGCGCTCACGGTGCGGGTGTGCGATTCGCTTTCCTGCGAACTCGCCGGCGCGCGCGAGCTGCTCGCGCGGCTGCCGGCTGCGCTCGGGCCCGAAGTGCGGGTGCTCGCCGCGCCCTGCGTCGGCCGCTGCGACGAGGCGCCGGTCGCGGTGGTGCACCAGAACCCGGTCGGCGGCGCGACGGTGGAGAAGGTCGTCGGCGCGGTGCGCGCCGGGGAAAACCCGCTGCCCGGTGCCGCGCGCGATCGGCTACGCCGAGTACCGCGCAGGCGGCGGCTACCGTCTGATCGCCGACTGCCTCGCCGGCCGGCATACGCGCGAGGCGATCACCAAGATCGTCGAGGACGCCGGGCTGCGCGGGCTCGGGCGGCGCGGGGTTTCCCGCGGCGCGCAAGTGGCGCATCGTCGCCGCGGAACCCGCGCCGCGCCTGATGGCCGTCAACATCGACGAAGGCGAGCCCGGCACCTTCAAGGACCGCTATTTCCTCGAGCGCGACCCGCACCGGTTCCTCGAAGGAATGCTCGTTGCCGCCTGGTGCGCCGGCGCAGGCGAGATCTATATCTACCTTCGCGACGAATACGCCGGGTGCCGCGCGCTGCTCGAGCGCGAACTGGACCTTCTGCGGCGCGATCCGCCGTGTGCGCTTCCGCCGATTCACCTGCGGCGCGGCGCCGGCGCCTATATCTGCGGCGAAGAGTCGGCGATGATCGAATCGATCGAAGGTAAGCGCGGCATGCCGCGGCTGCGTCCGCCGTACGTCGCGCAGGTCGGCCTCTTCGGCTATCCCACGCTCGAGCACAACATGGAGACGGTGTACTGGGTGCGCGAGATCGTGGAAAAGGGGGCGGCATGGTTCGCTGGCCACGGCCGCCACGGCCGAAAAGGGCTGCGCGCGTTCTCGGTCTCCGGGCGCGTGAAGAAGCCGGGCGTACACCTTGCGCCGGCGGGGATCACCGCTTGGGAGCTGATCGAGGAATACTGCGGGGGCATGCAGGACGGCCACGAGCTCTACGCCTACCTGCCCGGCGGCGCCTCGGGGGGAATCCTTCCGGCTTCCAAGGCCGACATTCCGCTCGACTTCGATACCTTGCAAGCGCACGGCTGCTTCATCGGCTCGGCGGCGGTGATCGTGCTCTCGCACCGGGACCGCGCGGCTGCGGCGGCGCGAAACATCATGAAGTTCTTCAAGGACGAGTCCTGCGGCAAGTGCACCCCCTGCCGGGTCGGCACCGCCAAGGCGTTCGAGCTGATGCGCGCGCCGCGCTGGGACGCGCCGCTCCTCGAGGAACTCGCGCAGACGATGATGGACGCCTCGATCTGCGGCCTCGGGCAGGCGGCGCCGAATCCGGTGCTCAGCGTGCTCCGGTACTTTGCGCACGAAGTGAAGTGAGAGGGAACCCCATGGACCGCACCGATCCGAAGCACCTCGCGGCTGCGCCGGTCGAATTCCGGCTCAACGGCCTCGCCGTCACCGCTCGCGCCGACGAATCGATCCTCGAACGTGCGCGCCGGCACGGGATCGAGATCCCGCACCTGTGCTACGCGCCGGGGCTGCGACCCGACGGCAACTGCCGCGCCTGCGTCGTCGAGGTCGAAGGGCGAGCGGGTGCTCGCGCCCTCCTGCTGCCGCACGCCGTCGACGGGCATGGAGGTTTCGACCGACAGCCCGCGCGCGCGCGCGGCGCAGAAGATGGTGCTCGAGCTTCTCCTTGCCGACATGCCCGAGCGCCGCTATGTGCCCGAGAGCGAACTCGATCGCTGGGCGAGGAAGCTCGGCGTCGGCCGGCCGCGCTTTTCGCCGCGGGCGCAACCGGCGGCCGACGTTTCGCACCCGGCGATCGCGGTCAATCTCGATGCCTGCATCCAGTGCACGCGCTGCCTGCGCGCCTGCCGCGAGGAGCAGGCGAACGACGTGATCGGCTACGCGTTCCGCGGCGCGGAGGCGAAGATCGTCTTCGACTTCGACGACCCGATGGGCGAATCGACCTGCGTCGCCTGCGGCGAATGCGTGCAGGCGTGCCCGACGGGGGCGCTCGCGCCAGCCCGCGGGGCGGCGCTTGCGCCGGTGACGAAGACCGTGGACTCGGTCTGCCCGTTCTGCGGCGTCGGCTGCCAGCTCACCTACCATGTGGACGGCGCGGCGAACCGCATCCGGTTCGTTACCGGCCGCGACGGGCCGGCCAATCGCGGGCGCCTGTGCGTGAAGGGCCGCTACGGCTTCGACTACGTGCACCATCCGCACCGGCTGACGAAGCCGCTCATCCGCAAACCGGGGGTGCCGAAGACGCCCGATTTCGCGATCGCGCCCGGGGACTGGTCGGCGGCGTTTCGCGAAGCGAGCTGGGAGGAGGCGCTCGATACGGCGGCACGGGGCCTCGCGCGCATCCGCGCCGAGGACCGCTACGCGCTCGCCGGCTTCGGCTCGGCGAAGGGCACGAACGAGGAGGCGTACCTCTTCCAGAAGCTCGTACGCACCGGCTTCGGCACGAACAATGTCGACCACTGCACGCGGTTGTGCCACGCCTCGTCGGTCGCGGCGCTGCTCGAGGGCATCGGCTCGGGCGCGGTCTCGAACCAGGTGAACGACGTGCTGCGCGCCGAGGTGATCTTCGTGATCGGCGCGAATCCCACGGTCAACCACCCGGTGGCCGCGACCTGGATCAAGAACGCCGCGCGGCGGGGGGCGAAGCTGATCGTCGCCGATCCGCGGCGCACGGAACTGGCGCGCCACGCGACCTGGTTCCTTCAGTTCAAGCCCGATACCGACGTGGCGCTTCTCAACGCGATGCTGCACGTGATCGTCACCGAGGGGCTCGTGAACGAGCAGTTCGTGCGCGACCGCACCTCGGGCTTCGAGGCGCTCGCCGAGAACGTGAAGAAGTTTTCGCCCGAGGCGATGGCGCCGGTGTGCGGCATTCCCGCGCAGACGATCCGCGAGGTAGCGCGCGCCTACGCCACCTCGCGCGCCTCGATGATCCTGTGGGGCATGGGCATCAGCCAGCACGTGCACGGCACCGACAACGCGCGCTGTCTGATCGCGCTCGCGCTCGCGACCGGCCAGATCGGACGCCCGGGCACCGGCCTGCATCCGCTTCGCGGCCAGAACAACGTGCAAGGGGCCTCCGACTGCGGGCTCATTCCGATGGTGTTTCCGGACTACCAGCGCGTGGACAACGCCGAGGCGAGGCGACGTTTCGAGGCGTTCTGGGGAACGGCGCTCGATCCGAAGCCGGGTCTCACGGTGGTCGAGATCATGAACGCCGCGGCCGAGGGTCGCATCCGCGGCATGTACATCATGGGCGAAAACCCGGCGATGTCGGACCCGGACGCGGCGCACGCGCGCGCGGCGCTCGCGCGCCTCGAGCACCTGGTGGTGCAGGACATCTTCCTCACCGAGACGGCGTATCTCGCCGACGTGGTGCTGCCCGCCTCCGCGTGGCCGGAAAAAGAGGGCACGGTGACGAACACCGACCGCATGGTGCAACTCGGGCGCAAGGCGCTCGAGCCGCCGGGCGACGCAAAGCCCGATCTGTGGATCATCGTCGAGATCGCGAGACGCCTCGGCCTGCCGTGGACGTACACGAGCGCGCGCGAGGTGTTCGAGGAAATGCGCCGCTGCATGCGCTCGATCGCCGGCATCACCTGGGAGCGGCTCGAGCGCGACTCCTGCGTCGTCTATCCGTGCGAAAACGAAGGCGACCCGGGCGAGCCGGTGGTGTTCACCGAGCGCTTTCCGACCGCGACCGGGCGCGGGCGGTTCGTGCCCGCCGATCTCCTGTTCGCCGACGAGCAGCCCGACGAGCGACTACCCGATGGTGCTCATCACCGGCCGGCAGCTGGAACACTGGCACACCGGCGCGATGACGCGGCGCGCGGGCGTGCTCGATGCGCTCGAGCCCGAGCCCACCTGCGCGATGCATCCGCTCGACCTGGCGGCGCTCGGCGCGCGGCCGGGCGACGTCGTCACCGTCGCCTCGCGCCGCGGGACGATTTCGCTCTATGCGCGCGCCGACGAGGGCACGCCGCGCGGCTGCGTCTTCGTCCCGTTCGCGTATTACGAAGCGGCGGCGAATCTGCTCACCAATCCGAAGCTCGACCCGTACGGCAAGATCCCGGAGTTCAAGTACTGCGCCGTGCGTGTGACGAAAGGCGGCGCGCCTCCGGGCGATCCGGGCTACGGCAAGGGGCGGGCGCTCGAGGCGA
This sequence comes from Burkholderiales bacterium, assembly GCA_033582675.1. Lineage (GTDB taxonomy): Bacteria > Pseudomonadota > Gammaproteobacteria > Burkholderiales > SG8-39 > RBG-16-66-20. The sequence continues at coordinate 138,598 of JAVQZY010000020.1, read as the reverse complement.
TCGGCGCCTGAGCGCTCGGCCGCGCGCGAACCGCGCGTCCGAGCGCGGCGTCGATTGACCGCGGTCAAGGCCGCGCGCGGCGCCGCGCGCGCACAATCGCGCCTCCGCAGAAGGAGGAGTCCATGCCTTCCGACATCGAAATCGCACAGGCGGCGAAATTGCGGCGCATCGCGCAGGTCGCGCGCGAAAAACTCGGCATCGACGAGGAGCACCTGGAGCCCTACGGCCACTACAAGGCGAAAGTCTCGCTCGAGTACCTCGACGCGCTCCGGGACCGCCCCGACGGAAAGCTGATCCTGGTCACCGCGGTGAGCCCGACGCCGGCGGGCGAGGGCAAGACGACGACCACCGTCGGACTGGGCGATGCGCTCAATCACATCGGCAAGCGCGCGATCATCTGCCTGCGCGAGCCGTCGCTCGGCCCGGTGTTCGGGGTGAAGGGCGGCGCCGCCGGCGGCGGCTACGCGCAGGTGGTGCCGATGGAGGACATCAACCTGCACTTCACCGGCGATTTTTCGGCGATCGCGCTCGCGAACAACCTGCTCGCGGCGATGATCGACAACCACATCGCGCATGGGAACGAGCTCGGCATCGATCCGCGCCGCATCCAGTGGCGGCGGGTCGTGGACATGAACGACCGGGCGCTGCGCGACATCGTGGTGGGCCTCGGCGGGACCGCGAACGGCTATCCGCGCGAAGACGGCTTCGACATCGTGGTCGCCTCCGAGGTGATGGCGATCTTCTGTCTCGCCACCTCGCGCGACGATCTGAAGAAGCGCCTCGGCAACATCGTCGTCGGCTACACGCGGGACGGCCGGGCGGTACGCGCGCGGGACCTGAAAGCCGACGGCGCGATGGCGGTGCTGCTCAAGGATGCGCTTGCGCCGAATCTCGTTCAGACGCTCGAAGGCAACCCGGCGTTCGTGCACGGCGGGCCGTTCGCCAACATCGCGCACGGCTGCAATTCGGTGATCGCGACGCGCGCGGCGCTCAAGCTCGCCGACTACGTGGTGACCGAAGCCGGATTCGGCGCCGACCTCGGGGCGGAAAAATTCCTCGACATCAAGTGCCGCAAGAGCGGCCTGCGGCCGCAGGCGGCGGTGATCGTCGCGACGCTGCGCGCGATGAAGTACCACGGCGGCGTCGACGTGAAGGACCTGAACCGCGAGAACCTCGAGGCCTTGGACAAGGGGCTCGTCAACCTCGAGCGGCACGTGGAGAACGTGCGCGACGTCTACGGGATCCCGTGCGTCGTTTCGTTCAACCGGTTCACCTTCGATACGCCAGCGGAGATCGAGCTCGCGCGAAAGCGCGTCGAGCGGCTGGGGGTGCCGTTCGTGCTCGCCACCCATTGGGCCGAGGGCGGCCGCGGCGCGGCGGAGCTCGCGCGCGTGGTCGTCGAATTGTGCGAGCAGCCGTCGCAGCCGAAGTTCGTCTACGAAGACTCGGATACGCTCTGGCAGAAGATCGAGAAAATCGCAAAGCGCGTGTACCGCGCCTCGGAAGTGACCGCCGACTCGAAGGTGCGCGCGCAGATCCGCAAGCTGCAGGAGGACGGCTACGGGCACTACCCGGTGTGCGTCGCGAAGACCCAGTCGTCGTTTTCGACCGATCCGCAGCGCCGCGGCGCTCCCGAGGGCCACGTCGTCAACGTGCGCGAGGTGCGGCTCGCCGCGGGCGCCGAGTTCGTCGTGATGATCTGCGGCGACATCATGACGATGCCCGGGCTGCCGAAGGCGCCCGCGGCGGAAAAAATCGACCTGGTGAACGGACGCGTGGTCGGGCTCTTCTGAGCCGCTGGCGGGGCCGCGCGGCTCGGGCGGTCCTTCCGTCGCCGAGCGCGACGCAGGCTCAGGGGGCAGGGCGCCTTCGGGCAGCGGGTGCGGCTTCGGCTGGCCGGTGAGCACCATCCGCGCCCGCATGCGCAGGTTGAGCAGCTCCACCGCGACCGAAAACGCCATCGCGAAGTACAGATAGCCCTTCGGCACGTGAAAGTCCAGACCGTCGGCGACGAGCGCCATGCCGACCATGATGAGGAAGGCGAGCGCGAGCGTCTTCACCGTCGGATGGCGCGACACGAACCGGCCGATCGGGCCGGCGGCGACCATCATCAGGGCGACGGCGGCGACCACTGCCGCGACCATGATCGCGATCTCGTTCACCATGCCGACCGCGGTGATGATCGAATCGAGCGAGAAAACGAGGTCGATCATCGCGATCTGCGCGAGCACCCCGGCGAAGGTGGCGGCAGGACGCACCTCCCGCCGCTCGTCCTCGCCTTCGACGAGGGCATGGATCTCGCCGGTCGCCTTCCAGATGAGGAACAGGCCGCCCGCGATGAGGATCAGGTCGCGCCCGGAGATCTCCTCGCCGAACACGGTGAACATCGGCGCGGCGAGCACCGATGATCCAGGCGAGCGTGAAAAGCAGCGCGAGGCGCATGAACATCGCGAGGAACAGTCCGAGGCGGCGCGCGAACTCGCGCCGCTCGGGCGGCAGCCGGTCGACCAGGATCGAGATGAAGATGATGTTGTCGATGCCGAGCACCAGCTCGAGCGCGGTGAGCGTGACGAACGCCACCCAGGCCTGAGGATCGAGCAGCAGGTCCATCGTTTGCTTTAGGTCGCAGTGTACAATCGCCCGACCCCGGGGAAGGAGGAGCGCGCGTGGAATTCGATCAATGGCTCGCGGTGATCGTGTTCGCGGTCACGATCGTCGTCGTCATCAGCAACTGGATCGACAGCACGCTCGCGGCGCTGATCGGCGTCGCCGTGATGATCTGGCTCGGCGTGATGAACGAGACCGACGCGTTCGGCTACGTCGACTGGAACGTGATGGCGATCCTCGTCGGCATCTGGCTGATCGCGGGCTATTTCGGCAAGACCGGGGTGCCGTCGTGGCTTTCGCTGCAGGCGCTGCGCCTCTCGGGCGGCCGGCCCGGGCTGCTCGTGATGATCCTCACGCTGCTCGCCGGCATCGTGTCGATGTTCGTCGACAACGTGGTGACGATCCTCATGATGGCGCCGGTCGCGCTGCCGCTCGCGCGCGCGCTCAACATTCCCGCGACGCCGGTGATCTTGATGATCGGGTTCGGCGCGAACTTCATGGGCACGGCGCTTCTCATCGGCGACCTTCCGCCGCAGATGCTGCACAGCGTCGCCGGCGCCGAATTCTTCGACTTCATCTGGCAGAAGGGGCGGCCGTCGTCGTTCCCGATCCTGATGGTCACGTTCCTCGTGACGCTCGCGGCGATGTGGGCGTACGGCTTTCGCGGGCGCGCGCGCGTCGCCGACCTCGGTGCGCTCGGCATCGACGCGAAGATCCCGAATCCGCTGTTCGCCACCGTCGTCGTCGTCTGGTTCCTCGGTACCGTGATCGCGATGTCGCTGCGCGAGTACATCGGCGTCAAGCTCGGGTTCATCGCGCTCACCGGGGCGGTCTCGCTCGTGCTCGTGCTCGCGCTGCTCGGCGAACGGGTGAAGGCGGCGAGTTTCGAGGAGGCTCTGCAGGAACTCGACTGGCGCGCGATCTTCTTCTACATCGCGCTTTTTGCGCTCGTGGGCGGCCTCGAGAAAGCGCACGTGCTCGACCTGCTCGCCGACGCGATGAAGCCGCTGTTCGAGGAGAGCTACGCGCTCGCGGCGACGATCCTCTACTGGGTGACGGTGCCGATCGTGGGGCTCGTCGAGCACGACGCCTACATCCTCACTTTCCTGTACGCGATCCGCGACATGGGGCAGGCGGGCATCGAACCCTGGCCGCTCTACTGGATGCTGCTCTGGTCGGGCACGCTCGGCAGCAACCTGACGATCGCGGGCGCGCCCGCGCTCTACGTCGCGCTCACGCTCGCCGAGAAGGAGGAGGGGCGCCGCGTGTCGCTGCGCGAGTTCCTCGCTTGGAGCGTACCGTTCACCGCTCGTGTGCGCGGGCGTGTGCTACGCGCTCGGCATGCTCATCTGGGTGCTGCCGTTCGCGAACTGAGGGGACCGCCATGTTCAAGCACATCCTGATTCCGACCGACGGCTCGCGGCTTTCGGCCGAGGCGGCCAAGGCGGGCGTGCGGCTTGCGCGAAGGCTCGGCGCGCGCGTCACCGGCCTGTTCGCCGCGCCGCCCGCGACCCCGATCGTCTACCGCGACGCGCTGCCGGTCGGCTACACCACGCCCGAGCATCACGAGAAGATGATCCGCCGCGCCGCGCAGGCGCACCTCGCGGTGATCGAGCGCGCGGCGAAAGCGGCGGGCGTGCGCTGCGAGTGCATCACCGTGACGAGCGACTTTCCCGCCGAGTCGATCCTGCAGACCGCGGCGCAGCGCGGCTGCGACCTCATCGTGATGGCGTCGCACAGCCGGCGCGGACTGGGAAACTCCTGCTCGGCAGTCAGACCCAGAAGGTGCTTGCTGCCGCCAGGGTTCCGGTCTTGGTGTACCGGAGGCGCGGCAGTTCTTGACCGCAGTCGAAGGCGCGCCCGCCGGGGCGGCGCCGACAATGTTCGTCTATCTGAAAAGAGGAGGGGCCGTGACAACCGCAATCCCGCAGAGCCATCGGCGCAGCGCTTTGGGCGGCGGTGCTTGCGCCGGCCATCCCACAGGCCTTCGCTTGGGAGCCGAGCCGCAACATCGAGTTCATCATCCCGGCGGGCACCGGGGGCGGCGCCGACCAGATGGCGCGCACCATCCAGGCGATCGTCGCCAAGCACAACTTGGCGAAGGTGGCGATCCTGCCGATCAACAAGCCGGGGGGCCGGTGCCGAAGGCTTCCTCGACGTCAAGGGCTCGGCCGGAGACCCCCACAAGATCATCATCACGCTGTCGAACCTGTTCACGACACCGCTGGCCACCAACACGCCGTTCAACTGGCGCGATCTCACGCCGGTGCAGATGCTGGCGCTCGACCAGTTCGTGCTTTGGGGTACAGGCTGACAAGCCCTATAAGACCGCCAAGGACTACATCGAGGCGGCGAAGAAGGCCGGGCCGGGCAAGGTTCAAGATGGGCGGCACCGGCGCCAAGCAGGAGGACCAGATCATTACGGTGGCGATCGAGCAGGCGACCGGGGCGAAATTCACCTACGTGCCGTTCAAAGGCGGCGGCGACGTGGCGGTGCAGCTCGTGGGCGGCCACGTGGACTCGACGGTGAACAACCCGATCGAGGCCGTGGCGCACTGGCGCGCGGGCAAGCTGAAACCTCTATGCGTTCTTCGACCAGAAGCGTATGCCGTACAAGGAGAAAATTGCCGGCGACAAATCCTGGCACGACATCCCGCCGTGCCGCGAGGCCGGACTTCCGATCGAGTACCTGATGCTGCGCGGCATCTTCATGCCGCCGGGCGTGCGTCAGGAGCACGTGGACTACTACATCAACCTGTTCTCGCGCGTGGTCGAAACGCCCGAGTGGAAAAACCTGATGGAGCAAGGCGCGTTCAATCAGACGCGGCTGAAGGGCAAGGAGTACGTCGATTGGGTCGCGCGCGAGGAAGCGCGCCACGTGCAGCTGATGAAGTCGGCGGGCTTCATCGCCGGGCGCTAAGCAAGTCGAGATCGTGACCGCGTGGCCCGGCCACATCCCGGGCCGCGACCATCCGGAGTAGCGGCATGTCCAAGGAAGCGGACGAACGGCCCGCGTTGCGCACAAAAAGCGCGGAGGTCGCGGTAGCGCTTGATCCTGATGGCGCTCGCGGCAGTGATCGCGTTCGACGCGCAGCGCATCGGCGCGCGCTGGGCGGCCGACGGCCCGCAAAGCGGATACTTCCCCTTTTATGTCGCGTGGATCCTCCTCGGGGCTTCGGCGGTCAATCTCGTGCGCGCGCTGCGCCTGAGGCCGGAGTCGGATACGCCGTTCGTGCGCGCAGGCCAGCTGCGGCTGGTGCTCGCGGTGCTCGTTCCGTCAGCCGTGTTCGTCGCGGCGGTGCCTTGGACCGGCATGTACGTCGCTGCCACCCTCTTCATGATGTATTTCATGCACCGGCTGGGCGGCTACCGATGGTGGAAATCGGCGGCCGCGGCGATGGCGACGGGGATCATCCTCTTCGTGCTCTTCGAGATGTGGTTCAAGGTCCCGCTGCCCAAGGGGCCGCTTGAGCGCTGGCTAGGCGTCGGCTGAGCGATGGAAGAGCTCCAGCTCGCGCAGGGCTTCGCCGTCGCCCTGTCGTGGAAAAACGTCGCGTTCATGCTCCTCGGGGTGGTACTCGGCGTCATCATCGGCGTGCTGCCGGGCTTGGGCGGCGCGAACGGCGTCGCGATCCTGCTGCCGCTCACTTTTACCCTTGCGCAGACCCCGGGCGGTCAGACGACCGCGATCATCCTGCTCTCGTGCATTTACTGGGGCGCGCTCTTCGGCGGAGCGATTACCTCGATCCTGTTCAACATTCCCGGCGAACCTTGGTCGGTGGCGACCACCTTCGACGGTTATCCGATGGCGCAGCAGGGGCGTGCGGGCGAAGCGCTCACCGCGTCGTTCACCGCTTCTTTTTTCGGCGCACTCGTCGCGGTCGTGATGATCACGTTCGTCTCGCCGGCGGTGGCGCGCTTTGCGCTCGCCTTCGGGCCGCCGGAGTTCTTCGCTGTTTATTTCCTCACCTTCGCCGCCTTCATCGGCACGAGCCGCGAGGCGCCGTTCAAGACGCTCGCGGCGATGATGCTCGGCTTCGCGCTTGCCTCGGTCGGAACCGACACGGTGACCGGCACGCTGCGCTTCACCTTCGGTTCGCCGCTGCTGCTCAACGGCTTCAACTTCCTCGTCGCGGTGATCGGACTTTTCGGCATCGGCGAGATCCTGCTGAGTCTGGAGGAGGGATTGTCGTTCCGCGGCGGCCGGGCCGGCATCAACCCGCGCGTGGTGTGGCAGACGTGGAAAGAGCTACCGCGTTACTGGGCGACCGCCTTTCGCTCGGCCGGGATCGGCTGCTTCATGGGGGTGGTGCCGGGTGGGGCGACGCCTGCCTCGTTCATGGCCTACGGCGTGGCTCGCCGCATGTCGAACGACGGCGCGACAATTCGGCACCGGGAAGCTGGAAGGCGTGGTCGCCCCGGAGGTGGCGAACAACGCCGCCGGCACCAGCGCGCTGCTTCCCATGCTCGCACTCGGAGTTCCCCGGCTCGCCCACGGCGGCGGTGCTGCTCGGCGGCCTCATGATTTGGGGCCTTCAGCCGGGGCCGCTCCTCTTCGTCGAGAAAAAGGATTTCGTTTGGGGACTGATCGCGAGCATGTACCTCGGCAACCTCGCGGGCCTCGTGATCGTGCTTACCTGCGTGCCGCTCTTTGCCGCGATTCTGCGCATACCGTTTCCGGTCATCGCGCCGATCATCATCGTCGTCTGCGCGATCGGCGGCTACACGGTGCACAACTCGATCTTCGACGTTTGGATGATCGTCGTTTTCGGTGTGATCGGGTACGCGTTTCGCAAGCTCGGCTATCCGCTTGCGCCGATGGTGCTCGCGATCGTGCTTGGCGACCAGGCCGAAGCGGCGTTCCGACAGGCGATGATCATGTCGCAGGGGGACCTTTCGATTTTCTTCGCGAACGCGCTGGTCGGAACGATGACGGCGCTTGCGCTTGCGCTTCTCGTCTGGCCGATGGTCTCTAGTGCCTTGGCGCGGTTGCGCCGCCAGTAGCGCGCATGGTAGGATCGATCGGCCCCTCGGGACGCCGAGGCATGAAAAAGAACGTCATACTCGCGGGCTTGATATGGCTTGCGCTGTGGCCTTGGGTTGTCCTCGCTAGCCCCGCCGACGAAGTCCGTCGCCTGGTGGAGGCAGGCCGTTCGGCCGAGGCCTATGCGCTCGGTCGGGGACATCCAGAGGAGTTCGGGAAGCCCGAGTTCGATTTCTATTTCGGCATCGCGGCGATCGACGCCGGTCACGCGGGCGAAGGCGTGCTCGCGCTCGAGCGATATGTGGTGCAGTTTCCGGAGAACATGCGCGCACGGCTCGAGCTCGCGCGGGGCTACTTCGTGCTCGGTGAGCTCGTGCGCGCGCGAGAGGAGTTCGAAGCGGTCGCCGCTAAGTCGCCGCCGCCCGCGGTGATGGCGAACATCGAGCGGTTTCTCGATGCGATCCGCGCGCAGGAGTCGCGCTACCAGACGAGCGCGACGGCGTACCTGGAGGTGGGGGCCGGGCTCGACAGCAACGTCAACAGCGGCGTGAGCGGCCCGACGATCAACGTGCCGACGCTCGGCGACGTGCAGCTTGTGGCCGCAGGCGTCAAGACCGGCGACCGGTTCCTGCACCTCGGCGCAGGCGGGCAGATCAGCCGGCCGGTGGCTCCGGGCGTTGCGCTTCTCTTCGGGGCGAGCTACGAGGGCAAGTTCCACGGCAACGCCTTCGACCGGCAGTTCGACCTCGCTTCGCTCGCCGCCTGGGGCGGCGCTTCATGGATCCGCGACAAGGACCTCGTGCGCGGCATGCTGTCGTATTCCACGCTCGAGGTTCAGAGCGACCGGCTGCGTAACGTCGCGGCGCTCTCGGGCGAGTGGCACCGGCAGCTCGACGAGCGCAGCACCGTGTCCGGCTACGCGCAGTTCGCGGCGCTCGACTACCCGAACCAGCCGGTGCGCGATGCCGACTTCTATTCGCTCGGCGTCGGCTGGCGGCGCGCGATCCTGCACCGGCTGCAGCCGATCGTGCAGGTGCAGGCGCTCGTCGGCCGCGAGACGAACGATGCCGTGCCGGTACGCCACGATCTTTCGCGCAGACTCTACACGCTGCGCGCGAGTGCGAGCTTGGTACCCGCCCCCAGATGGGCGCTCTCGGCCGGGGTCAACTATACCCGCAGCCGTTATCGCGAGGAGGACGCGCTGTTTCTCGCGCGTCGGCGCGACGGCTACGCGGCGCTCGAGGTCGGTGCGTCGTATCGCCTTTCGCGGCAGCTGAGCGTTCGCGCCGAGTACCTGCGCGCCGAGAACCGTTCGAACATCGCGCTCTATCGCTACGATCGCGACCTCTTCGGGGTCAAGCTGCGCTACGAATTCCAGTGAAGTCCGACGTGAAGACGGAACGCGCGATCCGCCTGAGCCTGTGCGCGATCTTCCTCGTTCCGGCGGTCGCGCTCGCCGAGGCCGGCCGCGTGCTGCTCGCGGTAGGCGAAGTATTCGCCGAGCGCGCCGGCCAGCGCGTCGCGCTCGTGCGCGGCGCCGCCGTCGAGCAGGACGACACGATCCGCACCGGCCCTGCGAGCAACGCCCAGATCCGGCTTTCCGACGGCGCGATCCTGTCGATGAGCGAGCGCACGCAGCTGCGCATCGACGAGCACATGTTCTCGGGCAGGATCGACGGCACCGAGAAAAGCTTCATCACGCTGCTTGCCGGCGGCCTGCGCACAGTGACCGGCGCGATCGGCAATCTCCGGCGCGACGATAAATACGGCGTTCGCACCGCGACCGCCTCGATCGGGATCCGCGGCACGCACTATACGTTGCGCGAGTGTAACGACCTTTCGCCTTGCGTTGCGGCAGGGGCGCGGGCGGCGTTGGAGGTGGCGCAGGCGCCGGGCGAAGCGAGCGACGCGCCGAGCCTGCTCGCACAGGCGCCGGGCGCGCAATTCGCGCCGCCGGGCACCTACGGTGGCGTGTCCGACGGGCGTATCGGCGTGAAAAACGAAGCGGGTGAGTCGGAGTTCGGCGCGCGACAGTTCTTTTTACGTTGCCGACCGCTTCACCCTGCCGCAGGGGTTGGTTGCGCCGCCGCCGTTTCTCTATGACCGGCTGCCGGGCCAGACGCGCACCGCCGGGCAGACGGGTACGGAAACCGGCGAGACCATCGCCCAAGGGGGCTTTCAGTCGGATGCCCGCGCGGGCGAGCCGCCCGCACCCCCTCGGCAGAGCGAGTTCGTCGCGACCGAGCAGCGCGGAGCCGCGGGTCAACCTGCCGTGGTGCCAACGCAGCCGACGCTTCCGCCGCTGCTCGGCGTTGTCGGGGCTTTGTGGCTTGATCCTTACGGTCCGGGAGACGGAGGCGGTTTCGCCTCGTTTGAGCGCGTGACGCTGTCGGGATCTGGATCGGCGGCGAAGCTGCTCAATTTCCATCTTTTGCCTGAAGAGCTGGCCGAACCGCCTGTCACGTTTTCAGTGGCTGGCGCGGCGGCTGACGCCTCGGCGGTGATCAACGAGACGACTTCGAACTCGATCGGTGCGATCTGGAGGCGTTGGGTCAATGGGACTTACACCGAGAGCAACGGATCATCGTTTAGCGTACCTATCACCCCGAACAACCAGTTCCATTACCTCGGTGGACCGCCGACACCGCCCGAGGTGATCGCGGCGAAGACCGGGACCTTCTCGATGACCGATATCGGCGGCACGACGCCGACTAACAACCTTGGCCAGACAGGCTTATTCCTCATTTCCGGCGCACAAGTAAACTTCACGCCCAACAGTTTTCGGCGGCATACCTGCAGTTTACGTTTCCCTCGCAAACCTGGTCGTTCAGCAGTGGCCTTTCGGGTTCAATTGAATTCGCTCCTGGAAAGGGTGCGTTCGTCAACGCATCCGCAAGCGGGTCCTGTACGGGCAGCTGCCCGAGCGGTGCGATGCTGGGCATGACCGGCGTCTTCCTCGGTCCACAAGGGGATCACCTGGGGGCGGCGTTCAGCGCGGTGAGTGGCAGCGCCCACGCCTCGACCGCCGGCGGCTCAAGTGCTCGCTGAGCTGCTGAGCGAGGCTACGACCGCCCGAGCCGCTGCGAGAGGCGCGACAGCGTCTCGGGCGTAAGGTTGAGGTAGGCGGCGAGTTCCTTCTTCGGGATGCGCCCGGCGAGTTCCGGGTGCTTGCGGTGAAAGCGCGCAAGGCGCCCGGGCGCATCGAGCAGGTGCAGCGTGATCGTGTGCGCCATCACCTCCGACATCAGTTTCATCACCTCGAACTCGAAGCGCGCCTTGACGTCGGGGTAGCGCTCGAGGAAATCCACCCACTGCGGCATCGGCAGTTCCGCCACCTTCACCTTCGTCACCGCGACGATCGAGTAGGGGATCGGTGTGCGCAGCCGCCAGGCGGCGTAGGAGGTGTCCATCTCGCGCTCGGCGGCAAAGCGCAGGATCATCTCGTGCCCCTCGGGGTTCGACACCACGCGCTTGACCATGCCCTCGAGGATGAAGAACTGCTCCATCTCCTCGTCGCCCTGCCGTACGAGCGGCTCGCCCTTGCGGTATTCGCCGATCGCGAGCAGCGGCTCGAGCGCGGCCCACTGCTCGGGCTTGAGGTCGCGCAGCAGCAGGTTCTCGCGCAGCTGCAGGCGCAGGCTGTGGCGCTGCGGGTGGTTGACGAGCGCGGTCATCGCGCGCGGGATTTTAGACCCTTGACCGCAGTCAAGGCCGGATGCGGGGGCGGATCCATACCATACGGGCCCTCACAGGAGGCTTCTCATGGGCACTGTCGAACCCCAAGCGGTCGCCGGCGCGCAGGCGCAGCTCACCGACGGCTTCAACCTCGTCGTCGATGCGTTCAAGCTGAACGGCATCGACACGATCTTCGCGCTGCCGGGCATCCCGATCACGGATCTTTGCCGCCTCGCGCAGGCGAAAGGCATGCGCGTCATCTCGTTCCGTCACGAGCAGAACGCCGGCTACGCGGCCTCGATCGCGGGGTTCCTCACGCAAAAGCCCGGCATCTGCCTGACGGTGTCCGCGCCGGGGTTCCTCAACGGCCTCACAGCTCTCGCGCACGCGACGACCAACTGCTTTCCGATGATCCTCGTGAGCGGCTCGAGCGAGCGCGAGATCGTCGACCTGCAGCAGGGCGATTACGAGGAGATGGATCAACTCGCGATCGCAAAACCGCTCTGCAAGGCGGCCTACCGGGTGCTGAACGCCGAGGACATCGGTGTCGGCGTCGCGCGCGCGATCCGCGCCGCGGTTTCAGGCCGCCCGGGCGGCGTCTACCTCGACCTGCCCGGGAAACTCCTCGCGCAGACGATGGACGCGGAGGCCGGCCGACGTTCGCTCATCAAGGTGGTCGATCCGGCGCCGCGCCAGATCCCGGCGCCCGAGGCCGTGCAGCGCGCGCTCGATCTGCTGCGCGGCGCGAAGAAGCCGCTCGTCATCCTCGGCAAGGGCGCCGCGTACGCGCAGGCCGACGCCGAGATCCGGGCGTTCATCGAGCGAACCGGGATCCCGTACCTTCCGATGTCGATGGCGAAGGGCCTGCTGCCCGACACCCACGAGCAGTCGGCCGCGGCCGCGCGCTCGTTCGTGCTGCCGGAAGCCGACGTCGTGATGCTCGTCGGCGCGCGCTTGAACTGGCTGCTCGCGCACGGCAAAGGCAAGACCTGGGGCGCGAAAGGCCCGAAGGAGTGGGGCGGACAGAAGTTCATCCAGGTGGACATCTGGCCGCAGGAGGCCGACAGCAACGTGCGCATCGACGCGCCGGTGGTCGGCGACATCGGCTCGTGCATGCAGGCGTTGCTCGCCGGCCTGGGCGCGAACTGGCCGAAGCCGCCCGCCGAATGGCTCGCCGCGATCGCCGAGCGAAAGGCGAAGAACATCGCGAAAATGGCCGAGCTGCTCGCGAAGAACCCGGTGCCGATGAACTTCCACAGCGCGCTCGCGGTCGTGCGCGACATCGTGCGCGCGAATCCCGACCTCTATCTCGTCAACGAAGGCGCGAACGCGCTCGATTTTGCGCGCAGCATCGTCGACATGTACAAGCCGCGCAAGCGCCTCGACGTCGGCACCTGGGGCGTGATGGGCATCGGCATGGGCTACGCGATCGCCGCTGCCGCGCTCACCGGCCAGCAGGTGATCGCGGTCGAAGGCGACAGCGCGTTCGGCTTTTCCGGCATGGAGGTCGAGACGATTTGCCGTTACAACCTGCCGGTGTGCGTCGTGGTGCTGAACAACAATGGCGTCTATCGCGGCACTGACGTCAATCTCGGCGGCGGCACCGACCCGGCGCCCACGGTGTTCGTGAAGGGGGCGCGCTACGACCGGCTGATCGAGGCGTTCGGCGGCGTCGGCGCGCACGCGACCACGCCGGCGGAGCTGCGCGCGGCGATCGAGCAGGCGCTCGCGAGCCGCCGCCCGACGCTCGTCAACGCGGTGATCGACGAGACGGCGGGCACCGAAAGCGGTCGCATCACCAACCTCAACCCGAAGAGCGCGAGAAAGTAAGTCGGAGGTCGACATGGAAGCGTTGAAGGGTGTACGCATCCTCGACATGACCCACGTGCAGGCGGGGCCGACCTGCTCGCAGCTGCTCGCTTGGATGGGGGCGGACGTGATCAAGGTCGAGCCGCCGACGGGCGACATCACGCGCGGGCAGCTGCGCGACGTGCCGAACGCGGACAGCCTCTACTTCACGATGCTCAACTGCAACAAGCGCTCGATCACGGTGAACCTGAAGACGCCCGAGGGCAAGCAGGTGCTCACGGACCTCATCCGCAAATGCGACATACTGATGGAAAACTTCGGTCCCGGGGTCCTCGACCGGCTCGGGTTCTCGTGGGAGAAGGTGCACGAGATCAATCCGAGGCTCGTGATGGGGTCGATCAAGGGCTTCGGCTCGACCGGCCCGTACGCCAATTTCAAGGCGTACGAAAACGTCGCGCAGGCGATGGGCGGGGCGATGAGCACGACGGGGGTTCCGGACGGGCCGCCGTACGTCACCGGGGCGCAGATCGGGGACTCGGGCACCGGTCTGCATCTTGCGATCGGGCTGCTCGCAGCGCTCAGGCAGGCCGAGCGCACCGGGCTCGGACAGTACGTCGAAGTCGCGATGATGGACGGGGTGATGAACCTCTGTCGCGTCAAGTTCCGCGACCACCAGCGCCTGGAGCGCGGCCCGCTGCCGGAGTATTCGGTGCCGACCTACAAGGGCATGGGCGAAGTCCCGCGCGCAGGCAACGACTCGGGCGGCGGCCAGCTCGGCAACGCAGTGCACTGCAAGCCGCACGGCGCGAACGACTGGCTCTATATCGTGGTGCAGGAGGCGGTGTGGGAGCCGCTTGCGCGGCGCATCGGCCCCGAGGTCGGCGTGCCCGACATGGCGACCGACCCGCGCCTTGCCACGATCGGCGAGCGGCGCAAGAACCAGCAGCTGATGTGGACGCTCATCAACAAGTTCGCGGAAAAGTACACCAAGCGCGAGCTGATGAAGATCCTGAACGAACTGGACGTGCCTTGCGGGCCGATCATGAGCACCGCCGATCTCGCGAACGACGAGCACGTGCGCGGCCGGCAGATGTGGGTGGAACTGGACCATCCGCAGCGCGGCAAATGGTTCAACGTCGGCATGCCGATCAAGCTGTCGGCGTCGCCCGCCGTGATCCGGCGGTCCCCGCTCCTCGGCGAACACACCGACGAGATCCTGCGCGAGGTGCTCGGCTACGACGAGGCGCGCATCAGCGCGCTCAAGCAGGCGGGCGCGTTCTCGAGCGCGCCGAAAAAGGCGGCGTGAGGGGCAGGCGCGCGGCGGGTCTTGCCACCGTCGGAGGAGTCGAAGCATGAGAATCGCCATCATCGGCCAGCAGGAATTCGGCAAAGCGGTGCTCGAGGCGTTCCTCGCGCGCGGCGACGAGGTCGCCGGCGTCTTCTGCGCACCGGAGCGCCCGGGCGCGAAGGCGGACGCGCTGAAAGCGGCGGCGCAGGAACGAGGCATCGCGCTCTTTCAGTTCCCGAGCCTGAGGTCGGCGGAGGCGAAAGACGCGCTGCGCAAGCTCGCGGTGGACCTCGGCGTGATGGCGTACGTGCTTCAGTTCGCGCCCCAGGACTTCGTCAACATCCCGAAGCACGGCACGATCCAGTACCATCCGTCGCTGCTACCGCGCTACCGCGGGCCGAGCTCGATCAACTGGCCGATCGTGCGCGGCGACACGAAGACCGGTCTCACGATCTTTCGTCCGACCGACGGCCTGGACGAAGGCCCGGTGATCCTGCAGAAGGAGACGCACATCGGCCCGGACGACACGCTCGGCCAGGTCTACTTCGACCGTCTATTTCCCATGGGCGTCGCGGCGATGTTGGAGGCGGCCGACCTCGTCGTCGCCGGCCGACACCGCGAGATCGTGCAGGACGAGTCGCAGGCCTCGTACGAAGGCTGGTTCCGCGAGGCGGAGGCGCGCATCAACTGGGCGAACCACGTCGACTTCGTCTACAACCTCATCCGGGGATCGAACCCTGCGCCCGGCGCCTGGACGACGCTCGGCGGTGCGAAGCTGCAAATCTTCGATTGCCGCAAGCACCCGGTGCGAACCTTCGGCGCGGTGAAGGGAAGAATCGGCGAGGTCGTCGAGTGCACCGACACGAGCTTCCAAGTCACCGCCCAGGGCGGCCGCATCGAGGTGCTGCGTGCCCGACTCGGCGACGGAAAGAAGGTCGCCGCGGCCGAGCTGATCGCCTCCGGCGCGATCCGGGCCGGCCAAATCCTCGGTACCTGAGCCGTACCGTCCGATCCCTGCCGGCGCCCGCTGTCCCGAGCGTCGGCAACGGGTGTTGCGCCGCCGCGCCGACTATTTGACGTAGCGGATCTCTAATTGCAAGAATCCGCTCCCGGGGATCGCTTCCTCGGGCGCAGGCGCGACCGTCGGGGTACGGCGAGGCAGCGGGCCGGCTGGCGTAATATCTTTTCGCCGGGTGCGCCGTTGTCTCGAACCGGGACCCGAGGTGCACCGATCGGCGACGCGCGCATGAACTACAGCCAGGTTCTGGAGATCGCGAGCTGCACCGATCCGGGCATGGTGCGCTCGCACAACGAGGACTCGATCGCCTCCGACCCGGTCCACGGGCTGGTGGTTCTCGCCGACGGCATGGGCGGCTACAACGCCGGGGAGGTCGCGAGCGGCATGGCGACCACCGTGATCGCCACCGAGCTCGCCCAGCAGCTCGCGAAGACGCAGCCGTACGAGATCGACCGCGAGACCAACCAGCCGATCGCGGCGCGCATGATCCGCGAGCAGGTGATCAAGGCGAACGCGACGATCTACCACGCGGCGCAGAGCCAGCCGCAGTACGCCGGCATGGGGACGACCCTGCTCGTGTGCTTGTTCTACGACAACAAGATCTTGGTCGCGCACCTCGGCGATTCGCGCCTGTATCGCCTGCGCGACGGAAAGTTCGACCAGGTGACGCGCGATCACTCGGTGCTGCAGGAGCAGATCGACCGCGGCCTCCTCACCCCTGAGCAGGCGAAGCACGCGCGGCACAAGAACCTGGTCACCAAGGCGCTCGGCATCGATCCGGTGGTCGAGCCCGAGATTCGCGAGTACGACGCGCGCCCGGGCGACCTGTACCTGCTCTGCTCCGACGGCCTGTGCGACATGGTCGACGACGAGGACATCGCCATGACGCTCAAGGCGCTCGGCGGCAACCTCAAGCTCGCGGCGCAGCAGCTCGTGCAGATGGCCAACGACAACGGCGGCAGGGACAACGTATCGGTTATACTCGTGCGCGTGCTGAGGGCGTTTCCTGCGCCGCGCGGCGTGCTCGGCAAGGTACTCGGGTGGCTTAAGTAGACCCCAGGGGTTCGCTATGGCGAAACTGATTCTCAGCATGGATGGCCTCGTGCTCAAGGAGATCCCGATTACGAAAGAGCGCATGACCATCGGCCGCAAGCCCCACAACGACATCCAGATCGACAACCTGGCGGTGAGCGGCGAACACGCGGTGATCGTGACGATCATGAACGATTCGTTCCTGGAGGATCTGAACAGTACCAATGGCACGTTGGTCAACGGCCAGCCGATCAAGAAGCACTTCCTCCAGAACAACGACGTGATCGAGCTGGGCAAGTACAAGCTGAAGTTCGTACAGGAGGCGGCTGGGCAGGCCGCGGCGGTGGCCGATTTTGAAAAGACGATGGTGCTGCGGCCCGCGGCGATGAGGGGGGCAGTCGAACAGGCGCGCGCGGCCGGGGTCGGTGGAGCGCAGGCCGCGCGCGCGGCGGCGATCCACCAGGCGGCGGCGAGCCCGGCGGCGAGCGGAACCGCCGAGCGGGAAAACCGCGCCGGCACCGCGTCGCCGACGGCGAGCGCGCGGCCGGCGGGCCAGCCGATCGGCGTGGTGCAGATCCTGTCGGGACCGAACGCCGGAAAGGAGCTGGAACTGGTCAAGCCGCTCACCACGCTCGGCAAGCCGGGCGTGCAGGTCGCGGTGCTCACGCGCCGTCCGCAGGGCTACTTCATCACGCACGTCGAAGGCGCGACGCAGCCGATGGTCAACGGCCAATCGATCGGGGCTGCGCCCCACGCGCTCAAGGACCACGATCTCATCGAGCTTGCCGGCGTGAAGATGGAGTTCTTCTTCCGAAGCTGAGCTGACCGCGCGCCGGGCGCGCCCGCCGGTGAAGCGCCATCTTGCCCGGATCCTGCTCGGCCTCGCCATCGCGCTATTTTTCGCCGGGCACGCGGCGCACCTCTACCGCATCGGGTTCATCGAACGGCTCGATGCGATCGTCTACGACGCGCGTCTTCGGCTCACCATGCCGGGCACGGGCGATTCCCGCATCGTCATCCTCGACATCGACGAAAGGAGCCTCGCCGAGTTCGGCCGCTGGCCTTGGAGCCGCGATCGGCTGGCGGCGCTGCTCGATGCGCTGTTCGACCGTTACGGTGTCGCCCTCGTCGCCTTCGACGTGGTATGGGCCGAACGCGATACGAGTTCCGGCCTGCCGGTGCTGGAGACGCTCGCGCGCGGGGAACTGCGCGAGGCGAGCGGATTCGCGCGGGCGCTCGAGCGGCTACGTGCGCAGCTCGACTACGACGGGCGCTTTGCCGCCGCGATCAAGGGCCGGCCGGTCGTGCTCGGCTACTACCTGAGCAGCGAAGAGCACGCCGAGCGCAAGAACGCGCTCCCGCCGCCGGTGCTGCCGGCGGGTACGTTCGCCGGCCGGCCGATCGCTTTCACCGTGTGGCGGGGTTACACGGGGAATCTGCCCGAATACGCCGCGAGCGCCGCAGGTGCCGGCCACATCAACCCGATCGTCGACCCCGACGGTGTCGTGCGGCGCGTGCCGATGCTCGCCGAGCTGGACGGGGCCTACTACGAGCCGCTGTCTCTTGCGATCGTCCGCACCCTGCTCGCGCGGGGCAATCCGCACGCAGGTGCGCCGCCGGTCGAGCCGGGGTTCGCCGACGACGCGGCGGACTACGCGGGCCTCGAGTGGCTGAAGGTCGGACCGCTCGTCATCCCGGTGGACGAGAACGCTGCCGCGCTCGTTCCCTACCACGGGGCGCGCGGCAGCTTTCGCTACATCTCGCTCGGCGACGTGCTCGCCGGCCGGCTGGACGCCGACGCGCTGCGCGGCAAGGTCGCGATCGTCGGCACGAGCGCACCCGGACTGCTCGATCTGCGCGCGACACCCGTCGAGAACGTCTATCCGGGCGTCGAAATTCACGCGAACCTCGTCGCCGGCATGCTGAACGGCCGCATGAAATCGCGACCCGGCTGGGTGCTCGGCGCCGAGGTGATCCTCATCCTTGTGGTCGGTGCGGCGCTCGCGGTTTCGATCCCGGCGCTCTCGGCGCTTTGGGCGAGCGCCGCCGCGGCCGGCGGCGCGGCGCTCCTTGCTGCGCTGAACGTGCTCGCGTGGCGCGACGCCGACCTCGCGCTGCCGCTTGCCGCGCTGCTCCTCATGATCGTCTGCGTCTATACGATGAACATGGCGTACGGCTATTTTGTCGAGTCGCGCACCAAGCGCCGGGTCGCCGAGGTGTTCGGCCAGTACGTGCCGCCGGAGGTGGTCGATCGCATCGTCGCCGATCCGGAGCGCTACAGCATGGAGCCGCGCACCGCCGAGCTGACGATCCTGTTCTCCGACGTGCGCGGGTTTACCTCGATTTCCGAGGCGCTCTCGCCGGAGGCGCTGCGCGAGTACATCAACGAGTACCTCACCGACATGAGCACGATCATCCGCGAGCGTCACGGCGGCACGCTCGACAAGTACATCGGCGACGCGATCATGGCGTTCTGGGGCGCGCCGCTCGCCGATCCCGAGCACGCGCGCCACGGCGTGCTCGCGGCGCTCGCGATGCAGCGACATTGCGCGGTCCTGAACGAACGCTTCCGCGCCCGGGGCTGGCCGGCGCTGAAGATCGGCGTCGGCCTCAATTCCGGCCTGGTGCGCGTCGGCGACATGGGCTCGCGCGTGCGGCGCGCCTACACCGCGATGGGCGATGCGGTGAACGTCGCATCGCGGCTCGAAGGCCGGACCAAGTACTACGGCGTCGGCATCCTGGTGGGCGAGGCGACGCGCGCGGCGGCGCCGGGCATCCTGTTTCGCGAGGTCGACCGCGTGCGCGTCAAGGGCAAGGACGAGGCGCTCACGATCTACGAGCCGCTCGGGGAGCTGTCGGAGGTCTCCGCGAACACGGTCGCCGAGTGCGACGCTTGGCATGCGGCGCTCGCCGCCTACCGCGCGCGCGCCTGGGACGACGCCGAGCGCGCCCTCGCGCGCCTGATCGCCGCGAACCCTTCCTGCGCCTTGTACCGGCTCTACGTCGAGCGGGTCGGCGCGTTGCGGGCGTCGCCGCCGGACGCGACCTGGGATGCGGTGACCTCGTTCGAGGAAAAATAATCGGTCGCCAGGCGCCGCAGGTTACGCGAAAGCGAATCGCGCGTGCGCGAGCGGCGCAAGCGGCCTCGAGGCGCTTTTCCGCGCGCTCGACCGTCCGCGCGCCTGCGCAGACGCCATGAAAATCTTTGAAAATCATGGGCGTCGGAGTTGAATCCGGCCCGAGGCGGGTCTAGGATAGAAACGTTTTTACGCCCGTCACGGCCCCCGGAGCCACGCGATGAGCGCAGTTCTCAGCCCGCAACCGGCCGCCGCTGCCGACGTCAACGTCCGGTTGGCGTTTCAGAAACAGCTGCAGCGCGTCACCAACAAGATCCACGCGACGAGCAACATCGACGAGATCATGCTCGAGGTGAGCGCCGACATCTGTCAGCTTTTCAACGCCGATCGGCTCACGATCTACTCGGTCGGCGAGGACAAGCAGTCGATCGTCTCCAAGGTGAAGACCGGTCTCAACTCGTTCAAGGACCTGAAGCTGCCGATCACCGAGCATTCAATCGCGGGCTACGTCGCGCTCTCGCGCCGGATGGTCAACATCAAGGACGTGTACGACGACGCCGAGCTGAAAACGATCAATCCGAACCTGCGCTTCCTGCAGGAAGTCGACAAGCGCACCGGCTACCGCACCAAGCAGATGCTGGTCGCACCGATCGTCGAGCAGGGCACGGGCGAGCTGATCGGCGTCATCCAGCTCATCAACAACAAGGCGGGCACGCCGTTCGGTCCGCTCGCGGAAGAGGGCGTCGTGGAGCTGGCGCAGACGCTCGCGATCGCGTTCGCGCAGCGCCAGCGGCCGCAGCGGCTCAAGACCAAGTACGACCACCTGATCGCGGATGCGGTGCTCTCGGCCGGCGAGTTCGAGCTCGCCTCGCGCCAAGCGCGCAAGAAGGCGATCGACATCGAAACCGTGCTCGTCGACGAGTTCCAGGTCAAGTTGTCTGCGATCGGCGCGGCGCTGGCGAAGTTCTTCGGCGTGCCGTACGAGCCGTTCCGGCCCGACCGGGTGAAACCGGCCGATCTGCTGAAGAACCTCAAGCGCGAGTACGTCGAGGCGAATCAGTGGCTCCCGATCGACGAGACCCGGGAAGGCATCGTCGTGCTGTGCCTCGACCCCGAGCGCGTGCGCAATTCGCGCATCGCGGCGAACGTGTTCCCGAGGGCGAAGTTGATCTACAAGGTCACGACGCAGAAGGAATTCCGCGAGACCGTCAACCAGTTCTACGGGCAGGAGACGATCGACCTCGGCGACATCGGCGATATCGTCTCGGCGCTCGGCGAGGACGAGTCGACGGCGACCGAGGGCTCGGCCGCGGACGAAGCTTCGGCTGCGCAGGACAACGAGCTGGTCAAGCTGGTCAACAAGATCATCATCGACGCCTACAACATGGGCGCCTCCGACATCCACATCGAGCCCTACCCGGGCAAGGCGAAGACCGAGATCCGCTTCCGCCGCGACGGTTCGCTTCAGCCCTACATCGAGGTGCCGGCGAGCTATCGCGCGGCGCTGGTCGCGCGCATCAAGATCATGTGCGACCTCGACATCTCGGAAAAGCGCAAGCCCCAGGACGGCAAGATCAAGTTCAAGAAGTTCGGGCCGCTCGACATCGAACTGCGCGTGGCGACCATTCCCACCGCCGGCGGCGTCGAGGACGTGGTGATGCGGATTCTCGCTGCCGGCGAGCCGATCCCGCTCGAGAAGATGGGCTTCACCGAGCGGAACCTGAAGGAGCTGATGGAGGCGATCAGCAAGCCCTACGGCCTGTTCTTCGTCTGCGGCCCGACCGGCTCGGGCAAGACGACCACGCTGCATTCGATCCTCAAGTACCTGAACACCCCGGACATGAAGATCTGGACCGCCGAGGATCCGGTCGAGATCACGCAGAAGGGGTTGCGCCAGGTGCAGGTGAACAAGAAGGCGGGGCTCGATTTTGCCGCGGTGATGAAGGCGTTCCTGCGCGCCGATCCGGACGTGATCATGGTGGGCGAGATGCGCGACAAGGAAACGACCAGCATCGGGATCGAAGCCTCGCTCACCGGGCACCTCGTGTTCGCGACGTTGCATACCAACTCGGCGCCGGAGTCGATCATCCGGCTGCTCGACATGGGCATGGATCCGTTCAACTTTTCCGATGCGCTGCTCGGCATCCTCGCGCAGCGGCTCGCCAAGCGCTTGTGCGTCTGCCGCGAGGAGTACACGCCCGACGCCGCCGAGATCAAGGCGTTCCTCAGCGAATACTGCCAGGAGCTCATGAACACGACGGCGTTCAAGAAGGACCCGGCGGCGGCGATGGCCGCGATCTACCGCGACTGGGTGGCGAAGTACGGCAAGAACGGGCAGCTCGTTTTCTACAGGCCCGTCGGTTGCGAAAAATGCGGGGGCACCGGTTTCAAGGGCCGCTGCGGCCTGCACGAGCTGCTGATCGCGACCGAGCCGATCAAGAAACTGATCGCCGAGCGCGCGCGCGTCGCCGAGATCCTCGCCGTCGCGCTGGAAGAGGGCATGCGCACCCTCAAGCAGGACGGCATGGAAAAATGCCTGCTCGGCATCACGCACATCAAGGAAGTGCGCGCGGTCTGTATCAAGTGATCTCGGCGCACGCATGAGCCGGCAGCAGATCCACGGCGCGACGGCCGGGGCGCAGGTCCGTCCTACTGCGGCGGCGGTCGACGACCTCGTCGCGCGGCTCGAGCAGCTCAACGCGATCGGCGCGTCGCTGTCGGCCGAGCGCGACCTCACCCGCCTGCTCGAATCCATTCTCGACGCGGCGAAGAACATCACGCGCGCCGACGGCGGAACGCTCTATCGCGTGACCGAAGAGGGGACGCTTCGCTTCGAGATCGTGCGCACCACCTCGCTCGGCTACCACCTCGGGGGAACGTCGGGCAACCCGGTACCGTTCTACCCGATCCACCTCGTCGGTCGCGACGGCAAACCCAACCACAGCATGGTCGCGGCCTATGCCGCGCTCACCGGGCAGACGGTGAACATCCCCGACGCGTACGCCGCCGAAGGCTTCGACTTCACCGGCACGCGCAACTTCGACCGCAAGACGGGCTACCGCTCGAAGTCCTTCCTCACGGTGCCGATGAAGAACCACGAGAACGAGATCATCGGCGTGCTGCAGCTCATCAACGCGATCGATCCGGCGACCGGCGAGATCGTGCCGTTCTCCGCTTCCGACCAGCGTCTGGCGGAATCGCTCGCCTCGCAGGCGGCGATCGCGCTCACCAACCGGATGCTGATCAAACAGCTCGAGGAGCTGTTCGAGTCGTTCATCAGCCTGATCAACCTCGCGATCGACGAAAAATCGCCCTACACCGGTGGCCACTGCCAGCGCGTGCCCGTGCTCACCATGATGCTCGCCGAGGCGGCGCACGAGACCCAGGAGGGGCCGCTCGCGAGCTTTACGATGACCGACAAGGACCGCTACGAGCTGAAGATCGCGGGGCTGCTGCACGACTGCGGCAAGGTGACCACGCCGGTGCACGTGGTGGACAAGGCGACCAAGCTGCAGACGCTGTTCGACCGCATCCATCTGATCGACACGCGGTTCGAGGTGCTCAAGCGCGATGCCGAGATCGCGCTGCTCAAGGAAAAAGCGGCGCTCGCGGCGCGCGGCGCCTCGCGCGCCGAGCTGGACGCGGCCGATGCCCGTTATCGCGAGCGCATCCGCCAGCTCGAGGACGATCGCGCGTTCCTGCGCGCCTGCAACATCGGCGGCGAAGCGATGCGCGACGAGGACGTCGAGCGCGTGCACGCGATCGCGCGCTACCGCTGGACCGACGTCTCGGGGCACGAGGCGAACTTCCTCAGCGAAGACGAGCTGAAGAACCTCACGATCCGACGCGGCACGCTCACGCCCGAGGAGCGCCAGATCATCAACCATCACATCGTCGCGACGATCAAAATGCTCGAGGCGCTGCCCTGGCCGAAGCATCTGAAGAACGTGCCCGAGTACGCCGGCGGCCACCACGAGCGCATGGACGGCAAGGGTTACCCGCGCGGCCTCACCCGCGAGCAGATGTCCGTGCAGGCGCGCATCATGGGCATCGCCGACATTTTCGAGGCGCTCACCGCGAAGGACCGCCCCTACAAGAGGGGGAAGACGCTCTCCGAATCGCTCGCAATCCTCGGCCGTTTCGCGCTCGATGGGCACATTGACCCGGACCTCTTCGACATTTTCGTCCGCAAGAAGGTCTATCGCCGCTACGCCGAGATGTTCCTCGACAAGGAGCAGATCGACGAGGTCGACGAGGCGAAGATTCCGGGCTACAGGCCCTGAAAGCGCGGCGCATGGCGGCGCGTCTGAACGAGGCGTGGCCGCGCGCGCTCTCGATCCGGTGCGTACGATCGCACGTGCACACCTTGCGCCTCTGCTCGATCACCTGCCCGGCGTACCGCCCGCGCGGAAGCGCTGGCAGCCTTGCGCGCGGGCTTGCGCGAGCAGCTGCGCGCCTCGGTACGGCTCGACGCCTCAGGGTTCGCGCGTCGGAGGGAGGACGCCTGTCGCGCGATGTGGCGCGATCCGTGCGCGGCGCACCGGGCAAGGTCTGCGCTTTCGCTCGTTGCCCCGGTCGCCCGCCGGTACTTTTTCGCGCGTTGACGGGCGCCGACCGGTCGAGAGCGTACGATCGCGCGGCCGGGGCCACGAGTTCCCGCGGCACAGCCCTCGATCGGCGAGAAAATCCGTCGCTGGTGGCCGCCTCGCCAAAAGCGTCTTCGAAGTGTTGACCGCCGATGGCCCGTCTTTTGCAAAGAGAACCGGCGTCCTCTCGCATTCGAGCGACCGGCAAACATCCTGTATCGACCATCGGGGAGCCAGGCGCGTGAAATATTTCGAAAAAGGCTTCACCCTGATCGAGCTGATGATCGTCGTCGCGATCATCGGCATCCTGGCGGCGGTCGCGATTCCCGCCTACCAGGATTACATCGCGCGGGCGCAGGTGTCCGAGGCGGTGAACCTGCTCGGCGCCGCGAAAACCCCGTTCGCCGACTCCTTCAGCCATCGCGGCCAGTGGCCCTCGTCGACTTCCGACGTGATGGGCAATACCTCCGGCAAGTACACCGCGTCGGTGCAGATTACCGGCACGCCGGTGACGACTGCGCCGGGGGCGATCACGCTCGTTGCGACGATGATGACGTCCGGGGTGAACAGCAACATCACCGGCGGGAACATCCTGCTCGATACCACCGACGGCGGAAAGACCTGGACCTGCAAGACCACCGGCGCGACCGGCCCGGGTGCAGGCGGGGCGATCGCCGCCAAGTACGTTCCGAGCAATTGTCGAAATTGAGAGCATTCGCCTCGAACGCCCTTGGGGCGATGCGCGGGTCGGGACTCGGCCGTCGGTCGTCCGTCGCTCCGCAACGACGAAGACGCAGCGGATCGCGCAAGCTCTTCGATCCGATTGGCTTACGAAATTGGTCAGCGGGTGACAGATCTCGGCAGCCTTGCATCGCCGCGGTCTAGATCGGAGCGGAAATAGTTCCGCATTTGCCGCGCTTGGCTCGGAAGCTCCTCGACCGCAAGCGGCGAAGCTCGCTGGCCCAGGTTTTGCTGTAACATCCTCGTCGAGCCGCGAAGACGGCTAGGCAATCGTCCCCCCGTTCAACGAAAAAGGAGCGAACTGCATGAGATATCTCGAAAAAGGCTTCACCCTGATCGAGCTGATGATCGTCGTCGCGATCATCGGCATCCTGGCGGCGGTCGCGATTCCCGCCTACCAGGATTACATCGCGCGGGCGCAGGTGTCCGAGGCGGTGAACCTGCTCGGCTCGGCAAAAACGCCGTTTGCGGAGTATTTCTCCGACCGCGGCCAGTGGCCCTCGTCGACTTCCGACGTGATGGGCAATACCTCCGGCAAGTACACCGCGTCGGTGCAGATTACCGGCACGCCGGTGACGACTGCGCCGGGGGCGATCACGCTCGTTGCGACGATGATGACGTCCGGGGTGAACAGCAACATCACCGGCGGGAACATCCTGCTCGATACCACCGACGGCGGAAAGACCTGGACCTGCAAGACCACCGGCGCGACCGGCCCGGGTGCAGGCGGGGCGATCGCCGCCAAGTACGTTCCGGGCAACTGCCGCAACTGATCGCGCCTCGAGGCCGAGCCGAAGGGCCCGCGCGCGAGCGGGCCCTTCGCTTTTCGGGCTCCGCCTTCTTCTCTGACGCGGCCGTCTTTCAGGGCCTCGCCATCGCGAGCAGAAGCCGCTGCGTCAAGCCATCGACGAGCTCTGGCGGATAGCCGGCATGCTTCAGTTCCAGCTTGAACGCGGTACCGAACTTCGCGCGGCGGAACATGCCGAGGCGTTCGCGCCGCTGGTACGACGCGGCGCGGGCACACAGCTCGTCGATCGCGCGCGCGAGCTGCGCCGCGGTGCGCGCATCCTCCGCCTGCGCCGTCGGCGGAAAGCGCGCGGCGAATTCGCGCGCGAGCGCGATGGCAAAATCCTCGATTTCCTTCGAGCGCCGTCTGTCGAACATGTCTAGCGCGGTAACGACCCGGATGTTACCAGCGGCGCGCGCCTGTCCGTGAAGTGGCTCACGTCGCTGCTGCGGGGGGCGCGCGCGACGCCGCCCGCCGCGGCCCCGGATCGCGAGCAGCTCGACGCGTGGTTGCGCGAGGCGTACGAGCGCGCCGCACGCGGCGAGCGCAGCGAGGCCGAGCGCCTCTACCGCAGGCTGCTCGAGCACGATCCGTGCGATCCGGACGCGCTTTATTTTCTCGGTGTGCTCGCGACGGCGGAAGGTCGGGACCTTGAAGCCGCCGAGCTGCTGCGCGAGGCGATCGAAGCGCGGCCGCAGGATCCGGCGTTCTGGTTCGCCTTCGGCGTCGCGTGTCACCACCTGCGGCGGCTCGCCGAGGCGGTGCAAGCCTACCGCGAAGGGCTGCGCCTGCAACCGGAAAACGACGTGATGCGGGCGAACCTCGCCGCCACGCTCATCGAGCTGGGGCGGGGCGAGGAGGCGCTCGCGGAATCCGAGCGGCTGCTCGCCGCGGGCTACGAGTCGGCGCAGCTGTGGCACAACCTGATCAACGGCTACCGCGAGCAGGGACGGATCGACGAAGCGATCGCCGCCGGGCGCCGCGCGCTCGAACTCGCGCCCGACAACGCGGCGACCTTCACCAACTATCTGCTCACGCTCAACTACAGCGATCGCTGGAGCGCCGCGGCGATCTACGGCGAGCACCGGCGCTACGGGGCGCGGTTCGCGCGGCCGTGGTCGGCGCCGCAGCCCGACCTGCGGTGGCCGCGGCGACTACGGGTGGGCTACGTCTCGCCCGATTTCCGCTCGCACGTGGTGGCGTGTTTCGTCGAACCGATCCTCGCGCGCCACGACCGAAGCGTCGTCGAGGTCTTCTGCTACTACAACCATCGCTGGGAAGACGCCGTGACCGAGCGGCTGCGCGCGCTCGCCGAGCACTGGATCGATTGCGTGCACCTGAGCGACGAGGAAATGGCCGCGCGGGTGCGGGCTGACCGCATCGACATCCTCGTGGATCTGGCCGGGCATACCGGGGACAACCGCCTGCCGGTATTCGCCGCCAAACCCGCCCCGGTGCAGGTGAGCTACCTCGGCTATCCGAACACGACGGGGCTGGCGGCGATCGACTATCGCCTCACCGACGCGTATGCAGACCCGCCGGGCGACGCCGAACGGCTGAGCACCGAGCGCCTGCTGCGCCCGTGGCCGACGTATTTCTGCTACCGGCCGCGCGAGGAGGCGCCGGAGCCGGGGCCGCTGCCGGCGCGAGCGGCCGGCTACGTCACGTTCGGCTGCTTCAACAATCTGCCGAAGATGTCGCCCGCATTTCTCGATGCAGCGGCGCGCGTGCTCGCGGCGGTGCCGGGCGCGCGGCTCGTACTGAAGAGCGGCGCGCTGCGCGTACCGCACGTCGCCGAACGGTTCCGCGCGCATTTCGCCCGCGCAGGCGTCGATCCCGCGCGCGTCGATCTGCGCGGCTGGGAGCCGACGGTGCAGGCCCATCTCGCAGCCTACCGCGCGATCGACATCGCGCTGGACAGTTTCCCCTACAACGGCGCGACGA
The DNA here is from genome assembly GCA_033582675.1 of Burkholderiales bacterium. Lineage (GTDB taxonomy): Bacteria > Pseudomonadota > Gammaproteobacteria > Burkholderiales > SG8-39 > RBG-16-66-20. The sequence goes on along the minus strand of JAVQZY010000020.1, from coordinate 111,050 downwards.
CGACCTGCGAGGCGCTGTGGATGGGGGTGCCGGTGGTGACGCTCGCCGGCGACCGTCACGCGGGGCGCATGGGTGCGAGCCTGCTGAACGCCGTGGGCCTCGGAGACCTGGTCGCGCGCAGCGTGGACGGCTACGTCGAGACGTGCGCCGCGCTCGCCCGCGATCTGGAGAGGCTCTCGGCACTGCGGGCCTCGCTGCGCGAGCGCATGCGCGCCTCGCCGCTCATGGACGAAGAGGGTTTCGTGCGGGCGCTCGAGCGCTGCTTCGTCGAAATCTGGCGCGAGCGGGTCGCGCCGGCGCGGGAAAGACCTCTCGCGGACGATCGCGCGATCGCAGCGCAGCTCGAGCGCGCGCGGGCGCTGCGCGCCGAAGGCCGGATCCTGGAAGCCGAGCACGCGTGCCAGGCGTTGCTCGAGGGGCAGCCTGCGCACCGGCCGGCGCTCGAGCTGCTCTGGGAGCTTTCGGCCGAGACCGGCAATCACGGGGTCGCGGTGGAGTGGCTCGCGCGCGGCATCGCCGCGAACGGTACCGACCCGCGCCTTCACTACATGCTCGGCTGCTCGCTCCTTGAACGCGGCAACCCGGCGCAGGCGGCCGAGGCGTTTCGCCGGGCGCTTGCGCTCGACCCCGCGATGGCGAAGGCGCACAACAACCTCGGCTGCGCGCTCGAAGCCGAGGGGCGGATCGCGGAGGCGGCGCAATGCTACCGCCGGGCGCACGAACTCGATCCGCAGCTCGCGGATGCGCTCTACAACCTCGGCAACGCGGAGCGTCAGCAGGGCCGGTTCGACGAGGCTGCGCGCCTGATCGAGCGCTCGCTCGCGCTGCAGGGTGCGCGCGCCGACCGTCACTGCAACCTCGGCGACCTGCACTACTACGGCCTGCGACTCGAGCAGGCGCTCGCGTGCTACGAGCGCGCGATCGCGCTAGATGCGCGGGAAGCGCGCGCCTACGCCGGTCGGGCGCTGGTCCTCGAAGAACTTGGGCGCCCGGAAGACGCGCAGGCCGACCGGGAGCGGGCGCTCGCGCTCGAGCCGCGCAGCCCCGCGCTGCACAGCCAGTGGCTTCTTTCGCTTCACTACCGGCACGGCGAGCAGGGCGACAGGCTCGTCGCCGAGCACCGCAGCTGGGCCGAACGCCATGCGCGCCGCATCGGCCGTCAGGCGGCGCGCGCCGCCCGCGAGCGCGATCCGCAGCGCCGGCTCAACATCGGCTATGTGTCGGGCGATTTCCGGCGCCATTCGGTCGCCTGTTTCATCGAGCCGGTGCTCGCCGCGCACGACCGAAGCGCGTTCAAGGTGTTCTGCTACTCGAACGCCGATTTCGGCGACGAGGTGACGGCGCGGCTGCGCGGCCTCGCCGAGGAGTGGCGCGACATCGCGCGCTGGAGCGACGACTGGGTCGCCGAGCGCATCCGCGCCGATCGCATCGACATTCTGGTCGACCTTTCCGGGCACACCGGCAGCGGGCGGCCGTTGCTGTTCGCCCGCAAGCCTGCGCCGGTGCAGGTGAGTTGGCTGGGGTACCCGAACACGACGGGGCTGGAGGCGATCGACTGGCGGCTGACCGATGCGCTGGCCGATCCGCCGGGGCGTACCGAGCGGTTCTATGTGGAAAAGCTCGTGCGGCTGCCGCGGGGGTTTTTGTGCTACCGGCCGCCGGAGGAGGCCCCGCCGGTGGGCGAGTTGCCGGCCTTGCGAAGCGGCCGGCTGACCTTCGGCTGTTTCAACCATCTGCCCAAGCTCACCGACGAGATGCTGGCGCTGTGGGGACGGTTGCTTGCGGCGTTGCCGCAGGCGCGGCTGATGCTGAAGGCGTTCGGGCTGTCGGCCGAGGGGGCGCGCCGGCGGCTGCTTGAGCGGCTGGCGCGTCATGGCATCGGGGCCGAGCGCGTCGAGCTGCGCGGGCCGCAGCCGACGCTGGCCGAGCATCTGGCCTGCTATGGCGAGGTGGACATTGCGCTCGATGTGTTTCCGTACAACGGCGCGACGACCACGTGCGAGGCGCTCTGGATGGGGGTGCCGGTGGTGACGCTTGCGGGGGCGACGCATGTGGCGCGGGTAGGGGCGAGCATTCTTTCGCACGCGGGGCTTTCCGAGCTGGTGGCCGAGACGCCCGAGCGGTATGTCGAGATCGCGCTTTCGCTTGCGCGCGACCTTGGGCGGCTGGCGGCCTTGCGGGTGGGCTTGCGCGAGCGGCTGCGCGCCTCGGCACTGCTCGACGCCTCGGGGTTCGCGCGCCAGCTCGAGGCGGCCTATCGCGACATGTGGTCGGCGTGGCAGAGGGGCCCGGCGGCGCAGGAGCCGCCGCTGCGGCTTCACATCGGCGGCACCGCGGCGCTGCCGGGCTGGAAGATCCTCAACGTTCAGCCCGGGCCAGAGGTCGACTACGTCGGCGACTGCCGCGACCTCGGCCAGTTCGCCGACGCGTCGGTGGACGAAATCTACGCCTCGCACGTCGTCGAGCACGTGCCGCTCGCCGAGCTGCCGAGCACCCTCGCCGGATTCTGGCGGGTGCTCAAACCGGGCGGGCGCGCGCTGATCAGCGTGCCCGACCTCGACGTGCTCGCACGCCTGTTCCTCGACAACCGCGGCCGCACCGCCGATCGGATCATGATCATGCGCATGATGTTCGGCGGCCAGACCCACGCGCACGATTTCCACTTCGTCGGCCTCGCGTACGACATGCTCGCCGAGCTCTTGCGCGGCGCCGGCTTCTCGCGCATCGAGCGCGTCGAGGACTTCGGGCTGTTCAGCGACACGAGCACGCTGCGCTTTCAGGGCGTGCCGATCAGTCTGAACGTCGTCGCCTGGAAATAGGCCGTCCTCAGGTCGGCACCGGCGGCCATTCGCCGGCGCGCAGGCGCGCGAGCGAGCGCGCGATGGCCTCCTCGATCCGCGCGTGGCGCGCGCGCTGCAGTTCGAGCGCGAGCTCGTTGAGCGCCGGATCCCAGAGCGCGACCGGCCGCAGGTCGCGGTAGCGCGCGTGCAGGTAGATCGGATGGAACCATCCGAGCACGCCGGATTCGACGTAGTGCAGCTGCGTGAGATCGAACAGCTCGAAACCGGCGCGCGCAAGCAGCTCGTGCACGCCGGCGAACTCCTCGATCATCGTCTCGACGAGCACCACCGCCGTGTCCTCGAGCGTGCGGCGCGCGCCGAGCAGCGCGTCGCGTTCGGCGCCCTGCACGTCGAGCTTGAGCAGGTAGGGCCCGGGCAGGCGCGTCTCGCGCACGAGCGCGTCGATCGTGCGCTGCGGCACGCGCACGCTTTCCGCTTCGCACAGGCTGTTGTGGGCGGCCCAGTAGCGGTCGCCCGGTTCGCGCACCGAACTCCAGTAGGGGTGCGCGCCGCGGTACAGCTCGATCGTGCCGCCGTCACGCGCGCCGACCGCGCAGATTCGGTAGTGCCCGCCGATCGCCTCTCGAATCGCTGCGAGCGGCGCGCGGAATTCTTCCTGCGCATCCACGTTGAGGATCGCGGCGGCGCGCAGCGGCCCGAGTTCAGCGAGCGCGAGCGCAAAATAGCCTTCCGCGCAGCCGACGTCGATCGCACCGCCGAAGCGAAGCCCGGCCTGCCACAGCCAGAGGATCGGCGCGGTGAAGTCGCGCGTCTGCGGTGTCGGCGCGTCGGCCATCGGCCCCCTCGCGAGTGTAGCGCAGGCGCTGCGCGGCGCCGGCCTCACTCGAACCTCAGCGCCTCGACCGGGTCGAGGCGCGCGGCGCGGCGCGCCGGATACCAGCCGAAGAACACGCCGACCGCGCCGGCGAACACCACCGCGAGCGCGATCGCCTCGGGCGCGAACAGGATCCGCCAGCCGGCAATATGGCCGACGGCGAGGGCCGCGCCGACGCCGAGCGCGATGCCGGCCAGCCCGCCGATGAGCGCCAGCGTCACCGCCTCGACGAGGAACTGGCCGAGGATGTCGCGCGTGCGCGCGCCGACCGCGCGGCGCACGCCGATCTCGCGCGTGCGCTCGGTCACCGACACCAGCATGATGTTCATGATGCCGATGCCGCCCACGACGAGCGAGACCGACGCGACCGCCGCAAGGAGCAGCGCGAGCACCCGGCTGGAGGCCTCCTGCGCCGCGGCGACCTCCTCCAGGTTGCGGATGGAAAAGTCGTCGTCCTGGCCGGGCTGCAGGCGGTGGCGCTGGCGCAGCAGCGCGCGCACCTCCTCCTCGACCTGCTTCATGTCGCGGCCCTCGCCGACGCGCACCCAGATCGTGCCGACGCTCCTCTGACGCGCCTGCGCCGGCACGCCGAGCACGCGCTTGCGCGCCGTCGAGATCGGCATCAGCACCAGGTCGTCCTGGTCGGTGCCCATCAGGCTCTGGCCCTTCACTTCCAGCACGCCGATCACGGTGCAGGGCACGCGGCGCACGCGGATCACCTGATCGAGCGGATCGGCGCCGCCGAAGAGCTGGCGCACGACCGTTTGCCCGAGCAGGCATACCTTGGCGGCGCCGGCCATGTCGGCGGCGTCGAACAGGCGCCCGGCGGCGAGCGGCCACTCGCGCACTTCGAAGTAGTCCGGGGTCACGCCGAAGACCGCGGTCGACCAGTTCTGGTTGCCCCACACGATCTGGGCCGAGCCGCGCAGCGCCGGCGCGGCGAGCGCCCCGGGAACCTCGCGCGTGATCGCCGCCGCATCCTCCTCGGTGAGGGTCGGGTTCGAACCGAAGCCGAGGCGCACACCGCCTGCGGTCGTCGCGCCGGACACCACGAGCAGCAGGTTGGAACCGAGCGAGCGGATCTGCTCCTCGACCCGCGCGCGCGCGCCGGCGCCGACCGCGAGCATCACGATCACCGCCGCGACGCCGATCACGATCCCGAGCATGGTGAGCGCGCTGCGCAGCTTGTTCGCCGCGAGCGAACGCATCGCCACCCGAAGGAGCGCGATCGCGCTCATGCCGGCGCCCCGTGCGCCGCAAGGAACCGCGCGGCGTCGCCGACGCTCGCGTTCGCTTCGTCGGCGATCACGCGTCCGTCGCGAAAGCGCAGGATCCGCCGCGCAAAGCGCGCGACCTCAGGCTCGTGAGTGACGAGAAGCACCGTCAGCCCTTCGCGGTTGAGCGACTGAAGAAGCGCCATGATCTCGAGGCTGGTGTGCGAATCGAGCGCGCCGGTCGGTTCATCGGCAAGTACGAGCAGCGGGCGCATCACCAGCGCGCGCGCGATCGCCACCCGCTGCTGCTGCCCGCCGGAGAGCTGCGCCGGCAGGTGCGCCGCCCGCTCGGCGAGTCCGACCCGCTCGAGCATCTCGAGCGCGCGGCGCCGGCGCTCGCGCGCGCGCACGCCCGCGTAGACGAGCGGCAGCTCGACGTTTTCCAGCGCGCTCGCGCGCCCGAGCAGGTTGAAGTTCTGGAACACGAAGCCGATCGTACGGTTGCGCAGCGCGGCGAGTTCGTCGTCCGAGAGGGCGGCCACATCGCGGCCGTCGAGCCAGTATCCGCCCGAAGTCGGGCGGTCGAGGCAGCCGACGAGGTTCATGAACGTCGACTTGCCCGATCCCGACGGGCCCATCACGGCCGTGAACTCGCCGCGCGCCACCTCCACGCTGACGCCGTCCAGCGCGCGGATCTCGACGCCGCCGGCCGCGCCGCCGACGCGGTAGATCTTCGCGAGATCGCGCGTTCGGACGAGCGCCGCCGACATCAGAACAGCCGTGGCCCCGGCACGGTCGTCTTTTTCGCCGCCGGCGCCGGCTCGACGGTGCCGACGATGACTTCGTCGCCTTCCTTGAGCGGTCCTTCGACGATCTCGGTCGCGGTGCCGTCGGTGAGACCGGTGCGCACTTCGACCGCGCGCGGCCGGCCATCCGGCCCGGGGACCCAGACGCGCCCGGCGGCGGCACCGCGCGCGCCCAGTTCCGCGAGCAGCCGCTCGTAGATCGGCTTTTGCGCCGCGGTGAGGATCTCGGCGATACGCGCCCGCATTTCGGCCCGTACCCGCTCGACCTGGCGGCGGCGCTCCGCCTCGCCGGCGAGGTCGCGCACCTGCGCGAGCTTCTGACGCGCCTCCTCGAAGATCGCCTCCAGCCGGGCCTTTTGCGCCTCGTCGGGTTTCAGCTCATCGACAAGCCGGTGCCGGAACCGCTGGAGCGCCGCGCCCCCGGCCTGCTGCGCCGGCGCCGCGGCCGCCGTCGCTTCCGGCGCAGCGCCCGGCGGCCGGAAGCGCAGCGCCGCGTTCGGCACCTTCAGTACGTCGTCCCGGCTGTCGACCACCACGCGCACGTTCGCGGTCATGCCGGGAAGCAGCGCGAGGTCCGGGTTCGCGGCCGAGATCACCGCGGTGTAGGTTACGACGTTCTGCACCGTCTGCGGGGACTTTCGCACCTGAACGATGCTGCCCGAGAAGCTGCGGCCCGGAAACGCATCCACCGTGAAGGTCGCCGTCTGGCCGACGCGCAGCCGCCCGACGTCGGCTTCGTCGATCGCCGCCTCGACCTGCATGTCCCTCAGGTCGCGCGCGATCGTGAACAGAACCGGCGCCTGCAGGCTCGCCGCTACGGTCTGGCCGGCATCGACGTTCCGAAGGATCACGGTTCCGTCGACCGGTGCGCGGATGATGGTGCGTTCGAGGTCCACCTCGGCCTGCCGCAGCAGCGCCTCGCGCTGCTTGACCGCGGCGCGCGCGCTCTCGACCTGCGCTTCGGCCACGCGGATCTGCGCTTCGACCGCCTTCAGCTGTTCGCGCGTCGCCTCGAGCAACGTGCGCGCCCGGTCGAGTTCCGCCGGCGAGATGAAGTTTTTCTCGACGAGCGTCTTCTTGCGCGCGAAGTCGCGCTCCGCGTCGGCGAGATTGACCGCGATGCGACCGCGCTCTGCGCGCTGCGCGGCGAGCGCCGACTGCGCGACGGTCACCGCGCTCAGCGCGGCGTCGAGATCGGCGCGCGCCTGATTGACGCGCAGCTCGAACGTCGCCGGATCGATGCGCGCGATCACCTGGCCCTTTTTCACCGGCGTATTGAAGTCGGCGAACACCTCCTGGATCTGCCCGCTGATCTGCGAGCCGACCTGCACCGTGCTGACCGCGGCGAGCGTGCCGCTCGCGACCACCACCGCGTGCAGCGGACCGCGCTCGACGCGCGCGAGGCGATAGCGGGTCTCGGCGCCGGCTGCGCGCTCCCGGTACCACAGCCAGCCGCCGGCGGCCGCCGCCGCGAGCACGGCGAGCGCGGCGAGCGTCGCGATCGTGCGCCGCACGGTCCGGCGCTCAGCGCTGCGCCGCGCGGCGGCGCCAGTGACCCGAGCGGCCGCCGCGCTTTTCCTCCAGGCGGATCTCGCCGATCGTCATGCCGCGGTCGACCGCCTTCACCATATCGTAGATCGCGAGCAGCCCGACCGCGACCGCGGTGAGCGCTTCCATCTCGACGCCGGTCCGGCCGCGGCATTCGACGGTGACGACGAGCGTGATCGCGCTCGCGGCGGCGTCGGGTTCGAACTCCGCCGCGACGCGCGTGAGCGCGAGCGGGTGCGCGAGCGGGATGAGCTCGGCGGTGCGCTTGGCGGCCTGGATCGCCGCAAGGCGCGCGACCCCGAGCACGTCGCCTTTCTCGGCGCTGCCTTCGAGCACCATGCGGAAGGTCGCCGGCCGCATCGCGATGCGGCCGGAGGCGATCGCGACGCGGTGCGTCTCGGGCTTTCGGCCGACGTCCACCATGCGCGCACGACCCTGCCGGTCGAAGTGCGTGAGCTTCGGCGAAAGGCGACGTGCCAAGGCGCTCTCCGGGGGAACTCGCAGAATGCGAACGGTATCATAGGTCCATGACGCGTCTTGCGCTCCTGCCGCTCGCCGCGGCGCTGCTCGTGCCGGGCGCGACCGCGCAGACGCTGCCCGAGCTGGGCGATCCGGCCGCCGCGGAACTGCCCCCGCACGTCGAGCGGCGCATCGGCGAGACGATCGTGCGCGAGCTGCGGCTGCGCGACCCCGCGTGGCTCGACGACCCCGAGATCGTCGAGTACGTGAGCGGGCTCGGAGCGCGGCTCGCGGCCGCGGCGCCGGGCGCACGCCGCGACTTCGAATTCTTCGTCGTTCGCGATACGTCGATCAACGCGTTCGCGCTGCCCGGCGGTTTCATCGGCGTGCATACCGGTCTCATCGCCGCCTCCGAGAGCGAGTCGGAAATCGCTTCGGTCCTCGCGCACGAAATGGCGCACGTCACGCAGCGGCACATCGCGCGGCTGCTCGCGGCCGAGCGGCAGGCGCAGCTGCCGACGCTTGCGGCGCTCGCGGTCGCGATCCTGCTCGGGCGCTCGCGTCCGGACCTCGCGAGCGGGCTGGCGACCGCGGCGCAGGGCGTCGCGGTCCAGGCGAGCCTCGGCTATTCGCGCGATTTCGAGCGCGAAGCCGACCGCATCGGCTTTCAGACGCTCGCCGCCGCCGGCTTCGACGTGCGGGCGATGCCGGCGTTCTTCGAGAAGATGCAGCGTTACGCGCGGCTTGCGGAGAATCCGGCGCTGCCGAGCTGGTTGCGCACGCACCCGATCACGACCGAGCGCATCGCGGACGCGCAGGGGCGCGCCGCGTCGCACCCGTACCGCCAGTACGTGGACAGCGCGGAGTATCCGCTCGTGCGCGCCAAGATCCGGGCCGACGCCGGCGAGCCGGGCGAGGCGGTCGCGTGGTTCGCCGCGCTGCTTCGCGAGGGCCGGCATGCGAGCGAGGCGGCGGCGCGCTACGGGCTCGCGCAGGCGCGCGTGCGCTCGGGCGACGCGCACGGCGCGCTCGCGGAGATCGCGCGCCTGCGCGCCGCCGGCGCCGCGAGCTGGATGGTCGAGACGCTGGAAGCGCGCGCGCGCGCGGCGGCCGGCGACGCCGAAGGGGCGCTCGGGCTGCTCCGCGCGGCGCTCGCGCGCTACCCTCAGCGCAGGCCGGTGCTGTACGCGACGATCGAGCTGCTGCAGCAGCTCGACCGCCACGGCGAAGCGGTCGCGGCGGCGGCCGAGGCGCTGCGCCAGTATCCGCGCGACGCGCGCTTGCATCAGGCGCGCGCGCGCTCATTCGCGGCCCTCGGGCGCCGGCTCCTCGCGCACCAGGCGCAGGCCGAGTATTACCTGCTGCTCGGCAGTCTTCCGGCCGCGATCGAGCAGCTGGAGCTCGCCGCAAACGCCGGCGACGGCGACTTCTACGAGCAGTCGGTGGTCGAGGCGCGTCTCAAGGCGCTGCGCGCCGAGCACGCCGAGGAGCTGAAGGCGGCGCGCCGTCCCTAGATCAGGCCTTCGAGTCGAAGGCCTCGTAGAGCAGGTCGAAGGTCTTCTCCGCTTCGGCGAGAAACTGGTCGCTCGTCCTCGCGCGCCGCTGTGCCCCTTGCAGCAGCGTCTGCACGCCGGCGGCCTCGGGCACCTCCGCGCCCTTCACTTCGAGAAAATGCACGATCGCGCCGATGCGCGCGAGCGCGGCGTTTTTCTCCAACCCGAAGTGCACGAGCAGCTCCTCGAACGTGACACGCGCAGCGCTGTTCGCGAAGCGCGCGCCGTCGAAGGTGAAACCGATCGCCTCCGCAGGGCACGGCTCGCCCTTGTCCAGCCAGCGCAGCACCGCCTCCGGGTCGATGAAGCGGCGCACGAGCCAGGCGCTCGCCAGGCGGTCGGCCCAGAGCGGCAGGCGCGTCGCCCGTACGCGCCCGAGCGGCGGTGCGTCGGCGGCGGCGCCCGGCGACGCACCGCCCGCCTGCTGCGGAAAAAGAAGCCGGCGCACCTGCGCTTCGGTCTGCGCGAGCACGCGCTCGGCGCGCGCGCTTCGCTCGGGAAGAAGTCGAGCGCGACGATCGCCTCCAGCTCGCGCCGCTTGGCGGCCAGCACGCGCGCGAGCGCGCCCGGATCGGCGACGCCGAAGCCGACGCGCAGGCTTTCGATCACCTTGACCAGTTCGTCGTAGCGCGCCGAGCGATCGAACAAGCCGCGCAACGCGCCCGTCCGCGCGGCGCCGAGCGCCGTCGCCCGAAACACGTGCGCGTTGCCACCGTTTTTCGCGACGTAGTCGGCGAGGTGCGAAAGCCCCTCGCGCCCGGGGGCGCTGTCGGGCAGCAGGTACACGCCGTCGCGCAGCACCGCCGCACCGAGCGCTTCGAGCGTGCGCAGAACGCGCATGCGCAGCGCCGGCGCCTCCGCCGGGAGCGTAGCGACGAGCGCAAGCCAGCGGTCCTCGGCGACTGATGTCGGTCTGCTCATCGCCCCGATCGCCGATTCTAGCAACCGGCGCGCGACCGCCTGCGCCGGGCGGCAACGTGCGGTAACAATCTGAAACACCCGGCGCTGCGATTTTCTGGCCGAATGCCAGCATGCGAAGGACGGCGATTCTCGCGGCGGCGCTCGCATCGTCGGTCTTCGCGACGACGACGGCGCTCGCGCACGGACGACACCACGGGCACGTCCGGATACGCGTCGTGATCGGCACGCCGGTGGTCGTGTATAGGTGGATTCCTCCTCCGCCGCCGCGCTACGTCGTGCTCCACCCGCCGCCGCGCGGGTGGGTGGCGACCGCGCCGGTGTACGTCGCGCGCGACGCCGATCGCGCGGCGGCGGGCGATTCGTGGTGGTACTACTACTGCCCGCAGGCGCGCGCCTATTACCCGTACGTTCGCCATTGCCCGGGCGGCTGGCAGCGCGTGCCCCCGCAGCCATCGGACTGAGTTGGCGACGCGGGCGATCGCGCGGAGGATCGTCGCGTTTTCCGGCTACCGGCAGCGCATGTACGCGAAGGGGCGCCGGGTGCCGGTCGCCGGCAGGCTGGAGCCGCGGCGAGCGCCCATCCCGCCGCCTGCGCCGGGCTAGAGCGAAGTGCCGGCAGCGTCAACCGGCGGCGGCGCGGATCGCCGCGTCGAGCGTTGCGTAATCGGATGCGACCGGAAACTGCGGGTACTGGCGCGCGACGCCGGGCGCCGGGCGAAAGAGGATGCCGGCGTCGGCGGCGGCGAGCATCGTTACGTCGTTGAACGAGTCGCCCGCAGCGACGACGCGAAAATTGAGCCCGCGCAGCGCCTCGACCGCGCGGCGCTTCTGGTCCGGCAGCCGCAGCCGATAGCCGCGGATCGCGCCGGCCTCGTCCACCTCCAGCCGGTGGCAAAACAGCGTCGGCCAGCCGAGCTGCGCCAACAGCGGACGCGCGAACTCGTAGAACGTGTCTGACAGGATCACCACCTGCGCTTCGGCACGCAACGCGTCGAGAAACTCGCGCGCGCCCGCAAGCGGCGCCATGCCGGCGACGATCGCCTGGATGTCGCGCAGGCCGAGCCGCGCCGCGGCGAGCTGCGCGAGCCGCTCGCGCATCAGCCTGTCGTAATCGGGCTCGTCGCGCGTGGTGCGCGCAAGCGCCGCAATACCGGTCGCGCGCGCGACCTCGATCCAGATCTCGGGAACGAGCACGCCTTCGAGGTCGAGGCAGACGACGGTCGCCGGATTCATGAAGGGGCGGAATTGTACCCGGCGCGACCGGCTCGGACAGGGCGTTTGGACGTGCTACAGTCGCCGGACATGAAGATCGACGCAAGAGCGCGATAGCGGCAAATGGCGATCGGCGCACGCTGGATCCGGATGGGCAGCGTCGGCGCGCGCGAACTTCTCGCGGCGCTCGCCGGCCTTGCGGCGGCGCAGTCGCCGCGCGCCGCGCCGATCGCCGTCTGGGCGCGCGCAGCCGCGCCCGTCGAGAGCGATCTCGTGCGCGCCGAGGAAGACGGGCTGGTCTTCGCGCTGATTGCGCCGGCGCGCCTTGCGCCGGGCCGCGCCTCGCGCTGGACGTCCTGGGTGCTCGCACCGGTGCTCGCAGCCTGGCGCGCGCTCGGGGCGCACGGCTGGGCGGGCGCCGCCGAGCTGTGGGTGCACGGGACGCCGGCGGCGCGCGCCGCCGCCGCGCGCATCGGCGCATGCGTGGTCGCCTCGGCGAGCCTCGCGGCGCGGCCGCCGTGCGCGGCGATCGATCCCCGCGCGCTCGAGACCCTGATCCGCACCCGGCTCGAAGCGCAGCACGGCTGGCAGTTCGACAACTCCTGGGCGAGCGCGGAGGAGCGCGCGGCGATCGCCGCGGCGGCGCCGGAGCCGGCGTTTGCCCGCTGACGTCGGGCGGCTGCCCTAGTCGGACGCGGCGAGCTTTGCGAGCTGCGGCCGAAGCTGCGCGAGGCTCGCCTCGGCACGCGCGAGCCGGGCGCGCTCCTCGGCGACCACCGCCGCCGGCGCGCGCTCGACGAAGGCGGCGTTCGCGAGTTTCGCGCGCGAGCGCGCGATCTCGGCCTCCAGCCGCGCGATCTCGCGCGAAAGCCGCTCGCGCTCGGCGCGCACATCGAACTCGAGCCGCGCCATTAGGCGATGGGGACCGGCGACCGCGACCGGCGCACCCGCGTCGGGCAGCTCGGTGACCGCTTCGAGCGTCGCGGCGCGCGCAAGCGCCCGCATCGCGATCGCGGTCGCCGACGAGGGCTCGCCGGTGACGAGAAACGCGACGCGCGCGCTCGGCGGCACCTTCATTTCGCTCCTCAGGTGGCGCGCGGCGGCGACCACCTCTTTTGCGAGCGCCACCTCGCGTTCGGCCGCTTCGTCAATGCGTGCGCGATCGGCCTGCGGCCAGGGCGCGAGCATGATCGTCTCGCCTTTCTTTCCGGCGAGCGGCGCGATCGCCTGCCACAGCTCCTCGGTGATGAAGGGGATGATCGGGTGCGCAAGCCGCAGCGCCGCCTCGAGCACCTCGACGAGCGTGCGACGGGTCGCGCGCTGCGCCGCCTCGCCGCCGGCGGCGAGCTGTGCCTTCGCGACTTCCAGGTACCAGTCGCAGTACTCGTCCCAGACGAAGCGGTAGATCGCCGCGGCGGCATGGTCGAACCGGTAGCCGGCGAAAGCCTCGTCCACCGCCGCGCGGGTGCGCTCGAAGGCGCTCGCGATCCAGCGGTCCCAGACCGAGCGCTCGAGCGGCGCCGCCGGATCGACGCCGCAGTCGCGGCCTTCGCAGTTGAGGAGCACGAAGCGCGCCGCGTTCCACAGCTTGTTGCAGAAGTTTCGATAGCCCTCGCAGCGGCGCAGGTCGAAGTTGAGCGTGCGCGAAAAGCTCGCGAGCGCGGCGAACGTGAAGCGCAGGGCGTCGGCTCCGAACGCCGGGATTCCGTCGGGGAAGTGCGCGCGCACGTAGCGTTCGATTCTCGCCTTGTGCTCGGGCCGAAGCAGTCCGACGGTGGATTTTTCGACGAGCGCCTCGAGCGTGATGCCGTCGATCAGGTCGAGCGGATCGAGCGTGTTGCCCTTCGACTTCGACATCTTCTGCCCTTCGGCGTCGCGCACGATGGCGTTGATATAGACGTGCCGGAAGGGGACTTTGCCGGTGAAGTGCAGCGTCATCATCACCATCCGCGCGACCCAGAAGAAGATGATGTCGAAGCCGGTGACGAGCACCGAGGAAGGCAGGAACACCTCGAGGTCTTTCGTCTTCTCCGGCCAGCCGAGCGAGGAGAAGGGCACGAGCGCCGAGGAAAACCAGGTGTCGAGCACGTCCTCGTCGCGCGCAAGCGGCGCACCGCCCGCAAGCCGGCGCGCTTCTGCCTCGCTGCGCGCCACATAGACGTTGCCTTCGGCGTCGTACCACGCCGGAATCTGGTGACCCCACCAGAGCTGGCGCGAGATGCACCAGTCCTGGATGTTCTCGAGCCAGCGGTTGTAGGTCGCCGCCCAGTGTTCGGGAAAGAACCGGATGTCGCCGCGCGCGACGGCCTCGAGCGCGGGCTTGGCGAGCGGCGCCGCGCGCACGAACCACTGGTCGGTGAGCATCGGCTCGACCACCACCCCGGTGCGCCCGGAGCGCGGCACGCGCAGGCGATAGGGCTTTTCCGAGACGAGCAGCCCCCGCGCGCGCAGGTCCTCGACGATGCGCTTGCGCGCCTCGAACCGGTCGAGCCCGTCGTAGCAGGTGCCGCCGGTGATTTTCCCCTCGAGGTCCATGATCTGAACGAGCGGCAGGCGGTGGCGCTCGCCGACCGCATAGTCGGCGAAATCGTGCGCCGGGGTCACCTTGACGCAGCCAGTGCCGAACGCGGGATCGACGAAGGGGTCGGCGATCACCGGAATGCGCCGCCCGGTGAGCGGAAGCTCGACCGCCTTGCCGACGAAACGACGGTAGCGCTCGTCCTCCGGGTGAACGGCGACCGCGACGTCGCCGAGCATCGTCTCGGGGCGCGTCGTGGCGACGACGAGCGAGAACCCGTCGCCCGGGTAGCGGATCTCCCACAGCCGCCCGTCTTCCTCCTCGGTGTCCACCTCCAGGTCCGAGACCGCGGTGCCGAGCACCGGATCCCAGTTGACCAGCCGCTTGCCCCGGTAAATGAGCCCTTCGTCGTAGAGGCGGACGAACACTTCGACCACCGCGCGCGACATGCGCGCATCCATCGTGAAATAGCCGGCGCGCGCGCCCTCGGCGTCCGCGTACGTCCAGTTGCCCGAGGCGCCGAGGCGCCGCATCTGGCGCGTGATCGTCGCGCCGGAGTGCTGCTTCCACTGCCAGACGCGCGCGAGGAACTTCTCGCGTCCGAGCGCGCGCCGCGAGGTGCCCTCGGCCTCGAGCTGGCGCTCGACCACGATCTGCGTGGCGATGCCGGCGTGATCGGTGCCCATCACCCAGTTGGCGTTGAACCCGCGCATGCGGTGAAGCCGCACGAGCGCGTCCATCAGCGTCTGCTGGAACGCGTGCCCCATGTGCAGCGTGCCGGTGACGTTCGGCGGCGGAAGCTGGATGCAGTAGGGCGGCTTCGGCGAGTCGGCGCTCGCGCCGAAGTAGCCGGCGCGCTCCCAGCGCTCGTACCAGCGCGCCTCGATCGCTTTCGGATCGAAGCTTTTGGCGAGCGTCATCGGGCTTCGCTCCCACCGGGGCGGGCGGCCCGAGCGGCAAGCGCCGCGGCGACCGCCTCCTGTACCGCGCGGCGCAGCGCGGTTTCCAGCTCGGCGCGAAGCAGCGCGAGCCGCCGGTCGAGCTCGGGCGCAAGGCGCGCGAGCAGCGCGCGCTCGAGGTCCGCCGCGGAGCGCACGCGTCGTCGGCGAGCTCGCGCCGTACCCCAGGCCCGCCTCGGGTTCGACGACTTCGGTGAGCAGCGGCGCGTCCGCGCTCGCCTCGGCGCGGCTTCGCAGCAACTCGTCGACGCGGCGAACGAGCGGGTTCGTTTCGCGCGTCGGCATCGGGACTTGCGCGTTCGCCTCGCTCATGCGCCGCTCTTTGCGCCGAGGTCGTGGGTGCGGATCGCGCAGCCGTGCTCGCGGTAGCGCGCGTAGCGCGCGCGCGCGAGCCGCCGGTCCTCTTCGTCGGTCGAGACGATCTCCAGCACGCGCTCGTAGCGCTCGAACCCCGGCGGACACGCGCCAGAGAGGTTGAGCAGCACCGCGCCCTCCGGTGCCGCTTGGGGTTGCAGCCCGATCAGCACCGGGGTTTCGGGCGCAAGCGGATCGGCGTCCATGCAGTGCGGCACGAACGCGGTCGCTGGCCAGGTCCACAGCAGCCGATCGAGCCGCTCGGCCGCCGCCGGGTCGGCCACGAGCACGAACATGCGCCGCCCCTGCGCCGCCGCCTTGCCGGCGAGCCGGCAGGCGGTGCGCTCGCGGTCGGCGACGTTGATGTAGAAATCGACCGTCGTCATAGCTGCTCCGCGTAGCGCAGCGCGAATCGCACGAGAAGGGGCACCGGCCGCCCGGTCGAGCCTTTCTCGCGGCCGCTGCGCCAGGCAGTGCCGGCGATGTCCAGGTGCGCCCAGCGATATTTTTTCGCGAAGCGCGACAGGAAACAGGCGGCGGTCACCGCCCCCGCCGGCCGGCCGCCGACGTTCGCGACATCGGCGAAGTTCGAGCGCAGCTGCTCCTCGTAGTCCTCCCACAGCGGCAGCCGCCAGACCCGGTCCCACGTTTCCTCGCCCGCGCGCTCGATCGTCTCGGCGAGGCGATCGTCGTTCGCGAACAAGCCGCTCGCGACATGACCGAGCGCGATCACGCACGCGCCGGTCAGCGTCGCGACGTCGACCACCGCCGCGGGCGCGAAGCGCTCGGCGTAGGCGAGCGCGTCGCACAGAATGAGACGCCCCTCGGCGTCGGTGTTTAGGATCTCGACCGTCTGGCCCGACATCGTCTTTACCACGTCGCCCGGGCGCGTCGCCGAGCCGCCGGGCATGTTTTCGCAGGCCGGAATCAGGCCGACGACATCGAGCGGGGCGCGGAGCTGCGCGAGCGCGGCGATCGCGCCGAGGACGCTGCCCGCGCCCGACATGTCGAATTTCATCTCGTCCATCTCGGCCGCGGGCTTGAGCGAGATGCCGCCGGTGTCGAAGGTGATGCCCTTGCCGATCAGGACGAGCGGCTTCGCGCGCCGCGCGGCGCCGCGGTAGCGCAGCACGATCAGCTTCGGCGGCTGGTGCGAGCCCCGCGTCACCGCAAGCAGCGCGCCCATGCCAAGGCGCGCCATGTGGCGACGCTCGAGCACGCGCACGCGGAGGCGGTGGCGGCGCGCGACCCGCTGCGCTTCCTCGGCGAGCCGCGCCGGGGTAAGGATGTTCGCGGGCAGGTTGCCGAGCCGGCGCGCGAGGTCGGCCCCATCGGCGGCGGCCGTCGCCTCCTCGAGCGCCGCGCGCGCGCTCGCCGGCACGCGCGGCGCGGCCGCGAGCGCGAGCGCAAGCGTCGCGAGCTTCGGCGCCGGCGCCTTCTTCTCGGTCTTCAACTCGTCGAAGCGATAGAACGCCTCGCGCGCGACGAGCACCGCGTGGCGCACCGCGTCCTCGAGGCCGCGATCGGCGATCGCGAAGTCCTCGACGAACAGCGTCGCGTCGCGCGCGCCCAGCCCGGCAAGGGCCTGCGCCGCGCCGCGCAGCGCCTCGCGCATCGCGCGCACGCCGTAATCGGTGCGCTCGCCGAGCGAAACGAGGAGCACCCGTTCGGCGGCAAGACCCGGCGGGCGGTGAACGAGCGCGGTCGCGCCGGCCTTCGCGCCGAGGTCGCCCTGCGCGACGATGCGCGCGAGCAGCCCGCCGGCGACGCGGTCGGCGCGGCGCGCCGCCTCGCCGAGCGCCGTGCCGTGCACGCCGAGCACGAGGCATGCGGTTTTCACCGACTCCGGCGCCGCCGTTCTTATGCTACATTCCACCGTCGTCTCCTCGCGAACTCGTTTCCGAGGGGCGAATGATCGCATGATCCCGCGCGGTTGCGCGCCCGGTCGCAGGTCGCGATGATCTTCCAGCGCGCGCTGCTGCGCGAGATGGCGAACCTCGCCGCGGCGACGTTCGTCGCTTTGTTCCTCATCGCGCTCACCATGCGGCTCGTGCGCCTGCTCGGGCAGGCCGCCAGCGGCAAGCTGCCGTCGGACGCGGTGCTCGCGTTCCTCGGCTTTTTTGCGCTCTACGTGCTGCCGGTGCTGCTGTCGCTCGCGCTGTTCATCGCGGTGCTGCTCGCGCTCACGCGCGCGTTCCGCGACTCCGAGATGGTGATCTGGTTCGGCGCAGGGCTCGCGCCCTCGGCGTGGGTGCGGCCGGTGCTCGTGTTCGCCGCGCCGCTCGTGGCGGTGATCGCGGCGCTCGCGATGTTCATCTCGCCCTGGGCGGCGGCGCGCAGCGACGAGTACCGCGCGCGCCTGGAGGCGCGCGACGAGGTCTCGCGCGTCGAGCCCGGGGCCTTCGCCGAGTCGCGCAGCCGGGCGCGCGTCTATTTCGTCGAGGCGGCCGCCGAGCCGGGCACGGTGCGCAACGTGTTCGTAAACAGCGTGCAGCACGGCCGCAGCGGCGTCATGATGAGCGCGCGCGCCTGGACCGAGACCGCGCCGAACGGCGACCGGTTTCTCGTGTTGATCGACGGGCGGCGCTACGAGGGTACGCCCGGCGCGGCCGACTTCCGCGTGATGGAGTTCGACCGCTACGCGCTGCGCATCGAGGCGCGCGAGGGCCCGCAGCCCGAGGCGAGCGCGCGCAGCCTCTCGACCGCGGCGCTCATTGCCCGCCCGACGCCGCAGAACCTCGGCGAGCTCCTCTGGCGCGTCGGCGTTCCGGTGTCGGCGCTCGTGCTGGCGTTGCTCGCGATCCCGCTCGCGTACGTCAATCCCCGCGCGGGCCGCTCGATCAACCTGCTCTTTGCGCTGCTCGTGTACATGACCTACTCGAACCTGCTGTCGGTGAGCCAGGCGCGTGTCGCGCAGGGCAAGCTCGAGTTTGCGCTCGGGGTGTGGCTCGTCCACGGCGCGATGCTCGCGGTCCTTGCCGCCCTGTTCGCCTGGCGCGCGGCGCCGCTGCGGCTGCGCTGGCGCCGGTGAGCCGCTTGCCGACGCTCGAGCGGTATCTCGCGCGCCAGATCCTCGGCGCGGTGGCGTTCGTGCTCGCCGGCTTTCTCGCGCTGTTCGCGTTCTTCGACCTGATCGGCGAGCTGAAGGACCTCGGCCACGGCGCCTATCACCTGCGCGAGATCTTCCTCGTGGTCGCGCTGTGGGTGCCGGGGCACGCCTACGAGCTGATGCCGGTCGCGGTGCTGATCGGCACGCTCTACGTGCTCGCGCACCTGTCGAGCAACTCGGAATACACCGCGATGCGCGCGGCGGGGCTCTCGCCGTCTCGCGCGGCGCGCGCGCTGGCGAAGATCGGCGTCGCGTTTGCGGCGGCGACGTTCGCGATCGGCGAGTGGATCGCGCCCCATACCGAGCAGGCCGCGCAGCAGACCCGCATGCGCGCGATGCATTCCCTGATCGGCCAGGGGCTCGAGTCCGGTCTCTGGTTCAAGGACGGCCAGACCTTCATCAACGTGCGCGAGGCGCGCGATCCGGCGGCGCTGAAGGGGGTACGGATCTACGAATTCGACGGCGCGCGGCGGCTGCGCGCGGTGAGCGAGGCGCGGCGCGCGCTCTACGCGGGCGAGGGCTTGTGGCGACTGGACGAGGTGGTGCAGACGCGTCTCGAAGACGACGGACCGCGGGTCGCGCGCCTCGCCTCGCTCGAATGGCGCTCGGCGGTCACCCCGGACATGCTGCGCGTGCTGATCGTGCATCCCGAGCGCATGTCGGCGTGGACGCTCGCCAAGTACATCCGGCACCTCGCCGACAACCGCCAGAAGACCGAGCGCTACGAGATCGCGCTCTGGAAAAAGCTCTTCTATCCGCTTGCCGCGTTCGTCATGATGGCGCTCGCGCTGCCGTTCGCGTACCTGCACGCGCGCTCCGGGATGGTCGGCTTGAAGGTGTTCCTCGGCATCATGCTGGGGATCGCGTTCCACATGCTGAACGGATTGCTTTCGCACGTCGGCCTGATCCAGCGCTGGCCGCCCCTTCGCGGCGGCGGCGCTGCCCGGCGCCCTGTTTCTCGCCACCGCGGCGCTGATGATGTGGTGGATCGAGCGGGTCCGGCCGGTGTGGGTGCGGCTGCGGGCTGCGTTGCTTGCGCGCTGAAACCGCGCCGCAGGCGCGGCCGCCGCCGTCAACCGGCGGGACCGGCGGGCGTTTGCGGCTGCGGCGCGCGCGCGTCGGGGCGCGCGACCAGCTCGAGGCGCGTTCCCGCGAGCCGGTCGTGCAGGAACTGACCGTCGCGGTCGACGAGCGCCCAGCCGAGGCCGACGCCGGCGATCGCGAACGCGGCGAGCGCGAGCAGCGGCGCGCGATACGCGAGGGCGGCGGCGAGCGAGGCGAGAAACGCCCCGACCCACGCGCTCGCACAGGCAAAACGCACGAACGCGCGCGCCGGCGGCAGGCGCTCATGGCCTGGGGCGACCAGACGGATGCGCCAGGCTTTCATCGCGAGCGTCTGGCCGCCCCGCAGCCAGCACCACAGAAAATAGGCGGCGAAGACGAGCAGCAGGAACGCCTGCAGCAGCAGCCGTCGCCAGCCGTCGATGTGCGGCGTTCCGGCGGCGAGCTGGAATACCGAAGTGGCGACGAACGCGATCGCGGCGAGCAGCAGCGCCTCATAGAGCATGCTCGCCAGGCGCCGCGCAAGGCTCGGCGTCGGACCGACCGGCACGCGAAATCAGGGGTAGGGCGGAACGGCGTACTGGCGCGAGGGCGGCGCCTTCGCGGGCGAGGCGCGGCGCTTGCGCGCCTCCGCCCGCGTCTCGACCGGCGGCACGTCGAACATGCGCCGCTCCTCGGGCGAAAGCGACTGGTACTCGGCCCAGTAGCGGCGCAGCTCCTCGCGCCGCTCCGGCGCGATCTTCTCGAGGTTGCGGTACTGCTGGCGCGCCTTCCAGCGTTCCTCGGTGCTCAGACGCGCCCATTTCTCCATGCGGCGTTGCACTCGCTGCTGCTCCTCCGCGCTCATCGCCGGGTAGCGCTTCGCGATGCCGAGCCACTTGCGCTTCTGCTCGGGCGTAAGCGCGTTCCAATCCTCGCGCAGCGGTGCAAGGACCCGTTGCTGGTCGGCGGTGAGCGCGGCCCACTCGGGGCCCTTGCCGGAGGCGGCCTGCGCCGGTGCGAAGGCCGCCAGCGCGAGCGCCGCGACGAGCGCCCCGAGCGCCGCCCGCGCGCGCGCTAGCCGCCGGTGCGCTTTTTGAGCCACGCTTCGAACCCCTTGTCGAGGTAGGCCTCGATCGGCAGGTCATCGGCGAGCAACCGCGCGTCGATCTCCTCCACCTCGGCGGCGGTCTGTTCCTTCTGCCACGAGTAGATTCCCGCCAAACCGGCGAGCGCCACGACGAGCGGCAACAGCACGCGACGGGCAAAATCGCCGAGCTCGCCCGCGCGTCCGAGGACGCCGGCCGCGACGAGCAGGTGGGCCTCGGCGGGTTCGGGCTTTTGCGCGGCGAGCGCCCGCTCGCGTGCCTCGCGCAGCCGCGCGAGCGCGCGCGGACTGAGACGCGTGCCCTCGTTCAGGGCCTGGCGGATTTTGAGGGCGAAGCTGATCTCGTTCATCGCTCTCCCGACGCTTCAGAGCGTGATACCGCGCGCCTTGAGCGCAGCCGCAAGCGCGTGCGCTGCCCGCGAGCAGTGCGTCTTCACACTACCCTCCGAGCAGCCCATCACCTTCGCGGTCTCCGCGACGTCGAGCTCCTCCCAGTAACGCAGGAGGAAAGCCTGACGTTGACGGGCGGGGAGTTTGGCCACTTCTTCGTTAATGATTTCAACGACTTGCGATCTCTCCAGCTGCTCCACTGGATGCACTCCAGAATTCGACAGCGCCTCCGTGCGCAGAGTTTCCAGCGGGTCGTGCTCCTCTTCCTCTCCGGGCGTAAGCGACGAGAGCAACGGTCATCCACAGGGCGCGCGCGCGCTGACGCCGGTACCAGTCGCGGATCGCGTTCTGCAGAATGCGCTGAAAGAGCGGCGGCAGCTCGCTCGCTGGCCGGTCGCCGTAGCGTTCGGCGAGCCGCAACATCGCGTCCTGGACGATGTCGAGCGCGGCGTCCTCGTCGCGAACCGCGAACATCGCCTGCCGGAACGCCCGTCGCTCGACGTCCTGCAGAAACGCCGATAGCTCGCTGCGGGATGCCAGAGGGGTCCCTCTCTTGCCGGGCGCGCTCGGGAGTTCTTTTTGTCGCGGGCGATGTTACCAAAGCGGGCGCGCCCCGCTCGGTGGCGTGCCTTGACCGCAGCGCAGCAAGCGGTTAACGTGCAACCCTTTAACCGGCTTTAGCGGCGAACGCGATGGATCGAGTCAAGACCGAGGTGCTGACCGGCGCCGAAATCGTCGGTGCGCTGTCTGCAGGCCGAGGGCGTCGAGTACGTCTTCGGCTATCCGGGCGGCGCGGTGCTGTGGATCTACGACGAGCTTTTCAAGCAAGACCGCATCCGGCACGTGCTCGTGCGCCACGAGCAGGCGGCCGCGCACGCCGCAGACGCCTATTCGCGCTCGTCGAACAAGATCGGCGTATGCCTGGTCACGTCCGGGCCGGGGGTCACCAACGCGGTGACGGGCATTGCGACCGCGTACATGGATTCGATCCCGATGATCGTGCTCACCGGGCAAGTGCCGACCCACGCGATCGGCCAGGATGCGTTCCAGGAGTGCGACACCGTCGGCATCACGCGTCCGTGCGTCAAGCACAACTTTCTGGTGAAAGACGTGCGCGACCTCGCGGTCACGATCAAGAAGGCGTTCCACATCGCGACCACCGGCCGCCCCGGACCGGTGCTCGTCGACATTCCGAAGGACATCACCACGCAGCGCTGCGAGTTCCACTACCCGGAATCGATCTCGATGCGGTCGTACAACCCGGTGAAACGGGGCCATCCGGGCCAGATCCGCAAGGCGGTGCAGCTGCTCCTCGAGGCGCGCCGCCCGATGGTGTACAGCGGCGGCGGCGTGATCCTTTCGAACGCGTCGACGCAGCTGCGCGAGCTCGTGAAGACGCTCGGGTTTCCGTGCACGAACACCCTGATGGGGCTCGGGGCGTATCCCGGCACCGACCGGCAGTTCCTCGGCATGCTCGGCATGCACGGGACCTACGAAGCGAACATGGCGATGCAGCATTGCGACGTGTTGCTCGCGATCGGCGCGCGTTTCGACGACCGCGTCATCGGCAACCCGGCGCATTTCGCGCAGAACCCGAGGAAGATCATCCACATCGACATCGATCCCTCGTCGATCTCGAAGCGCGTGAAGGTGGACGTGCCGATCGTCGGCAACATCCCCGACGTGCTCGACGAGATGCTGAAGCTGCTCGCGGCCGCGCTGCGCGACGGGCGGCGACCGGATCCGGTGGCGCTTGCCGACTGGTGGCGGCAGATCGACGAGTGGCGCGCCAAAGACTGCCTCAAGTACGACCGCAGCGCCGCGATCATCAAGCCGCAGTTCGTGATCGAGAAGCTCTACGAGGTGACGCAGGGCGAGGCGATCGTCACCTCCGACGTCGGCCAGCACCAGATGTGGGCGGCGCAGTTCTACAAGTTCGACCGGCCGCGCCGCTGGATCAATTCCGGCGGCCTCGGCACGATGGGCTTCGGTCTGCCGGCGGCGATGGGCGCGCAACTGGCGAACCCCGGCGCGACGGTGATCTGCGTGACCGGCGAGTCCTCGATCCAGATGTGCCTGCAGGAGCTGTCCACCTGCAAGCAGTACCGGCTGCCGATCAAGATCGTGAACCTCAACAACAAGTACATGGGCATGGTGCGCCAGTGGCAGCAGTTCTTCCACGGTAACCGTTATTCCGAGTCCTACATGGACGCGTTGCCCGATTTCGTCAAGCTCGCCGAAGGCTACGGCCACAGCGGAATGAAGATCGAGCGACCACAGGACGTGGAGCCGGCGCTGCGCGAGGCGCTCGCGCGCAAGAACGACCTCGTGTTCCTCGACTTCATCACCGATCCGGCCGAAAACGTCTACCCGATGGTGCCCGGCGGTAAGGGCATCACCGAAATGATCCTCGCCGAAGACCTCTGACGGACACCGGGCGGCGTCCCGGCGGGCGCGAGGCGCCGGCCCGCGACGCCGCCGCACGCGAAGGTTTTGCCCATGCGTCACATCATTTCGATCTTGGTCGAAAACGAGGCGGGCGCGCTCTCGCGCATCGCCGGCCTGTTTTCTGCGCGCGGTTACAACATCGAGTCGCTCACCGTCGCGCCGACCGAAGACGCGTCGCTTTCGCGCATGACGATCGTCACCTCCGGCTCCGACGACGTGATCGAACAGATCACCAAGCAGCTGAACAAACTGATCGAGGTGGTGAAGGTGGTGGACCTGTCGGAGGCCGAGCACATCGAGCGCGAGCTGATGCTGATCAAGGTGCGCGCCGGCCCGCGCGAGCGCGAGGAAATGAAGCGTATGGCCGACATCTTCCGTGGCCGGATCATCGACGTCTCGGACAACAGCTACACGATCGAGCTGACCGGCGACGGGGCGAAGCTCGACGCCTTCATCCGCGCGCTGGAGCCCGGCGCGATCCTCGAGACGGTGCGCACCGGCACGAGCGGCATCGGCCGCGGCAATCGCATCCTCAGGGCATAGGGAGACGCTCGCATGAAGGTCTATTACGACAAGGACGCCGACCTTTCGCTCGTCAAGGGCCGCAAGGTCGCGATCATCGGCTACGGTTCGCAGGGTCACGCGCACGCGCTGAATCTCAAGGAGTCCGGCGTGAAGGTCACGGTCGGCCTGAGAAAGGGCGGCGCCTCCTGGGAGAAGGCGAAAAAGGCGGGCCTGAAGGTCGCCGAGGTGCCCGAGGCGGTCGCCGGCGCCGACATCGTGATGGTGCTGCTTCCCGGACGAGCATCATCCGCAGGTCTACAAGGAGTGGATCGAGCCGCATCTGAAAAAGGGCGGGTCGCTCGCGTTCGCGCACGGCTTCAACATCCACTACGGGTTCATCCAGCCGCGCGCTGACCTCGACGTGTGGATGGTCGCGCCGAAGGCCCCGGGCCATACGGTGCGCTCGACCTACGTCGCGGGCGGCGGCACGCCGATGCTGGTCGCCGTGCACCAGAACCCCTCGAAAAAAGCGCGCGACATGGCGCTTTCCTACGCCGCGGCGATCGGCGGCGGGCGCGCCGGCATCATCGAGACGACCTTCCGCGAGGAGACGGAGACCGACCTCTTCGGCGAGCAGGCGGTGCTCTGCGGCGGCTGCGTGGAGCTCGTCAAGGCGGGCTTCGACACGCTGGTCGAGGCGGGGTATGCGCCGGAGATGGCGTATTTCGAGTGTCTGCACGAGCTGAAGCTGATCGTCGACCTGATGTACGAGGGCGGGATCGGCACGATGAACTACTCGATCTCGAACAACGCCGAGTACGGCGAGTACGTCACCGGGCCGAAGATCATCGACGAGGGCGTGCGCCGGCGCATGCGCGAGGCGCTCGCGCGCATCCAGTCGGGCGAGTACGCGAAGGAGTTCGTGCTGGAGAACCGCGCCGGCGCGCCGACGCTGCTGTCGCGCCGGCGCCAGACGGCGGAGCTGCAGATCGAAAAAGTCGGCGCGCGCCTGCGGGAGATGATGCCGTGGATCAAGCGCAACCGCCTGGTCGACACTTCGAAGAACTGAGCGTCGCGCGCCCGATCGTCTGGCCGCATCCGATCGTCGCGCGCGAAGGCTGGCCGTTTCTCGCCGCGAGCGCCGCGCTCGCCGCGGGGCTCACCGCATGGCTCGGCTGGAGCTGGGCGGCGCCGTTCTGGCTCGCGACGCTCTTCGTGCTGCAGTTCTTTCGCGACCCGGCGCGCGCGGTGCCGGACGATCCGCGCGCCGTGCTCTCGCCCGCCGACGGCCGAATCGTCGCCGTCGGCAAGGCGCGCGATCCGTACCTCGCGCGCGACGCGCTCAAGATCTCGGTGTTCATGAACGTGTTCGATGTGCACTCGAACCGCGCTCCGGTGGACGGCACGGTGCGCGCGCGCTGGTATCACCCGGGCTCGTTCCTCAATGCGGCGCTCGACAAGGCGTCCCTGGAAAACGAAAGAAACGCCGTGTGGCTGCGCACGCCCGAGGGCGCCGACGTCGTCTGCGTGCAGATCGCGGGGCTCGTCGCGCGCCGCATCCTGTGCTACGTCGAGGAGGGCGCGACGCTGTCGCGCGGCGAACGCTACGGCTTCATCCGCTTCGGATCGCGCGTGGACGTGTATCTGCCGCCCGAGGCCGAGCCGGTCGCGGTGCTCGGCGACCGGGTGCGCGCGACCGAGTCGATCCTCGCGAGGCTCGCGCCGCGTGGCTGAGCGGGGCGAATTCGACGAGGCCGGCCTCGCCGAGCGCGGGGGCGAAGCGCCGGGCGATCGCACGCTGCTGCGGCCGCGGCCCTTCGGCGCGCTGCGCCGGCGCGGCATCTATCTGATTCCCAATCTCCTCACCACCGCCGCCCTCTTTGCCGGCTTTTTCGCCATCGTGCAGGCGATGAACGGCCGCTTCGAGGTGGCGGCGATCGCGATCTACATCGCGATGGTGCTCGACGGGCTCGACGGTCGCATCGCGCGGCTCACCCACACCCAGAGCGAATTCGGCGCCGAGTACGACAGCCTCGCCGACATGGTCTCGTTCGGCGTCGCGCCGGCGCTGGTGATGTACGAATGGGCGATGAAGGACCTCGGCAAGCTCGGCTGGATCGCGGCGTTCGTCTACTGCGCAGGGGCGGCGCTTCGCCTTGCGCGCTTCAATACCAACATCGACATCGTCGACCGGCGCTATTTCCAAGGGCTGCCGAGCCCGATGGCCGCGGCGTTCGTCGCCGGGCTCGTCTGGGTTATCGCCGACGTCGGCATCCAGCGCGCGGACTGGATCTCGTGGATCGCCTGGGTGTGCACGATGTACGCCGGCATCACCATGGTGTCGAACGTGCCTTTCTACAGCTTCAAGGAGATCAACCTCAAGAAGAGCGTGCCGTTCTGGGTGATCCTCACCGCGGTGGCCGCGATCGCGGTGGTCTCGATCCGTCCGGCGGTGGTGCTGTTCCTGCTCGTTTTCGCCTACGGGGTGTCGGGCTACGTGCTCTATGCGCTCGGCACCCGCGTGCGCGTGGTGGCGTAGGCGCGTGAAGCTCGCCGGCCTGCGCGTCGTCGACCTCTCGCGCTTTCTTCCCGGGCCGTACCTCACGCGCCTCATGGCCGACCACGGCGCCGAGGTGATCAAAGTCGAGCCCCCGGGCGAAGGCGACCCCACGCGCCACATCGGCGTCGCCGACGGTCCGAGCACGGTCTATTTCCGCGGCCTCAACCGCGGCAAGAAAAGCGTCGTGCTCGACCTGAAGCAGCCGCGCGACCGCGAGACGCTGCTCGCGATGTGCGACACCGCCGACGTGTTCGTCGAGACCTTCCGCCCGGGCGTCGCCGCGCGGCTCGGCATTGGCTACGAGGCGCTCGCCGCGCGAAATCCGGGTCTCGTCTATTGCTCGATCAGCGCGTTCGGTCAGGACGGCCCCTACCGCGACCGACCCTCGCACGACCTCGGCGTCGAGGCGGTCGCCGGGGTGCTCTCGCAGTCGGTCGGGCGCGACGGGCAGCCGGCGATTCCGGCGCTGCCTGTGGCCGACATGACCGCGGCCCTTGCGGGACTCGCCGGCGTGCTGATGGCGCTCCTGCGGCGCGAAAGGACCGGCCGCGGCGACTTCCTCGACATCTCGATGCTCGACACCTTGGTCTCGGCCGCGCAGATCCTGATGGGGCCGGCGCTCGCGGAAAACCGCCAGCCGGTGCCGACCGAGGAGCGCACCACAGGCGGTGCGGCGTTCTACCAGATCTACGACACCGCCGACGGCCGGCATATCGCGCTCGCCGGCCAAGAAATGAAGTTCGTGCGCAATCTCCTCTCCGCGCTCGGGCGGCCGGAGCTCGCCTCCCTTTGCGAAAAGGGTCCTGGACCGCACCAGCAGCCGGTCGTCGCGTTCCTGCGCGAGACCTTCCGCACGAAGACCCGCGCCGAGTGGATCGAGTTCCTGTCGCGGCTCGACGTCTGCTTCGGCGAGCTGAACACGCTGCCCGAGGCGCTCGCCGACCCGCATCTGCTTGCTCGCGGCATGGTGCTCGCGGACACCCTCGGGCGCCGGCACCTCAACACGCCGCTTCGCTTTGCGAACGAACCGGCGGCCCCCGAGCTCAGCGAGCCGGCGCTCGACGAGCACGGCGCCGAGTTGCGCGCCGCGTTCGGGCGCGGGTAGAGGCGCCGAGCGCGGCGCGCACCCAGCGCGCAAATCGCAGGCAGTCGAATTCCTGCGGCACGTACCAGCCGTGCCGGAACGGGCGCGCGGCAAGGCCCTGCTGCTGCCACTCGCAGTTGCGCGCGTCCTGCGCGTTCGTGATCTCCCAGAGCGCCGTGTAATGGTCGAGATCGGCCCCGCGCGGAAGGTGCTCGGGTTCGAACAGCCAGTCGTAGACGATGCGCACGCGCTCCGGTCCCGCGGGCAGCATCATGTGCGAATTGACGTAGTCGGGATGCACGTTGAGAAAGAGCCCCGGCGGGACGATCCAGGGGACGTAGAGCGTTGCGCGCTCGGTGTCGGTGAGCCCCGCAAACGGCGGAATGCGCGCGCTTCCGTCGAGCGTGAGCGTGCGCGCCCCGGGCGCGTACTCCGGAATCGTCTCCGGCCCGCGCAGGCCCCAGGCGCCCGCTTCGCGGTAGGCGCGGACGACGCGCACGAGCTCCGGATGCACCGGCGGACAGTGGTAGCACTCGGAGAAGTTCTCGCACAGAAGCTTCCAGTTCGCACGCACCTCGGCGACGATGCGCTTGCCGATCCGCAGGCGATCGAAGCGGTATCGCGCGAAGCGCTCGGGCGCCGCACCGAGCGATTGCGAAAGGGGCTTCGCGCGCCGGCCGGCGAGGTTGACGAACACGAACCCGCCCCAGCTCGCGCACGCCGCTTCGTGCAACGCGAACCGCCTTGGATCGAAATCCGGCGTCGGCATCCGCCGGGGCGTCGCGACGAGCCGGCCGGCGAGGTCGTAGGTCCAGGCGTGGTAGGGGCAGACGATGCGGCCGCGCTCGAACATGCCCTCGTCGCCGCTGCAGAGCAGCGAGCCGCGGTGGCGACAGACGTTGTAGAAAGCGCGAAGCACGCCGTCCGCGCCGCGCACGAGAACAAGCGGTTGCTCGCCCAGCTCGACGCGGCGCCAGGCGCCGGGCGAAGCGACTTCCTCCTCGCGCGCGACCGCCACCCAGTGGCGGTACCAGATGCGCTCCAGCTCCCGCTGGTAATGGCGCGGCTCGCGGTACCAGGCCGCAGGCAGCGCGCGCGCAAGACGCCGAAGCGGCTTTCTCGGGAACTGGCTCTGCATGCGCGCTCGCGAGCGGGCGCCTACTTGAACACGTCCTTGATGAGCAGGTCGGGCAGCCAGGTGGCGAGCGCCGGGAAGAAGATGACGAGCAGAAGCACCGTGAGATCGCCGATGAAGAACGGCAGCGACCCTTTGAGCACCGCCGGCAGCGGAATGCGCGAGGTGCCGCTCACCGCGAAGAGGTTGAGGCCGACGGGGGGGGTCACCACGCTCATCTCGACCGCGAGCGCGAGCATGATGCCGAGGTGCACCGGATCGATCTTGAGCGCGTAGGCGACCGGAAACACCACCGGCACGGTGAGGAGCACCATCGCGACCCCGTCGACCAGCATCCCGAGAACGAGGAGCACGCCCATGAAGGCGAAGATGAAGCCGAGCGGATGCAGTCCCCAGCCGGTGATCGCTTCGGTGACCTTCTGCGGCCAGTAGAGGTTGGCGAGCAGGAACTGAAAGACGCCGACGCTGCCGACGAGGAACATGATCACCGCGGTGAGATTGAGCGCGCGCCCGGCGGTGGGCAGAAGTGCCCGCAGGAACTCGCCGCGGCCGACGATCGCGCCGTAGACGAGCGCGTAACCGCAGGCGGCGGCGGCGGCTTCCGTCGGCGTGAACAGACCTCCGTAGAGGCCGCCGAGGATCACCACCGGCATGCCGAGGGCGGGCGCTGCGCCCTTGAATTCGCGCCAGACGCGGCGCGGCTCGAACCGGCCCGCGCGCGGCAGATCGAGCCAGAGCGCGATCACGATCACGCTCAGCGCGTTGCCGAGCGCGAGCAGCAGCCCCGGGATGATGCCCGCGAAAAAGAGCTTCACCACCGAGGTTTCGGTGACGATGCCGTAGAGGATGAGGATGATGCTCGGCGGAATGAGCATCGCGATGCCGCCGGCGGTCGCGACCAGCCCGGCCGACAACCAGTCCGGGTAGCCGCGCTTTCGCATCTCGGGGATCGCGATCACGCTCATCGCCGCGGCCATCGCGACCGACGATCCCGAGATCGCCCCGAAGAGCACGCAGGCGACGACGGTCGCGACGCCGAAGCCGCCGGGCAGCCAGCCGACCAGCGCGTCCGCGAAGCGAAAAAGCTGCGCGACGAGCCCGGTACGCTCCATCAGGAACCCCGCGAAGATGAAGAGCGGGATCGCGATCAGCGCGTAGCGGTTGATGAAAACTGAAGAACTGCCGGAAAACGACGTTCGGCTCAAGGAGCGGATCGAACGCGATGTAGGCGGCCGCGGCGGCGGCAAGCGCGATGCCGATCGGCACGCTCGCAAGGAGCAGCAGGAGCCCGACGATGCCGACGATGCCCATCGGCGACGCGTTCCGTGTCGATTCAGTGGCCGGGCGCGCCCTCGCCCTCGTCGGGGTCCTCGGGGAGCGGCCGGCGGCGCAGCGCCCGGAACTCGCGCCAGACCTGAAAGACGAGCGTCACCGCCATGAACGCGAAACCCGCGTACAGCGCAGCGAGGAACGGCCAGAGCAAGAACGCGAGGCTCTCGGTGCGCGAGCCGTAGCGGATGCCGTCCTCCAGTTCCGGCACGCCCCACCAGAGCACCGCGAGCAGGAAGGCGAGCGAAAACAGCGTCGCGCCGAGGCGGATCGCCTGCACCGCCGCGTGCGCGCCGAGCGCTTCGAGCGCCTCGATGAGCACGGTGACGTTCAGGTGCGCGCCGCGGCGCTGCGCGTTGCCGAAATAGAGGTAGACAGCGACCAGCGTGAAGAAGGTCACCGCGTCCTGCGACCACTCGAAGGACAGGCCGAAAACGTAGCGGCGCACGACCTCGAGCAGCGCAAGAAGCGTGCAGCCGAGGAGCACGAGCGCCGCAGCGCGCGCAAGGATCCGGTCCTGGAACGCGCGCCAGGCCGCGTACGCCTTCTCCACCGCTTGACCGCTATCGGATCACGATCTTCGCGGCGTGCTTCGAGCAGTCCACCTTTTCGATCCAGGAGCTGCCCGGCGGGTGCTGTTTGGAAAGCTCGCGCCCTTCCTGGATGAACGTGTCCACCCACTGGTGCGCCGTCGGGGGCAGCTTGCTCTTGATCCAGCGAGACGGACCGTCGCCGAGCGCGGCGGTGAGCGCGGCGACCTCTTGCGGGGTCATCCAGTAGACGCCCGGCTTCGCGGGGTCCTTGGTGCCGTATTTTTCGTAGGTCATCTTGTCGACGCACCAGTTCAGTTCCTTCTGCAGCTGGATCGTCTCGGCGACGAGCTTCTCCAGCGCTTCCTGCGTCGCCTTCGGCAGGCGGTCCCACCAGCGGCGGCTGGCGCTCACGATGTAGTAGTCGCCGGTGAACACCCCCGCGCCGCCGGTGGTGTAGAAGGGCGCCTGCTGACGCACGCCGAGCCAGCCGCCGATGCTCGTCATCAGGCCGTCGATGACGCCGGATTCGAGCGCGCTCGGCACCTCGCCGAAGGCCATGACGACCGGGCTCGCCTTCCACGCCTCGAGCACCGGGTTTTCCGCCGGGCCCATGCTGCGCACCTTGCGGCCGACGAAATCCTCCGGCTTCAGATACCGCTTCTTGCCGCCGACGCCCATGCCGAAGCTCATGTGGCCGGCACCGAACACCTTGATGAGCTGCTGCTTCTCCAGCCGATCGACGAGGAAGCGGTAGGTCTTCGTCTTCTCCAGCGCATCCACCGCGCCGACGGTGGTAAGAATCCCGGGCCCGACGACCGCCATCATGTACGGATCCACCGGCGCCGCTTTGCCCATCTGCATCCAAGTCATCTCGAGGTTGCCCTGGCGCATCGCTTCGAAGGCCTCGGGGATGGTGTAGAGCGCCCCGGCATAGTAGAGACGCGCCTCGCTTCCCGGGATCACCTGCGGCAGCCGGTCGGCGAAATGCTTCATCGCGAGCCCCGCCGGGTGCGGCGGCGGCGGGAAATCGCCGACGAACCGAAGGATCACCGGCTTCGGAGCCTGCGCAAAAGCGGACCCGGTCGGCACGACGAGGGCCGCCAGCGCGGCCGCGAGCACTGCGCCACCGGCGACTTTCGCCGCAGATCGCACGATCGCATCGAGTTTCATGGTCCTCCTCCTCCAGCAAGTGAGCGCGGTCGCGCGTCGCCCGAAACCTTGCGCGATGCGCCCGTGCACTTCCGCGCCGTTGCGGAAACGGGTAAATTCTAGCCCGGAGGAGGTTCGGGATGAAACGCATTCTTGCCGCGACGGCGCTCGCCGCGTTCCTTGCCGCGTGTCAGACCGTGCCCGACGAGGAGCTCCGCGCGACGGCCGGGATCGCGCCGTTAAAAGGCCACAAGGCGTTCGGGGAGGCGACCTTCGAGCAGGTCGGCGACAAGGTCCGGGTGGTCGTCTTCGCGCAAGGTCTGACGCCCGATCGCGAGCACGGCTTTCACATCCACGAAAAGGGCGACTGCTCCTCCGACGACGGCATGAGCGCGGGCGGGCATTTCAACCCCTTCGGCAAGCCGCATGGACATCATGCAAGCCCCGAACGGCATGCGGGCGATCTGCCGAACCTGAAGGCCGGAAAGGACGGACGCGCGAAACTCGACATCCTCATGGACACGATCACGCTCCGGCCGGGGCCGGCGAACATCGTCGGCCGCGCCCTCATCATCCACGCGGACCCCGACGACTACAAGACGCAGCCGACTGGCGCCTCCGGCGCGCGCATCGCCTGCGGCGTGATCAAGGCCGGCTGAGGCGGCGTCACGCGCCGCGCGCAGCGAGCGCCGCCGCGAGCGCGAGCGTGCGGCGCGCCCGCTCGACGACCGGATAGTCGACGAACGTCCCGTCCACCTCGATCGCCGCGCTGCCTTCGCGCTCGGCTTTTTCGAACGCGGCGACGATGCGCCGCGCGCGCTCCACTTCCTCGGCTTCGGGCGTAAACACCGCGTTCACCACCGCCACCTGATCCGGGTGGATGCACAGTTTCCCCTGAAACCCCGAACGCAGGCTCTTTTCGACCGAACGGCGCAGGCCGTCGGAGTCTTTTAGCCGCACCCACACCGTGTCGACCGGCGGCGCGAGCCCCGCGGCACGCGAGCCAAGGACGAGCTGCGCGCGATAGGGCGCAAGCTCTTCCTCGCCTGCGGTCAAGGTCATGCCAAGGTCGCGCGCGAGGTCGGCGGCACCGAAGGTGACGCGCCGCACGCGCCAAGGGCCCGGATAGTCCTTGAGCGAGCGCGCCGCGAGCATCCGGTCGAGGCGCAGGAACCCGGTCGCCGTCTCGACGATCGGCATCAGCTCCACGCTTCCCGGCGCAAGACCCCGCTCGCGCTCGAGGCCGGTCATCACCCAGTCGATCGCGCGCAGGTCGGCGGCCGATTCGGCCTTCGGTAGCACGATTCCGTCGAGCCCCGGCCGCAGCACCGCCGTCAGGTCGCCGAGGCACCACTCGGTCGCAACGCCGTTGACGCGCACGAAGAGGCGGCCGCGGCGCGGCCGCGCGAGCGCCTCGACCGCCGCCGCGCGCGCGGCCGCCTTCTCCGAGACGGCGACCGCGTCCTCGAGATCGAGGATGACGGCGTCGGCCTCGGAGCCGAGCGCCTTTTCGACGCGGCGCGCGTGATTCGCCGGAACGAAGAGGAAGCTTCGCAAGGGGCTTGGAGCGCTCATGAGATTTCCCGGTCCCGATCGTCGCCTGCCGCGGAACGCAGGCGCAGGGGGAACATAGCAGCGCCGTGCTGCCCCGTCGAGCCGCGCGGTCGGGGCGCCGGGGCGGTCCGCGGCGGTTGCATCGCGCCCGGGTTTGCCGTTATAGTGCGCTCATGCACAGCGTGGTCGCGCGCCTTCTTGCGACGGCTTCGAGCCTTCCGCTCGCTCGACTTCTGCTGCTGCGCCTCCGGCGCGCAGACTGACCCTTTCCCCCAACCCGGTTTTCTTCGGCCCGCCCGCGAGGCGGCGACGATTTTTCGCATTCCGACAAGGAGCGGCACATGAGCAAGGAACGGCTGATCATCTTCGACACCACCATGCGCGACGGCGAGCAGTCGCCGGGGGCCTCGATGACGCGCGAGGAAAAGCTGCGCATCGCGCGCGCGCTCGAACGCCTGCGCGTCGACGTCATCGAGGCGGGCTTTCCCGGCGGCCTCGAACGGCGACTTCGAGGCGGTGCGCGCGGTCGCGAACACGATCAAGGACTCGACCGTCTGCGGCCTGTGCCGCGCGAACGACCGCGACATCCAGCGCGGCATCGACGCGCTCAAAGGGGCGAAATCCTGGCGCATCCACACGTTCATCGCGACGAGCCCCCTGCACATGGAAAAGAAGCTGCGCATGACGCCGGAGCAGGTGCTCGAGGCCGCGGTGCTCGCCGTGCGCTATGCGAGAAACGGCTGCCCCGACGTCGAGTTCTCGCCCGAGGACGGCAGCCGCTCGGACCCGGATTTCCTCTGCCGGGTGCTGGAGGCGGTGATCCGCGAGGGGGCGACGACCATCAACATCCCCGACACCGTCGGCTACGCGGTGCCGGAGCAGTTCGGCGAGATGATCCGCCGCCTGCGCGAGCGCATTCCCAACTCCGACAAGGCAGTCTGGAGCGTGCACTGTCACAACGACCTCGGGCTTGCGGTCGCGAATTCGCTCGCTGCGGTGAGGATCGGGGGCGTGCGCCAGGTCGAGTGCACCGTGAACGGCCTGGGCGAGCGCGCGGGCAACACCGCGCTGGAGGAAGTGGTGATGGCGGTGAAGACGCGGCGCGATTTTTTCAATCTGGAGACGCGCATCGACACCACGCAGATCGTGCCGACCTCGCGTCTGGTGTCGCAGATCACCGGGTTCGTCGTGCAGCCGAACAAGGCGGTCGTCGGCGCGAACGCTTTTGCGCACGCCTCGGGCATCCACCAGGACGGCGTGCTCAAGGCGCGCGAGACCTACGAGATCATGACCGCCGAGGAGGTCGGCTGGAGCACGAACCGGATCGTGCTCGGCAAGCTTTCGGGCCGCACTGCGTTCCGCCAGCGGCTGAAAGAACTCGGCATCGAACTGGAGAGCGAAGAGGCGGTCAACCGGGCGTTCCAGCGCTTCAAGGACCTCGCCGACAAGAAGGCCGAGATCTTCGACGAGGACCTGATCGCGCTGGTCGCCGAAGGCGACAAGGCGAGCGCCGAGGAACGCTGGCGGCTGGTCACCATGAGCCAGGCGAGCGGCATGGGCGAGCGGCCGCACGCGAGCGTGGTGCTCGCGGAAAACGGGACCGAGCGGCGCGCCGAGTCCGACGGCGACGGACCGGTCGACGCCACCTTCAAGGCGATCGAAAAGATCGTCGCGAGCGGCGCCGAGCTTCTCCTCTACTCGGTGAATGCGGTCACCACCGGCACCGAGAGCCAGGGCGAGGTGACGGTGCGGCTTGCGCGCGGCGGGCGCGTGGTGAACGGGGTGGGCGCAGATACCGACATCATCGTCGCCTCGGCAAAAGCGTACGTCGCCGCGCTGAACCGCCTCGTGAGCAAGGTCGAGCGGCTGAATCCCCAGCACGCGCTGTGACCGCGCGCAGGCGGCGCGCGCCGCCGTTGCGCGCACACCGCCTTCGCGTCGCGCTTTGCGCTGGGCGGCCGCTCAGGGCGCGGGGTCATGCGGTGCGGCGTTCGTTCGCGTGATCCGCACGTAGGCGAGCGCGGCGCCGAAGTAGGCGAGGCTGAGCGCGATTTCCGCCGCGGCGAGCAGCCGCACGGGACCGCGTTCGCTCAGAGCGCGCGTGACGCCCTCGGCAAGATAGGCGAGGATCAGCATGCTCGACCACTGGAAGGTGTAGCGCCGGCCGGCGAGCACGCCCGGTAGCGCGGCGGCGAGCGGCAGCGCCTTCAGCGCGACCCACGAGCCGGCCGGGTCGGAGCGGCGCGACCCACAGCTCCCAGGCGAGGCAGAGCGCGACGAGCGCAACCAGGCTCGCGAGCGCCGCCCGCCGCAGCGCCTCGGTCACCGCGCGAGCTTGAGCGCGATCTCGGCGAGGCGCCGCCCCTGCGCGATGCAGAGCGCGCGTTCGGCGTCGCTGATCGGCTGATCGTCGGCGGCGCCGGCGAAATGCGACGGCCCGTAGGGCGTGCCGCCGCTGCGGGTCGCCGCGAGCTCGGCGAGCGTGTAGGGCAACCCGACGATCACCATGCCGTGGTGAAGCAGCGGCAGCATCATCGAAACGAGCGTCGTCTCCTGCCCGCCGTGCAGGCTCGCGCTCGAGGTGAACACACACGCCGGCTTTCCGGCGAGCGCCCCTTTCAGCCACAGGCCGCTCGTGCCCTCGAGAAACGCCTTGAGCGGCGCGGCCATGTTGCCGAAGCGCGTCGGACTGCCGAGCGCGAGTCCGGCGCATTCCTCGAGGTCGCGCAGCTCGCAGTACGGCGCGCCCGCGGCCGGCACCTCGGGCTCGGCGACGCGCGTCAGCGGCGCAACGCGCGGCACCGTGCGCACGCGCGCCGCGGCGCCCGGCACGCGCTCGATGCCGTCGGCGACGAGTTCCGCCATCCTGCGCACCGCGCCGCCCGCGCTGTAGTAGAGGACGAGGATCTCGGCCACCGGCACCGGAAGGTATCATAGCCGCGCGATGCCCCTGTCCGACGCCTTGCCGCGAGATCCCGGCGGGCTGGTCTCGTTCCTCGGCGCGGCGTACCGGCGCTTCGAAGAGGATCGCTGCCTGCAGACCGCCGGCAGCCTGGCGTTCACGACGCTGCTCGCGCTGGTGCCGGCGGTGACCGTCGCGCTCGCGCTCGTCACTGCGTTCCCCGTGTTCGGACAGTGGACGAGCGGGCTCGACGACTGGCTCGCCGAGAACGTGCTGCCGGAGGCGATCGCGGGCGCGATCACGAAGTACGTCGCGCAGTTCACCAGCAAGGCCGCGCGCCTCACCGCCGTCGGTCTGGTGTTCCTCGCGCTGACCGCGCTCGCGCTGATGCTCACGATCGAGCGTGCGCTCAACGGGATCTTTCGCGTCTCGCGCGAGCGGCCGCTCGCGCAGCGCCTGCTCGCCTACTGGGCGATGCTCACGCTCGGCCCGCTCCTCATGGGCGCGGGCATCAGCATGACCTCGTACCTGGTCTCGGCCTCGCTCGGGTGGACGCGCGGCGTGCCGGGCGCAGGCGCCGCGCTGCTGCGCACCGCGCCGGTGCTGCTCGAAATCGCGGCGATCACGCTGCTCTACCTCTGGGTGCCGAACCGGCGGCTGCGGCTTGCGCACGCGCTCGCCGGCGGCGCGGTCGCGGGCGTGCTCTTCGAGGCGATGAAGCACGGCTTCGCGGCCTACATCGCACGCGTGCCGACCTACAGCGCGATCTACGGCGCGTTCGCCGCGGTGCCGCTGTTTCTGCTCTGGCTCTATCTGTCCTGGGTCGCGGTGCTCGCGGGCGCGGTGATCGCGGCGATGCTGCCCGGCTACCGCCGACGCGAGCGGCGCGGCGACGCAGCCGGCGGGCAGTTCTTCGACGCGCTCGCGCTGCTCGCCGAACTCGCGCGTGCACAGCGCGCCGGCGAGACGCGCTCGCTCGAGCAGCTCGCGCGCCAGCGCGACCTCGCGCCGGAGCAGTGCGAGCGGCTGCTCGCGCGCATGGAAGCCGCGGCCTGGGTCGCGCGCTCAAGCGGCGAGCGCTGGCTGCTCGCGCGCGCGGCCGAGGCGATCGCGGCGGCCGATGTCTACCGCCTGTTCGTGCTCGACGAGCGCGCGGGCGAGGCGCCGCTTGCGCCGCTCCTTGCCGGGCACCTGGAAGACGTCGCGCGCCGCCTGACGCTGCGCGTGAGCGAGCTCGCCGCCGCCGACCGATGAGCCTCGCGCCCCGCGACCGCTTGATCGTCGCGCTCGATGTGCCGCGCGCGGCCGAGGCGCGCGCGCTCGTCGAGCGGCTGGGCGATGCCGCCTGCGTCTACAAGCTGGGGCTCGAGCTTTTCGCTGCCCGCGGCTACTTCGAGCTGGTCGATTGGCTGGTCGCGCGCGGCGCCAAGGTGTTCGCCGACCTCAAGCTCTACGACATCCCGGAGACGGTCCG
The DNA here is from genome assembly GCA_033582675.1 of Burkholderiales bacterium. Taxonomy (GTDB): domain Bacteria; phylum Pseudomonadota; class Gammaproteobacteria; order Burkholderiales; family SG8-39; genus RBG-16-66-20. Next base: position 73,511 of record JAVQZY010000020.1, on the reverse strand, counting down.
GCGCGCGACCGCGAACGTCGCGGCAAGCGGCGCCACGTTTCTCACGGTGCACGGCCACCGCTCGCTCCTCGAAGCGGCCGCGTCGGCCAAGGGTCGGCTGAAGCTGCTCGCGGTGACGGTGCTCACCAGTTTCGACGCGCGCGACCTCGCGGAGATGCGCGCGAACGCCACCGTCGAGGAACTCGTCCTCGCGCGCGCGCGCGCGGCCGCCGAAGCCGGCTGCGACGGCGTGATCGCCTCGGCGCGCGAGGCAGCGCAGCTGAAGCGCGAGTTCGGGGATCGTCTGCTCGTCGTCACCCCCGGGATCCGCGCCGCCGGCGAGCCGCACGGCGACCAGAAGCGCACGCTCACCGCCGCCGAGGCGATCCGCGCCGGCGCCGACTACCTCGTCCTCGGCCGACCGATCCGCGACGCCCGCGATCCGCGCGAGGCGGCGCTCGCGATCCAGCGCGACATCGCCGCCGCGCTCGCCGCATGAGCCAGGCCTTCGCCGGCATCGCGGGGCTCCTCGCGCTCGCCTGGCTCGCGAGCGAGCGCCGGCGCGCGATCCCCTGGCGGGCGGTCGCGGCCGGGCTCGTGCTCCAGCTTGCGCTCACCGCGCTGCTCTTGAAGCTGCCGGGCGCGAAAGCGGTGTTTCTGTGGCTGAACGACGTGCTGATCGGCCTGGAGCGCGCGACGCAGTCGGGCACCGCATTCGTCTTCGGCTACCTCGGCGGGGGGCCGGCGCCCTTTGCGGTCACCGACGCCGGCGCGACTTTCGTGCTCGCTTTCCGCGCGCTGCCGCTCGTTCTGGTGATGAGCGCGCTCTCGGCGCTGCTTTACTACCTGCGGGTGCTGCCGGCGATCGTGCGTGGGCTCTCCTGGCTCCTTGAGCGCGCGATGGGGGTCGGCGGCGTGGTGGGCCTTTCCACCGCCGCGAACGTCTTCGTCGGCATGGTCGAGGCGCCGCTCTTCGTCAAGCCGTGGCTCGCCCACGTCTCGCGCGGCGAGCTCTTCGCGATCATGACCGGCGGCATGGCCTCGATCGCCGGTACGGTGCTCTTCCTCTACGCGAGCCTGCTGAAGGACACGCTGCCGGATGCGGTCGCGCACCTGCTGATCGCCTCGGTGCTGTCTGCGCCGGCCGCGCTCGTCATCGCCTTCGTCATGGTGCCGCCCGAGGGCGCGCCGACCGGCGGCGCGGTGGAACTGCGCTCGCCGGATGCGAGCGCGATGGACGCGATCACGCGCGGAACGCTCGAAGGCGCGCAGCTTCTCGTCAACATCGTCGCGATGCTCGTCGTCTTCGTCGCGCTGGTGACGCTCGTCAACCTCGCGATCGCGCCCTATACGCTGCAGCAGGCGCTCGGCTGGGCGCTTGCGCCGCTCGCCTGGCTCGCCGGTGTGCCCTGGGCCGAGGCGCGCGCCGGTGGCCTGCTGCTCGGGACGAAGACGGTGCTGAACGAGCTCGTCGCCTACGTCGAACTGGCGAAGGCGCAGGGGCTTTCCGAGCGCAGCCGGCTGCTCCTCGCCTACGCGCTGTGCGGCTTCGCCAATTTCGGCTCGCTCGGCATCATGATCGGGGGGCTTGGCACGATGTGCCCGGAGCGGCGCGCCGAGATCGTCGCGCTCGGGCTGAAGTCGATCGTCGCGGGCACCCTCGCCACCTGCCTCGTTGCGGCGATGGTGGGACTGGTCGTCTGAGCCGGGCGGCGAGCGCGCTGCCGACGCAGCGGCGCGAGCCGCGCGCCTCAGCGCCCGGCCGCCGCTTCGCGCAGCTCCTCGGCGAGCGCATCGAGCGCTTCGATCAGATCGGCGATGCGCTGCGGCCGGTCCTCCGGGCGCTTCTCGAGGCACGCGTGCACGACGAGTTCCAGCGTGCGCGGCACCGGCTGCGGCGCGACCTCGGAGAGCCGTCGCGGCTCCTCGTTCAGGATCTGGCTCGTGAGCGCGAGGTCGTCGGCGCCGTCGAAGAGCTTGCGACCGCTGAGCATGTAATAGGCGACCGCGCCGACGGCGTAGATGTCGGCGCGCGGGTCTACGTCCGCCGGATTGCGCAGCCGCTCGGGCGCCATGTAGAGCGGCGTGCCGAGGATGCGCAGGCTGCGCGTGAGGTCGCGGCTGTGGCCGCCGGCGACGCTCTTCACCAGCCCGAAGTCGAGCAGCTTGACGAGGTCCGCGCCGCCCGCCTGCCGAAGAAGCATGATGTTCTCGGGCTTGACGTCGCGGTGCACGAGCCCGGCGTCGTGCGCGGCGGCGAGCCCTGCGCAGATCTGGCGCAGGATCGCCACGGCTTGCGCGACCGGCACCGGCCCCACGCGCGCCACCCGCTCGCCGAGGTTGATGCCTTCCAGATACTCCATCGCGTAGTAGAGCAACCCGTCAGCGCTGCGCCCGTAGTCGTAGATCTCGACGATGTTCGGGTGCGAGAGGCGGCTCGCGAGCTGCGCCTCGCGCTCGAAGCGGGCGATCATCTCGTCGGTCGCGCGCGCAGGTTTCAGCAGCTTCACCGCGCACGGGCGCTTGAGCAGATCGTGCCGTGCGAGGTAAACGCTCGCCGCGCCGCCCTCGCCGATCCTGCGCTCGAGCCGGTAGGCGCCGAGCTTGCGCGCCCCGAGCTCGCCGCGCAACCGCAGAAGCGACACCGCCGAGGCGAGCGCCGCCGCCACCGCCGCGGCGAGCGCCGCGAGCACCGCGCCGAACGCGAACCGCAGGTAGCGCAGCGGCTCGTACGCCTCCGCTTCGGGGATCTCGGCCGCAAGCGCAAGCTGAAGTTCCGGCACCCAGCGCCAGGCGCCGATCACCCGCTCGCCGCGGTGGTTGACGTACGGCTCGGGCAGGAACCCGCGCTGTGCGTCGGGATCGGCGGCCGCGGCGCTCGCTGCGACGCCTTCGGCAAGACGCGTGAGCGGCCGCGGCGGCGCCTGCGGCACGCGCATCTCGAACCGCCCGCGCGTGCCGACACCCGCTTCGAGCAGGCCGCGCTCGCGCAGCTCGTGCGCGAAGCGGCTCTCCGACTGCATCACGCCGCGCGCATCGAGGGCGAAGAGCTCGCCGCGCTCGCCGATCGCCACCTCGCCGAGCGACGCAAGCGGCGCGGCGGCGTCGCGCGCGTAGCGCAGCGCGCGCGCCTCGGCATCCAGCTTCGCTGCGAGGCTCGTCGCGCGGATCTCGCGCAGCGACGATTCCACCGCGCGGTAGGTCCAGGCGCCGAGCGCGACCAGAAGCGCGCAGACCGCGAGCACGAGACCGATGCGCGCGGGCCTGGCCGCGAACCAGCCGCGCGCGCCGGCGAGCGGCTGCAGGGTGCGGGCCGACGGCGCGGTGTCGCTGGCGCTCAGGGGATCGGGACGGCGGCGATCAGCGCCGCGCCGACGTCGATCGCGCGCGCGGCCTCGCTCGCCGGCCGCAGCCGGTGCGCGGCGATCCCGGGCAGCACCGCCTGCACGTCTTCCGGGATGACCTTGTCGCGGCCGTCGATGAGCGCCCAGGCGCGCGCCGACTGCACCAGCCCGAGCGCCGCGCGCGGCGACAGCCCCGTCTGGAACTGCGGCGAGCGGCGCGTGTGCTCGACGAGCGCCTGCACGTAGTCGAGAAGCGCGGGCGCGACGTGGACCTCGCGCACCTCGCCCTGCAGCGCGATCAGCTCGGCGGGCGTCATGCAGGGCTCGAGCGCAGCGAGAAGCTCGCGGCGATCCGCCCCGGCGAGCAGCGCGCGCTCGGCCTCGCGTCCGGGGTAGCCCAGCTCGATGCGCATCAGGAACCGGTCGAGCTGCGACTCCGGAAGCGGAAAGGTTCCGGCCTGCTCGGCCGGATTCTGCGTCGCGATGACGAAGAAGGGCTCGGGCAGCTTGCGCGTCTCGCCTTCGACCGTCACCTGGTGCTCCTCCATCGCCTCGAGCAGCGCCGACTGGGTTTTCGGCGTCGCGCGGTTGATCTCGTCGGCGAGGATCACCTGCGCGAAAATCGGTCCCGGCAGGAACTTGAAACGCGCCGACTCGCGCTCGTAGACCGACACGCCGACGATGTCGGCGGGCAGCAGTGTCGCTCGTGAACTGGATGCGGTGAAACGCGAGCCCGAGCGTGCGCGCGATCACCTGCGCGAGCACGGTTTTTCCGACGCCGGGCAGGTCCTCGATCAGAAGGTGCCCGCGCGCGAGCACGCAGGCGAGCGCGAGGCGGATCTGCAGCTCCTTGCCGAGGACGATCCGGTTCGCGGCCTCGAACACGCGCGCAAGCGGCGAGCGCGGCAGCGGCTGCAGATGCCTCTTCGGTTGCACCCGGGGATTGTACTCGATGGGTTAAGATTCAGACGCTTATGCCGACCGCCTTCATCACGCATCCCGACTGCCTGAAGCACGAGATGGGCCCGCGGGCACCCCGAGCGCCCGGAGCGGCTCGGCGCGATCGAGGACCGCCTCATCGCCTCCGGCCTCGGGCAGCATCTCGAGCGGTTCGACGCGCCGCTCGCCACCGACGAGCAGCTCGCGCGCGTGCATCCGCTCGAGTACGTGCGCGCGATCCGGGCCGCGGCGCCCGAACGAGGGCTCGTGCACCTCGATCCGGACACCGCGATGAACCCGCACACGCTCGATGCGGCGCTGCGCGCCGCGGGCGCGGCGGTGCTCGCGACCGATCTCGTGATGACGGGCCGCGTGCACACCGCCTTCTGCAGCGTGCGTCCGCCGGGGCACCACGCCTGCCGCGCCCGGCCGATGGGGTTCTGCATCTTCAACAACGTCGCGGTCGCCGCCTGCCATGCGCTCGAGGTGCACGGCGCAAAGCGCGTCGCGATCGTCGACTTCGACGTACACCACGGCAACGGCACCGAGGACATCTTCGCGGGCGACCCAGCCGTGCTCATGGTCTCGACCTTCCAGCACCCGTTCTATCCCTACTCCGGCACCGAGAATCCGGCGTTCAACATGGTGAACGTGCCGCTCGCCGCCGGCGCGGGGTCGCGCGAGTTCCGCGCGGCGGTCGCGCGGCACTGGATCCCGGCGCTCGAGAAATTCGCGCCGGAGGTGGTCTTCTTTTCCGCCGGGTTCGACGCGCACGTCGAGGACGACATGGCGATGCTCGAGTTGCGCGACGACGATTACGCCTGGGTCACCGCGCAGGTGAAGGCGGTCGCCGACCGCACCGCCGGCGGCCGCATCGTCTCACTGCTCGAAGGCGGCTACGCGCTTTCCGCGCTCGGCCGCAGCGCCGAGCAGCACATCCGCGTTCTCGCCGGGCTCGCCTAGGCTCGGCGCGCGCGTTCAGACGGTCGCGCGCGCTTCGCGCGCGAGTTCCTCCGCCGCCGCGGCGAAGGCGGTCGGCTCGGACGAATCGATCGCGAGGCGCCGCGCCTCCCCGAGGCGCGCGTAATGGGCCTGCGAGGAGCGCCGGTAGGCGGGGTCGTAGTGCTCCTCCAGAAGGCGCGCGACGAGCGCGCGCCACTCCCCGCTCGCGGCGAGCGCCTTCCATTCTGCGACGCGCGCGCGGCCGTGCAGCCGCGCAAGCCCGTCGAGCTGCGCGGCAAGCGTCGTCGGATCGGCGAAGAAGTGGCGGTAGTCGTCCATGAGGAGCGCGACCCGCGCCTCGCGCGCGGTCTCAGAGGAGCACGCACTCGGCGTCGCGCATGCGCGCAACGAGCGCTTCGGGCAATTGCACCCGGCCGATTCTGCGGCTTTCGGCCTCGAGAAAGACCTCGCGCGCCGGATCGAGCGCTTCCAACGCGACGAGAAGGCGCGTCTCGAACGCTTTTTGCGACGGCTGCGCGCGGCCGGGCAGCTCGCCGAGGACCGAGCCGCGGTGTTCGGCGAGCGCCTCGAGATCGAGCACCTGCACGCCGGCGCGCGCAAGGGCTTCGAGCAGCCGGCTCTTTCCGGCACCGGTCATGCCGTGCACGACGCGAAAGCGAAAGCGCGCCGGCAGCGTCGCAAGGCGCGCGACGACGTAGCGCCGCCAGGCCTTGTAGCCGCCGGCGAGCGTCTTCGCGTCCCAGCCGACTTCGCGCAGCACGTGCGCCATCGCCGCCGAGCGCTTGCCGCCACGCCAGCAGTAAACGAGCGGCCGCCAGCCGCGCGGCTGCGCCGCGAAACGCGTCTCGAGGTGCCGCGCGATGTTTCTCGCGACGAGCGCGGCGCCGAGCTTTCGCGCTTCGAACGGCGACGCCCTGTAGAGCGTGCCGACGCGGGCGCGCTCGGCGTCGTCCAGGACCGGTGCGTTTTCCGCACCGGGCAGGTGATCTTCGGCGTACTCGGCGGGCGAGCGTACGTCGAGGATCGCGTCGAAGCGGGCGAGCAGCCCCGGCGCGATCGCGACGCTGTCCTCGGCGCGCGCATGCATTGCGCCCGATTCTACGGCGGCCGCGGCGCGCTTGCCGCCTCCGGCGGCGGGGCGTCAGCGCGCGCCGAGCAGCGGGCGCAGCGCGCGCAGGACGTTTTCCGCGATCAGCGGTTGCGCCGCCTCGTTCGGGTGGATCCGGTCGGGCTGAAAGTACTCGTCGCGCTCGCCGAAGCCCTCGAAGAGAAACGGCAGCAGCGCGGCGCCGCCCGCTTTTGCCGCCTCCGCGAACGCCGCCTCGAACGCGCGCGTATAGTCCGGCCCGTAGTTGGGCGGCATGCGCATGCCGGCGACGAGCACGCGCGCGCCCGCGCTTCGGCACTGCTCGATCATGCGCACGAGGTTCTGCCTCATTTGCGCGACCGGCAGCCCGCGCAGGCCGTCGTTTCCGCCGAGCGCAAGGACGACGATCGCCGGCCGATGCGCAGCGAGCACCTTCGGCAGCCGCGCGAGCCCGCCGGCGGTCGTCTCGCCCGAGATGCTCGCGTTGACGACGATATAATCCGCGCGTTCGCGCTTCAGCCGAGCGGCGAGCAGCGCCACCCAGCCGCGCTGCTCGGCGATCCCGTAGGCCGCCGATACGCTGTCCCCGTAGACGAGGAGCGTCTGCGCCGCGCGCGCCGGCGCACACACGAGAATGGACGCGACCCAGACGATCGCGACGACGAGGACGCTGCTGCGCGCGCGCGGCATCGGAAAGACCGTGAAATCGGGCGCCGAGGACCTCGTCATTCTGCGCGATATTTCGCTTGAGGTCAGCGCTGGCGAGGCGGTGGCGATCGTCGGCGCGTCGGGCTCGGGAAAGTCGACGCTCCTTGCGATTCTCGCCGGGCTCGACACGCCCACGGCGGGGACCGTGGAGCTCGACGGCGCCGATCTGTTCGCGCTCGACGAGGACGCGCGTGCGCGCCTGCGCGGCCGCACGATCGGCTTCGTGTTCCAGTCGTTCCAGCTGCTCGGTTCGCTCACTGCGCTCGAAAACGTCATGCTGCCGCTCGAGCTCGCCGGCCGCGCGGACGCCGAAGGCGCGGCGCGCGCGATGCTCGCGCGCGTGGGGCTCGCAGCGCGCCTGCACCACTATCCCAAGCATCTTTCGGGCGGCGAGCAGCAGCGCGTCGCGCTCGCGCGCGCGTTCGTCGTGCGCCCGAAGCTCCTTCTTGCCGACGAGCCGACCGGCAGCCTCGACGCCGAATCGGGCGCGGCGGTGATCGAGCTGCTTTTCGAACTCAACCGCGGCTACGGCACGACGCTCGTCATGGTCACCCACGACGAGGCGCTCGCCTCGCGCTGCGCGCGCATCGTGCGGCTCGCCGCCGGGCGCATCGTCGGATGATCCTGCGCCAGGCCTTGCGCATGCTCGCGCGCGACTGGCGCGCGGGAGAGCTCGGGGTGCTTGCCGCGGCGCTCGTCGTCGCGGTGGCGAGCGTGACGAGCGTCGCGTTCTTCGCCGACCGGGTGAGCCGGGCGCTCGTGCGCGACGCGCACCAGCTGCTCGGGGCGGATCTGGTGCTCGTGTCGGATCACCCGTGGTCGCCGGCGATCGCCGAGGAAATCCCGCGCCGGGGTCTCGCGGCCGCGCGCGCGATGAGCTTCGTCAGCATGGTGTCCGCGGGAGAGTCGTCGCACCTTGCCGGCGTCAAGGCGGTCTCGGAGAACTATCCGCTGCGCGGGCGGCTGCGGATCGCGCCGGCGCCCGGTGCGCCGGATGCGCCGGCCGAGGGCGGACCTCGGCGCGGCACGGTCTGGATCGAGGAGCGGCTCGTGAGCGCGCTCGAGGCGCCGCCCGGCAGCCGCGTTCGGCTCGGGACGGCGACCTTCGAGGTCGCCGCGGTGCTCACGCTCGAGCCCGAGCGCAGCGCGAATTTCTTCAACATCGCGCCGCGGCTCTTCATGCACATCGAGGACGTCGCCTCCACCGGCCTCGTCCGCACCGGAAGCCGCGTGTGGTACGCGCTCTATGCCGCGGGTCCGCGCGCGCAGGTGGACGCGTTCGAGGCGTGGGCGAGGCAGCGCCTGGAGCGCGGTCAGCGCGTCGAGAACCTGGAGAACGGCCGGCCCGAAGTGCGCGCCGCGATCGAGCGCGCCGAGCGCTTTCTCGGACTCACCGCGCTGCTCGCGGCGATCCTTGCCGGCGTCGCGATCGCGCTCGCGACGCGCCGCTTCGTCGAGCGGCATCTGGACGGCTGCGCGGTGATGCGCTGCCTCGGCGCGACGCAGGCGCAGCTGCTCGCGTTCTATGGGACCGAGTTCGCGCTGCTCGGTGCGATCGCCGCGGCGCTCGGCTGCGCGCTCGGTGCCGCGGCGCAGGCGGCGATCGCGGCCGCGCTCGTCGACATGCTGCGCGCGCAGCTTCCGCCACCCGCCGCGCTTCCCGCAGTGCAGGGATTTCTCACCGGGTTCGTGCTGCTGCTCGGCTTTGCGCTGCCGCCGCTCGTGCAGCTGAAGGAGGTGCCCGCGTTGCGCGTGATGCGCCGCGAGGCGGGGCCGCCGAAGAGCGGGGCGCTCGCCGTGTACGCCGCAGGGCTTGCGGCGCTCGCGGGGTTGCTCTTCTGGCAGGCGGGCGATGCAAAGCTCGGCGCGACGGTGGTGCTCGGCTTCGGCGCCGCGCTCGGCGCGTTCACCGCGATCGCCTGGGGGCTCCTGCGACTGCTCGCAAGCGGCGGACTCGGCCGACGGCTCGGCGCGCTCGCCGCCGGACACGAGCGCCGCGCGGCGGGCGCGCTGCGCTTCGGGCTCGCGAACCTGCGGCGCCACGCGCGCGCAAACGCCGTGCAGGTCGCAAGCCTCGCGCTTGGCCTCACCGTGCTTCTGCTGCTCGCGTTCACGCGCAACGACCTGGTGGACGCCTGGCGCCGCAGCGCACCGCCCGATGCGCCGAACCGCTTCGTGATCGGGGTTCAGCCGGACCAGCTCGAGGCGGTGCAGGCCCATTTCGCCGCGCACGGCATCGCGACGCCCGAGTTCTATCCGATGGTGCGCGGGCGACTCGTCGCGGTGAACGGCCGTGCGGTGTCCGAAGCCGATTTCGAGGGGGAGCGCGCGCGCCGGTTGGTCGAGCGCGAGTTCAACCTGTCCTACGTCGAGCGATTGCCGGCGCACAACGTGCTCGCCGCCGGTCGCTGGTTCGCGCCCGCGAACCCCGGGCATCCGCGCGAGCTGTCGGTCGAGGAGGGTATCGCGAAAACGCTCGGCTGGCGGCTCGGCGACGAGCTCACGTTCCGCGTGGGGGCGGATGCCTTCAGCGCGCGCATCACGTCGCTGCGCCGGCTGCGCTGGGACTCGATGAAGGTGAACTTCTTCGTCATCGCGTCGCCGGCGCTGCTCGCGGAATTCCCGGCGAGCTACATCGCCGCGTTCCGCGTCGAGGCGGGGAACGAAAAGGCGCTCGACGCGCTCGTCGCGCGGTTTCCGAACGTGACCTTGGTCGACGTCGCTGCAGCGGTGCGCCAGGCGCAGGCGGTGGTCGACCAGGTGATCGCCGCGGTGCAGGTGGTGTTTCTGTTTGCGCTCGGCGCGGGGCTGCTCGTCCTCTACTCGGCGCTCGTGGCCACCGAGGACGAGCGCCGCCGCGAGGCGGCGCTGATGCGCGTCTGTGGCGCCTCGCGCGCGCAGGTGACCGGCATCCAGCGCGTCGAGTTCCTCGCGATGGGGCTGCTCGCGGGCGCGCTTGCGACCGCGGGCGCCGCGGCGATCGGCCAGCTTCTTGCACGGCGCGTGTTCGAGCTGGATCTTCCGCCCAACCCGTGGCTCCTCGTCGCCGGGCCGCTCGCAGGGCTTGCGCTCCTCGCCTTCAACGCCTGGATCTCGGCGCGCAAGGTGCTTGCGGCGGCGCCCGCGGCGACGCTCAGGGACTCGGTCTAGAATTCCGCATGCTCGAGGTCGCCCTAGCGGCGGCGCTCCTTGCCGCCGCCCTCGCGCTCTGGCTTGCTTGGCGCGCCGGCCGCGCCCGCACGGCGCTCGAAAAATCGCTCGAAGAGAAACACCGGCAGATGCTCGCCGACCTGCACGCGGGGCTCGAGCGGCAGGCCGACCGGATGGGCGCGCGTCTGGGCGAGGAACTGGAGCGCACTCGCGCGGCGCTGCACCGGCTCGAGCTTTCGGTCGGCAAAAGCCTCGGCGAGACGGCGGAGAAGCTGAATGCCCGCATCGAGGCGCGGCTCGAACAGATCTCGGGGCGCGTGGGCGAGCGGCTGGAAGAAGGTTTCCGGCGCACGAACGAAACCTTCGTCAGCGTGAGGGAGCGCCTTGCCGCGATCGACGAGGCGCAGAAGAAGATCGAGACGCTCGCCGGCAGCGTCGTGAGCCTGCAGGAGCTCCTTGGCGACAAGCGCGCGCGCGGCGCCTTCGGCGAGGTGCAGCTGGAGGCGCTCGTGCGCAACGTCCTCCCGCCGCAGGCCTTCGAGATGCAGGCGACGCTTTCGAACGGGGCGCGCGCCGACTGCGTGCTGAGGCTTCCGCCGCCGACCGGACTCGTCGCGGTGGACGCGAAGTTTCCGCTCGAGAACTACCACCGCATGTTCGATCCCGAGGCAGACGACGCCTCGCGCGCCGCGGCGCAGAGGCAGTTCCGCGCGGACGTCAAAAAGCACGTCGAGGACATCGCGCGCAAGTACATCGTGCCGGGGGAGACCGCCGAGGGCGCGGTGATGTTCGTGCCGGCTGAGGCGGTGTTCGCCGAGATCCACGCCTACCATCCGGAAGTGGTCGAGTATGCGATCGCGCGGCGCGTCTGGATCGTCTCGCCTACCACGCTCATGGCGGTGCTCAACACCGCGCGCGCGGTGCTGAAGGACGTCGAGACGCGCCGGCAGGTGCACGCGATTCGCGAGGCGCTCGCGCGCCTCGGGCAGGACTTCCGCCGCTTCGAAGAGCGCATGAGAAAGCTCGCCGACCACATCCGGCTCGCGCACCAGGACGCCGAGGACGTGCAGACCTCCAGCCGCCGGATCGCGCAGCAGTTCCAGAAAATCGAGGCGGCGCAGCTCGAAGGCGACGCCCCCGCCGCGAATGTCGTTCGCCTGCCCGAGGAGCGCAGGCCCGGGGGGTAGGTGTCGACCGAAACTGGGGCAGCGGACGCAAAGTGGACCGGTCCGACATCCGGACGCTCAACCGCGTCGAGATGCTGCGCAGCCGGCGATCCCAAAGCTGCGCTGGCTGGACGAGCCCCGGCGCTTCACGCTGCTTGCGCGCTGCCCGCGACAAGGCTGCGGCCGATGCGCTTGCTCGGGGGCACGAGAAGCGCACCGATCCGGTTTGCGATATTGCGGCGCCATCGGCAGCCGGCCCGGCACCGTCGCCGAAGGCTTGAGTTGTCTGCGCGGCGCTCACCGGCGTCACTTGAGGGATCGGCCTGGCGTATCCGGGCCGTATGGGCTGATCGAGGGGTAGGCGCGGTTAGGCCGGGCGCAGATCGTGCGCGAGCGCCGCGCGCAGGCGCGGCGGAACAGCTCCGAATCGGTGTCGCCGGAGACGACGATGCAGGGCAGGCGGCCGCCGGGTGTATGCGATTGCGCTCGTGCGGCGATCGGAGCGGGCCTTCGGCTTTCTGTGCTGTCGGCGTCAAGCCGCCGCGCGCTCGGCGTCGGGAAGGAAGCGGCGCGCGTAGCGGGCGGAAAGCCGCGAAAGGGGCAGGAGCAGGAAAAAGTCCGCGGTGTTGAACTCGGGGTCGAGCGCCGGCTCGCCGCAGATCCAGGCGCCGGCGGCGAGATAGCCGCGCAGGAGCGGTGGCGGCACGACCGGGCGCGACGCGTCGAGTCGCGCGAGCGCGACGGGGCGCAACGGCCGCACCCGGTATTCGGCGGGCGCGAGGTGCGCGGGCGCAAGGCGCGCGTACAACGAGGCGGCCGCGTGGCCGCCGTCGGCCGCGCTCACCGAGGCGCAGCCGGCAAGATGGCTGTATCCCGACGCGAGCATGTAGCGGGCGAGCGCCGACCAGAGCAGCATGATGAGCGCGCCGTTGCGGTGCGCCGGATGGATGCACGAGCGGCCGAGTTCGACCAGGCCTTGGCGCAGCGAGGCGAGCGGCGCGAGATCGAACTCGCCTTCCGAGTAGTAGCGGCCGAGACGGCGCGCCGCCTCGGGCGCAAGCAGCCGATAGGTGCCGACCACCGCGCCGGCCGTGGCTTCGCGCACGACGAGGTGCTCGCACCAAGGGTCGAAGAGGTCGCGGTCCAGACCGGCGACGCCGGGCAGCCGCGCGCCGAGCTCCTCGGCGAACACCCGCCAGCGCAGCCGCTGCGCCGCGCGCACCGTCTCGGGATCGCGCGCAAAGCCCACGGTGTAGCGCGGCGCGCGCGGCTGTGGCGAAGCGGTCCGATCCATCGTGACATCCTCGCGCGACGCGAATCCCGGCCGTCATGCTCGCCGCCCGCGATGACGGCGCGATGACCGCGGCGTGAAACGCCGGTGACGCGAGGCGCGTGCTAGAGTCGGCGCGCCGATGCAGGAAAGCCCCTACAAGGGAAAAACCGGTCTGCGGCGGCTCGCGAACGCGTTGCGCTGTTCGCTCGCCGGCCTCGCCGAGGCCGCGCGCCACGAAGACGCTTTCCGCCAGGAGCTCGCGCTCGCCGCGCTGCTCGTGCCGCTCGGACTTGCGCTCGGCGCAAACGGCGCCGAGCGTGCGCTCCTCGTCGGCAGCGTGCTTCTGGTGCTCGTCGTCGAGCTGCTCAATTCGGCGATCGAGGCGACGGTGGACCGCGTCTCGCTCGAGGACCATCGCCTCGCGCGGCGCGCAAAAGACCTCGGCAGCGCGGCGGTGATGACGGCGCTCGCGCTGATGACCGCGGTCTGGGCGATCGTGCTTCTCGCGTAATCGTCACGCGATCGTCACCGCGCCGTCATCGGCGCTTCATCGGCAAGGCGCACACTCGCGCGACGTGTACGTCGCGATGGTGACGGAAACGTACCCGCCGGAGGTGAACGGCGTGGCGCGCACCGCGGCGCGCATGGCCGAGGGACTGCGCGCCCGCGGCCACGAGCTGCAGCTCGTGCGGCCGCGCCAGAACGGCGCCGACGTCGCGGCGAACGAACCGGGACTGCGCGAACTGCTGCGTCCGGGATTGCCGATTCCGCGGTATCCGCAGCTTCGCTTCGGGCTGCCCGCGGGCCGCGCGCTCGCGCGCGCCTGGCGCGAACGGCGCCCCGATGTGGTGAGCGTCGTCACCGAAGGTCCGCTCGGACGCTCGGCGGTGTCGGCCGCGCGCCGGCTCGGCATCCCGGTGGTCACCGAGTTTCACACCAATTTCCACGCGTACTCCGGCCACTACGGCATCGGCTGGATGCGGCGCCCGATTCTCGCCTACCTGCGCCGGTTTCACCGCCGCGCCGCGTGCACGCTCGTGCCCACGCGCGAGCTCGCGGCGCAGCTCGCGGCGATGGGGATCGAGCGCGTGCGCGTCGTCGGGCGCGGCGTGGACCACGGCACGTTTTCGCCCGCCCGACGCTCGGCCGAGCTGCGCCGCAGCTGGGGGGCATCCGAGCGCACGCCGGTCGCGCTGTGCGTGAGCCGCTTCGCGCCGGAAAAGAACTTTCCGCTCGTGCTCGAAGCCTGGCGCGCGATGCGGCTCGTGCGGCCGGACACCAAGCTCGTGCTGGTGGGCGACGGGCCCATGCGCGCGGCGCTTGAGCGAAGCGGCGCCGACTGCATCGTCGCCGGCCGCAAGCTGAACGGGGAACTCGCCGCCTATTACGCCTCCGCCGACATCTTTCTGTTTCCGAGCGAGACCGAGACCTTCGGCATCGTGACGCTCGAGGCGATGGCGAGCGGGCTCGCCGTCCTCGCTTACGACTACGCCGCGGCGCGCGAGCACCTGCAGAACGGCGTCTCGGCGCTGCTCGCGCCGCCCGGCGATCGCCACGCGTTCATCGTCCGCGCGCAGCTACTTGCGCGCGACGTCGAATTCGCGCGCCGACTGGGGCGCGCGGCACGCCAGGCCGCCGAATCGCTCGGCTGGGACCGCGTGGTCGGCGACTTCGAAGCGGCGCTCGCGCAGGCGGCATCGGGCGCAGGCGGTCGTGACGCGGCTTGAGGCCGCGCTCGCAGGACTCCGGCGCTGGGACGAGCGCCACACGCTGCGGCTCAATCGCGCGCTCGCGTATCCGGTCGTGCACGCGCTCTTCTGGGCGGCGAGCCGCGCCGGCAACGGCATCGCCTGGTACGCGCTGATGCTCGCGATGCTTCTCGCCGACCCGCGCGGCTCGGCCGGCGCGGTCCTGCACATGGCGGCGGTCGGCCTGGCCGGCACGCTCGCCTATACGCTGCTCAAGCGGGGCACCCATCGGCCGCGACCGTGCGACGTGCACGCGCACATCCGCGCCGGCGACGTGCCGCTCGACCGCTTCAGTTTCCCCTCGGGGCACACGCTGCACGCGACCGCGTTCACGATCGTCGCGCTCGCCTACCACCCGGGGCTCGCGCCGCTCGTCGTGCCGTTCGCGCTGCTCGTGGCCGCCTCGCGCGTCGTGCTCGGTCTGCACTACCCGAGCGACGTGCTCGCCGGCGCCGCGATCGGCGCCGCGATCGCCGCGGCCTCGTTCGCCGCACTCTGAACGTGCTGTTGCGCCTCGTTCGCGCGGGCGTGCACGTCGCCGCCGGCTGTGCGGCGAGCGGCCTGCTCTATCCGCTGCTGCCTGCCGCGGCGCGCGAAACGATCCGGCGCCGCTGGTCGCGGCGCCTGCTCGCCATCCTCGGCGTGCGGCTGCGAGCGCCCGAGCGGGCGCCGGCGAACGCCGCGCTCTTGGTCGCAAACCACGTCTCTTGGCTCGATGTGGTCGCGCTCGAGGCGATTGCGCCCTCGGTCTTCGTCTGCAAGGCGGAAGTGCGCCGCTGGCCAGTGCTCGGCTGGCTGGTCGCGCGCCAGCGCACGGTGTTTCTCGAGCGCGGCCGCGCGCGGGCGGCCGCGCGCGCGGCCGCCGAGCTCGCCGCGCGCCTTGCCGCGGGCGAGCGCGTCGCGGTGTTTCCCGAGGGCACGACCGGCGACGGCGCAGCGGTGCTCGCGTTCCGTCCGGCGCTTTTCGAAGCGGCGATCGCGAGCGGCGCCCCGGTGCAGCCGGTCGCGATTTCCTACTCCGCTCCCGAGGCGCGCTTCGTCGGCGAAACGACCCTCTGGGAGTCGATGCGCGCGGTGGCGGGCGCGCGTGCGCTCGAGGTTCGCCTCGAGTTCTGCGCTCCGATCGCAAGCGTCGGCGCCGACCGCCGGGCGCTCGCCGAGCGCGCGCGGCGCGCGATTCAGGCGAGGCTCGCAGGCGGCCGCAGCCTGCCGGCCGCGGCCGGGGCAAAAGCGACCGGTTCGGCGGGCTCCGGCTCTGCCGCCGGCACGATCCCCTCGAGCGCCGGCCCGACCTGCGCGAGCGCGGCCACCGTCTCGCGCGCGTAGGCGTCGAAGCGCGCAGCGAGCAGGTGGTCGAAGCGCCGCGCGATGCGGCGCGAGAGCGCCGCGATCCGCAAGCGGCGCAGCAGCCGGTTCGCGCGCGCAAGAAGCTCGAGCGCGCGCCGCACCAGGCGCTCCTCGCAGCGCAGCCGCGCGGCGGCGACCGCGGCGAGCGTGTCGCGCTCGGCCTCGAGCACGTCCTCGGGCGCGACGAACGCTGCGGGGCGTACGTGCTCGTCCATCGCCCACTCGCACAGCGCGTGGGTCGCCATCGCCACGCGCGCGATGCGCGCCTCGTGCTCGGGCACGAATGCGTTGTGCGCGACGACGTCGGCGAGCAGATGGCTCGCGTAGCCGAGCGCGATCGCGCGCTCTTCGTCGGTCGCGGCGGCTGCAAAGCGGCGCAGCGTCGGCCAGCCGTGGCAGCCGCGGAAGGCGGCGACGCCGAGCGCACGGCCGGCGAGGGCGAGATCCGGAAGGCACGCTCCGCGAGCACGAGCCGCGGCAGGCGCAGGGCCGCGCGCCGGATCTCCGGATCCGCGAGCGGCAACGCGAGGAGCAGGTGCTGCGCGAAGAAAAGGTGCGTCTGCAGTCCCCAGGCGAGCGCATCGCCCGCGCAGGCGACGAGCGAAAGGCCGAGAAGCAGCCGCCGACGCATCCCGGACGGCGATCATGCGATGCCCGCATGACGCGGTTGTGAACGCCGAAAGGGGCCGGCGCGGACGTGCGTTCAGCCGGCAGGAGCGGCGCGCACGCCTGCGCGCGCCGTGTGCGCCGTCCAGAGCGCGCAGGCAAGGAGCAGCACCGCGCCGCCCTGATGCGCGGCGGCGAGCGGAATCGGCACCTTGAGGAGCAGCGTCGAGATGCCGAGCGCGGCCTGCACGACGAACATCGCGAGCAGGCAGTGGGCGGCGAGGCGCGCTTCGGTCGCGCGCAGCCGCCGCACAGCAGCGGAACGAGCGCAAGCAGCAGCCAGAAGAAGCCGCGGTGCACGAGCTGCACCGTCGCGACGTTCCACAGGAAGTTGCGCCACCACGGCTCCAGCATGAACGTCTCCGGCGGAACGAGATGGCCGTTCATCAGCGGAAACGTGTTGTAGGCGTGGCCGGCGCGCAGTCCGGCGACGAAGCCGCCCGAGAGCGCCATGAGAAACACGATCCCGGCGAGCGCGAGCGCGAACGGCTGCGGCCGCGCCCCGGCCCGGGGCCTGAGCAGCTCCATCGCGAGCCACAGGCAGGCGGCGAAGATGAGAAGCGCAAGACCCAAGTGCGCGGTCAGGCGAAAGTGAGAGACGCGCGGCTCGGCGACGAGGCCGCTCTGCACCATGTACCAGCCGAGCGCGCCCTGGAGCGCGCCGAGGACGAACACGCCGGCGAGCTTCCAGGCGAGCGAGCGCTCGAGCCGTCCGCGCAGCAGAAACCACAGGAAGGGCAGAAGAAATACCAGACCGATCGCGCGCGCGAGGAGGCGGTGCAGGTACTCCCACCAGAAGATGCGCTTGAAGCCTTCGAGATCCATGTCCGGGAACGCTTGCGCGAACTGCGGCGTCGTGCGGTATTTGGCGAAAAGCGCCTCCCAGTCGGCCTGCGCAAGCGGCGGCAGAACCCCTGTGATCGGCTGCCACTCGACGATCGAGAGCCCGGATTCGGTGAGCCGCGTGATGCCGCCCACCACCACGATCGCGAAGACGAGCGCAGCACAGGAAAAAAGCCAGGCGGCGACCGCACGCCGGTCGGCCTCGGTCATGCGTCCGGGAACAGCCGGTTGATGCCGGTGGTTAGCCGCGCGGCCGAGACGCCGTAGACGTGCAGCGTCACGACGGTGTTCGCACCGCAGTTCGAGACGCGGTGATAGACCGGCCCGCCGAGGTCGAGTTCGGCGACGTCGCCCGCGCGCAGCAGCGTCGTGCCGATCGGCTCGAGCATCGCGCCGGGGGCGCGAAAGCGCTCTTCGAACAGCTCGCCCTCGGCGACACCGTAGGCGCACCAGACGTAATGCCCGTGCACCGGACTCGACTGGCCGGGGAGCCAGGTGATCGCGGTGAGCACGAACTCGTCGTCCGGGTCGACGTAGAGCAGGTGTCGCATGTAGCGCACCGGATCCCCGACCCGGTGCTCCGGCCGCAGCCAGGCGCGCTCGCCGCGAAGCGCGTTGCGCAGCGCGGCGACGAGGTCGGGGCTTGCGACGCCCTGGGTGAGCAGCGCGCGGCCGAAGGCCTTCGCCGCGCGCGCAAGCGGCGCGAGCGCCGGATGGATCGGGTGCGTCGGCGTCACGAGAACGCCGCGAGAAGCTGAACGCGCACCGGCTCGCCGGCCTGGACCGCGCCGCGCTCGTGCTCGAGCACGATGTAGCAGTTCGCCTCGACCATCGAGCGCAATACGCCCGAGCCCTGCGTGCCGGTGGTGCGCACCTTGAGGCGCCCGCCGTCCCGGAACACGATCCCGCGCTGATACTCGGTGCGGCCGGGCAGCTTGCGGATCGCGGTCGCGGCTTCCGCCTCAAGAAGCGGCGGTGCGCCGTCGCTCGCGCAGCCGGCAAGGCGAAGCAGCGCACCGCGCACGAACTGGTGGAACGTCACCATCACCGCGACCGGGTTTCCGGGCAGACCGAAGAAGAACGGCCGCCGACCCGCGGCGATCCGGCCGAACGCCATCGGCCGGCCCGGCCGCATCGCGATCTTCCAGAAAAGCACCTCGCCGAGTCGCGCCATCAGCGGGCGCACGAAGTCGGCCTCGCCGACCGAGACGCCCCCCGTGCTGATGATCGCGTCCGCGCGCTCGGCCGCACGCGAAAGCGCCTGCGCAAGGGCCTGCGGGTCGTCGCGAACGACGCCGAGATCGTCGAGTTCGACGCCGAGCGGCGCGAGCATGCCGCGCAGGGTGTAGCGGTTGGAGTCGTAGACGCCGCCCTCGGGCAGCGGTTCGCCGACGCCGGCGAGCTCGTCGCCGGTCGAGAGAAAGCGACGCGCAGCCGCCGGCGCACGAGCACCTCGGGCACGCCGACCGAGGCGGCGAGTCCCAGTTCGGCTGCGCCGATGCGCGTGCCCGCCGTGAGCGCCGGCGCGCCGGCGCGCAGGTCTTCGCCGGCGCGGCGCACGTTCTGGCCGGCCTTCTGCCCGGGCGGGACGATGATTTTGCCTTGCTCGCGGCGCACGACTTCCTGGATCACGACGGTGTCGGCGCCGCGCGGCATCACCGCGCCGGTCATCACGCGCACGCACTCGCCGGGTTTCACTTCGCCGGCGAAGGGCCGTCCGGCGAGCGCGACCCCCGCTTCAACGAGCGCGGTCTCGCCCTCGGCCGCGAGGTCGGCGGCGCGCACCGCCCAGCCGTCCATCGCCGAGTTGTCGTGCGCCGGCACGTTCACGGCAGAGACCAGGTCGCGCGCGAGCACGCGGCCGAGCGCCGCGGCGACCGGCACGCGCTCTTCCTCGACGACCGGCTCGAGGCAGGCGGCGATCGCCGCGCGCGCCACCTCGACGTGCAGCGCCTCCGGGTCGTAGCCGTCGAGGCAGCTCACGATGCCGGCGAGCGTCGTCATGCGTCTCTCAGCTCCTCGAGCGTGTTGATGTTGCGAAACGCCTCGGCCTCGTCGTCGAACGGCACCTCGACGACATCGAGCGCGGCGTACCAGGCGTCTATTTTGCGCCCGCCGGCGGCGAGAAACGCGCCGAGGTGCGCGCGCAGCGCCGTGCGCACGAGGCAGAACACCGGATGCGGCTGATCGCCCGTCTTCGCGACCGCGAGCTCGTGCGCGCCGAGCGAGGCGGCGAGCCGCGCGACGAGGTCGGCCGGCAGGAACGGCGAGTCGCACGGCACGGTCACCGCGAGCGCGTAGCGCGCGACCCCGAGCCCCGCGTGCAGTCCGGCGAGCGGTCCGGCGAAGCCGCCGACCTCGTCGGGCACGACCGGGTGGCCGAACGCGCGATACGCGTCCAGATTCTGGTTCGCGTTCACGACGATCTCGTTCACCTGCGGGGCGAGCCGCTCGATCACGTGCGCGACGAGCGGCCGGCCGCGCAGCGGCTGAAGGCCCTTGTCGACGCCGCCCATGCGACGGCCGAGGCCGCCGGCGAGCACGATACCGGTGACGCCGGCGGGCGCGCTCACTCGATCACCTGCGACATCACGACGCGCACGTCGGATGCGCCCGGGGCGACCGGCGCGCTCACGCCCTCGATGTCGCCCTTCTGCGGCGCGGGGGCGCCCGAGCGCGAGACGCGCGCGACGACGACGACCTTCTGCTGAGTCGAGAGCGTCGCCCCCGGCGCCATCGCCATGCTGTCGTCGAGCCGGAAGCGATAGGGCAGCGCCGCGACCGTCGTGCGCGCGACCGCAAGCGGCATGCGTCCGCCTTCGGCCGGGCGCGCGATCACGTACACGGTGTCGGTCGGCGAGACGCTCGCCGCGAGCTTCGGATCGAGGCTTACGACGCCCGTGAGCGCGACCTGCACCGCGGAGGAGGCGCCGCGCTCGCCCGGCATCGCCGCGAGCCGGCGCGCCTCGTCGAGGCTCTCGCGCAACTCGCGGGCGAGGTCGGACTCGGCCGGAAGGCGCGCGAGCAGCCGTTCCCAGTGCCGCACCGCGCCGGCGTAGTTTCCGGACTGGTATTCGCCCGCGCCGGCGAGCGCGAGCGCCTTCAGGTTTTCCGGGTCGAGCTCGAGCGCGCGGCGGACAAGCGCGAGCGGTTCGCCCGCGAGCTCGCGCCCGCGCGAGACGGCGAGCGCCTCCGCGTAGTCGGCGAGGAGCGCTGCGTCCTGCGGCGCGCGGCGCGCACTCTCGGCGAACGCACGCACCGCGCGCTCGTTGTCGCCGAGCGCGCGCGAGCGAGCGTCCGAGGAGCGCCCAGCCCTCGGGGTCGTCCGGCGCACGGTGCATGCGCTCCCAGAGCTGCTCGACGAGCGCTTCCATGTGGCCAGGGGGCGGCATCCGCGCTTTCCGCACCTGCGGATCGAGCGCGATCGGCGTGCCGAGGACAAGGTAGCCGCCTGCGGCGGCGAGCGGCACGACGAGCGCGATCGCGACGGCTGCCGCCGGACGACGGCCCCCGCGGACGGCGACGTCTTTCGCCTGCACCGACTCGGCGAGCACGCGCGCCTCCAGCGCCTGCCGAGCGCGGCGGTAGTCCTCCTCGCCGAGCGCGCCCCGCGCGCGCTCGGCCGCGAGTTCCGCCAGTTCCGCGCGATAGACCTCCGCGTTCGCCGCCTCGCGCGCCGCCGGCTGGGATTCGCGCGCGCGAAGAAGCGGCGGCAGCACGAACGCGAGCGCGCCGACGAGGAGAAGCGTCGCGAGCGCGAGAAAAAGCGTCATCGCGCGTCTTCCTCGCCGAGGAGTCGCGCGATCTGCGCGCGCGCCTCCGGCGGCAGCTGCGCCGCAGGCGGCGTGCTGCGCCGCCGCAGCGCGATCCAGCCGACCGCGCCGAGCGCCAGCGCGAGCAGCGCGAACGGCCCCACCCAGAGCAGCAGCGTCGTCGCCTTGAGCGGCGGCTCGTACAGGACGAAATCGCCGTAGCGCGCGACCATGAATTCGACGATCTGCTCGTCGCTGCGGCCGGCGCGGATCTGTTCGCGCAGCTCCCGGCGCAGGTCGCCCGCGAGTTCGGCGCCCGAGTCGGCGAGCGTCTGGTTCTGGCACACCAGGCAGCGCAGCTTCGCGGCAAGTCTGCCGGAAGCGCTCGTCTTCGGCTTCGTCCTGCGCGAGCGCGACGGCCGCGACCGCGGCCGCGACGAGCACGGTGACGAGGCGCCGGATCACAGCGATTTCAGGAGCGGCACAAGGCGGCGCTCGACGATCTCGGGCGTGAGCGGACCGATGTGCTTGAGGCGGATCACGCCGTCGCGGTCGATGACGTAGGTTTCCGGTACGCCGTAGACGCCGTAGTCGATGCCGACGCGACCCTCGGCGTCGACCACCGTCGCCTCGAAGGGATCGCCGAAGCGCGCAAGCCAGCGCAGGGCGTCGTCCTCCCTGTCCTTGTAGTTGAGGCCCACGATCGGCGCGAGTTTCTTTTGCGCGAGATCCAGCAGCACCGGGTGCTCGTCGCGGCAGGTGACGCACCAGGACGCCCAGACGTTGAGGAGCCATGGCCGCCCCTTGAAGTCGATCGGACCGAGCCGCCGGCCGGGCGCGCCGAGCACCGGCAGCTCGAAATTGGGTGCGGGCTTGCCGACGAGCGGCGAGGGAACCTCGCGCGGATTGAGACCGAGGCCGGCGAACAGGAACCCGGCGAGCGCGAGGAAGATCGCGAGCGGCACGAGCGCGCTTCTCATGCGCGCGCTCTCCTGCGCGACCGCGGGCGCCGCGCGCGCGCGGTCGCGGTAACGCCGGTCGGCGGCGGCGAGCGCGCCGCCGAGCGCCATCGCAAGGCACCCGATCCAGATCCAGCTCACGAAGGGCTTGACCTGTACGCGAAGCGTCCAGGCGCCGCCCTCCAGCGCATCGCCGAGCGCGACGTACAGGTGTCGCGCAAGGCCGTAGTCGATCGCCGCCTCGGTCATCGGCATCTGCTGCACCCGGTAGACGCGCTTTTCGGGGTACAGCCGCGCGACGACCTCGCCCGCGCGCAGGACGGTGACCGTGCCGCGCTGGGCGCGGTAGTTCGGGCCCTCGGCCGCCTGCACGCCCTCGAAGCGAAACGCGTAGCCGCCGACGGCGACCGATTCGCCGGGCGCAAGGCGCACCTCGCGCTCGGATTCGTAGCTCTTGACGAGCGTGACCCCGGCGACGAAGACGCCGACGCCAGCGTGGGCGGCGAGCATGCCGAGGAACGCGGCCGGCATCGCGGAAAGCGGCTGCGAGCGCGCGCGCAAAAGGAGCGCCGCGACGCTTGCGCCGATCAGCCAGAACGCGGCGGCGAGCCCTGCGGCGGTGAGCAGCCCCCAGCGCCCGAAGAAAAAGGGCACGATCGCCGCGAGGACGAGCGCCGCGAGCGCCGCCCAGCGTGCGCGCGCAACAAGCGCCGCCCAGTCGCCCTTTCGCCAGGCGACGAGCGGCCCGAGGCCGCAGGCGACGAGCACGGGCGCGATCAGCGGGGCGAATACCGTGTCGAAATACGGCGGCCCGACGGAGATCTTGCCCAGGCCGAGCGCGTCGAGAAACAGCGGATAGAGCGTGCCGAGCATCACCGCGGCGGTCGCCGCAAGCAGCAGCACGCTGTTCGCGAGAAGGAGCGTTTCGCGCGAAAGCGGCGCAAAATCGCCGCCGGGCGCGATGCGCTGCGCGCGCCAGCCATAGAGCGCGAGCGAGCCTCCGATCACGACCACCAGAAACGCGAGGATGTAGACGCCGCGGCGCCGGGTCGGTCGCGAACGCGTGCACCGACGTGAGCACGCCGGAGCGCACGAGAAAGGTGCCGAGGAGCGACAGCGAAAACGCGAGGATCGCAAGGAGCACCGTCCAGCCCTTGAAGAGCCCCCGCTTTTCGGTCACCGCGAGCGAGTGGATGAGCGCGGTGCCCACCAGCCAGGGCATGAAGGAGGCGTTTTCGACCGGATCCCAGAACCACCAGCCGCCCCAGCCGAGCTCGTAGTAGGCCCAGAAGCTCCCGAGCGCGATGCCGAGCGTGAGGAAAACCCACGCGGCGATCGTCCAGGGGCGGGACCAGCGCGCCCAGGCCGCATCGAGCCGGCCGTCGAGCAGCGCGGCGATCGCGAACGCGAACGCGACCGAAAAGCCGACGTAGCCCATGTAGAGCATCGGCGGGTGAAACACCATGCCGGGGTCTTGCAGCAGAGGATTCAGATCCCGGCCGTCGGCCGCCGCCGGAAGCAGCCGCTCGAACGGGTTGGAGGTGAACAGCAGAAACCCGAGAAAGCCCGCGCAAACGAGCCCCATCACCCCGAGGATGCGGGCGAGCATCGGCTCGGGGAGACTGCGGCTCGCGAGCGAGACCGCGAGCATCCAGCCCGCGAGCATCAGCACCCAGAGAAGGAGCGAGCCTTCGTGAGCTGCCCCAGGTGGCCGCGAGCCGATACGGCACCGGCAGCGCCGAGTTGGAGTTGTTCGCGACGTTGAGCACCGAGAAATCGTTCGTGTAGAACGACCAGGCGAGGCAGCCGAAGGCGAACGCGACGAGGAGAAAGACCGCCCGCGCCGCCGGCCGCGCGAGCGCCATGTACGGCGCCGATCGCGCGCGCCGCGCCGACGAGCGGCAGCGTGCCGAGCAGCAGCGCGAGCGCGAGCGCGACGAAAAGCGCGAAATGGCCGAGTTCCGGGATCATCGCGGCGCGATCACGCGTCTTCGCTGCCTTTTCGGCCTGCATGCGCGCGACGCCCTCGCGGTGTGCGCGGTCGAGCGCCGCCGCCGCCTCCGGCGGCATGTAATTCTCGTCGTGCTTCGCGAGCACCTCGTGCGCGCGAAAGATCCCGTCCGGCCCGAGCCGGCCTTGCGCGACCACGCCTTTACCCTCCTTGAAGAGGTCCGGAAGGATTCCGGTGTAGACGACCGGCACCCGCTCGGCGGTATCGGTGACGACGAACTGCACGGTGAGCCCGTCGGGCAGGCGCTTGAAGCTGCCCGTCTCCACCATGCCGCCGATGCGGAAGGTACGGTCGAGCGGCGCCTCCTTTTTCGCGACCTGCGTCGGGCTGTAGAAGAAGACGAGGCTCGAGCGGAAGGCGTTCAGCACGAGCGCGGTCGCGACCGCAAGGAGCGCAAGGCCGCCGACGACCGCGACGAGGCGGCGATGGCGCGGCTTCATCGGACGCTCGCCCCGGGGGCTTCGCCGCGTGCCCGCCTCAGCCGGCGCAGGACGAGGGCGACCTCGCCCGCGATGCAGGCGGCGGCGACCGCGTACGAACCCCACACGAACGCGGCGTAGCCGCCCATCGCGAGGAACTCGGCGACGCTGCCCCAGTTCACGCGATCGCCTCCCTGACCCAGGCGGCGTCCCGCTCGCGCTCGAGAATGATCGCGCGAACGCGGGCGAGCGACACCGCGATCGAATACATCCACGCGGCGAACACCATGAGGAGCATGCCCGCGAGCATCGTCGCCGCCATCTTCGGCGCCGCGGTGAAGCTGACGGACGCGCCCTGGTGCAGGGTGTTCCACCACTGGACCGAGAAATAGATGATCGGGATGTTCACGACGCCGACGAGCGCGAGGACGGCGCTCGCGCGGTCGGCGCGGCGCGGATCCTCGATCGCTTCCTTGAGGGCGATGAACCCGAGGTAGAGGAAAAGGAGAATCAGCTCGGAGGTGAGGCGCGCATCCCAGACCCAGTACGTGCCCCAGGTGGGGCGCCCCCAGAGCGCGCCGCTCCAGAGCGCAAGAAACGTGAACATCGCGCCGGTCGGCGCGAGCGCCGAGGCCATCATCCCGGACAGCCGCGTATTGAGCACCAGCCCGAGCCCCGCCCAGCCGGCCATCACGACGTAGATGAACATCGACATCCACGCCGCCGGCACGTGCAGGAAGATGATGCGGTAGGCCTCGCCCTGCGTCGCGTCGGTCGGCGCGACGAAGAAGCCGACGTACAGGCCGGCGAGCGCGAGGATCGCCGCCGCCCACGCGAACCACGGGATCATCCTTCCGGCGAGCGGGTAGAACGCCTGCGGCGAGGCGTAGGTATAGAGCACGGAGGCCATCGAGGCGGAAGGGCGGTCAATCGAGGGCGACGCGCAGCGCCGCGCAGCTCGCCCACAGGCCGAGGACGAAGGATACCGCAAGAAACGCGCCGAGCAGCGACAGGTGCGGCGCGGGATCGAGGGCCGAGAGCGTCGCAGTGACGGCGCCCGCGCCGAACACGAGCGCCGGCACGCAAAGCGGCAGCACGAGGATGCCGGCGAGGACGCCCGCGCCGCGCACCCCGAGGGTAAGCGCGGCGCCAGCGCCCCGAGCAGGCTGAGCACCGGCGAGCCGAGCAGCACCGAGGCGAGGAGCACGGCGAGCGCATCGGTCGGCAGCCCGTACTGCAGCCCGAGGAGCGGCGCGACGAGCGCAAGGGGCAGCCCGGTCGTCAGCCAGTGCGCCGCGATCTTGCCGGCGACGAGCGCGCCGAGCGGCTGCGCCGACACGAGCATCTGCTCGAGCGTGCCGTCCGCGAGATCGGCGGCGAAGAGCCGGGGCAGCGACAGCAGCGAGGCGAGCAGCGCACACACCCAGACGACGCCGGCGCCGATCGCGCGCAGCGGACCGGGCTCGGCGCCGGTGCCGAGCGGAAAGAGGCTCGCGACGATGACGAAGAAAAGGAGCACGTTCGCCGCGTCGCCCTTCCGGCGGAGCGCAAGTCGCAGGTCCCGCGCGAGCGTGAGCGTGAAACCCCGCAGCATCGGCCTACGCGCCGAGCGCCACCGTGTGCACGCGGCGCGCCGCGAGCGCGATTTCCTGGTGCGACGTGAGCACCGCCATGCCGCCGGCGGCAAGATGCGTCGCGAGCCGCTCGCGCAGAAGGCCGACGCCGTCTTCGTCGAGCGCGGCGAACGGTTCGTCGAGCAGCCAAAGCGGCACGCGCGAGGCGAGCGCAAGGCGCGCGAGCGCGACGCGCCGGCGCTGGCCTTCGGAAAGCACGCGCGCCGGCAGCCCGGCCTGCGCGCCGACGCCCCAGCGCGCAAGCGCCTCGCGCACCTCGCGCTCGCCGGCGGCGATTCCGGCAAGGCGAAGGGCAAAAGCGAGGTTCTCGGCTGCCGTCAGCTCGGCCTTCACGCCCGGAGCGTGACCGAGGAAGAGCATCTCGGCGCCGTACGCCTCGGCGAGTTCCGCGATCGGCGCGCCGCGCCAGCGCGCCTCGCCCTCCGCCGGTCGGGTGAGCCCCGCGAGGATGCGCAGCAGGCTCGTCTTGCCGCTGCCGTTCGGACCGCGCACCCGCACGAGCGCGCCCGGCTCGAGCGCGATCGAGATCCCGCCGAACAGACGCCGCCCGCCGCGCTCGCAGGCGAGCGCCTTCGCTTCGAGCATGGGGCCGATTCTACGCGCGGACGCGCGCCCGCGCCGCCGGCTGCGAACCGTGCGCGGCCGGCGCAGGCGCTTTCGGCTATCCTGCCTGCGGATGCCCAACCGCTGGCTCGCGCCGTTCCTCAACCTCGCCCACCTGCTCGATCACCTCGCGATGCTCGTCTTTCCGACCGCCGTGGTCGCGATCGGGCGCGACTGGGGCCGGTCGTATTCGGAGCTGCTGCCGCTTGCGACCGGCAGTTTCGTCGCGTTTCCGGCGCGTTCGCGGTGCCGGCGGGCTGGCTCGCCGACCGCTGGAGCCGCTATCGGGTGATGGTCCTGTACTTTTTCGGCGTCGGCGCCTCGCTGCTGCTCGCCGGGCTTTCGACCTCGGCCTGGGAGATGGCGCTGTGGCTCACGGTGATGGGGGCGTTCGCCGCGATCTACCACCCGGTCGGCATCGCGATGCTCGTCGCGGCGCCCGCGAAAATGGGCCGCGCGCTCGGCTGGAACGGCCTGTGGGGCAACCTCGGGCTCGCGTTCGCCGCGCTGCTCACCGGCGCGCTGGTGGACGCGGCCGGCTGGCGCGCGGCGTTCTTCGTGCCCGGGGTGCTTTGCATCGCGGCCGGCGTCGGCTTTCTCGTGCTCGTACGCGATCCGGGGACGGTCCGGCGCGGCGCCGGCTCGCTCGGGCTGCAGGTCGACGCGCGCACGATGGCGCGCATCCTCGCGGTGCTGCTCGTCGCCACCGCTTGCGGCGGGATCATCTTCAACTCGACCACGATCGCGATGCCGAAGGTGTTCGACGAGCGGCTGCGCGCGCTCGCGGACACGAGCCTCGGCGTCGGCGCCCTGGTCGCCTTCGTGTACACGGTCGCCGCGTTCGCGCAGGTGGCGATGGGCGCGCTCATCGACCGCGTCGAGCTGCGGCGGCTGATGATCGGCGTGGCGGCGGCGCAGATCCCGCTCTTTTACGCCGCCGCGAGCCTCGAAGGCTGGGCGATGCTCGCCGCCGCGCTCGCGATGATGCTCGCGGTCTTCGGGCAGATCCCGCTCAACGACGCGATCGTCGGTCGCTACGTCGCCGACGAGTTCCGCGCGCGGGTGCTCGGGGTGCGCTACGTCGTCTCGCTCGGCGTCGCCGCGGTCGCGGTGCCGATGATCGCGCTCCTGCACCGCACCGCGGGCGGGCTTCGCGAACGTCTTCCTCGTGCTCGCGGCGCTCGCCGCGGGCATGCTCGCCGCCTCGGTCTTGTTCCCGTCGCGCGCGGCGCTCGCCGCGCAGCGCGAAAAGGCGGCGGCGCTCGCCTCGGGCGAGCGCGCGCGGGCGCGCTAAGCGCCCGCGCGCCGCCGCTCAGGCGATCGCGGTCGGCTGCGGCAGGCTGCGCAGCAGCCGGTGCCGGCCGGTGAACGCGAGGTAATGCCGGCCGCTTGCGCGCCCGAGCATCGTGAGGCCCACGCGCCGGGCGATTTCGTAACCCATTTGCGTGAGCCCGGAGCGCGACACGAGAAACGGGATGCCCATCTGGGCGCACTTGATCACCATCTCCGAGGTGAGCCGCCCGGTGGTGTAGAAGATCTTGTCGGCGCCGTCGATGTCTTCGAGCCACATCAGGCCCGCGATCGCATCCACGGCGTTGTGCCGTCCCACGTCTTCGACGAACATCATGATCTCGGCGGACGCCGGGCCGGTCGCGCGCGCGAGCGCGCAGCCGTGCACCGCGCCCGCCTGCTTGTAGATCGTCTCGTAGCGGCGCACCTTTTCGATCAGGTCGAAGAGCTGGGCGTCGGCGAGCCGCACGTCCTCGGGCAGCCGCACCCGGTCGATCTCTTCCATCAGGTCGCCGAACACGGTGCCCTGGCCGCAGCCGGTGGTGACCGTGCGCCGGCGCGTGCGCCGGGAAAGCCGCTCCCCCGCGCGCCCGCTCGCGGTCGTGATCGCGCAGGCGTTCGTTTCCCAGTCGACTTGCACTGCGGCGATCTCCGCGAGCGAGCCGACCAGTCGCTGGTTGCGCAGATACCCGATCGCGAGGGCCTCCGGCGCGTGCCCGAGCGTCATCAGCGTGACCAGTTCCCGCTTGTCGAGGTAGAGCGTGAGCGGGTGCTCGCCGGCGATGCGCGTCGGCACCATCTCGCCGCGTTCGTTGTACGCCTCGACCTCGAAGGTCGCCGGGCGCGCAGCGTTCGTGAGCAGGGGACGGTGGCGTTCCTTCATCCGCGAGAGCATACCCGGGCGGCGCGCGTGCGACCGAGCGCACGCGATTCAACCGCCGATGTAGGACATTTCCACCTTGCGCAACTTCGCGGTCTCGGCGGTGCGGATCTCCGAGTAACGGTCGGCGCGCCCTCGCCAGACGGCGACGATCGCATCGCGCAGCTCGTCGTCGGAGGCGCCACCGCGCAGAAGCGACTTCAGGTCGTGGCCGCGCTGCGCGAAAAGACACGTGTAGAGCGCGCCGTCGGTGGCGAGCCGCAGCCGCGTGCAGTCGCGGCAGAACGCCTGCGTGACGGAGGAGATGACACCGATCTCGCCCGCGCCGTCCCGGTAGCGCCAGCGCTTGGCGACCTCGCCGGCGTAGTCCGGCGCGACCGGCTCGAGCGGCCAGACCGCCGAGATGCGGCGCACGATCTCGGCCGAGGGCACGACCTCGTCCATGCGCCAGCCGTTCGTGCTGCCGACGTCCATGTACTCGATGAAGCGCACGATGTGGCCGGTGCCGCGCCAGCGGCGCGCCATGTCGAGCACCTGGCCGTCGTTCACGCCGCGCTTGACGACCATGTTGATCTTGATCGGCGAAAACCCCGCGGCGGCGGCGGCCTCGATGCCCTCGAGCACCCTCGCGACCGGAAAGTCGGCGTCGTTCATCGCGCGGAAGGTGGCGTCATCGAGCGAGTCGAGGCTGACGGTCACGCGCTTGAGGCCGGCCGCCTTGAGCGCTTCGGCGTGCTTTGCGAGCGCCGAGCCGTTGGTGGTGAGGGTGAGGTCGACGCCGAGCGGCGCGAGCATCGCGACGAGCTTGGGCAGGTCTCTGCGAAGCAGCGGCTCGCCGCCCGTCAGGCGGATCTTTCTTATCCCGAGCCCGACGAAGATGCGCGCAAGGCGCGCGATCTCTTCGAAGCTGAGGATTTCGCGCTGCGGCAAAAAGGGGTAATCGGCACCGAAGACCTCGCGCGGCATGCAGTAGATGCAGCGGAAATTGCAGCGGTCGGTGACCGAGATGCGCAGATCGCGCAGGCGCCGGCCGAGGAGGTCGGCGAACGGCCCGCCCTCGTAGCGCGGCGCGTTGCGCGCCGCCGCCCCGGCGTCGCTTCGGATCGGGATGACCCTTTCGCCCATGATGGCTCGATGCCTCGGAAGATCATAGCAGAGGGTATAGTTGCGCTGATGGCCAAATCGCGTTTTCCGCTTGCGGTGGTGATGCAGCGCCGGCCGAGCGCCAGTCGCTGGCAATCGGAAGTGTGGGAGCCACTGAGCGTCCTCGCCGGCGACCTGGGCGAAGGCGGCCCGCGGCTGATCGTCGATCACGGCGGGCTTCAGCAATGGCTGCACCCCGGCTTTGCGCTCGCGCTGCACCGCGACGAGTGCGAGGGCTACTATCTCAACGTCTCGACGGACGATCCGCGCGTGTTCGTGATGTGGCGCATGGAGGGCGAACGGGGGCTGCCGCTCGAAGTCACCGCGAGCTACGAAGAAGCGGCGCGTTGGCTGGACGGCGGCGCCTCGGTCGACGGCGTCGCGATGCCGCCGGAAATCCGAGCCTGGGTCTGCGAGTATCTCGAGCGCAACTGGCGCCCGGAACCGAAAAAGCGCGTGCGGCCGCGCTCGTTCCTGCATCCGAAGGACCGGTTCGGCTGATGGCGCACGAGCGCGAGCCGTTCCTCGAACGCTGGTCGCGCCTTAAGCGCGAGCGCGCCGCCGCGCCGCAGACGCAAGCTGCGGCGCCGCCGCCGGGCGCAACCGCGCGCGGCGAGCCGGCGGCCTCCGAGCCCCCGCCGCTTCCGCCGATCGAATCGCTGACGCCCGAGTCGGACTTTTCGGCGTTCATGCACCCGAAGGTGCCGGAGCTGCTACGGCGCGCGGCCCTGAAAAAGCTCTTTCAGGACCCGCGCTATAACGTCGTCGACAGGTTCGAGGCGTATTGGGAGGACTACACCCAGGCCGAGCCGGTCCCGCCCGAGCTACTCGAAAAGCTCGATCAGGCGCGCCGGCACGTGTTCGGCGACTCGGCTGGCGGCGACGCCCCCGCGGCGGAATCCGCGAGCAGAAGAATCGGCCGGCGAAGGCGACGCCGCGGGCGCGCTTGCAGCGCGGTCTGAATCGGCATCGGCAGCCGAGGCGCAGCAGCCCGCGGTCCCTGACCCGCAGGAGCCCGATGGCGCTCGAACACAAGACGCTTCAGCTTCTGCAGCTGCAATCGCAGCATTCCGCTCGACGCGAAAAAGCTCGCCCGCGCTCTCGGGCTTTCCGAGCCCCCGCCTGTGCATGTGGAACTATGCCGCAAGGAGGCGGGCGCCTTTCAGGCTGCGCTCGGAGAGCCCGACGTGCTCGTCGCCTGCACGCAGGAAGCGCCGACTCTTTGCCGAGCTTGCGCAGGCGGCGAAGTCCGCCGCGCGACTTTCGTTCGCGAACATCCGCGAGCTCGCCGGCTGGTCGAGCGAGGGCGCGACGGCGACGCCGAAGATCGCGGCGCTCCTTGCGGTCGCGGCGCTGCCCGAGCCCGAGCCCGCGCCGGTGGTCGCCTACAAGTCGGCGGGCAGCGTGCTGGTGATCGGCCCGCAGGAGGCGGCGCTCGACTGGGCGCAGCGCCTTGCCGCAACGCTCGACGTCTCGGTCCTGATCACCTCGGCAGACCGTGGCGAGCTTCCGCCGGAGCGCGGCTTTCCGGTGTGGTCGGGGCGCGTGACGAAGATTTCCGGCTGGCTCGGGGCGTTCGAGGTCGAATGGCGGCAGGAGAACCCGATCGACCTCGAGCTCTGCACGCGCTGCAACGCGTGCATCGCCGCCTGCCCCGAGGGCGCGATCGGCTTCGACTACCAGGTGGACCTCGGCAAGTGCAAGGCGCACCGCAAGTGCGTCGCCGCCTGCGGCGCGATCGGGGCGGTGGACTTCGAGCGGCGCGAGACCGCGCGCAAGGAGAGCTTCGATCTCGTCTTCGACCTTTCGCGTGAGCCGGCGATCCGTCTGCACGATCCGCCGCAGGGCTATCCTGCGCCCGGCGCCGATCCGCTCGAGCAGGCGCTCGCTGCGGCGCGCCTCGTCGCGCTCATGGGCGAGTTCGAAAAACCGCGCTTCGTGCAGTATCGCGAGCGGCTGTGCGCGCACAGCCGCTCGGCGAAGATCGGTTGCACGAAGTGTCTCGACGTGTGCTCGACCGGCGCGATCTCGCACGCGGGCGACAACGTCAAGGTCGAGGCGCACCTGTGCGCGGGCTGCGGCGGCTGCGCGACCGTGTGTCCCTCGGGCGCGCTCGCGTATCAGTTCCCGAGCGTGCCCGACATCGGCCGGCGGCTGAAGGCGCTGCTTTCGACCTACGCCGCTGGCGGCGGTCGCGACGCATGCGTGCTCTTTTTCGACCACGAAGCCGGGCGGACGCTCGTTCTGGCCACGGGCCGGCGCGCCGGCTTCGGCGAGCGGGGGCTCGGCCCGCGCGGCGCCGGCCGCGGGCTGCCGGCGCGCGTCCTGCCGCTCGAGTGCTTTCACCCGGCCTCGATCGGCATCGATGTCCTTCTCGGTGCGCTCGCCTACGGCGCAAGCCAGGTGCGGGTGCTCGTGACCGGCCGCGAAGCCGAGAGCTATCGCGCCGCGCTGCGCCGCGAGATGGGCTATGCGCAGGCGATCGCGAACGCGCTCGGCTATGCCGGTGCGCACTTCGGCCTGATCGAAGCCGCCGAGCCTGATGCGCTCGAGCGGGAACTCTGGGCGCTCGAGCCGGCGCAGGCAGTCGCGAAGGCTGCGGTCTTCGATCTCGCCGCCGAAAAGCGCCGCGCCCTCGATTTTGCGATCGATCATCTCGCCCGACACGCCCCGACGCCCAAGGAGGAGATCGATCTCGCCGCCGGCGCGCCGTTCGGGACGCTGCTCGTCGACCGGGAACGCTGCACGCTCTGCAAGGCCTGTATCGGCGCATGCCCGGCATCCGCCCTGATCGATACGCCGGATGCGCCGAGGCTGCGGTTCATCGAGCGCAACTGCGTGCAGTGCGGCCTGTGCGCCGCGACCTGCCCGGAGGACGCGATCCGGCTGAAACCGCGGCTTCTGCTTGCGCCGCAGGCGAAAGAGCCGGTGACGCTGAACGAGGACGAGCCGTTTCACTGCGTTCGCTGCGGAAAGCCCTTCGGCACGCGGCGCACCGTCGACCGCATGGCGGCGAAGCTCGCATCCCACGCGATGTTCGCCGGCGATGCCGGGCGCCGGCTGACGATGTGCGGCGATTGCCGCGTCGCCGACATGATGCTTTCGGGTAACGAGCCGACGATCTTCGACTATACCGACCGCAAATGAGCGCCGCGTCGATCTCGCCCGAGGACGAGGCGCGCGCGAACCTCTACGGCCTGCTCGCGCGGCTCTTTTACGCGCCTCCGGACCGTGCGCTGCTCGAAGCGCTCGCGAACGCCGACGAAATCGTCGCCGAGGATCCGGATTCTGCGGTCGCCGCCGCTTGGCGGGCGCTTGCCGCTGCCGCTGGGGCGACCGACGAGGAAGCGGTGCGGGAGGAGTACGAGGCCGCTTTCGTCGGCACCGGCAAGGCCGAAATCACGCTCTATACCACCGCCTACACCGCGAAGCATTCGCTCGACCTTCCCCTCGTCGAGATCAGGGATTTTCTTCAGAGCCAAGGTCTTGTGCGGCGCGAAAACGCCTTTGAACCCGAGGATCACATCGCGGGACTCTGCGAGACGATGCGGCACCTGATTGGCACGCCGGGGAAGGAAGCCGAGCAGCGCCGCTTCTTCGAAGCTTTCATTTGGCCGGCCGCGAAACCTTTGTGCGACGCAATAGTGCAGTCGCACATCACCAACTTCTACCGGCGCGTCGCGCGGCTGGCGGAAAGTTTTTTCGAGCTTGAACACATCGCGTTCGATCTGGATTAAACTTTTCGCACGTCGCCGTATGTCACGAGCGCCCGGACTTGGCTCGGTCCGCGCGCTGGACCAGGAGAGGAGGTCACGATGAACGAGCGCAACATGCGGCTTTCGCGGCGTCACTTCCTTCTCACGCTCGGCGCTGGCAGCGCCGCCGCCACCACCGCGGCGCTGGTCGCCCACTCGCCGCAGAAAAGCGAAGCTCCCGACAGGAACGACAAGCGCGCAACGCGTGGCTACCACGTGACCGCGCACATCGAACACTATTACCGCACCGCCCGCGTGTGAGGAGGACCGCCATGCTGCTCACCAAGAAGGCTAACGGAACCGCGCTGCCGCAGGCGCGCCTTGCGCGCGGTCTGACCGGCGTGCTCGGCAGGACGATGGACCGGCGCGCGTTTCTGCGCCGCTCGGGTCTGACGCTGGGGGCGGGCGCGGTCGCCTCGCAGCTGCCCTTCAACCTCATCGGCACTGCCGAGGCGCAGCAGAAGAAGGTCGCCGCCAAAATCGAGGTGAAACGCACGGTGTGCTCGCACTGCTCGGTCGGCTGCGCGGTGGACGCGTACGTCGAAAACGGCGTCTGGGTGCGTCAGGAGCCGGTGTTCGATTCGCCGATCAACCTCGGCGCGCACTGCGCCAAGGGCGCGAGCCTGCGCGAATACGGCCGCACCGCCGATTCGCACCGGCTGAAGTATCCGGTGAAGCTCGAAGGCGGCAAGTGGAAGCGCATCTCCTGGGACCAGGCGCTCGACGAGATCTCGAAGAAGCTGCTCGCGATCCGCGAAAAGGACGGGCCGGACGCGCTCTTCGTGGTGGGCTCCTCCAAGCACAGCAACGAGCAGGCGTATCTGCTGCGCAAGTGGGTCTCGCTCTGGGGCACGAACAACACCGACCACCAGGCGCGCGTGTGTCACTCGAGCACCGTCGCCGGCGTCGCCCAGACCTGGGGCTACGGCGCGATGACGAACTCGTACAACGACGAGCAGAACTCGAAGTGCCTGTTCTTCCTCGGCTCGAACGCCGCCGAGGCGCACCCGGTCTCGATGCTGCACACGCTGCACGCTCGCGAGAACGGCTGCAAGGTGATCGTCGCCGATCCCGCGCTACACGCGTACCGCGGCCAAGGCGGACCTCTACGTGCGCTTCCGCTCCGGGACCGACGTGCCGCTCCTCTACGGGATTCTCCACGTCATCTTCAAGAACGGCTGGGAGGACAAGGAGTACATCCGCGGCCGGGTCTACGGCATGGATGTGGTGCGGAAAGAGGTGATGGAAAAATGGTCGCCCGAGCAGGCGTCCGCCGTGTGCGGCGCATCGCCCGCCGAGATCGAGGCGATCGCGCGTATGCTCGCCGAGAACCGCCCCGGCTTCATCATCTGGGCGATGGGCCAGACGCAGCACAACCATGCGAACGGCGTGGTCCGCGCCTCGAACATCCTCATGCTCGCGCTCGGCAACGTCGGGCGCTCGGGCGGCGGCTGCAACATCTACCGCGGCCACGACAACGTGCAGGGCGCGACCGACGTCGGCCCGAACCCGGACACGCTTCCCGGCTACTACCACGTCTCGGTCCCGGGGAGCTGGGCGCACTGGGCGCGCGTGTGGAACGTGGACCTCGAGTGGCTGAAGAAGCGCTTCGCTTCCGAGGCGATGATGCACAAGCCCGGCCTGACGGTCTCGCGCTGGATCGACGCGGTGCTTGAAAAGAACGAAAACATCGACCAGGACCCGAACCTGAAGGCGATCATCTACTGGGGCATGGCGCCGAACAGCCAGACGCGCGGCCCGGACATGCTCGAGGCGATGAAGAAGCTCGAGCTTCTCGTCGTCATCGACCCGTACCCGTCGGCCACCGCCGCGATGGTCGCGATGGCGCGCAAGGATGGCGCCTACTGCCTGCCCGCCTCGAACCAGTTCGAGACCGAGGGCAGCATCACCGCCTCCAACCGGTCGGTCCAGTGGCGCGAGAAGGTGATCGAGCCGCTCTTCGAGGCGCGCACCGACCACATGATCATGTATCAGCTCGCGCAAAGGCTCGGTTTCGCCGACCAGCTGCTCGGAAAGCGCGACGGCAAGCAGAACATCCGCCTGGTGAAGGGCAAGGGTGGAATGGAGGAGCCGGCGGTCGAGGACGTGCTGCGCGAGATCAACCGCGGCGCGTGGACGATCGGCTATACGGGGATCACGCCCGAGCGCATCCAGGCGCACATGCGCAACATGCACGTCTTCGATGTGAAGACTCTCAAGGCGCGCGGCGGCAAGGACGCGAAGACCGGCTACGACCTCACCGGCGACTATTTCGGCTTGCCGTGGCCGTGCTACGGCACCGCTGCGATCAAGCACCCGGGTACGCCCAACCTCTATGACACGTCCAAGCACGTGATGGAAGGCGGGCATACCTTCCGGGCGCTGTTCGGCGTCGAGCGCGACGGCGTGAGCCTGCTCGCCGAGGACGGCGTGCATTCGAAAGGCAGCGATATCACCACCGGCTACCCGCAGTTCGACCACAACCTGCTGAAGAAGCTCGGCTGGTGGGATGAGCTGACCGAGGAGGAGAAGAAGGAGGCCGAGGGCAAGAACTGGGCGACCGACCTCTCGGGCGGCATCATCCGCGTGGCGATGAAGCACGGCTGCAGCCCGTTCGGCAACGCGAAGGCGCGCGCGGTGGTGTGGAACTTCCCCGACCAGATTCCGATCCACCGCGAACCGCTCTTCAGCCCGCGGCCGGATCTCGTCGAGAAGTTCCCGACCTACGATGACGTGAAGACGCTGTGGCGGCTGCCGGTGCTCTTCAAGAGCGTGCAGCAGCAGGCGCTGAAGGACGAGGTGCACAAGAAGTTCCCGCTCATCCTCACCTCCGGGCGGCTCGTCGAATACGACGGCGGCGGCGAGGAGACGCGCTCGAACGCGTGGCTCGCCGAGCTTCAGCAGGAGAACTTCGTCGAGATCCACCCGAAGACGGCTGCCGACCGCGGCATCCGGAACGGCGAGTACGTCTGGGTGACGACCCCGGCGAAGAACCCGGACGGCTCGCATGTTCGGATCAAGGTCAAGGCGAAGGTCACCGAGAGCGTCGGTCCCGACACGGTGTTCATCCCGTTCCACTTCTCCGGCTGGTGGCAGGGCAAGGACATGCTCGCCTTCTATCCGGAGGGCGCTTACCCCATCGTGCGCGGCGAGGCGGTGAATACCGCGACGACCTACGGCTATGACCGGATCACGGTGATCCAGGAAACCAAGACCACGCTGTGCCAGGTGTCGAAGGCGTAACGCGGCGGCAAAGACAAGGAGACGGCCATGGCGAGAATGAAGTTCCTGTGCGACGCCGAACGCTGCATCGAGTGCAACGGCTGCGTCACCGCGTGCAAGAACGAGAACGAGGTGCCGTGGGGCGTGAACCGGCGCCGCGTGGTCACCATCAACGACGGCGTGGTAGGGGCCGAAAAGTCGATTTCGGTCGCGTGCATGCACTGCTCCGACGCACCCTGTATGGCGGTGTGCCCGGTCGACTGCTTCTACCGCACCGACGACGGCGTGGTGCTGCACGACAAGGACCTGTGCATCGGCTGCGGCTACTGCTTCTACGCGTGCCCGTTCGGGGCGCCGCAGTTCCCGCAGGCGGGTGTCTTCGGACTGCGGGGCAAGATGGACAAGTGCACCTTCTGCGCCGGTGGCCCGGAGCCCGACCGGTCGGAGGCGGAGTTCCGCAAGTACGGCCGCAACCGGCTGGCAGAGGGCAAGCTGCCGGCGTGTGCCGAGATGTGCGCGACGAAGGCGCTGCTCGGCGGCGACGGCGACGTGATAGCGGACATCTACCGCGAGCGCGTCATGCGTCGCGGCCGCGGTCCGGAGGCGTGGGGCTGGGGCACCGCGTACGGCCTGCCGGGCAAGGGTGGTGCGGCACCGTCGGCTCCTGCGCCGGCACAGACGGGCGGCAAGTCATGAAACGGGCCGTCGTGGTCGCAGTCGCGGCGGCGGCTTTGCTTCCGCTCGGCGCATGCATGGAGGTCGAGCAGACGGCGACGGCGCCCAAGGCCGGAAAATATCAGGGTAAGCCCGATACGCCGCCTTGGGCGAATGAGCCGCTCGCGCTAGAGAACGCTCCTCGGTGGACAAAAGGCGATCGCGCGAGCTGGGAAACCCAGATCAAGAACCGCCAGCTCGCCCAGCACGAGGACAGACGGATCTATCAGTAGGCCGTCCGGAGCGAAGCGGTTCTGGGCGGGTGCGCGCCCGCAGCGGGGTTTGCCGCCGCCGCGAGCGCGCGTGAAAGGAGGTCGGCATGGCGCGGATGAGGGCGATGGTGGTCGGGGCGGCGCTTGCGCTGTGCGCTGGTGCTGTGTTTGCGCAGGGCGGAGCGCCGGCGGCACCGGCCGAAGACCCGCTCGCAAAGGCGCAGCGCGAGCGTGCGCTCGTACAGCCCGGAAACAACCAGCCGGTGTGGAGCGAGGTGCGCTCCGGGCAGCCCAATTACACCAGCCTGCCGGGGCGCGAGATGGGGGTCTTGATCCAGCCGCAGGCGCGTTTTTCCCGGCCAGGAGAAATTCACTACCGCGGGCGAGGCCTGGCGTCAGTTCCGTAACGGCCCGCTCACCTTCTGGGGCGGGTGGCTGATCGTCATCGTCGCACTCGCGATCGCAGCGCTCTATTTCGCGAAGGGCCCGATCCGCCTGCACGACAAGCCGACCGGGCGGTTGATCGAGCGCTTCACCGTCGCCGAGCGCTGGGCGCACTGGACGATGGGCATCTCGTTCGTCGTGCTCGGGGTGAGCGGCCTCATCATGCTGTTCGGCAAACACGTACTGCTGCCGGTGATCGGCTATACGCTCTTTGCCTGGCTCACCGCGCTCGCGAAGAACCTGCACAACTTCGTCGCCCCGCTTTTCATCGCAAGCCTCCTCGTCTTCATCGTGATGTACGTGCGCGACAATCTGCCGAAGGCGTACGATCTGCAGTGGTTCGCGCGGGTGTTCGGCTTCTTTTTCCGCGGCGAACACGTTCCGTCGGGGCGCTTCAATGCGGGCGAAAAGGCGTGGTTCTGGGGCGGCGTGGTGGTGCTCTGCCTGATCGTCAGCGTCTCCGGACTGATCTTGCTTTTCCCGAATTTCGACCAGCTGCGCACCACCATGCAGCAGGCGCATGCGGTGCATGCGGTCGCCGCAGTGCTCGTGATCGCGGCCTCGCTCGGCCACATTTACATGGGCACGATCGGCGTCGAGGGCGCGTATCAGTCGATGCGCACGGGCTACGTCGACGAAACGTGGGCGAAGGAGCACCACCTCTATTGGTACGAGGAAGTGAAGTCGGGCAAGAGCGCCGCTGAGGCCGGCGCCGTGCCGCAGGCTTCGCATTCCTGAGGCGAGGGCAGGGAGGACGACGTGAACAAGCAAACGGCGATGGTGTGGGTGCTCGCAGCCGGGCTGACGTTCGGCGCGCTTGCCGCGGTGCAGGCGAAGCTGCCGCCTCCGCCGCCGAAGACCGAGGAAGAGAAGAAGGCCGAAGCGGAAAAGGCGGCGGCGGCGAAGAAGAAGGAAGCCGAGGCGCTCGAGCGCGCGATGGACAAGGCGGTCGCGAACTACAAGAAGAACAAGGGCATCGCCGAGGCGAAGCCCGAGCCGCAGGCCAAGGCAGCGAAGAAGTAGCGCCCGAGCTCGCCGTGCGGGACATCGCGAGCGCTGCGCTGGTCGCCGCCGCGACGCTTCTTGCCGGCTGCCAGACGGTACCGTCGGATGCGCCGCGCGCGGTCGCGCATCTCGAGCCGACAAAGGGAAACAAGGCCGCGGGGACCGTGCACTTCTATCAGCTCGACGGGCGGGTGCGCGTGGTGGCGAAGGTGAGCGGGCTCGTCCCCGGCCGCGAGCACGGCTTTCATATCCACGAGGTCGGCGACTGCAGCTCCGGCGACGGCATGAGCACGAAGGGCCACTTCAATCCATTCGGCAAGCCGCACGGGCACTTCGCGAGCGCCGAGCGCCACGCAGGCGACCTGCCTTCGCTCAAGGCCGATGCGAACGGCTTCGCCGGCCTCGAGGTGGACCTGGACCAGATCACGGTGACGCCCGGACCGGCGAGCATCGTCGGGCGCGGCCTCATCGTGCACGCCGACCCGGATGACTACAAGACGCAGCCGACCGGAAACGCGGGTGCGCGCATCGCTTGCGCGGTGATCCGGGCCGGCTGACCGGACATATCCCGGAGGGTGAGGGAGAGGGCGCCGAAAGGCGCTTTTTTCTACACGCCCTCGACGATGAGCGCCTTCGTCTCGGCGGCCTTGAGCCGCATCGCGAGCAACGGCGCGTATTCGGGCGAGCGATACCAGCGGCGTGCCGCTTCGACGGACGGAAACTCGAGCACGACGAGCCGCCGCGGGGACCATCCCCCTTCGAGCGTCTCGAGCGCGCCGCCCCGCACCAGATACCGCCCGCCGTAGCGCGCGACGGTCTCCGGTACCTGCCGCCGATACTCCTCGAAAAGCGCTTCGTCCTTCACGTCCACTTGCGCGATGACGTATGCCGCCATGAACTTTTGCCTCCACGGTCGCGATGAAGCGGGCAGAGTAGCGGTGCGGGGCGCCGGCGCGCAAGCCGCTCATCGGTGCGATTTCCTCCGGCGTCTTCAGGCCGCGAAACGCGGCGAAAAGCATCAGATCGTAAGGCGATCTTCAGCGCGCCGCAGAGCGCGAGCGGCCAGGCGAGCAGGCCGGCCGAGATCAGCGCGCCCGCCAAGGCGGGGCTTGCGGCCGCCGCGAGGCTGCGCGGCACCGCGGTGATGCTGGCTGCCGCCGGGCGCTCGGGCGGCGTGACGAGCGCCATCACGTACGACGATCGCACCGGCACGTCCATCTGCGCGAGGAACGCGCGCACGAGCAGCAGCGCGAGCGCGGCCTCGACCGAGCCGGCGAACGCGGCGGCGATCGGACAAAGGCTCGAGGGGATGTGTGTGAACACCATCGTGTTGACGAGCCCGGCGCGCGCGCCGATCCAGGCCGCGAGCGGAAACGACACCGCCGCGAGCAGGCTGCTCGCGAAGAAGAACTGGCCCGCGGCGGCAAGCGACAGCCCGAAGCGCTCGAAAAGCCACAGCGCGAGCAACGATTGCGCCGCCAGACCGCCGGCGAAGGCATCCAGGCTGAACAGCGCCGCGAGGCGAAGCACGATGGCGCGCGAGGGACCGAGTGGGCTCGGGCTTCGCGCCGCGCGCTCGCGCGAGGCGGGCACGCGGCAGTAGGCGAGACCGCCGGTCGCGCCGAGCGCGGCGTAAACGACGAAGAGGAGCCGCAGCGCATCGGCGCGCTCGAATCCTGCCTGCTCGATCCATTCGGGAGCGGCGGCGAATAGCGAGCCGAGCGCACCGGCAAGCGCGCCGGCGAGGCTGTAGCGCGCGAAGACGCGCGTTCGCCGCTCGGGCGGCACCGCGCCGGCGAGCACCGCATGTTCGATCGGCACGAACGGGCTCGTGCTGCCGCCCGCGGGGTTGATCGTGCCGACGAACGCGACGAGAAACAGCACCCAGAGCGGGCCCGCGGCGGCGTATGCGAGCCCGGTCGCCACCATGAGAAGCGCGGCTGCAAGGAGCAGGCGCCGATGATCGTGGCGCGCCCCGAGCCAGCCCATCGCGAGGGTGACGAGCGCCGAGCCGAGGAGCGCGAGCGTCGCTACAAGCCCCACTTCGAACGCGCTCATCCCGAGCGTGCTCAGGTACACCGGGAGGATGATCGCGACAAAGCCGTCGCCGAAATCTCGCAGCGCACGCCCGACGAGGATTCCGACCACCGCCTGCGAGGAAGGACCCATCGCACCGTCAGGCCGGGGCCGACGCGAGCGCGACCGCGAGACCCGCGGCCGCGCAGGCGCCGACTACCGGGATGATCCCGGACCGGAAGCGGAAAAGCGCGGCGAGCGCCGCGGCGCCGATCGCGGCCGACACCCACTCGAAGCCGCCCGTCCAGCCGCGCGGCCAGAGCACATGCCAGGCGAAGAAGAGCGCGAGGTTCGCGATCACGCCGACGACCGCGGCGGTGACCGCGGTGAGCGGCGCGCTTACCCTTAGGTTGCGGCGCGAGGTTTCGACGAACGGCGCGCCGGCGAGGATGAAGATGAACGACGGCAGAAACGTGAAGAACGCGGCCACGACGCCGCCCGCGATGCCGGCGAGCGCGGGCGCCTGCGACCCGAAGACCTGCGCGCCCCAGGCGCCGACGAAGCCGACGAACGCGACGATCATGATGAGCGGCCCGGGTGTCGTCTCTCCGAGCGCGAGCCCGTCCATCATCTGCGCGGCGGTGACCCAGCCGAAATCCGCCACCGCCGCCTGATAGACGTACGGCAGCACCGCATAAGCGCCGCCGAAGGTGACCAGCGCGGCCTTGGTGAAGAACCAGGCCATCTGCGTGAGCGTGCTCTCCCAGCCGAAGAGGGCGGCGAGCGCGCCGATCGCCGCTGCCCAGATCGCAAGACCGGCGCCCACGGCCCGCGCGAGCCGTGTCCAGGTGAAGCGCGCACGCTCGGGCGCCGGCGCGCCGTCGTCGATCCGCGCCGGGCCCGCGGTTCGCGCTGCCAGACCGTGCGTGGCCTGCGACTCGAAGACCTGCGGCGCAAACCGGCCGCCGAAAAAGCCGACAAGGCCCGCCGCCAGCACGATCGCCGGAAACGGCACGCCGAAGGCGAAGATGGCGACGAAGGCCGCCGCCGCGAGCGCCCACAGCGCGCGGTGTCTGAGGGCGCGTGAGCCAATGCGCCACGCCGCCACAAGCACGATCGCCACCACCGCCGGTTTGATGCCGTACAAGAGGCCGGCCACCAGAAGCACGTCTCCCCAGACGAGATAGACCCAGGCGAGCGCGATCAGGATGAAGACCGAGGGCAGGACGAAGAGCACGCCCGCGGCGATGCCGCCCGCGGTCCGGTGCATCAGCCAGCCGATGTAGGTCGCAAGCTGCATCGCCTCCGGGCCCGGCAGCACCATGCAGTAGTTGAGCGCGTGCAGAAAGCGGCTCTCCGAGATCCAGCGCCGGCGCTAGCCCGCATTTTTCATAAGCATTGCGCTCGGGCGAGCGGGGTGCCGTTAGCGAGCGATTTTTGCAATTGGAGCGGCGGGCGAAGTCTGTTGCGGGGCGGTTTTGCCGAATTTGGGCAAAGCGCCCCCTTACCCCCGTTGTTTGTCAGCGTGCCGGGGACAGCACTGCGGGCGGGATCAGGAGGAGTCGAGCGCTCGGGCGGCGGCGAGATAGACGGCCTGATAGGGGAAGGCGGAGCTGAGCATGACCCGCACGCGACGGGTATTGCGCAGGATCACGGCACCGATCTTGAGCAGCTTGGCGCGTAAGGTGCTCGCCTGAAGCCGCGCGAACTCGGTGCCGGCAAGCGCAAGCGCGCGCAGCCGCTCGGTGAGGATGTAGGCAAGGGCCGAGAGCAGCAGCCGGAACTGGTTGGCCAGGAGCCGCTGGCAGCTGGTGCGATCGGCAAAGAGCCCAAGCTGCGCCTCCTTGATGCGGTTTTCCATCTCGCCGCGGGCGCAGTAAAGGTCCTCGTACACCGATCTCGCATCCCCTTGGAGATTGGTGACGAGGTAGCGGGGGTTGTCGCCCTTGTCCATGTGCTCGAGGCGCGCGATGACCCGCCGCTCGGTCTTCCAGGTGCGGGCCGCGTAGCGCAGCTCGGCAAAGGCGCGCTGCTTCTGTCCGGCTCTGGGCGATACTGACTGCGCAAGCGCTCAAGCGCTGCACCGCGGTCATTCGGTTCAGGCGCCTGTTCTTCGCCAGTCCGACGACGTAGCCAACGCCGTTTCGCTCGCACCAGGCAAGGATCCGGCGGCGGCAAAAGCCCGAATCGGCCCGAAGGAGGATTCTCACCTCGGGCCAGGCCTGGCGCAGCCGCGCAACCAGCAGCTTCAACACCGCCCCGGCATGGCGCGACTCATCAATGTTGGAGGGCCGAAGATAAGCCACCAGCAGCCGCTCGCCACAGAAGACATAGAGCGGCAGGTAACAGTAGCGGTCGTAGTAGCCGTGAAAGAACCGCCCCTCCTGCCGGCCGTACAGGGGATCGTCGGTGGCGTCGAAGTCCAACACCAGCTCCCGGGGCGGTGTCTTGAAGCTGGCGATGAACTTCTCGATGATCACCTCGTGAATCGCCCAGGCCGCCGCGCGGCTGGCGCGGTTCTCAAGGCGACATAGCGTCGGAGCCGATGCCAAGGGCCTATCGCGCTCGCACGCGGTCTGCATCAGCACGTCGTTCCTGAGCCTTGCGTGATCGTTCAGGTCCTCGTAGCCCTGCACCAAGCCCAAAGACGCGCTG
This sequence comes from Burkholderiales bacterium, assembly GCA_033582675.1. Classification (GTDB taxonomy): domain Bacteria; phylum Pseudomonadota; class Gammaproteobacteria; order Burkholderiales; family SG8-39; genus RBG-16-66-20. The sequence goes on along the minus strand of JAVQZY010000020.1, from coordinate 29,584 downwards.
GCGCAGCATGTCCCTGAGCGTGTGCTCGATCCGTTGCGGGTCGCGCGCATCGGCAAGCACTCCCGCCACCGCATCGAGCAGCCCCAGGCGATGCTCGAGCCTGCGCAGCAGCAGCAAGCCACCGTCGCTGGAGACATCGCCGCCGTCGAAATCTACCTCGACACGGCGACGACCAAAGCGCTCAAACGCGATTCGCTTCGCCGTACAATCTGGCATCGGCGGACTCCACGTTGAAATCAGCATTAACCAACTGACTCAACGCACAAATCCGGAATCCGCCGACCTCAGCTCATGAAATATCCGGGCTAGACCAGTTCCGCGTGCATGATCGCGATCTGCGCGGTGGGACCGCCAAAGCCGATGAAGCCGAGCTTGAGCCAGAAGCGGCACGCCTCTGCGAAGCCGACCGCGGGCGCAGGCGTGGCACCCACTGCGCTTGCGCCGGCCGCCGAGCGGCCCTCCGTGCCTTCATTGCCCCCTGAGAATGCAAACGGATGCGCCCGCGGCGCGCAGGCGCGCGGGAGCGAACGGACGGGGGGCGGATTTGCGGTGCGTCCGTGGCTCTTTCCTTGCGAGATCGGCAGGGCTTGGACGCACCGGCGTCTCGGGCCGCATCGCGGCCGGGGCGGGGAGCCTGCATGCCCGCGATATTCGCAGGTTGCGCCCGGCCCGCGCCGCTGTCAACTTCCTTCGACACTGCGGAGCGAACAGGCCGATGGTGTAAGCTGCCCGACCCCGACCCGAAGAAACGTCCGACGAGGCCCGCATGAGCAGCTACTACGAACCCGAGGACCTGAAGAAGTTCGGTTCGATCGGCCGGCACGCCGCGCCGCTCGCCGAGGCGTTTTTCAAGTACTACCACGAGGCAACCGGCAGCGACGGCGCGCTTTCGCGCCGCGAGAAGGCGCTCATCGCGCTCGCGCTGGCGCACGCGCAGAAATGCCCCTACTGCATAGACGCCTGGACGACCGGGTGCCTCGAAGCAGGCGCAAGCCCCGAGCAGATGATGGAGGCAGTGCACGTCGCCGCCGCGATGCAGGCGGGGATTGCGCTGGTGCACGCCGTGCAGATGCACAACCATCTGGAAAAGCTCGTACTGTGAGCCGCGCCGTTCCGCTGCGCAGGGCCGACCGACGGTCGGCGTACGACTTCGAGGCGGCGTTGCGCGCGCGCGCTATCGAGCTTGCGCCGCTCGCGATCGAGACGCTGCAGGTCAACATCACGCGCATGTGCAACCAGACCTGCCGCCACTGCCATGTGGATGCCTCGCCCGCGCGCACCGAGATGATGACGCCGGAGACGATGGACAAATGTCTCGATATCCTCGCGCGCCATCCGCGGATCGCGACGCTCGACATCACCGGCGGCGCGCCCGAGCTGCACCCGCGGTTCGACGAGTTCGTCGCGCGCGCGGCGGCGCTCGGGCGGCGCGTCATCGTGCGCCACAACCTGACGGTACAGCTCGACGGCAACCCGCGCACCGGCGAGTCGAAGGAATATCTGCCGGCGTTCTTCGCCAGCCATCGCGTCGAGGTGGTGGCGTCGCTTCCCTTCTATCAGCCGTACTTCACCGACGCGCAGCGCGGCGCCGGGGTGTTCGCGAAAAGCATCGAGGCGCTCAGGCGCCTGAACGCCGTCGGTTACGGTGCAGCCGGAAGCGGCCTCGTCCTCAACCTCGTCTATAACCCCGTCGGGCCGTATCTGCCGCCGCCGCAGGCGGCGCTTGAGGCCGACTACAAGCGCGAACTCGCCGCGAGATTCGGCATCGTCTTCAACCGGCTCTACACCATCACCAACATGCCGATCAACCGCTTTCGGCTGCACCTCGCGAAGGCGGGGCAGTACGATGCGTACATGGAAAAGCTCCTTGCGGCGTTCAACCCGGCGGCGGCCGAAGGGGTCATGTGCCGCACGCTCGTCAGCGTCGGCTGGGACGGTCGGATCTACGACTGCGACTTCAACCAGATGGCCGAAATGCCGGCGATGGACAGGAACGGAAGACCGCTCACCGTCCATGACTTCGACTTCGGCGAGGTGCTCGGGCGAGGCATCCGCTTCGCTTCGCACTGCTTCGGCTGCACCGCCGGCGCCGGCAGCTCCTGCGGCGGCGCCCTTGCCTGAGCGCTGCGGTAAAGTCAGGCCTGCGATGAGAGTGTTCGGCTTCGCCGGTTGGTCGGGAAGCGGAAAGACGACCTTGATCGAGGCGCTCATCCCGCGCTTCGTCGGCAGCGGCCTGCGCGTCTCGCTCATCAAGCACGCGCACCATACCTTCGACGTGGATCAGCCGGGCAAGGACTCTTGGCGCCACCGGCAGGCGGGCGCCTCCGAAATCCTCGTCACTTCGTCGCGCCGCTGGGTGCTGATGCACGAGCTGCGCGGTGCGCCCGAGCCGCCGTTCGAGGAGCAGCTGAAGCGCCTTTCGCCGTGCGACCTGGTCCTCGTCGAGGGCTTCAAGTTCGCGCCGATTCCGAAGCTCGAGGTCTGGCGCGCGGCGACGGGCGAGCCGCTACTGCATCCGAACGATCCGTACATCATCGCGGTGGCGAGCGATTCGCGCGTGCCCACCGCGCTTCCCCGTCCTCGACCTCAACGACCACGACGGCATCTGCGCCTTCATCCTGAAACAGCTGGAACTCGCATGACGAAGGGCCTGCTTTCGGTGGACGAGGCGCTGGAAGTGCTCCTCGCCGGCGCGCGGCCGGTGGCGGAAGTCGAGGAGGTGCCGACGCTTGCCGCCTGCGGGCGCGTGCTCGCGCGCGATCAGGTCTCAGGGATGGACGTGCCGCCGATGGACAACAGCGCGATGGACGGCTACGCGGTGCGCTGCGCGGACGTCGCGGCGCCGCAGACGCGGCTTGCGGTCGCGCAGCGCATCGCCGCGGGCTCGGTCGGGGCGCCGCTCGCGCCGGCACCGCCGCGCGCATCTTCACCGGCGCGCCGATTCCGCCCGGGGCGGATGCGGTCGTCATGCAGGAGTTCTGTGCGACCGAGGGCGATGCGGTGATCGTGCGGGTGGTGCCGAGGCCGGGCGACTGGATTCGCCGCGCGGGTAGCGACGTGAAAAAGGGCGCGGTGGTGCTCGCTGCCGGACGGCGGCTTTCGCCGCAGGAGGCGGGCCTTGCCGCTTCGGTCGGCATCGCCGCGCTGCCCGTCTATCGCAGAGTGCGGCTCGGGCTCTTTTTTACCGGCGACGAGCTGGCGATGCCGGGCGAGCCGCTCGCGCCGGGCCGAATCTACAACTCGAACCGCTTCACCCTCACCGGCCTTGCGCGCATCTTCGACTGCGAGGTGCGCGACTACGGCATCGTGCCCGATACGCTTGCGGCGACGCGCGCGGCGCTCGCGCGCGCCGCCGCCGAGTCGCGACATCCTCGTCACCTCGGGCGGCGTGTCGGTGGGCGAAGCCGATTTCGTGAAACCCGCGGTCGAAGCCGAGGGCTCGCTCCTCATGTGGCGCATCGCGATGAAACCGGGCCGGCCGCTCGCTTTCGGCCGCATCGGCAACGCCGCCTTCCTCGGGCTTCCGGGCAACCCGGTGTCGAGCTTCGTCACCTTCCTGATTTTCGTCCGGCCGTTTCTGCTGAAGACCCAAGGGGTCGCGGACGTCTTCCCGCGCGCGATCGAGGCGCGCGCCGACTTCGACTGGCCGGAGCCGGACGCGCGGCGCGAGTTCCTGCGCGTAAAATGGAACGCGCAGGGCGGGCTCGACCTTTATCCGACGCAGGATTCGGCGGTACTCACGTCTGCGGCCTGGGCCGACGGCCTCGTGGACAATCCGCCGAACCGGGCGATCCGGCGGGGCGACCGGGTCCGATTCCTGCCGTATTCGGAGCTTTTCCGGTGACGGACACGATCAGGATCCTTTACTTCGCCAGCGTGCGCGAGAAGGTCGGCCGCGACCAGGAGGAAATCGATCTTCCGGCCGGAGTGACGACGATCGCGGCGCTCCGCGCGCATCTGCGCGCGCGCGGCGGCGCCTGGGCGGAGGCCCTCGGAGAATCCCGCGCGCTTCGCGCTGCGGTCAACCAGGAAATGGTGCCGCCCACGGCCGCCGTTCGACCGGGCGACGAAGTGGCCTTTTTTCCTCCGGTGACCGGCGGATGAAGATCGTCGTCCAGCGCGAGGACTTCGACCCCGGCGCTGAGATCGCGGCGCTCGCGCGCGAGACTACGGTCGGCGCGGTGGCGAGCTTCGTCGGGCTCGTGCGCGACGAGAACGAAGGCGCGCAGGTCGGCGCGATGACGCTTGAGCACTACCCGGGCATGACCGAGAAGGCGATTCGCGCCATCGTCGAGGAGGCGATGCGGCGCTGGCAGGTCCGCGGCTGCACCGTCATTCACCGCGTCGGCGAGCTGAAACCGGGTGACCGGATCGTGCTGGTCGCCGTCGCCTCCGCGCACCGCGGCGACGCGTTCGCCGCATGCGAATTCATCATCGACTACCTCAAGACCCGCGCGCCCTTCTGGAAGAAGGAGCAGACCGCGCAGGGCGAGCGCTGGGTCGAGGCGCGTGCCTCCGACGACGCGGCCGCGGCGCGCTGGCAGGAACCGGCGCGCAAGGCCGTGTGATGCCGCTCGGCGCGATCGCCGCGGTCGGCATCGGCGCGGCGCTCGGGGCGTGGCTGCGCTGGGCGCTCGGCGGCTGGCTCAATCCGCTCCTGCCGCCGCTTCCGCTCGGCACGCTCGCCGCGAACCTGGTCGGCGGCTACCTCGTGGGGCTCGCGGTCGCGTTCTTCGGCGAGCACTCCGCGGTCGCGCCCGAAGTGCGGCTCTTCGTCGTCACCGGCTTTCTCGGCGGACTGACGACGTTTTCGACCTTCTCGGCCGAGGCGGTCGCGTTGCTCGCGCGCGCCCAGTACGGATGGTGGGTGCTGCACTCGGTCGGTCACCTCGCTGGCTCGATCGCGATGACGCTCCTCGGCATCGCGAGCTGGAACGCCTGGAGGCCCTGAGAGCGATGAAAGGCGCGGTGCTGCGCTTTTTCGTGCACGAGGGCGAGCGCCACCGCGGTCAGCTCCTTTTCGAGTGGTTGCTCGCCGAGGCGCGGCGCGCGGGCATCCCCGGCGGTTCGGCGTTTCGCGCGATCGCCGGCTACGGCCGCCACGGCGTGCTGCACGAGCAGACGTTCTTCGAGCTCGCCGGTAACCTCCCGGTGCAGGTCGTGTTCTTCACGAGCCGGGGCGCTCGCCGAGGCGCTGGTCGCGCGCGTCACCGCCGAGGGGCTGCGGCTCTGTGTATTCGCTCTCGGAGGCCGAGTTCGGCATCACCGAGCCACACGGCGCGGGCGGTTGAAAGGGCACGGGGCGCGCGGAGGCGAGCGATGAGGGACGCGGTCCCGCGCGGCGTCTGGATGCTCGGCTTCGTGAGCCTGGCGATGGACGTCTCCTCGGAGATGATCCACAGCCTGCTGCCGGTGTTCATGGTCGCAGGGCTCGGGGCGAGCGCGCTCGCGGTCGGCATCGTCGAGGGCATCGCCGAGTCCACCGCGCTCATCGTCCGGGTATTCTCCGGCGCGCTCAGCGACCGGTTCGGGCGGCGCAAGCCGCTTGCGGTGGCGGGCTACGCGCTCGGCGCCCTCGCCAAGCCGCTTTTCGCGCTCGCGCCCGGCGTCGGCTGGGTGCTCGCTGCCCGCTTCATCGACCGGGTCGGCAAGGGCGTGCGCGGGGCGCCGCGCGATGCGCTGGTTGCCGATCTCACGCCGCCGCAGACGCGCGGCGCCGCCTACGGCCTGCGTCAGGCGCTCGATACGCTCGGCGCGTTCCTCGGACCGCTCGCCGCCCTCGGGCTGATGCTCGCCTGGGCGGACGATTTCCGCGCGGTGTTCTGGGCGGCCGTTCTGCCTGCGTCGGCGGCGGTGCTGCTCCTCGTCTTCGGCGTGCACGAAGCGGTGGCGGCTGGCGCACGCACCGCCGCGCCGTCGAACACGTTTCGCCGCGATGCGCTCGTCGCGCTTCGAGCGCGACTTCTGGGCCGTCGTCGCCGCAGGCGCGGTGTTCGCGCTCGCGCGCTTCAGCGAGGCGTTCCTCGTCCTGCGCGCGCACGAAGCGGGACTTGCCGAGGCGTACGCGCCGCTCGTGTTCGTGCTGATGAACGCAGTCTACGCCGCCTCCGCGTATCCGGCCGGCAGGCTCGCCGACCGCATGAGCCGGCGACGGCTCCTCGGCTGGGGGCTTGCGGTGCTCGTCGCCGCCGACCTGGTGCTCGCGCTCGCAGGCGGGCTGCCGGCCGTCGCGGCTGGGGTGGCGCTCTGGGGCCTGCACATGGGGCTTACGCAAGGGCTCCTTGCGGCGATGGTCGCTGCGGCGGCGCCTGCGCACCTGCGCGGCACCGCGTTCGGGATCTTCAACCTCGCGAGCGGCGGCGCGATGCTCGCGGCGAGCGTGCTTGCCGGCTGGCTCTGGGACCGGCTAGGCGCACCCGCCACCTTCGCCTGCGGCGCGGCGTTCGCGCTTGCGACGCTCGTGCTCGTGCGCCGGACCGTGCACGCCGACAGCGCCCGCGGCTGAACCCGGGCGCCCGAGCGATCGCGCGAGCCACCGCGCCGTCAACGCCCCGGCGCGGCCGCGAGCAACGCCTGCGGATCTTCGACTGCGACCACCTCGAGGCTCGTCGTCTTTCCGCGCACCGCGATGCGATGCACCGGCAGTTCGGCGATCGGGACGCCGGCGTAGCGCAGCGTGTCGACCGAGACGACGAGCACCGCGCCGAACTCCTTGGTGAGAGCTTCCAGCCGCGCGGCGGTGTTGACGGTATCGCCGATCGCGGTGAGCGTCGGGCGCCGCCGGCGGCCCCATCGTGCCGACGATGGCGGTGCCGACGTGGATGCCGATGCCGATTCGCAGCGGCGCGCCGAGCTCCGGGGCGAGGTGGGCGTTGAGCGTCGCGAGCCGCCGCTTCATGTCGGCGGCACCGGCGAGCGCCGCGCGGCACGCCGGCCCGAGGTCGCCCTCGAGCCCATAGAGCGCGAGCAGCCCGTCGCCGGTGAATTGCGCGTAGTGTCCGCCGGTCGCGGCGAGCGCTTCCGACATCTCGGCGAAGAACTGAGTTGAGGATGAACACGACGTCGTAGGGAAGCCGCGCCTCCGCGAGCGCGGTCGAGCCCCGCAAATCGACGAACATCGCGACGACCGTTTGTTCGTGGCCGCTGGACGCCGCCCGGACGGCGCGCCGCGGCCAGTCCGTTCTCCGGCGGCACGAGCGGCGTGATGTGCACGTCGCCCGAGGGGCGCAACTGGCAGGCGAGGCGGCACGTTCGGTGCGGCGCCGATGCGCTCGAGCGCTTCGGCTTCGAGCGGCGCGGGCGGCGCGAGGGCGTGCGCCCCGCCGCCGATACGCACGCGGCAGGTGGTGCAGCGGGCGCGTCCGCCGCACACCGACGCGTGCGGGATACGCGCGTCGCGCAGCGCCTCGAGAATGCTCGCTCCGACCGGCGCCGCGACCACCCGCCCCGACGGATGATGGATGCGATAGCTGCGGTGGCGAATCGCGCGCAGGATCCGGACTGCGAGTACCGCGCCGAGCCCGAGGGCGAACGTCCACCAGATCGCGTCCCTGACGTCGAGCAGAAAGGCGTGCTCGCCCGGCGAAAGAGGCTGCGGCGGCGGCGGGGACGCGTTCGCGCCGGCGCTCACGAACCCCGCGAGCGCGAGCGCCGGAACGAGCACGGCGGCGCCGAGCAGCCACGGCTGCGCGCGCGGGTACCAGGGTCGGATGCGCAGCCAGAAGTGGATGCCGAAACAGAGGTGCAGCCACACCGCAGTGATCAGGGCGATCTGCTTTGCGGTCTGCACCGGATCGCTCCAGATCGCCCAGACGATGCGCGGGTAGTCGACCTCGCGCCCGAGCGCCTGCCAGAGGAAGCGCGTACCGGCGATGTGGTAGGCGAGAAGCAGCGGCACCGCCAGGCCGAGCGCGAGCTGGAGCGCCTCCCACGCGGGCAGGCGCAGCGTCCTGCGCCGGCCGAGCGAGACGAGCGCGAGCGCGAAGTGCGCGAGCAGCGATCCGTAGAGAAGCGCGGTGCCGGGAACGCTTCGCCACCAGGCCGCGAGCGGCCGGCGCAGGCGTCTCCATCGCCTCGAGCGACACGACGCCGAGCATGTGGTTCAGGAGGTGCCCGGTGACGTAGCCCGCGAGCACGAGCCCGCTCGCGAGCCGAAGACGCCGCTCGAACGTCGACATGCGCGCGAGCATGCCCGGTTTCCGCGCGCCGCGCCACACGCGCGCGGCGCGCCTTCAGCCGCGACCGATCGCCGCCCGCAGTTCCGCGAGCTCCGCCTCGCCGAGCGTTTCCTTTTCGAGCAGGAGCCTCGCGCCGCGCTCGAGCAGCTCGCGCTCGCGCTGCAGAATCGCGACCGCGCGGTCGAAGGCGCGCTGCACGATCTCGCGCACCGCGACGTCGATCTCGCGCGCGGTGTCCTCGCTGAACTCGCGCGGCGCGGCGCTCGGCACGCCGAGCAGGCTGGGACGCTCCTCGTCGTAGGCGACGTGGCCGAGCTTCTTCGACCATACCGTAGCGCAGCGCCATCGAGCGCGCGATGCCGGTGACCTTGGCGAGGTCGTCGGCCGCACCGGTCGAAAGATGGCCGAACACGACGTGCTCGGCGGCGCGGCCGCCGAGGAGCACGGCCATCTTGTTCTCGAGCTCCTCGCGCGTCATCAGGAAGCGGTCTTCGGTCGGGCGCTGGATGGTGTAGCCGAGCGCGCCCACCCCGCGCGGGATGATCGAGATCTTGTGCACCGGGTCGCAGCCCGGGATCGCCATCGCGACGAGCGCATGCCCCATCTCGTGATACGCGACGACGCGCCGCTCCTGCTCGTTCAGCACCCGGTTCTTCTTCTCGAGCCCGGCGACGATGCGCTCGACGGCGTGCGTGAAGTCCTCCATCGTCACCGCCTCGGCCCCGCGGCGCGTGGCAAGGAGCGCCGCCTCGTTCACCAGATTGGCGAGGTCGGCGCCGGAGAACCCGGGCGTGAGACCGGCGATGCTTTTCGGCGTCCACCGAGGGGTCGAGCTTCACCTTCTTCATGTGCACCTGCAGGATCTGGATGCGGCCCTTCTTGTCGGGGCGATCCACGAGCACCTGCCGGTCGAAGCGGCCGGCGCGAAGCAGCGCCGGGTCGAGGATCTCGGGTCGGTTGGTCGCGGCAAGGAGCACGAGACCCGTGGACGGATCGAAGCCGTCCAGTTCGACGAGGAGCTGGTTGAGCGTCTGCTCCTTTTCGTCGTGGCCGCCGAGCACGCCGGTACCGCGCGCGCGGCCGAGCGCGTCGAGCTCGTCGATGAAGATGATCGCGGGTGCCTTCTGCCGCGCCTGCTCGAAGAGGTCGCGCACGCGGGCGGCCCCCACGCCGACGAACATCTCGACGAACTCCGAGCCGGAGATCGAAAAGAACGGCACGCCCGCCTCCCCGGCGACCGCGCGCGCAAGGAGCGTCTTTCCGGTGCCCGGCGGGCCGACGAGCAGCACGCCCTTGGGCACCCGCGCCCCGAGCCGGCCGTACTTCTGCGGGTCCTTCAGGAACTCGACGACTTCCTGCAGCTCCTGCTTCGCCTCGTCCACGCCGGCCACGTCGGCGAAGGTGACGCCGGTCTGCCTCTCGACGTACACCTTCGCGCGGCTCTTGCCGATGCTCATGAACCCGCCCATGCCCGTCTGGTTGGCGAAACGGCGCGCGAGCCAGTACCACACCCCGAAGAAGACGAGCGCCGGCACGACCCAGGACAGCAGGTCGCGCAGGAACGTGCTCTCGACGACGCGCGTGTAGGGCACGCCGTAGCGCGACAGCCACTCGGCGAGATCCGGCTCGACGCGATTGGCGATCGCCACCGTCTTCTTGCCTTCGGGGTGCTTGAGCTTGCCGGTGATGTGGCGCTCGCTGACGAGCACCTCGGCGATCTTGCCCTCCTTCAGCAGCTGTTCGAACTCGCTGAAGGGCACCACCTCGACCGACTGCATCTGCTGCCACCACTGCTGCACGAGCAGCAGGGCGAAGATGGCGAACACGAGATAGGCGAGGTTGAACTGGGTCTGTTTTTCCATGGGCGCCGTCCGAGAGCGTACCGCAAATCGAGAATCGGGGCGGGGGCGGACGATCGCAAGCGTTCGCCGGCAATCGGCGCTCGGCGCCGCCCCGATGCTTGAACCGGGCTCCTACGGCCCCATGTAAGGCCGAGGCTTCTCCCGCGAAGGATCGGACAGATGCGTTTCGACCGGTTTACGACCAAGCTGCAGGAGGGCCTGGCCGACGCGCAGAGCATGGCGCTCGGCCACGACCATCAGGCGATTGAGCCGCAGCATCTGCTGCTTGCCCTGCTCAACCAGGAGGACGGCGCGGCCGAGACGCTCGTCGCCAAGGCGGGGGGCAATGCGCGCGCGCTCAAGCAGTCGCTCGCGCAGGCGATCAAACGGCTGCCGAAGGTCGAGGGCGGCACGCCGGGCGAAGTGCACCTGTCGCGCGACCTCGCCAACCTGCTTAACGTCGCGGACAAGGAAGCGCAGAAGCGCGGCGACAAGTACATCGCTAGCGAGATGTTCGTGCTCGCCTGCACCGAGGACCGCGGCGAGACCGGTCGGCTCGTCAAGGCCGCCGGACTGACGAGGGCGGCGCTCGAGAAGGCGATCGTCGAGCTGCGCGGCGGGCAGGCGGTGACCGGCCAGGCGGACGAGTCGCAGCGTCAGGCGCTCGCGAAATACACGCTCGACCTCACCGAGCGGGCGCGCCAGGGAAAGCTCGATCCGGTGATCGGGCGCGACGAGCGAGATCCGGCGCTGCATCCAGATCCTGCAACGGCGCACGAAGAACAACCCGGTGCTGATCGGCGAGCCGGGCGTGGGCAAGACGGCGATCGTCGAGGGCCTGGCCCAACGCATCGTGAACGGCGAGGTGCCCGAGAGCGCTGAAGAACAAGCGCGTGCGTCGCGCTCGACATGGCGCGCGCTCCTCGCCGGGCGCGAAATACCGCGGCGAGTTCGAGGAGCGGCTGAAGGCGGTGCTCAAGGAGATCGCGCAGGATGCCAGGGCAAGATCGATCCTCTTCATCGACGAGCTGCACACCATGGTCGGCGCGGGCAAGGCCGAGGGGGCGATCGACGCCGGCAACATGCTGAAGCCGATGCTCGCGCGCGGTGAGCTGCACTGCATCGGCGCGACCACGCTCGACGAATACCGCAAGTACATCGAGAAGGACGCCGCGCTCGAGCGCCGCTTCCAGCCGGTGATGGTGGACGAGCCGACGGTCGAGCAGACGATCGCGATCCTGCGCGGCCTGCAGGAGCGCTACGAGGTGCACCACGGCGTGCGCGATCACCGACCCGGCGATCGTCGCCGCGGCCGACGCTCTCGCACCGCTACATCACCGACCGCTTCCTGCCCGACAAGGCGATCGACCTGATCGACGAGGCGGCGGCGCGCATCACGCATGGAAATCGACTCGAAGCCCGAGGCGATGGACCGCAGTCGACCGACGCTCATCCAGCTTCGCGATCGAGCGCGAGGCGCTCAAGAAGGAGACCGACGAAGCTTCGCGCAAGCGGCTCGAGCTGATCGAGGAGGAGATCGGGCGAGCTCGAAAAGGAGTACGCGGAGTTGGAGGAGCGCGTGGAAGGCGGAAAAAGCGCAGGTCGCCGGCAGCCAGAGCATTAAGGAGCGAGCTGGAGAGGCTCAAGCTCGAGATGGAGCGAGGCGCGTCGCGAGGGCGACTGGCAGCGGATGTCCGAAATCGCAGTACGGCACGCATCCCGCAGCTCGAGGCGCAGCTGAAGAAGGCGGAAGGCAGGCGCAGGGACGGAAAAGCCGAAGCTCCTCCGCACGCAGGTGGGCGCCGAGGAGACATCGCCGAGGTGGTCTCGCGCTGGACCGGGATTCCCGTCTCCAAGATGATGCAGGGCGAGCGCGAAAAGCTCATCCACATGGAGGAGCGCCTGCACCAGCGCATCGTCGGCCAGGACGAGGCGGTGCGGCTGGTCGCCGACGCCATCCGGCGCTCGCGCTCGGGGCTCGCCGATCCGAACCGGCCCTACGGCAGCTTCCTTTTCCTCGGGCCGACCGGCGTGGGCAAGACCGAACTCTGCAAGGCGCTCGCCGAGTTCCTGTTCGATTCCGAGGAGCACCTCATTCGCCTCGACATGTCCGAGTACATGGAAAAGCACTCGGTCGCGCGTCTGATCGGCGCGCCGCCCGGCTACGTCGGCTACGAGGAGGGCGGCCAGCTCACCGAGCAGGTGCGCCGCAAGCCGTACTCGGTGATCCTCTTCGACGAGATCGAAAAGGCGCACCCGGACGTGTTCAACGCGCTCCTGCAGGTGCTCGACGACGGCCGCATGACCGACGGCCAGGGCCGCACGGTGGACTTCAAGAACACCGTGATCGTGATGACCTCGAACCTCGGCTCGCAGATGATCCAGAACATGGCGGGCAGCGACTACGGCGTCATCAAGGTCGCGGTGATGGCCGAGGTAAAAGCGCACTTCCGACCGGAGTTCGTCAACCGCATCGACGAGGTAGTGGTGTTCCACGCGCTCGACGAAGGGCACATCCGGCGCATCGCGCAGATCCAGCTGCGGCGGCTCACCGAGCGCCTGACGAAGATGGACTACGGGTTCGAGGTGTCCGAGGCGGCGATCGCCGAGCTCGCAAAGGCCGGCTTCGACCCGGTGTACGGCGCGCGGCCGCTCAAGCGCGCGATCCAGACCGAAATCGAGAATCCGCTCGCGCGCGCGATCCTGGAAGGGCGCTTCGCGCCGGGGGACACGATCCGCGTCGACTGCAAAGGCGGCCGGATACTTTTCGAGAAAGCCGGTTCCAAGGCGAAGCCGGCCGCAAAAGCGGCCGCTTGACGCCGCCGGCTAGACGCTGGAGTCAGCCGAGAGGCCCGCCCGGATGCGCCGGCTGAGGTTGAGCAGCTCCTCCCAGAGCCCCTCGGTGTTCTTGCGGAAGACGGTCTCGATGTCGGCGGGCATCACTTGCCACAGCCCGCGCTCGATCTCGAGCTTCAGCTCCCCCGGCCGCCAGCCGACGTAGCCGACGTAGTAGCGCGCTTCGTTCGGCGTCGTCTCGATCACGCGGTCGATCGTGGAGGCGCGGAACGCGAGGTAAAGGTTCTTCATGATCGGCACCGCGCCGGCGCCGGGCGAAGTCTCGGATTTCACGAGCGCGACGAGCGCGCCGCGCGAAAACGGTCCGCCGTAGTAAACCGGGTCCACCACCTTCTTCGAAGGTTCGTGCTCCGGAAACAGGCTCGCGAGCGCGCGCCGCGTCGGCCGGTTGAGGATGACGCCGACGTGCCCGCCGTTCGGCGCTGGCGCGGCGATCAGCACCGTCTGCCGATAGTCGAGGTCGACGAGCGCAGGATGCGCGACCAGAATCACCGCTTCGTCCTCCTGCGCCACAGCGGGGCGCGACCCAGACCCGCGGCTGCGGCGATCAGCCAGGCGGCGAGAGCGCGAGCGATGGAGGTCATTCCGAGGCTATTGTAATGCCGAAAAGGCGGTGCTATCTTGCGAATTGCGAGGCCGCGACCGCGGAATTCCGGGCGACCTGTCCGGATACTGCGGCGCAAAGCGTGCGCCGCCCGCGACGGTCGGTGCCGCATGCGGCCTCGGGACGCGGCGTCCTGCCGCGAAAGATTGCGCTGCTCTTGCAGCGCCGCCCGGGCTCCCGGGCCTTAAAGCCCCGCCGAAGCGGGGCTTTCCGTTTCTCCGAGTGGCCGTTTCCGGCACGCCATGCAAGCTCGCCACCGTGGTCGGCCCGCTGCGGTCGGCGCTCGGGCGGGGTTCCACGGCCTTGCGCAGCAGCTCCTCCCACATCCCCTCGGTGTTCCGGCGAAAGACGGTTTCCACATCCGCGCGCAGGACGTACCACCCGTCGCGCGCGAGCTCGCTTTCCAGTTGACCGGGCGCCCAGCCGGAAAAACCCGAAAAAAGCCGGTAGCGACGCCCGGGATCCGCAAGCAGCTCGCGGATGTTTCGCGGGTGCATCGTCAGCCACAACCCCCGCAGCACGTGAAACGCGGGCGCCGCAGGAACCGTCTCGCTCTGAAAGAGGGCGACCACGACCCGGCGCATCACTGGTCCGCCCTCGAAGACGCGGTCCTTGTAGTTCGCTACCGCCGGTTCGTCCGGAAGAAACCGGGAGAGCGGCTCGCGAAGCGGCCGGTTGAGGATGACGCCCACGGTGCTCGCATCTTCGGCCTGCGTGACAAGCACCACCGTGCGCCGGAAGTTCGGGTCGAGCAGGCCGGGCTTCGCGACCAAGAGCAGCCCGTTCGCGGGTGGCAGCGTCTGCGCGGTGCAGACGGAAGCGAGGAACGCGAAGCAGGCGGCGAGGGCGCGCGCTGGCATCGGCGCCATTATCCGGCGGTCGCGGCGCCCCAGTAGTTGTAAGCGAGAACCCGGGGACCGGGCAGGTACGCCGCCTGAAGGTCCTCGCACCGGAAACCGGCCGAGCGAAGAAGCGCCGGAACATCGCGATCGAGCCGGCAGCCTCCCGCAATCCTCGACCAAAACGGCGAAAGCTTCGACTGCCAGCGGCGCACCGCGGGGTCGGGCGCGAGCCCGTGTTCGAGGAAAAGCAGCCTCCCGTCGGGCTTCAGCACGCGGCGCATCTCAGCAAGCGCTGCAAGCGGATCCGCGATCGAGCAGAGCGCATAGGTGACGAGCACGGTGTCGAAGCTTGCGTCGGCGCACGGGATGCGCTCTGCCGACTGCACGACAACGTGCGCCTCGATTCCGGCGCGACGCGCGCGGCGCCGCGCTCGCGAGAGCATCTCCGGCGCCGGATCGAGCCCGACGAGCGCGTCGATTTTTTCTCTGACGTAATGCGCGAGATTGCGCCCGGTGCCGATTCCGACCTCGAGCACGCGACCGCGCGCGAGCGGCACGATTCGCTCGCGCTGGCGCCTGATCGGCGGCATGCCGCAGGCGATGTCGGTAAGCAACGGAAGAACGCGGCGCTCGTACCAGTTGCGCTCAGCCATTCGCTGCGGCCCAGGCGAGCGCAAGCCAGCCGGCAAGAAGCGCAAGCCCCCCGAGCGGCGTCACCGTGCCCAGCCCGCGCGGTGCGCCGAGCGAGAGCGCATAAAGCGTTCCCGAGAAGAGGAGCGTGCCGGCGACGAACAGCCAACCGCTTGCGGTCGCGGCCGCACCCGGCCATCGCGCGCACGCCCAGCCCGCCGCGAGCAGGGCGAGCGCGTGGTACATCTGATAGCGGACGGCAAGCTCGAAAGTGGCGAGCGCGTCGGCACCGAGTCGCGCTTTCAGCGCGTGCGAGCCGAGCGCGCCGAGCGCCACCGCGACGAACCCGGAGAGCGCGCCGAGCGCGAAAAAGAGCCGGTCCACGCACGCAATTCTGCCCTCGACGAGCCGTTGCGGCTATCGTGGGGATACCGGGCCGCGTCGACCTAACCGGGCTTTCGCGCGCGCTTGCGGGGGCGGCCGAAGAGCACTCGCAGTTCGTCCTTCGCCGCCTCGAGCCGAGCGCGCTGCGCGGCAGAGAGCTTTGCGCCGGCCCGGTTGATGTAGAAGGAGAGCATGGACATCGCCGACGCAAAGGGCGCCGCCTTGCGGCGCCGGCTCGCTTCTGCGGATGCCTTCAGCGAGCGCGCGATCGCGCGCGGATCTTTCCACGTGAACAGGCCAGACTCGAGGTCGAGCGCGTCGCTGCCCAAGGTGACCTGTTGCGACCAGCGCCGCGGCGCGCTCTTCGGGCGGCGACTGCGGGCGCTTGCTGCGGCGTTCATGTGCAATCGCGGCGCGAGCGCTTTGAGATGCGGCAGCAAAAGGTGTGCGGGCGCTACAGTGCCCCCACGGCTTTTAGCGCGCGGCGCACTTCCTCGACGCCTTCGGGCGGGAGCGGCGCCTGCGGCGCAAGCGGATCGCCCACGTCGTAGCCCTGGAGCTTGAGCGCCCCCTTGATGCAGGCGGCGAGGTTGTATTTTGCGAACGCCTGATTGAGCGCCCAGAGCGGTCGCTGTCGCTCCATCGCCTGCGCCCAGTCGCCGCGCCGGCAAAGCTCGTACAGTTCGACGCTCTGGCGCGGCGCGACGCATGCGGGGCCCGCCATCCAGCCGACGCCGCCGATCAGCATCACGCACGCCGGAATGTGCGCCGAGGCGGCGAAGATGCGCAGCCGCCCCTCGGTGCGCTCGAGGATCGTGAGCAGCCGGCCGGTATTCGTCGAGGCGTCCTTGAGGTAGCCGATGTTCGGGATGCGCGACAGGCGCTCGATCACGGGAAGGCTCAGGTCCGAGCGCTGAAAGTTCGGGTTGGTGTAAAGGACGATCGGCACCGACACCGCATCCGCGATCGCCTTGAAGTAGGCATAGACTCCTTCGTCCGGCACCGGAAAGTACGCTTCCAGAATCGCGAGGATCCCCGCGCAGCCGAGCCGCTCGTACTCGCGCGCCTGCGCAACCGCATCTGCGGTGGTGGTGGAGGCAACGCCGGCCACGACCGGCACCCGCCCGCGCGCCGCCTCGACCGCGACCTCCACGACACGCCGGCGCTGCTCGCGCGAAAGGTAGGCGAACTCGCCGGTCGAGCCGAGCGGCGTCAGCCCGTGCACGCCCGCCGCGATCAGATCGTCGCACAGGCGCGCAAGCACCGGCGCATCCACCTCGCCGTCCGCACGCACCGGCGAGACGAGATAGGGGAAGACGCCGTGGAAATCAGCGCTCATGGCTACTGCCCGACGTGATCGGCGGGCTCGCGCGATCTGCCCATCCCTTGGGGTAAGCCGATGCGAGGACGAATCACGAGCCCGCGGTGACTTTCATGGCCAAGCGCTCGAAAGCTTTTCAGACGCTCTTTGCGCGATCCATGGAGAGCCGATTCCGACCTAGCCGCTAGACCGTCCACGGAAATGAAGCAACTCCAAGTGGCTGAATCTGGCTTGACTCCAACGACCTCTAACTCGGGCTCTATGCTACGACACCCAAGGATGGCGATCACCGCCAAGGTTACGAGAGCCCAATGCATCCGTTGCGGGGCCTAACGCTTACGTTGACCGGCTCTGGCGAGCGTATGCGAACTGGCAACCTGGTCGAACGTAAAGTTAGACGCGTTTTGGCCGCGGCAACCGATACTGGATCGTCAGACTGGCGCCCTTTCCGGACGGCGGCTCATGAACGACGCTATCGTCAGCGACCATGACTGAACGCATTACTTTGCAGCACTCCGGCATACGGTGATTCTGTCCAGGATAGCCACCGACGCGGCGGTGAAGGGCCTCTGCGCGAACTGTTATGGACGATGCCCCTGCCCGTTCGCCCTCGGCGAAGATCGTCTGTAACTCTCTACGGAAATCCTCCGCTGTGGGCATGAAAGTCGTTTCGGCCCGTGCGGGCGCTGCCGCGGGTAAGGAACGCCCACTGCGCGAGTTCCAGGGCGCCTTGAGTTTAGCGAGCAGCTCCCGTTCCACTTGGAACCGACGGTCGGTTTGAAGAAACCAGACCTGCACCCGGCTGCCGCGGGCCGCGACGGCTGCGATGTGCGCATTCACCTTGCAATTTGTCGCCTGACCGTCGCTCAAGCAATTCCGCTCGGAGATCCGTCCATAGCCTTGTGGACCGAGCGCCGCGACAGGTCCTCGCACTCGCCAACGTAGACCGGCGTTTCGTCCACGGTAATCACGTACACCCCGCCATACGACCACCCTCTAGGGAATTCGAATCGGCAAAACGGCCCTCGCCCGTAACGATTCAGTTCCTTGTCAGGCGGCGCAGAGTAAGAGTAGGTCATCACGCAGCCTGAGGCGTCTCGCTGCGGTTCGATGGTTGCAGCGAATCGGAACTCGTAGCCTCCGATCTTCCGTTTCAAGCTCTTCGACTGCTCGCCGTCTAACGCCCAGCATCAGCGGTGGCGCGCACGCCGTCCGCTGCATGCTGATGTTAGCGATTGAACGCTGCGATGACGTCGCTTGCCCATACCGCTTCCGGTTTGCCCTGTGGATGAACCGCTATGACGCGGCGGGCCCCGTGCGCACCGCTTGCGCGCTGCACATACTGGAATCCCCCGCATTCCTGAAGCTCGACTGCTTCAAGAAATGGGGCCGCCCAATCGACACCGGTGAGAAACAGTACCCGAAACGGCTCATACGTGCGAGGTTGAGCAACTCGGCGCAGCCGGGAAATTGAATCTCACGGAGACCTTAGTCGGATTGCCACCTCGCGCGGGGTCAAGTCCCATTCTTGCTGGAAATTCGCGAGCGGGATGGGTTCAGGTTTGCCGGCGCGGTACGCTCGGCGTAGCGCCGGTTCAGGTGCTCGCGCAGACTCTCGAGCTGCTTGAGCTCAAAGGGCGTGATCACGATCCGGCGCCAGGTGGCGCTGGCGCGAATGAGCGCCGCGTACATGAGTTTCAACACCGGCCGCTCGCCAAAGGCGTGCGGAATGACCTTGGTTCGCCGGCGCTCCTCGCCAAAGAGCCGCTCAAGAAGGTTGGTCGTGCGCGCTGTGCGCCGATGCGCGATCGGCAGCTCAAGATACGCGATGCAGGCCTCGAAGTCATCGAGGAAACAGGCGGTTGCGCTGGGATACTCGCGCTCGTACCTGGCAACGAAATCGTCTCTGGCCATCTGCGCGAGTTTCGGACTGCCCGCCTGGTAGGCGGCAAGGGCTGCGCCTTTGACCTCCCGCCAGGCCTCCTCGGGCACCTTGCTCTGCAGGTTACGCATCTTGTGCACAAGGCAGCGCTGGCGCAGGCTTCGCGGGAACACCTCCTCGAAGGCCCGAATCAGCCCCGGGGCGCCGTCGGTTACGCCAAGCACCGGGTCCCCGAGCCCGCGGCTCTTGAGGTCTCTCAGGAAGTCCCGGCAGCTTGCCGTGTCCTCTTTGGACCCCGGAGAAAGCCCCAGCAACAGCTTCTCGCCCGTCTCGGTGATGCCCCAGGCCGCAAGCACCGCCTCGCGCGGCTGGCCCAGATGCAGCCGCTCGGCAATGCCATCCACAAAAAGGTAGAGCACCTTGAACTCCGAGAGATCTCGACAGGCAAAGGCCTGATAATCGGCCCACAGCCGCTCGGTGAGCGCCGAGGCCGCTGTGCGGCTCAGCAAACACCGTCCTGCCTCATCGGTGAACGCCCGCTCGATGTCGCGCACCGAAAGCCCCCGGGCGTACATCTCAACGGCCAGCCGCTCCAGCTCCTCGGTGCGGCCGCGGATGACCTCCCGAATCCGCGAGCGAAATGGCTCTGCCGTGTCCGAGACCTGCGGTACCGCGAACTCGATCTCGCCTTCGGCCGACTTCACTCGGCCCAGCCGATAGCCGTTGCGGTAGCCGCGCCGCTCCACTCCACGCTCGTAGTAGCCCCGCCCGAGCGCCTCGGCCTGCCTCGGCCTCCAGCGCCTCCTCCACAATCAGCCGCGCCGCCTGGCGCACCAGCCGGCTGCGCTCAGCCGGTGCCCTTCCTTCAAACATCGCCTTCAACTCGTTGCGTGTCCTCTCGGACGCAGGTACTCTCGCCATCGGGATGCTCCTTTCCGGTTGATCGATCCGAACGCCGCTAGACGTTCAGACCGAAGGATGCATCCCACCCCGAATTTCCAGCAAATTTAGGACATCACCCTCGCGCGGGCGACACCTTAGAGAGATTCGACCATACGAGGTATAAGGACCTGCCTGCGTTCTCGACGTCCGCGATGCTCAGGCCCTGCACGACGCGCCGGATGCAACGCCAGAAAGCCGAGCGCTTGGTGTTGTAACCTTGGCCGATACGCCAGTCTTCAGTAACCCAGCCCATCGGGCAGTTACCATTTCCGTTAACGCTGTCTTGAACAGGGTTGGCATGCCGTTCGATGTCGTCCGGTCTGCCATGCTGAGAAGGAGTAATACCTTCGGTCCAACCGTTGACAGCGCATCCGACGACCATCAGGCCGCGGTTATAGAGAGTAACCTACCATTGCGAGGAACCCGGCGATCTTGGTAGGCCCCAGACGCGCGGCCTGTTGCCCTACGGTGCTGAGCACCTTGGACGCGAAGAGTTATTTTTCGATATCGGTCGGCACCTCGCACTTCCGTACCGCTGACGTTCACGCCAACCGGCGCGCTCGTTTCTTGCGCGCGCCCAAATTGGGCATGGGCTTAGGCTGCCTCGTTGCGATGAACGAGAGCGCTCGGATGGAGAACTCTGCTTGCGACTTTGCGCGCGGAAAGAACGAAATGGAAGGTTGCGCTGAAAGGGAGTTCCCCACAAAAGCCAAGACAAAGCGCTTGTCGGTCGACCAGGCCTTGAGTTCCTTGGCCGTAAGAATGAATTGCTGCCCTTCGCCACTTGCACCCTTTACTTCGACATGCCGTTCCTCGCCCGACTTTTTGCAGAGGAGATCGTAGCCGCGGTTTTGGGAGGAAACGTCTTTGACAGACCAGCCTAGCGACTTGTAGTGGCGCATGACGTGACGCATCGCAGCCTTTTCTACCCGTTTGTTGGTTTCCGGAGTTCCGAACCCGCCGCCCTTGGCGGCCTCTTCTGCCCCATGTTCTGACACTTTTGCCGCGAGCGCCATGTGCACGCCTGCGGCCTTCAGCAGAGTGGCAGCATCAGCGCGTGAGATGGCATAAAGCGTGCGGATCGGGCCCTGTTGAAGCGCGGGGATACGTGCCACCTTCGAATCGGCCTTCTTCAGTGGGCGTACGCGAACGCCGATCGTCCGGATTGGCTTGAGAATCAGGCTCTTGAACTTTCCTTGGGGCTTCCATCCGACGACCTTGGCCACGCCCACAAGCTCGTTCCGGTCTGTCTGATATGCCAAGATCGTGTCGCCGGCCTTCGCTTTGGAAAGTTCGGGCAAGATATCGGTGGTACCCCACGACTGCGGTTCTTGACTTTCGAATACGTCCGCCCAGTCACCGGAGGTGCGCTGATACGAGCGGTTCTTCGAGTTGCACTTGTACACCCAGTACATCGGCGATCCTTTGGCAGTCTAACGATTCCGTCGAGCCGCCGCCGAGGGCCAATGCCGCGAGAGGACTGCAAGCGGCAAGCTTGCAGCGATCGGCTCGAACGCATGGTTGGGCGTCACGTTTGTGCGGCCGCCCTCGGCGCTATCCAACCCTAGAGTTGGCGACAACACGACCGCAGGGATCACGAGAATCGACTGTACACGTCACGTTCTGACCGCTGATTGTGTAGGTCCAATAGGTTGTTTTTGTTCATTCGGGCTGAGTCCGAGAGACCGGGAGGTGCAACCCCAACCCGCCCCTCGGGTCAAGTCCCATTCTTGCTGGAAATTCGTGAGCGGGAGGGGTTCAGGTTTGCCGGCGCGGTACGCTCGGCGTAGCGCCGATCGAGCTGCTCGCGCAGACTCTTGAGCTGCTTGAGCTCAAAGGGTGTGATCACGATCCGGCGCCAGGTGGCGCTGGCGCGAATGAGCGCCGCGTACATGAGTTTCAACACCGGCCGCTCGCCAAAGGCGTGCGGAATGACCTTGGTTCGCCGGCGCTCCTCGCCAAAGAGCCGCTCAAGAAGGTTGGTCGTGCGCGCTGTGCGCCGATGCGCGATCGGCAGCTCAAGATACGCGATGCAGGCCTCGAAGTCATCGAGGAAACAGGCGGTTGCGCTGGGATACTCGCGCTCGTACCTGGCAACGAAATCGTCTCTGGCCATCTGCGCGAGTTTCGGACTGCCCGCCTGGTAGGCGGCAAGGGCTGCGCCTTTGACCTCCCGCCAGGCCTCCTCGGGCACCTTGCTCTGCAGGTTACGCATCTTGTGGGCAAGGCAGCGCTGGCGCAGGCTTCGCGGGAACACCTCCTCGAAGGCCCGAATCAGCCCCGGGGCGCCGTCGGTTACGCCAAGCACCGGGTCCCCGAGGCCCCGCGGCTCTTGAGGTCTCTCAGGAAGTCCCGGCAGCTTGCCGTGTCCTCCTTGGACCCCAGGAGAAAGCCCCAGCAACAGCTTCTCGCCCGTCTCGGTGATGCCCCAGGCCGCAAGCAGCGGCTTGCGCGGCTGGCCCAGATGCAGCCGCTCGGCAATGCCATCCACAAAGAGGTAGAGCACCTTGAACTCCGAGAGATCTCGACAGGCAAAGGCCTGATAAATCGGCCCACAGCCGCTCGGTGAGCGCCGAGGCCGCCGTGCTGGCTGAGCAAGCACCGTCCTGCCTCATCGGTGAACGCCCGCTCGATGTCGCGCACCGAAAGCCCCCGGGCGTACATCTCAACGGCCAACCGCTTAAGCTCCTCGGTCCGGCCCCGGATCACCTCCCGAATCTTCGAGCGAAACGGCTCGGCCATATCCGAGCAAGCTGCGGCACCGCGAATTCGATCTCGCCCTCGGCCGACTTCACGCTACCCAGCCGATAGCCGTTGCGGTAGCCGCGCCGCTCCACTCCACGCTCGTAGTAGCCGCGCCCGAGCGCCTCAGCTTGCTTCCGCCTCCAGCACCTCCTCCACAATCAGCCGCGCCGCCTGGCGCACCAGTCGGCTGCGCTCGGCCGGGGCCCTTCCTTCAAACATCGCCTTCAACTCGTTGCGCGTCCTCTCGGAGGCCGGTACTCTCGCCATTGGGATGCTCCTTTCCGGTTGATCGATCCGAACGCCGCTAGACGTTCAGACCGAAGGATGCATCCCACCCCGAATTTCCAGCAAGTTTAGGACATCACCGCCCCTCGAGGAGCTCGGCCGAATGAACGTGCACAAGAATGCCCGATTGACCTTCGTTCGTCGATCGGAGATGGTCAAAACCATCATCGAAAGAAGGCTCACCGCCCGTTAAGTGGCTGGGCCGCTACCTGGCCGAAGGCGAAGCGGGGCTGCGCGATCGCTCCTCGTGTCCCCGGCAAAGCCCCCGGGCGATCGTCCCCGAGAAGGCGCTCGCGATCCTTGAGCTTCGGCGCCTAGGGCTTTCGCGGCTTGGCGATCTCGAGCCCCGGGAGCCGATCCTGCGCTACGAGCACCGCCACCCGGGCGATCTCGTTCACCTGTACGCCGAGAAGCTTTCGCGCATCGACGCATCAGTGGCCGCCGGTGCGACTCGGTCCGGGGCGCAGGCTGGGAGTTTCTGTCCGTTGCGGTCGATGACCACGCGCGGCTGAGCTTTACCGAGCTCTATGCCGAGGAGCTCCAGGGAAGCGCCGTGCGGTTCCTTGAGCACACCGTCGCTTACTTCCGATCCCCGGGCATAGGAATCCGCAGAGTGCTCACCGCAACGGCCCGCCCTTGCGCTCGCACCTCCCGGCGCCTTCAACAGTGCTTTCGCCGCCCTACCGGCCGTAGACCAACGGCAAGACCAAGCGCTTCATCCAGTCGGCGCTCGCCGAATGGGCTTACGGCATGCCCTATCAGCACTCCTTGGAGCGGAAAGCCATGCTCGCGTGCTGGACGCATCACTACAACTGACATCGGCCGCATCAGGGCATCGCAGGCCTTGCACTCATCCGGCGCCCCGCACTTTCCAGAAACAACCTCTTAACGCTTGACACCCAACGTTCGCAATGATCGGGCGCCGACTGCGCGGAGCGGGACGGGGACCCAGCAGCGACGCTGTTGGGCGCGCCGGTCGATAGCAGGGGTGGCATCGCCTCACAGCACCGCGATAAACTCTTCAGGAGAGACGCCGGCTTGCCGCAGGAGACCGGCTAGGGTGCCGGCCTTCAGCTCAGCATGAAGAGGAACGACACAGCCTTTAGCTCCGCGACGCAGGACCACATGACTTCCCTTCTGACGCACTTTCTCGAATCCCAAGCGCTCCAGGGCACGCAGCGCTTCGGCGCCCGAGATTCGAGGCAGCTTGGGTATTCCGCGGGACCGAGAACATCGTCACGGGCGGGTGGCCTTTCGTTTCCAGCGGGAACTCAGACAGATACAGGGCGGTAGCTTCCCGAAGATTGGCGATCGCCTCCTCCACCGTTTCACCTTGCGTGGTGGTACCAGTCTCGGGGTTAAAGGCAACAAAACCGCCTTCTTCAGCGGGCGTAAGGACGGCTGTCAATTCCATTGGCCACCTCGTCGACACGGTTCCATAAGTTTCATATTGTCGCCCGTTCCGTGGCGCGATGCCCAACCGATAACTGTGTAAATGCCGGGATATTGGACGCTCGACCGCCCCGGCTTGTCATCCTTCCCTCGGAATCTGGCGTTTGGGGCACTGGTTGAACGTCCAGTGCTTCCGAGACCGGTCTGACGTCTGCATATCTGCTATCCAGCGCGAGGAGGGGCAAGGACGGTAAATCAACAGCGTGTGCTTTGACCGAGTAGCACGGCCCGCGGCTGCTTGAGCGGGTAGCCGCCGGATCGCGAAAAGCACTGCAGCCGACGCGCTTGTGGAGCGCATACGCGCTGGACCCTGTTGGGCGGCGCTGTCGCCGGGCTAGGACAACTCTGTCGCCGAGCTCGGTTACCTTGGGTCGGCGGCTCTGATCCCGTATGCCCCCGCTGGTCAAGCGTGGATGCGCCGCCGCCGCTTGCGACGATGCTCACTTGCGCCGGGCTCGGACGGCCACGCGCCGCGCTCGGCCGGTCTGCGCAAGCGCAGCCGGCCTTCGCTCGTGTTAGTTAGCGAACGCCGCGATCCCGGTGATGGCGCGTCCGAGGATGAGGGCGTGGATGTCGTGGGTGCCCTCGTAGGTGTTGACGACTTCGAGGTTGACGAGATGGCGCGCGACGCCGAATTCGTCCGAGATGCCGTTGCCGCCGAGCATATCTCGCGCCATGCGGGCGATCTCGAGCGCCTTGCCGCAGGAGTTGCGCTTGAGGATCGAGGTCACCTCGACCGGCGCAACGCCCTCGTCCTTCATGCGCCCGAGGCGAAGGCAGGCCTGAAGGCCGATCGCGATCTCGGTCAGCATGTCGGCGAGCTTCTTTTGGATGAGCTGGTTCGCTGCTAGCGGCCGGCCGAACTGCCTGCGCTCGAGGACGTAGTGCGCGCGCCCGGTGATAGCAGTCCTCGGCCGCGCCCGAGCGCCCCCCAGGCGATGCCGTAGCGCGCGCGAGTTGAGGCAGGTGAAGGGCCCCTTCAGCCCGCGGATCTCGGGAAAGGCGTTTTCCTCGGGGCAGAAGACATCCTCCATCACCACCTCTCCGGTGATCGAGGTCCGCAGCCCCACCTTACCGTGGATCGCGGGGGCAGAAAGCCCTTTCCAGCCCTTTTCCAGCACAAAGCCGCGGATTTCGCCCGCATCGTCTTTTGCCCAGACGACGAACACATCGGCGATCGGGGAGTTGGAGATCCAGGTCTTGGTGCCGCTGAGAAGCCAACCGCCCGGCACCTTCTTCGCCCGCGTCGTCATCGAGCCGGGGTCGGAGCCGTGGTTCGGCTCGGTCAGGCCGAAGCAGCCGATCAGTTCTCCCTTCGCAAGGCGCGGAAGGTATTTCTCGCGCATCGGCTCGGTGCCGAACTCGTAGATCGGGAGCATGACGAGCGAGGACTGCACGCTCATCATCGAGCGAAAGCCCGAGTCCACGCGCTCGACTTCGCGGGCGATCAGGCCGTAGGCGACGTAGTTGAGCCCCGGGCCGCCGTAGCGCTCGGGGATCGTGGGCCCAAGGAGCCCGACCTCGCCCATCTCGCGAAAGATCGCCGGGTCGGTTTTCTCGTACCGGAACGCCTCCAGCACCCGCGGGGCGAGCTTCTCCTGGCAATAGGCGTGCGCGGCATCGCGCACCATGCGCTCCTCCTCGGTCAACTGCGCATCGAGAAGGAGCGGGTCTTCCCAGGAAAAGCGGGCTTTCGCTTTCGGTTTCTCAGGCGCGTTCATGAGTCCAGCCTTTCGGGATACGGTAAGGGCTTCGCACGGGCGTCCGCGCTACCTGGGCAGTCCGTTGCGCGGCGATCGGAGGTCATCGGGCGTGAGGCCGATCCGCTTGGCAATGCGTGCCAGCGTGCGCGGACCGATTTCTTCACTGTCGCGAAACGCAAAGTCTTCCCATCCGGGGCGGCAAAGCGTTTTGTGCGAGCCCGACTGCCGCTGAGGGTCCACCCGATGCGATAGAGCGCTGCGAGTACGCGCTGGGCTTTCGTCGAGGGCCATGACCTCACGTCGCCGCGATGCCGATCGAGACGGGCTCAGGCGCGGTTTCGTTGTTTTCCAGGCGCTCGGCGAGCACGCGACGGGCGAGCGCCTCGGCCTTCAATATCGCCTCTTCGCGCGTTTTGCCGTAGGCGAGGACGCCCGGAAGTTCGGGCACCTCGGCGATCCAGCGGCCGTCTTCTTCCCGTTCGTGCTCGATAGTGAAGTCCATGGGGAAGCTCCGAGCACCATTCTACGACCGTCCTACCTCGCCGAGGCGCAATCCAAGCGGGGCCGGAGCAGCCCTCGCGCCGCGCGTGCCCTGGATGATCTCCGAGCGCGCGCCGTCGAGCCTCCCGCGGCCGTTCATGAATCCACCCGTTCGAGAATGACGGCAAGGCCTTGGCCGACGCCGATGCAGAGCGAGACCGCTGCGTAGCGCGCGCCGGTCTCCTGCAGCTGTCGCGAGACGGTCAAGGCAAGGCGCGCGCCCGAGCAGCCCAAGGGGTGGCCGATCGCGATCGCGCCGCCGTTCGGGTTGACGCGGGGATCCTTGAAGTCCACGCCCATCAGCTTCAGGCACCCGAGCACCTGGCTCGCGAACGCTTCGTTGATCTCGATGATGTCCATGTCGTTCAGCGTGAGCCCGGCGCGCTCGAGCGCTTTCGGGATCGCGTAGGCGGGCCCCACGCCCATGATGCGCGGCTCGACGGCGGCCGAGGCCGCGGCGAGAATGCGGGCGAGGGGCTTCTTGCCCTTCTTTTCGCCCCAGCGGCGGCTTGCGACGACGAGCGCCGCCGCGCCGTCGTTCACGCCCGAAGCGTTTCCGGCGGTCACGACGCCGCCCTCGAAGAGCGGCTTTAGCTTTGCGAGCGCCTCCATCGTCGTGTCGCGCCGCGGATGCTCGTCGACGCTTACCACCTCCGGCTGAGCGTCCTTTTTCTTCGCCGGAAGCGCGATCGGGAGAATCTCGCCCTTGTAGAAACCTTCCGCTTCGGCCTTCGCGTATTTCTTCTGGCCGTAGGCGAGCGCGAATTCGTCCGACTGCTCGCGCGTGATGCCGAATTCTCTTGCGACGTTGTCGCCGGTCTGCGGCATCGAGTGGTCGCCGTAAAGTTTCGCAAAGCGCGGGTTGGTGAAGCGCGAGCCGATCGTCGTGTCGTACATCTTCACTTCGCGCGAGTACGGCGTCTCTCAGCCTTGCCGATCACGTAAGGCGCGCGCGTCATGCTTTCGACGCCGCCGGCGATGTAGAGCTCGCCTTCGCCTGCGGTGATCGCGCGCGCTGCATCCACCACCGCCTGAAGCCCCGAGGCGCACAGGCGGTTCACGGTCACTCCGGGCACCGTCGGTGGCAGGCCGGCCAGGAGCGCGGCAAAGCGCGCGACGTTGCGGCAGTCCTCGCCCGCCTGAGCGACGCAGCCGAGAATGACGTCAGCGATTTCCTCGGGCTGGATCGAATTTCGCTTACCGACCACCTCGGCGATCACCTCGCCGGCGAGGTCGTCGGGCCGGATGCCGGCGAGCTTCCCCGCGTGCCGGCCGATGGGGGAGCGGATTCCGTCGTAGATGTAGGCGTCGAGCATCTTCACTCCGGCGTGAGAAGGGAAACGCCGAGCCGCGCGCGGCGGCGAAGCCAGGGGCTCGGCCGGTAGCGCGGCTCGCGAGTGAGTTCGTGCATCGCCTCGAGCACCGCGAGGATCTTCGCCGGCCCGACCGCATCGCCCATCCCGAGCGGCCCCTTCGGATAGTTCAGGCCGAGCATCACCGCCTGATCGAGGTCCTCGGGCGAGGCGATTTTCTGCTGCACGATGTCGCAGCCGACATTGACGATGTGCGCGACCACGCGCTGCGCGACAAAGCCCGCCGAGTTCGCGGATCACCGACACCGGGACACCGTCTGCGGCAAGGAGCGCGTGCGCCGCATCGCGAACCTCGGGCTTCGTCACCGGCGTCGTCATGAGCGTTCGACGCTTGGCAAAGCCAAAGAGCGGATCCACCGCGACGGTGCGCGTCGGATCGAGCCCGAGCTCGAGCGCCGCTGTCGTCGCATCCTTGCCCAGCGGCGCGGTGAAGCACACCTCGGCCGCCTTCGGCTCCGGTTCGAGCCGCGCGCCGAGACGCAAAAGCAGCTCCTTCAGCTCCGGCACGCACCAGACGGCGCCGGGCTTGCGCTCGGGCGCTTGCGGCTCGGGGATCTTTTCGGGCGTGCCGTCCGCGCCGTACCGGTACCAGCCGCGGCCGGTCTTTCTGCCGAGCAGCCCGGCGGCGACCCGCGCGTCGCACAGGTACGAGGGCGAAAACCGCGGCTCGCCGTAATACTGGCGGTGAAACGACTGCATCACGCCGTGCGCGACATCGAGCCCCACGAGGTCGAGGAGCGCAAACGGCCCCATGCGAAAGCCGGCCGTATCGACGAGGATGCGGTCTATGGTCGCGAAATCCGCAACTCCTTCCTGCAGCACGCGCAGGCTCTCGGGGATGTAGCCGCGGCCGGCGTGGTTGACGATGAAGCCGGGCGTGTCCCTGCAGTGCACCGGCTTGTGGCCGAAGCGGCGCGCAAGCTGCGCGAGCGCCTCGGCGACCCACGGTTCGGTGAGTTCGCCCGCGACCACCTCGACGATGCGCATGAGCGGCACCGGATTGAAGAAGTGGTAGCCCGCGACCCGCCCCGGCCGGCGGCAGGCGGCGGCCATCGCGGTCACCGAAAGCGAGGAGGTATTCGTCGCGAGGATGCACGTTTCGGACACGACGTCTTCGAGCGCGCGAAAGAGCGACTGCTTCGCCTCGAGGTTTTCGAAGATCGCTTCGATGACGACGTGCGAGGGGCGAAACGCGGCGAGCGACTCCACCACTTCGATTCTTGCGAGCGCTGCGTCGGCGTCGGACTGCGAAAGGCGCCCCTTCTGGACGAGCCCGGCGAGCGTCTTTCCGACCGCGTCCTTTGCCGCGGCGGCGGCGCCGGGCTTGGCGTCGTAGACGAGCGTGCGCGCGCCGCACTGCGCGAGCACCTGCGACGATCCCGCGGCCCATGGTGCCTGCGCCCGCGACGCCGGCGACGAGGTCCGAGCGGTTCGCATCGAGCATCAGGAAGCCTCCGGCGTCGGACCGGGGACCACCCGCCCGCCGTCCTTGATCGGGGTCGCGAACTGGTAGTCGATGTCCCACGGGAAGTCGGATGCCCACTTCGTCTGCTTGAACACCTTGACGCAGGTGTCCACCACCGGCCGCCCGGCCGGCTTGGCGTAGAGCGTCGCGAAGTGCGCCTTGGGAAGGAGGTTGCGCACCACCTGCGCGGTGCGGCCGGTGTCCACCAGGTCGTCCACGAGCAGCCAGCCTTCGCCGCCCGCTTCGGCGATGCTCGGCTTGAGCACTTTCACCTCGCCCTGGGGTCGGGGCAGGGACCGCCGCTTCGCGCGGCGTCGTAGCTCGTCACGCAGACCGTGTCGATCAGGCGAAGGTCTAGCTCGCGCGCAACGAGCGCCGCCGGCACCAAGCCCCCGCGGGTGACCGCGATGATGCCTTTCCAGCGGCCCTTTTCGAGCAGGACCCGGGCGAGGTAGCGCGCATCGCGATGCGCAAGCCCCACCCAGGAGACGATGATCTCGTCTTCGTAAGGCCATTTGCGCAATGTAATCGAAAGGCAACAG
>JAVQZY010000019.1:0-139363 GCA_033582675.1 Burkholderiales bacterium | reverse complement strand
TGAAGGCGATGTTTGAAGGAAGGGCACCGGCTGAGCGCAGCCGGCTGGTGCGCCAGGCGGCGCGGCTGATTGTGGAGGAGGCGCTGGAGGCCGAGGCGGCCGAGGCGCTCGGGCGGGGCTACTACGAGCGTGGAGTGGAGCGGCGCGGCTACCGCAACGGCTATCGGCTGGGCCGAGTGAAGTCGGCCGAAGGCGAGATCGAGTTCGCGGTACCGCAGGTCTCGGACACGGCAGAGCCATTTCGCTCGCGGATTCGGGAGGTCATCCGCGGCCGCACCGAGGAGCTGGAGCGGCTGGCCGTTGAGATGTACGCCCGGGGGCTTTCGGTGCGCGACATCGAGCGGGCGTTCACCGATGAGGCAGGACGGTGTTTGCTGAGCCGCACAGCGGCCTCGGCGCTCACCGAGCGGCTGTGGGCCGATTATCAGGCCTTTGCCTGTCGAGATCTCTCGGAGTTCAAGGTGCTCTACCTTTTTGTGGATGGCATTGCCGAGCGGCTGCATCTGGGCCAGCCGCGCGAGGCGGTGCTTGCGGCCTGGGGCATCACCGAGACGGGCGAGAAGCTGTTGCTGGGGCTTTCTCCGGGGTCCAAAGAGGACACGGCAAGCTGCCGGGACTTCCTGAGAGACCTCAAGAGCCGCGGGCTCGGGGACCCGGTGCTTGGCGTAACCGACGGCGCCCCGGGGCTGATTCGGGCCTTCGAGGAGGTGTTCCCGCGAAGCCTGCGCCAGCGCTGCCTTGTGCACAAGATGCGTAACCTGCAGAGCAAGGTGCCCGAGGAGGCCTGGCGGGAGGTCAAAGGCGCAGCCCTTGCCGCCTACCAGGCGGGCAGTCCGAAACTCGCGCAGATGGCCAGAGACGATTTCGTTGCCAGGTACGAGCGCGAGTATCCCAGCGCAACCGCCTGTTTCCTCGATGACTTCGAGGCCTGCATCGCGTATCTTGAGCTGCCGATCGCGCATCGGCGCACAGCGCGCACGACCAACCTTCTTGAGCGGCTCTTTGGCGAGGAGCGCCGGCGAACCAAGGTCATTCCGCACGCCTTTGGCGAGCGGCCGGTGTTGAAACTCATGTACGCGGCGCTCATTCGCGCCAGCGCCACCTGGCGCCGGATCGTGATCACGCCCTTTGAGCTCAAGCAGCTCGAGAGTCTGCGCGAGCACCTGAACCGGCGCTACGCCGAGCGTACCGCGCCGGCAAACCTGAACCCATCCCGCTCGCGAATTTCCAGCAAGAATGGGACTTGACCGATGTAGAAGGGATTAAGACCAACAATCAGGCTTCATTTGCACCCCATGCCGCCTGTGTGATCACGCGTGCCCTGATGTAGAAGGGATTAAGACCGCCACGTGAGGCGCGGAGGCAGCCGCCGACGACGCGTGATCACGCGTGCCCTGATGTAGAAGGGATTAAGACCGCTACTGCAGTGCAGCGGCACGGACGCGGCCGCACGCGTGATCACGCGTGCCCTGATGTAGAAGGGATTAAGACGCGCGATCGACGCGCGCGGGTTCTGCCGCCCGCCGTGAGTGATCACGCGTGCCCTGATGTAGAAGGGATTAAGACCGGTCGGCCGCGGTGCAGGCGCGAGCGGGATCTCCGGTGATCACGCGTGCCCTGATGTAGAAGGGATTAAGACAGCGCTCTTGCGTCGTCGAGCTGAGCGGCACGTCTTGTGATCACGCGTGCCCTGATGTAGAAGGGATTAAGACGCCGCAAGATCGTCCACCATCGAGTGAGCGCTATCAGTGATCACGCGTGCCCTGATGTAGAAGGGATTAAGACGGCGTCAGTGCGCCGTAGCTGAGATGCGCGCAGCGTCACGTGATCACGCGTGCCCTGATGTAGAAGGGATTAAGACGCGATGTCGCGCCAAGCGCGCGCCGCGCTGAATCGTGATCACGCGTGCCCTGATGTAGAAGGGATTAAGACGCGCACTTCGCCACGATGCCGGCTGGCCGCGAGGTCACATGTGATCACGCGTGCCCTGATGTAGAAGGGATTAAGACCGTTCCGCCTTGCGGCATGTCGCCATGACCGTGCGTGATCACGCGTGCCCTGATGTAGAAGGGATTAAGACCATGCTCGCGTGCGGTGATCATGAGCCGTCGACATCGTGATCACGCGTGCCCTGATGTAGAAGGGATTAAGACGCGCATTACGGTCGCAGATGCGCCGCGTCAGTCGATGGTGATCACGCGTGCCCTGATGTAGAAGGGATTAAGACCGTCATGCTCGCAGCGCATGCCGGCGAACGCCGGCGGTGATCACGCGTGCCCTGATGTAGAAGGGATTAAGACGTCAGCGTCGTCGCGCGATTACCGTCCGTGTTCGCGTGATCACGCGTGCCCTGATGTAGAAGGGATTAAGACGCGCGCGTCTGCTCAGCGCAAGCACGGTATGCTGGTGATCACGCGTGCCCTGATGTAGAAGGGATTAAGACGCGGTCTCCGAGCTATGGTGACGTCTCTGGTCGTAGTGATCACGCGTGCCCTGATGTAGAAGGGATTAAGACAGCGGACTACGGTCGCTTGCGACTCGAACGTCTCGTGATCACGCGTGCCCTGATGTAGAAGGGATTAAGACAGTCTCAGGCAGCAAGCCCTGCTCGCCGCGCTCGGGTGATCACGCGTGCCCTGATGTAGAAGGGATTAAGACCGCGAGCGTCTTGTAGTCAGAACTTCCGCGCACGCCGTGATCACGCGTGCCCTGATGTAGAAGGGATTAAGACCCGATCGCGCGAAGCTTGGCACGATTCCGTTCGGCGAGTGATCACGCGTGCCCTGATGTAGAAGGGATTAAGACCGTACAGGCTCGGCATGAGCGCTCACGACCTCTGCGTGATCACGCGTGCCCTGATGTAGAAGGGATTAAGACGCTGGGCATCTCGAATCCGCGCACGCCGTCACGTGATCACGCGTGCCCTGATGTAGAAGGGATTAAGACGCGATACTGGGCGTAGGATTCGGCGTCGCTCGCCGTGATCACGCGTGCCCTGATGTAGAAGGGATTAAGACCTAGAGTTCGGGCCACCGGGGCCTCCGGTCGTCGGTGATCACGCGTGCCCTGATGTAGAAGGGATTAAGACCCCATGCCGCTGTCGCCCGAGGCGCAGTGCCGCGTGTGATCACGCGTGCCCTGATGTAGAAGGGATTAAGACCGAGCGCGCAATGACGCGCCGTCCCGCGAATCCAGGTGATCACGCGTGCCCTGATGTAGAAGGGATTAAGACCTCGCCGGCCTTGCCGGACGCTCGCGGCCGCGCTGCGTGATCACGCGTGCCCTGATGTAGAAGGGATTAAGACCTTGGGAGCGCCTCATCGGGCGTCTCGACCTGTGATCACGCGTGCCCTGATGTAGAAGGGATTAAGACCGATCGCGTCGGCGTGCCATGCCGAGCAACCTGCCGTGATCACGCGTGCCCTGATGTAGAAGGGATTAAGACGCGACCTCGTCGGCGCCGTATACGCCTAGATGCACGGTGATCACGCGTGCCCTGATGTAGAAGGGATTAAGACGCATGATCCGCTGCGCTGATCCGCTCGAGCGCTGAGTGATCACGCGTGCCCTGATGTAGAAGGGATTAAGACCGCAGATGCGCGCGAGCATGCGCGCACACCGTCGGGTGATCACGCGTGCCCTGATGTAGAAGGGATTAAGACGCCGCCAGCCTCGATCATGTCTCGGCGTTGCTCGCTGTGATCACGCGTGCCCTGATGTAGAAGGGATTAAGACCGCGTCGCCCGCTCGAGCTACGATCTCCAATGCGCGTGATCACGCGTGCCCTGATGTAGAAGGGATTAAGACCGATGCGCTCGTCGGGATTGCACCTACTCGCTTCGAGTGATCACGCGTGCCCTGATGTAGAAGGGATTAAGACCCGTCGCCGCCTCAAGCTGATCCGCAGCGCACTGTGATCACGCGTGCCCTGATGTAGAAGGGATTAAGACCTCCGACGCGCGACCGATGCGCGGCGCAGCAGTGCCGTGATCACGCGTGCCCTGATGTAGAAGGGATTAAGACGCGCATGCGCGAACAGGCTGGTCGCGAGCTCGCGTGATCACGCGTGCCCTGATGTAGAAGGGATTAAGACCACCACGTCGCGTAGGGCGTGCCTATCGCGCGTGCGTGATCACGCGTGCCCTGATGTAGAAGGGATTAAGACTCTGTCCGGGCGCGTGCCTTGAGCCGGCATGCGCATGGTGATCACGCGTGCCCTGATGTAGAAGGGATTAAGACGCTCGAGGATGCCGGCGTCCTCGTCCAGATCTGTGATCACGCGTGCCCTGATGTAGAAGGGATTAAGACTCAGCCGATTGCACGCCATACGCACGAATCGCGGTGATCACGCGTGCCCTGATGTAGAAGGGATTAAGACCACCGATTCGCGCTATAGCTTGCCGCTGATGGCGCGTGATCACGCGTGCCCTGATGTAGAAGGGATTAAGACCGAGGCACAGCCTCGCGCGCCGGTCAGCTCCAGGTGATCACGCGTGCCCTGATGTAGAAGGGATTAAGACCGCACTGAGCTTCGATACGCGCATCCGTCAGGCCAGGTGTGATCACGCGTGCCCTGATGTAGAAGGGATTAAGACCGCAGCGCACGCCTCGAGCGCGCTCGCGCCGCGTGATCACGCGTGCCCTGATGTAGAAGGGATTAAGACTGTCGGATGCGGCGAACTTCGGCATGTGCGTGATCACGCGTGCCCTGATGTAGAAGGGATTAAGACCGAGCGCCTCATCGGCGCTTGCCCTGCCAAGTCACGGTGATCACGCGTGCCCTGATGTAGAAGGGATTAAGACTACGCCGTGCACGAACGCGGTCCGAGAGCGCCGGTGATCACGCGTGCCCTGATGTAGAAGGGATTAAGACACGTCAGCGGCCGTAGGTGGCGCGTGCCGG
This sequence comes from Burkholderiales bacterium, assembly GCA_033582675.1. GTDB lineage: Bacteria > Pseudomonadota > Gammaproteobacteria > Burkholderiales > SG8-39 > RBG-16-66-20. The sequence continues at coordinate 134,460 of JAVQZY010000019.1, read as the reverse complement.
TGACAGGTGATCACGCGTGCCCTGATGTAGAAGGGATTAAGACCGGGACGGCGCGACGCTGCGCAGCAGCGGACCGGAACGTGATCACGCGTGCCCTGATGTAGAAGGGATTAAGACGCGATCCGTGCTCGATGCACGCTCACGCCTGACATGCGTGATCACGCGTGCCCTGATGTAGAAGGGATTAAGACGACGCAGCGAGTCTCGCGGCCTTCCTGTCGCTGGTGATCACGCGTGCCCTGATGTAGAAGGGATTAAGACTGCGGCATGCTCCCAACGTCCGAGCTTCAGCGCCGACGTGATCACGCGTGCCCTGATGTAGAAGGGATTAAGACTGCGCGTAATGATCGACATTACCTGCGGTCGCGTACGGTGATCACGCGTGCCCTGATGTAGAAGGGATTAAGACTTCAGGTGACGCGCCGTGCGTGGAGGTCGCTTGCGCCTCACACGTGCGTGATCACGCGTGCCCTGATGTAGAAGGGATTAAGACGCGATGCGTCACGCTCGCGGCTATGTCTGATCAGGCGTGATCACGCGTGCCCTGATGTAGAAGGGATTAAGACCGCAGCGTCGTCGTCTCGACGCCGCCTTCAGCTCGCGGTGATCACGCGTGCCCTGATGTAGAAGGGATTAAGACGTCGAAGGCGAGATGGATCCCGAGGTCTGAATGGCTTGCGACCGTCGGATCGATCAGCCGGGAAGGCGCATCCCGTCGTAAATCCATTTCCAGCGGCTGCAGCCCCCGCCGTGCTTGCAGCCGATGAGCGGAATGCGGCGTCAGTTCCTTTCGGCCGTCCGCCGCGACGAACAGCGCAGATATCTGCGTGCGCTGCTTGGCGAGCGCGGGCAGCCGCTCCCAGAGGCGATGGAACTGAGGAACGTCCGGCAGCGCGATGGAGTACCTCGCTTTCGGATCGGCCATTCTCTGAAGAATCTCTCCCAGGATGCCGATGAAGTAGTTGACCCGCATCTCAGGGCGCGAACCGATGCCTTTCACTTCCACGATCCACTTCTCGTCGCCGCGCGTGGCCATGATGTCGATGCCACGCTCTCGAGCCCAGGCAACGCGCGTTTGCCAGCCTCGCGAGCGAAGCCAATCGCAGAGATGGTGTTTGAGACGATCCTCGGAAAGGTCGTCCGCGGTAGACACACGGGGGCGCTCTGGCGGTTCGTGATCCGGGTGCGCTGCAGGGTTGAGGTAATTGCCGATCAACCCGTCCTCGCGTCGCTTCCGGGTTAGCCGGCCGCCTTTCGCTAGCCTGCGCGCTGCATTGTTGACGGGCTGTTGCGCCTTGCCCTTGCCGAATAACCGATCCGTGATCTCACGATCGGTCAGACCATCCATCCGGCTGAGCAGCGCGAGGATTTTTTGCGGGAGAGAAGACGCGATGAGCTCTTCGGTGGACTACACGCGGTCGCGCGATCAGGGTCATATCCCGCCGCGTGGCGCAAGGACGGGTCGGGTGATCACGCGATGTCGGACGGATAAACTCACGCTCAGGCCTCGGTCGCGGGCAGCTCGACGCGCGGATTGTCGCGCGTGCCGGCCTGAATTTCCAGACTCATGTGGTGGCGCTGAACGGCCGCTTCTTCGTGGGCGCGGAGATCACGATGTTTGCGCCCCGCAAGCCGCCACCGGGCGGCAGCGCGGACTTGCAGGCGGGGCGGCTCTACTCGGCGCTCGCGCGCCCTTCGGCCTCGGACGCTGGCTCGCTCGGCACGAACGAGAGCGCATGGCTCAAGCGAAGCTCGCCGGTGACGAGCGGTGCCGGCCGCGCAGGGGGCGGGGTGGCGGATGCGCTCGCGGTCGCGCCGATCTCGTGCTTCCAGAACTGGTCGGCGGCGGCGGCGCCGATCGCGACGACCGCGCAGGCGGCGTAGAGAACCCTGCGTCGCGGCCGCGGCGCGGTCGCTGGGGACGCCGGCTCTTTGGCTGGGGGCGGCAGCGATGCGCGCGCCGCTTCGAGCATCGCGACAAGGCGCGCACGCTCGGCCGCTTCGTGCGCGGCGCGCGCCTCTTCGGCCTCGCGCAGCGCCTGTTCGGTGCGCGCGCGCTCATCGGCGGCGCGCTGCGCTGCGCGGCTTGCGCGCTTGCGCTCGTTGAGCTCCCGCAGCGCGGCGCGCTCTGCGCGCCGGCGCGCGCGCGCGGCGATCGCGGTGGCGATCTCGGCGCGGGCGCGAAGCTGCGCCGTCTCCGCTGCCTCGGCGGCGATCCGCGCGGCGTGTTCTGCGGCGAGCCGTTCGCGCCGCTGCGCGGCGAGCGTGCGCGCGCGGGCGGCGATCTCCGATTCGCGCGCCTCGGCGAGCGCCCGGGCCTCGTTCTCGAGGGCGGCCTCGGCGGCCGCCGCGATGCGCGCTTTCGCGGTCGCGGCCTGCGCGGCCTGCGCCCGCGCCTCGGCGGCGGCGGCAAGTCGCGCTTCTTCCGCGGCGCGCTCGCGCTCTGCCGCAAGCGCGGCTTCCTCCTCGCGCACGCGCCGCGCGAGGGCGTCGGCGTGCTCGCGTTCGGCGGCAGCGCGCTGCGCAGCGAGCTGCGCGAGCGAGCGCTCGAGCGCGCTGCGTTCGGCGGCTGCCTCGGCCTGTGCGGCGAGCGCCTGCTCGCGCTCGGCGGCCGCGCGCGCGGCCTCGCGCTCGGCGCGGGCGCGCTCGCGCGCGGCCTCGGCCGCGCGCGCCTCGAGGAGCGTGCGCTCGCGGGCATGGCGCGCCGCCTCCTCCTCGGCCGCGGCGCGTTCGGCCGCGGCCTGCGCAAGCGCAGCCTGCGCGGCGGCGTTTTCGGCCGCGGCGCGCGCGGCCGCCGCTTCGGCTTCGCGCAGCCTTTCGGCGCGCGCGGCGCGCTCGGCTTCCGCCTGCGCGGCTTCGAGCGCGATGCGGTGCGCCTCGCGCTCTGCCGCGAGCCGCGCCTCGGCTTGGCGCGCGCGCTGGGCCTGAGCGGCGAGACGCTCGCGCTCGAGCGCCTCGCACTGGCGCTCGGCCTCGGCTGCGCGCGCGGCTTCGGCCGCCGCGGCGTCGGCAGCCTCGGCGGCCGCTTTCGCGGCGCGCGCCGCCTCCTCCTCTTCGGCGAGGCGGCGCTCGAGCGCCGCCCGTTCGCGCGCTTCCGCAGCGACGCGTGCGCGCGCGGCGGCGGCGAGCCGCTCTTCGATCTCGGCGCGCTCGGCCGCGGCTTGCGCGGCGACGCTTTCGGCCTGCGCGCGCGTCTCGGCGAGCATCGCCGCGCGCGCCTCCTCGGCGGCGCGCTCGCGCGCCGACTCTTCGGCACGCCGCTCGGCGGCGGCGCGGCGCGCCGCCTCCTCGGCTGCGCGGGCCTCCGTGCGCGCGCGCGCCTCGGCGGCTTCGCGCGCGTCGGCCTCGGCCTTGCAGCGGGCGGCCGCTTCGGCCGCGGCCTGCGCTTCGGCCTTGAGACGCCGCTCGGCCTCGGCCTGCGCCTCGGCGAGCAACCGCTCGGTCTCGGCGCGCGCCTCTTCGAGCCGACGCGCGAGCGCCGCTTCGCGCTCTGCGCGCTCTTCCGCGAGGTCGCGCGCTTTCGCTTCGGCCTTCAGGCGGCGCTCGGCTTCGGCGAGGAGCCGCTCCTCGGCCGCGGCGCGCTCGGCCGCCGCCCGGGCGGCCGCCTGCTCGGTCTGCTCGCGCTCGCGCGCGAGCGCTTCCGCGCGCGCCTCGGCCTGGCGGCGCGCGTCTGCGGCCGCCTGCGCCTCGCGCTCGGCGCGCAGGCGCCGCTCGAGCGTCTCGCGCGCGCTCGCTTCGGCCGCAAGGCGTTCCTCGGCCGCCTGGCGCAGCCGTTCCTCGGCCTGCGCGCGCGCATCGCGCGCAAGCGCCGCGCGCGCTTCCACCTGGGCGCGCGAGAACGCGAGCTTGAGGGTCGCGAACCGTTCCCTTTCGCCCTCCGGCTCGCGCGCGGGCAACGTGTCGGCACTCGCCATCGTCCGGCCCTCCGGCCTGAAGTGTTCTCGCGGCGATTATTCGCGCGCACGCGGCCCGGCGCGCGCGAAATAGGCGCGGGAAAGGAGCGCTATTTGCCGTTTGCGCCGGCGCGCGCTTCGCCGAGGGCCGCCCGTGCCCGCGACCCGACCCGTCTCAGCCGCGGCGCCCGGCGCGAGGGCTCGCGCGCGCGCGGGCCGTCCCGGCCGCATCGAGGCCGAGGGCCTTTTTCGCGAGCGCGAGGAACGCGGTGCGCTCCGCGCGCGAAAGCGGCGCGAGGATCTCGGCCTGAAGCGCCTCGACCACCGGACGCACGGCGGCGAGCAGCCGGCGGCCGGCGGGCGTGGGCGAAAGCAGCCGCACGCGCCGGTCGCGCTCGCTCGCGGCGCGGCGCACGAGCCCCTTCTGCTCCAGCCGCTCGACGACGCCGCCGATCGTCGCCGGATCGAAGCTGATCGTCGCCGCGAGCGTCGCCTGGTCGATCCCCGGGCGCTCGACGATCGCATCGAGCGCGGCGAACTGCACCGAGGTGAGGTCGAAGCCGGCCGCGCGCGTGCGCGCCTCGAAGACCTGCGTCGAGCGCTGGTGCAGACGCCGGATGAGATGGCCGGCCATGTCGAGGCGACGCATCGGTGCCCGCGCCGCCCCGCGGCGACGCCCTTGACGCAACTCGTATGCATTCATATTATTTGCATACATGGTAGCGGCGCGGGGCGAAAAAGCCAAGGGGGCGACACGATGCGTTTTCACGTAGACGGATTCCGGCCGGGCGATCCCGACATCCTTCCGGCGGCGCCGGCCTGGCGCCGCCCGGACGGGACGTTGCCCGAGGCGGTGGACGTCCTGATCGCCGGCGCCGGGCCGGCGGGGCTGTGCCTTGCGGCGCAGCTTGCGCGCGTGCCGGCGATACGCACGATGGTGGTGGAGCCGAAGCTCGGGCCGATCGACAAGGGCCAGGCCGACGGCATCAGCGTGCGCACGATGGAGATGTTCCAGGCGTTCGGCTTCGCCGAGAGCGTGATGCGCGAGGCGAACTGGGTGAACGAAACGACCTTCTGGGGGCCGGGCGAGCGCCGGCCGCTCGAGCGGATCGCGCGCGTGCAGGACGTGCCCGACGGCTTTTCCGAAATGCCGCACGTGCTCCTCAACCAGGCGCGCGTGCACGATCGGTTCCTCGCGCTCATGCGCAACGCGCCGGCGCGGCTCGAGCCCGACTACGGGCTGAAGGTGGTGGACGTGCACGTCGATCCGACGGCGCCCACGTACCCGGTGACGGTGACGCTCGAGCGCACGACGCCCGAGCGCGCGGGCGAGCGCCACCGGCTGCGCGCGAACTACGTCGTCGGCTGCGACGGCGCGCACTCGGCGGTGCGCCGCGCGATCGGGGGCACGATGCGCGGCGAAGCGTCGCACCAGGCCTGGGGGGTGGCCGACCTCCTCGCGGTGACCGACTTCCCCGACTGGCGCATGAAGTCGTTCGTGCGTTCGCGCGACGCGGGAACCCTCATGGTGCTTCCGCGCGAGGGCGGGCACCTCGTTCGCATCTACGTGGAGCTGGAGCGGCTCGCCGAAAACGAACGCGCCGCCCAGCGCGGCTTCACGGTCGAGGACGCGATCGCCAAGGCACGCCGCATCCTGCACCCCTTCACGCTCGAGGTGAAGGAGGTGGTGTGGTGGTCGATCTACGACTTCGGCCACCGGCTCACGGACAAGTTCGACGACGTGCCCGAGGCCGAGGTCGGACGCCGCAGCCCGCGCGTGATGCTCGCGGGCGACGCCTGCCACACGCACAGCCCGAAGGCCGGGCAGGGCATGAACGTCTCCATGGGCGACACCTTCAACCTCGGCTGGAAGCTCGTCCTCGTGCTCACCGGGCGCGCGGAACCGGCCCTTTTGCACACGTATTCCGCCGAGCGGCGCGCGGTCGCGCAGGCGCTCATCGATTTCGACCGGGAGTGGTCGCGCTCGGTCGGCTCGCGAAAGGAAGACGAGGCGGCGGGGCTGCCGGAGGTGGCGCGCCAGTTCGTCGCGAACCTGCCGTTCACCTGCGGGCTGACGGTCGAGTACGCGACCGAGCGTGCTCACCGGCGCACCCACCTGGCAGCACCTTGCGCGCGGCTTTCCGATCGGAAAGCGCTTTCACTCGGCGCCGGTCGTTCGTCTTGCCGACGCAAAGCCGATGCACCTCGGCCACGTCATCGAGGCCGATGCGCGGTTCCGGCTTTTTCTATTCGCGCCCGCGGGCGACCGCGGACGCGCAGGCGGCGCGATCGCCGGCCTGTGCGAGTGGCTCGAGCGCGATCCGGCCTCGCCCGTCGTGCGCCACACGGGGTGCGCCGAGGACATCGACGCGGTGATCGACGTGCGCGCGGTGTTTCCGGAGGGCTTTCGCGAGGTGGAGTTCGCCGAGATGCCGACGCTGCTGCGGCCTCAGGTCGGCCGCTACGGCCTGTGCGATTACGAAAAGGTCTTCTGCGCCGACCTCAAGCGCGGCGAGGACATCTACGCGATGCGCGGCATCGACCGCGCCGCGGGCTGCATGGTGGTCGTGCGCCCCGACCAGTACGTCGCGCACGTGCTGCCGCTTTCGGCGCGCGAGGAACTGGCGCGCTATTTCGCCGCAATCCTGCGCGCGCGGCGCTGAAGGCGCGGCGCGAGCCCGCGATACTGCGCCGCCGATGCCCCCCGCTCGCCCCAGGCACCGCCGCCCGCCGATCACGATCAGCGAGTCGCGCGGCCTGCGCGAGCTCTACATCGGCGGCGAGGCGATCCAGAGCGCGATGCGGCTCGATGACCCGTACGCGCTCGCGCTCGACTACACGCGCTGCATGATGTCGTTCCTGCTCTTTCACCCCGAGCCGCGGCGCGCGCTGATGGTCGGGCTGGGCGGGGGATCGCTCGCGAAGTTCCTGCACCGGCATTTTCCGCGCCTTTCGCTTCGCGTGCGCGAGCGCGACGAGCGCGTGATCGCGGCGGCGCGCGCGTTTTTTCACGTCCCGGCCGACGACGCGCGCTTCTCGGTCGAGCACGGCGACGGGTGCGAAGCGCTCGAACCCGAATGCTGCGACCTGCTGGTCGTGGACGGCTTCGAGGACGAGACGACGCCTGCGGCGCTCGTTTCGCAGGCGTTCTTCGACGCGGCCTGGCTCGCGCTCGAAGAGCCGGGGGTGCTCGTCATGAACTTCATGGACGACGACCGCCACCTCGACCGGCATCTAGAGCGCCTCGAGCGCGCCTTCGGTGGCGCGGTGCTCGCGCTGCCGGCGCTCGCCGACCCGAACATCGTCGCGCTCGCGCTGAAGGGCGCGCCGGCGCGCATCGAATGGCGCGAGCTGCGCGAGCGCGCGAAGCGCCTCGAGGCGCGCTATCGGCTGCCGTTCGCGCGTTTCGTCGAGCGCCTGCGGCGCATGAACCGCTCGGACGCGCACGCGCTCGTCGTGACGCCGTTCCCGGGCGCGTGAGCGTCGCGCCTGCGGAGCTTGCGGCGCTCGCCGCGCTCGCGTTCGCCGGCTCGGTCGTCTTCGGCCTGACCGGGTTCGGCGCGGCGCTCGTCACGATCCCGCTCGCGACGCACTTCGTGCCGCTGCCGTTCGCGCTCGCGCTCTACGTGCTGATGGACCTCGCCAATGCCCTGCGCGTCGGGCTCGAGAATCCGCGCAACGCGGTGCGCGCCGAGTGGCTGCGCATGGTGCCGGCGATCCGTCGTCGGCACCGTCGCCGGGGTGGCGCTTCTCGTTCGCCTGCCGCGCCGGTGCGGCGATGCTCGCCCTCGGCCTGTTCGTCGCGGGGTTCGCGCTCTATAGCTTCGCCTCGGGGCCGAGCGCGGGTCCGCGGCTCGGCCCGCGCTGGGCCTGGGTCGCCGGCTTCGCCGGGGGCGTGACGAGCGCGCTCTTCGGCGCAGGCGGCCCGCCCTACGCGATGTACCTCGCGCACCGCGGCCTGACGAAGGAGCAGTTCCGGCGCGACCCTCGGCCTTGCGACGCTCACGAGCATTTCGCTGCGGGTGGCGGCGTTCTTCGCCACCGGCTTTCTGCTCGAGGCGAAGGTGTGGCTCTGCGCGCTCGCGGTCGTGCCGGCAGGGCTTGCCGGCATCTGGGCCGCGGCGCACGCGTTCCGGCGCATCTCGCGCGAGGCGCTGCTGCGCGCGGTCGCCCTCGTTCTGCTCGCAAGCGGCGCATCGCTCATCGCGCGGGCGATCTCGCCGTAGGCGCGGAGGCGCAGGATCGGAAGGCACGATGACCGCAGCACGCGGCGCGAAGCGAGGCGGTGCTCCGTTTTCGACCTCGGCGGCGTGCTCGTCGAGACGCGGACCGTGCAGGCCCTTGCGCGGTGGCTGCCCGGGCTCGGCGCAGACGAGATCGCGCGCCGCTGGCAGCGTTCGCGCGCGCTCGCCGAGTTCGAAAGCGGGCGGCTCGCGGCCGAGGCGTTCGCGCGCGAATTCGTGCGCGAGTGGGAGCTCTCGCTCGCGCCGCACGAGTTCCTCGCGGCTTTCGGCGACTGGGTGGCGGGGTTCTATCGCGGCGCACCGGAGCTGCTGCGCGCGCTTCGGCTGCGCTATCGCCTCGCGTGCCTGAGCAACACCCAACCCGGTGCACTGGGCGCGCCTTCGCGAGGCGCAGACGCTCTTCGATGTCTGTTTCGCCTCGTTCCGCACCGGGCTGATGAAGCCCGATTCCCGCGCTTTTCGCCACGCGCTCGAAGCGCTCGGTGCGGAACCCGGGCGCGTCTGGTTTTTCGACGATCTAGACGAGAACGTCGCCGCAGCGCGCGCGCTCGGCATCCGCGCGCACCGGGTGCAGGGCCTGGAGGCGCTGATCGCGACGCTGCGCGCCGAGGGTCTCTACGACCTCCGGGCCGCAAGGCGGGGACGAGCGGCGCTGAACGTTCACGCGGACAGGCGCGGCCGCGCAGCGAGCGGCGCGCGCCGGCCGGCACGCCGCTCGACGAGCGAGCGCGCGTGCTCGGCGCGGCCCGCCTTCAGGCAGGCGGCAACGAGCGTCAGCTCGACGAGATCGCGCTGCGCGCGGCTTCCGCCGATGCGGACCGTCGCGGCAAGCGCCGGCTCGAGGATCGCGATCGCGCCGTTCCAGTCGCCGCGGCCGTAGGCGGCGAGCCCCTCGAGGAGCGCCGGCACCACCGGCCCGGCGGCGAGCCGCCCTTCGGCGAGCCGCTCGCGCAACTCTTCGAGCAGGCGCGCGAGCTGGCCCTCGTCGCCGCACTGGTCGACCCCGCAGGCGGAGCGCGGCGTGCAGGTCGGCAAAAACGAGCCCCGCCGCGGGAAAGCAGCGCAGCGCGTGGTCGCGAACGTCCCGCCATAGCGCCGCCGGGCGCGGTTCGCCCGCAAGCTCTGCGCGCCAGAGAAACGAGGCGGCGTCGGTCGCGACGTTGATCGCCGGACCCCAGGCGGCGCCCGGATGCACCGCCGCGCGGTAGGCGGCCCAGGCGCCGTCTCGGTCGCCCTCGGCGAGCGCCGCAAGCGCCGCGTGCCAGGACAGGTGGCAGTGAAGAAGCCCGCGCCGGTCGTAGCCCGGCATCCAGGCGGCGAGGTATTCGCGGATCGTGGCCGCCTCGCCCGACTCGTAGAGCACGTGCACGCGCACGTGGGCGCCGTGGGCGTTGCGCGGGTGCGCGGCGAGGCTGCGCTCGATGCGGCGCGCGGCCTCCGCGAGCCTCCCGGTCTCGCAGGCGGCGAACGCGTACGCCGCGTCGAACCACCAGTCTTCGCCGTAGTGCGGGGAAAGCGATGCGAGCAGCGCGTAGAGTTCTTCCTCGCGCTCCGGGCGACCGGAAAAGCCGATCAGGCCGAAGACGCCGGTCGCGGGCGCAAGCACCATCGCGTCGCGCGGAAAGCGCGCAAGGTGCGCGCGCGCGGCTTCGAGCGCCGCGTCGCGCTCGGCTTCGAACGAGAGCGCGAGCGCGTGCACGTGGCTGCGCTCGCGCTCGCTTGCGCCGCGCGCCGCCGCGCGCGCCCGCGCCGCCTGCGCGCGCGCTGCCGCCGCCTCCCCGTCGAGAAAAAGCCCGCGCGCAAGCGCGATGCGCGCGAGCGCGAATTCCGGGTCCGCGTCGAGCGCGCGCGTGAGGGCCAAGCGCCAGTCGGCGCCCGCCGAAAGGATCGCGTCTGCGCCGGCGACGTAGGCGTCGAGCGCCTCGCGCGAGCGGGTCGAGACCGGCAGTCCGTAGCGGTCGGCGAACACGGGTTTTGCGATCGAGGCGCGAACGTTAACATCGATGGCGGCCGGAACCGCGGGTACTCGCGATGCTCTGCCTCGACGATGCCGACGTGCGTCGGCTGCTTCGGCTCGATGCGCTCATGCAGGCGCTGCGGCGCGCGCTCGTCGAGTTCTCGGCCGGGCGCGCGGTGCAGCCGTTGCGGCTCGCGATCGAGATGCCGCGAAGCGGCGGACTCTTTCTCGCCAAGCCGGCGCTCACGCAGGAGGCGCTTGTGACCAAGCTCGTCACGGTGGTGCCGGGCAACGCCGCACGCGGGTTGCCGACCACGCTGGCGACGGTGGTGCTGATGGAGCCCGACACCGGACGCACGCTCGCGGTGATGGACGGCACCTGGCTCACCGCGCTCAGAACCGCGGCGGTGTCGGCGATCGCCGCAGACGCCCTCGCCGCGCGCGATGCGCAGGTGGTGGCGCTCCTCGGCAGCGGGGCGCTCGCGCGCACGCACGCGACGGCGCTGCGCGCGGTGCGGCCGGTGCGCGAGATCCGCATCTGGAGCCGCGACCCGGCCAATGTCGCGCGCTGCGCGGCCGAGGTGGGCGGCGTCGCGGCGGCGAGCGCCGAGCAGGCGGTGCGCGGCGCCGACATCGTCTGTACGGTCACGAACGCCACCCGCCCGGTGCTCGCCGGCGCATGGCTGAAGCCGGGCGCTTTTGTCGCCGCGGTCGGCGCGCCGCGCCCGGCCTGGCGCGAACTGGACGACGCGGCGATGGCGAACGTGGTGGTCGCCGACAGCCGCGAATCCGCGCTCAAGGAATCGGGCGACGTGATCCTTTCGGGGGCGAGCGTGTATGCGGAACTCGGCGAGATCCTCGGCGGCCTGCGCCCGGCGCCCGAGCCGGGGCGCACCGTCGTCTTCAAGTCGCTCGGGCTCGCGGTCGAGGATGCGGCCGCGGCGCGCCTCGTCTACGAGGCGGCGCTCGCCGAGCGCGGCGCGCCGTCGCGCTAGCGCGTTTTCGCGCGCATCGTCACGAACTCCTCGGCGACCGTCGGATGGATGCCGATCGTCGCGTCGAATTGCGCCTTGGTGAGCCCTGCCTTCACCGCGATCGCGATGCCCTGGATGACCTCGCCCGCCTCCGGCCCGATCATGTGCGCGCCGACGACGCGCTGCGTGCGCGGCTCGACGACGAGCTTCAAAAACACGCGCTCGTCGCGCGCGCCGAGCGTGTGCTTCAGCGCGCGAAACGACGCGGTGTAGACGTCCGCCGCACCGAAGCGTGCGCGCGCGGCTTCCTCCGACAGCCCGACGCAGGCGACGTTCGGGTCGGCGAAGACCGCGGTCGGCACGTTTTCGTGATCCACCGGCGTCGGCTCGCCGCGAAACAGCGTGCGCGCGAGCCACATCGCCTCGGCGATCGCGACCGGCGTGAGGTTGACGCGGTTCGTGACGTCGCCGATCGCGTAGATCGAATCCACGCTGCTTTTCGAGTAGCGGTCGACGATCACCGCGCCGTCGGCCGATAGCGCGACGCCGGCCGCTTCGAGCCCGAGCCCGGCGGTGTTCGGCCTGCGGCCGGTGGCGAAGAGCACGAGGTCGAAGCGCTCGCGCGCGCCGTCCTCGAAGGCGACCTCGATGCCCGCATCGAGCCGCGCCGGGTTCGCCCGCAGGCGCACGTCGATGCCCTTTTTCGCGAGCTCCGCGGCGATGCGCTCGCCGAGCTCCGCGTCGAAGCCGCGAAGCAGCCGCGCGCCGCGATAGGCGAGCGTCGTACGTACGCCGAGGCCGTTGAGGATCGAGGCGAATTCGAGCGCCACATACCCGCCGCCCACGACGAGGGCGCGCGCCGGAAGCCGCTCGAGAAAGAACGCCTCGTCGGAGGTGATGCCGAGCTCGGCTCCCGGAATCGCCGGCTTGACTGGGCGCGAGCCGGTGGCAACGAGGATATGGCGCGCCCGGTAGCGCTCGCCTGCGACCTCGACCGTCCGGGGATCGAGCACGCGCGCGCGGCCGCGCACGATGAAAACGCCTGCCTCGGCGAGCAGCCGCTCGTAGACGTTGGCGAGCCGCGCGATTTCGCGGTCCTTGTTGCGACGCAGCGTCGGCCAGTCGAAGGCGGGCGCGGCAAGGCGCCAGCCGAAGTCGGCCGCGTCGTGGAACGCGTCGCGCAACTGCGCGGCGTAGGCGAAGAGCTTTTTCGGAATGCAGCCGACGTTCACGCAGGTGCCGCCGAACGGGCCCGCTTCCGCGATCGCGACGCGCGCGCCGTAGGAGGCGGCGGTGCGCGCAGCGCGCACGCCGCCCGAGCCGGCGCCGATGACGAAGAGGTCGTACTGCGGGCTCAGGCGGGCTGCCTCAGGTTCTCGAGGTCCCGCGCGACCGGACCAGCGAATAGCGGCCGTCCGAGGCGCGCACCGCGCCCTCGGCGACGAGCTTCTCGAGGTGCGCCGCGAGCGAACGCGCCGCGACCGGGTGAATTCGCGGATGCACGTCGTCGTAGACCGCGGGCAGCAGCTCTTCGGCGCTCGGTGCGCCGAGCCGCGCGATCGCATCCACAACCTTTTTTTCGCGCGCGAGGCGATGCGCGACGAGGCGCCGGATTTCCTTCACCGGGTTGCCGATGAGGTAGCCGTGTCCCGGCGCGAGGATCGCCGCGCCTTCGCGCGCGAGCGCCTCGAGCGATTCGAGGTAGGCGCGCATGTCGCCATCGGGCGGGTCGATGACGACGGTCGAGCCCTGCATCACGTGATCGCCGGTAAAGAGCATGCGCGTCTCTTCCAGCATGTAGCACAGGTGGTTCGACGCGTGCCCGGGCGTGTGGATCGCGCGCAGCGTCGCGCCGGCGAGCGCGATCCGCTCGCCGTGCTCGAGCACGCGGTCGGGGACGAAGTCCGGGTCCTGGTGGCCGTGCCGCGGACGCGGGCGGCCGAGCACCTGGGCGCCGGTGAGCGCCTTCAGCTGTCGGGCGGCGGGCGAATGATCGACGTGGGTGTGCGTGACGAGGATCCAGCGGATGCGGCCTGCGCCGAGTTCCGCGATGCGGCGCACGTGGTCCTCGATCGCCGGTCCGGGGTCGATCACCGCGATCTCGTCGGTTCCGACGAGATACGTGTTCGTGCCCGGTCCGGTCATGACGCCGGGGTTCGGCGCGGTGAGCCGCGTCACGCGCTCGTCGAGCCGCTTGGGCACGCCCGGCTGGATGACGAAGCAGGTCTTGCCGGTCTCGTCCGGGTCGCTCCAGTGAATTTCGTAGTAAGGCGGATCGGTGCGGCGAAAGAGCCGCGCCGAGCCCTCGTGATCGACCGCCCAGACGGCGGCGTCCACCTCGATCTCGCCGAGCGCGCGGGCGTGCGCGAGCGCGTCCGCGGCCGAGCCGAAGCGGGCGAGGTCGGCGAGGGAGGCGCGCGTCGGGAAGATGATCTCGATCTCCTCGCGCTCGTAGCGCGCGAGCGCTTCGCGCGCGCGCGATCCAGACGCTGCGCACCGTCTCCGAGGCGTCGTGCGCGCCCTGCTGGCCCTCCGGCGCGAGCGCGAGAAAGAAGCGGGTGTCGAAGCGACGCGGCCGTCCGGCGGCGGTGATCCAGTGAGCGAAATAGACGAGCGCCGCGCCCGGGACGTAGAGGTCTTCGGCCTCGAGCAGTTCGGCGAACGCGAGACGCCCAGCGTTCATCGACTCGCGCAGGTGCGCAAGCCGCGCGACCCGCTCGGGCGCGACCGGCCGGCCGGCGCCGTCCACCGCGAGGAGAATTCCGGCTTCCTCGAAACACTCGCGCGCGGCGGCGATCCAGAACGCGAGGCCCCCGGACGAAAGCCCGAGCTTTGCGCTCGCCTCGGCATCGGTGAGCCCGGCGACGCGGCGCGCGGCGCGCGGGTCGCGGTCGGCGGCATCGAGCGCGCCGCCGGGGAAGACGTACGCGCCGGGAAGGAACGCCGAGCCCTGCGAGCGCTGCAGCAGCAGCACCTCCGGCCCGTGCGCGCCGTCGCGCACGAGGATCACTGGTGGCGGCCGGGCGGGGCTCGATTCGCGCGCCGCTCACGCGTCCCCGCGCGGGGCCCCGGCGACGCGTCCGGCGCGGTCCTTGTCGTTCTGCGCCTTGATGAGCGCGCGCATGCGTTCCCAGTCGGCGTCGGTCAGGCGGTCGAGCTCGGTGAACGAAGCGCCGTTCGCGAGATAGCCGGCGCCGTCGATCGCGATCGTCTCGCCGGTCAGCCACTCGCAGCCGTCGGCCATCAGGAACACCGCGAGGTTCTGCAGCTCTTCCATTCTCCCGACGCGGCGCATCGGATTCGTCGCCGCCGCGTCCTCGAAGCTGCCCTCGGGGCGCAGGCGCTTCGTCGCACCCTCGGTCGGAAAGGGGCCCGGCGCGATCGCATTCAGCCGGATGCCGTATTTGCCCCACTCGACCGCGAGCGACTTCGTCATGACGTGGATGCCCGCCTTCGACATCGCCGAGGGCACGACGTAGGGCGAGCCCGTCCAGACCCAGGTCACCAGGATCGAGATGACGCTTCCCTTGTGGCCGCCGGCGATCCAGCGCCGACCGACCGCGTGCGTGACGTAGAACGTGCCGTGAAAGACGATGTTCGCGATCGCGTTGAAGCCGTTCGCGCTGAGATCCTTCGTCGGGCAGATGAAGTTGCCGGCCGCGTTGTTGACGAGGCCGGTGAGCGGGCCGTCCTCGTCCCAGATGCGCTGGATCATCGCCTCCACCGCCTGCGCGTCGCGGATATCGACCGCGTGCGTACGCACGCGACCGCCGTGCGCCGCCACAAGTTCGCGCGCGGTCTGTTCGAGCACGCCCGCGCGGCGACCGCAGATCCAGAGGTCTGCGCCGAGCTCGAGGTATTTCGCGGCGATCTCCCTTCCGAGCCCGGTCCCGCCGCCGGTGACGAGGATGCGCTTGCCCGCAAGAAGGCCGTCTCGGAACATGGGGATTCGAGGACTCCGCTGATGCGGCCTATTCTAAGCGCCGCGCGCGGACGACCGAGAATCGAACGCCGCGCGACGGGGACGGCTGGAGGAGGAGGAGGGAGGGAGGAGGGTCACCGCCCCCGCCGCGCGGAACCGGTCGGCCGCCTGCGCAGGATGCGCTCGCGGCCGTCGCGACGACCTCGAGCGGTCGTTCGCGTAAAAACCTTTCGACGGAGCGCGGCCTTCGCCGCTTCGGCGAGCCGCACAAGGCGTTTTTCGCCGCCGCGTCCGGCATGCATATTGTGGCCGCGCGGCGCCGTCCGCAAACGGAAATTTCTCACGCGACGCATGAAAAAGCCTCATGCGGGGACGGCTCGAGCGCGGCGGCTCGGGACCGGATCCGGCGCAAGCGCCGCGCGCAAGTCGCGCCGCGGCGCTAGACGGTGAGGACGATCTTGCCGATGTGCTGCGAGGATTCCATCAGGCGGTGCGCTTCGGCCGCCTCGGCGAGCGGGAACGTCCGGTAGATCACCGGGCGGATCCGGCCCGCTTCGATGAGCGGCCAGATTTTCTCGCGCAGCGCGCGCGCGATCGCGCCCTTTACCTCGGTCGGACGGGGCCTGAGCGTCGAGCCGGTGATCGTCAGGCGCCGGCGCATGAGTTCGTTGATGTCCAGTTCCGCCTTCGGGCCGCGCAGGAACGCGATGAAGACGAGCCGCCCGTCGTCGGCGAGGCACTTCAGCTCCCGCGGCACGTAGTCGCCGCCCACCATGTCGAGGATCACATCGACGCCGCGGCCGCCGGTCGCCGCCTTCACCTCGGCGGCGAAATCCTGCGTCCGGTAGTTGAAGCAGCGCTCGGCACCGAGCCGCACGCACGCAGCGCATTTCTCGTCGGAGCCGGCGGTCGCGAAGACGCGGTTGCCGAGCGCCGCCGCCATCTGGATCGCGGCGACGCCGATGCCGGAGGAGCCGCCTTGGACGAGCAGCGACTCGCCGGGTTTGAGCGCCGCGCGCTCGTAGACGTTCGACCAGACGGTGAAGAAGGTCTCCGGAAGCGAGGCCGCTTCGACGAGCGAGAGGCCCTTCGGTACCGGCAGCGCCTGCACTTCGGGCACCGCGCAGTATTCGGCGTAGCCGCCGCCGTTCGCGAGCGCGCAGACGCGGTCGCCCGGCTTCCACATCGTGACGCGCGCGCCGCAGGCGACGACGTCGCCCGCGATCTCGAGGCCCGGCAGGTCGGAGGCGCCCGCCGGCACCGGATAGCGGCCCATGCGTTGCAGGACGTCGGGACGGTTGACGCCCGCCGCAGCGACCTTGACGAGGATCTCGTTTTCTTTCGGCTCGGGCATCGGCCGCTCGACGAGCGCGAGCGCTTCGGGGCCGCCCGGTTTCGTGATTTCGACAGCGCGCATCCGCGTCCTCGCGAACGAAGGGGCGCGCATCATAGCAAAGCGCCGCGCGCTCGCGCGGTGCCCGGCGGCGGCCCCCGCGGTCAGCGTTCTTTGCCGCCTTCGGCGCGGCGCGCCTCGATCAGCCGCTCGGCGGCCCAGGCGAGGTCGACGTTACCGCCGGAGACGATGACGCCGACGCGCAGCCCGCGCGCGGGCACGGTGCCCTCGAGGAGCGCCGCCGCGGCGAGCGCCCCGGTCGGCTCGACGACGATCTTCATGCGCTCCCAGAGGAAGAACATCCAGCGAAGGAGCGGCGCATCGGCGACCGTCACGATGTCTGCGACGTGCGCGAGGATCAGCCGGAACGTGAGTTCGCCGAGCGAAGGCGTGCGCGCGCCGTCCGCGATCGTCTGCGGATCCTCGACCCGCACGAGCGTCTTCGCGCGAAACGAGCGCGCGCCATCGTCGCCTGCGGCAGGCTCGACGCCGATCACGCGGATCGAAGGGCAGAGGTGCCGCGCCGCGACCGCGCAGCCGGAGAGGAGCCCGCCGCCCCCGCAGGGAACGAGAAGAAGATCGAGCGGCCCGGCGTCCTCGATCAGCTCTTTCGCCGCGGTGCCTTGACCTGCGACGATGTGCGGATGGTCGAAAGGCGGAACGAGGGTGAGGCCCCGCTCGGCGGCGAGGCGCTTTGCGATCTCCTCGCGCGACTCGCCCCGCGCGTAGGTGACGATGCTTGCGCCGTAGCCGCGGGTCGCCTCGAGTTTCACCCGCGGCGCGTCCGCCGGCATCACGATCGTGGCGGGCACGCCGAGGAGCTTTGCCGCGAGCGCGACCGCCTGCGCGTGGTTGCCCGAGGAATAGGCGATCACGCCGCGGCGCTTCGCCTCGTCGGAGAGCTGCGCGAGCGCGTTCCAGGCGCCGCGGAACTTGAACGCGCCCATGCGCTGGAAGTTCTCGCACTTGAAGAACACGCGCGCGCCGGTGATCGCATCCACCGTCGCCGAGCAGAGCACCGGCGTGCGGCGCGCAACGCCCGCGAGCCGCGCGTGCGCGCGCGCGATGTCGTCGTAGCCGACCGTCACGTCCACGGCGCGGGCGGGCGCTCTCGGCGCATGCGCCGATTGTAGAATGCGCCGATGGACTACGCCGCCAAGTACCGCGAACTGGACGTCCGGCCGCTCGAGCCGGGAATCCTCGAGATCCGCATGCGCGCGCCCGAAGGGCGGATTCCGACGGCGACCGCGCGCATGCACTGGGAACTCGCCGAGATCTGGCTCGACCTCGACCGCGACCCCGAGGCGCGTGTGGCGATCCTGAAGGGCTCGGCGCGCGGTTTTTCGGGCGGAGGCGATTTCGCGATGATCGAGGAGATCCAGCGCGATTTCGCCGCGCGCGCGCGCACCTGGCGCGAGGCGCGCGACCTCGTCTACAACCTCGTCAACTGCTCCAAACTCGTCGTTTCGGCGATGCATGGGCCGGCGGTCGGGGCGGGGCTCGTCGCTGGGCTGCTCGCCGACGTCTCGATCGCGGCGAAGAACGCGAGGATCATCGACGGCCACACCCGGCTCGGCGTCGCCGCCGGCGATCATGCCGCGATCGTCTGGCCGCTCCTTTGCGGGATGGCCAAGGCGAAGTACTACCTGCTCCTTTGCGAGGAGATCTCCGGAGCGGAAGCCGAGCGCATCGGTCTCGTGTCGCTCGCCTGCGAGGAGGCGGAGCTGGAAGCAAAGGCGCTCGAAGTCGCGCGCAAGCTCGCCGCCGGCGCGCAGACGGCGCTTCGCTGGACGAAGTACAGCCTCAACAACTGGCTGCGCCTCGCCGGGCCCGCGTTCGATGCGTCGCTCGCGCTGGAAATCCTCGGCTTTACCGGGCCCGAGGCGCGCGAAGGGCTCGCCTCGCACCGAGAAAAGCGAAGGCCCTCGTTCCCGCCGCCGCCGGAGGGGTTCTAGCGCGCGCCGAGCAGGCGCTCGAGCTCGCGGGCGACGGCCGCCGGATCGGGCGGGGTGCGGCTCTGTGCGGCGAGCAGGACGCGCGAGGGCAGGTCGGCGAGCGTGGGATCGGGATGATCGCGCAGGTGCGCCGCGTTCTGGATCTGCGGCAGGATGTGCTGCATCCGCGTGCCGGGCATGGCGCTCTCGATGCCCTGGATGACCGCGGTCTGGGCGCGCGCGATGCCGATGAGCAGTTCGGCAAGCTGCTGGGTCGAGAGCTCTGCCATCGCAGGATCCTCCTTTGCGCGGCGATGTTAGCATCGGGCCGCGCGTGCTGAGGGGCGCGGCGGCGGCGACCGTTGCGGCGTTGCTCGCGGGCGCGGGGCATGCGATCGAGGCGGCACACGCGGCGGAGCACGTCGTGTTCTTCGGAAAACGCCCGGAGCATCTCGGCCTGCGGGCCGGAAAGCTCGCGCCGTGCCCTTCTTCGCCCAATTGCGTTTCCAGCCAGGCGGACCCCTCGGATTCGGTGCACTACGTCGCGCCGATCGCCTTCGACGGCGAGCCCGCGGCGGCGATGGCGGCGGTTCGCGCGGCGATCGAGGCGACGCCGGGCGCGACGATCGTGCGCGAGGAGGCGGATTACCTTCACGCCGAGTTCCGCACGCGCGTGCTGCGCTTCGTGGACGACGTGGAATTCGCGTTCGACGCCGGCGCGCGCGTTATCCACGTGCGCTCGGCCTCGCGCGTCGGCTGGAGCGATCTCGGGGCAAACCGCCGGCGGGTCGAAGCGCTGCGCGCGAGGATCGAGACGCCGAAGCGAACCTAGGCGAAGTTCACCGCAACCGGCTGATGGTCCGAGGCCTGCGTGTCGGCGTACACGCGCGCAGACGCAATCCGCGGCGCGAGGTCCTCGGTGACGAAGACGAAATCGCAACAATAGGGCGCGCCGCGGTACTCCCGATCGTACAGGCGGAAAGTCGGGGAATGCGGCGCACCCGGGTTCGCAAGCGGCCAGGCGTCGAGCAGCCGCGGCGTGTCGCTTGTGAACGGCGCCTGAAGGCGCGCATGAAGCGGATCGTCGGGGGCGAAATTGAAGTCGCCACAGACGATCGCCGAGCGCGGCCGCGGCAGAGGGCGGAACGGGCCGGCGGCCGATGCGGGCGGCTCGGCGCGCGCGTGCGCGCAGGCTTCTTCGTGCAACTCGCGCAGGCGCTCGACCTGCGCCGCGCGCTGGCGCGCCGAGTAGTACTCGAGGTGCACGGTGAGCACGCGCACCGGGCCGAAGGAGGTCTCGATCACGGCTTCGAGCGCGACGCGCGGCATGCTCGCCACCCCGGGATCCGCAGGCCAGGGAAGCGAATGGCGAAACACCTGCCGGACCGGCAGCCGCGAGAGGATCAGGTTGCCGAAGCGCGCGCGCGCCGGCGAGCCGGGCAGGTCCACCGCAAAGGCGTAGTGCGCCTCGTAGCCTTCGAACTCCCGCGCAAGGAGCGCCGGCTGATCCTCGCCCGAGGAACCGGCGAGGTCGGCGAAGCCTTGCGCGACTTCCTGCAGGCAGATCACGTCGGGATCGGCGATCCGCCGGGCTTCGTGCGCGATCCGTCCCGGATCGACCCGCCCGTCCATGCCGCGGCACCACTGGATGTTCCACGAAAGCAGTTTCACAATAGCGCTCGAAGATCGCTCGGAGCGCGCCATGATCGCACGCCTTGTCCTCGTCGCAACGATCCTCGTCGCCGCCCTCGCCGGCAACGTCGCTCAGGCGCAGCTGAAGGACGCCGGCGCCGCCGAGACGCTTTCTGCGATCGTGCGCGTTCGGGCGAAGATCCTTTCGGATGCGCGAACCCTCGCGACGCTCGGGCCGCTGCGCGAGGGCTCGGGGGTGCTCGTGCGCGACGGTTACGTCGCGACGATCGGCTATCTCGTGCTCGAAGCCGAGTCGGTGGAGGTGACCGGCGCCGACGGGCGCACGGTGCCCGCGAAGGTCGTCGGCTACGACCACGCGAGCGGCTTCGGGCTGCTGCGGCTCGCAGCGCCGATCGGCGCGCGGCCGCTCGCTTTCGGCGACTCGACGAGCGTCGCCGAAAACGACCCGCTGGTCGTTGCCGGCTACGGGGGCCCCGCAGCGGTGAGCTTCGTGCGCGTGGTGTCGCGCCGGCCGTTTTCGGGAAGCTGGGAATATCTGCTCGATTCGGCGATCTGGACCTATCCGGCGGTGCCGAACTGGTCGGGCGCGGCGCTGCTCGGGCCGCGCGGCGAGCTGCTCGGCATCGGTTCGCTGATCGTGGCGGACGCCGCCGGCATCGGCGTTCCCGCGCCCGGCAATCTCTTTGTGCCGATCGATCTGCTCGTCCCCATCCTCGACGAGCTGATCGCCGAGGGGCGCGCGCGGGGCCCGGCGCGGCCCTGGCTCGGCATGAACACCGAGGAATTGCGCGGACGCCTCGTCGTGACGCGCGTCTCGCCTGAAAGCCCGGCCGAGCGCGCAGGCGTGCGCGCGGGCGACGTCGTGCTCGGCGTCGGCCCGGCGAAGGTCGGCTCGCTCGCCGAGTTCTACCGGCGCGTGTGGGCGCTCGGGGCGGCGGGCGTCGAGGTGCCGCTTCGCGTGCTGCAGTCGGGCGAAGAGCGCGAACTGCGCGTGCGCTCGATCGATCGCCTCGCGCACCTCAGGCGGCCCCCCGGCGACTGAACCGTCAGTTCCGCAGGACCAGGTCCTTCGGATACGGCTCGACGCCGTCGGCGAGCGTCTCGGGCGGCCTGCGCCTGCAGGAGCCAGGGACCGGCGCGACTGCCCGAGCGCCTCGGCGTAGCGCACGTTCTTGTGCATCTCCTCGAGGTAGAGGTTCTGCCCGCCGAAGTGGCGCTCGGCGTATTCGTAGGCGCGCGCAAGCTGCAGGTCGAGCCGCCGCGCGGCGTTGCGGTAGAAACGCGGGGTCTTGCGCACCAGATCGTCGCCCGAGCGAAACAGCACCTGCTCGCGCCCGCTCGGAAGGCGCCGGCGCGCGATGCCGCCCAGCACGAACTCCGGGTAGAGGCGATCGCGGCATTTCTCCAGATAGCAGCGGTCCGACATCTGCGCGATGATGTCGGCGGTGCCGAGCATGTGGCCGATGCGGCGCAGCAGCGCGTCGCCCAGGCGGATCGTCGTCCGCCGCGCGCTCGTAGCCGGTATAGTGCAGCAGGGTCGCCCCGGCGCGCGCGAGGCGGCCGAGCCCCAGGCGGGGAAGGTAATGCCGAAGGTGGCGCGCGCCGCGCGAGACGTGCGTGAGCGTGTACTGAGCGCCGTAGCGGCGAACGCGGTCGGCGCGGCGGCGCAGGTAACCGAAATCGTGGTACAGCGCGGCGATCACGCCGAGCGCGAAGTGCGCGGGCCGCAAGCGAGGGTGCGCCGCTTCGACTGCGCTCGTAACCGTCCATCAACCGCGCCATCGCGAGCGTCACATCGAGCACGTGCTGGATATCGTGATAGGCGGTGTCGCAGGGGTGAAAGCGGGGGTCCTCGCCGCGGAAGGCGCGCGCGCAGATCGGCGAACGCGGCGCGAATCGCGCGCGCGATCGCCGGCCGCGCGGCGTCGTCGTACAGGCGACGGAAAAGCCGCAGTACCTCGGCGCGCACAGCCGCGGGGTCGGTCGTGCGGATCCGGTCGGTGACGTCGTGGTCGTTGCGTCGCATCGCGTACGCCGCTCGCGCTCGGGGACCCCAGAGGGGTACCGATTCTCGGCCCCTCGGCCGGCCATCGGCCACCCCGGCCGCGCCGGGGTCGGGTCTTTTCCCTGACGGCGAGACGCGCTAGCATGCTCGAGCGGCACCCGCGGCGGGCCGTGAAATTTCTGGCCGCCGCGGAGCGCGCGCCGGCAAAAATTTGTCAGGAGGGTGGCGTTAGCCATGGGCGCGCTTACCGAGGAGGAACGGGCCCGGATCGAGGAGCGGATCCGTGCCCTCGAGATCGAGCATCGCGACCTCGACGACGTGATCATGCGCCTCGCGAAGCATCCGGCGCAGGACCAGCTGCAGCTGCGCCGGCTGAAGAAGCGCAAGCTGTTCCTGAAAGATTCGATCGAGCGACTGCGCGCGCGGCTGGTGCCCGACATCCCGGCCTGAGCCGGCGCGCTTTTCCTCGGCCGCGCGAGGCGGGGCGCCGTCGCGGCGATCGATCCCCGCCGGGCGCCGGTTTCGCATTATCCTTGCGCCCGCGATGTTCGAGCAGTTCGTCGGCGTAAAGCCGGTCGAGGCGCGCCACCGTTTCGACGTCGGGCGATTGCAGGAATACCTGCGCGAGCGGCTCGAGGGCTTCGACGGGCCGATCGCGGTCGAACAGTTCCGCGGCGGCCAGTCCAATCCGACCTACCTCCTCAGCGCGCGCGGCCGCCGCTACGTGCTGCGGCGAAAGCCCCCCGGAAAGCTGCTACCTTCGGCGCACGCGGTCGAGCGCGAATTCCGCGTCATCGGCGCTCTCCACGCCGCCGGCTTTCCGGTCGCGAAGCCCTACCTCCTGTGCGAGGACGAATCGGTGATCGGCACCGCGTTCTACGTCATGGACTACGTCGAGGGGCGCGTGCTCTGGGACCAGGGGCTTCCGGGCATGACGCGCGAGGAGCGAAGCGCGATCTACGACGAACTCAACCGCGTGATCGCGCTTTTGCATTCGCTCGATTACCGCGCGCTCGGCCTGGAGGATTTCGGCCGGCCGGGGAACTACATCGAGCGCCAGATCGCCCGCTGGACCAAGCAGTACCGGGCCTCCGAGACCGTGCGCATCGAGGCGATGGACCGCTTGATCGAATGGCTGCCGGCGAACGTGCCGCGGGCGGCGGAGACCCGGGTGGTGCACGGCGACTACCGGCTCGACAACGCGATCTTTCATCCGAGCGAGCCGAAGATCCTCGCGGTGCTCGATTGGGAGCTTTCCACGCTCGGCGATCCGATCGCCGATTTTGCGTACCACTGCATGAGCTGGCACATCCCGCCGGGCCAGTTCCGCGGCATCGCCGGGCTGCCGCTCGCGGAGCTCGGCATCCCGTCGGAGGCCGAGTACAGGGCGGCGTATTTTCGCCGCACCGGGCGCCCGCCGGTCGATCCGTCGGTGTGGGACTACTACATGGCGTACAACCTGTTTCGCATCGCCGCGATCCTGCAAGGCATCGCCAAGCGCGCGGTGGAGGGCACCGCCGCGAGCGCGCATGCGGCGGAGGCCGGCGCGCGCGCGCCGCTCATGGCCGAGCTCGCGTGGCGGCAGGTCGAGAAAATTCTGCAAAGGAGCCGCTGATGGACTTCGAATTCAGCCCGCGCACGAAGGAGTTGCGCGAAAAACTGCTCGACTTCATGGACCGCTACATCTACCCGAACGAGGACGCGTACTGGGCGCACGTGCGGAGCGAACGGCGCTGGGAGCCGGTGCCGATCATCGAGGAGCTGAAACCGAAGGCGCGCGAGGCGGGCCTGTGGAACCTCTTTCTGCCGCGCTCGCCGCGCGCACCCGGCGGCGGGCTCTCGAACCTCGACTACGCGCCGCTCTGCGAGATCATGGGCCGGGTGCACTGGGCCCCGGAGGTGTTCAACTGCTCGGCGCCCGACACCGGCAACATGGAGACGCTCGAGCGCTACGGCACCGAAGAGCAGAAGCGGCAGTGGCTCGACCCGCTGCTCGAAGGCCGGATCCGCTCGGCGTTCCTGATGACCGAGCCGAACGTCGCCTCCTCGGATGCGACCAACATCCAGATGCGGATCGAACGGCGCGGCGACGAGTACGTGCTGAACGGCCGCAAGTGGTGGTCGAGCGGCGCGGGCGACCCGCGCTGCAAGCTCTACATCGTGATGGGCAAGACCGATCCGGACAACCCCTCGCGCCACGCGCAGCAGTCGATGATCCTCGTTCCGGCCGACACGCCCGGCATCCGCATCGTGCGGCATCTGCCGGTGTTCGGCTGCGACGACGCGCCCCACGGGCACATGGAGATCGAGTTCGAGGACGTGCGCGTGCCGGCGGCGAACATCCTGCTCGGCGAGGGCCGCGGCTTCGAGATCGCGCAGGGTCGGCTCGGACCCGGGCGCATCCATCACTGCATGCGCCTCATCGGCCAGGCCGAGCGCGCGCTCGAGAAAATGTGCCGACGCGCGACCGAGCGCGTCGCGTTCGGCCGGCCGCTCGCCGAGCACGGCGTCACGCGCGAGCGCATCGCCGAGGCGCGCATCCTCATCGATTCGGCGCGGCTGATGGTGCTCTACGCCGCCTGGAAGATGGACACCGTCGGCAACAAGGCGGCGCGCAAGGAAATCGCGATGATCAAGGTGCTCGCGCCCAACATGGCCTGCAAGGTGATCGACTGGGCGATGCAGGTGCACGGCGGCGGCGGCGTGGCGGCACGACTTCGGCCTCGCTTACGCCTACGCGCACGCGCGCACGCTGCGTTTCGCCGACGGCCCGGACGAAGTACACCGCGACGCGATCGCGAAACTGGAGCTCGCGGAACAGACCTCGCTCGCTGCGGCGCTGCGCATGGCGAAGGCCGCGCCCTGAGCCGGCGCCTCGCCGCGATCAGCAGCTTCTGAGCGCTTCGGCGACGGCCCGCGCCGCGGCCGCGAGCTCCGCGTCCGGATTGAGGATGTCGGGGCAGAGCCGCAGCCGGTCGCCGCGCGCATCGGTCGCCACGCCGCGGCGCGCGAGCGCGTCGACGAGGCGCGCAGCGAGCGGATGCCTCACGGTGAGGAAGGCGCCGTAGGCTTCGCCCTCGCCTTCGACAGCGATGCCTTGCGCGGCAAGGAGTTCTGCAAGGCGCCGCTTTTGCGCGAGGTTGTAGGCGCGCAGTCGCTCGACGCCGAGCGAAAGCGTCACTTCGAGCCCGGCGAGCGCCTGCGCCGGCGCGAGCACCGGCGGCGTCGACTCGAGCCAGCCGTCGCCGCCCGCGGCAAAGCGCGGCGGCTCGGGCCGTTCGTAGGCGAAGGGCGCCTCCTTTGCGAACCAGCCGGTGTCGAGCGTGCGAAGCGTATCGACGAGGTCCGGCCGCACGTAGAGCCAGGCCGCCCGGGGCCGCCGCGCGTGTACTTGTAGGAGCCGCCGACCGCGAAATCGGCGCCGAGCGCGGCGAGATCGAGCGGCAGCGCGCCCGCGTGATGATAGACGTCGAGGAGCACGCGTGCACCCTGCGCGTGCGCCGCGCGAACGAGCTGGGGCAGGCCCTCGACCACCTCGCCGGTGCGGTACTGCACGGTCGAGACCACCAGAAGGTCCGCCCCGGCCGCGGAAAGCTCGCGCCACGGAACGAGGCGAAGCTCGATCCGGCCCCGGTCGCGCCAGACGCGGAGGATGAAGTCGAGCGAGTCGAATTCGCCGTCGGTCGCGACGACGCGCGCCCGCTCCGGAAGCGCCGAAAGGACGGCGCGCAGGCCCTGGCCTGCGCTCGCCTTCGGCACGATGCAGTCGGCGCGCGGCGCACCGACGAGCCGAGCGACGAGCGCGCGGAATTTCTCGCGCGCGGCGAACCAGTGCTCCCAGGCGCCGTCCATGTCGCGGTACCAGGCGTCGAGCGCGGCGCGCACGTCCTCGGCCGCGCGGTCGGGCGGGCGTCCGAGCGAGTGGTTCGCGAGATAGATGCCGCGGTATTCGGCGAGCGTCCGGGAAAATTGCGGCCAGACGGCGCGGCGCAGCGCCTCTTCGGTGAGCGGGCCTTCGATCACGCGGCGCCGATCTCGGTGCGCACGTCGATCAGTTCCGGAAAGAGCGGCCGCTCGAGCGTCCTGCGCAGAAAAGCGACCCCGGCGGTGCCGCCGGTGCCGGGCTTGTAGCCGATCACGCGCTCGACCGTCTTGATGTGCCGGAAGCGCCAGAGCTGGAAGTTCTCCTCGATGTCGACGAGCTTCTCGCACATGTCGTAGGCGTCCCAGTGCGCCTGCGGATCGTCGTAGACGCGCCGGAACACCTCGACCACCTGCGGGTGGCGCTCGTACGGCTCGCGCCAGTCGCGCTCGACGCGCTCGGCGGGCACCGGCATGCCGCGCCGGGCGAGGTGGCGCAGGAACTCGTCGTAGAGGCTCGGCGCCTCGAGCAGCCCTTCGAGCCACGCGTACACCTTCGGGTCGTGGCGGTGCACCGCGAGCATCGCCGCGTTCTTGTTGCCGAGCATGAACTCGATCGCGCGGAACTGGAACGACTGCAGCCCCGAGGCGGGCCCGAGCAGGCCGCGGAACTGCACGTACTCCGAGGGCGTGAGGGTCTCGAGCACCGACCACTGCTCGAAGAGCTGGCGCTGCACCTGCTTGACGCGCGCGAGGATCTTGAAGCAGGGCGCGAGGCGATCGGCGCGCACGTGCGCGATCGCGGCGGCGAGCTCGTGCACCATCAGCTTCATCCACAGCTCCGAGGTCTGGTGCTGGATGATGAACATCATCTCGTCGTGGTGCTGCGAGCGCGGCTGCTGCGCAGAAAGCACCAGATCGAGCCGCAGGTATCCCCCGTAGGAGGTCTCGCCGGAAAGGTCGGTGATGAAGTCGGCCGTCGTCATGCGGCTACTATGATCCCGCGAACTGCCCGCCCGCCACCCGCCGGAGAACGCCGATGCTCAAGCTCTGCGGTTTTCGCCTCAGCAACTACCACAACAAGGTGCTCGTCGCGCTCATCGAAAAGGGGGTGCCCTTCGAGGAGGACGCGACGGTGCGGCCGTCGCAGGCGGAGGACTTCCTCGCGAGGAGCCCGATGGGCAAGGTGCCCTATCTCGAGACGCCGCACGGCCGGCTGTGCGAATCCTCGGTCATCCTCGAATACCTGGAAGAGGCGTATCCGCAAAGGCCGCTCCTTCCGAAGGCGCCCTTTGCGCGCGCGAAGGTGCGCGAACTGCTGGCGGTGCTCGAGCTGCACGTGGAGCTCGTCGCGCGCCGGCTCTATCCGGGCGTGTTCTTCGGCGGCGCGCTCTCCGACGCGACGAAGCAGTCGGTCGAGAGGGATCTCGCGAAGGGCGTGCGCGCGTTCGGGGCGCTCGCGCGCTTTTCGCCGTTCGTCGCCGGAAGCGAGCTCACGATCGCCGACTGCGCCGCGGCGCAGCATCTGCCGCTCGTTTCGCTCGCCACGCGCCTCGCCTTCGGCCGCGATATGCTCGCGGAGATTCCGCAGGTGAAGCCCTACCTCGCGATGATCGAAGCCCGGCCGGCGTTCGCGCAAGTGAAAGCCTGGCGAAAAGAGGCGCAGGAGGCGGCGAGCGCGCAAAGACCGGCGGCGGCGCGGTAGGGCGGCGTGGACGCCGAACTGCTTCCGCTTTCGGCGTACGCGCGCTTTCTGGTCACGCTGATCGCGGTCCTCGACCCGTTCCTCGCGGTTCCGGTCTATCTCGCGCTCACGGCGCATCACGGGGCGCTGCGGCGCCGCTCGCTCGCGCGGGTCGTGGCGATCACCGTGTTCGCCGTGCTCGCGGTCTCGGCGCTCGTCGGCGAGCGGCTGCTCGTCTTCATCGGCGCGAGCCTTCCGGCGTTCCGCGTCGGCGGCGGTCTGGTGCTACTGCTCATGTCGCTCGCGATGCTGAACGCCGAGGCGGGCGGTGTGCGCCAGACGCGGGCGGAAGCGCGCGAGGTGGCGAGCGGCGAGGCAAGTGGCGCGGTGCCGCTCGCGGTGCCGCTTCTTGCCGGGCCGGGCGCGATCAGCACCACGATCCTCGCCGCGCAGCCGGGCGGCGCCGCACACCTTGCGGCGATCCTCGGCTGCATCGCGATCGCGTGCGCGGCCACGTGGACGGTGCTGCGGCTCGCACAACCGATCGGCGCGCGCCTCGGCACCACCGGGCTCAACATCGCGACGCGGCTGCTCGGGTTGCTCCTTGCCGCGCTCGCGGTGCAGACGATGGCCGAAGGGCTGCGACAGCTCTTTCCCGGGCTCGGTTGAGCGCCTCCGGGGGGGCGGCCGTGCACGAGCGCAGAGCGGCCGTTCGGCGTCTCGGGCGGATGCAGCGTCGCGGCGCGCCGAAAGCCGCCGGCGGCCGCGATCTGCACCGCGCGCCGCGTCAGGACTTCGGAACCGGCCTCGGACGACCCTCGCCGTCGATCGCGACGTAGGTGAGCGTCGCTTCGGTGACCTTGACGATTCTCGGCGCCTCGGGGCGGCGTTCGGCGTAGACCTCGACCTTCACGGTGATCGAGGTGTTGCCGACGCGCACGACGTCGGCGTAGAACGAGAGCAGGTCGCCGATCTGCACCGGCTGCTTGAAGACGAAAGAGTTCACCGCGACGGTGGCGACGCGGCCGCGCGCAAGGCGCCCGGCGACGGTCGCGCCGGCGATGTCCACCTGCGCCATGATCCAGCCGCCGAAGATGTCGCCGTTCTGGTTGGCATCCGCCGGCATCGGCACGACGCGCAGCGCCGGCAGGCGGCCTTCGGGCAGCGCGGCCTCGGGCGGCTCCTGCGCGCTTCGGTCCACGCTACTTCCTCTTTTCGGCGAGGTAGTGAAGCGGCCCGCCGCGAAACGGCGCAAAGCCGCTGCCGAACACGAGCCCGGCGTCGACCAGATCGGCGTCGGCGACGATGCCCTCGGCGAGCACCGCTTGCGCCTCGGCAAGGTACGGCTCGATCAACGCCTCGACGAGGTCCGGGCCGTAGGCGTCGGGGCGGCCCTTCACCGGCTTTCCGTCGACCCAGCGGTAGATGCCCTGGCCGCTCTTTCTGCCGAGATGCCCGAGCGCGACCTTGTTCGCGAGCAGCTGCGGCGGCTCGGGCTCGGCTGCGCCCGTCCTTTTCGCGAGCGAGCGGCCCGCGTGCAGGCAGATGTCGAGCCCCACGGTGTCGGCGAGTTCCATCGGCCCCATCGGCATGCCGAACGCCTCCATCGCGGCGTCGATCGTCTCCGGTTTCGTGCCTTCATCGAGCATGCGGAACGCGTTCTGAAGGTACGGCCCGAGCACGCGGTTGACGAGAAAACCGGGCGCGTCCTTCACCGGCAGCGGCAGCTTGTCGAGCTTACGCACGAACGCGGCGGCGCGCTGCGCGAGCGCCGGATCGGTGCGATCGCCGGCGACCACCTCGACCAACATCATCTGCGACACCGGATTGAAGAAATGGATGCCGACGAGCCGCGCCGGATCGCGCAGCGCGGCGGCGATGTCGGCAAGGCGCAGGCTCGACGTGTTGGTCGCGAGCACCGCTTCGGGTTTCGCCTCCGCCTCGAGCCTCGCGAAGAGCGCGCGCTTCGCCTGCAGGTCTTCGTAGATCGCCTCGATCACGACGTCGGCGCGGCGCGCGCCGGCGCCGGCGACGTCCGGGATCAGCCGGTCCATCGCGTCGCGCTCGCGCCGGACATCGCGCAGCCGGCGCGAAAAGAGCTTCGCCGCGCGCGCGAGCGCCTGCGCGATGCGCTCGGCCGAGGTGTCCTGCAGCGTCACCGCGAGGCCGCGCAGCGCGCACAGCGCGGCGATGTCGCCGCCCATGACGCCGGCGCCGACCACATGCACGTGCCGCGCGGCGAACGCCGAGCCCTTGCCGAACGACTTCAACCGCTCCTGGAGGAAGAAAAGCCGGATCAGGTTCTTCGTCGTCGGGTGCTCGAAAAGCATGCGGATCGAGCACTCGGGGTCCTCGGGGTTCGCGAACGGGTCGCCGCCGTATTTTTTCCAGAGCGCGAGGATCGCGTAGGGCGCCGGGTAGTGCTCGCGGCGCGCGCGTTTCGAGACGCGCCTTTTCGCCTGCGCGACGACGAGGCCCTTGAGCGGCCCGAGCATCAGCCGGTCGGGAAGCGAAAGCCGGCGCGGCGGCGGCGCCTCGAGCGTCACGAGGCGCGCAGTGTTCTCGAGGATGCGCAGCGGCACCGTTTCGGTGACGAGCCCGATTTTTTTCGCGCGGCGCGCATCGACCGCGCGGCCGGTGAGCAGCATGTCGAACGCGGCCGCCGGCCCGACGAGCGGCGGAAGCCACGCGACGCCGTGCCAGGCGGGCACGATCCCGAGCATCACCTCGGGAAACGCAAAGCGCGTCCGCGGGTCGTCGAGCGCCACGCGGTAGCGGCAGGCGAGCGCAAGCTCCAGTCCTCCGCCCATGCAGAAGCCGTTCACCATCGCGGTCGTCGGAAACGGAAGCGCGCGCAGCTTCGCGAGCACGTCCCAGCCGAGGCGAACGAACTCGAGCGCTTCCTCGTGCGTGCGAAAGCGGGTGAATTCCTCGACGTCCGCGCCGGCGATGAAGTTCTCCTTTGCCGAACGGATGACGAGCCCCCGCGGGGCGGTGGCGGCGATCTCGTCGAGCGCCGCCGAAAGCTCCGCGAGCGCTTCGCGCGAGAACGTGTTCGCGGATTCCCCCGCCTTGTCGAACGTGAGCCAGACGAGGCCTTCGGCGTCACGCTCGTAGCGCCAGTGCCGGTACGCGGTCCTTGCCGGGTCCATCGCGTTCTCCTTTCAGAGCGCCTCGACGAGCATCGCGCCGCCCAGGCCCCCGCCGATGCAGATCGCCGCCATCCCGCGTTTCGCGTTCTTGCGCCTGAGGACCTTGACGAGGTGCAGCACGATGCGTGCGCCGGAGGCGCCGACCGGGTGCCCGAGCGCGACGGCGCCGCCGTCCACGTTCAGCCGCTCCTCGTCGAGCGCGCCGAGCGCGCCGTCGAGCCCGAGTTCCGTCCGGCAGTACGCGGCGTCCTTCCAGGCGGCGAGGCACGCGAGCACCTGCGCGGCGAACGCCTCGTTGATCTCCCAGTAGTCCACCGCCTCGAGCGAAAGCCGGTGGCGCACGAGGATCGGCGTTGCCGCGTGCACCGGGCCGAGCCCCATCTGCGCCGGATCGAGCCCCGCCCACTGCGAGTCGACGATGCGCGCGATCGGCGCGAGATCGTGCCGGCGCACCGCCTCCTCGGAGGCGAGCACGAGCCACGCCGCGCCGTCGGTGATCTGCGAGCTGTTGCCCGGCGTGATGTTGCCGTATTTGCGGTCGAAGAAGGGCTTGAGCTTCGCAAGGCTCTCCATCGAGGTGTCGCGCCGCACGCCGTCGTCGAGCGAATAGACGTTGCCGCGCGCGTCGTAGAGCGCTTCGACCTCGCCGCCGCCTGCCGCGAGCAGGCCTTCGTCCTGCGCGCGCGCGGCGCGCTGGTGGCTGCGCATGGAATACGCGTCCATTTGCGCGCGCGTGATGCGGAAGCGGTACGCGAGGTTCTCGGCCGTCTGGCCCATCAGCAGCCCCACCATCGGGTCGGTGAGCCCCTTCATGATGCCGATGACCGGCCGGAACATCGTCGCGAGCGGAGCCCGCGCGAAATGCATCGCGCGCTCGAGCGGCGTTTTCGCCTGCATCAGGTCGGCGAACCAGACGACGACCTTCTCGGGGTAGAGGAGCGGGGCGCGCGAGAGGGCATCGACGCCGCCGGCGAGCACGAGATGCGAGCGCCCGGCGAGGATGTTGGCGATCCCCGAGTCGATCGCCTGCATCCCGGAGGCGCAGTTTCGCATCACGGTCCAGCCCTGGACCTTCTCGCCGCACCCCATGCGAAGCGCGACGACGCGGCCGATGTTCACTTCGTCGCCCGAGGGCGCCGCGCAGCCGAGGATCACCTCGTCGAGGTCCCGGGGATCGAACTTCTGGCGCACGAGGAGCGAGCGACCCGCTTGCGTCGCGAGGTCGGAGGCGGCGAACGGCCCGGGGCGGTTCTTCGCTTTCAGAAACGGGGTGCGCGCGCCGTCCACGATGTAGATCGGCTTGGCGAATCCGGCCATCGGATCTCCTTCGTCGGTACGGTTCAGGCGGCGGCGCGGGCGCGCGCTTCGCGTTCGCGCTCGAGCTTTTGCACGATCTCCGCGCGCCCGAAGTCGGGCGGGAAGTCGTCCACGCGGATCGCCTGCCTGCGCAGCGCCTCCTTTCTCTGCCACTCGGCGTATTCGTCGGCGGTGAGAATCCCGCGCTCGCGCGCAAGCGCCGCGGTGTCCAGCCCCGGGCGCACCGCGAGCGCGCCGCTCCGCACCGCCTCGCGCAGCTTCTTCTCGATCGGCTCGCAGCGCACGGTGGCGAGGAACGCCGCTTCGAGCACCGCGGTGGCGTCGCGCTCGCCGCGCGCGCGATAGACGCCGGCGGTCAGCCGCTCGCGCGCGGGGCCGGGCTCGAGGACCAGCTTCGCGCAGCGGTGGTTGTGCCGGTCTTTGGGCGGCCGGAACGGCGTGCCGAGCGGAAACACCGCAAGGCGCAGAAAGCGCCGCAGCCAGGCGAGCGGAAAGTTCGCGTAGATCGCGTCGATCGCCTGCTGCGCCTGCCAGAGCGCATCGCGCACCGCCCAGTGAACGAGCGGCAGGTCCTCCCTCTGCCGACCCTCGTCCTCGTAGCGCTTGAGGGTCGCCGAGATGAGATACATCATCGAGAGCACGTCGCCCAGCCGCGCCGAGATCTTTTCCTTGCGCTTGAGCGCGCCGCCCATCGCGAGCATCGAGACGTCGGCGAGGAACGCGAACGCGGCCGAGAGGTGCGAGACGCGCTGATAGTAGCGGCGCGTCTCGGGCGCGCAGCGCGCGGGCGCAGGCGCAAACCGCGATCCGGTGAGACCGTGCACGAACGAGCGCGCGGCATTGGCGATCACGTGGCCGATGTGCGACGTGAAGGCGTCGTCGAACTCGATCGAGGCGGCCTCGCCCGACAGTTCTTTTGCGGCGCGCATCTCGCGCAGCACGTACGGGTGGCAGCGGATCGCGCCCTGGCCGAAGATGATGAGGCTGCGCGTGAGGATGTTCGCGCCTTCGACCGTGATTGCGACCGGCATCGCCTGGTAGCCGCGCCCGATCCAGTTGTTGGGGCCGAGGCAAATGCCCTTGCCGCCGTGGATGTCCATCGCGTCGTTCACGCACTGGCGCGCGCGCTCGGTCATGTGGTACTTCGCGATCGCCGAGAGCACCGCCGGTCGCTCGCCGAGGTCCACCGCGCCGGCGGTCATCACGCGGACGGCGTCCATCAGGTAGGCGTTCGCGGCGATGCGGCCGAGCGCCTCCTCGACGCCCTCGAGCCGTCCGATCGGGGTGCGAAACTGGCTGCGCACGCGCGCATACGCGCCGGTTGCGCGCGCGAGCGCCTTCGCGCCGCCGGCCGCGGAGGCCGGAAGCGAGATCGCGCGACCGGCGGCGAGGCACCCCATCAGCATCATCCAGCCGCGGCCGGCGTACTCGCGCCCGCCGATGATCCAGTCGATCGGCATGAAGACGTCGCGCCCGCGGATCGGGCCGTTCTGGAAGGCGGCGTTGAGCGGCAGATGGCGGCGGCCGATCTCGACGCCGGGGGTGTCGGCGGGGACGAGCGCAAGGGTGATTCCGAGGTCCTCCCTGTCGCCGAGCAGCCGCTCCGGGTCGTAGAGGCGGAAGGCGAGGCCGACGAGCGTCGCGACCGGCGCGAGCGTGATGTAGCGCTTGTCCCAGGAAACGCGCATGCCGAGCGTTTCCTTGCCCTGCCACATGCCGCGGCAGACCACGCCGGTGTCGGGAATCGACGCGGCGTCCGATCCGGCCTCCGGGTTCGTGAGCGCAAAGCAGGGGATTTCCTGCCCCCGGGCGAGTCGCGGCAGGTAGTAGTCCTTCTGCGCCTCGGTGCCGTAGTGAAGCAGCAGTTCCGCCGGCCCGAGCGAATTGGGCACCATGACGGTCACCGCGAGCGCGTTCGAGCGCGTCGAGAGCTTGGTCACCACCGCCGAGTGCGCGAGCGCCGAGAACCCGAGCCCGCCGTACTTCTTCGGGATGATGATCCCGAAAAAGCCGTTGTCCTTGAGGTACTGCCAGACCTCGGGCGGCAGGTCGTAGCGCTCGTGCGTCACCTCCCAGTCGTTCACCATCGCGCACACTTCCTCGACCGGGCCGTCGAGAAACGCCTGCTCTTCGGGCGAAAGCCTCGGGGCAGGCACCGAAAGAAGCTTTTCCCAGTCCGGCTTGCCCGAGAAAAGCTCGCGATCCCACCAGACGGTGCCCGCCTCGATCGCCTCTTTTTCGGTCTGCGACATGTCGGGAAGGATCCGACGGTAGAGGGCGAGCACGGGGTCGCTCAGCAGCCGGCGGCGAAGCGGGGGGATGTTGAGCGCGGCGGCGAGCGCCGCGAACGCGCCCGCGAGCGCAAGGCGCGGTGCCCGCGCCCGCTTCGAGCGCGACCGCCCAGGTCGCAACGAGGAGGCCGACGCCCGCGGTCCACACCGCGAGCGGCGCCTGAAAGTACGCGAGCGCGAAAAGTACGACGACGGTGCCTGCGACGAAGACGGTCATCGCGTTCTCCCCGGACGTCTTGTCCGCTGCCTAGGCCGCCAGCGCGATCGCGCAGGACCGCGGCAGCGGCGCGAGCAGCCCTGCGGCGAGAAACGCCGCAAGGCGCTCCTCCAGCAGCTGCGCGTTGTAGCGGTCCTCGGGCTTGCAGCCGGCGATCAGCCGCACGGTGTCGGTGGCCGCGAGCGTGTAGGCGAGCGTGCCGAACATGAAATGCATGCGCCAGACGAGTTCCTCGCGCGGCATGTGCGCGAGCGCCCGCTCGAACGCGGCCTTGTAGCGCGCCATCGCCGGCGCGTAGAGCGCGCCGATCAGATGCCGGATCTCGCGCGCGGGCTCGGTGTAGGCGCGACCGAGAAGCCGCACGAAATTGCGGCCGCCGCCCTGCGCGTCTTCGAGCAGCCGCAGGCTCGGGGCGACGAAGGCGCGGACGATCGCCTCGGGCGCGAGCGCCGCCCCTTGCGCCTCGTTTTCCAGCCGCTCGAGCGCCGCGATGCGCTCGGCGTTCATCGGGTCGAGCCGGCGCCGGAACACCGCCTCGATGAGCGCGTGCTTCGAGCCGAAGTGGTAGTTGACGGCGGCGAGGTTGACGTTCGCCTTCGCGGTGATCATGCGCATCGAGGTGCTCCCGAACCCGTGCTGCATGAACAACGCCTCGGCCGCATCGAGGATGCGGCTGCGGGTGTCGGCGGGCGGCTTCACGGCGCGCAGGGGCACGGCGGATCGCGTTCAAACGAACGTTTGAAGGCTATCTGCGCGCGCTTTCGCGGTCAAGGGCTTGCGCGCGGCTGTGACTAGAATGGCGTCCTTCGCATGGCTACGCACCGACACGATCGGGCGGCGCCGACGCAGTCGCTCTCGGGAAAGGAGTGGCGCGCGCTGCGGCTCCTTTTGCCCTACCTCCGGGAATACCGCTGGCGGGTCGCCGCGGCGCTCGCCTGCCTCGTCGCCGCCAAGCTCGCCAACGTCGGCGTGCCGCTCGTCATGAAGGAAGCGGTCGACCGGCTCGATCCGCGGCTTGCGGCGCTCGCGGTGCCGGCGGCGCTGCTCGCGATCTACGGGCTGCTGCGTTTCGCGACCACGCTCTTTGCCGAGCTGCGCGACGTGCTGTTCGTGCGCGTCACGCAGCGCGCGATCCGGCGCGCCGCGCTCGGCGTGTTTCGCCACCTGCACAGCCTGTCGCTGCGGTTTCACCTGGAGCGCCAGACCGGCGGCATGACGCGCGACATCGAGCGCGGCACGCGCGGCATCTCGACGCTCCTTTCCTACCTCGTTTTTTCGATCCTGCCGGTGATCCTCGAGTTCGCGCTGGTCGCCGCGGTGCTGCTCGGCCGCTTCGACTGGCGTTTCGCCGCGGTCACCTTCGGCGCGGTCGCCGCCTACGTCGCGTTCACCGTGGCGGTCACCGAGTGGCGCATGGAGATCCGGCGCCGCGCGAACGAGCTCGATTCGCGCGCGAACACGCGCGCGATCGACAGCCTGCTCAACTACGAGACGGTGAAGTACTTCGGCAACGAGGAGTACGAAGCGCGCCGCTACGACGAGAGCCTGCAGAAGTACGAAACCGCGGCGGTGAAAAGCGAGGCCTCGCTCGGGCTCCTCAACATCGGCCAGAGTTTCATCATCGCGGCGGCGGTCACCGCGCTCATGTATCTCGCCGCCGAAGGCGTGGTCGCGGGCGCGTTCACCGTCGGCGATCTCGTGCTCGTCAACGGCCTGCTCATCCAGCTCTACATCCCGCTCAACTTCCTCGGCATGGTCTACCGCGAGGTGAAGCAGGCGCTGATCGACATGGACCGCATGTTCCGACTGCTCGCCGAGCGGCGCGAGGTCGAGGACCGGCCGGGTGCGCCGGAGCTGCCGCCGGGTCCGGCGAGCGTCGAGTTCCGCGACGTGGAGTTTTCCTACGAGCCGACGCGCAAAATCCTGCGCCGCGTCTCGTTCACGATCCCGGCCGGCCGGCGCGTCGCGGTCGTCGGCCCCTCGGGCTCGGGCAAATCGACGCTCGCGCGGCTCCTTTATCGCTTCTACGACGTCACCGCCGGCGCGATCCTCGTCTGCGGACGCGACGTGCGCGAGGTGCGGCAGGCGAGCCTGCGCGCGGCGATCGGCATCGTGCCGCAGGACACCGTGCTCTTCAACGATACGATCGGCTACAACATCCGCTACGGCCGGCCGACGGCGACGGACGCCGAGGTGGTGGAGGCGGCGCGCGCCGCGCATATCCACGATTTCATCGAGTCGCTGCCGCAGAAGTACGAAACGATGGTCGGCGAGCGCGGCCTCAAGCTCTCCGGCGGCGAAAAACAGCGCGTGGCGATCGCGCGGGCGCTGCTCAAGAACCCGAGGATCCTCATCTTCGACGAGGCGACCTCGGCGCTCGACTCCAAGTCGGAAAAGGCGATCCAGGCGGAGCTGGAACGGATCGCGGTGGGTCGCACGACGCTCGTCATCGCGCACCGGCTCTCGACGGTGATGGACGCCGACGAGATCCTGGTGCTCGTGCGCGGCGAAATCGTCGAGCGCGGCACGCACCGCGAGCTGCTCGCCGCCGGGGGCGAATACGCCCGCATGTGGGCGCTGCAGCAGCAGGCGGCGGCGGCCGAAGCGGTGCTCGAGCAGGCGCGCGCGGCGTAAGCGCCGCAGGCGGGCGCGCCCGGCTTCGAAACCGCGCGAAGTTTCGCCTCCAGGCCCCTCATTCCGCTTGCGTTTCGGGTCCGCGGGCGGCTAAACTGCGCGCGCCCGAGAACAAGACCAAGATGCGCGCCGGAGAGGAGAGGCAGTTGCACCGGCTGGAAAAAATCGTCGCTGCGGCGGCGCTTGCCGCGGTCCTCGCCCTCGCGGTCGGCTTTGCGCAGGCGCGCGAGCCGCGCGCCGAGCCCGATCGGCTCGCGCTGCGCGCGAGCGCCGCGCTCGTTCAGGACGCGACGAGCGGCGAGACGCTCTACGCGAAGAACGATTCCGCGGTGGTGCCGATCGCTTCGCTCACGAAGCTCATGACCGCGCTCGTCATCGTCGAGTCGGGCGTCGACCTCGCGCAGCGCGTCGTGATCAGCGAGGAGGACTTCGACACGCTGAAGGGCACCCGCTCGCGGCTCGCGGCGGGCTCGGTGTTCACGCGCGAGGAACTGCTGCTCCTTGCGCTGATGGCCTCGGAAAACCGCGCGGCCGCAGCGCTCGCGCGCACCTTCCCCGGGGGCAGCGCGGCGTTCGTCGCGCAGATGAACGCGCGCGCGCGCCTGCTCGGCATGGCCGACACCCGGTTCGTCGACGCGAGCGGCCTGTCGCCCGCGAACGTCTCGAGCGCGCACGACCTTGCGCGCCTTGCCGCCGCCGCGTACGCGCATCCGATCATCCGCGAGTACTCCACCCGCGAGCGCGCCGTCGTGCAGGTGTTCGGCCGGCCGCAGGAGTTCCGCAACACGAACGCGCTCGTTCGCAGCGGCCAGTGGGACATCGGGCTCTCCAAGACCGGCTACATCGCCGAGGCGGGTCGGTGCCTCGTGATGCGCGTGCGCATGGCCTCGCGCGATCTGGTCGTCGTGCTGCTCGACTCCTGGGGCAAGCACGCGCGCGCGGCCGACGCCGCCCGCATCCGCCGCTGGCTGGAGACGAGCGCGGCGCGCGCCCCGCGCGGCTAGCGCCCGCCTAGGCCGCCCCGATCCGGCGCTCGTCGCGTCGCCAGCCGATCGCGCGGCCGATGCGTTCGGCGGCCTCCTTTACCAGCGGCCCCCAGTGCGGCTTCATGCGCTCGGCGGGCGACGAGATCGAAAGCGCGGCGACCAGCCGCCCGCTGTCGTCGCGCACCGGCGCGGCGACGCAGCGCACGCCGATTTCGGCTTCCTCGTTGTCGGTCGCCCAGCCGGTGCGCTGGATGCGTTCCAGTTCGCGCTCGAGCTGCGCGACCGTGGTGATCGAGTTCTTCGTGAGCGCCCGCAGGCCCGTGCGCCGCGCGTAGTCGCGAAGGCGCGCAAAACCGTCCTCCAGCAGAAAGAGCTTTCCGGCGGCGGTCACATGAAGCGGCGCGCGCGTGCCCACCACGTGCACCACCCGCATCGCCGCGCGACCCGAGGAAGTGCGCTCGACGTACACGATCTCGTCGTCGTGGCGCACGGTGAGGTTGACGGTCTCCCCCGTCTGCGCGTGCAGCTCGCGCATCACCGGCAGCGCCCACTCGCGCACGTTGATGCGCGACTTCACCAGGTTGCCGAGTTCGAGCAGCCGCATGCCGAGCCGGTAGGTGCCGGGCTCCATGCGGTCGACGAACCGCTCGGCGGCCATCGCCGAAAGGATGCGGTGCGCGGTCGAGGGATGCAGGCCGGCGTAGTGCGCGAGCTGCTTGAGCCCGAGCGGCTCCGGGTGCTCGGCGAGCACGTCGAGCAGCCTGATCATGCGCTCGATCACCTGGATCGGGTTCTTCTGCGGGGCGCGCCCGGCCATGGCGGCCGCGATTCTATCCCACGATGCGAAACGCGCTCGCTCCGGGCGCGTCGTACACTTCGCCCCATGCCTGTCGTCACATCGATCGCCGACCTTCGCGACATGGCGCGCCGGCGGGTCGCGCGCGCCATCTTCGACTACGTGGACCGCGGCTCCTACGAGGAAGAGACGCTGCGCGCGAACCTCGCCGACTTCGAGCGAATCCGCCTGCGCCAGCGCGTCGCGGTGAACGTCGAGCGGCGCTCGACGCGGGTACGGCTGCTCGGCGAGGAGGCGACGATGCCGCTCGCGCTCGCGCCGGTCGGCCTGACCGGCCTCAATTGGGCCGACGGCGAAATCCTGTGCGCACGGGCGGCCGAGAAATTCGGCGTCCCGTACACGCTCTCCACCATGTCCATCTGCTCGATCGAGGACGTCGCCGCGGCGGTCTCGAAGCCCTTCTGGTTCCAGCTCTACGTCATGCGCGACCGGGGCTTCGCCGCCGAGCTGATCGCGCGCGCGAAAGCGGCGAAGTGTTCGGCGCTCGTTCTGACGCTCGACCTCCAGATCCAGGGCCAGCGCCACCGCGACCTGAAGAACGGCCTCACGGTGCCGCCGAAGCTCACCGCGAAGACCGTGCTCGACGTGCTGACGAAACCCGGCTGGGCGCTCAACGTCCTCACGAGCCGCCGAAAGACCTTCGGCAACCTCGAAGGCCGCATCCGGGGCGCGGACAAGCTCGCGACGCTTTCGCAGTGGATCGCGAGCCAGTTCGACCCGACGCTCTCGTGGAAAGACGTCGAGTGGGTGAAGGGGCTGTGGGGCGGAAAGCTCGTTTTGAAGGGCATCCTCGATCCCGAGGACGCGAAGACCGCGGTATCCGCGGGCGCGGACGCGATCGTGGTGTCGAACCACGGCGGCCGGCAGCTGGACGGCACCGTGTCTTCGATCCGGGCGCTGCCGGAGATCGTCGAGGCGGTCGGCGGCCGAACCGAGATCCTGCTCGATGGCGGCGTTCGCACCGGGCAGAGCGTGCTGAAGGCGATCGCGCTCGGGGCACGCGGCGTGATGATCGGCCGCGCCTACATTTACGGGCTCGGCGCGATGGGCGAGGCGGGCGTGAGCACGGCGCTCGAGATCCTGCGCAAGGAACTCGACGTCACGATGGCTCTCTGCGGGCTGACCGATCTCGCGCAGGCGAGCCCGGCGATCCTGCGCCCGGCCTGATGGCGCCGCGCCTCGAGCGCTACGCGTGGCTGTCGATCGGGGCAGCCGCAGCGACGATCGCGCTCAAGCTCGCGGCTTGGGCGGTCACCGACTCGGTCGGGCTGCTTTCGGACGCGCTCGAATCGCTCGTCAACCTCGCGGCGGCGCTCCTTGCGCTCTCGATGCTCAAGCTCGCCGCGCGCCCGCCGGATGCCGCGCATCCCTACGGGCGCACCAAGGCGGAGTATTTCGCGAGCGGCGTCGAGGGCGCGCTGATCGTCCTCGCGGCGGCGGCGATCGTCTGGGCGGCGGTGCCGCGGCTCTTCGACCCCAAGCCGATCGCCGCGCCCTGGCTCGGCATCGCGATCAACGCCCTCGCCTCGGCGATCAACCTCGGCTGCGGGCTGCTCCTCGTCGCCGCAGGCAGGCGGCTTCACTCGATCGCGCTGGAAGCCGACGGCCACCATCTGGTGACCGACGTTTGGACTTCGGTCGGCGTCGTCGTTGGCGTGGCGCTCGTCGCCCTCACCGGCTGGGCGGTGCTCGATCCGCTGGTCGCGCTCGCGGTCGCCGCGCACATCGTCTGGATCGGCGTCTCGCTCATGCGCCGCTCGTTCCGAGGGCTCATGGACGCGGCGATTCCCGAGGCCGAACGCGCCGAGATCGAGCGCGTCTTCGCCGAGTACCGGCGCCGCTACGGCGTCGAGTTCCATGCGCTGCTCACGCGCCAGGCGGGCGCGCGCCGGTTCGTGTCGTTTCACCTGCTCGTGCCGGATTCGTGGACGGTCGCGCACGCGCACCGGCTTTCCGAAGAGATCGAAGAGCGCATCCGCTCGCTCGTGCCGAACGCGGCGACGATCACGCACATCGAGCCGATCTCGCATCCTTCGTCTTACGACGACCTGCGGCTCGAGCGCTGGTAGCCGCCTTGCCTGCGCGCGGCGCGCAACGCGAAGCGTCCGGGATCCACCGCCGCAGCGAGGCGCTTTTCCAGCGGCAGCGGCTCGCCTTCGAGGATCGAAGCGAGAAGCTCGGCGCAGAGCGCAGCCCAGAGGTAGCCGCGCGAGCCGTAGGCGAACGCGCCGTAGAGGCCCGGCGTGCGCGCTTCGCACCGCGCGTCATCGGCCGCGCAGAGCGCGCCGACGAGCGGCAGGCGATCGCGCACCGTGGCGCGAAATCCGACGCAGGCATCGAGCGCCGAAGGATCGAGGCCGGTCGCCGCACCCGGGACGATGCGCTCGAGGCGCGCGAGGTTCGCAGCGTTCGATTCGACGCGCGGCAGGGGATCGTCGTCGGTATCGTAGGTCGAGCCGACGAGCGAGCGGCCATCGACCGCCGGAAGCAGCATGCCGCTGCGCAGGACGACCGCTTTCAACCCGGGTACCCGCGGAATCAGCGTCGCCTGCCCGCGCACGCGCCGAAGCGGCACATGCGGCTGCGGCGCAAGGCGCAAGACCTCGGCGGCGTTCGCGAGCACCGCGACCGGCGCGGCGGCGATCGCACCCCCTGTGCGATCGCGCGCGATCCATTCGCCGCCTGCGCTCTCGAGCGATGCCACTTCGACGCCGAATCGCGCCTCGAGCCGCCCGCCGCAGGCGGAGAGCCACGCGGTGCAGGCGCTCGCGGGGCTCACCCAGCCCGCCAGCGGATAAAAGAGGCCGCCCGCGGCAAGGCGAACGCCCGCGAGCGAGGACGCTTCCTCGGCGTTCACGCGCCGCGCGTAATCGTCGGGCGGCGAAAGCGCTGCGAGCGAGCGCGCTTGGGACTCGGCTTCTTTCGCGTCCTCGGCGAGCTGAAGAAGCCCACAGCCCGACCAGAGGATGCCGGCGTGCGTTTTCCACGCGCGAAGCGTGTGGACAAACGCGGCGCGGGTGAAGCGGGCAAGGAGGCTATCGTCCGGCGTGAGCACCGGATGAAAGGCACCGGCGGGATTGCCCGAGGCTTCCGCGGCGGGCGTCGTGCGCCGCTCGACGAGCACGACGTCCCAGCCGCGCCGCGCGAGCCGCTCGCAGACCGAAGCGCCGGCCACACCTGCGCCGACGACGAGCGCGCGGCGCGTCGGAGGCTCGGGCGGAGGCGCCCTTCGCGGGCGGACCGGCCGCGCGACGAGCATCTCGTGCTTGCGGGCAAAGCCCGGCCGCTTCTCGACCGAAAATCCGGCGGCGGCGAGGTTTTCCTTGACGAGCGCGGCGACGCTCCAAGTGGCGGCGATCGATCCCGGGGCGCAAAGCCGCGCAACCTCGCGCATCGCCTCGGCCGACCACATCTCGGGATTCTTCGCCGGCGAAAAGCCGTCGAGGAACACCGCGTCGGCGCACGCCTCGAGCTGCGGCAGCGCTTGCGCGACGTCGCCGAAGGCGAGCGTGAGGAGGACGCGACCGCTCTCGAATTCGAGCCGCTGAAACCCCGGCACGAGGATCGGCCAGGCCTCGCGCAGCTCCTGCGAAAGCGCAGCGAGCGCCGGATAGCGTTCGTGAAGGAGCGCGAGGTCGGCCGCAGGAAACGGGTGCTTTTCGACCGAAATGAAGTGAAGCCGTCCGCAGCGCGCCGGGTCTTTCCGCCACGCCTGCCAGGTGACGAGGAACGAGAGCCCGAAGCCGAAGCCGAGCTCGAGCACGGTGAAGCGGCGTCGGCCGCGCCAGCGCTCGGGCAAGCCGGTGCCCGCGAGAAAGACGTGCCGCGCCTGCGCTTCGCCGCCTGCGGATGAGTGATAAACGTCGCCGTAGAGCGCCGAGACCGGCGTGCCGTCGGGGCCAAACGCGGCGCGAGCGGGTCGAAGCGGGGCGGTCACATCGGCCTCTTGCGCGAGAGGTATCGAAGCGGGGCGAGAACGCGAGCCGCCGTCGGCTCGCTCCGCGGCCGTGGCCCGGTATCGAGCGCGCGAGGTTCTCCGCGCTCGCCGAACGGTTTAAAGTACCGCATCGCCCGGACATGTTACGGGCACGCGTGAGCCTTGCGCGACCGACCGGAGAATCGCCATGAACACCGTCGCGACCGAATTTCCGAAGCCCGTCGACGTGCACGCGCTGCTGAAGGCGATCGATTTCCCCGCCTGGCTGCGCGAGAACGAAGCGCAGGCTCAAGCCCCCGGTGTGCATCCAGCAGATCTGGGCGCGACACCGATTTCATCGTCTCGGTGGTCGGCGGCCCGAACCGGCGCCACGACTACCACGACGACCCGCTGGAGGAGCTCTTCTACCAGTTCAAGGGCAACGCCTACCTCGCGATCATGACCCCCGAGGGGCCGCGGCGGGTGGACCTGCCCGAGGGCGCGATCTTTCTGCTGCCGCCGCACGTGCGCCACTCGCCGCAGCGGCCGGAGGCGGGAAGCCTGTGCCTGCTCGTCGAGCGCACGCGGCCAAGGGACCTGCTCGACGGCTTCGAAGTGGCACGGCCCGAAGTGCCATGCGCTGCTTCATCGGGTGGAAGTGCACGTGTCCGACCTCGCCACCCAGCTTCCGCAGGCGTTCGACGCCTTTCACGCGGACCTCGAGCGGCGCACCTGCAAGCGCTGCGGCACGCTCCATCCCGGCAAATGACGAGCGACGCGAAACGCAAGGCGCGCGCGGAGCTGCGCGGCCTGTGGGCTGCGACG
Organism: Burkholderiales bacterium; assembly: GCA_033582675.1. GTDB lineage: Bacteria > Pseudomonadota > Gammaproteobacteria > Burkholderiales > SG8-39 > RBG-16-66-20. The sequence goes on along the minus strand of JAVQZY010000019.1, from coordinate 90,746 downwards.
CTTACGCCGTTTCGCGACGATCTGTCGCTCGACGAGGCGGGCTGGCGGGCGAATCTGCGGCACTGGTACGGCGCGCTCGGCATCCGGGGGCTGTTCGTGAACGGCAAGCAGGGCGAGTACTACGCGATGACGGTCGAGGAGCGAAAGCGCACCGCCGAGATCGCCATCGAGGAGGGCGCGCGCCTTCGGCGGCAAGGTGATGGTCGCCTGCTCCGACCAGAACGTCGAGGTGGTGGCCGAGCTCGCGCGCCACGCCGAAGCCGCGGGCGCGGACTACGTCGTGGTGCACACGCCGGTGCTCTACTTCGGCGCGCACACCGACGAGACGCTCCTCGCGTATTACCGCTACGTCGCCGCGCAGGTGAAAATCGGCCTGGTGCTGTGGAACCAGCCGCCCGACTGCGGCTATCTGCTGCGACCCGAACTGTGCGTGCGCCTCGCCGAGGAAATCCCGAACGTCGTCGCGATCAAGTACAGCGTGCCGCGCGAGACCTACGCGGCGCTCACGCGCATGGCGGGCGATCGGCTGATCGTCAGCTCCTCGAGCGAGGAGGAGTGGCTCGAGAACATCGTCGAGCTCGGCTGGCAGGTGTACCTGTGCTCGACGCCGCCGTATCTGCTGCAGACGCCGTCGGACCGGCGCATGCACGAATACACCGAGCTCGCGTTCCGCGGCGAAGTCGCCCGCGCGCGCGCGATGCGCGACTCGCTCGCCCCGGTGCGCCGGGCGCTCAAGGAAACGCGTCCGCCGGGAAAGGCGGCGGCGCACCAGAAGTACTGGCAGACGCTCCTCGGTCAGGCGGGCGGCCGCGTGCGAAGGCCGCTTCTCGAACTCACCGAGGCGGAGAAGGCAGCGACGCGCGCCGCGTTCGAGGCCTGCGGACTTGCGGGCGCGCCGGCGCGCGCCGCCGCCTGAGGCCGCGCGAGCGAGCGTTCGCGAAAGACGCGCGAACGAAGGAGACGAGCATGAACAGGCCGGCAGAACCGACCCTTGCGACCGTTCCCGCGTGGATCGGCGGTAGAGCCGTCGTTCCGCAGGGGCGCATGGGCGAGGTGTACAACCCGGCGACCGGCGCGGTCGCAAAGCGCGTGCCCTACTGCGATGCGGCTGCGGTGGACGCGGCGGTGAAGGCGGCGAGCGCGGCGCTTGCCGAATGGCGCGAGGCGACGCCGCTTCGGCGCGCGCGCGTGATGCAGAAGTTCCTCGCGCTCCTCCAAGCGAACCAGGCGGCGCTTGCGCGCCTCGTCACCGAGGAGCACGGCAAGACGCTCGCCGACGCAATGGGGTCGGTGCAGCGCGGAATCGAGGTCGTCGAGTTCGCCTGCGGCATTCCGCACCTTCTCAAGGGCGAATTCTCCGAGAACGTCGGCTCGGGCGTCGACACCCACACGATCCGCCAGCCGGTCGGCGTCTGCGCCGGGATCACGCCCTTCAACTTCCCGGCGATGGTGCCGCTCTGGATGTTTCCGATGGCGATCGCCTGCGGCAACACCTTCATCCTCAAGCCCTCGGAGAAGGTGCCCTCGGCGGCGGTGCGCATGGCCGAGCTTTTCAAGGAGGCGGGCCTGCCCGACGGGGTGCTGAACGTCGTGCACGGCGACCGCGAAGCGGTGGACGCGATCCTCGCGCATCCGGGCATCCACGCGGTGAGCTTCGTCGGCTCGACGCCGGTCGCGCGCTACATCTACGAGACCGCGGCGAAACACGGAAAGCGCGTTCAGGCGCTCGGCGGCGCGAAGAACCACGCGGTGGTGCTCCCCGATGCCGACCTCGATTTCGCCGCCGACGCGATCGTGGGCGCGGCCTACGGCTCGGCGGGCGAGCGCTGCATGGCGGTCTCGGCGGTAGTCGCGGTCGGGGCGGCGGGCGATCCGCTGGTTCGCCGGATCGCCGATCGGGCGAAGAAAATCGTCGTCGGGCCGGGCGATCGCGAGGGCGTCGAGATGGGGCCGCTCGTCACCCGCGCGCACCGCGACCGCGTCGCCGCCTACGTCGATGCGGGCGTGCGGGAAGGCGCAACGCTCGTTCTCGACGGCCGGGGTCTGCGAGTGCCGGGCTGCGAGGAGGGCTTCTACCTCGGCGTCTCGCTCTTCGATCACGTGCGGCCGGAGATGAGCATCTATCGCGACGAGATCTTCGGCCCGGTGCTCGTGGTGCTGCGCGCGGCGACGCTCGAGGACGCGATCGCGCTCATCAACCGCAACCCGTACGCGAACGGCACCGCGATCTTCACCGGATCGGGCGGCGCGGCGCGGCGCTTTGCGGCCGAGGTCGAAGTCGGCATGGTCGGCATCAACGTGCCGATTCCGGTGCCGGTCGCGTACTATTCCTTCGGCGGCTGGAAAAATTCGCTCTTCGGCGACCTTCATGTGCACGGCCCGGAGAGCGTGCGGTTCTACACCCGCACGAAGGTGGTGACGACCCGCTGGCCGCGCGACGAGAGCCGCCCGGGCGGCCTGACGATGCCGACGCTCGGATGAGGCCGGCGCGGCGAAGGTTTCTCGCGGCAGCGAGCGCAGGGCTAGCCCTTGCGCCCTGGGCGCGGGCGCTCGCGCTCGCGCCCGGCGAGCCGAGCCGCACGGCGCTCGGCGCGGCGCGCCATCGCGCGGCGCACCAGCTGCTCGAGTCGCCGCGCGTCTTCGACGATCCGCTCGCGCTACGCGTGCTCGGCGCGGACGAGGTGCGCCGCCTCGCGCTCGAGGCGGACCGCTACCGCGCACCGGCGGCGCGCGTGCTTCGCGCGTTCGTCGTCGCGCGCAGCCGGCTGGCCGAGGACGAACTGTCGCGCGCGGTCGCAGACGGCGTTCGCCAGTACGTGGTGCTCGGGGCGGGCCTCGACACCTTCGCCTTGCGCAACCCCTATCCGGGCCTTCGCGTCTTCGAGGTGGATCATCCGGCCACGCAAGCGTGGAAGCGCCGGCACCTCGCCTCGCTCGGAATCGACGCCGCGCGCGGCTTGACCTGGGCGCCGGTCGACTTCGAACGCGACGCGCTGGGGGCGGCGCTCGCCCGGGCCGGTTTCCGGCACGCAGAGCCCGCGTTCTTTTCCTGGCTCGGCGTCACGATCTATCTCAGCCGCGAGGCGGTCTCGGGGACGCTTCGCGAGATCGCGCGCCTTGCGCGCGGCACTCGCGTGGTGTTCGATTTTTCGCCGCCGCGCGAGACGCTGCCGGAGGAGGAGCGCCGCGCGCACGAGGCGCTCGCTGCGCGCGTCGCGCGGCTCGGCGAACCCTGGATCGGGTATTTCGAGCCCGAGGCGCTCGCCGCGGAGATGCGCGCCCTCGGCTTCGCCTCGGCGGAGCACGCAGGGGCCGCCGAACTGAACGCGCGCTACTTTTCCGGCCGCGCCGACGGCTTTCGCCTTTACGGCTCCGGCCGCCTGATGAGCGCCCGGGTCTGAAGGGCGGGCGCGAGCACCGATGTCCGCGGCGACGTTTCCCGAGTACCGCACCCTCGCGCTCGAATCGCGCGGCGAGCACGTGCTCCTCGTGCGGCTGAACCGTCCCGAGGTCCTCAACGCGATCGACACGCAGATGGGCCGCGAACTGCTCGACCTCTGGACGCGGCTCACCGAGGACGCGGGCGGCGTGCGCTGCGCGGTGCTCACCGGCGCGGGCGATCGCGCCTTCTGCGCGGGTGCGGACTTGAAAGAGCGCGACGGCATGAGCGAAGAAGCCTGGCGTGCGCAGCACGAACTCTTCGAGCGCGGCTTCGTCGCGCTCGTCGAGTGCCCGGTGCCGGTCGTCGCGGCGGTGAACGGCCACGCCTACGGAGGGGGGCTGGAGCTTGCGCTCTGCTGCGACTTCATCTATGCGGCAGCGGGCGCACGGCTTGCGCTTCCGGAGACGAGCCGCGGGCTGATGCCGGGCGGCATGGGCACGCAGAACCTCGCGCGCGCGGTGGGCGAGCGGCGCGCAAAGGAGCTCATCCTCGCGGCGCGCGCGCTCACGGCCGAAGAGGCGCTCGCGTGGGGGCTCGTCAACCGCGTCTGCGAGCCGGCGCGGCTGCTCGAAGAGACGATCGCGACTGCCGAGGCGATCGCGGCGAACGGCCCGCTTGCGGTCCGCCAGGCGAAGAAATCCATCCACTACGGCCTGCAGACGGATCTCCTCACCGGTTACCGGTTCGAGATCGAGGCGTACAACCGGCTCGTCGACACCGAAGACCGGCGCGAGGGCGTGCGCGCATTCGTCGAAAAGCGCAAGCCGCGCTTTACCGGGCGCTAGGTCCGACCTTGCGCGCCGGTCGCGCTCGCGCCGGCGCAGGGCTCCGCGGCGCCGCCAGCGTTTTCGCGCGCGGGGGCCGGCGGCAAAGGCATACAATACGTAGTGCAACTGCCGGCTGCGAACCGCTAGATCTATGGCAAGGCAAGCCTACGACGCCTCCGCGATCCAGGCCCTCAAGGGCCTTGAGCCGGTGCGCCGCATGCCCGGCATGTACACCCACACGGTGCATCCCCTGCACATCGTGCAGGAGGTGCTCGACAACGCGGTGGACGAGGCGCTCGCCGGCTACGGGCGACGGATCGTCGTCTCGGTGTTCAAGGACGGCTCGGTCGAGGTCGCCGACGAAGGCCGCGGCGTGCCGGTGGACCTGCACCCGGTCGAAAAGCGTCCGGCGGTCGAAGTCGCCTTCACCATGCTGCACGCGGGCGCGAAATTCAGCCGCTCGGGCGACGGCGTCTATCACATCGCCGGCGGCCTGCACGGCGTCGGCGTCGCGGTCTCGAACGCGCTCTCGAAGCGCTGCGAGGTGACGGTCTATCGCGACGGGCACAGGCACACGATCGCCTTCGAAGGCGGCGAGGTGAAGCAGAAGCTGAAGAGCGAGCGCATCCGCGAGCGGCGCACCGGCACCGTCGTGCGGCTGTGGCCCGACCCGAAATACTTCGACTCGGCGAACGTTCCGCTCGCGGAACTCGAGCACCTCGTGCGCTCGAAGGCCTATCTTCTGCCCGGCCTCACGACGGTGCTGCGGGTGGAAGGAAAGCCGGAAAAGAGCTGGACCTTCGCGCGCGGCATGGCCGAGTACTTCGAGTACATGCTGGGCGAGCGCGAGCTCGTCGCGCCGCTTTTCACCGGCGAAAAATACTTCGACGAGAAATCGGCGGCCGAGCACGCCGAGATCGAGCCGGGCGAGGGCGCGGCGTGGGCGGTCGGCTGGGTGGCCGAGGGGGAGGTGTTCGCAGACAGCCATGTCAACCTCATACCCACGCGCTCGGGCGGAACGCACGAGGCGGGCTTCCGCAACGGCCTGTTCGAAGCGCTCCTCGCCTTCATGGAGACGCGCTCGCTTCAGCCGAAGGGCGTCAAGCTCGTCGCCGACGACCTCTGGAGCCGCGCCTGCTTCACGCTCTCGGCGCGCATCGTGCGCACGCAGTTTCACGGCCAGACGAAGGAAAAGCTCACCACGCGGCACGCGGCGCGGCTGCTGGAACTTTGCGTGCGCGATCCGTTCGAGCTGTGGCTCAACCAGCACCCGGAGGACGGAAAGCGCATCGCCGAGCTCGCGATCGAGCAGGCGATGGCGCGCGCCTCGCGCGGCAAGAAGTTCGAGCGCAAGAAGTCTTCCGGGGTGGCGACGCTCCCGGGCAAGCTCGTCGACTGCGCTTCCGACGACATCGCGCGCAACGAACTCTTCCTCGTCGAAGGCGACTCGGCGGGCGGCTCGGCCAAAGAGGCGCGCGACAAGGAAACGCAGGCGGTGCTGCCGCTGCGCGGAAAAGTGCTGAACACCATGTCCAAGGACGCGCGCACGGTGCTCGCGAACAAGGAGCTTCAGGCGATCGCGACCGCGATCGGCGTGGACCCGCACGGCGCCGAGGACAGTCCCGACCTCTCGGGCCTGCGCTACGGAAAAATCATCCTGATGACGGATGCCGACGTGGACGGCGGGCACATCCAGGCGCTGCTCCTCACCTTCTTCTTCATGCACATGCCGAAGCTCGTGGAAGCCGGGCGCGTCTACGTCGCGCAGCCGCCGCTCTACAAGGTCGAGGTCCCGGCGCAGGGCAAGGGCCGGCCGGCGCGCCGCCTCTACTGCCTCGACGACGAGGAGCTGGAGGAGGCGCTCGCGCAGCTTCGCAAGGAAAAGGTGAAGGAGGGAGCCTGGGAGATCCTTCGTTTCAAGGGCCTCGGCGAGATGAGCCCGGAGCAGCTCTGGGAGACCACGATGAACCCGGACACGCGCCGGCTCGTTCGCATGCAGCTCGATTCGCAGCAGATCGAGCGCGCGCGCAAGGTGTTCGAACTGCTCATGGACGCGGGCGAGGCCGAAGGCCGGCGAAACTGGATGCGCGAGCACTGGAGGACCGTCGAGGCCGATGTCTAGAAAACGGGGCGCGCCGAAGCCGGTGTGGGAGCGCGGCTACAAGGGGCACGTGCTCTGGCAGGGCAAGGCGAAACTGGGGCGCGTCGTGCGCGAGGGCGAAGGCCGCTACGCCTGGGAGGCGGCCGGGCGCGCGGGCGTGGCCGACGATCTCGCGAGCGCAAAGCGCTCGGTCGAGCAGGCGGTGGCGATGGCGGGAAAGCAGCTCGATCTTTTCGGATGACGACCGATGGACGATCAGGACCGGGATCTTTTCACCGAGCAGAACGGCGACGACGCCGCGCCGATCGAGCGCCACGCCTCGCAGGCGTACCTCGGCTACGCGGTCTCGACCGTCAAGGCGCGGGCGCTTCCCGAGATCGCGGATGGCCTTAAGCCCGTGCAGCGGCGCATCCTCTACGCGATGCGCGAATCGGGCGCGCACGGCTTCGCGAAGTGCGCGCGCTACGTCGGCGAAGTGCTCGGCAAATACCACCCGCACGGGGACGCATCGACCTACGAGGCGCTCGTTCACATGGCGCAGCCGTTCGCGATGCGCTATCCGCTGATCGACGGCCAGGGCAACTTCGGCAGCCGCGACGGCGACGGGCCGGCCGCCTACCGCTACACCGAGGCGCGGCTTTCGCGCTACGCGGCGCTGCTCCTTGCCGAGATCGACGAAGGCACCGTCGATTTTGTGAAAAACTACGACGGCAAGTTCGAGGAGCCGGTGCTGCTTCCGGCGCGCCTGCCCTTCGGGCTGCTGAACGGCTCCTTCGGCATCCCGGTCGGGTTCTCCACGCGCATTCCGCCCCACAACCTGAAGGAGGTCGCCGCCGCCTGCGCGCACGTCATCCGCCATCCGCGCGCGAAGCTCGAGGACGTGCTCGCGCTGATGCCGGGGCCGGATTTTCCGGGCGGCGCGCAGATCATCTCGCCGCCGGAGGAAATCCGCGCCGCGTACGAAACCGGCCGCGGCTCGCTCGTCGTTCGCGCGCGCTGGACGGTCGAGCCGCTTGCGCGCGGGCAGTGGCGCATCGTCGTCACCGAGCTTCCGCACGGCGTCTCCTGCCGCCAGGTGCTGGAAGAGATCGAAGCGCTCGTCAATCCCAAGGCGGCCGCCGGCCGAAAGGACGTCACGCAGGAACAGAAGCGCCTTCGCCAGTTCATGCTCGATCTGGTCGAGGCGGTGCGGGACGAGTCGGACCGGAAGTCCAAGCTTCGCCTCGTGATCGAGCCGCGCAGCTCGCGCCAGGACCCGCAGGCGCTGATGAACGCGCTCCTTGCGCACACCTCGCTCGAGACGCGCTTTGCGGTAAACCTCACCTGGCTCGGGCTCGACGGCCTGCCGGAGACGAAAGGGCCTGCTCGACATCCTGCGCGAGTGGGGCGAGTTCCGGGTGCGCACGGTCCGCCGGCGCACCGAGCACCGGCTCGCCCGCTGCGAGGAGCGGCTGCACATCGTCGAGGGGCGGCTTGCGGCGCTCGCGCACATCGACGAGATCATCCGTCTGATTCGCGCGGCCGAAGACCAGGCCGAGGCGAAGGCGAAGATGATGGCGAAATGGCGCTTCAGCGAGCGCCAGGCCGAGGACATCGTCAACATCCGCCTCGGGCAGCTGACGAAGCTGGACGGCGTGAAACTGGAGGAGGAGCGCAAGGCGCTCGTCGCGCAGCGCAAGGAGCTGCGGGCGATCCTCGGCGACGAACGGGAACTTAAGAAGCTCGTCGTGCGCGAACTGGAGGCGGATGCCAAGGCCTACGGCGACGAGCGGCGCACGCTCATTCAGCCGGCCGAGCGCGCGGCGCCGGAGCGCACGGTGCTCGAGGAGCCGATCACCGTGATCCTTTCGAAAAAGGGCTGGGTGCGGGCGCGCGCCGGCCACGGGCTCGACCTCTCCGCGATCGGCTTCAAGGAGGGCGACGGCCGCTACATGGAACTGGAGTGCAAGACGACCGACACGCTCACCGTGCTCGCCGCCGGCGGCAAGGTCTTCAGCGTGCAGGCGGCGGCGCTCCCCTCGGGGCGCGGCGACGGCGCGCCGATCAATACGCTCGTTCACTCCGGCTCCGACGACATCGTCTGGATCGGAACCGGCGATCCGCAGACGCCGCTCCTTCTTGCGAACAGCGCCGGCTACGGCTTTCGCTGCCGGCTCGGCGACATGGCGACCAAGACGCGCCAGGGCAAGGACTTCATGACCGTGCCCGAGGGGGCGCGGGTGCTCGCCCCCGCGCGCGCGGACGCGGGCGCGTTCGTCGCGGCGCTTTCCTCGGATGCGCGGCTCCTCGTTTTCCCGCTCGAGGAAGTGCCGCAGCGGCCCAATGGCGGCGTGGGCGTCCAGCTCATCGCGCTACCCGAAGGCGTGTCGCTCGCCGCGGTCGCGGTAACCGACGGAAACTCGCTCGCCGTCTCGGGCGTCAAGCGCAAGAACCGCGCGGCCGAGACGCTCGATGCGAAAGCGCTCGAAGCGTACAAGGGCCGGCGCGCCCAGCGCGGGCGCGTCTGCGACGTCGGCTTCCGGCCGGATACGCTCGGCACGTGAGTGCGGAAATCGAGGTACTCAAGGACGCGGTCGCGCGTCTCGAGAAGGCCGGCATCCGCTACATGCTGACCGGCTCGATGGCGCTTGCGTACTATGCTCCGCCGCGCATGACCCGGGACATCGATCTTGTCGTGGAGCTCGACCCGGCCGGTGCGCAGCGGGTCGCGGAATTGTTCGCACCGGACTATTACCTGCTCCCGGAGGACGCCTCGCGCGCGGCCCGCGAACGCGGCATTTTCAATGCGCTACACCTCGGCCATCTCGTGAAAGTGGACTTCGTCGTCCGCAAGGACGATGCCTTTCGGCGCAACGAGTTCGAGCGGCGCACCCGCGTCCCGATGCCCGGGTTCCAGGCGTGGATCGTGACGAAGGAAGACCTGATCCTCTCGAAGCTCGTATGGGCGAAGGACTCCGGCTCGGAGCTTCAGCTGCGGGATGCACGCGCCTTGCTCGCCGCCGGCGCCGACGCGGAGTACCTCCGGCGCTGGGCCGGAGAACTGGGTGTAGCCGACCTGCCTGGCCAGGCTCGCGCATGGATGACACCGACGCCGGAATTCCGCGAGTTCGTCCGCCGGCGCTTTGCCGAGCTGACGCCGCAGGAACGCGTCGCGATGTGCGCCGACATGTTCGAATCGGCGCGCCTTCTCGTCGAGGCGTCGTTGCCGCCGCAGGCCGATTCCCGCACGCGCCGGCGCATGCTCTGCGAGCGCTTCTACGGCGCGGAACTCGCCCGCAAGGCAGGGCTTTAGCCGCGCGCGTGGCGCCTGCGCTTCGGCCGCTCGCCGCACCGGCCGCGATCCTTGCGGCGGCGACGCTCGCGGCGGCGCTCGCCCCGCCCCTTCCGCCTTCGCTCGCGGGCCTTTCGACCCTCGGGCCCTACGCGATGCTCGCCGGGGCGTGCCTCGTATGCGTGTGGTTCAACCGCGGGCGCGCGTTCGTGCTCGCTTTTTCGATCCTCGCCGCCTGGGCCGGCTGGGAGGTCGCGCAGGCCTGGGGCGCGGGCTCGGCGCCGGCGAAAGCCGCCTATGCCGCGCTCGTCGTCCTCGTTCCGGGGAATGCCCTTGCGGCCTACCTGCTCCCCGAGCGCGGCGTGCGCTATCACGGAAGCGGACGGTGGCTCGCGCTCTTCGCGCTGGAGGCGCTCCTCGTTCTCTGGGTCGCCGCCTCGGGCCGAAGCCTCGTCTCCGGCACCGCCTGGCAGGCGATGCTCGATCATTGGCTGCTCCGCGGGCCGCCGGTGCCGCTTGCGGGCCGCATCCTCACAGGGGCGGCGTTTGCGCTCGCCGCCTGGCGCTGCTGGCCCGATGCGCGGCCGGTGGACGTGGCGAGCGCCGCCGCGATCCTCCTCTTCTACATCGGCTGCACGTTCGCGGCATCGCCCGCGACCGCCGCGATCTTCGTCTCCGCCGCAGGCGCCGCGATCGTCGTCGGGGTGCTTCAGGAATCGCACCGGCTCGCCTTTCGCGATGCGCTCACCGGTCTTCCCAACCGCCGGGCGCTGGAAGAGGACCTGCGCGCGCTCGGCCCCGCGTACACGATCGCGATGGTGGACGTGGACCACTTCAAGAAGTTCAACGACACCCACGGCCACGACATCGGCGATCAGGTGCTGCGGCTGGTCGGCAGCCGCCTTGCGGGAATCGGCGGCGGCGGGCGCGCGTATCGCTACGGCGGCGAAGAATTCGCGGTGCTATTCCCCGGGCGCACGCTCGAGGAGGCGTTGCCGCATCTGGAAGCGATCCGCGCCGAAATCGAGCGCTACCGCATGGCGGTGCGGGGCGAAGACCGGCCGAAGGACGAAAAGGAGGGAAGCCGCCTGCGCGGTGCGCGCGCACCCGAAAAAGTCCTCTCGGTCACCGTCTCGATCGGCGCGGCGGATGCAAGCGCAGGTCGAAAGCCCGAGCGGGTGCTGAAGGCGGCGGACGAGGCGCTCTACCGCGCGAAGCAATCCGGCCGCAACCGGGTGAGCGCGTGACGCTTCGCATCCCCGAGCAGGAGATCGAGTTCGCCGCGGTGCGCGCGCGCGGCCCCGGCGGCCAGAACGTGAACAAGGTGGCGAACGCCGTTCAGCTTCGCTTCGACATCCGCGCCTCCTCGCTTCCCGAGCCGGTGAAGGCGCGGCTCCTCGCCCGGCGCGATGCGCGCGTGAGCCGCGCGGGCGTCATCGTGATCCGCGCAGAGCGCCACCGCAGCCTCGAGCGAAACCGCGAGGAGGCGCTCGCGCGGCTGCACGCGCTCGTCGCCGCGGCGGCGACAGCCGCCGAAGGTTCGCCGCCCGACGCGGCCTTCGCGCGCTGCGCGCGAGCGGCGGCTTGCCGAGAAACGCGAGCGCGCCGAGATCAAGGCGCTGCGCGCAAAGCGCCTCGATTGAGCGCTCGCGCCGTTTCGCGCAGGCGCAGCCGCGCGAAGGCAAAATGTCGGCTGCGACACGCAAGGAGCATCGCCGATGAGCCTTCCGCCGCCGGCGCCGCGCCGGCACCTGCACACCCGCACGATCGAATGCCGCGGCTACGAGCGCGAAGACGGCCTCTTCGACATCGAGGCGCGCATCGTCGACCGCAAGACCTACGCGGTGGACGAACCCTACCGCGGGCACCGCGAAGCGGGCTCGCACGTGCACGACATGGAGGTGCGCGTGAGCGTGGACCGGGACATGGTCGTGCGCGACATCGAGGTGGCGACGAACGATGCGCCTTATCCGCCCTGCCCGGAGGTCGCGCCGAACTACAAGCGCCTTGTCGGCGCAAAGATCGGCGCCGGCTGGAGGAAGGCGGTTGCGGAGGCGGTCGGCGGCACGCGGGGCTGCACGCACATCACCGAGCTCCTGATGCCGGTCGCCACCGTCGCCTTCCAGACGATCGGCAGCTGGCCGAAGGCGGGCGACAAGCCGGCCGCGGACACCTCGAAGAAGCCCTACTTCATCGACGGCTGCCATTCGTGGGCCGCCGACGGCGAGGTGGTGAAGCGCCTCTTTCCGATGTACTACCGCGGACGCTGAACGGCGCGCGTGCCGGAGACCGAAAAGCGCCACCGCCACAACGTCTACGTCGTCCTGCTCGATCCGGCGGTGATGAAGGACCCGCGCTTTCGCGCGCGCAACCCCGGCTACCGCGAGGGCATGCCGTGCGTGTACGTCGGCATGACGGGACTTCCGCCCGGCGAGCGCTTCCAGAACCACAAGGCGGGCGTGAAGGCGAACCGCTACGTGCGCGACTACGGAATCGGCCTTCTGCCAGAGCTCTACGAGTTCCTCAATCCGATGCCCTTCGAGGCCGCGCAGGAGATGGAAAAAGACCTCGCCGAGGAGCTGCGCGAGAAAGGCTACGCCGTCTGGCAGGGGTGAGCGGCGGCTCCCCTTGCGCGCTCGCGTTTGACCGGGCGAGCACGGGCACGTACGATACGCGAGACCCGACGCAACCCGTTGACGTGAAACAAAACATCACCGTCTCTCTGCCTCGCGAGCTTGTCCGGCGCGCGCGGGCGCTTGCGGCGCGGCGTCGCACGAGCGTGTCGGCACTCGTTGCAGCCGAACTCGAGCGTCGGCTCGGCGAGGAGCGCGCCTGGAGGCAGAGCCGGCGCAAGGCCCTCGCGCTCCTCAGGCAGGGCCTGCATCTCGGCGGCCGCGGCATCGAGAGCCGCGATGCGCTCCACGACCGCCTCGGTCTTCGTTGATTCGAACGTTCTCGTCTACGCCCACGACCTCGACGCGGGCAAGAAGCGCTCTGTCGCTGCGGCGCTGCTCGAGCGCCTGTGGAGGACGCAAAGCGGCGCGCTGAGCGTTCAGGTTCTGCAAGAGTTCTACGTCGCAGTCACCCGCAAGATCGCGATACCGCTGGCGCTCCCGCAGGCGCGCGAGATCGTGAGGCAATATCGGCCTTGGGTGAGGAGCGACACCACTGTGCAGACGGTGCTGCGCGCCTCGGAAATCTCGGAGCTCGCACGGATCTCGTTCTGGGACGCGCTTATCGTCGCTTCCGCCGAAGAAGCAGGATGTGCCGAGCTTGCAAGCGAGGACCTCTCGCACGGGCAGACGATCGCCGGGGTGAAAATCGTCAACCCCTTTCTCGGCGAACGGCGTCCGCTGAGCCGAAGGTGACAGGTTGCATGGGCCGGAGGGCGGCCGGCGTCTCGCGGCCCGAGTCCTGAAAGGCAGCGATACACCCCGCGGCGGATGCAAACTCGGTGACGATGTCGCGGATCTGCGCGGGCGGCCATCGTCGCAGCTCCTTCGCTCGCGCCCAGTCGCCTGGGCACCGTCCGCATCTGCGTCTTGTACGCATCTTGCGCAGGCCTGCCTGAAGTTAGACCCGTGCAGGCCAGACTCCGCATCGTCTCCGGCGGCCAGACGGGGGTGGACCGCGCGGCGCTCGATGCGGCGCGCGCGCTCGGGATCGCGACCGGGCGGCTGGTGTCCGCGCGGCCGGCGCGCCGAGGACGGGCCGATCGCGCGCCGCTATCGGCTTCGCGAGACGCCCTCGGCCGACTACGCGCAGCGCACCGCGTGGAACGTGCGCGACTCCGACGGCACGCTCGTCCTAAACCGCGGCGCGCTCGAAGGCGGGACGCGCCTTACCGTGCGGCTTGCGCGCAAGCGCTACGCAAAGCCGCTCTTTGTCGTGCAGCTCGAAAAGGGCCTCGCCCCGGCGCGCTTTCGCGCGTGGCTCTTGCGGCACCGCATCGCGACGCTCAACGTCGCAGGTCCCCGCGAGAGCAAGCGCCCCGGAATCTACCGCGAAGCGCACGCGGCGCTCCTGCGGCTGCTCCGCCCGTTCCGCAGGCCGGCGCGCGATCGGGGCGGCTGAGCGGGACCGGGCGCGTGCGAGCCCTGCGCGTCTCTTCCGACCGCCGAGCGTCTTCGCCCGAGCTTCGAACCCGAGCGGCGAGAGTTCCCTAGAATGCGCGAATCGAGAGGAGAAGCCGGGCGGCCGGCCGATGACCGACGACGAGGCGCTCGAAAACATCCGGCGCGGCGGCAAGTACAGGGAGGCGGGAGTCGCGCACCTCTACCGCGGCTACGCGCCGCGCTTTTTCGCCTACTTCGTCAGGCACCGCGTGCCGCGCGAGCGCGCCGAGGACCTGGTGCAGGACGTGTTCGTGAGCATCGTGCGCCACGCCGACGGCTTTCGCGGCGAGACGCGAATCGACGCCTGGATGTGGGCGATCGCGCGCAACGCGCTGACGGACCATTTCCGGCGCGCACGGCCCGAGGAGCCGCTCGACGAGGAGGAGCTCCTGCCGCTCCTCGACGCGCAGGCGGACCCGCCGCGCGAGGCGGGCAGCGGGCTCGAAGACTGCGTGCGCCGGGCGTTCGCGGCGTTCGCCGCCCGCTACCCCGAGCGCGCCGAAATCCTCGCGCGGGTCGCTTTCGACGGCTGGAGCATCGCGGAGGTCGCGGCGATGCTCAGGCGCACCCCGGGCGCATCGCGGGAATACCTTTCCCAGTGCCGCAAGAAGCTGAGGGAGTTCCTCGAACCGTGCCGGGAATACCTGAGAGACTGACCGCCCGCGCGTCAATGCGTCTGCATGGCTGAACGAGACGACCGGCGACTGGATCGGAGGCGCTTGCCGGCAGGCCCCCCGTCAGGCGCCGATCCCGCGCTCGTGAAGGAGGCCGCAGGCGCTGCGCCGGGCGATCGACGAGCACCGCAGCCGCGAGCCTGCGCCGGAATTCGACACCGAGGCCGGCCTTGCGCGGCTGCGTTTTCGCTTGCGGCGCGAGGGCTTGGACGGCGCGCGGTCGCTTTCCGCGCGCCGCCAGGCGGTGCTTGCGCTCGCCGCGAGCTTCGTCCTCGTCGCGGTGGGCGTTTTCCTGCTCGTGCCGAAGCCGGAGAAGGAGGAGCCGGCGTTTCGCGGCATCGAGCGGCCGCAGACGCTGCTCGCGGACGACCCCGCGCGCGCAGCCGAGAGCCTCGCGCGCGATCTCGAGGCGCTGGGACTTGCGCCGCGCGTGACGCGGCAGGAGGATGCGACGCTCGTCGAGTCGCCGTGGCCGAAGGAACTCGAAGACCGGCACCGGGCGCTGCTTGCGCGCCATTATCTGCGCCCGCCCGAGGGCACGCGGCTTGCCGTCGAGGTAAGAAAGCGCCCGTAGCCGAATCGGGAGAGCGGTAGGCATCGGACTTCGCTTCGCGACGAGTGCCCGTGCCGTTTCAGGAGCCGCCCGCGCCTGACATTACTCGCGAAACGGCGTCTTTCGGTTCGATGACTCAGGGACGAAAGAGGGGCGCTTTCCCGGGCCGTACGAACCGCGACGCGGCCCGACTGACCGAAGCCCGTCTGCTCGTCGGATATGATTCTCCGAAAACCGCAGGGGCTGGCTGCGAGCGCGCGCGGCCGGCGCCCGATCGAGGCCGTCCACGCCAGGGAGACCGACGATGCTCGGAAAACGCAAACTGATTTCGCTCGCAGCGCTTTCGCTCGCGTGTGGGGTCGGCGCGAACGCGCTCGCCCAGTCGGCCGAGAAGGCAGCCGAAGGCAAAAAGGGCAGAAACGTCGTCGCAAAGGCCGCCCGCGAGGCGACGCCGCAGGCGCGGGCGCTCGATCTCGCGCGGCTCGCCGACCGGCTCGCGAGCTACGGCGAGCAAAGGAAGGACGCGCTTTCGCTCATCGTCGCGGCGCGGCTCTTCGCGGAGGCGGGCGTTCAGCCGGCAACTTTCGAACGCAGCGCAGGAAAGGGCAAGGGCGAACAAGGCGCACCTGCCCCGCAGCCGCGGGAGGCCACCGTGAGCGGGCTCCTTGCCCGCGCAAGGCAGTACGCCGGCGAGCGCAAGGACCTGCTTGCGCTCGCCGACGACGTCGAGAAGGCGGGCGTGCGCGGCGCAGTCGGCGGCCCGAGGGCCGCGACCTACGTCGTGAACGCGTTTGCGTCCGACATCTTCCGCGTGACTTTCCGGGGCCTCGAGCCTGCGCTGGTCGGCATCAGCGGCGACGGCGACACCGACCTCGATCTTTTCGTGTACGACGACGCCGGCCGCCTCGTCTGCCGCTCCGAGCGACCGGTGGACGAAGAGATCTGCCAGTGGGTACCCCGCTGGACCGGCGTCTTCCGCATCGAGGTGCGAAACCTCGGGCGGGTGTGGAACCGGTACCTGATCCTCACCAACTAGCGCCCTGCCGCGCAGGCGAAGGCGGGCGGGCGCTTGCGGCGGCGCTCGCCGCGCTGCTCGTCTTTCTTTCGCATCCGGCGGAGGCCTCGCGGCAGCATGCGCTGCTCGTCGGCGTCTCGTCGTATCCGTCGCTTCCGCAGAGCCTTCAGCTTCACGGGCCGGCGAACGACGTCGCGCTGATGCGCGCCGTCCTGCTGCAGAGAGGCTTTGCGCCGGAGGACATCCGCACGCTCGCCGACGGCGTCGCGGGCGCCGGGCGAGCCGACGCGCGCCGCGATCATGGGCGAACTGGCCGCGCTCGCGAAGAAGGCCGCCCGCGGCGACTTCGTGTTTCTTTTCTTCGCCGGGCACGGCTCGCAGCAGCCGGCGCGCGAGATCGGCCCGCAGAACCCGGAGCCGGACGGACTCGACGAGATCTTCCTGCCGCGGGACATCGGCAAGTGGTCGGGCGCGGCAGGATCGGTGCAGAACGCGATCGTCGACGACGAGCTCGGCGCCGCGATCGCAGCGATCCGCAGCCGTGGCGCGTTCGTGTGGGCGGTGTTCGATACCTGCCATGCGGGCACGATCACCCGCGGGATCGCCGACGACGGCGTTCGCTACCGCGACGTGCCGGCGGCGGCGCTCGGCATCCCCGAGGCCGAGATCGCGCGCGCGGCGAAGCGCGCAGCGGCGCTCTATCCGCGCACGCGCGGCGAGCCGCGCGGCGCGCCGATGACCGGGGTGCTCGCCGCGCAGGCGGGCACCGAGGCGGGCGGCTTCGTCGCCTTCTTCGCCGCGCAGTCCTGGGAGCGCGCCCCCGAAGAGCGACTGCCCGCCGGGCATCCGGACCGGCGCCCGCACGGGGTGTTCACCTTCGCGCTCGCGCAGACGCTCGCGATGAACCCCTCGATGACCTACCGCGCAGGCGGCCGAGCAGATCCTTCAGCGCTACCGCGCGCGCAATCAGGCGCAGCCGACACCGCTCTTCGAGGGGCCGAGCCTCGACGCGCCGGTGTTCGGGACGCAAGCGGGCCCGCGGGTGCTGCAGTGGCCGATCGAAAAGGACGAACGGACCGGCGCGCTGCGAATCCCGGCCGGAGCGCTTCACCAGCTCGGCGAAGGCGCGCTCTTTGCGCTGATGCGCGCCCCGGCCGACGCCGATACGCAGGCGCTCGGCTACCTCGCCGCGACGCGAATCGAGCTGACCCGATCGCTTCTTGCGCCCGCGGCGCACGGCCAAACGCCGCCGATCGCCGCCTCCGCCGTGCCCGAGGGCGCCTACGCGCGGCTCGTCGATCCCGGGCTCGCGCTCGCGCTACGGGTCGCGCTCCCGCCTCCGGTCGCAAAACCCGGGCCGCAGGAAGCGAAAGCGAAGGCCCTTCTCGATCAGCTCGCAAAGGAAACGCTCTCCGGCCTCGCCATCGCGTGGGTGCCCGCGCGCGAGGGCGCGGACCTGCGGCTGCTGCTGCGCGGCGGAAAGCTCTGGCTGCTTTCGCCCTCGGCCGAACTCGTCGCCGAGGGCCCGCACCGGTCGCTCTCGATAGATCTCGCGAAGAACGATCCCGCGCAGCTTCGCGAGAAGCTCATCGAGAGCCTGCGGGCGATCGCGAAGGTCGTGAACCTCCTTCGGCTTGCGGCGCACGCCGCCTCGAGCCCGGTCGCGCAGAAAGTGGACATCGCGGTCGAGGTCGAGCGTGCCGGGAAGACCTTTGCGCTGCTCCCCGAGCGGGTGCCGGCGCTTTTCGCGGGCGACCGGCTCGCCGTGCGGATCGCGAACCGCCACACGCAGCCGGTGGACGTGACGGTGCTTTTCATGGACAGCCGCTACGGCATCGCCTCGCTCTTTCCCCGGGCCGGAGAGAGCAACCGCGTGGTGCCGAACGGTCGGCTCGTCCTCGACCGATTCGAGGTGGACGCGGACACCGTCGGGCGCGAAAGCCTTCTCTTCATCGTCGCCGAAGCGGAGCCGGGCGCCGCCTCCGCCGATTTCGGTTTTCTCGGGCAGGCGCGCCTCGAGGCGACGCGCGGCGGCGGCGCCCCGGGCGAGCTTCGCGCGATCCTCGAAGCGATCGGTTTTGCGCCCGAGCGCACGCGCGGGCTCCGGGTCGCCAGAACCGCCCTCGACAGGGTCGCGATCCGCCTCTACACCTGGGAGACGAGGGCAAGGCGCGCGAACTAGGTCGGGGCGCGGCCGAACGACGCCGCCGCAAACCCTGTCCGAGCCCGAGGGCGCGAGGATGCCGCCGCAGCCGGCCCCCTCGCGGGCCTGACAGCGAGCGCGCTTTTGCGTCTTCGATGCAGGCGGCGGAGACGCGCGTCGCGAGCGGGGCAGCGGCGAACGGATGCGGGGGGAAGGCGGCCGCTTGCCGAGGTATCCTTTTCGACCGCAGGCGGCAGCGCCCTCCCGCGCCGCCGCCCGATCGAGCGCGGAGGTGAGCGATGGATCCCACGCTGAACGGTCCCGCTTTGCGGATTCCTCGCGCACGCGCGCGCAACTGGGCGAATTGGCTTGCAACGCGTGTCCTGCTCGTTCTGGCGCTCGTCCTCTTTTCCTTCGATTCCCTCCAAGCCCAGCAGCCGGCGCAGGCCGACCCGCGCGTTCAGGAGGCGGAGCGGCTGTTCGAGGAGGGGCTTGCGCTGGAGAAAGCACGCGACCTGCGCGGGGCCATTCCCCGATACGAGCGGGCCCTCGTGCTGGGAGAGCAGGTGCTGGGGAGCGAACACCTCGGGCTCGTTGCCGTCATCGACCGCCTAGCGGCCGCGCATCAAGCGCTCGGCGATTACGCGCGGACTGTGACGTACTACCAACGCAGCATCGCCATCGGAGAGAAAGCGCTCGGGGCAGAGCACCCGCAGGTGGCAACGACGCCTGAACAATCTGGCGGTGCTGTATAGGGACATGGGCGAGTATGCCCGGGCGCTGCCGCTCCTCCAGAGGAGCCTTTCGATTCGCGAGAAGGCGCTCGGTGCCGAGCACCCGGACGTAGCGGCGAGCCTGAACAATCTGGCGCTGCTCTATCAGGACATGGGCGAGCATGCCCGTGCGCTGCCGCTCTATCAGAGGAGTCTTGCGATTTTCGAGAAGGCGCTCGGTGCCGAGCACCCGGATGTGGCGACGAGCCTGAACAACCTGGCGGGGCTCTATCAGGCCATGGGCGAGTATGCCCGGGCGCTGCCGCTCCTCCAGAGGAGCCTTTCGATTCGCGAGAAGGCGCTCGGTGCCGAGCACCCGGACGTAGCGACGAGCCTGAACAATCTGGCGGGGCTCTATCAGCGCATGGGCGAGCATGCCCGTGCGCTGCCGCTCTACGAGAGGAGCCTTGCGATTTTCGAGAAGGCGCTCGGTGCCGAGCACCCGGCTGTGGCGACAAGCCTGAGCAACCTGGCGGCGCTCTATCAGGCCATGGGCGAGTATGCCCGGGCGCTGCCGCTCTATGAGAGGAGCCTTGCGATTCGCGAAAAGGCGCTCGGTGCCGAGCACCCGGATGTAGCGGCGAGCCTGAACAATCTGGCGGGGCTCTATCAGCGCATGGGCGAGTATGCCCGAGCGCTGCCGCTCTACGAGAGGAGTCTTGCGATTCTCGAGAAGGCGCTCGGGGCCGAGCACCCGAATGTGGCGACAAACCTGAGCGGCCTGGCGGCGCTCTATCAGGCCATGGGCGAGTACGCCCGGGCGCTGCCGCTCTTGCGAGAGAAGCCTCGCGATTCGCGAAGAAGGCGCTCGGTGCCGCGAGCACCCTGGCATGTAGCGGCGAGCCTGAACAACCTGGCGGTGCTCTATCAGGCATGGGCGAGTATGCCCGGGCGCTGCCGCTCCTCCAGAGGAGTCTTGCGATTCGCGAGAAGGCGCTCGGGCCGGAGCACCCGGCTGTGGCGCAGAGCCTGAACGACCTGGCGGGGCTCTATCGGGCCATGGGCGAGTATGCCCGGGCGCTGCCGCTCTACGAGAGAAGTCTTGCGATCCTCGAGAAGGCGCTCGGGGCAGAGCACCCCGATGTGGCGACGAGCCTGAACAACCTGGCGGAGCTGTATGGGGTCATGGGCGAAAACGCCAAGGCTCAGCCCCTCTTCGAGCGCTCGCTCGCCATCGCAAGCCGCGCCGGTGTCGCCGGAGACGATCTGGCGTGCGCAGTCGGGTCTGCGGGATGGTGCTTGGCGCGCCAGGGCCGGCCGGAGCTTGCGATCTTCTTCGGCAAGCAGGCGGTGAACACGATCCAGGGGCTGCGCGGGCGGCTGACGGAGCTGGAGAGGGAGCTGCAGCGCTCGTTTCTGCGCGAGAAGGAGCAGGTCTATCGGGGGCTTGCCGAGCTGCTGATCGAGGCGGGGCGGCTGCCCGAGGCGCAGCAGGTGCTGGCGATGCTGAAGGAGGAGGAGTTCTTCGACTTCTCCGGCGCGATGCGCGGGCCGATCCGAGGACGACGCAGAGCGCGCTCACCGAGCAGGAAGAAACGTGGCGGCGGCGCTACGAGGAGGTGAGCGGCCGGCTCGGTGCGCTCGGGGCGGAGCTCGAGGCGCTGCGGCGCAAGGCGCGGCTTGGGCTGAGCGAGGCCGAGGAGCGGCGCCGCGCCGAGCTCGAGGCCGATCTGCGGGTTGCGCGGCTTGCCTTCGAGCGCTTTCTTGCCGAGCTCATGCGGGAGGTGGAGGCAGCCGGTGCGGCGCGCGCGCGCGAGGTGGGCGAGCGGGGGCTCGTTCACCTTCGGGCGCTGCAGGGCACGCTTGCGGCGCTGGGCGAGGGGGTGGTGGCGCTTCACTATCTGATGGGCGAGGCGCGCCTGAGCGTTCTGCTCACCACGCCCGCGGTGCAGATTGCGCGCAGCAGCCCCGTGGGGGCGCGCGAGCTCAATCGCAGGATCGGCGAGTTTCGGCAGGCTGCTGCAGAACCCGCGCAGCGATCCGCTGCCGCTTGCGCAGGAGCTGTACCGGATTCTCGTTGCGCCGGTGGCCGAGGACCTGCGCCAGGCCGGGGCGCAGACGCTGATGGTGAGTCTGGACGGGGCGCTGCGCTATCTGCCGCTTGCGGCGCTGCACGACGGCGAGGGCTATCTTCTGGAGCGCTATCGCCTTGCGATCTTCACCGAGGCAGCGAAGGACAAGCTGCGCGATGCGCCGCAGCCGGGCTGGCGCTTCGTCGGCCTCGGGCTGACGCGGCCGGTGCAAGGGTTCGAGCCGCTGCCTGCGGTGCGCGAGGAGCTGGAGGGCATCGTCAAGGGCGGGGTGCTGCCCGGGGAGGTGTATCTCGATGACGAGTTCACCGCGCGGCGGCTGCGCGATTCGCTCGATCGGGCCTATCCGGTGCTGCATGTGGCGAGCCACTTCGTGTTTCAGCCGGGCACGGAGGCGAACTCGTTTCTGCTGCTCGGTGACGGCAGTCGCCTGACGCTTCGGGAGCTGAAGGAGCGCGATTTCGACTTTCGCCACGTGGACCTGATGGCGCTATCGGCCTGCGACACGGCGGTGGGCGGCGGGCGCGATGCCAACGGCGCGGAGATCGAAGGCTTCGGGGCGCTCGTTCAGCGCCAGGGTGCGCGCGGGGTGATCGCGACGCTGTGGCCGGTGGCTGACGAGAGCACCGGGCTGCTGATGCGAAGCTTCTATCGCCTGCGCGAGCGCGAGCGGCTGACCAAGGCCGAGGCGCTTCGCCGCGCGCAGCTTGCGCTGCTTCGCGGAGAGGTGAGCGGCGCTGCGGGCGAAGCGCGCGGGCTGCGGCGCACCGACCGGCCCGCCGCCGCAAGCGCCGCCCCTACGCCCACCCCTACTTCTGGGCCCCCTTCATCCTGATGGGGAACTGGCTGTAGCGCCGGCAGCGAGCCTTGCCAGCGCAACGCATCGTCGCGCGGCCGCGGCGATTTGAAAGAGGGCGGCGCCAGCCCATCCGCACGGCGACGCTTCGACGGATCGGCGTCATCTCGCCGGCGGCCGCTTCGACTGCCGCGACCGCTCGCGCGCCCATTCGAGAAGGGCCGCCGCCGCTTCGTCGCCCGGCTGCCTGCGCAGCATCTCTTCTGCCGCCGCCTGCATGTGCTCGTAGAGGCGGTGCTCCTCCAGCGCGGCGTAGAGATAGAGTTCCGGCGTGATGTCGTCGGCCGCGGCGTTCTTTCGCATCTGCTCGTAGATCGCGCGCACCTCGCCGACCGACGTCTGCGGTTCGGGCGCGATTCGCTCCCGGGGCGCAGCCCCGCCGCGAACCTGTATGCCGCCGAAGCTTTGCGGTGCGCACGAGATCGGGCACCCGGGCGATTCGCTGCGGCACGCCCGCCGGGAGCGTGGCGATCTCGACCGGCGCGCCCGCGATCGGTTCGCCGCCCGCCCTGCCGATCCTGAAACTCGCAGGGCCCGTCCAGCGCTCCTGCCGTCCCGATTCGAGGAAGGTGATCCGGACCTGCGCGCTTGCGACGAGATCCACTCGATCGCCCTCGGCGAGCCTCGAAAACGCCTTCAGGTCTTGCGGCAGCCCTCCTTCGCGAGCGGTGTAGGTGACGGTGCCGGAGACCGAGTTGACGAGCCCGCCGCCTGCGCCCTGCCCGAGGGCCGCGCTCGCCAGGGCGCCCGCGGCGACGAACACCCATCGGAGCAGCGATCCTCTATGCCTGCTCATGTTTCCGCTCCTTCCGACAACCCGAGCACCTCGTACACCCCGATCGGCTCGGATTTTCCTTTCACCGTGATCGCGCTCGAACCGGCCGACGCGCACGCCGGCGCCGGCCGCCTTCACGGTGGCCTCACTGGCGAGAATGACGCATTGCATGTCTTTTGTCAGGCTTTCGAGCCGCGAGGCGGCGTTCACGGTGTCGCCGACGGCGGTGTACTCCTTGCGCTTCGGGGTGCCGATGTCGCCGACGACGGCCTCGCCGGTGTGAAGCCCCACGCCGATCGCGAACTCGGGAAGCCCGCGCCCGGCAAAACGCTCGCGCACCCAGTGCCGGAAACCCTCGGCTTCGCGCGCCATCGCGAGCGCGGCGCGGATCGCCCGCCGGGCGTGGTCAGGGTGGCGCACCGGCGAGCCGAAGACGGCCATGACCGCATCGCCGAGGTATTTGTCCACGGTACCCCCTTCGGCGAGGATCGCGCCGCAGGCGCGGGTGAAGTAGGCGTTCAGCAGCTCGACGACCTCGTGCGGCGAGAGCTTTTCCGAGAGCGTCGTGAAACCGCGGATGTCGGAATAAAAGCACGGTGACGGAGAACCGCTTCGCCGGCGAGGTCCGGGCGCCGCTCGTCGGCGAGTAGCTTCTCCACCACGTCGTCGGACACATACCTTCCGAACAGATCGCGGATCCGGGCGCGCTCGCGCTCCTCGCCGGTCAGGCGAAAGCCGATCGCGAGCAGGAACGCGACGAGCAGCGCCGCCTGCGGCTGCGCGACCGGAACGACCCAGTCCGCCTCGAGCAGCCAGTAGGCCGGGACGGCGAGCGAAACGGAGGCGAGCGCCCACAGGCCGGCCGCGAGCCTGAGATCCAGGTGCACGAACGCGAAGGCCGCGACCCCGGCGAGCAGCGCGAGGAAGGCGATCTCGATCCAGCGGGAAGCGGGCGCGGATACCTTCCGGCGAGGATCGTCTCGACGATGTTGGCGTGAAGCTCGCCGCCGGTCATGAGTTCGGCTGCCGGACCGCGCGCGTACGGGGTGAAATGGCGATCCGGCGCACCCGCGCCGGTCGCGGCGACGATCACCACCTTGCCCTTCAGCGCGCGCACCGCGGCATTCTCGAGCGCTCCGGGCTTCAGCAGCTCGCGCATCGAAACCGCGGGGATCGTCCCGGGCGGCCCGGCAAAGCCGATGCGATAGGCGCGCGGCTCGCGGGATAGCGAAACGCCCGCGATCGTCCACGCGCTCGCCTGCGGATCGCCGCCGATAGCGCGCAAGGCAAGCTGCATCGCGAAGCTCAATCCCGGCCTTTGCGGGTCCGGATCGAGCGACGCATAGAAGCGCCGCACGTGCTTGTCTTCGTCCGGGAAGACGCTTGCGATGCCCACGTCGTGAACGCCGCGAGGGAGCGCCGCGATCTGATCGGCAGGCGGCAAAAGGAGCGTCGCGCCGTCCCGTGCATTCGCAAGGTGCGCGACGAGCACCACCCGGCCTCTCGCGCGAGCGCCGCGCGAAGCGGCGCATCGTATGTTCGCGGCGAACCGGGCGCATCGGGAAGGCCGAGTTTTCTCAGCCAGTCCTCGGCGCTCGCCTGATACAGGAAGTCGAGACCGATCGCCGCCGCGCCCGCTTTCTCGAAGCACCTCGACGACGCGCGCGCAAAATGCGGCGCCCAGAAAACGAGCGGATCTTCCTTCAGCGCAAGCAGCGTGTCGTCGTCCACGGCGACCAGCGCCGCGTGCCGCGGCTCGTAGCGCCGGCCGGCGAGCACGTGCCACCAGTCGTAGTACGCGTCTTCGAGCGCGCGCAACGCGAACGTGCGCGAAAGCGCAGGCGCCGCAAGGAGCGCAAGGCAGGCCATGACGGCAACGCTCGCGAGCCTGCGCAAGCGGCGCATCGCGGCGAGCGCTCCGGCGGTTCGATCGCCGCCATTCACCGGGGGAGACCCGGCCGCGCGCGGATCAGCCGCGCAAGCGGTCGCCGCTTGCGCCCGGAAGCGGGAACGGCGGCATCGCGCGGCGCTCGGGCCTCGCCCCGAGGCGACAAGGCTGTTCCCGGCATGCGGCCGATTCTGGCCCGGCGGCCGCTCGCCCCGCAAACCGGCCGCGGTTCCTCGCCCGAGCGTTCGCCTTCGCCTGACAGGCAAGGCGGATTTTTCGTCTCGGGAGGCGAAGGGCGGCAATGCAGGAGCGATGGGACATGAAGCGCGCGGATGGCAGGCCATTCCCGTTTCGGGGCGCAAGGGACGCGGGCCGAGGGGCGGGGCGCTTTGCGGCGGTGGTCTGCAGCCGGGTGCGCCGAGGCATGCTCTCCGACGAAGTTGGACGGAGCGGCCGCTGCGGCGCGGCCGGCCGATCGAGCGCGGAGGTGAGCGATGGATCCCACGCTGAACGGTCCCGCCTTGCGGATGCCTCGCGCACGCGCGCGCGACCGGGCGAATTGGCTTGCAGCGCGTGTCCTGCTCGTTCTGGCGCTCGTCCTCTTTTCCTTCGATTCCCTCCAAGCCCAGCAGCCGGCGCAGGCCGACCCGCGCGCTTCAGGAGGCGGAGCGGCTGTTCGAGGAGGGGCTTGCGCTGGAGAAAGCACGCGACCTGCGCGGGGCCATTTCCCGCTACGAGCGGGCCCTCGTGCTGGGAGAGCAGGTGCTGGGAAGCGAACACCTCGGACCTCGTTGCCGTCATCGACCGCCTAGCGGCCGCGCATCGGGCGCTGCGGCGATTACGCGCGAGGCGTTGGCCTGATCTACCAGCGCAGCCTCGCCATCGGACGAGAAAGCGCTCGGGGCCGAGCACCCGCAGCGTGGCGACGACGCCTGAACAACCTGGCGCTGCTGTATCAGGGACATGGGCGAGCATGCCCGGGCGCTGCCGCTCTACAGAGAGAGCCTTTCGATTCGCGAGAAGGCGCTGCGGTGGCCGAGCACCCGAGACGTACGCGGCGAGCCTGAACGTAGACCTCGCGCCGAGCTCGTATCGGGCACATGGGCGAGCATGCCCGGGCGCTGCCGCTCTATCGAGAGGAGCCTTGCGATTCGCGAGAAGGCGCTCGGGGCCGAGCACCCGGATGTGGCGACGAGCCTGAACAACCTGGCGGTGCTCTATCAGGCACATGGGCGAGTATGCCCGGGCGCTGCCGCTCCTACCAGAGGAGCCTTGCGATTCGCGAGAAGGCGCTCGGTGCCGAGCACCCGGACGTGGCGGCGAGCCTGAACAACCTGGCGCGGCTCTATCAGGCCATGGGCGAGTATGCCCGGGCGCTGCCGCTCTACGAGAGGAGTCTTGCGATTTACGAGAAGGCGCTCGGTGCCGAGCACCCGAATGTGGCGACAAACCTGAGCGGCCTGGCGGCGCTCTATCAGGCCATGGGCGAGTATGCACTGGGCGCTGCCGCTCCTACCAGAGGAGCCTTTCGATTCGCGCAGAAGGTGCTCGGTGCTGAGCACCCGGACGTGGCGACGAGCCTGAACAACCTGGCGGGGCTCTATCAGCGACATGGGCGAGTATGCCCGGGCGCTGCCGCTCTACGAGAGGAGTCTTGCGATTCTCGAGAAGGCGCTCGGTGCCGAGCACCCGAATGTGGCGACGAGCCTGAGCGACCTGGCGGCGCTCTATCAGGCCATGGGCGAGTATGCCCGGGCGCTGCCGCTCCTACGAGAGGAGCCTTGCGATTCGCGAAAAGGCGCTCGGTGCCGAGCACCCGGATGTGGCGACGAGCCTGAACAACCTGGCAGCGCTCTATCGGGCGCATGGGCGAGTATGCCCGGGCGCTGCCGCTCTACGAGAGGAGTCTTGCGATTCGCGAGAAGGCGCTCGGGGCCGAGCACCCGAGCATGTGGCGGCGCTAAGCCTGAACAGACCTGGCGGCAGCTCGTATCGGGGATCGATGGGCGAGTATGCCCAGGCGCTGCCGCTCTATCAGAGGAGTCTTGCGATTTACGAGAAGGCGCTCGGCGCCGAGCACCCGGCTGTGGCGACGAGCCTGAACAACCTGGCGGTGCTGTATCAGGACATCGGCGAATACGCCAGGGCGCTGCCGATTCTCGAGAAGAGTCTCGCAATTCGGCAGAAGGCCTTTGGTCCAGAGCACCCTGAAGTGGCGGCAAGCCTGCAGAACATGGCGGGGTTGCACCGATACCTTCGGGAATACGGTAAAGCGCAGCCGCTATATGAGCGTGCGCTGGCGATCGCAAGCCGCGCCGGTGCGCCGGAGAGGATCTGGCGTGCGCAGGCCGGTCTCGGGGTGGTCATGGCGCGCCAGGGCCGGCCGGAGCTTGCGATCTTCTTCGGCAAGCAGGCGGTGAACACGATCCAGGGGCTGCGCGGGCGGCTGACGGAGCTGGAGAGGGAGCTGCAGCGCTCGTTTCTGCGCGACAAGGAGGGGGTCTATCGGGGGCTTGCCGAGCTGCTGATCGAGGCGGGGCGGCTGCCCGAGGCGCAGCAGGTGCTGGCGATGCTGAAGGAGGAGGAGTTCTTCGACTTCATCCGGCGCGATGCGCGGGCCGATCCGAGGACGACGCAGAGCGCGCTCACCGAGCAGGAAGAAACGTGGCGGCGGCGCTACGAGGAGGTGAGCGGCCGGCTCGGTGCGCTCGGGGCGGAGCTCGAGGCGCTGCGGCGCAAGGCGCGGCTTGGGCTGAGCGAGGCCGAGGAGCGGCGCCGCGCCGAGCTCGAGGCCGATCTGCGGGTTGCGCGGCTTGCCTTCGAGCGCTTTCTTGCCGAGCTCATGCGGGAGGTGGAGGCAGCCGGTGCGGCGCGCGCGCGCGAGGTGGGCGAGCGGGGGCTCGTTCACCTTCGGGCGCTGCAGGGCACGCTTGCGGCGCTGGGCGAGGGGGTGGTGGCGCTTCACTATCTGATGGGCGAGGCGCGCCTGAGCGTTCTGCTCACCACGCCCGCGGTGCAGATTGCGCGAAGCAGCCCCGTGGGGGCGCGCGAGCTCAATCGCAGGATCGGCGAGTTTCGGAGGCTGCTGCAGAACCCGCGCAGCGATCCGCTGCCGCTTGCGCAGGAGCTGTACCGGATTCTCGTTGCGCCGGTGGCCGAGGACCTGCGCCAGGCCGGGGCGCAGACGCTGATGGTGAGTCTGGACGGGGCGCTGCGCTATCTGCCGCTTGCGGCGCTGCACGACGGCGAGGGCTATCTTCTGGAGCGCTATCGCCTTGCGATCTTCACCGAGGCAGCGAAGGACAAGCTTCGCGATGCGCCGCAGCCGGGCTGGCGCTTCGTCGGCCTTGGGCTGACGCGGCCGGTGCAAGGGTTCGAGCCGCTTCCTGCGGTGCGCGAGGAGCTGGAGGGCATCGTCAAGGGCGGCGTGCTGCCCGGGGAGGTGTACCTCGATGACGAGTTCACCGCGCGGCGGCTGCGCGATTCGCTCGATCGGGCCTATCCGGTGCTGCATGTGGCGAGCCACTTCGTGTTTCAGCCGGGCACGGAGGCGAACTCGTTTCTGCTGCTCGGTGACGGCAGTCGCCTGACGCTTCGGGAGCTGAAGGAGCGCGATTTCGACTTTCGCCACGTGGACCTGATGGCGCTATCGGCCTGCGACACGGCGGTGGGCGGCGGGCGCGATGCCAACGGCGCGGAGATCGAAGGCTTCGGGGCGCTCGTTCAGCGCCAGGGTGCGCGCGGGGTGATCGCGACGCTGTGGCCGGTGGCTGACGAGAGCACCGCGCAGCTGATGCGAAGCTTCTACCGGCTGCGCGAGCGCGAGCGGCTGACCAAGGCCGAGGCGCTTCGCCGCGCGCAGCTTGCGCTGCTTCGCGGCGAAGTGAGCGGCGCTGCGGGCGAAGCCGCGCGGGCTGCGGCGCACCGACCGGCCCGCCGCCGCAAGCGCCCCCTACGCCCACCCCTACTTCTGGGCCCCCTTCATCCTGATGGGGAACTGGCTCTAGCGTCTATCCCCGGGCGCGAACGATCGCGGGCGACGATTCCCGCGGATGTCGCGGCGCGGCAGCGGCCTGCGAAGCGTCGCTACAGCGCCCGCGCCGCACGGTCGCTTCGGAAGGCTCATCCTGTGAGCCCGAGGCTCCGCAGAATGCGACGTGCGCGGTCGCGCGTATCGCCGATTTAAGCGTCAACTTGCAGGGCGATTCAGAAGTGCTGCTAAAGCGACGGCCCGCCGGTTTCGCCGCAGGCCGTTCGGCAAAGGTAACGGAACGCTCGGGCCGCGGGTCGGTCGGCCTGAGCGAACGAGGAAAGGAGATCGGGGGTGAACGAAAGAGAAGCGTTGGTTGTCGGGGTCCGCGGGCGAGCTGCGCCGCGGCGCACGATTCGGACGATCTGCGCGATTGGCTCGTCGAGCGGATCAAGGCGCTCGAGGCGGAGGCGAGCGAGCGCGGCGGTTTCGGGATTTTCGCGCAGGTGCTCGCCTGGCGGCTCGCCGTCATCGCGCATGCCTTCGGGCCGGCGGTGACCGGCGACATCCTGCGCATCTTCGGTACGAGCCTCATCGGGTTCGAGGAGCACTTCCGCGCCGAGCGCGAGGCGCGCGAGGCGCTCGCGCAGGGCAGGCGGCCGAACTGAGGGCCGCCGCCGCAGCGGGGAAGTTCGCGTGACCCGGAAGCGAATTTTCGCGTTGGCCGCGTCGCTCGCTGCTGCGCCCGGTTGCGCGACGATCACCGGCAGCGAGCTCCAGAGCATCCTCGTCTCGACCCGCACGCGGGCGGGCGAGCCGCTCGAGAAGGCCGAATGCACGCTGCGCAACCCGAGCGGGCAGTGGACGGTGGTCACTCCGGGAAGCGTCACCGTCCTTCGCTCGGCCGAGGACATGCAGGTCGAGTGCCGCCGCGACGGCCATCCGCCGGGCCTCGCGAAGCTCGTTTCGCGCGCGCACGGCGCGATGTTCGGCAACATCATTTTCGGCGGCGCGATCGGCGCTCTGATCGACCACTCGAAGGGCACCGGCTACGAGTACCCGAACCTCGTCGTGGTGACGATGGGCGAGATCGCCGTGATCGACCGGCGCGACGAGGTGGGCGGTGCACGCGACGCCGCCGCGCAGGAGCGCACCCCGGCCCTGACGGCGCGCGGAAACTCGCGCCGCAGGCCTACGCGAGTTCGCGAAGCTCGCGCAGGCCGACCGAAAGCATCGCGAGGTCGGGCGCCGGCGCCGAGCGCAGCTCCGCAAGGCGCCTGAGCGCGCGCTCGAGCGGAACTCGCGCGCGCGCCTCCCAGGCGGCGATCAGCGCTTCGGGCCCGTCCGCCCCGCCTTCGGCGAGAACCTGCGCGGCGAGCGCGCGCTGTAGCGCGGCGAGGTCGTCGCGAAGCGCCGTCTTCGCGAGCGCCTGCCAGTGCCCCTCGGCCGCGAGCGCGCCGATCCGCTCGCGCAGCCAGCCGAGGTCGAGCCTCGCGCCGAGGCGGAAATAGACGCCGGCGACCGTCTCGACGGCGCGGCCGGTCGCCGCCGCGAGCTCGACCACATCGAGCGCCGCAAATAGCGCCTCGAGCGACGCGACGCGGATCGCAAGCTCGCCCGGCACGCCTGCCTCGCGCCAGCGGGCGGAGCGGCGCTCGAGCGCCGAGCGCGCCGGGGAATCGAGAAGCTCGGGCAGCCGCGGATAGAGCGCCTCGACGCCCGGGCGAAAGCGCTCGATCGTCTGCGCCATCGGCTCGGCAAGGCGCGGCGAACGCAGAAACCAGGTGCTCGCGCGCACGAGCAGCCGCCCCGCCTCGATCAGCATCTCGGCCTGCGCGGCATCGGGCACCTTGTCGTCGAGCGCCTCGATCGCCTGCCAGAGCGGCACGTAGCCGAACACTTCGCGCGAAAGAAGGTAGGCGCGCACGATGTCGGCGGGCGCCGCGCCGAGCGCCTCCGTCAGCCGGTGCACGAAGGTCGAGCCGACGCGGTTCACCATGCTGTTCACCACGTGGGTGACGATGATCTCGCGCCGCAGCGGATGGCGCGGCATCAGCGCGGCGTACGCCTCGCGAAGCGGTTGCGGAAAATAGCGGCCGAGGGCGGTCGCGATCCACTCGTCCTCCGGCAGGTCCGAGGCGAGCAGCTCGTCCTTCAGCCACAGCTTCGAGTAGGCGAGGAGCACCGCGAGTTCCGGGCGCGTCAGCCCGATGCCGCGGCGGCGCCGCTCGGCGATCTGCTCGTCGTCGGGCAGCCGCTCGAGCGACGCGGTCGAGGCGGCCGCGCTTTTCGAGAAACTGGATGAAGCGGCTCTGCGCTTCGAGAAGCTGCGGCGCAAGGCGCGCGGCGATCGAAAGCGACTGCGTCTGAAAGTAGTTGTCGCGCAGCACGAGCGCGGCGACCTCGTCGGTCATCGCCGCAAGCAGGGCGTTGCGCTGCTTGATGCGTCAGCTCGCCGTCGGCGACCGCGAGTCCGAGCAGGATCTTGATGTTCACCTCGTGGTCGGAGGTTTCCACCCCCGCCGAGTTGTCGATCGCGTCGGTGTAGATGCGCCCGCCGGCGAGCGCGTACTCGATGCGCCCCAGCTGGGTGAAGCCGAGGTTTCCGCCCTCGGCGACCGCCTTGCAGCGAAGCTCGGCGCCGTTGACCCGCACCGCGTCGTTCGCGCGGTCGCCGACCTCGGCGTGGGTCTCGCTCGTCGCCTTGACGAAGGTGCCGATGCCGCCGTTGTAGAGCAGGTCCACCGGCGCGCGCAGGATCGCGCGGATGAGTTCGTTCGGCGCAAGCCGCTCGGCCTCGACGCCGAGGGCGCGCCGCGCCTCGGGCGAAAGCGGCACCGATTTCGCGCTCCGCGGCCAGACGCCGCCGCCCTTCGAGATGCGGCGCGGGTCGTAGTCGGCCCAGGAAGAGCCGGGAAGCTCGAAAAGCCGCTTTCGCTCGGCCCACGCGGCCTCCGGATCCGGGTCGGGATCGAGGAAGATGTGCCGGTGGTCGAACGCCGCAATGAGCCGGATGCGGCGCGAAAGCAGCATGCCGTTGCCGAACACGTCGCCCGACATGTCGCCGATGCCGACGGCGGTGAAGTCGGTGGTCTGAACGTTCACCGACATCTCGCGGAAGTGCCGCTTGACCGACTCCCAGGCGCCGCGGGCGGTGATGCCCATCGCCTTGTGGTCGTAGCCCGCCGAGCCGCCCGAGGCGAAGGCGTCGCCGAGCCAGAACCCGTATTCGCGCGCCACCTCGTTCGCGTGGTCGGAAAAGGTCGCGGTGCCCTTGTCGGCGGCGACGACGAGATAGGGATCGTCGCCGTCGTAGCGGCGCACTTGCGGCGGAGGCACGACCCGGCCGCCCGCGAGGTTGTCGGTGAGGTCGAGGAGCCCGCGCAGGTAGTCGCGGTAGCAGGCGAGCCCCTCCTTCAGGTACGCCTCGCGGTCGGCGGGCGAGGGCGCGCGCTTCAGCACGAACCCGCCCTTCGAGCCGACCGGCACGATCACCGCGTTCTTCACCATCTGCGCCTTGAGGAGCCCGAGGATCTCGGTGCGGAAGTCCTCGGGCCGGTCCGACCAGCGTATGCCGCCGCGCGCGACCTTGCCGCCGCGAAGGTGTACGCCTTCGAAGCGCGTCGAATAGACGAAGATCTCGAACATCGGCCGCGGCGCAGGCAACCCCGGCACGCGCGCCGGATCGAACTTGAACGAGAGGAACGGCCGGCGACGGCCGGCCGCGTCGCGGCGCCAGAAATTGGTTCGGGTCGTGGCGAGCACGAGCGCGAGGTACTGGCGAAGCACCCGGTCCTCGTTCAGGCCGGGAACGCGATCGAGCGCCTCCTCGATCGCGCGCGCCTGCCGGGCAGCGGCCGCCTCGTCGGCTGTCTCGGGGTCGAAGCGCAGCCGAAAGAGCGCAACCAGCATGCGCGCGATCGCCGGGTGCGCCGCAAGCGTCTGCTCGACGAATGTCTGCGAAAGCGGAAAGCCGATCTGCCTCAGGTATTTCGCGTAGGCGCGCAGCACCACCACCTCGTCCGCCGAAAGCCGCGCGGCGAGCACCAGCCGGTTGAAGTCGTCGTTCTCGATCTCGCCCGCGAAGACGCGCGCGAACGCGTCCTCGAAGAGCGCGCCGACGGCTTCGATCTCCAGATCCGCGTCGCCCGCAGAGAGCCCGTAGTCGTGAATCCACACCGGTTCGCCGTCTCGGGGGGCGACGCGATAGGGACGCTCTTCGATCACCCGCAAGCCCATGCGCTCGAGCATCGGCAGGCTGTCCGAGAGCACGACCGGCGCCCCGCGCCGGAAGATCTTCAGGCGAAGCGCACCGGGCGGCGCCTCGAGCGGCCGGTAGAGCTTCAAGGCGATTGCCGCCCGTCTCGGCCACCCTTGCGAGCGTCTCGCAGTCGGGCACCGCGTTTCGCGCCGGAAAGTCCTCGCGGTAGGCGGCGGGAAACGCGGCGCCGAAGCGCTGAAAGAGCGCGTTGCCGCGCGCCTCGCCCG
This sequence comes from Burkholderiales bacterium, assembly GCA_033582675.1. GTDB lineage: Bacteria > Pseudomonadota > Gammaproteobacteria > Burkholderiales > SG8-39 > RBG-16-66-20. The sequence continues at coordinate 57,885 of JAVQZY010000019.1, read as the reverse complement.
CGGCCTCGACGAGCGCGTCGCGAAGGTCGTCCTCCCAGCGGCGCGCGGCGGCCGCAAGCCTGCGCTCGAGTTCCCGCACGTCGGGGGCGCGGATCGCGCCCGGGGCGGTGCGCACGGTGATCATCACGCGGGCGAGCACCGACTCCGAGAGGTGGACGCTGAAGTCGGAGGCGACGCCGCCGAAGGCGTCCATGAGCAGCGCCTGCCAGCGCCTGCGAAGCTCGGTGTTGTAGTGCTCGCGCGGCGCGTAAATCAGGCAGGTGACGAAGCGCTCGAAGGGATCGCGGCGGACGAAGAGCCGCAGCCGCTGGCGCTCGCCGAGGCGCAGGATGCCGAGCGCGGTCTCGAAGAGCTCGTCCTCGGAGATCTGGAAGAGTTCGTCGCGCGGATACGAATAGAGGATCTGCTCGAGCGCCTTCCAGTCGTGGCCGCCCTCGGGCAGGCCCGCGCGCGCCTGCACGTTGGCCACCTTGCGGCGCAGGACCGGGATCTCCGCGGGGCTCGCGTGATAGGCGGTGTGCGTGTAGAGCCCGAGAAACCGGTGCTCGCCGCAGACCTCGCCGCGCGCGTCGTAGCGCTTGATGCCGACGTAGTCGAGGTAGCCCGGCCGGTGCACCGTCGAGCGCGAATTCGACTTGGTGAGGAGGACGAGGTCTTTTGCCCGCGCGTAGCGGCGCGCCTGCGGCGCGAGCTTGGCGAAGCTCGCGGCGCGCCGGCGGCCGGGGCGCTCGCGCAGGATGCCGAGCCCGGAGCCCGGAACGACGGCGAGCGCGTCCTCGCCGTCTTCGACGACCAGATCGTGGCAGCGGTAGCCGAGGAAGGTGAAGTGGTGGTCGGCGAGCCACTCGAGAAGCGCCCGCGCCTCGGCGAGTTCGGCGGGCGGCACGGGCGGCGGGCGGCGCTCCAACTCTTCGACGATGTCGCGCACGCGGGCGAGCATCGGCTGCCAGTCCTCGACCGCGGCGCGCACGTCGCCGAGCACCCGCTCGAGGTCGGCGGCGAGCGCCTCCATGCGCGCAGGATCCGCGATCCGATCGACCTCGAGGTGCATGAACGATTCGGCGCGGCCCTCGGGCGAGTCGTCGGGAAGGATGTCGGCGAGCAGGTGCCCGCCTGAAGCCTGCGGCGATCGGACGACGCGGATCACCGGGTGGATGATGAGGTGCAGCGTCAGGCCATGGCGGTTCACCTCCATCGTCGATGAGTCGACGAGAAACGGCATGTCGTCGTTCACGATCTCGACGATCGTGTGCCTCGACTGCCAGCCGTGCTCTTCGAGCGTCGGGTTGAAGACGCGCACGCGCGCGCGACCCGGCTCTCGCCGCCGCGCGAAGTTCCAGTGCGAGAGGGCCGCGCCGTATAGGTCTGCGGGGTCGCGCTCGGCGAGGTCCTCGGGATCGACCTGACGGAAGTAGGCGCGCACGAACGCCTCGACCGGGCCGCGGCCGGGCGCCGGGATTCGCTCGCGCACGAGCGCGAGCACCTGTCCGAGGCGCTCGTCGCGGCTCGAGGGCGCGGGCGCAAGCATGCGAAGGGACTGCTTCCGGTTCGGCGAATCGGTCGCCGCTCAGGGGTGAGTTTAGCGCTTGCCGTGTGACGGCTCCGCGAAGGCGCGGCAAGCGCCCGAAGGCTCACGCCCTGAGCCTGACGCCTGCGACACTGCCGACGTCTTTCCCAACGGAGGCCGCCATGCAGGAAATCGAACAAAGCCTTGCCGAACTCGCGATCGGTGCGCCGCAGGTGCACCGCAACCTCGCGCTTTTTCCGCTCCTCGGGACGGAGGCTTCCGCGCCCGGCTACGTGCTTCTCGACGAGGCGCTCAGGCGCGGCCTTGCCCGGGTCACCGAAGTCTCCGAGGGCGGAAGCGTTCCGGAGCTCGCGTTCGAGAACCTCTCGACCGAGCGCATCCTGCTCGTCGACGGCGACGAACTCGTCGGCGCAAAGCAGAACCGCATCCTCAACCTTTCCATCCTCGTCGGCCCCGGCCAACGCGTCGTGATCCCGGTCTCCTGCGTCGAGCAGGGGCGCTGGGCGTGGCGCTCGCGCGAGTTCCGCGCCGCCGGGCGCTCGCTCTTTGCCAAGGCGAAAGCGATGAAGATGGCGAGCGTTTCCGCGTCGCTGCGCTCGCACGGCTCGCGCCGCGCCGACCAGGGCGAGGTCTGGAAGTTCGTCTCCGAGAAGCTCGCCTCGCGCGGCGTGCAGTCGGCCACGATGGCGATGGCCGATGCCTACCGATCGAGCGCGAGGTCGCTCTCGGCCTACGCGCGGGGCTTTCGCGCGCGCGTGCGCCAGCGGGGCGCGGTGGTGGCGGTGGACGGCCGCGTCGCCGGGCTGGAACTGTTCGACTCGGCGCAGGCTTTCGCCCGCTACCTGAAAAAGCTCGTCCGCAGCTGGGCGCTCGATGCGCTTGAGACCGCCGACGGCAGAACGATCGCGCCGGCCGAGGCCGAGGCGAGCGCGTTTCTCGACCGCATCCGCCGGGCGGCCGCCGAGCGTTTTCCGGCGCTCGGCGAGGGAGAGGACCTGCGCCTTTCGGGCGAGGGCATTGCCGGCGGCGCGCTCGCCGTCGGAGGGCGGGTGGTGCACCTTGCCGGCTACGCGGTGGCGTAGCGCGGCGACAAGGGAGACCGTCGCGGCGCTCGATGGATGCGGTCGCTCGACCTTTCGGGCGCAGCCATCGCGGCTGTATCCTCGATAATCGCCAACGACGCGCCGCAGGCACCGCGAGCACGCCGCTCGGCGCTGCGCGCGACCGTCGAAGTTCGCCGAACGACCGCCGCGAGGGCATCGAAGTGACCGAAGCGTTCCTCCGTACGACTTACACGGCGAGGCTGCCTGACGGCCGCAACCTTGCGCTGCGCATCGGCGAGCGCAATGCGGCGCTCGACGAACTGCTCGCGGGCCATGGCGCTCGCACCTGGGCGTACATCACGGCGTGGAATCCCGGCGCGCGCCGCCTCGAGCCCGCCGAGAATGCGGCAAGGCACGGGCGATTGATCTCCCTGCTCGCCCGGTGCGGCAAGACCTTCTTCGAAGGCGAAGGCGTTCCCGACGACCCCGGCTGGGAGCCCGAGCGAAGCGTTCTGGTGCTCGGCGTGTCGCTCGAGGAGGCGCGGGACCTCGGCATTCGCCTTGGCCAGCTCGCGATCGTCTTCGGCCGTGCCGGCGAAGCGCCCCAGCTCATTGCCTGCACCGGTTGATCGGCGCGAATCCGGATACGGGGCTTCTCTCCGAGTCCACTCCCTCCGAAATCCCGACTCTGCGGCCGGATAGGAACCGCTCGAACGGTCGGCGGAAAGATCCTTGCAAATCCGGAGGAGCGCTCCATAATTGCAAGGATGATCTCGCGCCGGCTTTTGTCCTCCGTCCTCGCGGCGCTCGACGAGAGCCCGGCGGTGGCGCTTCTCGGGCCGCGCCAGGTGGGAAAGACGACGCTTGCGCTCGAGGTGGCAAGGCGCCGGCCAGCGGTCTATCTCGACCTCGAATCCGACGCCGACCGGGCGAAGCTCGCCGAGCCGGAGCTCTACCTCGCGCAGCACGAGGACAAGCTCGTCATCCTCGACGAGATCCACCGCACGCCCGGCCTTTTCCGCAGCCTGCGCGGACTGATCGACGCGGGCCGGCGGCGCGGGCGGGCAACTGGACGGTTTCTCGTGCTCGGCTCCGCGTCCATGGATCTGCTCAGGCAATCGAGCGAGTCGCTCGCAGGCCGCATCCGTTACCTCGAACTTGCGCCTTTCGACGCGGGCGAAGTGGGTGCCGAGAGCCTGGATGCGCTCTGGTTGCGCGGCGGTTTTCCGGAGAGCTTCCTCGCTCGCTCGGACGGCGCGAGCCTTCGCTGGCGGACCGACTTCATCCGCACGTACCTCGAGCGCGACATCCCGCAGCTCGGACCGCGCATCCCGGCCGAGACGCTGCGCCGGCTCTGGACGATGCTCGCGCACCAGCAGGGCGGGCTCGCGAACGCCGCGGCGCTCGCCCGCGCACTCGCCGTGGACGCAAAGACGGTCGCCTCCTATATCGACTTGCTCGTCGATCTGCTGCTCGTGCGGCGCCTTGCGCCGTGGCACGGCAACGTGAAAAAGCGGCTCGTGAAGTCGCCGAAGATCTACGTGCGCGACAGCGGCCTGGTGCATGCGCTGCTCGGCATCGGCGATCGCGAGGCGCTGCTCTCGCATCCGGTCGCCGGCGCAAGCTGGGAAGGCATGGCGATCGAATCGCTCGTCTGCGCCGCGCCCCGAGGGACCGAGCCGTGCTTTTTCCGCTCCGCAGGCGGCGCGGAGATCGATCTCGTTCTGCGACTTCCCGGACACCGCAAGCCGTGGGCGATCGAAATCAAGCGCGGCCTCGCGCCGAAGCTCGATCGCGGGTTTTACGCCGCTTGCGAGACCGTCCGGCCGGAGCGGCGCTTCGTCGTCTACAGCGGCGCCGAACGCTTTCCGATCGCCGACGGCGTCGAGGCGATCGCGCTCGCCGATCTTTGCGCGTTACTCGCAGCAGCGAGCGAAGGCACAAGCTGATCGGCTGCTTGCGGTCGAAGGCCGATACCCTCGCGACCGGCACTCGGATCGTTCCCGCGTCCGCAGAACCCGTCCTGTCGGTTTGACGGCGAGGCTCGATACGCGTTTGCTCGAAAATGGCGCCGAATCGCCGCGAGGGGCTGTCATACAACGTCGCCGATGAGCGAGATCATCTTTGTCGTCGAGGAAGCGCCTGAGGGCGGCTATACGGCGCGGGCAGTGGGCGCGTCGATATTCAGGCCGAGAACCGGACGCTCCTTCAGGAGCGCGTCCGCGATGCTGTTCGCTGCCACTTCGAGGAGAGCGAGCGACCGAAGATGATCCGCCTTCATTTCGTACGCGACGAACTGATTGCGGCATGAAGCTGCCCCGGGATCTCTCCGGGGCAGAGCTCGTTCGAGCGCTGGCAAAGGTCGGGTGCCGCGTAACTCGGCAGACGGGAAGCCACCTCAGGCTGACGACCGACAGCCCGCCGGCGCACCACGTGACCGTTCCACTCCACGATTCCCTGAAAGTCGGTACGCTCGCCGGTATTCTGAGCGACGTCGCAGCAGACCTGAAGATCTCGCGCGAAGAGCTGCTCAGTCGGCTTTCCTGAGCCTAGCGCCCGCCGCCAAGGTCGCGCTGCATGCTGCTTTGCCGGATGGGGGGTGAGCCGCCAATCGCTCGATTTCCGAGCAGCCCCCGACAATTCCGACGGCGTAGCTGCACCGAGGGCGTAGCTGCAGGCGACGGTGGCTGCGGTCGGTGCCGCCCTCGGTGAGACGCCAAGGGGTGCGACCGGATCTCGGTCGAGCGGCGGAATCGCGCCGCAACGTCGATCTGCGCGCGGCGGGTCCCGTCGGGTTCCTATAATTCCCGCATGACCCCCACCGCCCGCTTCTGGGACGAAGCGATCGTCCCGGCCCTCGTCGAATACATCCGCATCCCGGCGAAGTCGCCGCACTTCGATCCGGCCTGGGCGGAGAACGGTCACATTGAGCGCGCAGTGCAGCTCGCCGCGGACTGGTGCCGAAGGTATGCGGTGGCGAGCATGCAGGTCGAGGTCGTCCGTCTTCCCGGCCGAACGCCGGTGCTCTTCGTCGGGGTGCCGGCATCGCGCGGGGCGGAAGCCGCGGGCACGGTGCTCCTTTACGGCCACCTCGACAAGCAGCCGGAGATGACCGGTTGGGCCGAGGGGCTCGGGCCCTGGACGCCCGCGATCCGCGACGGAAAGCTCTACGGACGCGGCGGCGCGGACGACGGTTATGCAGTATTCGCTGCGATCGCGGCGCTGAGAGAGCTCGAGGCGCAGGGACGGCCGCATGCGCGCGCGGCGATCCTCATCGAGTGCTGCGAGGAAAGCGGAAGCTACGACCTGCCGGCGTATCTGGAGGCGCTCGCGTCCCGAATCGGCGAGCCCGCGCTCGTCGTCGGGCTCGATTCCGGCTGCGGAAACTACGAGCAGCTCTGGGGCACGACCTCGCTTCGCGGGATCGTGAACGGGGTGCTTACGGTCGAGGTGCTCTCGGAGGGCGTTCACTCGGGCGATGCGGGCGGAATCGTGCCCTCCAGCTTTCGCATCGCGCGGCTGCTCCTCGAGCGCCTCGACGATTCGGCGAGCGGCGCCGTTCGCCATGCGGCGTTCTACGCGCCGATACCGCCCGAGCGGATCGAGCAGGCGCGCCGCGCGGCCGAAGTCCTCGGGCCGACGGTGCACGCGCGCTTTCCGTTCGTGCCCGGCGCAAAGCCTGTGGCCGGCGACATCGCGGAACTCGTCCTCAACCGCACCTGGCGGCCGGTGCTGGAGGTGATCGGCGCGGACGGCCTTCCCCTGCCGAAGAACGCCGGAAACGTGCTGCGTCCGAAGACGGTGCTCGCGCTCTCGCTGCGGCTGCCGCCCACGGTCGATGCGGCCGCCGCGGGCGAAAGGATGAAGGCCTTGCTCGAAGCCGATCCGCCGCACGGTGCGCGCGTTCGCTTCGACGTCGTTCAGGCCGCGACCGGCTGGCATGCGCCGCCGACCGCCCCTTGGCTCGAGCGAGCGGTCGAGGACGCCTCGCTTCGCCATTGGGGGAAGCCCGCGATGTGGATGGGCGAAGGCGGCACGATCCCCTTCATGGCGATGCTCGGGGCGAAGTTCCCGCGCGCGCAGTTCCTGATCACGGGCGTGCTCGGGCCGCAGGCGAACGCCCACGGGCCGAACGAGTTCCTGCACCTCGACTACGCGAAAAAGCTCACCGCCGCGGTCGCCGACGTCATCGCGGCGCAGGCCGTGTCGGCGAGGGCGGTGGCATAATCGTTCGGGTGACATGTCCAGCCTGCTCGACCCCCACCTCGGCCGGATTCGCGACCTTTGCCGGCGCTACGGTGTCGCGCGGCTCGAACTCTTCGGTTCGGCGGCCACCGACGCTTTCGATCCCGGGCGCAGCGATCTCGACCTGCTCGTCGAATTCGGCCCGGATTCGTCACGGCTGTTCGATCGCTACTTCGGGCTGAAAGAGTCGCTGGAGGCGCTGCTCGGCTGTCGAGTCGAGCTGGTGACGGCGGGTTCCCTGCGAAACCCCTATTTCATCGAGGCGGTGAACCGGTCGCGGAAACTCGTCTATGCACCCGAAGACGCCCAAGCTGCTTGAAGACATCCGCGACGCGGCAGCCTTCATTCGCGAAGCCACGCACGGCAAGACGCTGGAGGATTACCGGCGCGATCGTCTGCTGCGGCAGCCGATGTAACGCAATTTCGAGATCATCGGCGAAGCGGTGAACCGTCTCGCCCAGCTCGATCCGGAAGCCGTGGACCGCATCGCCAAATACCGCCAAATCGTCGCGTTCCGGAATGTGCTCGCTCACGGCTACGACCTGCTCGATCATCGGCTGGTGTGGAGCACCATCGAAGAGGAAGTGCCGCTGTTGCTGGAGCAGGTCGAAGCGCTGCTCGCCAGAGGGCGTTGAGACGCGACGAACCGGGCGACGCTTCCTGCTACCGAAGTTTCTCGGCAAAGAACGCGAGCGCCTTTACCCAGGCGTCTTCGCTCGCTTCGTGGCGGTAGCGCTCGGCGTTGTCGAACGACTGAAAAGCGTGCCCGGCGCCGTCGTAGCGGTGAAAGACGTGCTCGACGCCGGCGCGCTCAAGCGCCGCCGCGTAGTCGTCGACGTCGGCGGGCGTCGGGTTCGTGTCGTCGTTTCCGAAGAAGCCGATCACCGGGCAGCGGATCTGCGCCGCGAGCGCGATCGGCGCGGGGTTCCCCTCGCCGAAGGGCTGCTTGATGCGCCCGCCGTAGAAGATCGCGCAGGCGCGGTAGCGCGAATCGGTCGCAGCCCCCAGCCACGCGGCGCGCCCGCCCCAGCAGTGGCCGACGATGCCGATGCGGCGCGCATCGACCCCGGGTTGCGCAACGAGCAGGTCGTGCGCCGCGCGCAGGTCGGCCGCGATCCGATCGTCGCGCGCCTCGGCGCGCTTCGTTTCGATGTCGGCTTCCTTCGGCCACCAGTGAAAGAGAAAGGGCGCCGCCACCGCGTAGCCGTTCTGCGCGTAACGCTCGGCGATCGCGAGCGTCACCCGGTCGCGCTCGAGCCCCGCGTGCCCGCCGGGCAGGTGCTGGCAGAGGACGAGCCCGGGGTGCGGGCCGTCGCCGGCCGGCGTGAAGAGAAACACCTCCATCGGGCTGCCGTGGACGGCGGTGGTGAGAACGCGCTTCGCCATGGCGATAGTGTAGCGCGCGGGCGCATCTGGATAAATGTACAGTAATCGCCTATAGTCGCGCCGCATGGAGGCGGCGCAGGGCCTGCGAAAGCTGAACGAGCGCCAGCGCGAGGCGGCGACCTGGGGCGAGCGCGCCGCCGACGGCGCGTTCCGCGCGGGGCCCCTCCTGATCGTCGCCGGCGCCGGCACCGGAAAGACCGATACCCTCGCGCACCGCGTCGCGCACCTCGTGCGCGAAGGCGTCGCGCCCGAGCGCATCCTGCTCCTCACCTTCACGCGGCGCGCGGCCGAGGAAATGACCCGGCGCGCGGCCCAGATCGCGGGCGCCGCGCGCCGCGGGGTGCATCTGCCGTGGGCGGGAACGTTCCATTCGGTGGCGGTGCGGCTGCTTCGGCGCTATCACGCGCGCGTGGGGCTGCCGCACGCCTTCAGCGTGCTCGATCGGGCCGATGCCGCCGACCTGCTGGACGTCGTTCGCCACGAACTCGGCCTCTCGCGCACGGCGCGGCGCTTTCCGCGCAAGGACACGTGCCTTGCGATCTACTCGCACCGCGTGAACACGCAAGGCACGCTCGCCGCGACGCTCGCCGCCGCGTTTCCCTGGTGCGCCGAGTGGGAGGAGGCGCTCGCGCGGCTTTTCCGCGCCTACGTCGAGCGAAAGCTCGCAAGCGCCGCGCTCGACTACGACGACCTGCTTCTTTACTGGCACGCGATGACCCAGGACGCGGGCCTTGCGGGCGAAATGGGCGCGCTCTGGGACCATGTGCTCGTCGACGAATACCAGGACACGAACGCGCTTCAGGCCGGGATCCTCGCGCGCCTCAAACCCTCGGGCGAAGGCCTCGCGGTGGTGGGCGACGACGCCCAGGCGATCTATTCGTTTCGCGCGGCGACCGTGGAGAACATCCTCTCGTTCGAGCGGCGCTTCGGCGCGCGCGTGGTGACGCTCGAAGCGAACTACCGCTCGACGCAACAGGTGCTCGATGCCGCGAACGCGCTGATCGCCGAGGCGCCGCGGCAGTACCGCAAGCGGCTCGTCGCCGCGCGCGGCGAGGGCGAGCGGCCGCGCTTCGTCACGGTCGCGGACGACCGGGCGCAGGCCGATTACGTCGTCTCGCGTGTGCTGGAAAAGCGCGAGGAGGGCATCGCGCTTCGCGAGCAGGCGGTGCTTTTCCGCGCCGCCCACCACTCGGACGTGCTCGAGCTCGAGCTCGTGCGCCGCAACATCCCCTACGTGAAGTACGGGGGCTTCAAGTTTCTCGAGGCGGCGCACGTAAAAGACGTGCTCGCGGTGCTTCGCTGGGCGGACAATCCGCGAAACCGAATCGCCGCCTGGCGGGCGCTGCGCCTCCTTCCCGGCGTCGGCCCGAAGGGCGCAGAGCGCGCGTTCACCGCCTTCGAGGCCTCGGGCTGGCGCTGGTCGGCGCTCAGGTCCGGTTCGGCCGAGTTCGATGCGCTGATCGCCTGGCTCGCCGACCCGGCGACGCCGTGGCACGGACAGTTCGCGCGCGTGCGCGAGTGGTACGGCCCGATCCTCGAGCGCCGCTACGACGCGGCCGAGGTGCGCGCCGCGGACCTCGCGCAACTGGAGCGCATCGCGGCGAGCTTCGGAACGCGCGAAGCGTTTCTCACCGAGCTTGCGCTCGATCCGCCGGAGGCGAGCAGCGACCTCGCCGCCGCGCCGATGCGCGACGAGGACTGGCTCGTGCTCTCGACCGTGCACTCGGCGAAGGGCCGGGAGTGGGAGGCGGTCTACGTGCTCAACGTCACCGACGGGAGTTTCCCCTCCGACCTCGCGGCCGGAAGCGCGGAGCAGCTCGAGGAAGAGCGGCGGCTGCTCTACGTCGCGATCACCCGGGCGCGCTCGAGCCTCGACCTCGTCGCACCGCTCAGGTTCTACGCGACCTCGCAGCCGCGCACCGGCGACCGGCACGTCTACGGTGCGCGCAGCCGGTTCCTCACCCCCGCGGTGATGCGCTGCCTGGACGAGGTGGTCTGGGCCGAAGGGGCCGACGCAGGCGAGGGCGGAGCGGTCGGTGCGCCGGTGGACGTCGCGGGGCAGCTTCGGCGCTTGTGGGCGTGAGGCGCCTTGCGCCGCGCCGGGCGGCGATTGCGGCGACGCCGGCCGGCGCCTCGTTTTCCCGCGGCCGCAAGTACCGCTACCTGCTCTGGCGCCGCTGGGGCGGGGGGCCGGCAGCGAACTTCGTGATGCTCAATCCGAGCACCGCCGACGAGCGCCGGCTCGATCCGAGCTGCACCCGCGCGCGCAACTACGCCCGGCGCTGGGGCTACGGGGCGATGATCGTCACGAACCTCTTCGCGCTGCGCGCAACCGACCCGGCGCGGCTTCGCCGCGCGCGCGACCCCGCGGGCGGCCGGGCGAACGACCGGGCGATTCTGGCCGCTGCGCGCGAGGCGGCGCTCGTCGTCTGCGCCTGGGGAAACCACGGGGCCTTCGCAGGTCGGAGCGCGAAGGTCGTGCGCATGCTCGAGCGCGCGGGCATCCGGTTGCACGTGCTGCGGCTCACCGCCGCCGGCGAGCCGGCGCATCCGCTCTACCTTCCGGCAGCTCTCATGCCGCGTCCTTGGCGCAGACCCCGGCTGGAGAGGGCGTTGTAAAATCTGTTCCTCGCCACCATCTTGAGCGCTCGATGCCGAAGGAAGAAATGCTGGAAATGGAAGGCGTCGTGGAGGAGGTGCTGCCGAGCACCCAGTTCCGCGTGCGCCTCGCCAATGGCGCGACCGTGCTCGCCTACGCCGGCGGCAAGGTCCGCAAGCACCACATCCGCGTCATCGCGGGCGACCGCGTGACGCTCGAGATGTCGCCCTACGACCTCACCCGGGGCCGGATCAGCTTCCGGCATCTGGACGCGAAGACCTCCGGTTCCGGCCAGCGTCCGGAGCGCAAGTCCCAGCGCTGAGCGCCGTTCGCCCCGCGCCGACCGGCGCCTCGGGTTGTCGGCTCGCGGCGGCTTGATTCGGCCGGTTTCGCCCGCATGTACGCGATTGTCGCGCGCGCGGCGGCGCGCAAGCGGGAGAAACGGCATGAATTTCTGGCGCAGGCGCAACGGTTTCCGGCTCGAGCAGGCGGCGGACGACGCAGGCGGCCCCGCGCAGGCCGCGAGCCGCTCGACCGCGGTCGCGGTGCGCGAGATCCCGGAAGACGCGCTGATCATCATTCCGCTTCGCAACGCGGTGCTTTTTCCCGGCGTGATCTCGCCGATCACGATCGGGCGGCCTTCGTCGGTCGCGGCCGCGCACGAAGCGCTGCGACGCGGCGCAAAGGTCGGTTTTCTCCTGCAGCGCGATCCGTCGGTGAACGACGTGAAGCCCGGCGACGTGCATCCCATCGGAACCGCCGGGGCGCTCATGCGCCATATCGCGCAGGCCGAGGGCGTGCACCACCTGATCGTGCAGGGCGAGCGGCGCTTTCGCGTGCTCGAGTTCCTCGAGGGCTGGCCGTTCCTCGTCGCGAACGTGGCTTGGCTGCCGGAGCCGACCGACTCCGGTCCCGAAGTCGAGGCGCGGTTCCTGAAGCTGAAGGAGCTCGCGATCGAGGCGATCAAGCTGCTGCCGAACGCGCCCGACGAGCTCGTCGGCGTCGTGCAGGCGATGGAGTCGCCCGGGCACCTCGCCGACATGGTCGCCAATCTCCTCGACGTCAAGAACGAGGAGAAGCAGGACATACTCGCGACCGTCGAGCTCGTTCCGCGGCTCGACAAGGTGCTGCGGCTGCTCGCGCAGCGCGTCGAGGTGCTGCGCATCACGCGCGAAATCGGCGAGAAGACGAAGAAGGAATTCGACGAGCGCCAGCGCGAGCACGTGCTGCGCGAACAGTTGCGCCAGATCCAGAAGGAACTGGGCGAGACCGAGGACACCGCCGCCGAGATGGAGGAACTGAAGAAGGCGATCGAGGCGGCCGGGTTCCCTGAAGAGGTGCTGCGGTACGTGAAGAAGGAGTTCCGGCGCCTGCAGCGCATGGGCGAGGGCTCGGGCGAAGCCTCGATGCTGCGCACCTGGCTCGAGTGGATGACGGAGCTTCCGTGGAAGGCCGAGCCGCAGAAGCCGATCGACATCGCCGAGGCGCGGCGCGTGCTCGACGAGGACCATCACGGCCTCGAGCGGATCAAGCGCCGGATCCTCGAATACCTCGCGGTGCGCAAGCTCGCGCCCGAAGGCAAGAGCCCGATCCTCTGTTTCGTCGGCCCGCCGGGAGTCGGCAAGACCTCTCTCGGGCAGTCGATCGCGCGCGCGCTCGGGCGCAAGTTCCAGCGCGTCGCGCTCGGCGGCACGCACGACGAGGCCGAGATCCGCGGCCACCGGCGCACCTACATCGGCGCGCTGCCGGGCAACATCATCCAGGCGATCCGGCGCGCCGGCTCGCGCGCCTGCGTGCTGATGCTCGACGAAATCGACAAACTCGGCGCCGGCGGCTTTCACGGCGACCCGGCGAGCGCCCTGCTCGAGGTGCTCGATCCGGAGCAGAACGCGAAGTTCCGCGACAACTACCTCGGCGTCGACTTCGACCTGTCGCGCGTGATGTTCATCCTCACCGCGAACCAGCTCGACACGATCCCCGGGCCGCTGCGCGACCGGATGGAGATCATCCAGATCCCCGGCTACACCGCCGAGGAAAAGCTCGAGATCGCGAAGCGGTACCTCGTCCGGCGCCAGCTCGAGGCGAACGGCCTCGCGCCCGGCCAGGTCACGGTCACCGACGAGGCGATCCGCGCGATCATCGCCGACTACACGCGCGAGGCGGGCGTTCGCAATCTCGAGCGCGAGCTGGGCGCGGTGCTGCGCTCGGCGGCGATGCGGATCGCCGAGGGCGGCGCGCAGACGCCGATCGTCGTCGATGCGCCGGACCTCGGCGCGATCCTCGGGCCGCGCAAGTTCGAAAACGAGGTGGCGCTGCGCACCTCGGTGCCGGGGGTGGCGACCGGGCTCGCCTGGACCCCGGTCGGCGGCGACATCCTCTTCGTCGAGGCGAGCCGCGTGCCGGGCTCGGGCAAACTCATCCTCACCGGACACCTCGGCGACGTGATGAAGGAGTCGGCGCAGATCGCGCTCACGCTCGCGAAGAACACGCTCGGCGAATCGCTCGAAAAATGGGACCTGCACCTGCACGTGCCTTCGGGGGCGACGCCGAAGGACGGCCCGAGCGCGGGGGTGGCGATGTATCTGGCGATCGTGTCGCTGCTGTCCGGCAGGCCGGTGCGCAGCGACGTCGCGATGACGGGCGAAGTGTCGCTGCGCGGCCTCGTCCTGCCGGTGGGCGGCATCAAGGAAAAGGTGCTCGCGGCGCTGCGCGCCGGCATCCGCACCGTGATGCTGCCCAAGCGCAACGAAAAGGACCTCGAGGATGTGCCGGCGGACGCGCGCGGAAAGCTCGAATTCGTGTTCCTCGAGCGCGTCCAGGACGCGGTCGCGTGCGCGATCGGCGCGCTGACGCCGCAGTCGACCGAGCAGTGCGCCGCGCAACCGGAGGCGAAAGCGGCGTGAGCCGCGCGCGCGGCGAAACCGCCGCGCGCCGCCGCCGCCGCGGATGCTATCCTCCGCGTCCCGGAGGACATTCCCCTTGGCAGCGAAACCCGAACCGCCGAAGTTCGTTCCGGTCGACGAGCGCGACCTCGACCCGGGCCACCGCTGGCATCGGCCGCTTGCGGCGCCGGGCGTCACGCAGGTCGACTTCGAGGAGCGCGTTGATTTCCGGCGCCTGCACCGCTACCGCCTCGCGCGCACGCGGGCGGCGCTCGCGCGCGCCGGGCTCGGCGCGATGCTCTGTTTCGATCAGCACAACATCCGCTACATCTCCTCGACCGTGATCGGCGAGTGGGCGCGCGACAAGCTGATCCGCTATTGCCTGCTCACCGGCACGGGCGAGCCCTGGGTGTGGGATTTCGGCTCGGCCGCGCGGCACCACAAGCTCTACTGCCCGTGGCTGCGCGAGGACCACGTGCGCGCGGGCAATCCCGGCATGCGCGGCGCGATCGGCCCGAAGGTCGGGCTCTTCGAGCAGGCGGCGCGCGAGATCAAGGACATCCTCGTGCAGGAGGGGGTGGCCGACATGCCGCTCGGGCTCGACGTGTGCGAGCCGGCGATGCTGTTTGCGCTGCAGAAGGAGGGCATCGAGGTACGCGACGGCCAGCAGACGATGCTGGACGCGCGCGAGGTGAAGAGCCACGACGAGATCGTGCTCCTCAACATCGCCGCGGCGATGGTGGACGGGGCGTATCAGGCGATCGCCGAGGCGTTGAGGCCGGGCGTGCGCGAAAGCGACATCGTCGCGCTCGCCGCAAAACGCCTCTACGAGATGGGTTCGGACTGCGTCGAGGCGGTGAACGCGATCGCGGGCGAGCGCTGCAGCCCGCATCCGCACAACTTCACCGATCGCCTCATCCGGCCGGGCGATCAGGCGTATTTCGACGTCATCCACTCGTACGTCGGCTACCGGACCTGTTACTACCGCACGTTCGCGGTCGGCCGGGCGACCCCGGCGCAGGTGGACGCCTACAAGCGCGCGCGCGAATGGATGGACGCCGCGATCTCGATGCTGAAACCCGGCGTCACCACCGACCAGGTGGCGCGGATGTTTCCCGAGTGCACCGAGATCGGCTTCGAGACCGAGATGGCCGCCTTCGGGTTGAACTTCTGCCATGGCCTCGGGCTCGGGCTGCACGAGCGTCCGCTCATTTCGCGGCTCAATTCGTTCATCGAGCCGTATGAGCTGAAGGCGGGCATGGTGTTCGCGGTGGAGACCTTCTGCCCGGCAAAAGACGGCGTCTCCGCCGCGCGGATCGAGGAGGAAGTGGTGCTCACCCCTGAAGGCGCGAAGATCATCACGCTGTTTCCGGCGAACGAGCTGCCGGTCGCCCATGCCTGGTAACGCGACGGTCGGCTGGATCGGCACCGGCCGCATGGGCTACGAAATGGCCGCGCGACTCGCGAAAGCGGGCGCCGACATCCTCGTCTGGAACCGCACGCGCGCGAAGGCCGAGCCGCTCGCCGCCCACGGCGCGAGGATCGCCCGCGAGCTTTCCGAGATCGCCGCGCGCGACATCGTCTTCTGCATGGTCTCGACCTGGGACGACGTGCGCGAGGTGATGACGCGGATGCTCGAGGGCGCGGGCGCGGTGCCGCGGCTCGTCGTCGAATGCTCCTCGATTTCGCTCGAAGGCTCCGCGGAGCTGCGCGCGATGCTGGAAGCGCGCGGCATCGCCTATCTCGCGGCGCCGGTGTCGGGTAACGCCAAGGTGATCAAGGCGGGCAAGCTCTCCTTCGTCTGCTCCGGGCCGCGGCGCGCCTTCGACGAGGCGCTGCCGTACCTCAGGATGATCGGGCCGTCGGCGAGCTGGGTGGGCGAGGGCGAACTCGCCCGCATCGTCAAGATCTGCCACAACGTGTTTCTCGGGGTGGTCACCCAGTCGCTCGCCGAGGTGACGGTGCTCGCGCAGAAGGCGGGCGTACCGCGGCATGCGTTTCTCGACTTCATCAATCAGAGCGTGATGGGCTCGGTGTTTTCGCGCTACAAGACGCCCGCGTTCGTGAACCTGGATTTCCGCGTCACGTTCACGCCGCATCTGCTGCGCAAGGACCTGGACCTCGGGCTCGATGCGGGCCGGAGGTTCGAAGTGCCGATGCCTCTTGCGTCGGCGACGCGCGATCTCGTTCAGTCGCTGATCGGTCGCGGCTGGACCGAGCAAGATTTCGCCGCGCTGCTGCTTCAGCAGGCGCAGGCGTCCGGTATCACCCTGCAACCCGAAAACGTGGAGGTGAGCGATGGTCTTTCGTAAGGCGATTCTTTTCGCTGCGCTCGCGGCGTTCGCGGGCGTGGCGGCCGCGCAGGCGTACCCGTCGAAGCCCGTGCGGCTCATCATCTCGTTCACGCCGGGCAGTTCCACCGACATCATCGGCCGCGCGGTCGCGGCCAAGCTCCAGGAGATGTGGGGCCAGCCGGTGGTGGCGGAAAACCGCGTCGGCGCGGGCGGCACGATCGGCTCGAAGGCGGTGGCCGATGCCGCCCCGGACGGCTACACGCTGCTCGCCAACTCCTCGGCGCACGCCGCCAACCCGGCGCTCTACGCGAGCCTGCCCTACGACACGATGCGCGATTTCACCAATCTGGCGCTCCTTGCCGGCGGGCCGAACGTGCTCATCACCTCGCCCGACTCGGGCATGAAGACGCTCGCGGATTTCGTCGCGCGCGCGAAAGCGAACCCGGGCAGGCTCAACTTCGCCTCCGCCGGCATGGGTAGCGGCACGCACTTTAACCTGGAGAAGCTGAAGATCGCCGCGGGCATCGACGTTCAGCACGTGCCCTACAAGGGCACGCCCGAAGCGATCTCCGACACGATCGCGAACCGCGTCTGCTGCTACTGGGCGCCGCTCAACGCGGCGCTGCCGCACCTTCAGAGCGGCAAGGCGGTCGCGCTCGCGGTCTCGAGCCTGCGCCGCTCGAGCCTGCTGCCCGAGGTGCCGACCGTCGCCGAACAAGGGTATCCCGGCTTCGACTACACGCTCTGGGTCGGCCTGTGGGGCCCGGCGAAGATGCCGGCCGACATCGCGCAGAAGATCAACCGCGACGTGAATGCGGCGCTCGCGAGCCCCGACCTGCGCGGACGGCTGCAAAAGCTCGGCCAGGAGCCCGGCAACATGACGATCGAGCAGTTCACCGATTTCGTGCGCCGCGAGATCGAGGAGGCAAAGCGCATCGTCGAGGCCGCGGGCATCAAGCCGCAATAGACGCAAGTGGCGCGCCGGGGCCCGTGGCAATGCGCGGCGCGCGCGCCCGGGCCGCACAGGCGCTCGCGGCCGCTTTCCTCGTGCCCGCGGTGAGCGTGCACGGCTTCGATCTTCAAGGCCACCGCGGGGCGCGGGGGCTTGCGCCGGAAAACACCTTGCCGGGGTTTGCGCGCGCGCTCGCGCTCGGCGTCTCGACCCTGGAACTGGACGTCGGCGTTACCGCCGACGGCGTGGTCGTGGTCGCGCACGACCGAAGACTCAACCCCGACATCACCCGCGGGCCCGACGGGCGCTGGCTCGAGCCGCCGACGCCGACCATCCGCTCGCTCACCTTCGCCGAGCTTTCGCGCTACGACGTCGGGCGCATCCGACCCGGCACCGACTACGCGCGACGCCATCCGGAGCAGCAGGGCATGGACGGCGTGCGCATGCCGCGCCTTGCCGACGTCTTCGCGCTGGTGAAGAAGGCGGGCAACGCCGCGGTGCGCTTCAATATCGAGACGAAGCTCTCGCCGCTCGCCCCCGAGGAAACGCTCGGACCCGAGGCGTTCGCCGAGGCGCTCCTTGCGGTGGTGCGCGAGTGGGCGATGGAATCGCGCGTGACGGTGCAGTCGTTCGACTGGCGAACGCTTGTTGCGGTACAGCGGCTTGCGCCCGGCGTCGCCACTTCCTGCCTCACCGCGCGACAGCGCTGGATGGACAACATCCGCGCAGGGTGCCCGACCAGCCATCGCCCTGGCTTGCGGGCTTTCGCCTTTCGGAGCACGGTTCGATTCCGCGGCTCGTGAAGGCGGCCGGCTGCGGCACGTGGTCGCCGTTCTTCGGCGACCTCGACCGCGCGTCGGTCGCCGAGGCGCACGCGCTCGGCCTCAAGGTGCTACCCTGGACGGTGAACGAGCCGGCGCACATGCGCGCGATGCTCGATCTCGGTGTGGACGGGCTGATCACCGACCGGCCGGACCTCGCGCGGCGCGTGCTCGCCGAGCGGGGCATCGGCCTTCCTGCGCCGACCCCGGTCGAGCCCTGAACGGACGGGCTCGGGACAGCGCCGCCGCCTACAGATCGCGCAAGACCGGCCGCCGAGAGCGCTTCGAGCGCGCGCCGCGCAGGCTCGTACTCCGGGTCGAAGTCGAGCGCGCGCTCGAAGAGCCGCCGCGCCTCGGCGATTCGGCCCTTTTCGAGCATCACCCGGCCGAGGTTGAAGTGCGGGAACTGGTAGCAGCAGTAGCGCGGCGCGCGCATCGCCTTCTCGAACCAGGGGATCGATTCGTCGGTGCGGCCGAGCGCGATCAGGTACACGCCGATGTCGTTGTAGGGGTTGCCGAAGTCGGGATCGAGCCGGATCGCGGTTTCGCACTCGGCGATCGCTTCCTCCAGTCGCCCGAGGTGGCTGAGCGACCAGCCGAGATAGGTATGCGCCTCGGCGCTCGGACGCAGCGCGATCGAGCGGCGGTAAAGCGCGATCGCGGTGTGATAGTCGCCCTGAAGATGCGCGGCGTAGCCGAGCTGCCAGGCGATCGCCGCCGGATCCTCGGGCGGGCTCTGATCGCCGCGCGCAGGCAGCGCGAGCGCAAGAAGGAGCCCAAGGCCCAGTCGTCTCAGGGCTTCGCGCAAGAGAGCGTGGCCCGAACGTTTTCGCATTCTCGCCGCGGCGCCCCGGCACCGCCGGGGTGAGTTTAACCCTCGGCGCAGCCGGCTAATCGCCGCGCGGCACCCGGCGCAGGTCGGCGAGCCACACCTCGGCGTTCGCGTCCGAGGGCGCGCGCCAGTCGCCGCGCGGCGAGAGCGACCCCCCCGAGCCGACCTTCGGCGCGTTCGGCAGCGCGCTGCGCTTGAACTGGCTCGTCTGAAAGAACCGCTCGAGGAACAGGCGAAGCCAGCGCCGGATCTCGGCGAGCCGGTACGCGCCTTGCCAGGCGTGGGCGGCGAGGAACGCCGTCTTCGAGGGCGAATACCCGAAGCGCAGCGTGTAGTAGAGGAAAAAATCGTGCAGCTCGTAGGGCCCGAGGATCGCCTCGGTGCGCTGCGCCGGCTGCCCGCGCCGGCGGCCGGGGACGAGCTCCGGGCTGATGTCGGTCGCGAGCACCCGCTCGAGCGCCTTCGCGACCGCACGATCGAAGCCGCCGGAGCGCGCGACCCACGCGATCAGATGCCGCACGAGCGTCTTCGGCACGCTCGCGTTGACGCTGTAGTGCGCCATCTGGTCGCCCACCCCGTAAGTGCACCAGCCGAGCGCGAGCTCCGACAGGTCGCCGGTGCCGACGACGAGCGCGCCGTGCTGGTTGGCGAGCCGAAAGAGGTGGCTCGTGCGCTCGCCCGCCTGCACGTTCTCGAAGGTGACGTCGTACACCTTGCGGCCGCGCGCGAACGGGTGCCGCAGGTCCTTCAGCATCTGCAGGCACGACGGCCGGATGTCGATCTCCTCGGCGCTCGCGCCCACCGCGCGCATCAGCTGCCAGGCGTTCGAGCGCGTGCGCGTCGTCGTGGCAAAGCCCGGCATCGTGTAGGCGAGGATGTTCGTGCGCGGCAGCTTCAGTTCGTCCATCGCGCGCGCGCAGACGAGGAGCGCCTGCGTGGAGTCGAGGCCGCCCGAGACGCCGATCACGAGCCGGCGGGTGCCGGTCGCGCGCATGCGCTGCGCGAGCCCCGCGACCTGGATGCGGTAGACCTCCTCGCAGCGCGCATCGCGGCTCGCCGGGTCGTCCGGCACGTACGGCAGGCGCGCGATCGGGCGCGAAAGCGGTACCCGCTCGCGCGGCAGCGGCAGCGAGAACTCGACCGTGCGAAAGCGCGCGACTTCGGCCGCGTGGCGCCGCGCCGACTGGCCGAACGAGTTCTGGCGCATGCGGTCGGCAAGAAGCCGGTCGAGGTCGACGTCGGCGACGGTGAGCTGCGGCGCGGCTGCAAACCGCGCCGATTCGGCAAGGAGCGTGCCGTTTTCGTACACCATCGCGTGGCCGTCCCAGGCGAGGTCGGTGGTCGATTCGCCGGACCCGGCGGCGCTGTAGAGGTAGGCGGCGATCGCGCGCGCCGACTGGTTCGCGGCGAGCGCGCGCCGGTACTCGTGCTTGCCGACGAGCACGTTCGAGGCCGAGAGATTCGCGATCACGGTCGCACCGGCGAGCGCCGCAAACGAGGAGGGCGGCGCCGGCACCCAGAGGTCCTCGCAGATTTCGGCGAAAAGGACGAGCTTCGGCTGCTCGCGGTGGCGAAAAAGCAGGTCGGTGCCGAAGGGCGCGCGCCGCCCGGCGAGCTCGACCTCGCGCGCGCGCGCGACCTCGCCCGGCGTGAACTGGCGCAGTTCGTAGAACTCGCGGTAGTTCGGCAGATAGGTCTTCGGCACCACCCCGAGAAGTTCGCCCCGGCAAAGGAGCGCCGCGCAGTTGTAGAGGAGGCCGTCCACCTGCACCGGCAGCCCGACGAACGCCGCGACCGGCAGCGCGCGCGTGCGATCGAGAAGCGCCGCGAGCGCCCGCTCGCTCGCGGCAAGGAGCGCCTGCTGGTGAAAGAGGTCTTCGCACGTGTAGGCCGAAAGCCCGAGCTCCGGAAAGACGCAGACGATCGCTTTTGCGCGCGCTGCGGCGCGCATCAGCTGCGCGGTCGCCTCGGCGTTCGCCGCCGGATCGGCGATGCGCACCGCGGGCGTCGCCACCGCGAGGCGCACGAAGCCGTGCGCGTAGAGGTTGAAGAAGGCGTCGGCGCGCGCCATGTCCGCATTCTACGCCGAGGGCCGCTATGGTATGCTGTGCCATATGTCCTACCGCGAGCGCCACTTCGCCGCCGACGGCACGATCCTCGATCTGCGCATCGCGCCGGGCGGCGCCTGGCGGCTGCGCTGGGGGCGCCCGGGCGCCTGGCGCGTCCGCTACGAAAACGGCCGTCGCACCGTGCTCGGGCGGCGCCGGCGCTACGAATTCCGCTCGGTCGAGCAACTGCGCTACGACTTCGAGCGCGATGTCGCGCGCGCTGCACGTCACGGTTAGCGCGGCCGAGGACGCGCTCGAGCGGTTCGAAGCCGCCTGGCACCTCGCCACCGGCCGTGCGCCGCCGCGCCTTGCGGTGCTCTCGTTCGCCGATCTGCCGCTCCTTCTGCGCAACCTCACGCCCGCGCGCTGGACGCTGTTGCGGCGGCTGCGCGCCGAAGGGCCGCTTACGGTGCTCGCGCTCGCGCGCCGCCTCGGGCGCGACTACAAGAACGTGCACACCGACGTCGCGCGGCTCGTCGCCTTGGGGCTCGTCGCGCGCGGCTCCGACGGCCGGGTGTCGGTGCCCTGGGATGCGGTACGGGCCGAGCTTCGCCTCTAGTGCCGGGCGTCGCCTACAGCCAGCCCGCCTTGCGGAAACGCCAGAAGAGCCAGCCGTCGATCGCGACCATGAGGCCGAGGGCGAGCGGATAGCCCCAGGTCCACTTGAGCTCCGGCATGTGCTCGAAGTTCATGCCGTAGACGCCGGCGATCATCGTCGGCACGGCGACGAGCGCCGCATACGCCGCGAGCTTGCGCGTCGTCTCGCCCTGCTGCATGGTGGCGAGCGCGGCGTTCACCGTGATCGCGGTCGTCACCGTGTCGCGCAGCGCATCGATCGTCTGGTTGATGCGCTGCACGTGGTCGTACACGTCGCGGAAGTACTCGCCGAGGCCCTGGCAGACCTGCGGCACGCGCCCGCCGTAGAGCTTGCCGACGGCTTCGAGCAGCGGCCCGGCGGCGTGCTTGACGACGGCGAGCTTTTGCTTGAGCGCATAGAGCGCCTCGACGCTCTCGCGCGCAAGCCCTCCGGAAAACAGCCGCTCCTCGAGCGACTCCAGTTCTCTCTCCAGCGCATCGAGCAGCGGGAAGTAGCGGTCCACCACCGCGTCCATCAGCGCGTAGAGGACGAAGCCGGAACCGAGCCGCAGCAGCTCCGGCTCGCGCTCGCAGCGCTGGCGCACGCCGAGAAAGCTCTGCTGGGAGCGATTTCGCACCGAGAGCACATAGTTCGGGCCGGTGAAGATGCTCAGTTCGCCGACGCGGATCTCGTCGCCGGCGGACTCGAGGATGTGCAGGACGGCGAAGACGAGGTCGCCGTACTCTTCGATCTTCGGTCGCTGATGGCCGTGACGCGCGTCCTCGACCGCCAGCTCGTGCAGGTCGAACTGGCGCTGCATCGCGGCGAGCTCTTCGTCGGTCGCGTCGCGCAGCGCCACCCACACGAAGCAGCCGGGGCGCGCGAGGTAGGCGCGGATCTCGTCCTCGCGGATGTCGGCGAGCTTGCGACCGTGCTGATACGCGACGCAGTTGACGAGCATGCGCGATGATACCCGCCGGCGCAGCGCGGCTGCCATAATGGCGCCGGTGACCGGACCGGCGTCCGCGCAGGATTTTCCCGTTCCGCCGCGCGATGCGGCGACGGTGGTGCTTCTTCGCGACGGCGCCGAGGCCCTGGAACTTTACCTCGTCAAGCGCAGCCGCGCGGTCGATTTCATGGCCGGGGCGCACGTGTTTCCCGGCGGGCGGCTCGACGAGGCGCACGATGCGGCGCCCGAGGCGCTTGCCCGGCTCGGCGTCGGGGTCGAGGCGCTCGCGGCGCGGCTCGGTGAGACGCTCGCGCCGGCGCGCGCCGCGGGCCTTTTCGTCGCCGCGATCCGCGAGACGTTCGAGGAGGCGGGCGTGCTGTTCGGGCGCCTTGCGCCGGGCTGGGCGGCGCCCGCAGCGCGCACGGCGCTCGGCGCCGGTACGCCGTTTGCGGCGCTCGTCGCGCGGTTGGACGCGGGCGCGCTCGTGCCGTGGCTGCGCTGGGTGACGCCGCAGACTTCGCCGCGGCGGTTCGATGCGCGCTTTTTCCTTGCGCGCGCGCCCGAGGGCGAAGAGCCGCAGCCCGACGGACGCGAGGCGGTCGCGGGGCTCTGGATCTCGCCGCGGCGCGCGCTCGAGCGCTGGGCGAGCGGCGAGCTGCAGCTTGCGCCGGCGACCGCGCGCAGCATCGACGCGCTCGCCGACTTTGGGTCGGTCGAGGAGGCGCTCGTTGCGGCCGCTGCGCGCCCGCCTCCCGCTGCGATGCCGATCGTCTGGCGCGACGACGACGGCCGCACGTTCGTGTCGCTGCCCGGCGATCCGCGTCATCCGGACGCCGACGCGATGGGGGGCCGCATCCGTCGCGTCGAATTCGCCGAAGGCCGTTACCGGCCGGTGCCCGCCGGCTGAAGCCGGCGCGGCTACAATCGCGTGTTTCTCCGGAGTCCCCATGGCTGGTTCCCCCGCGATCAGCCGGCGCGCACAGACGCTCGGCACCGAAAACGCCTTCGTCGTGCTGGCGGAGGTGAACGCGCTCGTTCGCGCCGGGCGCGACATCGTCAGCTTCTGCATCGGGCAACCGGACTTTCCGGCACCGGAAAACGTCCAGGAGGCGGCGATCCGCGCAATCCGCGAGGGCCGGCACGGCTATACGCCCTCGGCCGGCATCGACGAGCTGCGCGAGGCGGCGGCGCGCTACATGGGCGCAATGCGCGGGGGCCTTCCGATCCGCGCCGAGGACGTGGTGGTGGGCGCAGGCGCAAAGCCCTTCATCGCCTACGCGATCCTGTCCACCACCGACTACGGGACCGGCGACGAGGTGATCTATCCGAACCCGGGCTTTCCGATCTACGAGTCGCAGATCCGCGCCTGCGGCGCGGTGCCGGTGCCGCTCCACCTGCGCGAGGCGCGCGATTTTGCCTTCGACCCCGAGGAGCTCGAGCGGCTCGTCACGCCACGCACGAAGCTCCTCATCCTCAATACCCCCCACAATCCGACGGGCGGCGTGCTCGGGCGCGAGGTGCTGGAGGCGGTCGCCGAGATCCTGCGCCGCCATCCGCAGATCTGGGTGTACGCCGACGAGGTCTATTCGCGCCTCTGCTACGCGGGCGACTTCTTCTCGATCGCCCAGCTTCCGGGCATGTACGAGCGCACGATCGTTTGCGACGGCGCCTCGAAGACCTGGGCGATGACCGGCTGGCGCATCGGCTTTGCGGCCAATCCGGTGCTCGCGCCGGTGTTCACGCGCTGGGTCACGAACACCGACTCCTGCGCCTCGCAGATCTCGCAGTGGGCGGCGCTCGAGGCGATCGTCGGACCCCAGGAGGCGGTGCGCGCGATGCGAGAGAGCTTTCGCGAACGGCGCGACCTGATCGTGCGGCTGCTGAACGAGGTTCCGGGCGTCGCCTGTCGCACGCCGGGCGGCGCGTTCTACGTCTGGCCGAACGTCACCGAGGCCTGTCGCATGATCGGTGCGGCCGACTCGGAGGAATTCCGCAAGCGCCTGTTGGCGGAAGCGGGGGTAGCCGTCCTCGCCGACATCCACTTTGGGGCGCGCGTTCCCGGCGAAGGCCAGCACCTTCGGGTTTCCTACGCCGCCTCGCGCGAGGCGATCGAAGCGGGGGTCGCGCGCATGGCCGATTTCGTCCGCAAGAACACCCGCAAGGCCGCATGAGCGGGATCTGGCGGCCGCGCGTCACGGTCGCCGCGGTGATCGAGCGCGAGGGCCGGTTCCTGCTCGTCGAGGAGGAGGTGCGCGGTCGCCGCGTGCTCAACCAGCCGGCGGGACACCTCGATCCGGGCGAATCGCTGCTCGAAGCGGTGGTGCGCGAGGTCTGGGAGGAGACGGCGCATCGCTTCGCGCCCGCCGGTCTCGTCGGCGTCTATCGCTGGATCTACGACAAGGATGAGGCGACGTTCCTGCGCTTTTGCTTCTTCGGCGGCGTCTCGGGGCACGATCCGGCGCGCGCCCTCGACACGGGTATCGTCGCGCTGCACTGGCTGACGCCCGAGGAGCTGCAGGCGCGCCGCGCCGAGCACCGCTCGCCGCTCGTTGCGCGCTGCGTCGAGGACTACCTCGCCGGCCGGCACTTCCCGTTGGACGTGCTGTCGAAGGATTTCGCATGAGCGAGCGCATCGTCGTCGGCATGTCGGGCGGGGTCGATTCCTCGGTCGCCGCGCTGCTTCTCAAGCGCGCCGGCTACGACGTCGTCGGCCTGTTCATGAAGAACTGGGAGGACGACGAGCATTGCACCGCGCGCGAGGATCTGGTCGATGCGGCCGCCGCCGCCGACGCGATCGGCATCGAGCTCGAGGCGGTCAACTTCGCCGCCGAGTATCGAGAGCGCGTGTTCGCGGAGTTCCTGCGCGAATACTCGGCCGGACGCACCCCGAACCCCGACGTACTCTGCAACGCCGAAATCAAGTTCCGCGCCTTTCTCGATCACGCGCTGCGCATGGGCGCGTCGCGGATCGCGACCGGCCATTACGCGCGCGTGCGCGCGCGCGACGGCCGCTACGAGCTGTTGCGCGGGGCGGACCCCGCCAAAGACCAGAGCTATTTCCTGCACCGGCTCACGCAGGCGCAGCTTGCGCGCGTGGTGTTTCCGGTCGGGCACCTGCGAAAGAGCGAGGTGCGCCGCATCGCGGCGGAGGCGGGGCTGCCCAACCACGCGAAGAAGGACTCGACCGGAATCTGCTTCATCGGCGAGCGGCCGTTTCGCGAGTTTCTCGCCCGGTATCTGCCGCGCACCCCGGGCCCGATCGTGACGCCTGAGGGCCGGCGCGTAGGCGAGCATATCGGCCTTGCGTTCTACACCATCGGCCAGCGCCGGGGCATCGGCCTCGGCGGGGCGGGCGAGCCGTGGTACGTCGCCGAGAAGCGCATGGACACGAACGAACTCGTCGTGGTGCGCGGGCACGACCACCCGCTGCTATTGCGCCGCGCGGTTCGCGCGACCGAAGCGAGCTGGGTCTCGGGCAGCCCACCGGCGCGCGGTCGCATCCACGCGGCGAAGACCCGCTACCGCCAGGCGGACGCCGCCTGCACCGTAACCGCGGCGGAGGGCGCGACCGTCGCGGTCGAATTCGCCGCGCCGCAGCGGGCGGTGACGCCGGGGCAGTCGGTCGTGCTCTATGACGCCGAGGTCTGCCTCGGCGGCGGGATCATCGTCTGAGGGCGGTCGCGGCGCGCCCGCGCCGCGACCGGCGAGCGCTTCAGCCCTTCAGGCACTCGCTCATGAATTTCTTGCGCTCGTCGCCCTTCAGACCCTTGTCGGACGCCTGCTTGTTGCAGGCCTTCATTTTTTCCTGCTGCGTGAGCTTTTTGTCGTCCTTGTCCACGTCTTCGCCGCGCAGGCAGGCGCTCATGAAGCTCTTGCGGGCGTCGCCTTCGAGTTTTCGCGCGGCGGCCTTTTCGTTGCAGGCGCGCATGCGCTCCTGCTGGCGCTTTTGCGCCTCGGTCGGTTCCTTTTTCGCCGCCTCGGCCTTCTTTTCGGCGGCGGGCGCGCCCTTCTTCGCCTCCCCTTGAGCCTTGTCCTGCGCGAAGGCCGGGGCGGCAGCGAGCGCGAGTGCGGCAAGCAACGCAGTCGGTGACAGCATTTCCGATACCTCCCTCGAAATGACGGTGCGCGGCGCGCACCTTGTGCCCTGAACGTCCGGACGCCGCCGTCGTTGACAGAGCGAGCGCCGCAGGCCTTGCCGCGATTCTAGTTCTGCCGCAGTCCCGAGACGGCGGGCGGCCGCTCTTCGGCGGTGCTCGCCGATCGAGCCAGCGGGCGATCGGGCCCGGGGACGCCGGGCATGCCGGGAAGCAGCGAGAGGCCACGGCGCACCGCCGATCGCCGCTCCAAGCCTCGGCGCAGCGGCCCTCGTTGTCGCGAACGAGAAGGTACCGTCCGATCCGCTCGGATCGACGCCGCTCGGGGTGACCGTAAGCCGCTCGCTTGATTGCCGGGCGACGCGCGCGGCGACACTCTCGCCCCGCTCGCCGGCGGCGGCGGCTTGCGACCTGCGCAAGCCACGCCAGTCCGAAGACGCCAAGCCGAGCGCGCCGCACAGGCCTGCCACGGAAGAGCCGAGGGACGCCGCCGCGCGCAAGCCGCCAGACGAGGGCGGCGAGCACCCCAAAGAGCGCGCCGAGCACACCGAGGACCGCGGCCACCCCCCAGAGCGAATGGAAACTCGCCTCGTTCCAGCGCACCGCGTTCCCTTCGAACAATCAGACGGGTGCCGTCGCTTCGCCGGTCGGCGGCGGGGCCGCGCACGTCGACGACTTCGCCGATCGCGGACTGCCTCGCGACGAGAAACCTCGAACGAGTCGCGGGCGAAATCGACGGCGACCGCAGAGGCGCCGAGCGCGAAAAGCCCGAACCCCGCGATCGCGCTCCCGGCGGCAAGACCGGCCTGGTCACGGACGCGCGGCGGTCGCTGCCCGCGCGGTCGCGCGTTCAGCGCGGCACGGTTTCGGCGAACGCCGGCCGCTCGTTCAGCCGGTCGTAGAGCCGCGCAAGATTCGGATAGCGGCCGCGCCATTCGATGCCGGCCGGCTTGCGGAACTCGACCCATCCGAGGCAGCAGCCGACCGCGATGTCGGCGAGCGAGTAGCGCTCGCCGTGGCACCAGGGCCGCTCGCCCAGCTCGCGCGCCATGGTCTCGAGCGCGCGCTCGAGCTTGCCCTTCTGCTTGTCGAGCCAGGCGGCGCTCTGTTCGCGCTCGGGGCGCTGCGACTCGTAGCGGATGAGCACCCCCGCGTCGAGCGCGCCGTCGGCGAGCGCCTCCCAACGACGCACCGCGACCCGCGCGCGGCCTTCCTCGGGGATCAGCCGCATCTCGGGCGCGAGGATCTCCAGATATTCGACGATCACGCGCGAGTCGAACAGCACCGTGCCGTCGTCGAGGACGAGCGTCGGCACCTTCCCGAGCGGGTTGTACGCGTTCACCGCGCTGTCGGGCGGGGCGACGTCCACCGTGACGAATTCGCACGGAAGGCGCTTTTCGGCGAGCGCGACGCGCACCTTGCGCGTATAGGGGCTTGCGGGGGTGCCGAGGAGTTTCATCGGCCGCGATTCTACACGGCGGGCGCGCGGGCCGCTTTTATAATCGGGCGCCATGCCTTCGCCGCTTGCGGCGCTTTCGCCCCTCGACGGCCGATACGCCGCGACCGCCGATCCCCTGCGACCGTACTTCAGCGAACTCGCGCTCCTGCGCTACCGCGTGCGCGTCGAGCTGGCGTGGCTGCGCGCGCTCGCGGCCGAGCCCGCGATCGGCGAGATCCGGCCGTTTGCGCCCGCGGCGCTCGCCGCGCTCGAGCGGCTGGCGGCCGGCTTCGATGAAGCCGACGGCGAACGCATCAAGGCGATCGAGGCGCGTACCAATCACGACGTCAAGGCGATCGAATACTGGCTGCGCGAAAAGCTCGGGCGCCGGCGCGACATGCGCGCCGCGCTCGAATTCGTGCATTTCGCCGCCACGTCCGAGGACATCAACAACCTCGCCTACGGGCTGATGCTCCGCGGAGGCGCGCGCGCGCGTGCTGCTGCCGCGGCTCGATGCGCTCGTCGCGGCGCTGCGCGAGCGGGCGCATCGCTGGGCGGCGCAGCCGATGCTCGCGCGCACGCACGGCCAGCCCGCCTCGCCCACGACGCTCGGCAAGGAACTGGCGAATTTCGCCCATCGGCTTGCGCGCGCACGCGAGGCGATCGCGCGCGTGCGCATCGCCGGCAAGATGAACGGCGCGGTCGGCGCCTATCACGCGCACACGATCGCGTATCCCGAGGTCGACTGGGAGCGCTTCTGCCGCCGCTTCGTCGAGGGGCTCGGGCTCGAGTTCAATCCTTACACCACCCAGATCGAGCCGCACGACTCGTACGCCGAGCTCTTCGACGCGGTCGCGCGCGCGAACGGCGTCGTGCTCGACCTGGACCGCGACCTGTGGGGCTACGTCGCGCTCGGCTACTTCAGGCCGCGCGCAAGGCGCGGCGAGGTCGGTTCCTCGACCATGCCGCACAAGGTGAACCCGATCGACTTCGAGAACTCCGAGGGCAACCTCGGCATCGCGAACGCGCTGCTGCGGCATCTGGCCGACAAGCTCGTCGTCTCGCGCTGGCAGCGGGATCTGTCGGACTCGACCGCGCTGCGCAATGTCGGCGTCGCGCTCGGCCACACGCTGCTCGCTTGGCGCGCCTGCGAGCGCGGCCTGGAGAAGCTCGACGCCGATCCCCGGCGCATGGCGGCCGACCTGGACGCGCACTGGGAGGTGCTCGCCGAGGCGGTGCAGCAGGTGATGCGGCGCTACGGGATCGCGGGCGGCTACGAGCGGCTGGCCGAGCTGAGCCGCGGTCGCGCGCTCGGCCGCAGGCGGCTGCGCGCGTTCATCCGCGCGCTCGCGATCCCGGCGGCGGCCAAGCGCCGGCTGCTTGCGCTCACGCCGGCCGCGTATACCGGGCTCGCCGCCCCGCTCGCGCGCCGCATATGAGGGCGCCCCGCGCCAGGGCGCCGGTGCCGCCCTCGGCGCCCGCATGACGCTTTACGCGCTCGTCATCATGCTCTCGGCGCTGCTCCTTTTCCTGGTGCAGCCGCTGATCGCGAAGCTGATCCTGCCCTGGTTCGGCGGCAGCGCCGCGGTGTGGGCGACCTGCATGCTGTTTTTCCAGACGCTGCTCCTTGCCGGCTACGCGTATGCCCACGGCACGAACGCGCGCCTGTCTCCGCGCGCGCAGGCGGCGCTGCATACCGCGCTCCTTGCCGCCGCGGTCGCGAGCCTGCCGATCGCGCCCGAGGAGCGCTGGAAACCGAGCGGGACCGAGGAGCCGATCTCGGCGATTCTGCTGCTCCTTGCGGCGAGCGTCGGTCTGCCGTATTTCCTGCTGGCGGCGACGAGCCCGCTCGTTCAGACCTGGTTCGCGCGCGCGCGCCCGGGCGAAAACCCTTACCGGCTGTTCGCCGCCTCCAATTTCGCGTCGCTGCTTGCGCTCGTCGGCTACCCGTTCGCGGTCGAGCCCTGGCTCGGCGGCCGCGCGCAGGTCGCGGCCTGGTCGTGGCTGTTCGCCGCGTTCGCGCTGCTGTGCGCGCTGCTCGCCTGGCGTTCGGCGCGCGGGCCGGCGCCGGGACGCGCGACGCTTGCGGCGGCCGCGGCGCCCGCCCTGCGCGCGGCCGACCTCGGGCTGTGGCTTGCGCTTTCGGCGAGCGGCTCCGCGCTGCTTCTCGCCGTCACCAACCACATCACGCAAAACGTCGCCGCGATTCCGCTGCTGTGGCTTGCGCCGCTCACGCTGTATCTGCTCACCTTCATCCTCGCGTTCGAGGGCGGGCGCTTCTGGCGCCCCGACATCGGCTGGACGTTCGTCCTCGTCTGGATCGGCGGCATGGCGTGGCTGCTCGCCGACAGCGCGCGCCAGTTCGACCTGCCGCTGCAGCTCGGCATCTGGCTCTCGGGGCTGTTCGTCGCCTGCCTCTTCTGTCACGGCGAGCTCTACCGCCTGCGCCCGCACGAGCGCCACCTCACGGCGTTCTACCTCGCGATCGCGGCCGGCGGCGCCCTCGGCGGGCTCTTCGTCGCGGTGCTCGCGCCGCTCGCCTTCGACGCCTACCTCGAGCTCGGCATCGCGCTCGTCGCGGTAGCGACGCTCGCGGCGCTGCGCTTTGCGGCGCTCGGGCGCCTTGCGCGCGCGGCGAGCCTCGTCGCGCTCGTGGCGGCGAGCGGCTGCGCGACCTACGACGCGCTTCGCTTTCAGCGCGACGTCGTCTACGCCGAGCGCAACTTCTACGGCGTGCTGCGCGTCAAGGAATACGGCACGCCGGGCGCGCCGGACCATCTGCGCCGCCTGCTGCACGGCGTGATCCTGCACGGCGAGCAGTACATGGCCCCGGAGCGGCGGCGCGAGCCGACCACCTACTACCAGGCGAGCTCCGGGATCGGCGCGGCGCTCGCCGCGCGCGCCGCAGGGCCGCCGATCCGCGTCGGCGTGATCGGGCTCGGCGCGGGCACCCTCGCCGCGTGGGGCCGGCCGGGCGACGTCTACCGCTTCTACGACATCAACCCCGACGTCGTCGCCGTCGCACGCTCGCATTTCGCCTACCTCGCCGACAGCGCCGCGACGATCGAGGTCGCGCTGGGCGATGCGCGCCTCGTGCTCGAGCGCGAGCCGCCGCAGAACTTCGACATCCTCGCGGTGGACGCGTTCTCGAGCGACGCCATCCCGGTGCACCTCGTCACGCGCGAGGCGCTCGCGCTCTACCTGCGCCACGTGAAACCGGACGGCATCGTGGCGTTCCACGTCTCGAACCGCTTCCTCGACCTCGTGCCGGTGGTCGCCGCGATCGCGCGCGCAAACGGCGCGCACGCGGTCCTCGTGTCCGATTCGGCCGACGACGATCCGGACAAGACGCAGACCGACTGGGTGCTCGTGTCGCGCGACGCGAACGCGCTCGCCGCGCCGGCGATCGCCGCCGCCGGCGCGGTCGCCGCCGAGCCGCGCGCCGACGGGCGCCCCTGGACCGACGACTACTCGAACCTGGTGCAGATCCTGAAGTAGGGCGCTACACCACCGCGCCCTCGTGCTCGCCGCGCGCAGTCTTCTTCGCCGGGCGCACGAACTGGCTGCGGTCGACGCCGAGCCACATCACGAGGGGGCTTGCGACGAGCACCGACGAGTAGATGCCGAACAGGATGCCGATCGTGAGCGCGAGCGCGAAATAGTGCAGCGCCGGCCCGCCGAAGATGAGCATCGTCACCACCATCATCTGGGTCGAACCGTGGGTGATGATGGTGCGCGAGATGTTGGCGGTGATCGAGGCATCGAGCACCTCCGGCACCGACGCCTTGCGCATCTTGCGGAAGTTCTCGCGCACCCGGTCGAACACCACCACCGACTCGTTCACCGAGTAGCCGAGCACCGCGAGCACCGCGGCGAGCACCGCGAGCGAGAACTCCCACTGGAAGAACGCGAAGCAGCCGAGGATGATCACGACGTCGTGCAGGTTGGCGACGATCGCCGACAGCCCGAAGCGCCACTCGAAGCGCAGCCAGAGGTACAGCACGATGCCGGCGGCGGTGACGAGCAGCGCGAGCAGCCCGTATTCGGCGAGTTCCCGCCCGACCTGCGGGCCGACGAATTCGACGCGGCGCACCTGCGCGCCGGCGTGATCGGCGCGCAGCAGCGCCTCGACGCGCTGCGCGAGCGCCGCGCTCGTCTGGTCTTTTTCCGGCGGCATGCGCAGCAACACGTCGCGCGAGGAGCCGAAGTTCTGCACCTCGGCCTTAACGCCGGCGCGCTCGAGCGTCTGGCGGATGCGCGCAAGGTCGGCCGGCTCCGGATAGTTCACCTCGACGAGGGTTCCGCCGGTGAACTCGATCGAAAGGTGCAGGCCGCGCGTCGCGAGGAAAAACACTGCCGCGAGGAACGTGAGCGCCGAAATCACGTTGAAGACGAGCGCATAGCGCATGAACGGGATCGTGCGCCGGATCTTGAAGAATTCCATCGCGCTAGGCTCCGGACGGCGCCGCGGCGCTCATTTCCACGCGGTATCGCCGATCGCCAGGCGCGCGACGCGCCGGCGGTAGCCGTAGACGAGGTTCACCATCGCGCGCGACACCAGCACCGCGGAGAACACCGACGTGAGGATCCCGAGGCAGTGCACCACCGCGAAACCGCGCACCGGCCCGTGGCCGAAGATGAGGAGCGCGAGACCCGCGATCAGCGTGGTGACGTTCGAGTCGAGGATCGTGCCCCAGGCGCGCTGGTAGCCGGCGGCGATCGCCGCCTGCGGCGTGGCGCCGGCGCGCACCTCCTCGCGGATGCGCTCGTTGATGAGGACGTTCGCGTCGATCGCCATGCCGAGGGTGAGCGCGATCGCGGCGATGCCGGGCAGGGTGAGGGTGGCCTGCAGCAGCGACAGCAGCGCGACGAGAAAGAGCAGGTTGACGCCGAGCGCGATCGAGGAGATGACGCCGAAGAGGGCGTAGTACACGCTCATGAACACGACGATCGCGACGAAGCCCCAGAGGGTCGCGTTGAAGCCCTTGTCGATGTTCTCCTTGCCGAGGCTCGGGCCGACGGTGCGTTCCTCGACGATCTCCATCGGCGCGGCGAGCGAGCCGGCGCGGATGAGGAGCGCGAGGTCGTTCGTCTCGGCGGGCGTGAAGTTGCCGGTGATCTGGAAGCGGCTGCCGAATTCGCTCTGGATGGTGGCGACCGAGATCGCCTCGCCGCGTCCCTTCTCGAACAGGATGATCGCCATCGGGCGCTTCAGGTGCTCGCGCGTCGTCTGGCGCATGACGCGGCCGCCGGCCTCGTTCAGCTCCACCGCCACCGCCGGGCGGCCGTCCTGGTCGAAAGTCGCCTGCGCGCCGACGAACTGGTCGCCGGTGACGATCACCTGCTTTTTCACCGCCACCATGCCGACCGTGCCGTCGCGCCGGCGCTCGGGGAAGACGTCCACGCCGAACGTGCTGCCGGTGCGCATCGCGTCCTCGTCGACCAGGCGCACTTCGAGCGTCGCGGTGCGGCCGAGGATCTCCTTTGCGCGCGCGACGTCCTGCACGCCGGGCAACTGCACGACGATGCGGTCGGCGCCCTGCTGCTGGATCACCGGCTCGGCGACGCCGAGCTGGTTGACGCGGCGGTTGAGCGTGCCGATGTTCTGCTGGATCGCGAGCTCCTGCTCGCGTTTCTGCACCTCGGGCTTGAGCGTGGCCACGAGGAGCAGCGCCTCGCCGTCGTCGCGCTCGGCAAGCAGCAAGTCGCCGAACGCGGCGCCGATCGCGGCGCGCGCGCGCTCGCGCGTCTCGGCGTCGCGAAAGCGCACGCGCAGCGTCTGACCGTCGCGCGCGACGCCCGCGTGGCGCAGGTTCTTTTCCCGCAGCAGCGCGCGCACGTCGGCGGCGTAGGCTTCCAGGCGCTTGGCGAGCGCCGCCTGCATGTCGACCTGCAGGAGAAAATGCACGCCGCCGCGCAGGTCGAGGCCGAGATACATCGGCAGCGCGCCGATCGCGCGCAGCCAGGCGGGCGAGGCGGGCAGCAGGTTGAGCGCGACGGTGTAGGAGGGGTTCTGCGGATCGGGGTTGAGCGCGCGCTCGACGAGGTCGCGCGCCTTGAGCTGGGTGTCGGTGTCGGCGAAGCGCACGCGCACGCCGCCAGAGTCGGCGATCGCGCCGGCGTGCGCGATCCCGGCCTCTTCCAGCGTCTGCTCGATGCGCGCAAGCAGCGCGGCGTCGGCCTTCACGGTCGTGCGCGCGCTCGAGACCTGCACCGCCGGCGACTCGCCGTAGAAATTGGGCAGCGCGTAGAGGAACGCGACGAGGATGCAG
Organism: Burkholderiales bacterium; assembly: GCA_033582675.1. Lineage (GTDB taxonomy): Bacteria > Pseudomonadota > Gammaproteobacteria > Burkholderiales > SG8-39 > RBG-16-66-20. Next base: position 23,865 of record JAVQZY010000019.1, on the reverse strand, counting down.
AGCGCGATCGCCGCGTACGCCCAGACCGGGTACCGGTTCACGCTACTGCAGGCTCTTGATCGTGCCCTTCGGCAGCGGCATCTGCACCGCGGCGCGCTGCACGAGCACTTCGGTCTGCGGTGCGATCTCGAGCGTCACGTACTGGTCGGTGAGCTTCGTGATGCGGCCGACGAGCCCGCCGGCGGCGATCACTTCGTCGCCCTTCTGCAGCGCCTCGACCATCTGCCGGTGCTCCTTCTGCCGCTTCATCTGCGGGCGAATGAGCAGGAACCACAGCAGCACGAACATCAGGATGAGGGGCAGGAACCCGATCAGGCCGGGATCGCTGCCCGCGCCGCCGGAGGCCTGGGCAAAGGCGGGGCTGATCAGCACGGACGCTCCTGGTGGGACGAACGGGAAATCAATGAATTATACGCCAGCCGCCGCCGCGGGCTCGGCCTTTTCGCCCGCGCGGCGCGCCGCGACGAGACGCGCGGCCGTGTCCGCGAGCCGCCCGGCGACGATCGCTTCGCGCAGCTCGCGCATGAGCTCGAGGTAGTAGTGCAGGTTGTGGATCGTGTTCAAGCCGCGCCCCGAGCATCTCGTTCGTCTTCTGCAGGTGATGCAGGTAGGCGCGCGTGAAACGACGGCAGGCGTAGCACGCGCAACGGGGGTCGAGCGGCCGGGGGTCGTCGCGCCAGCGCGCGTTGCGGATCTTGACGTCGCCGAAGCGCGTGAACAGGCAGCCGTTTCGCGCATTGCGCGTCGGCAGCACGCAGTCGAAAAGGTCCACGCCCGCCTGCACCGCCTCGATCAGATCTTCGGGGGTGCCCATGCCCATCAGGTAGCGGGGCTTGTCGGCCGGAAGCTGCGGCGCGCAGTGCGCGAGGATGCGCGATCGCTCGGCCTTCGGCTCGCCCACCGCGAGCCCCCCGAGCGCGTAGCCGTCGAAGCCGATCGCGACCAGGTGCGCGAGCGACGCCTCGCGCAGATGCGGATAAACGCTGCCCTGCACGATGCCGAAGAGCGCGTTCGGGTTTCCCTCGTGCGCGCGCCGCGACCGCTCGGCCCAGCGCAGGCTGCGCTCCATCGAGCGGCGCGCCTCGCGTTCGGTCGCCGGCCAGGCGGTGCACTCGTCGAACGCCATTGCGATGTCGGCGCCGAGCACGCGCTGGATGTGCATCGAGGTCTCGGGCGTGAGCAGCCGTCGCTCGCCATCGACCGGCGAAGCGAAGCGCACCCCTTCCTCGGTGACGCGGCCGAGGGTGCGCAGGCTGAACACCTGGAATCCGCCCGAGTCGGTGAGGATCGGGCCGTCCCAGCCCATGAAGCGGTGCAGGCCGCCGTGGCGCTCGATCACCGCAAGCCCCGGCCGCAGCCACAGGTGAAAGGTGTTGGCGAGCACGATCTGCGCGCCGAGCGCGGCGAGCTCGGCCGGGGACACGCCCTTCACCGCGCCGTAGGTGCCGACCGGCATGAACGCCGGCGTCTCGACCGTGCCGTGCGCGAGATGAAGGCGCGCGCGCCGCGCCGCGCCGTCGCTGGCGAGGACCTCGAATTTCACGCCGCGCGCTCGATCAGCATCGCGTCGCCGTAGGAATAGAAGCGGTAGCGGCGCGCGATCGCGTGCGCGTAGGCGCGGCGGATGTTGTCCAGCCCGGCAAAGGCCGCAACGAGCATGAGCAGCGTCGAGCGCGGCAGGTGAAAATTGGTGAGCAGCCGGTCGACCACGCGAAAGCGAAAGCCGGGATAGACGAAAAGATCGGTCTCGCCCGCGGCGCAGCCGGTGAGCGCGTGGGTCTCGAGCGCGCGCAGCACCGTCGTGCCCACCGCGAGCACCCGCCGGCCGGCGATCGCCGCGAGCGTCTCGGGCGGGATCTCGTAGCGCTCGCGGTGCATGCGGTGCGCCTCGACCGTCTCGCCGCGCACCGGCTGAAAGGTGCCTGCGCCGACGTGCAGCGTCAGGCGCGCGATCCTCGCGCCGCGCGCTTCGAGCCGCGCGAGCATCGCCCGGTCGAAGTGCAGCCCTGCGGTCGGCGCGGCGACCGCGCCGGGCTTTTCGGCGTACACCGTCTGATAGCGCGCCTCGTCTTCCGGGCCGGCCGGGCGGCGGATGTAGGGCGGGAGCGGCACCTCGCCGCAGCGCTCAAGTAGCGCATCGAGCGGCTCGGCGAAGCGCACGCGCACGAGATCGTCCTCGCGCCCGAGCACCTCGGCGGCGACGCCGTCGCCGAGGACGAGGCGGTGGCCTGCTTTGAGCGCGTGGCCCGCGCGCGCAAGGCAAAGCGCCTCGCGCTCGGCGACGATGCGCTCGACCAGAATCTCGACCTTGCCGCCGCTCGTCTTGCGGCCGAACAGCCGCGCCTTGATGACGCGCGTGTCGTTCAGCACCACCACATCCTGCGGCCCGACGAGCGTCGGCAGGTCGGCGAACGCGAGGTCGGCGAGCGTGCCCTTCGGCGCGTCGAGGTAGAGCAGACGGCTCGCACCGCGCTCGGGCGGCGGCTGCTGCGCGATCAGTTCGGGCGGCAGCTCGTAGTCGAAGTCCGAGACGCGCATCGGGGCGCGGAATTATAGAATGGGCGATCGCGCCGGAATGGCGGAACTGGCAGACGCAGCGGACTCAAAATCCGCCGCCCGCGAGGGCGTGAGAGTTCGAGTCTCTCTTCCGGCACCAGAGGGCGCAAGGCGCCGGCGCCCGGCCCGCGGTGCAAATGCGGCGTCGCCGCGCGGCGATATAATCGGCGCCCGAACCTTGCGGCCCCCATGGACACGCTCGCACGAATCAAGGACCTCGCGGCGAAAGAGCTCGGAATCGACGTCGGCAAGCTCGACCCGAATGCGACGTTCGACACGCTCGGGGTCGATTCGCTCTCGTTCGTCGAGTTCATGTTCAAGGTCGAAGACGAGTTCGGCATCAAGGTCTCCGACGAAGAGCTGAACGGCATCAAGTGCTTCGCCGATCTGGAGCGGCTCATCTCGGCCGCGCTCGCCGCCGCCGGCAAGGCCTAGCCGCCGAGCGGGCCGCCGCCCGCTCGGCATGAGCGGTCGGCGCGTCGTCATCACGGGAATCGGCGTCGTCTCGCCGATCGGTTGCGACCTTGAGTCGTTCTGGCGCTCGCTCGCGCAGGGGCGATCCGGGATCCGTCGTCTGCCGCCGGAGGTCGCCGCAAGCGGCGGCGTGCAGGTCGCCGCGCCGATCGACTGGGATCCGACGGCGCACTTTCGGGGCCCGGAGGCCGCCGCGCTCGACCGGGTCTCGCAGTTTTCGCTCGTCGCCGCAGGGCAGGCGCTCGCGGCCGCCCGCTTCGATCCGGCGCAGGCCGACCGCGACCGCGTCGGCGTGTATTGGGGCACCGGCCTCGGCGGGGCGAACACCCTCGAGACGGCGTACGCGCAGATCTACGGGCGCGGGGACTATCGCCTGCGGCCGCTCACCGTCGTGATGGCGATGAACAACGCCGGCGGCTCGAACGTCGCGCTGCGCTGGGGACTGCGCGGCCCGTTCGCGAATTTCTCGACCGCGTGCTCGTCCTCGGCGATGGCGCTCGGCGAAGCGATGCGCGCGATCCGCGAAGGCCGCGCCGACGCGATCGTCGCCGGCGGCGCCGAGGCGCTGCTCACGCCCGGCACGCTCGCCGCGTGGCTCGCGGTGCGAACGCTCGCGCCGGCCGATGCGGCCGATGCGGCCGCCTCGTGCCGGCCGTTTCACCGGCGCCGCGCGGGCCTCGTGCTCGGCGAAGGAGCGGCGGCGTTCCTGCTCGAAGACGAGGCGCGTGCGCGCCGGCGCGGTGCGCCGGTGCTTGCGCGCCTCACCGGCTACGGCAATACGTGCGACGCGATGCACCTGTCCAAGCCCGATCGCGACGGCCAAGTCCGCGCGATGCGCGCGGCGCTCGCCGATGCGCGCCTCGCGCCGCAGGCGATCGGCTACGTGAACGCCCACGGCACCGCGACGGTCGTCGGCGACCCGATCGAATGCGAGGCGATCCGCGCAGCGCTCGGCGAGGCGGCCGAGCGCGTGCCGGTCAGCTCGACGAAGTCGATGCACGGCCACCTGATCGGGGCGGCGGGGGCGCTCGAGCTCGCGGCGGCGCTGCTCGCGATCTGCAAGGGGCTGCTTCCGCCGACGGCGTTCCTCGACGATCCGGATCCCGCTTGTGCGGTGCGGCACGTCGCGTGTGCGGCCGAGCCGGCCGAAGCACCGCAGGCGGTGATGTCCAATTCGTTCGCCTTCGGGGGCTCGAACGTCGTGCTGATCGCAGAGCGCGCCTAGACGCGCGCGGCCGGTTCGCCGCCGCCGGGCGCGCAGGGCGGTTTTTCCTGCGCCGGCGTCGGAACTTCTTGGCTGGACACCGCCGCCCCGCCGGGCGTAGGCTCTCGCGGCGCGCAAAACCGCGCAGGAGGAAAACGCATGGCCAAGGCGCGGCTCCTGCTGCTGCCCAACGTTCGCAACACGATCATGATCGTGGACGACCAGTCCACCGGGCGCGCGATCCTCGAGCAGGTCGTGCGCAGCCTGGACGACAGGGTCGTCGTCGAGGGCTTCGCGCGTCCGGTCGACGCGGTGGTGTGGGCGACGCGCAACGTCGCCGACCTGGTGCTCGTCGATTACCTCATGCCCGAGATCAACGGCATCGAGCTCGCCGAGCGGCTGCGCGCGCTGCCGGGCTACGAGCACGTGCCGATCGTGATGGTCACCGCGCAGGAGGACAAGGCGGTGCGCTACGCCGCGCTCGATGCCGGCATCACCGATTTCCTGATCAAGCCGGTCGATGCGCGCGAGTGCCTCGCGCGCTGTCGCAACCTTCTCACGCTGCGGCGCCAGCAGCTCGCGCTCGAGGACCGGCGCAAGTTGCTCGAGGGCATGGTAGAGGAGGCGACGCGCGAGATCCGCGAACGCGAGAAGGAGACGCTGCTGCGCCTTGCGCGCGCCGGCGAGTTCCGCGACGAGGAGACCGGCTATCACCTCATCCGCATGGCGCGCTACTCGCGGCTGATCGCCAACGCGATCGGGCTGGAGCGCGACGAGGCCGAGACGATCGAGCTTGCCGCGCCGCTGCACGACATCGGCAAGATCGGCATCCCGGACGGCATCCTGCTCAAGCCCGGGCGGCTCGACGAACCCGAGTGGGCGGTGATGAAGCGCCATCCTCTGATCGGGCACGAGATCCTGAAAGGCAGCGCGTCGAAATACGTGCGCATGGGTGCGCTGATCGCGCTCGGACACCACGAGCGCTACGACGGCAAGGGCTATCCGAGCGGGCTGGACGGCGACCATATTCCGCTCTGCGCCCGCATCGTCGCGGTCGCCGACGTCTACGACGCGCTCACCTCGCGCCGCCCGTACAAGAAGGCGTGGCGTCCCGAGGAGGCGTTCGAGTACCTGCGCGCGCAGCGCGGCAGGCATTTCGACCCGGTGCTCGTGGACGCGTTCCTCGGCGTGAAGGAAAAGGTGCTCGAAGTGCAGCGCGACCTCCAGGACGTCGCCTCCGAGGCGGGCGGCGGATGACGGCGCTCCTTGCGCGGCTGAGGGCGCGCCTTGCCGCGCGCTCCGACAGCGAGCACGAGCAGGCGATCGTGCGGCTCGTGATCGGGCTGCTGGTGGGGCTCTACCTGCTTCCGGAGATGCTCGAGCGGCGCGCCGCCGAGCTGAAGGAACCGCATTTCCTCGTCTGGAGCGCGTTCCTGCTGCTGTCTGCGGCGATCGTCGCCGCGATCGTCGCGTTTCCGCGCGCCTCGCCGCTGCGGCGCGTGCTCGGCACGGTGCTCGATGCGGCGACGCTCAGCTGGTGCATCGCGTATTTCGAGGAAAAGGGCGTGCCGCTCTTTCTCGTGTACCTGTGGGTCACCTTCGGCAACGGCTTTCGCTACGGCGCGCGCTACCTCGTCGTCTCGCTCGTGCTGAGCACGATCGGGTTCGCGACCGCGATGGCCGCGAGCGACTACTGGCGCGAGCGGCTCGAGGTGGGCGCAGGGCTGCTCGTGGCGTTTGCCGCGCTCAGCCTGTACGTGCTCACGCTCGTGCGCCGGCTGTCGAACGCGCTCGAGCGCGCGGAGGCCGCGAACCAGGCCAAACGCCGCTTCATCTCGGTGGTGAGCCACGAGATGCGCACGCCGCTCAACGCCATCCTCGGCATGGCGGACCTGCTGCGCGACACGCCGCTCAACCGCGAGCAGGCCGACATGCTGCAGACGCTGCGCGCCTCGGCGCGCGTGATGCTCGGCCTGGTCGACGATGTGCTCGACTTCTCGAAGATCGAGGCCGGCAAGCTCGCGCTCGAGCACACCGATTTCGACCTGCACGCGCTCGTGAACAGCACCTGCCGCATTCTCGCGACGCAGGCGGCGGCGAAGGGCGTGGACTTCGTCGTCTCGATCATGCCGGAGGTGCCGCCGCTCGTGCGCGGCGACCCGCATCACCTGCGCCACGTGCTGATCAACCTGGCGGGCAACGCCGTGAAGTTCACCGAGCGCGGAAGCGTGACGGTGCACCTCGGCGTGCAGCGCGAGACCGAGACGCACGTGCAGCTCAAGTTCTCGGTGCGCGACACCGGCATCGGCATCCCGCCGGAGGCGCAGGACCGCATCTTCGACAGCTTCACGCAGGCCGACCAGTCGACCACGCGCCGCTTCGGCGGCACCGGCCTCGGCACCACGATCGCCAAACAGCTGGTCGAGCTGATGGGCGGGCGCATCGGGCTGGAGAGCGCGGTGGGGCTGGGCAGCACGTTCTGGTTCGAGCTCGAGCTCGAGAAACAGCCCGAGCGCGCCGCGAGCGGCGCGGGCGAACTCGCCGGCGCACGCGTGATGCTGGTCGGCTTTCCGGCGCAGCACGCGCAGGCGCTCGAGCAGGCGTTGCGCAGCTGGGGCGCGGTGCCGGTCGCGGTCGCGGACGTCGAGGAGGCGGCGAACCGCATCGTCGCGGAGATCAGCCTTGCGCAGCCGTACCACAGTGTGCTCGTCTATACCGACGAAGCGGGGCTGCACCGCGTTCAGCGCCTGCGCCGCATGGTGCCGGAGCCCGCGCCGGCGCTCGTGCTCGCGTTCGAGCGCTCGGGCGCGGTGCCGCGCGCCGAGGCGCTCGCGGCCGGGTTCGGCGCGCTGCTCGAGTGCCCGATCGACAAGCGCCAGCTTTTCCACGTGCTGCATGCGGCGCACGCGGGCGAGGAACCGCGCGACGGCGTCGTGCGGCTGCGCGACTATGCGCGCCGGGCGCCGGGCGTCGTCGGCCTGAAGGTGCTCGTCGCCGACGACAACCCGACCAACCGCGAGGTGCTCGGGCGCATCCTCGAGCGGGCCGGGCACGTCGCGACGCTCGTGCCCGACGGCGAGCGCGCGCTCGGCGCGCTCGAGGCGGCGCGCTACGACGTCGCGATCGTCGACCGCAACATGCCCGGCATGAGCGGCCCGGAGTTGGTGAAGGCGATCCGGCTGACGAGCGCGGCGCACCTGCCGGTCGTCGTCCTCTCCGCGGACGTCACGCCCGAGGCGAAGCAGGAAAGCCTCGATGCGGGCGCCGACGCGTTTCTCGGCAAGCCGGTCGAGGCGGCGAAGCTGCTCGATCAGATCCAGGCGCTTTGCGCCGCGCGGGTCGCGCCGCCGCGCGCGGCCGAACCGGCGCCGCCCGCCGCCGAGGCGCCGGCGGGCGCCGCGCCGGTGATCAATCCGCAGACGCTGCGCGACCTCGAAGAGCTCGGGTCCTCGCCCGCTTTCCTCGACAAGCTGATCGGCGTGTTCAACGCCGACAACGCCGCGCTCCTCGGCCGGCTCGAGGCGGCGCTCGCCGCGCGCAACGCGAGCGAGTTCCGCAACCACCTGCACGCGATGAAGGGCTCGGCAGCGAGCATCGGCGCCGAGCGGCTCACCGCGCTCTGCCGCGACATCGGGCGGCTGTCGGACGCCGAGATCAAGCTGCGCGCGCCCGCGCTGCTGAAATCGCTGCGCGAGGAGCTCGCCACGACCCGCGCCGCGCTCGACGCGTTTCTGCGCGAGCGCCGCAGCTCGGCGATCTAGCGCGCGGCCACCGCGAGCCGGGGGGCGCCGACGGTGAGGCGAGCGCCGCGCTCGAGGCGCTCCTGCTGGGCGCGCAAGAGCCGCTCCATCATGCGCAGATCGCGCTCCTCCAGGCGCATCGCGCACTCGACCCAGGTGCCGACCACCGCGTCCAGCTCGGCGCGCGTGAGCGGGAACACCTGCTTGCGCGCCTGCATCACCGCTTGGAATCCGACCCGACGGCGCGCGTTCTTCAGGATCCAGTCGCGCACCGCCGCCTCGCCTTCGCCGTCTTTTGCGAGCACGTCGACGATGCCCATCTCGTGCAGGCGCGCCGCCGGCAGCACGCGCCCGGAGAGGATCAGCTCCTCGGCGAGCCGCGGGCCGACGCGCCGCGCAAGCAGGCTGTAGGCGCCCATGCCGGGGAACAGGTTGAACAGGATCTCCGGCAGTCCCATCGTGGCCGATTCCTCGGCGACGATGACGTCGGACGCGAGCGCGGTTTCGAAGCCGCCGCCCAACGCTTCGCCCTGCACGAGCGAAATCGTCGTCAGTTCCGGACAACCGTAGTTCTGCACGCGCGCGTGGATGTTGTCGATGCACAGCGCGGCGTAGCGCGCGAGCGCGTCGCGATCGCGCGCCTTGATGAGCAGCAGAAACAGGCCGATGTCGCCGCCGAGGTTGAACACGCGCGGCACGCGCGAGGCGGCGACGTAGTAGTGCACCTTGTAGCGCGTGCCTTCGCACTCGACGGTGCCGCCGCCGGCGCGCAGCGCATCGCCGAAATCCCGGATCGACTTGAGCAGCCCGGGCGTGAAGCACGGGATGCCGCGCTGGCGCATGTAGCCCCAGACCGTGCCGATCGCCGGCTCGAACTCGTATTCCAGTTCCGGGTACGTCGCGCAGGCGAGCCGCAGGCCCGCGACGTCGTTCATGCTCGTCATGGCTGTCCTCCCAAGTGCTCGTACGGAAAACGACCGATCCTTCGGCGCCGGGCCGCCCGACGCCGTCGGGATCCATTAGACGCCGCCGATGTTGCCCGCGCAAATGCACGCATCGGCGCAAAGCGCGCGCGATGGCCCTTGTATCATTCGCACCACGCGCGCGGGCGAGCGTTCGCGATGCCGGCGCGCGGCTCTCGCACACGATGCGGCCGGTACCAGCGGATCTTGACGACGAGGCCGACCCGGGGGTCGAGGAACAGCCCGTGCGGCTGACCGCCGCCGACGGCTGTGCGCTCGGCGCCTGTCTGTATCGGCCGCGCGCCGAGGCGCCCGCGCAGCGGGTCGCCCTCGTGCACGGGGGCGCGGGCATCCCGGCGCGCTACTACCGGCGGCTCGCGCGCTTTCTCGCGCGCGAAGGCATTCCGGTGCTGCTCTACGACTACCGCGGAATCGGCGCCTCGCGCCCGCCGACGCTGCGCGGGTTTCGCGCGCAGGTCGAAGACTGGGCCGAATACGACTGCAGCGCGGCGATCGCCTGGCTGCGCGCGCGCTATCCGACCGCGGAGTTGATCGGGATCGCGCATTCGGTCGGCGCGCTCCTCTTCGGCGGCGCGGAAAACGCCGGCGAGCAGGCGCGCCTCGTCCTCGTCGGCGCGCACACCGGCTATTACGGCGACTACCGCCGGCTCTACCGCCTGCCGATGGCGCTGCTCTGGCACGGCGTGATGCCGGCGCTCACGCGCCTCGTCGGCTATTTCCCGGCGCGCCGGCTGGGGCTCGGCGACGACTTACCCGCCGGCGTGGCGCTGCAGTGGGCCTCGCGCCGCCGCGCCGAAGTGCGCTCGGCCGCCGGCGCCGACGAGCGCACCGAGCGGCTGCTTGCGCGCTGCGCGTCGCTCGCGCGCCCGGCGCTCGTCCTGCGCTTCAGCGACGACGCGTTCGCGACGGCCGCGGGCACCCGCCGACTGCTCGGCTATTACCCGCGGCTTGCGCCCCAGCACGTCGAGTGGCGCCCCGAGACGCTCGGCGTGCGCCGGATCGGCCATTTCGGGTTCTTCGGTCGGCGCGTCGGCGCGCTCGCCTGGCCCTGGCTGAGCGAATGGTTGCGCGCGCCGCACGGCGCGGTCGCCGTCGTGCGCGCGGCGCCGCTCGAGGCGCGCCCGGCGTGATTCCCGCGAGCTACGCGCGGCGCGGCATCGCGGTGGCGCCGCATGCGCTCGCGGCGCAGTCCGCGCTCGCGGTGCTGCGCGAAGGCGGCAACGCGGTCGAGGCGACGGTGGCGGCGGCGGCGACAATCGCGGTCGTCTATCCGCACATGAACGGGATCGGCGGCGACGCGTTCTGGCTGATCCTTTCGCCCGATCGGCCCCCGGTCGCGATCGACGCGAGCGGCCCGGCGGCGCGCGCGGCGACCGTCGCGTTCTACCGCGCGCAGGGCCTCGACGCCGTTCCGGTGCGCGGCCCGCTCGCGGCGAACACCGTCGCCGGCGCGGTCGCCGGCTGGGATTGCGCGCTCGCCCTCGCGCGCGCGTACTGGGGTGCGCGCCTGCCGCTCGCGCGGCTCCTCGAAGACGCGATCCATTACGCCGAGCAGGGGGTGCCGGTCGCCGCGAGTCTCGCCGCGACCCTCGGTGCAAAGGGCGCCGAGCTCGCGCCGTTGCCGGGCTTTGCGGCGCGGTTTCTTCCCGGCGGCGAGGCGCCCCGCGCCGGCACGCTGCTTCGCCAGCCGGTGCTCGGTGCGACGCTGCGGCGGCTCGCCGAGGCGGGGCTTGCGGATTTCTACCGCGGCGAGGTCGCGCGCTCGATCGCGCAGGACCTCGCCGCGCTCGGCAGCCCGCTCGCGCTCGCGGACCTGGAGGACTACCGGGCGCGCGAAGCGCGCCCGCTCGAACTCGCGCACAGCGCCGGCACGCTCTACAACACGAGCGCGCCGACGCAAGGGGCGGTCTCGCTCGCGATCCTCGGCATCCTCGACCGCCTCGGACTCGAGCGCCTGCGCTGCGACAGCGCCGATCACGTGCACGCGGTGGTCGAGGCGACCAAGGCGGCGTTCCGCGACATCCGCGACCCGCACCTCACGGATCCGGCGGACATGACGGTCGAGCCGCAGGCGCTGCTCGACCCGGCGCGGCTCGCGCGCCTTGCCGCCGGCATCGATCCTGCGCGCGCGCGCCCCTGGCCCGGCGCGAGCGCGCCCGGCGGCACGGTCTGGATGGGCGTCATCGACGGCGCCGGGCGCGCCGTGAGCTTCATCCAGAGTCTCTATCACGAGTTCGGCTCCGGGGTGGTGCTCGCCGGCACGCACGTCAACTGGCAGAACCGCGGCGCGAGCTTTTCGCTCGCCGAGACGGACGTCAACCGGCTGCGCCCGGGCAAGAAGCCGTTTCACACGCTCAACCCGGCGGCGGCGCGCCTTCGCGACGGTCGCACGATGGTCTACGGCACGATGGGCGGCGACGGGCAGCCGCAGACGCAGGCGGCGGTGTTTACGCGCTACGCGGTCTTCGGCCGGCCGCTCGGCGAAGCGATCCGGGCGCCGCGCTGGCTGCTCGGTCGCACCTGGGGGTCGGCCTCCGAGACGCTCAAGCTGGAAGCGCGGTTCGGAGCGGACGTCGTCGCGGCGCTGCGCGCGCGCGGGCACGCGCTCGAGCTGCTCGGCGAGTTCGACGAGCGCATGGGGCACGCGGGGGCGGCGGTGCGCGCGGCCGACGGCGTCCTCGAGGGCGCGGCCGATCCGCGCAGCGACGGCGGCGTCGCCGGCTTCTGAACGCGCGCCGGCGGCGGTAGCCGCGCTGCGCGACATCGGTTAGAGTTGCGCCGATTCCCGGCGCAGGGTGGCGCGAGGCGTGCATGTACGCGATCGTTCACAAGTCCGACGGTTTTCCGATTTGCCGCAGGGTCGAGGGCGTGACACCCGACCCGGTCGTCACCTGGAACACCGAAGCGGCCGCCAGGGCGTTCCTCGCGGCAAAGGGCGCCGAAGCCGACTACGAGCCGGTCCGGCTGGACGACGAGGCGGTGGAGTCGATCGCGCGCGCGATGGGCTGCGCGGTCGAGGCGGTGACCTTCGACCCTTACCCGGTCTAGAGCTCGACGTTGTCGATCAGCCGCGTGCCGCCGAGGCGCGCGGCGGCGAGCGCGACGAGCTCGCGCTCGCCCGGCGCCGGCGGCGCAAGATCCGCCCGCCGGCGAAGCTCGACGTAATCCACCTGCCAGCCCGCCTCGGCGAGCGCGCGTGCGGCGCGCCCGCAATCGTCGGCCGAACGTACGTCGCGCAGCAACCGGTAGAGCCGCGGCGCCTCGGCGCGCTCGGCCGGCGACAGATAGCTGTTGCGCGAGCTCATCGCGAGGCCGTCGGCCTCGCGCACCGTCTCGCCCGCGACGATCTCGATCGGCAGATCGAACTGGCGCACCATGCCGCGCACGATGTGAAGCTGCTGGTAGTCTTTCTTGCCGAAGACGGCGAGCTGCGGCTGCACGCAGTTGAACAGCTTGAGCACCACGGTGGCGACGCCGTGGAAAAAGCGCGGCCGGAAACGGCCCTCCAGCTCGTTCGCGATCGGCGGCGGCTCGACGATGTAGGCTTGCGGCTCGGGATAAAGCTCGCGCTCGTCGGGCGCGAAGACGACGTCCACGCCTTCGGCCGCGAGCTTCGCGCAGTCGGCCTCGAGCGTGCGCGGGTAGCGGTCGAAGTCCTCGTTCGGACCGAACTGCAGCCGGTTGACGAAGATGCTCACGACGACGCAGGGCGCGTGCGCGCGCGCGATGCGAACGAGCGACAGGTGCCCCTCGTGCAGATTGCCCATCGTCGGCACGAACGCGCGCGCCGGGTGCGACGCGAGCGCGCGGCGCAGTTCGGCGACGGTGTGCACGATCCGCATCGTGCCTCAGCCGACGCTGAAGTACTCGCGGCGACTCTTCATGCCGCGCAGCCGTTCGACGAGCAGCGCGAAATCCGCGTCGCGGTCGACGAAGTTGAGGTTTTCGGAGTTCACGACGAGCACCGGGGCGGCGGTGTAATGATAAAAGAACCGGGCGTAGCCTTCGGCGAGGCGCGCAAGGTACGCTTCGTCCAAGCCGCGCTCCCAGGCCGCGGCGCGCCGGCGCACGCGCTCGGCGAGGGTGCGCGGGCGCGCATCCAGGTAGACGACCAGATCGGGCGCCGGCACCCGCGGCGCGAGCGCCGCGTACACGCGCTCGTAGAGCGCGAGCTCGTCGGCCGCGAGCGTCAGGCGCGCGAACAGCGGATCCTTGTCGAACAGGAAATCGGCGATCACCGGGCGGTCGAACAGGCCCGGTTGCGCGAGCGGCTCGAGCTGGCGGAGCCGCTGGAAGAGGAAGAAGAGCTGCGTCGGCAACGCATAGCGTGCCATGTCCGCGTAGAAGCGCTCGAGAAATGGGTTCTCCTCCGGCGCCTCGAGCAACAGGTCGGCGGCGAACGCCTCGGCGAGCCGCCGCGCGAGCGACGTCTTGCCGGCGCCGATCGGCCCTTCGACGGCGAGAAAGCGCACCCCGGGCGGCAGGCTCACGGCAACCGCTCGATGCGCTGGCCGGCGCAGGCCGCGAGCAGCGCGAGCACCGGCCCGCGGCCCGGCACGCGCGCCTCGCGGGCGATCTCGGCGAGCGGCGCGAGCACGAACGCGCGCTCGTGCATCCGCGGGTGCGGCACCGCGAGCTCGGCGCTGGCGAACGCTTCCTCGCCGTAGAGCAGCAGGTCGAGGTCGAGGGTGCGCGGGGCGCCGGGAAACGGCCGCGTGCGGCCGTGGCGCTCCTCGATCGCGCGCAGCGCGGCGAACAACGCGTGCGCGTCGAGGCCGGTGTCGAGCGCGGCGACCGCGTTCAGGAACTCCGGTTGCTCGACGTCGCCGAGCGGCGCGCTGCGATAGACGCTCGAGCGCGCCGCAAGCCGCGTGCGCGGCAGGCGCGCGAGCGCCTCGAACGCGCGCTCGATCTGCGCGCGCGGATCCTCGAGGTTGGATCCGAGGCCGACGTAGGCGCGCGTCACGGGGCCGGGGCCGGGGCCGAGGCGGCAGCGGCCGCCTTGCGCGCGCGCCGGCGCCGGCGGCGGCGCTTCGCGGGCGCGGGCGGCGGCGCGAGCATCGCGCGGCGCGTCTCGGCGTCGGCGCTCTGGAACGCGCGCCACCAGTTCTCCAGTTCCGCCGGCACTTCGCCGCTCGCCGCGCGCAGTGCGAGAAAGTCGTACCCCATGCGAAAGCGCGGCGCCTCGAGCAGGCGCAGCGGGCGGCTGCCGCTGCGCTGCTCGAAGCGCGGCTGCATCGCCCAGATCTCGCGCATCGTCGCGGTGAAACGCCGCGGGATCGCCAGTTTCTCGCATTGCGTCTCGAGCACCTCGTCCATCGCCGCTGCGAGTGCCGGGATCGGCCGCAGCCCCGCGCGCTCGCGCGCGCGCCAGGCCGCGAGCACCTGATGCCAGAGCAGCGCGGCGAACAGAAACGCCGGCGACACCGGGCGCCCGGTCTGCACGCGCTCGTCGGTCTGCGCGAGCGCGAGCGTCACGAACCGCTCGCCGAGCGGCTGCTCGAGGATGACGTCGAGCAGCGGCAGCAGCCCGTGCGACAGGCCCTCGTCGCGCAGCTGCCGCAGGCAGGCGCTCGCGTGCCCCGAAAGGAGCAGCTTCAGCATCTCCTCGAACAGCCGCGCCGGGGGCACGTGCTCAAGGAGCGGCGCAAGGCGCCGGATCGGCGCACGCGTCGCCGGGTCGATCGTCAGGCCGAGCTTCGCCGCAAGGCGCACCGCGCGCAGCATCCGCACCGGATCCTCGCGGTAGCGTGCCTCCGGATCGCCGATCATGCGCAGCACCCGCTTTTTCAGGTCGGCGAGGCCGCCGTGGTAATCGACCACCTCCTCGGTCGCCGGGTCGTAGTAGAGCGCGTTGATCGTGAAGTCGCGCCGCCGCGCGTCCTCTTGCTGCGTGCCGAAGACGTTGTCGCGCAGCACGCGTCCGTGCTCGTCGCGGACCAGGCCGTCGTCGTCGCCCTGCGCCTCGCCGTTCGCGCTGCCGCGAAAGGTCGACACTTCGACCGTCTCGCCGCCGACAATCACGTGCACCAACCGAAAGCGCCGGCCGATCAGCAGCGCGCGGCGAAAGAGGGGCTTCACCTGCTCGGGGCGCGCGTCGGTCGCCACGTCGAAATCCTTCGGCGCGATGCCAAGGAGCAGGTCGCGCACCGCCCCGCCGACGACGTAGGCGGCGTAGCCGTGCGCGGCGAGCACTTCGCAGACCTTGCGCGCGGCCGGGCTGATGCGTTCGCGGGCGATGCCGTGGCGCGCACGCGGCACGCGCGCGGGCGTCGCCTCGTCCAGGCCGAGCACGCGCCGGATGAAGCGCCGGATCATCGCGGGCGCGGATTATCGCAGGGAAATCACCGGCCAGCCGCGCGCGCGCGCGACCGCGGCAAGCCGCGGGTCGGGGTCCACGGCGACCGGGCGCGTCACGCGCTCAAGGAGCGGCAGATCGTTGTGCGAATCGCTGTAGAACGCGCTTTCGGCGAAGTCGGCGAGCGTTCGGCCGCGGGCGGCGAGCCACTCCTCGACGCGGCGCACCTTGCCCTCGCGGAAGCAGGGCGTGCCGGCGACGCGGCCGGTGTAGCGGCCGTTCGCGCGCTCCGGTTCGGTCGCCACCAGATGCGGCACGCCGAACTCGCGCGCGATCGGCGCGGTGACGAAGCGGTTCGTCGCTGTGACGATCGCGCACAGGTCGCCCGCGTCTAGGTGCTCGCGCACGAGCGCGCGCGCGCGCGCCGAAATCATCGGCCGGATGCGCTCGGCCATGAACTCGTCGTGCCAGCGCGCGAGGTCCGCGTCGCTGTGGTCGGCGAGCGGGCGCAGCGCGAAGCCGAGGAATTCGTGGATGTCGAGCGTGCCCGCCTTGTACTGCGCGTAGAAGGCGGCGTTCTGCGCTTCGTATTCCTCGCGCGCGAGCACCCCGCGATCGACGAGGAACTGGCCCCATTCGTAGTCGCTGTCGCCGGCGAGCAGCGTGTGATCGAGGTCGAAGAGCGCGAGCCTCATGCGAGCGTCCTGAGCGCCTCGCGCACGAGCGCGAGCGTGAGCGGGCGCTGCCGCTCGAGCGCGGTGCGGTCGAGCCGTTCCATCAGCGCGACGAGCGTCGGCAGGTCGCGGCGCGCGTGCGCGAGCAGGTAGCGCACCACCTCGTCGCCGACGCGAAGCCCGCGGCGCGCGCCTTCGGCACGCAGGTACGCCGCGCGCTGCTCGTCGTCGAGCGGCTTCACCTCGTAGACGAGCCCCCAGGCGAGGCGGCTCCTGAGGTCCGCACGCAGCCGAAGCCGCGCGGGCGGCGCGGCGCCCGCGGCGAGCACCGTGCCGCCCTCGGCGCGCGCGGCGTCGATCGCGGTGACGAGCGCGATCTGCGCCGTCTCGTCGAGCGTTTCGACGTCGTCGGCGACGGCGCGCGCCGCGCGCGCGCAGGCGCGCAGCAGGTGCGTGCGGCCGCTGCCGGGCGTGCCCCAGAGATAGAGCACGCTTTCGGCGAGACGGCCCTCGAGCAGCGCGCGCAGCCGGGCGAGCAGCTCGGCGTTCGCGCCCGGCACGAAGTTCTCGAGCGTCGGTTCGCCCGGCGGCGACAGCGGAAGCGCGAGCTGACGCATCGTCCGCGCCCTACGCCTGCGCGCGCCGCGGTCCGGCAGCCGCACCGGTCATTTCACGTAGAATCGTCCGCGGCCATGGTCGAATTCTAGCCCGCGATGGCCGACGGACTTTCCTACCGCGACGCCGGCGTGGACATCGAGGCGGGCGATCGCCTCGTCGAGGCGATCCGGCCGTTTGCGGCGCGCACGATGCGCCCCGAGGTGCTCGCCGGCATCGGCGGCTTCGGCGCGCTCTGTCGCATCCCGGCGCGTTACCGCGAGCCGGTGCTCGTGGCCGGCACCGACGGTGTGGGCACCAAGCTCAAGCTCGCGTTCGCCGCCGGGCGTCACGACACCGTCGGCGTGGACCTCGTCGCGATGAGCGCGAACGATGTGCTCGTGCAGGGCGCCGAGCCGCTTTTCTTTCTCGACTATTTCGCCTGCGGCCGGCTCGACCCGGGCGTCGCCGCCGAGGTGATCCGCGGCGTCGCGCGCGGCTGCGAGCTCGCCGGCTGCGCGCTCGTGGGCGGCGAAACCGCCGAGATGCCCGGCATGTATTCCCCAGGCGAGTACGACCTCGCCGGCTTCTGCGTCGGCGTCGTCGAGGCGAGCCGCATCGTCGACGGTCGCGCGATCGCGCCGGGCGATACCGTGCTCGGGCTCGCCTCGAGCGGCGCGCATTCGAACGGCTATTCGCTCATCCGACGCGTGCTCGAGCGCGCCGCGCCGCCCGCGGGGGTGGATCCTGCTCGCACCGACCCGCATCTACGTCAAACCGGTGCTCGCGCTGCTCGAGGCGGTGCCGGTGAAGGGCCTTGCGCACATCACCGGCGGCGGCATTCCCGGCAATCTGCCGCGCATCCTCCCCCCGGGCACGCGCGCGGTGATCGAAAAGCGCGCCTGGCCGCGGCCGGCGCTGTTCGACTGGCTCGAGCGCGCAGGCGGCATCGCCGAGACCGAGATGTGGCGCGTCTTCAACTGCGGCATCGGCATGGCGGTGGTGGTCGATGCCGCGCACGCCGAGCGCGCCACGGCGCTCCTTTCGGCTGCGGGCGAAACGGTGTACACGATCGGCCGCATCGAGCGGCACGTTGGCGTGCCGCAGGCGCTCCTCGTCTGACGACTGGGCGCTAGGCCGAGCCGCGCCGCGCGAGCCAGATGCCGGCGAGCACGACTGCGCCGCCGGCGACCTGAAGCGGCGCGAGCGGCTCGGCGAGCAGCAACCAGGCGAACGCCGCCGCCATCACCGGTTGAAAAAGCAGGCTCACCGACGAGAACGCCGCCGGCAGGTGCGCGAGCGACCAGGCGATCAGGCCCTGGCCGCCGGCGTGCGAGATCCAGGCGAGCCCCGCGAGCACGAGCCAGCCTTCGCCCGTGCCCGGCAGCAATGCTTCGCCCGAGCCGAGCGCGAGCGGAAGGAGCGCGAGCGCGGTGATCGAGCTCGTGACCGCCATCAGGCGCACGGTCGGCGCCCCGCGGTCGCGTACCGACTTCATCGCGAGCAGGTACCCGGCGTAGAACGCTGCGGTGAGCACGCCGAGCGCATCGCCGAGGAGCGCGCTCGGCGACCACGCGAGGCTCGCGCGCACGAGCATCGCGACGCCGGCGAGCGCCGCGGCGAGACCTGCGAGAAAAAGCGGCCTCGGCCGCTCGCGCCAGAAAAGCCAGGCGGCGAGCGTGACGAACAGCGTCGCGAGATTGGCGAGCAGCGTCGAATTGGCGACCGAGGTGAGCGCGATCGACCAGTGCCAGAACGCGAGGTCGCCGGCAAAAGCGAGTCCCGCGAGCACGCAGCCGCGCGCCGGCAGGCGCGGCGCGGCTCGCCGGCGTTCGGCGGCGGCGGCGAGCAGCCACAGCAGCGGCGCGGCGAGCGCGACGCGCCAGAACGCGCTCGCGGTCGGCCCGACGTCGGCGAGCCGCACCCAGATCGGCGAGAGCGCGATGCAGGTCGCGCCGGCAAGCAGCGCGGCGAGCGCCAGATTCATGCGCTGCCGATGGTAGCAGCGCGACCGTGCCGCGGCGGCGCTACTTGAGCGCGTTCCAGCGCTCGTAGGCGCGCGCGAGGCGCGCCTCGGCCGCGCGCACCTCGTCCTCGAGCGCTCGCTGGCGCGCGAAATACGCGTCGGTGAGCCGGCTCCGGCCGCCGACCGTGCCGAGCCGCTCGCCCGGCTGCGGCTCGACGCCCTCGTCGCGCCGGCGGCGTGCCTCTTCGAGCGCTTTCTGCGCGGCGAGCGCCTCGCTCCAGGCGCGCTCGCGTTCTTCGCGCAGCGACTGCGCCGGCGCGAGCGCGGCGCTCGCCCACGCGACGAGCGCGCCGAGGGCGACGATCGCAAGCTTCGCGTGTGCGCGCATACCGTCTTCGACCGCGGCGCGCGCGAACGGTTCGCGGCGGACCGGGTGCTAGAATTTTTTCGCGATGCCCGCTCCGCGCTTCGTCCACCTGCGGTTGCACAGCGAGTACTCGATAACCGACAGCGTGGTGCGGATCGAAGCGGCGGTCGCGCGGGCGGCGGCCGACGGCATGGCGGCGCTCGCGCTCACCGACAGCGCGAACCTCTTCGGCATGGTGAAGTTCTACGGCGCGGCGCGCGCCGCCGGCGTGAAGCCGATCGTCGGCGCCGACTGCTGGCTGCAGAACGACGCCGATCGCGAAAAGCCGTATCGGCTCCTGCTTCTGTGCGCATCGCAACCGGGCTACCGGCGGCTGTGCGAACTGCTGACGCGTGCCTGGCTGAAGAACGCTTACCGCGGGCGCGGCGAGATCGCCCCGGCCTGGTTCGAGGAGCTCGGCACCGACGGCCTGATCGCGCTCTCGGGGTTCGCCGCCGGGGACGTCGGCCATGCGCTCGCGGCCGGCCAGGACGCCGCCGCAGAGCGCCTTGCGCGCGCCTGGGCGCAGCGCTTTCCGGGCCGCTACTACCTCGAGATCCAGCGCGCCGGCGCCCCGCCGGGGGAAGCGCTCGTTGCGCGCACGCTCGCGCTCGCCGGTGCGCACCGGCTTGCCGGTGGTCGCGACGCACCCGGTGCAGTTTCTCGCGCCCGAGGACTTCAAGGCGCACGAGGCGCGCGTGTGCATCGCCGCACGGCTACGCGCTCGGCGACCAGCGCCGGCCGCGCCGCTTCACGCCGCGAGCAGTACTTCAAGACGCAGCAGGAGATGGCGCGGCTGTTCGCCGACGTGCCGCAGGCGCTCGAAAACGCGGTAGAGATCGCGCGCCGCTGCAACCTCGAGACTCGAACTCGGCCGCAACCGCCTGCCCGAGTTTCCGACGCCGGGCGGCGTCGGCGTCGAGCGCTATCTGCGCGAGCAGGCCGAGCGCGGGCTCGACGCGCGCCTTGCGCAGCCTTTATCCGGATCCGGCTGCGCCGCGCCGCCGAGGCGCCGCGCTACGCGCGCGCGCCTGGAATTCGAGCTCGCGACCATCGTCGCGATGGGGTTTCGCGGGCTACTTCCTGATCGTCGCCGACTTCATCGGCTGGGCGCAAGCGCGAACGGCGTGCCGGTGGGCCCCGGGCGCGGCTCGGGGCGCCGGCTCGCTCGTCGCCTACGCGCTCGGCATCACCGACCTCGATCCGCTGCGCTACGACCTTCTTTTCGAGCGGTTCCTCAACCCGGAGCGCGTCTCGATGCCCGACTTCGACATCGATTTTTGCCAGGACGGGGCGCGACCGCGTGATCGAGTACGTGCGCAGGAAGTACGGCGAGCAGTCGGTCGCGCAGATCGCCACCTTCGGCACGATGGCGGCACGTGCGGTGGTGCGCGACGTCGGCCGCGTGCTCGACCTCGGCCTACAGCTTCTGCGACCAGATCGCGAAGCTCGTGCCGTTCCAGCCGGGCCGCAGCGATCACGCTCGCCGAGGCGCTGCGAAATGGAGCCCGCTCCTTGCCGAGCGCGAGCGCAACGAGGAGGAGGTGCGCGACCTGCTTGCGCCTGCGCGGAAAAGCTCGAAGGGCTCGTGCGCAACGTCGGCATGCACGCCGGCGGCGTGCTGATCGCGCCGGGGCAGGCTCACCGACTTCTGTCCGCTCTACGCTGCCGAGGGCGGCGCGCAGGCGATCTCGCAGTTCGACAAGGACGACGTCGAAAAGATCGGCCTGGTGAAGTTCGATTTTCTCGGCCTTGCGACGCTCACCATTCTCGACCGCGCGCAGCGCCACGTGCGCCGGCTCGGGCAGTCCGGACTTCGCGCTCGAGGCGATCCCGCTCGACGACGCCGAGACCTATCGGCTCCTCGCCTCGGGCAACACCACCGCGGTGTTCCAGCTGGAATCGCGCGGCATGCGCGACGCTGCTCAAGCGCGCGCGCCCGGACCGGTTCGAGGACGTGATCGCGCTCGTCGCGCTCTACCGTCCCGGGCCGATGGATCTGATTCCCGACTTCATCCAGCGCAAGCACGGCCGACAGAACGCGTCGAGTACCTCGATCCGCGGCTCGAGCCGATCCTCGCGCCGACCTACGGGATCATGGTCTATCAGGAGCAGGTGATGCAGATCGCGCAGGCGATCGCCGGCTACACGCTCGGCGGCGCCGATCTCCTGCGCCGCGCGATGGGCAAGAAGAAGCCCGCAGGAGATGGCCGCGCAGCGCGACGCCTTCCGTCGCCGGCGCGGAGCGAAACGGCATGCCGCGCGCGAAAGCGATGCAGCTGTTCGACCTGATGGCGAAGTTCGCGGGCTACGGTTTCAACAAGTCGCACGCCGCGGCCTACGCGCTGCTCGCCTACCAGACCGCGTACATCAAGACGCCACCATCCGGCCGCGTTCATGGCGGCGAACCTTTCGGCGGTGATGGACGACACCGACAAGGTGCGCCAGTTCTACGACGACGCGATCGCCAACGGCCATGCGCATCCTGCCGCCCGACATCAACGCTTCGGACTACGAGTTCGTGCCGGTGGACGCCGCCGCGATCCGCTACGGCCTCGGGGCGGTGCGCGGCACCGGCGAGGCCGCGGTGCAGGCGATCCTCGCGGCGCGCCGCGCCGGCCCGTTCGTCGATCTGTACGATTTTTGCCGGCGCGTGGACAAGCGCATCGTCAACCGGCGCGCGATCGAGGCGCTCGTTCGCGCCGGGGCGTTCGATGCGCTCGCCTCCAACCGCGCGAGCCTGCTCGCCTCGGTCGGCCGGGCGCTCGAGGCCGCCGAGCGGGATGCGCGCGCCGCGGGGCAGGCGAGCCTGTTCGGCGAGCCCGAGGGTCGGCAGGCGGGGCGGCTTGCGCTCGTCGAGGCGCCGCCCTGGTCGCTCGAGCGCACGCTCGCGGAGGAAAAAGCGGCGCTCGGCTTCTGCCTATCGGCGCACCCGTTCTCGGTGCACGAGCGGGCGCTCGCCGGCTTTCCGCGCACGCCGCTCGGCAGGCTCGCGACCGCGGATCGCGCCTGGGTCGCGGGGGTCGCCGCGTCGCTGCGCGTGCAGATGACGCGCCGCGGGCGCATGGCGTCGGTCGTGCTCGAAGACGGAACCGGGCAGGTCGAGGTGAGCGTGTTCGGCGAGCTGTTCGAGCAGCACCGCGAGCGGCTGAAGGAGGATGCGTTGCTCGTTGTCGCCGGGCGCGTGCAGCGCGACGAGTTCGCCGGCGGCGCGCGCGTGATCGCCGAGGAGATCTACGACCTTGCGACGCTGCGCGAACGCTTCGGTGCGCGGCTGCGCCTCGCGCTCGACGGCGCGGCGCGCGCGCCGAGCGTCGCCGCGCGGCTGCGCGAGGCGCTCGCGCCGTATCGCGCCGAGGGCGGCTGCCCGGTGCTCGTGCGCTACGAGAACGGCGCCGGCCGCTGCGAGCTCGCGCTCGGCGACGCTTGGCGCGTGCGCCCCGAGGCGCGCCTCATCGAGGAGCTGTCGGCGTGGCTCGCGCCGGAAAACGTCGCGCTCGAATACGCGCTCGCCGCGCGCTGAGGGCGAGGAGCGCGCCGGCGAGCGCGTCGCGGCCCGAGCTGTGACCGACGCGCGCGAGCGCGACGAGCGCGCGCCGCAGCCCTCGGCCGCCGTCGAGGATCGCCGCGAGCGCCGCGTGCAGCGCCTCGTGCGCTTCGCCCTGCGCGGCGCACGCGAGGTGCGCGCGACTGATGCGGCTGCGTGCCGGCGCGCGCGGCGGCGAGCACCGGCCGTGCGAGGCGACGCGCGAGCGCCCGCTCGCCGAGCGCGCAAAGCGCGACGAGCGCGCCGCCGAGCAGGTCGTCGCCCGCCGGCGTCAGCCCGGCGCCCCGGCCGACGAGGCCGCCGACCGCCGCAGGAAGCGGCCCGCGGCCGCCCGCGCGCAGCCACGCCTGGAGCGCCGCGGCGGCCTCGGGAAACGGCGGCGCGATCCGCGGCAGACGCAGCCGCGCGCGGCGCGCGCGCGGTAGCGGCGGCGGCGTCCAGGTGCTCGCGCCCGCGAGCGCGAGCGCAAGTCCGCCGGAAAATCGCACGGTGCCGCGCCCGCAGGCGAGGCGCTCGCCCGGCTCGGGAAGCGCGTTTCCGAGGCGCGCGAGCACGTTGAGCGGGCCGTGACCGATCGCCGGCGAGCCGATACAGGCGAGCCCGCCGCTGGTCGCCACGTAGATGCTGCGCGCAAAGCGCGCGATCACGCGGCCGCGTCGGCCGGGCGCGAGCGCGCGGCGCGCGGCGCGCCCGAGCGCCTCAGCCCGGAAAAACCTGGGTGCCGCGCGCGCCTTCGAAGGCGGCGAGCGCATCGTCGAGGTGGGCGATCACCGCGCGCTTGCCGCCGCGGGCGAGAAACCAGAGCGCCGCCTCCACCTTCGGCGCCATGCTGCCGGCGGCGAAATGACCGTCCCTGTCGTAGGCCGGCAGAGTTCGGAGGCGGTCGCGCGCGCCGAGTCCGGCCGGGCGCCCGGCTTGCCGTAGCCGACGACGACGTTCGGCACCGCGGTGAGGATGAGGAGCGTGTCGGCGCCGAGCGCGTGCGCAAGGAGTGCCGACGTGAGGTCCTCGTCCACCACCGCCGGCACGCCGGCGTAGGAACTCGTCGGCGCGCGCGACCATCGGGATGCCGCCGCCGCCCGCGGCGATCACCGCCACGCCCTGCGCAGCGAGCGCCGCGATCACGTCGAGGTCGAGGATGCGCTTCGGACGCGGCGAGGCGACGACGTAGCGCCAGCCGCGGCCCGCGTCCTCGCGCATGTTCCAGCCGAGCGTGCGGCGCAGATGGTCGGCTTCCTCGGCGGTGAAGAACGGGCCGATCGGTTGCGTGGGGCGCGCGAACGCCTGCGGATCGTCGGCGCTCACCGCGACGCGGGTGATCACGCAGGCGACGCGGCGCTCGACCTCGGCGCGCGCGAGTTCGTCCTCCAGGCCCTGCATCAGCAGGTGCCCGATAGGTGCTGTTCGGTCTCGTATTCCCTGT